>CAYWGH010000019.1:0-92155 GCA_964457925.1 uncultured Cytophagia bacterium
AGCTCGCCCCAATCCCAAAAATAACGATGAGGTCAGTTGACCTGAATGGAAGTAGGCTGGTGAAGCGTCGCGGCAGTCTTCTTCGTTAGCATGCAGTTTAAAGGTGTTGAGTTTGGCCGCGCCCGAGATTCTAATTTTGGGCGCGGCTTTTTTAACAATACTCGACTTTGAGCAGCTTTGAAAACTTTGCCCACAGAAGCAGAGCTGCCACAAAAAGAAAAAGCCTTTTGAATTGGATTTCATTTCAGTAGGCGAAACACGTTCAGAATTTCATTCTAACTTTGAAGAGCTACGTGCCCTATTTCAGAACACAGGTGAAATTCCTGAAAATCAGTGTTCATCGGTGGCTAAAATAGTATCCGGCAGCGAAACCGCGAAGATCTCTCATTCGCGGCAGGCCATGCCGGTTTTGGCGCGATTTTATTGCATAATTTTGTTGACGATGTCGCATTCCAAAAACCACTACAGACTCTCGAAGTTCGCAGAGTAAGATTGCGTGAATTCTCAGCGAAAGCTGCGTCTCCGCGGTGAATCTGACATAGTCAAGTTATAACAACCCCTTGTTTTCATGAATAAAATTTATTATGATTTTTCGCGTTTGAATTAATCCCTCCCGCCCGGACGCAGCGCGTCTTTGGACGGCGTTGTTAGGCTTCTTCGATCACAAAGGCGGCTTCATGATTCGCTTGAAATGGCTGTTGGTGTCAATGTTGGCCGCGCTGTTTCCTGCCCTGCTGAGTGCGCAGAATGCGCAGTCGTTCTCCGGACGTCTCACCAGCTCGTTTTATGTTTATGAGCGCAGCGATTCCACCGGCATCAATACCGGGCAAGCGCGCGGTTATCAAACCTTTCAAATCGACTGGGCCAGGAAAAATTTTCTCGTGCGCGCGTATAGCCAGCTTGACCGCGATTTCAGCAATCGGCTCGCTGGCGACGGCAAGGCGCGCGTCTTTAATTTTTATTTCGAATGGAAAAACCTTTTCCAACGCGCAGACCTGCAAGTGGGCCGGCAGCCGGTGTTTGCGGGCGCAGGCGTGGGCACGATTGACGGCGCGCAAATCAGAATTCGCCCGAGCAAGCAATGGCGCCTCAAGGCCTATGCTGGAGGCTTGCTCCCGCGCGATCAAGACGGAAAAATTATCGACGACATCGACAAAAACTACATGGCGGGCGGGCAGGCAGTGCTGACGCCCAATCCCGATTTAAGCATTGGGTTTAGTTTTTTCGACAAACGGCAATTGCGCCCGGGTTATGATGCGCTGCGCGCCGATTCCATCGGTAATGTACTCACGCTTTTTATCGAACCGGAAGATCGCGCCTATCGTGTCGGCTCGCTCGACGCCTCTTGGTTTGTGAGTCCCAAAACTTCTTTCTATGCCCGCAGCGATTACGATTTTCACGCCGGGCAAATCACACGGGCGGAATTGTCCACGCGCGCCGAAGTGTCGCGCCAATGGATCGTGACTGCAAATTATATCTTTCGCTCGCCCCGCCTGCCGTGGAATTCCCTGTTCTCCGCATTCAATGTCGAAGATAATCACGAACTCGAAGGCGGGTTTTATTTTCAGTACAAACCGGCCCTGCGATTTTACGGCAATGTCGCCGGCATTTTTTATGACGGCGATAATTCGCGGCGCTTCACCGCGGGCGCGGATTTAAGATATGGCGGTTTGAGCTATGTGCATCGCAGCGGATATGCCGGCAATCTGGACGGCGTCAACGCCTCGCTTTACTATCCGCTGCAGCGCGGCATGTTCTTGCCCAGTCTGCAACTTTCGTGGGCGGCCTACAAGCTTGATGCAGGCGAGACCGAGCGCATTTCGCTGTTTTCCGGCGCCGCCGGGCTGTTGGTGCGGCCGCACAAGACGCTGACGTTCGACGGCCAACTGCAACTGTTGCACAATCGCTACTACTCAAATGATGTCCGGTTTTTGTTCCGCATGCAATATTGGTTCTTCACCAAGCTCGGGGCTTCATCATGAGGAGGACGGAAAAAGTGTTCAGCCAAACGCGGGCAAGCCGGTTCGGCAGACTCCCGGCAGGCCTTAGCTCTCAACGTGCAAGTAACGACGCCAGCTCGCAAAATAACACAATGAGAAAAACTCTGCAGTGTCTTTGCGTCTCTGCGTCTTTGCGTGAATTCTTTTCGATGTTGCTGGGTCTCTTGTTCATGGTAAGTGTAGCGAGCGCGCAAGATAGGCAAACCTCGTGGAATGATCCCGTCGCGCAATGGGCGAAAATCAAATTCTCCCACATGCAGCACATTACCGACGTGGGCGCGGAGTGTGGCACCTGTCATGCGGCAGCAGATACCAGCGAAAAAGCCGAGGAACTACTGTTTCCCAAACACGCCGAATGTTCCGGCTGCCACGCGGAAGTTGAAAGCGAGAACACCGACGATTGCAAGTTCTGCCACACCGACGTCGACAATCTCGAAGCGTTTGCCCGGCCCAACCGCGAAGACATTGTGTTCAGCCATAAACAACATATCGCTGGGCAACAGCTTGAATGCGCGACCTGCCACGCCGGCATCGAGCAATCGGAAGCGCCGAGCGTTGCATACTTGCCCGTCATGGCTTCCTGCAATTCCTGCCACAACGAGGTGAAAGCCACGAACGCCTGCGAGTCCTGCCACCCGCGCGTGGAAACCATGCTGCCGTTGTCGCATCGCGTGCCGGATTGGTCGGAGCAGCACAAACGCCTGGTGCGCGCCGATCATACCTCGAGTGATTGCGCTTCCTGCCACACGGATAATTTCTGCCAAACGTGTCACGCCGAGGCCACGACGCAATTCACCAGAGGCGATTTGCTGCGCAGCGTGCCGGAAAATCGGCCGCAGCCCTCGGGCAAGAATCCCGCGGTCAAACAGAACGTGCATGAGTTGAATTATTTGTTCACGCACAGCCTGGATTTTCGCGCCAGGCAATCGGATTGTTTTTCGTGCCACAATCAACAGACGTTTTGCACTGAGTGCCACACACGCAATCAAGCGGCGGGCTTTGGCGCGCCGTTTCCGCTGTCGCATCGCGCGCCGGATTTCGTGCGCATTGGCGCCGGCAGCGGCGGCGGCCAACATGCCGTGCTGGCGCGCCGCGACATCGAGTCGTGCGCCTCGTGTCATGATTTGGAAGGCCGCGATCCTTCGTGCGTGTTGTGCCATGCGAATTTGGCGCCCGGCCGCAAATAATCTTTACTCGAAGCGATTGAGAATGCACTTGAAAAGGGCAGGTTGCAAATGAAGATCATGCCGATTAAGAAACTTTTTCTCCTGCTATTGCCGTTTGCCGTTATGCTGGTGCAGGCGTGCAGCGAGCCGCAAGATGCGCCGACCGCCCCGCAGAACGAAGTCGATGTTCATGGCGCCGGTTGGATGAACCCCGCCTCCACGAATTTTCACGGCAAGGTTCTGGCGCAACAGAACTACAACTCCGAAAGCTGCCGGGAATGTCACGGCAATCAGTATGATGGCGGCATCGTCAAATCCTCCTGCAAAGCCTGCCACACCACATTTCCGCATCCCGAGGGCTGGATGAGCGCCGGCAACCAATCGTTCCACGGCAAAGTGCTGGCCGGGCAGAATTATCGCCTCACGGAATGCGCGGCCTGTCACGGCACACAATTCGATGGCGGCACCTCCGGTGTTTCGTGCCGAACCTGTCACGCGACCTATCCTCATGCGGAGGGCTGGCTCGATCCTTCTTCTGCAACTTATCACGGCGCATTGCTGGCCGCACAGAATTATGACGCCCAGGAGTGCCAGGCGTGCCACGGCACGGACTTGAGCGGCGGCACGTCGGGAGTATCCTGCAAAAAATGCCACGCCAGCTATCCGCATCCGGATAATTTTGTGGCAGGTCCAGCCTCGCATTTCGTTTTTCTGAGAGACAATAGCTACGATTTGAATTCCTGCAAATCTTGTCACGGCCAGGATTATTCCGTCGTGAAAGAGAGTACGTCCTGCCTCACTTGCCACACCCAACAAGGCGGCCCGGAGGCCTGTAATTTGTGTCACGGCAATGCCAGCGGCGATGCGACGGTTTTGATTAACGCGGCTCCGCCCGAGGGGTTGGACGGCGAAACCAGCCCGACCGAACCGGCAGTGGGCGCGCATGCCGCGCATTTCAACTTCTTCGACTTTTTATCAACCGAGCAGGTTTGCCAGGAATGCCACGTGGTGCCGAACAATTTCTTTGCGCCTACGCACATTGATGGCAACAATCGTGTGGAACCGGCGCTTAACGGGCCCTTGGCCAATTTTGTGACCGAGGGCGGCAGTCGCGTGCCGAACGGCAGCTACGATGCCAATGCCAACACCTGCGCCAATACCTACTGTCATGGCAATTGGGGTTTGCGCCGTTCGCAATCATCGAACGATTTCATCTTCACGGCTGAAGTCATGACCGGAAATTCGGCAGCGCCAAGTTGGGTCACGCCAGGATCAGTCGCGTGCGGGTCCTGTCACGGCCTGCCGCCTGCTGGACATGTTCAACACAGCCTGTCGTCCTGCACCATTTGCCATCAAGGTGTGATCGATGGCTTTGGCGAGATCACGGACAAGACCAAGCACATCAACGGCAAAGTGAATGTTTTTGGAATGGAGTATCCGATGTATTGAAAGCCAGGCTTGGACGAAAAACCGCCCGGGCGATCAGTCTTGGAGTACATTCAAACCGAATAAGCAGCCAATTTTTACATTACGAATCGCCCGGGCGGTGGTTCTATTTCGTCCTGCACCATTTGCCATTAAGGTGTGATCCATGCCTCTGGCGAGATCACGGACACACAGCTTTGCACGGATTTTCTATGTTTTAGAATAGGTTTTTGCAAAAAATGAAATCCGTTTTTGATCAGTGTAAATCCGTGGCTAAAAATTCAAGAAGCTTTGTGCACAAAAATTTGAAAGTTTTTTCTGGTAAGAAGTTCATCACATAGCAATAAGACTCTACGATACCCCTCCAAAAATCTTACATCCCATCAAATTTCCCTTGACATTTTAATTTTTCGTGCTATCATGTAACCGTTTACATTGAAAGCGAATCCTTTCGCTTTTTTATTGGCTCTGAATGTAAACGGTTACATTTTGGTGAACAAGAAGTATCGTCAGTAATCCACCACACAAATGGAGCCCTCGGCGCGATGGGCGTGACGATCAAAGAAGTTGCCAAAAAAGCGGGTGTCTCGACCGCTACCGTTTCGCGAGTCTTCAATAATGTCGGCCCAGTGGACGAAGAAACACGGCGCCGCGTGAAAGAAGTCGCGCAGGCGCTGCACTACACCCCCAATGCCGTGGGCCGCAGTCTGAGCACCAAAAGGACCGATGCCATCGGCCTTATCCTTCCCGATCTTCACGGCGAGTTTTTCTCCGAAGTCATTCGCGGCGCGGATCAAATCGCGCAACAACATCGCTTTCATTTGCTGGTTTCCAGCTCTCATACCACCCGGCAGGAATTGGCGGAAGTGCTGCAAGTCATGCGCGGCCGGGTCGATGGCCTGATCATCATGTCTCCCCAAATCGACGCCCACACTCTGCAAACCAATTTGCCCAAAAGCCTGCCGCTGATCCTGCTCAATTGCCATGTGGGCGACGACTCCTTTGATGCCATGAACATCGACAACGTTGCGGGCGCGCAGGAAATGGTGCGCCACCTGCTCAGTCACGGGCATCGCTATATTGCCATCATCAAAGGCACGGAAAAAAATCTGGATGCCGAAGGCCGCTTGCAAGGCTATCGCCAGGCATTGCGCGAAGCGCGCGCGGAGTATCATGAGTCCTTCGAGATGACCGGCGATTTCACCGAAGCCTCAGGTTATGATGCGGCCAAACGGTTGCTGGACCTGACCCCGCGGCCCACCGCAATTTTTTCATCAAATGACTCCATGGCTTTGGGCGCGCTAAGCGCGCTGCGCGAACATGACGTGGAAGTTCCCGGCGAAATGGCGCTGGCCGGTTTTGATGATATTCCGATTGCGCGTTATCTCTCGCCTGCGCTGACCACAGTACACGTGCCGATTTACGATCTCGGCGCGGCCGCGATGCAGAAGCTGATTCATTCCTTCACTGAAAAGAACAATTATGTGAGGCAGCATGCCCTCGTGCCCACTCACTTGGTTTTGCGCGAATCGTGCGGCTGCCCGAAAAATCCTACGCGAGCAAATCATTAAAGCAAGGAGGTGAACGGCATGTCATGACGGAAGCGGTTGTTTAAGTAATTTGGGAAGACATTTGAATCATCTGCCCATCTCAAACCGCGAACGAATGCGAATTTGAGAATTAACACCCATTGGTGGTTGTAAGCGGTTTATAGCGGTTTTCAAATGCGTGTGCAGGAGTCGTAGTCTTGCCCCCTCGTGGAGCACTGTCGCAACCGAGAATTTAGTGGCTTCGACAGCCGCCCACCAGGAGGGGCGGGGGCTATAAACCTGTTCATCCAATTAAAAACCGCAAGAAGAGAAATGAGCAGGTTATTCAAACGGTATTCCTGAGCGCGAATTATTCACCCTCAACCTGCGAAGGGAATTCTATGAGAACAAGATTTTTTACCATGCTGATCAGCGGCTTGGTGCTGGCGTTTGCATTTGCCGCTTTTGGCCAGACCACGCGCACCGACGCGATTTGGGCGCGCCATGTGGTCGACGGCACGATTACCCTGGACGGCCAGTTGAATGAGCCCGCGTGGAACAACGCGGAAAGTGTGCAGATTCGCTACGGCCAAAATGCCGGCGATCCCGGAAGCGGCTGGCGCAATGAAGGCGCGGCCGAGCCTTCTGACCCGTTGGATGCCACGTTGAAGTTTTTGGTGGTCGGTAATCAGTTGTATTTGGGTTTGGCAGTAAAGGACAGCTCCGTGGGCGGAGGCCTGTTCAACCGCTTCGACGGCGTGTTGATGAACATTCGCCGGAAAGAGTCTCCCAATCGTCCGGCCCCGCCGTTTGAGTATTTTTATGGGTGGGTTACGGAACCGTGGGCAGATCCGTCAACGGGAAACGTCGGCGCGATGCCGAGCTTTTTTGGCGCTGCCGGCGGCCCGCGCACGCCGGAGAATTTGGAAATTTGGGATGCTGCCACGACAGTGGATGGCATCACGAATTCCGACACCTTACCGGATGTTGGCTACACCATGGAATTCCGGTTGAACCTGACCCCGCGCGGCTATGAT
This sequence comes from uncultured Cytophagia bacterium, assembly GCA_964457925.1. Classification (GTDB taxonomy): domain Bacteria; phylum Zhuqueibacterota; class Zhuqueibacteria; order Zhuqueibacterales; family Zhuqueibacteraceae; genus Coneutiohabitans. The sequence continues at coordinate 7,158 of CAYWGH010000019.1, forward strand.
GTTGAACGGCCCGAGGGCGATATTGTCAGTTTCAACATTTCGATTTATGACACCGACTGGCAGTGGCCGGTGGTTCCGGGCAAACTGAGCGGAAACCGTACGTGGTATCAAGGGCCGTTCAGCGCTTTCTTGAGCAACACGGTGCGCATTCACGCGCGTCCGGATGTCACGATCTTTTCCGGCGACCTCCCCGAAATTGAACCTGAATTGATTGTTCCCAATGCCGAACATTATAATGCGCCGGAGATCGACGGCATTCTGGATGAGGCGGTATGGGCGAATGCTCCGAGTTTTGATGTGCGCTTCGGCGATGATGCGCTGCGGGCGACGTATCCCAGCATTGGCCCGATTGCCAGCGGCCAGTTTCAACCGGAAGTAGGCGGCGGACGCGCGGCAGTTTTGGATCCCGGCGACGCAACCTTCAGCTACTTTTTCAAAGGCGATAAGTTTTATGTCGGCGTCGATGTGCGCGATGCGGCTGTGATTGCGGTTGACGCTGATGCACAATGGGACGGCATCCGTTTCATGATCAACGACCGCGTGGAACGCCATCCCGAGAACCATGATTTGGTGGGCCGCGAATTCATCGTGCGGTTCAATGCGGCAGGTCAACCCGTGACCGGCGGTTATTTGACGGACCTGATTGCTGCCGGCGGCGCCTCGGTGGGCGTGACCATGAAGCCGAATACCACCATCAACAATCCCACGGATGTGGATGAAGGTTTTTATATCGAATTGGAAATTGATTTGACTCATCTCGGCTATCCCGGCGGTCGCGGGGACGGCGTGGCCTGGCTCGGCGCGTTGTTGTTCGATGGCGACACCCGGCCGAATCCTGCGGACGATTACGGCAACTGGACCTGGTGGTTCAAAGAGCGCGGCGGCAACGCTTCGCCGGTGTGGGCTTACATGGATCCCAACACCTTTGTTCCGGGCGGCGAACCCGGCAGCCGCGAGCGCGCGGATGCCATCTGGGCGCGCACCGTGGTTGATGGCACGATCACGCTGGATGGCAGATTGGACGAGCCATATTGGGCCCGGGCGGAAACGGTCAGACTGCAGTACGGCAAAGATGCCGGCATTCCCGGCAGCGGCTGGCGCAATGAAGGCGCGGCTGAGCCTTCTGACCCGTTGGATGCGACATTGAAATTTTTGGTTGTGGGAAATCAGTTGTATTTGGGCGTGTCGGTAAAAGACAGCTCTGTAGGTGGAGGCCTGTTCAACCGTTTTGACGGCGTGTTGATGAACATTCGCCGGAAGGAATCTCCGAACCGTCCGGCCCCGCCGTTTGAATATTTCTACGGGTGGGTTACGGAACCATGGGCAGACCCGGCAACCGGCAACATCGGTGCGTTGCCGAGCTTTTTTGGCGCCGCCGGCGGCCCGCGCACACCGGAGAACTTGGAAATTTGGGATGCCGCAACCACGGTGGCAGGCATTACCAATTCCGATACCGTGCCGGATGCGGGCTATACCATGGAATTCCGGCTGAACCTGACCCCGCGCGGCTATGATGTGACGCGGTCCGAGGGCGATATTGTCAGCTTCAACATCTCGATCTATGACACGGACTGGCAATGGCCGGTGATTCCGGGAAAGTTGAGCGGCAACCGCACCTGGTTACAGGGGCCGTTCAGCGCTTTCCTGAGCAACACGGTACGCATTCATGCTCGGCCCAATGTCACCGTCAACACCCAGATTCTCCCCGAAATCGGGCCTGAGTTGATTATTCCAAATGCCGTGAATTATCCGGCGCCGGCGGTGGATGGCCAGTTAAACGAGGCGGTATGGCAATACGCACCCAGCTTTGACGTGCGTTTCGGCGATGACGCGCTTCGTGCGACGTATCCCAGCATTGGCCCGATTGCCAGTGGACAGTTCCAACCAGAAGTGGGCGGCGGGCGCGCGGCTGTTCTGGATCCCGGCGACGCCACGTTCCGATATTTCTTCAAAGATGATATGCTGTACCTCGGCGTGGATGTGCGTGACGGGGCTGTGATTGCGGTTGACACCGACGCACAATGGGACGGCATCCGTTTCATGATTAATGACCGTATCGAGCGGCATCCGGAGAACCATGATTTGGTGGGCCGCGAATTCATCGTGCGGTTCGATGCGGCAGGTCAACCCGTGACCGGCGGTTATTTGACGGACCTGATCGCTGCCGGCGGCGCTGCGGTGGGCGTCACCATGAAGCCCAATACCACCATCAACAACCCGGTGGATGTGGATGAGGGTTTCTTCATCGAGTTGGCAATTGATCTGAAGCAAGTCGGTTATCCTGCTGGCCGCGGCGATGGCGTGATTTTCCTGGGCGCCTTGTTGTTCGATGGCGACACCCGGCCGAACCCTGCGGATGATTACGGTAACTGGACCTGGTGGTTCAAAGAGCGCGGCGGCAACGCCTCGCCGGTGTGGGCCTACATGGATGCCAACACCATTGTCACTGGCGTGAAAGATCACGCTGGCGCAGCGGGCGTTCCGGAAGTCTTCACTCTCTACGGCAATTATCCTAACCCGTTCAATCCCTCCACCACCATCAGTTTCGGCATGCCCGAGGCCGGTTTGGTGACGCTCAAGGTGTTCGACATCCTCGGACGCAGCGTGTTGACCAAACCATTGGGCGTGAGAGCAGCGGGTAAGCACGAAGCCGTATTCGATGCCAAAGACTTTACCTCCGGAGCTTACTTCTATCGTTTGCAGATGACTGCCATGAGCGGAAAGAAGCAATCCACCCTCTACGGCAGAATGATGGTAATCAAATAAGGCCATTTGGCCTCTACGAGCCTTCCGGAGTGCACGCTCCGGAAGGCTCAATTGCTTTGCAGTCGTCAAATTCATGAGGAGTCGCGTCATCAGTGAATCAGTGCAGCCAACACCACAATATTAAATCGAATTCTATGGCTCAGACAAATAGCCCCAACGGGGCGCCATAGAACCAAACTGCCGGTTTTATGCAAACAAGCAAAGATTTCTCCAGCGAATAAAATCTGTCGATGAATGAATAAAATAAAACCCGTTGGCCGCCTTCATCTGTTGGAAATTTTCTCCCTGGGTTCCGGCTCGTTTGCGTTGATTTTTTGCATGAACAAACAGCATAGGATTCCAAAAATGTTTTGGTCAATGGAAATCAAAACAACATAAAGAGCAATTTGGGCATTTGTTTTTTCAACCGTTCAAATTTTCCACGATACTTTTGGCAGAGAGGCGAGTATGTTCCTTCCAATGCTCCCAGTCCGCAAACCTTGCCAGCGCTTGCACAGGTGGCCGGGGCGAATGCGCACAATGATTTTGGTGTTTCTGCTTAGCGTTTGTTCTGTTGCTTATGCCGGCACGACCGGAAAACTCTCCGGTCGTGTGTTGGACAAGCAGAAAGAGCCTCTTCCCGGCGCAAGCATCGTTCTGGTGGGAACGACTCTCGGCGCCGCGGCGGATCTTGACGGCTATTACAACATTCTCAACATCCCGCCCGGCACCTATCGCGTGCAATATAGCATCATTGGCTATCAAACGATGGTGATCCAAAACATTTTGATTACCAGCGATAAAACGACCATACAAAACGTCGAGTTGAGCGAGCAGACACTCGCCGGCGAGGAAGTGGTGGTGACGGCGCAGCGTCCGGTCGTTGAGACGAATCTAACCAGCTCCGTGGCCACGGTCACCAGCGAGAACATCGCGACGCTGCCGGTGCAGGAGTTGAATGACGTGGTGAATTTGCAGGCGGGCGTGGTGGATGGCCATTTTCGCGGCGGCCGCCTGGGCGAGGTGCAATACCAAATCAACGGCGTCACGGTCAACAATCCCTACGACAACAGTTCGACCCTGCGCATCGACCGTTCGTTGTTGCAGGAGGTGCAAGTCATCAGCGGCACGTTCGATGCGGAATATGGCCAGGCCATGAGCGGCGTGGTCAATGCCGTGCTGAAAACCGGCTCGGATTATTTCAAATGGAATGCCGAGGCGTTCGCGAGCGATTATATGTTTACCAGCGGGGATCGCCGCAGAGTAAATGATGAGTTTCGCCCCCTTTCGCTGCAAAATTACCAGCTGAGCGTCAGCGGCCCAACCGGCTTGCCCAAAACGTTTTTCATTGTCAGTGGGCGGCGTTACGTCAATGACGGTTACATCTATGGCATTCGGGCATTCAATCCCACTGATCGCGCCGATTTTGAAACCCGGGTGTTTACGCCCACCGGCGACAGCGCCGAGGTGCCGCTGGAATACTCGCGCGAATGGTCGGGCTTGGTAAAAATCACCAATCGCTCGTGGAACAGCCTGGAGTTGTCATATCAAGCGTTGGGCAATTGGATTGACAACAAACGCTACAATTTCGGCTTTTTTTACAACCCCGACGGCGCCTCCAAACAACGCACCTATTCATTCGTGCACGGGTTCGATTTGACGCACACGGTTTCCAAAAACACGTTTTATAACTTGAGCTTCCGCCAAAATCTTTTTGACTATCAAGATTTCGTGTATGAGGATTTTTATGATCCGCGCTATGATGCGGCGGGACCGGCGAAAGGCGATGCCAACTACAACATCGGCCTCACGGTGCAAGGCGTCGATCTTACGCGCTTCGAGCAGCGCACGAACAGCTACGTTTTCAAGGGCAGCCTGACCAGCCAGGTTAGGCGTGATCACTTGCTCAAATTCGGCGCCGAATTCCAATACTCGGATCTCAGTTTCGGTGTGCCGGGACTCATTTTCAGCCCGGGCGGAACCCTGATCGAGCGCCGCTTGGTGAGCACGCCGCAGTTTTCGTTTCAACAGCTTGAGAATTACAAACCCATCACGGTTTCGGCCTTTGCGCAAGATCAAGTTGAATGGCAGGATTTGATTGTGCGCGCCGGCGCGCGCTGGGAATACTTCGATGCGCGCGCGACGCTGCCCAGCGATTTGCAAAACCCGGCGAACGCCATTGAGGGCGCGCCGCTCTCCACTCCGAAAGCGACGACGGCCAAGTCTTCCCTCGCACCGCGCATCGGCGTGTCTTATCCCATTTCCACCACCGCCGCGCTTTTCTTTGCCTACGGACATTTTTATCAATACCCCGGCCTCGGCCAGCTGTTTAACAACTCGGATTATTCCATTCTGAGCGAGCTGCAAGCAGGATTGAGCAACTATAGCGTGTTCGGCAATCCCGACATCAAGCCCGAGCGCACCGTGCAATATGAATTCGGCTACAAGCACGCCATTACGGATTTTCTCGGCCTGGATTTCAGCATTTTCTACAAGGACATTCGCGACTTGCTGGGTGTGGAGTTCATTTCAACCTATGCGGCCGCGGAATACGCGCGCTTGACCAATGTCGATTTCGGCAACGTGCTCGGTTTCACCATCGCGCTCGATCAGCGCCGTCTCGGCCTCATCAGCACCATGCTTGATTACACGTGGCAGCGCGCGCAAGGCAATTCCAGCGATCCGCGCGAAACCGCGACGCGTGCGTCGGCAGGCGAGGATCCCCGGCCGCGACAAATTCCCTTGAACTGGGATCAACGCCATACGCTCAATGCCACCATCACGATGGACAAGCCGCGGAATTTTTCCATCAGCACAATCATTCGTTATGGTGGCGGCCAGCCCTACACGCCGGAAATTGGTTCCGGGTTCGGCGCGGATTTGGAAGCCAACTCCGGCCGCAAGCCCGCGTCGGTGTTGGTGGATGTGCGCGCCGAAAAGTTCTTCAAACTGGCCGGCTTCGAGATGAGCGTGTTCGGGCGAGGGTTTAATGTGTTGGATGGCCGTTTCTCCAACGGCTTCGTCTTCAGCAACACCGGCAGCCCGGATTACTCTTTGAATCCCGAAACTGATCGTACGACCCTGGCCAATCCCAATCGCTACTATCCGCCGCGCCGAATCGAGGTGGGGTTGACAATGGGGGCGAGGTAAATTTTTTGATCGTGATACGCAATCTCGGATTGGCCTTTCGTTTAGTCAAGGAGATCTAAGCTATGAAATTCAGACGACTCGTGTGTATTACCTGTTTGGCTCTCACCACCGCTGCCCAAGCCCAGTTCCAGCCCGTGGTGCCGCCAGAAAAACGCGGGCGGGTGGATGCCGAGCGCGCGGGCACTCACGATGCTGCGAATATCCGGACGGTTTTTTATAACTACGGAATGGTCGGCGATTATCCGCCTGATCCCATCGGCGTCGATCTCAGTGTGTTCCATTCGGCGGAGGTGCCCAAAGGCAGCGGGTTGAATTATAGCGACGGTATCACGCCGTTCGTGCTGGCGCAAATTCAGGAACGCAACGGCAAAGTCTCACACATCATGGAAACCGGCTTTCGTGAGCGGCAGGCGAGCAGCCCCTATCGCAACCGCACCATGCGTTTCGAACCACGGCCGGATTATTTTCAAGCAGATCCCAACATTAACCGAGGCCGTTCCCCCGCCATCAGCAACGACCCGCGCACGTGGCCTGACGCCTGGCCCGATAAAGCCAATGATCCCGATGATCCCGGATGGGCCGGCAGTTGGAACGGCTATTTTGGCAAGCGGCCGAACGCCGATCAAGAAAGCTATACGGTGATGGACGATGATTTCTACGATGCCTGGGATTTTTATCCTGACCGCCGCGACTCCACGCGCCGCGGGCTGGGCTTGCGCATCGAAGTGCGCGGCTTTCAATGGGCCAATCCGCAATCCTCCAATGTGATTTTCTGGCACTATGACATTACCAACGAAGGCACCACCGACTACAATGAAAATATCATCTTCGGTTTGTACATGGATTCCGGGGTGGGCGGGTCTTCCATTTCATGCGACGGCATCGCAGAATCAGACGATGATAACGCGTTCTACACCAAACGCGGCAATCTCAATCTGGTGTACACCTGGGACAAAGGCGGCCACGGCGATGCCTTGGGCACGAATTGTTTTCCCACCGGCTATTTGGGTTACGGTTACTTGGAAACGCCCGGCAAGCCCGAAGACGGCATTGACAATGATAACGACGGCATCATCGATGAAAAACGCGACGGTGGACCGGGCCAACTCATCACCGGACAAGACAATATCAAAGCCCATTTCCTGGCGAATTATAACCAGGCGAATTTCGAGCGCGAGCACGGCACAGTTGAAAGTCGTCCTGCCTATCGTGCGGGACGTTGGTGGACCGGCGATGAAGACTTTGATTGGGTGGCGGAATTGCATGATGCCGGCGTGGACGGAGTGTTCGGCACGAATGATACCGGCGAAGGCGACGGCATTCCCACCAATGGTGAAACAAATTTCGACCGCACGGATTTGCACGAGTCGGATCAAATCGGCCTGACGGGTTTCAAATTCAATCGCATTCGCGCAGGCGCCGGCAACCCCAGCCAGGATGTCGACGGCATCGTGTTTTTTGATGACGGCAGGAACTGGCCCAAACGCTTGTATGATCAATTCTCCGATCCCGATCCCGCAAAGCGCTTCGACCCGCCCTTGGCATTGAATTACAACATCGGCTTTGTGTTTGCCTCCGGCCCATTCACGTTGCGGGCCGGGAAGACGGAGCGCTTCAGCCTGGCGCTGGCATTCGGCGCAGATTTGGAAGAGTTGGAAAATACCGTTCAAATTGTGCAACTCATTTATAACGCCAACTACCAATTCGCGGTGCCGCCGCCCATGCCGACAGTGACGGCGGAGGCCGGCGATGGTTACGTACGGCTGTCGTGGGATGATTTCGCCGAGCGCGGCATCGATCCGGTAACGCTCGAAAATGATTTTGAAGGTTACCGCGTGTATCGCGCCACGGATCCGGAGTTTCGCGACGTCAAAGTCATTAGTACGGGCCGCGGCACCGGACCGCTGGGCAACGGCAAGCCGCTGGCGCAGTTTGATGTGATCAATGATAAGAAAGGTTTCTCCGCGCAAGTCGTGGAAGGCGTGGCGTATTATTTGGGCAACAATACCGGCCTGGCGCACACCTTTCTCGACACCACGGTGACGAACGGCCAACTTTACTACTATGCGGTCACGGCCTACGATTTTGGCTCGGATTCGCTGGGCTTTTATCCCTCGGAAAATGCCATTTCAGTCTCGCGCACGCCGCGCGGCGGCACGATTTTGCCGAAGAATGTCGTGTCCGTGCGGCCGAATCCGCGAGTGCGAGGTTTCACGCGCGCGGAAGCCTCGAATACCACTCACGTTGCAGGCCGCGGCACGGGCAGCGTTCAGGTGCAAGTGGTCAACTCGGCCCTCGTGCCCGACAATCACACGTTCAATTTGAAATTCAGAACCATGTTTGCTGACAGCGTGCGCGCCAATGTTTTTGATTTGATTGACATCACCAGCGACGACACGCTTTTCACAAATGGTTATGATTTGGAAGGCGCAGGCAGCGGATTGGTGGGCATGGGCTTGCTGCCAATCGTGAGCACCCCGAAGACCATTACGGTCGACTCCGCCAGCGGGTTTACAGCCGCCAGCCTCACGAATGGCCGTTTGAAAGTGACATATCGCAATCCGTTGCCCATCAATCTGAAGCGCCCGGGCTTCCCGGATGACATGACCATCACTTTCAGCGACGTGCCAATCGACACCTCGCTGCGCGGCTTTGGTTTGCTGCGTTCGCGTCCCACAAAATTTCGCGTCACGGCGCATACCGCAGACGGTGACCTGCGCATGAAGTTTTATTTTTTGGATAAAGACAATGACGGCACGCTGAGTCTGCCTTTTCCCGATGAGTTTATCGACGTCGTAACCTATCTCCGCAACAATCCGACCGCCTATGAAACCTGGCGCATCGAATTGGACACCACCGGCCAGGCGCAACGCGGTCCGTTGCGGATTCCTACGCGCGGAGACGTTTATGAGATAAAGCTGGTTTATCCGTTCGAAAATGGTGAAGTTTTCGCATTCTCAACCACGGGCGAGTTCATCAATCCGGCGGCGGCGCAGAGCCTGGCGGCGCAAGAGCCTTACGTTGTGCCGAATCCTTATGTTGGGCTGGCGAGTTTTGAAGCGGAGCGTTTCGCCATCTCCGGCCGCGGCGAGCGCAGAATGGAGTTCCGCAATCTTCCGCAAAACTGCACAATTCGGATTTTTACCGTGCGCGGCGAGTTGGTGCAAACACTGCAACATGACGGCTCCGACTTTGGCATGGTGCCGTGGGATTTGCGTTCAAAAGACAATCTCGAAATTGCGCCGGGGCTTTATCTCTATCACGTGGATGCCGGCCCGTTGGGCAAGCATATCGGAAAGTTTGCCATCATCAAATGAGCATAATCGCAAGGTCATTGCGGAGAAAAGAACTTCAGCTCATGAGGCGACCGTCTCACGAGGCTGGGGCTATTCGTGAAGCAAAATCCGTCAGAGGAATTTGAATATGAAAGCAAAACTCTCACTCGCCGCAGTTTTCCTGATGAGCAGCGCGCTTTTCAGTCAAAGCAAAACCGGCACCACCGTTGCGCAGTTTTTGTTGATTGAGCCGAGCGCGCGTTTGGCGGCCATGGGCAATGCCGGCGTTGCCATGTATGATGAAGTTGCCGCGGCCTATTATAATGCCGGCGCGATCGGACATCAAAACGGCTACAGCGCACAGTTTTCGCACAGCACCTGGCTCGCGGACATTTCGTATAACTACGCCGCCGCGTCTCTCCAGGCTGGAGAATTAGGCAATATTTTTATCAGCGTCACCTCGCTCAGCTCCGGTGAGATCGATGTGCGCACGGTCGAACAACCGCTGGGCACGGGTGAGCGCTACACGGTTTCGAATCTCGCGCTTGGTCTCGGTTTTGGCCGGCAAATCTCCGATCGTTTTTCCGTCGGCGTGCAGTTGAACTACATTCAAGAAACCATCTGGCACAGCTCGCTCTCGACGTTTGCCTTGAATGTCGGCACCGTCTATCGCCTTTCGGAAAATGGCTTGCGCCTGGGCGCCAGTATTTCGAATTTTGGCCTGCCCGCGAGTTACAATGGCCGGGATTTGCGTTTCGTTTTTGACCGCGATCCGGACAAATACGGCGATAACAGCAGTCTTCCTGGCCAGGTGTTCACCGATGATTATCCCCTGCCCGTGCTCTTTCGTGTGGGCGTAACCTATCCCATGCGCTTTAACGAGAACAACGTTGTGCATGTCGCTGTGAATGCCTTTCATCCCAGCGATAACACGGAGAGTATGAGCGTGGGTGCGGAATGGCTGCTGCTCAAAACGCTCGCGCTGCGCGGCGGGTATCAAAATTTATTTTTGGAAGATTCCGAGGTGGGCGTCACGTTGGGCGCCGGCCTGCAATTCGATCTTGATGAATACAGCTTTCGTTTCGATTATGCCTGGGCCGATCACGGCAGATTGGAGAACACGCAGAGGTTCACGCTGGGGTTTAGGTTTTGATGATCTCCAGGCAGTTTAGCATCTTGAAATGTCCCATTGTGGAATTGTTATTCCGCAGGAATTTTTTGGACACCGGGTATTACTCCGGCGCTTAAAAAGATTCCTGCGGCGCGAGATGAAGAGAAATTTGTAGCCGCGCTTTTCTCCATTGAGAAAGTAAATGCTTACTCGCTTTTTCTTAATTACTCTGCTCGTGTTTGCTCCTTACGCCATGTTCGCCCACTCCGGCTACGATCATCACGTCGTCTTCGACAACAGCCTCACCGAGCGCTCGTATTATTTCAGCCGCGGCTATGCCGTTGCGCCGAGCACGCTCGAAATCGTCGCAGGAAAATTTCCCGTTGAAGAGCAAAAATATTTCACACCGCCAAATGCGCTGCGTTTGAAGTGGCAATCGCGCACCGGCGGCGACTGGCGCATGACGCTCGAAGTCGCGAATCGTTACGGCCGCCGTTTTGAATTCGAAGGCAACACGCTTTTTTTGCGCTGCTATTCCGAAACGGAATTATCCCTCGACGAATCGCCCCTCATCGGATTGCAGGATGCGAACGGCGCCGGCGTGCCGGATATCAAACTGCTTGCCTTGATCAAAACCCTTCCCGCCGGGCAGTGGGTGCAAATCAAACTGCCCTTCGCCGCTTTTAAGCCGCTTTTCAATGGCACGGACGAAAACAAATTCGATCCGCGCCAACTCGCGCGAATTTTTTTCGTGCAGGGCCTCGATGACGGCAGGGAGCACACGCTTTATATCGACGACGTGCGCATCGCTGACGACAATCCGGATGATAACCGGACGCCGGCAATGCCAACCGGACTGGCGGCGAAAGGATACGACCGCCACATCGATTTGACCTGGCAGCGCAACGCCGAGGCCTCCCCGTTCTATTATAAAATCCACCGCTCATTTGATGGGCAAAATTTCTCGGCCATTGGCATGCAGAAGGGAAGCCTCGCTCGCTTCGTCGATTTCATTGGTGCGCAAGACAAGAAAGCGTTTTATAAAATCAGCGCGGTCGATGCGCGCGACAACGAGTCCGCGCTCTCGAACGCCGCGAGTGCGAGCACGCGCAAGCTCAATGACGAAGAACTGCTCACGATGGTGCAGGAAGCTTGTTTTCGTTATTATTGGGAGGCCGGCCATCCGAACGCGGGCATGGCCATTGAAATTCTTCCCGGCGATGAAAATCTCGTTGCCGTGGGGTCATCGGGCTTTGGCATCATGGCGCTCGTGGTTGCCGCCGAGCGCGGTTTCATCACGCGAGCGCAGGGACTTGAACGCATGCTCAAGATCGTGCGCTTCCTCAAAACTGCGGATCGTTTTCATGGCGTTTGGCCGCATTTTTTGGACGGCAGAACCGGCAAAACGATTGCGTATTTCGGCAAATATGACGATGGCGGCGATCTCGTCGAAACCGCGTTTCTGGTGCAGGGCCTGCTCGTGGCGCGGCAATATTTCAATCGCAACACGAAAGAAGAACGCGACCTGCGCGACACCATCACCGCGCTGTGGCGGGAAGTGGAGTGGGATTGGTATCGCAAAGAACCGGACAGCGATTTTCTCTATTGGCACTGGTCGCCCAATCATGCGTGGCACATCAGCCATCCCTTGGTGGGCTGGAATGAAACCATGATCGTTTATCTGCTCGCCATCGCCTCGCCCACGCACGGCGTGCCTGCGAGCATGTATCACACCGGCTGGGCCGGCCAATCCGAGCTTGCCGTGCGCTATCGCCAGGGCTGGGGCCGCACCACGCACGGCGATCATTACACCAACGGCAACACCTATTTCGGCATCAAGCTCGACGTGGGCGTGGGCACCGGCGGCGATCTTTTCTTCACGCATTTTTCGTTCATGGGCTTCGATCCGCGCAACAAGAGAGATCGGTACACGAATTACTTCAACAACAATCGCAACCTCGCGCTCATCAATCGCGCGTATTGTATCGCGAATCCCAACAAGCGTGTGGGTTTCGGTGAGAATTGCTGGGGCCTATCGGCGGGCATCAACTCCGGCGGCGGCAAACCCAACCCGCGCGAAGAGAACGGCACCATCAATTGCATGGCGAGTCTCGCCTCATTTCCGTATACTCCGCAAGAGTCCATGGCCGCGCTCAAACATTTCTATCACGAACACGGCAGCAAGCTCTGGGGCATCTACGGCTTCCGCGACGGCTTCAATCTCACGGAGAATTGGTTTGAAGATGTAAACATGGCCTTGAATCAGGCGCCCATCGTGGTGATGATCGAAAACTACCGCACTGGTTTGATCTGGAAGTTGTTCATGTCGAACGCCGAGATCAAACCCATGCTCAAAGCGATTGGATTTGAGGATGATAATTGAAGCTAGACAAGTCCGTTGTGCACTATTGAACAGCAGTTGCTTTACTGATAACAGTTAGGATTTTTCCGGTTTAGAGAACGAGGCGTACGCCACCTAACTGACCAAAACAGCAGCGGCCTCAAGGAAAATATTCATGCACAGGATTTTAGAACCGAAATTGATTGCCATATTTCGTGAAGGGTATTCCAAAAAACAATTTTCGGCTGATGTGGTTGCCGGCATCATCGTCGGCATTGTTGCATTACCGTTGGCGATTGCATTTGCAATCGGCTCCGGTGTAAAACCGGAACAGGGCCTTTATACCGCCATCATTGCGGGATTTCTCATCGCCGCGTTGGGCGGCAGCCGCGCGCAGGTGAGCGGCCCGACCGGCGCGTTTGTCGTGATCATCTACGGGATCGTGCATGAACACGGCTATGAAGGTTTGGCGGTAGCCACCATGCTGGCTGGCATTTTTCTCATTATCATGGGTGCCATGCGCATGGGGGTGTTGCTCAAGTTCATACCTTATCCCGTGACCGTCGGTTTTACCAGCGGCATCGCACTTATTATTTTTTCTTCACAGACGCGCGACTTCCTCGGCTTGCAGATTGAAAATGTGCCGGCGGACTTTGTTGAGAAGTGGACGGTTTATCTGGAAAACATGCACACCCTTAGTCCGCATGCGCTCGGCATTGGCGTGCTGGCGCTAGCTGTGATCGTGCTTTGGCCGCGGATCACGCACCGCATTCCCGGTTCTTTTGTTGCCATCATCGTGATGACGGCGATCGTTCATTTTTTTGATGTGCCTGTGGACACCATCGGCAGCCGTTTCGGCAGTGTGCCGAATAATTTGCCCGCGCCGCAGCTTCCTAGCATTAATTGGAAGCTGATCACCGAAGTGTTTTCCCCGGCGGTGACGATTGCCTTATTGGCCGCCATCGAATCGTTGCTTTCGGCGGTTGTGGCAGACGGCATGTTAGGCACGCGCCACCGCTCGAATATGGAATTGATCGCGCAAGGTGTCGGCAATATTTTCTCGCCACTCTTTGGCGGAATTCCTGCGACCGGCGCCATCGCGCGCACTGCGACAAATATCAAGAATGGCGGGCGCACCCCGGTGGCGGGCATGGTGCATGCGCTGGTCTTGTTGCTCATCATGTTGTTCTTCGGGCAATATGCTGCCCTGATTCCCATGCCTGTGCTCGCGGCGATCTTGATTTACGTGGCTTATAACATGAGTGAATGGCACATGTTCGTCAAGCTCATGCGCAGTCCGCGCAGCGACATTGTAGTCTTGTTCGCCACGTTTTTACTCACAGTTTTGATCGACTTGACCGTCGCGATTCAGGTGGGCGTTGTGCTGGCGGCTTTTCTTTTCTTGAATCGCATGTCGAACGTGACGCAAGCCAGCCTCATCACCAAAGAACTTCAGAGCGACGAAGAAGAGCTGGAAGATGATCCGAACGCGATCTCGCGCCGGGAGGTTCCAGCAGGCGTCGAGGTTTTTGAAATTCATGGACCCTTGTTTTTTGGCGCGATTGAGCAATTCAAAGATACCATGCGCTTATTGGAGAAACCTCCTCAAGTGCTCATCTTGAACATTCGCCACGTCCTTGCCGTCGACGCCACCGCATTGCAGGCCCTTGAGATTGAAGTCGCAAATGCCCGAAAGAATGGCACGGCTTTTATTCTTTCCGGCGTCCACGCGCAACCGCTTTATGCCATGCAGCAATCAGGCCTGCTTGAAAAAATCGGCGAAGAAAACGTCTGCGGCAATATTGATGACGCTTTGAATCGTGCGCGCACCATTCTCGGGCTGCCGCAAGTGTCCCGCCCGGGACCTTTTGTTGCGACAGTCGCGCGGGAAAAGCATTTGGAGAAGAATTAAGCGAGGCCGGCTTGCACGAAGAGGCTTTGCCAAACTCGAAAAGACGTCATGCGCAAATCCGATTGATTAGAGAAGAGGAAGGAACCCCTTGAAAAGCTTCAAAACGAAGTACGGCTATTTTTCCCAAGACGGCAAAGAGTATGTCATGACCACGCCGCGAACCCCGCGGCCGTGGATCAATGTGATCAGCAACGGCGATTACGGCTTGACCATCTCCCAAACCGGCGGCGGCTATAGTTGGCGCACGCATGCACAGCTCAATCGCATCACGCGGTGGGAGCAGGACCTCATCAAAGATGAATGGGGCAAATATCTCTATCTCCGCGACGAGAAAGGCAACGTATGGTCCGCGGGATGGAAGCCCGTGTGTCACGAGCCGGATCATTATGAATGCCGTCACGGCATCGGCCATAGCGTCATCACTTCGCAAAACTTCGGAGTGGAATCCACGCTGCTGATGTTTGTGCCGAACGACGAGCCGCTCGAAATTTGGAAACTCACGTTGCGCAACCGCAGCCGCCAGCCGAAGAAATTGGGCCTCTTTTCTTTCTTCGAATGGGGGCTCGGCCAAGCGCCGGATTGGCATCGCGAGTTTCACAAATCGTTCATCGAAACGAACTATGACGCGAACTTGCACGCACTCTTTGCCACGAAACGTTTGTGGGAAGTGCCGACCGATCGCGGCCATTGGAATACGGATTGGGGCTACGTTGCTTTTCACTCCGTGAACGTGAAGCCGCACAGCTTTGACGGCGATAAGGAGAGCTTCATCGGCATGTATGGCAATCAACGCGAGCCGCAGGCCGTGCGCGAAGGCAAGCTGCACAAGCGCGTGGGTAATTGGCTTGATGCTATAGCGAGCTTGCAAGCGAATGTCACGCTCGCAGCCGGTGAAGAGAAGACGATTGTGTTCACGCTCGGCGCAACGCAAGAGCGTGAGGAAGCGGCAAGCTTGATTCAGAAGTATCGCGCTATTGCGGAAGTCGATGCGGCTTTCGCGAATGTGAAGCAACGTTGGGAGGATTTGCTCGGCACGGTCGAGATCGACACGCCGGACGAGGCGATGAACGTGATGCTCAACACGTGGCTGAAGTATCAAGCCATTTCGGGGAGATTGTGGGGCCGCACGGCGTATTATCAAACCGGCGGCGCGTATGGCTTTCGCGATCAATTGCAGGACAGCCAGATCTTTCTGCCCATCGACGCGGCGCAAACGAAGAAACAAATTCTTTTGCACGCGCGGCATCAGTTCAAAGACGGCACGGTGTATCATTGGTGGCATCCCATTTCCGAAATCGGTTTGCACACGACCATCAGCGATAACTTGCTATGGCTCCCGTTTGTGCTCACAAATTATTTGCACGAGACGAACGACTTCTCATTGTTGGATTGCCGTGAGTCGTTTGTTGATGAGAAAGAGCCAGCTTCGCTTTATGATCATTGCTGCCGCGCATTGGATAAAGCTCTCGAACGTTTCAGCCCGCGCGGTTTGCCCCTCATCGGCGCATGCGATTGGAACGACGGCTTGAGCGCGGTGGGTCTCGAAATGAAGGGCGAGTCCGTGTGGCTCGGGCATTTTCTTCATTACATCTTGAACGACTTTGCGGTGATCGCGGAGAGGCACAACGATCACACGCGCGCGCAAAACTATCGCGAGCGCGCGCGGCTATTGAAAGAGAAGATCAATGAACTCGCGTGGGACGGCGAGTGGTACTATCGCGCAACGAAAGACAGCGGCGAGAAGATCGGCAGCAAGGAAAACGAGGAAGGCCGCATTTTCCTCAACGCGCAAACGTGGGCGGTGATTTCCGGCGTGGCGGAGGGCGAGCGCGCGCAGCAAGTCATGAATATGGTCGAGCAGCATCTTGAGCACAAGGCCGGCCCATTGCTGCTTTACCCCGGTTATAAAACGCCGGACAAATACATCGGCTATCTCTCGCGCTATGCCACGGGCATGCGCGAAAACGGCGGCGTATACACGCATGCGGCCACGTGGGCCGTCATTGCCGAAGCCATGCTCGGTCGCGGCGAGAATGCGTTCCGTATGTTTTCGAAGATCAATCCCGTGCATCGCGGCAAGAAGCCGGACGAGTACGTTGCGGAGCCATACGTGACGCCCGGCAACATCGACGGCCCCGGCTCGCGCTTCTACGGCCGCGGCGGTTGGACGTGGTACACCGGCTCTGCTGCGTGGCTCTTCAAAGTCGGCCTCGAATGGATACTCGGCATTCGCGCGACGTTTGACGGGCTCGTGATCGATCCGTGCATTCCTTCAGCATGGAAAGGCTTCACCGTGCGGCGCACGTTTCGCGGCGCGACGTATCTTATCGAAGTCAACAATCCCCAACACATGCAGCGCGGCGTGAAAGAAGTTTGGATTGACGGCGCGCGGCACGAAGGCAAGTGCATGCCGGTTTTTGCGGAAGGGGAGACGCATCGTGTGGTGGTGGTGCTCGGGAAACAAGAACGCTCGTAGCAGCTCCTTCAGGAGCCAAGCGAGTTGTGAGGTGTGCGCCTGAAGGCACTACTACAAACGTTTCGCATGGAAAAAATGGAAGAGAGAAAATGTTGTCCACCGGCGCCCCTCAAACGCGCGACGAAATCCTCGCGAGCTTGCAACGCCTGCACGGCGAATCGAAACAGTTCCTCGACACTCTGACCGATGCCGAGTTCTTTGCGTCGCAAGGCGAGAAGTGGTCGCCCGCAGAGCAAGTGCGCCATCTCACGAAATCCGTGCGGCCGGTGGCGAAGGCGTTGCGCTTGCCGCGCATTATGCTCGCATTGCTGTTCGGATACCGGCACGTTGCTTCGCGTCCATTTACTGAAGTCCAGACTTTTTATCAAAACAAATTAAAAACCGGAGTGACCGCAGGCAAGTTCGCGCCCTCGCCGCAACCGGCGCCGAAGGATCTACACGCGCGGCGCGCCGAGATTATGAACCATTGGCAAGCGACTCAACACAATTTACAAAAGGCGATTGCGAGCTGGTCTGAGACGGCGTTAGATCGATATCGCCTGCCGCATCCGGTCTTGGGCAAGCTCACCTTGCGGGAAATGTTGTTCTTCACGCTGTATCACAACGCGCATCACGTGCGGCAGATTTATGCGCGACGCTCGCATTGATGAAAAATCGCGAGCGTAGAGGCTCGCGAAAATGGAGATCAACGTGTAATGCCGGCGTATGCGGCAAAGCATGCTGCAGCGTGAACGGAGGATATTTATGAAAAAGAATTTGGCATTTCTTTGTTGCATCATGCTCGCCGCCTTTGTTCTGCTCGCGCGGGCGCAAACCGATCCGCTGCACATTGTTGTGCTCGGCTCTTCTACTGCCGAGGGCACAGGCCCGAGCAATCGCAACAACGCTTGGGTCAATCGCTATCGCGCTTATGTGCAAAGCCTCAATCCGCAAAATACCGTGACGAACTTGGCGCGCGGCGGATACACAACGTATCACATTATGCCTAACGGCAATGTTCCGCCCGCGGGCAGAGCCTTGCCCGATCGCGAGCGCAATATCACCAAAGCGCTCTCGCTTAAACCCTCCGCGATCATCATCAATCTGCCGAGTAATGACGCAACCAGCGGCTACCCGGTGAAGGATCAGCTTGCGAATTATGACGCGGTGCTCGCCAAGGCGCGCGCCGCAACGGTTCCGGTGTGGATTACGACAACCCAGCCGCGCAATCTCTCCGAAGCGCAGCGGCAAAATCTCGTGGCCATGCGCGATTCGACCTTCGCGCGCTGGGGCAGCAAGGCGATTGACTTTTGGAGCGAGATTGCTGAATCGAATGGCCGCATCAAATCAATTTATGATAGCGGGGACGGCATTCATTTGAACGATGCGGCGCACGGTGTCTTATTTGAACGAGTCGTCGCGGCAAACGTTCACGAAGTCGCCGCGCTCACCGACAGCGTGTTTCTCGATCTCGTGCAGCGCGCCTCGTTCGATTTCTTTTGGCTTGAAGCGAACGCGAGCAACGGCTTGATCAAAGACCGCAGCGCCAATGGTGCGCCGTGCAGCATCGCCTCGGTGGGCTTCGGACTCACGGCGATCACGATTGCGATTGATCGCGGCTGGATCACGCGCGAGCAAGGCCGCACGCGCGTGTTGAATACGCTCAAAACTTTTTGGACGAAGCCGCAAGGCCGCGAGACCTCGGGCCGCATCGGGTATAAAGGCTTCTTCTATCACTTCCTTGATATGGACACCGCGTTGCGCACGTGGAACTCTGAGCTTTCCTCGATCGATACCGCGCTTTTGCTCGCGGGCCTTCTCGATATGAAGCAATATTTCACCAATAACGACGTGGTTGAAAACGACATTCGCGCCCTGGCGGACTCGATTTATTATCGTGTGGATTGGAATTGGATGCGAAACTTTCAACCGAACCTCACGCTCGGCTGGTCGCCTGAAAGCGGCTTCATCAATGCTTGGTGGGGCGGATACAACGAAGCAATGATCATGAATCTTCTCGGCCTCGGCTCGCCCACCCATCCGATTCCTGCGACGACGTGGAATGCGTGGACGAGCGACTATCAATGGCAAACGCAATACGGCCAGACGTATGTGATTTTCCCCCCGCTCTTTGGCCATCAATATTCACATTGCTGGATCGACTTCCGCGGTATTCAGGATGCCTACATGCGCAATCGCGGCATCGATTACTTCGAGAATTCCCGCCGCGCCACGCTCGCGGCGCGCGCCTATTGTATTGCCAATCCGCGCGGCCATCGTGGCTACGGCGAGAACGTATGGGGCATTACGGCGTGCGATGGGCCAAACGGATATGCCGCGCGCGGCGCACCGCCCCCGCAAAATGATGACGGCACCATCGCGCCCACCGCGGCCGCAAGCTCGATTCCTTTCACGCCGCAAGAGTCGATGGCCGCGATGCGCCATCTCTACGACACCTATCGCGCGCAGCTTTGGACGAAGTACGGCTTTCGTGACGCGTTCAATTTGAACGTGAATTGGTGGGGGCCGGATGTCATCGGCATTGACGAAGGCCCGATTGTTCTCATGATTGAAAACTATCGCACCGGGCGTATATGGCAACGCTTCATGCAGAATCCCGATGTCCAGCGGGGCCTGCAACGTGCAGGATTCCGCTCGACGGGAACACGTGTGGAGGAAAAATCATTCGAAACGCCGAATGCGTTCAAGCTCGCGCAGAATTATCCCAATCCGTTCAATCCCTCGACGACCATTCATTTTTCGCTGCCCCAACGTGAAGGGGTCACGCTCAAGGTGTTCAATCTTGGCGGTCAGACGATTGCAACCTTAGTACACGACATCTTGGAAGCGGGCGATCATGCTGTTTCGTTCAACGGCAAGCACCTGCCCAGTGGAATTTATTTTTATGCGATTCAGGCCGGCGCTTGGCAGCAAACGCGCAAGGCTATTTTAGTGAGGTGAAAGATGCAAGTCATGCAGCCAAAGTTTTTGGTATTGTCTTTAATGGCAACTCTTTGGGCTTGCCAGGAAAAACCAAAGCAAACACTGTCGGTGGCGATGCCGGCACCTGCCGCCTTATCCTGGGATCCTTTCCTCGATACCTTGCAAGTGCGCACCCTGAAATTTTTTCTTGAAACGACGGATCCCGCCACCGGCTTGACCCCCGATCGCTGGCCCCGGCCTGCGCCCTCAAGTATTGCGGCAGTCGGATTTGGCCTCACGGCCTATGGCATTGCGGTTGAACGCAATGTGATCACGCGCGTAGAAGCGGTGCAGCGGACGTTGAACACGCTGCGTTTCTTCTGGCAACTGCCGCAACATGAACGGCCCGACAGCGTTTCGGGCTACAAAGGTTTTTATTATCATTTTTTGAAAATTCCCTCGGGCGAGCGCGAATGGAAATGCGAGCTTTCGTCGATTGATACGGCGTTGTTGCTCGCCGGCGTTTTGTTCGCGCAATCCTATTTTGACGGCGACAATTATGCCGAGCAGGAAATTCGCCGCCTCGCCGACTCGCTCTATTTTCGCGCGGATTGGAATTGGTTTATGGCTGACACGAATGGCGTCAAAACTTCTTGGCATCCTGAACGCGGCTTCGGCAGGCACATTTGGGACGGCTACGATGAAGCCATGATTCTCTATATTCTCGCCCTCGGTTCGCCGACGCATCCTTTGCCCGAAAGCGTGTGGCAAACGTGGACCAAACCGTATGTGTGGGCAAAATATTACGGCTTGGAGTTCGTGAGCTTCGGCCCGTTGTTCGGGCATCAATACTCGCATTGCTGGATCGATTTTCGCGGCATTCATGATGATTATATGCGCGCGAAGGGCATCGATTATTTCGAAAACTCCCGGCGCGCAACTTATTCACAGCAAGCTTATGCCAAAGAGAACCCGTACGGGTATCGCGATTATGCCGAGAATATCTGGGGCTGGACTGCTTGCGACGGGCCGAAAGACACGGCATTTGTTGTTGATGGCAGAGAGAGAAAATTTTGGTCGTATCGCGCGCGCGGCGTTTCATTCGATTGGATCGAGGACGACGGTACCATCGCGCCCACGGCCGCGGGCGGCTCAATTGCCTTTGCGCCGGAAATTTGCATTCCCGCTTTGAAAGCGCTGGCCGCGAAATACGACACGCTGTTGTGGAAAAAGTATGGCTTTCTCGACTCTTTCAATCCGACTTACCTCACGCCGAAAACGCCGAACGGCTGGTTTGATGATGATTATCTTGGCATCGATCAAGGCCCAATCGTGATCATGATCGAAAACCTGCGCAACGATTTTGTGTGGAATGTGATGAAGAAGAACAAGCATATCGTGAAGGGATTGCAACGCGCGGGATTTACGGGCGGATGGTTGGATAACGAGAAATAGCACTCATTGAAAAGTTCGCTTCTACCGGAGATGTACTTGCAACGGCCTGGCCGTTGCATTATAATCTGCGAAGTCGCACAACGCGGTGGAGTCTGACAGCCTCGTGCATGCCCGGGTTGGAGCATTTTGAGATAGACATGAAGCAGGAAATCATGCAAAGCTACAAACCACATCACTTGCCGCGACTCGATCAGCTTCAAGGAATGCCATTAGCTTCATTCCCTCGCCGCGCGTTCGCTTTCGTGCTCGACTTCCTCGCCGCATTCCTGCTGTTTCTTGCGCTGTTGATCGGCGGCGCGAGAGTTTTGCATTATTTCGGGTGGATCGATCCCAATACGAATCTCAATCTCAAATTTGATTTTGCCAATTGGTACAGTCTGATCTTTCTCGTTTTCTACTTCGGTTTGTTTACCTACTTTGGCAATGGCAAAACTCCCGGCAAATGGCTGATGAAAATTCGCGTTGTGTCTTTGACACATGAGCATATTTCATTGTGGCATGCGATCGAACGTGCACTGGGTTACGGCGCCTCAGCCCTGGAGCTGGGATTCGGATTTCTGCAATACTTCATTCACCCCAACAAACAAACCGTGCATGACCGCATCGCAGAGACAATTGTGATAAAGGAGGGCAAGGCATGAGCCAGGATTATTCCCGCCGCAAATTTCTTGCGACAATGGCGGGCGCCGCCACCCTGCCTTTTTGGAATTCAGCTTCGGGTGCCTCTCTCAGAAGGGTTCAAAACGCCCAGCCGCGCAACATCATCTTCATTCTCAGCGATGATCATCGCCATGATTTTTTCGGGTTCATGGGCAAACCGAAGTTTTTGCGCACGCCGAATTTTGATCGCCTCGCACAGCACGGCGCGCATTTGCAAAATACTTTTGTCACTACTTCATTGTGCTCTCCCAGCCGCGCTTCGATTCTCACCGGCAAATATCCCTTCGCGCACGGCGTGGTTGACAATGACAGTCCGATGCCGCCCGGCAATGTTTTCTTTCCAACGTATTTGCAGGAGGCGGGATATAAAACTGCGTTCATCGGCAAGTGGCACATGGGCCATCACACCGACGAGCCGCAGCCGGGTTTCAATCGCTGGGTAAGTTTTCCGGGGCAGGGCGTGTATTATGATCCCGAATTTAATATCGACGGCGCGCGCAAAAAGCAGACGGGCTACATAACCGATCTGCTCACGGACTACGCAGTAGATTGGATCAACACGCAACGTAAGAATCGCTTCTTTCTTTATCTCTCGCACAAAGCTGTGCATGCCATGTTCGAGCCGGCCAAGCGGCATCTCGGCAAGTATGAAAAGGTGGCGCTCGAATATCCCGCGACCATGGCCAATACCGAGGCCAATTATCACAACAAACCGCGCTGGGTGCGCGCGCAACGCAACAGCTGGCACGGCGTGGATCACATGTATCACGGCGAAATGGATTTCGATACGTTCTATCGCCGCTATTGCGAAACGCTGCTCGCGGTGGATGACAGCATTGGCCGCCTGTTTGAGATGCTGAAGAAAAATGATTTGCTGGAATCTACGTTGATACTTTACGCGAGTGACAACGGTTTTTCCTTCGGCGAGCACGGCTTGATCGACAAACGTCACATGTACGAAGAATCGATTCGCATACCGCTGCTGGCGCATTGTCCCGAGATCACCAAGCCCAACACGAAAGTGAGCGAATTCGTCCAAAACGTCGATTTCGCGCCGACGATTTTGGAAGCGGCCGGCTATCAAGCGCCGAGCGACATGGAAGGCAAATCGTTTTTACCCCTGTTGAAAGGCGAGCAAACGCCGTGGCGCGACGCGATTTTTTATTTCTATTTCTGGGAGCGGCCGTTCCCACACACGCCGACGATGCTGGGCATTCGCACCGCCCAATACAAGTATATCACCTATCACGGCATTTGGGATCTTGATGAATTGTATGATCTGCAAAATGATCCGAAGGAAATGGAGAACTTGATCGGCCATGCCGAACACAAAGACCTGGTCGCGGCAATGCGCAAAAGAGTTTTTGATTGGTTGGAAGAAAAGAAGGCCACAGCAATTCCCTTGCGGCGCAGCGGCTTGTGGCAGGCTGCAGAGCGGAACGTGCATTTTGATCATTGATAAAAGAAGCTTACGCAGACGGAAAGCCGCAACGTGTAGGCAGAGGGATTCTTTGTGAAACCCTTGCATCGCAGCGCTTCACGTGAGTTTTTGCACGGAGCATGGCAACGATGGGAATGTGGATTAGTAACAATTGGCAAATACATGTTTGGATTACAGGCCATGACATTGCATAGAATTGTTTCATCCGCTTTGATCACTTTCGTCGCTTTGAGCGAAATTGCGGCGGCGCAAACACGGCTGCTCGACGGTTTCGAAGAATTGCCGGGATGGAAGGCGATCGCCTCGGACGGCGTGCGCATCGACATCGCCCTCGTCGAAGGCCGCACCGGCAAATGCATCAAAATTGACTTCGATTTTGTGGCGGGAGCGGGTTATTGCGGCATTCAAAAACAATTGCCGATGACGCTGCCCGAAAATTTTCAATTCTCTTTTTATTTGCGCGGCGCGGCGCCGGTCAACAATCTCGAGTTCAAGCTCGTCGATGTCAGCGGCGACAACGTTTGGTGGCTAAATCAACGCAACTTTGAGTTTCCAACGGAATGGACAAGTATTAGGATCAAAAAACGACACATTAGTTTTGCGTGGGGACCGACAGCCGATCGCTCGCTCAAGGCTTTTGATAAAATCGAATTTTTCGTCGCTTCTTCAACCGGCGGCAAAGGTTCAATCTATATCGATGATTTTGCTTTTCAAGAATTGGAGCCTCCGGCAGATGCGCTGCCGACGCCGGTTATCAGCGCGGCAACCAGCGCCAGCAGCAAGAGCCGGCTCAATTTGATTCTGGATGGCAATCCGCAAACACAATGGCGCAGCGCCGTGAAGCCGGAGCATCAATCCCTTGTGTTCGATTTGGGCAAGAGCTGCGAATTTGGCGGTTTGATTATTGACTGGGATCAACAAGACTTCGCGAGTGCCTACAACGTTCTGCTCTCGCCGGACGGCAAGGCATGGGAAACCGCTTATGAAGTAACCAAAGGCAAACCCGGTAGAAGCTACCTCTATTTGCGCGATCAACAAACGCGCTTTCTCAAGCTCGACCTGCTCGCCAGCGCGCGGCAGCAGGGTTACGCTATTGCAGAGGTTTCATTCCAAAAAATTGAGTTTGCTGAAAGCCCCGAGGCGTTCTTCATCCGCATCGCTGCCGACTTTCCGCGCGGCTATTTTCCCAAATATTTGCAAAACGAACAATCGTATTGGACCGCGCTGGGCGTCAACAACGACACCAAGGAAGCGCTCCTCAATGAAGAGGGTATGATCGAGGTTGACAAAAGCAGCTTTTCCATCGAACCGTTTATCTTTTGCGATGGCAAGCTGCTCACGTGGAATGACGCGACGATGACACAATCACTGGAAAAAGACTATCTTCCCATTCCAACCGTAACGAGGACGCATGATGATTTGAAGCTGGACATCACCGCATTCGCTACCGGTGCGCCCGATAGTTCCTTACTCTTTACACATTACGTTTTAAAGAATCTCAGCAACAAAAATTTGCGCGGCCATTTCTATCTCGCCATTCGGCCGTTTCAAGTCAACCCGCCGTGGCAATTTTTGAATTGGCCTGGCGGCACGGCCAAAGTGAAAACCATTCGTCGTGAGGGCAGTGAAATCGCCGTGAACGACAAGAAGAAAATTCTGCTGCCAAGCCCCGCCGATGGATTTGGGGCCGCCACTTTTGATGAAGGCGACATCGTCGAATTTATTTCGAGAGATGCGTTGCCCGCGGCGGCGCAAATCTCCGATCATTTCGGCTATGCTTCAGCGGCGCTGCAATATGATTTTAATTTGCAACCCGCCGGCGAAAAATCCCTCTCACTCGCCATTCCATTTCATGAAAATTACTCTCCTTCTCTGTTGAACGCGGCGACAACTGCCCGCCACTCCGTAGGCAAATTTTGGGAAGACAAAATCAGCACGTATGAAATCCGCCTGCCCGCGTCAGCGCAGAGACTGATCAACATCGTGCGCTCGAACCTGGCATACATTCTCATCAACCGCGACCGCGCCGGCATTCAGCCCGGTTCGCGTTCGTATGACCGCTCGTGGATTCGCGACGGCGCTTTGACATCCGCGGCGCTGCTGCGCTTCGGTATCAAACAAGAGGTGCGCGAGTTCATCGATTGGTATGCGCAATATCAATATCCCAATGGCAAGATTCCCTGCGTGGTTGATACGCGCGGCGCTGATCCGGTTCCGGAGAACGACAGCCATGGCGAGTTTATCTATGCGGTACTGCAATATTTTCGCTTTAGCAATGACACACTCTGGCTGCGGCAAAAGTTTCCGCAGATCGTCAAGACTGTCGAATATATCGAGTTCTTGCGGAATCAACGCAAGACGGAGATTTATGTGAACGGCACAGCCGAACAGCGCGCGTGTTACGGCCTGCTGCCCGAGTCCATCAGCCATGAAGGTTATTCAGCAAAACCGATGCACTCGTATTGGGATGATTTCTTCGGCGTGAAAGGCTTGAAGGATGCGGCTGTGATTGCCGCCATTTTGGATGAGCGCGAATATGAAAAACAATTTGCCGTTGCGCGCGATGATTTCATAAAGTGCCTATATGCTTCGATGCGAATGGCGATGGCGAACAAAGGCATCGACTACATTCCCGGCTGCGTGGAATTGGGGGATTTCGACGCCACGTCGACGACAATTGGTCTCGACCCTTGCGGTGAAATGGAGAACCTGCCATCGCCACAACTCAACAATACTTACGAAAAATATTATCAGTTTTTTACGCAACGCCGCGACGGCAAAATTGAGTGGAAAGATTACACGCCTTACGAAGTGCGCAATATCGGCGCTCTTATTCTGCTCGGACAAAAAGAACGTGCACATGAGCTGTTGGATTTCTTTTTGCAGGATCAACGCCCGCCGGCATGGAATCATTGGGCGGAAGTGGTGTGGCGAAATCCGAAAGAAACTAAATTCATCGGCGACATGCCGCACACCTGGGTCGGTTCAGATTTCATTCGAGCCGTACGCAACATGTTCGTCTATGAGCGCGAACGTGATGACGCGCTCGTGATCGGAACGGGCATTCTCGAAGAATGGGTGCGCGATTCGGCGGGTGTTGAAGTCAAGCGCCTGCCAACTTACTACGGCGTGTTGAACTTCTCGATGAAGATGACGGACAAGAATGTCGTGGTAAATGTCGCCGGCGATCTGCGCCTGCCAAAGGGCGGGATCGTTCTGAAATCGCCTTTTGATGCGCCGCTCAAATCGGTGCGCGTGAACCGCAAGACAAGCAGGACTTTCACGAACGATACCGTGACGATTGTTACGTTTCCCGCCAAGGTCGAGTTGTCATATTAAACGGAAACCAAGAATTGCCATGAAGGGATTCGTAGACAGCCGCCATCATTTGTACAAATGCCTCGTCTTGTTGTTCGCAAACCATTCTGTGAAATTCAGAGCCAGGATGGGATTTTCACGAGTTTCTTTCAGAATGACAAACCTGGGCGGCGTTTATGGTTTGAGTGCAGTTTGCCTCATCATGTTATCGGTGTTGTTTCCGGCTTGTCAATCTCCGATCGAATCGAAGACTGTTATTAAGTTTTGGGCGATGGGTGCGGAGGGGGAACATGTGCAAAAACTCATGCCGGAATTTCATCGTCGTTATCCCGGCATCGAAGTCAAAGTGCAGGGCATACCCTGGACCGCTGCTCATGAAAAATTGCTTACCGCCTATGCCGGTAATTCGCTGCCGGATATGTGCCAGCTTGGCAACACCTGGATTCCCGAATTCAATCTGCTGGATGCACTCGAGAACCTCGATCCCTGGATTGCGCATTCGGATGTGATCAAATCGGAGAATTATTTCCCGGGCATTTGGGAAACCAATGTGATGGACAGCGCTGCATTTGGAATTCCCTGGTATGTTGATACCCGCCTGTTGTTCTACCGCAAAGACATTTTACAACAAGCAGGTTATGATCATGCGCCCCGCACTTGGGAAGAATGGTATGATGTTTCCAAACGAATTAAACAACTGGCAGGAGGGCAGGAGAGATATGCCATTCTGCTTCCCACCAACGAATGGGTGCCATTCGTGCTTACGGGTTTGCAAGCCGGCTCGGCCTTATTGAAAGATGGCGATCGCTACGGCGATTTCAGCGGCGCAGAATTCACGAACGCATTCGAATTTCTGATGAGGTTTTATCGTGAAAAGCTTGCACCCGTGGGCGTAACGCAAGTGACGAACATCTATCAAGGTTTGACCGAAGGTTTTTTTGCAATGTACATCACCGGACCGTGGAACATCGGAGAATTCAAAAAGCGGCTGCCGGCTGACATGCAAGATCACTGGATGACGGCGCCCATGCCCAGCCCACGCGCGGAGAGAGCCGGCGTCTCATTGGCCGGCGGCGCCAGCTTGATTATTTTTAAAAAATCGCAAAAGAAAGAGGCGGCGTGGAAACTCATCGAGTATCTTTCACAGGCGCAAACACAGCTCGAGTTTTACCGGATCACCGGTGATTTGCCCGCGGTGCGCGAAGCCTGGCAGGATACTTCTTTCACGAACAATGTCTATGTCAAAGCGTTTTACGAGCAGTTTGAGCATGTCGTGCCAACCCCCAAAATCCCGGAGTGGGAACAGATTGCCATGAAAGTGCAGCAGTACGCGGAAATCGCTTCGCTGCAGCAGAAGCCAGCGCCGGAGGTCTTGGCGGCATTGGATCGTGAAGTCGATCTTATCCTGGAGAAGCGGCGATGGATGTTGGAGCACAAATGATTTCACCGGCGCCGCCTGAAAGGGGCGCCGCGCCGGCCCGCTCTCTCAGCTCTGAGATCAAAAGCATTCGACATGCTGCTTATTTTTTTCTCGCGCCGGCGCTCATCCCGATTTTT
Source organism: uncultured Cytophagia bacterium (assembly GCA_964457925.1). Lineage (GTDB taxonomy): Bacteria > Zhuqueibacterota > Zhuqueibacteria > Zhuqueibacterales > Zhuqueibacteraceae > Coneutiohabitans. Next base: position 35,500 of record CAYWGH010000019.1, read on the forward strand.
GTTTTTTTCTTCGTGCCCGCGCTTGCAGCTTTCGTGTTGAGCTTCACGGACTTTGATATTTATTCGTTGGGGAATCTCGAATACGCGCGTTTTGTCGGCCTCAAAAATTATCGCCAACTTCTCGATGATCCGTTGTTTTGGAAAGCGATGCGCAATACGTTTTACTACGTCTTGGTGGGCGGTCCGCTCTCCATCGCGGCCTCGCTCGGCGCCGCGTTGTTGATTAATTCCAAACTGATTCGTTTCCGCAGTTTTTTTCAGACCGTTTATTTCGCACCGGTGGTAACCACGCTCGTGGCGGTGGCCGTCGTCTGGCGTTTTCTATATCACCCGCGTTTTGGCTTGCTGAATTACATCCTGAGTTTTTTCGGCATCGCGCCGATTGACTGGCTGGGTGATCCGGTGTGGGCCATGCCGGCAATCATCCTGATGTCAATTTGGAAGAACTTCGGCTACAACATGATCATCTTCGTGGCGGGATTGCAAAATATTCCAACGCAATTGTATGAAGCGGCGCACATGGACGGCGCGAATGCCTGGCAGCAATTCAAGAGCATCACGCTGCCCATGCTGGCGCCAACCACGGTGTTTGTCAGCATCATCGCCATGATCGGCAACTTTCAGCTTTTCACCGAGCCTTACGTCATGACGCAGGGCGGGCCGGTGAACAGCACATTGAGCGTCGTGCTGCTCATGTACCAGCAGGGTTTTCGCTGGTGGAATTTGGGTTACTCTGCGGCAATTGCCTTCGTGCTCTTTGGCGTGATTTTGCTGGGTTCGCTGATTCAGTCTCGGCTGCAGAAGCGGGGGGAGGCGTGATGAAAAATATCGGCAGAATTTTGATCATCAGTCTCGCAATCATCCTTGCCGTTGTCACATTGACGCCGGCTTTGTGGATGGTTTCTGCCTCTTTCATGAGCACGGGTGAAGCCAGCAATTTCCCGCCCAAGCTGCTGCCCTCCAAAATTACCGTCGAGCATTATTATACGCTTTTCACCCGGCTTCGTCTGTGGCGTTATCTGCTCAACAGCCTCATCATCAGCGTGACGGTGACGCTCATTTCGCTATTTTTCAATTCGATGGCGGGATATGCGTTTGCCAAATACCGCTTTCCGGGAAGAGATCGCCTCTTTCGTTTCCTTGTTGCAGAGATGGTGATTCCGGCGCAAGTGACGACGCTGCCGCTATTTCTCATGTTGAACAAAGTGGGTTTGATCAACACGTATCTCGGCGTGATTGTCGCGGGCATGGCGACGATTTACGGCATTTTCTTGATTCGCCAATTCGCGCTTTCGATTCCCGACAGCTTCATTGAAGCCGCGCGCATTGATGGTTCGAGTGATTTTCGCATTTACTGGTCGGTGATTCTGCCGCTGTGCAAGCCCATTCTCATCACGCTTGCCATCTTCACGTTTATGGGCACGTGGAACGATTTTCTCTGGCCGTTGATCGTGTTGACCGATGATGCGATGTACACCTTGCCGGTGGCGCTCGCCAATCTCACCGGCGAGCATGTGCAGGACACCGAGCTGATGATGGCCGGCGCGGTGATCACGGTTTTGCCGGTGATGATCATCTTTATCGCGCTCCAAAAATATTATATCAGTGGAATTATGGCGGCGGGCTTGAAGGAATAAATCGAGAAAGTTTTAAGAAGAGTCGAGGTCGCACGATTGTATCGAGTTTTGTGTTTGGATAACGGCTGATCAAGGGGCATTGAAAAACACCGTCTACAGTTTATTTGAATTTGTGGCTCGCCCTAGGAACAATCCTTCCTCGGCTTTCACTGAGTCTACAGCGACTGGTTGTTGTGAATGTAATGCGTGCGTGGCCGCTAGCGCCGCGCGCAGCGCTGCGATGCCGTCATCAATCGTCACTGGCGGCTGCCGTTCATGCCTCAAGTTGTCCACAAAATTCTCCAATTGCGCGACATATGCCCCGGCAAATCTCTCCATAAAAAACGGCACCGTGTCATGCGCAATGTTGTTTTTGGTCATAACCGTCACCGGGGTTTCGCGCAAATAGCCGATGCGCAGCGCGCCGTTGGTGCCAAGCAACTCGGTGGCAATGTCGTAGCCGTAAACGCCGTTGCGGCTGAGATCGATCACACCGAGCCGGCCATCCATGAAAGTCAAGCTAATGATGGCGTTGTCGACATCGCCGACAGTTTTCATTTCGGGATAAGCCAGCACGCCGCCAATAACGTAAGTTGTTTGAATTTCGCCCATGAACCAGCGCGCCAGATCGAAATCGTGAATGCCCATATCGATGATGAGGCCTCCGCTGCTTTGGGGATTGGCATATTCCAGGCTGGGGCGAAAAGGATCGCGGCTGGTGGCGCGAAACACCACCGGCGCGCCAATTTCTCCGCGCAATATTTTTTCTTTGGCAACAACATAACCCCGATCAAAGCGGCGCATAAACCCCATTTGAAAAAATACGCCGGTTTGAATGAGAATTCGTTTTATCTCCAGCGATTCTGCGAGCGACAAGGACAAGGGTTTCTCACAAAAAATCGCTTTCTGCTGTTGTGCCGCAGCAATCACCAAATCCTTGTGCGTGTGCGTGGGTGTAACAATGACAACCGCATCGATTTCGTTATCCTCAAGCAAAGCATGAGTATCCGCATACCATCTCGGTACTTCAAACTCCGCGGCAACCTGCTTTGCCGTCTCTGCGACAATGTCCGCAACCGCAAGCAAGCGCGCGTGCGGAATGCGATGCGCAAGATCGCGGGCATAGACTTTTCCCAAGCGCCCCAAACCAATCAAGCCGAGATTGATTTTGTGTTTCTTTGATTCTGGCATACGGTACTCTTTATGGCGTTTGCGATTGAGTAAGATGTCATTCAGATGAATCTTGCGAAAATTCGATTTTTTGACGGTCGCTTCACAAGATTTTTAAAGAATGACAACATAGGCAGACAAATTCAAAACGCTATAACGATCGCTCAAGCAGATTATATTCGCAAGGTTAGTGAAACGACCCGCGGGCAAATGATGCCATTGTAAGCCAGCACAAAAACTTGCAGGCTAATCGAGCTGAAGAATGCCGCATCACAACGCAGCATTGTCGCGTTTAATCAGTTCAATCTTTACCGGGGTAAACTGCGGCAGGTTCTCGCCCTGCAAAAGTTTGAACGCACCTTCCACCGCCAGTCTGCCCATTTCCATGGGGAATTGCGCAACCGAAGCAGCCAGCGTGCCAGCGAGGATGGCCTGGCGGGCGTCGGCAATGGCATCGAATCCAACGATGGTAATTTGCCCGGTTTTACCGGCAGCGGCGATCGCTTCCATCGCGCCCAGCGCCATCATGTCGTTGCAGGCAAACAGCGCATTGAAATCGGAGTGAGCTTGCAAAAGATTTTGGCAAACGTTGAAACCTTGGTCGCGTTCCCAATTCGCCGGCTGTGATGCGATGACCTGCATGCCGGGCTCATCTTTAATCGCGTCACGAAAGCCCCTCAAACGTGCATCGCCGGTTTCGTGTCCGGGAATGCCTTCGAGTATTACAATTTTCGCATCGCCGTGCACAAGCTCGGTAAGATATTGCCCGGCGACGCGGCCGCCCTCGTAATTGTCGGAGCCGATGAACGTGGCGTATTTGACGCCGGCCTCTTGCACGGCTGCTTCATCCAAACGCGTATCAACAATGATCACAGGAATGCCGGCGGCATTGGCTTTTGCGATGGCCGGCACAATCTCGCGCGAACCGCTGGGCGTTACACAAATGGCATCGACCTTTGTTTGAATAAGATTCTCGATGATTTGCATTTGCTTCTCAACGTCAATTTCGCGTTCGGCCGCCTGCACGGTCAAGTTGACGTTCAGACGCTGCGCCGCTTCTTCCGCGCCTTTTTGCATATCGATGAAAAAGGGGTTGTTCAATGTCTTGAATACCATTGCGATGCGCGGCCCGCTTACTTGTTGCTCCTGGCCGCGATTGCAGGCGGTTGTGTGGAAAATAACCAAGGGTAAAAGTAAGACAGCCAGCTTTTTCACAGCGCCTCCTTCAGTTGTAGAACGCATTCTCATTTTTTCGATGATTTCAAGCCCATGTCTACCAACACCGCAACAATAATCACGGCGCCAATGATGATTTGCTGTAAAAACGAGGAAACGCCGAGCAAATTCAAACCATTGCGCAGGACGCCCATGATGAGCGCGCCAATCAACGTGCCCAGCACGCTGCCCTCGCCGCCCATCAAGCTCGTGCCGCCGATGACGGTTGCGGCAATGGCGTCCAGTTCGTACATCATGCCGGCAATGGGTTGCGCGGAGTTCAACCGCGCCGTAAGAATGAGGGCCGCAATGGCGCTCATCAAACCGGACAGGGCATATACCATGGTTTTGTGAAAACGTACATTGACGCCCGATAACTTTGTCGCTTCTTCGTTGCCGCCCATGGCATAGGTGTAGCGCCCGAACGTCGTGCGCTGCAACACAAAATGTGCCGCAAGATAAATCAAAAGCATCATCAACACCGGCAGCGGCATTAAAAGAAACTCTCCCGTCGCAAGGCCGCGCAAATTTGATTCGAATCCAGAGATGGGGCGGCCTTCAGAATAAACCAGGGCTGCGCCGCGCGCCACGCTCATCATGCCCAGCGTCGCAATAAAAGGCGGTAATTTACCAAGCGTGATCAAAAGGCCGTTGATGATGCCGCAAAAGGTTCCGGTAATCAAACCGGCAACGATCGCCAACGGAAGCGGCAGGCCGGCTTGCAGCACGCTTGCCATCACGATGCCCGCAAACGCCACGATCGAGCCGACGGAAAGGTCGATGCCGGCTGAGACGATCACGAAAGTCATGCCCACTGCGATAATCGCGTTGATCGAAGTTTGCTGAGCGATGTTAAGTAGATTGGAAATTGTCAGAAAGTAAGGCGTCAAGAGCCACATGATGCTGCACAACACCAGCAGGCCGAGGAGTGTGCCGAATTGCCGTCCGTGGTGAACGAGGAGTTTCTTGATCGCCATGTTTGCGTGACGCGAAAGGTGAAAACCAAAAAACGGCACATACAATTCTTAAAATGAACGCCGTGCAAAAAAACAAAGAATTCTCACAAAACCGCCAAGGCACGCAAAGATCAACTTTGCGAATTTTTCGCGTTTTCGCGACTTTGCGCGAGGTTTTTATATTTGATTCGAACTCTTGCGGGTTGGGAGTCACAAACTAATTTTCTCGCCCCAACGCCGCATTTAGAATTTTTTCCGGAGTCGCCTCACCTGCATCAAACTCGCCATTAATCCGGCCTTGGTGCATGACCAGAATACGATCACTCATGCCGCAAATTTCCGGCAGCTCGGAAGAGATCATGATGATGCCCACGCCTTGAGCAGTAAGGCGGTTCATCAATTGATAGATCTCCACTTTCGCGCCCACATCAATGCCGCGCGTCGGCTCATCGAAAATCAGAATAGCGGCCTCGCGGGCGAGCCATTTGCTGAGCACGACTTTTTGCTGATTACCGCCGCTAAGGTACAGCGTTTTTTGCTTCACACTGGGCGTTTTGATGCGCAAGTCTTCCACAAAACGGCAGGCAAGTTTTTCTTCGGCAGCCGTATTCATCACGCCAAAGCGTGAGAGTTTGCCGGTGTTGGGCAGGCTGATATTGTCTTTGACGGAAAGAGTGAGCACCAAACCCTGCGTTTTGCGATCTTCCGTAAGCAAGCCAATGCCGAGTTTGATTGCTGCTGCTGCTGATTTGAGCTTGACTTCCCGGCCGTTTATCCAAACACGGCCGTGATCCCGGGCATCAACACCGAACAGGACGCGCGCCAGTTCCGTGCGGCCTGCACCCAACAATCCGGCAAGGCCGAGCACTTCACCGCGCCGCAACGTGAAATTAATATTCTGCAGCTTATTGCCCCGCGTCAGATTTTCGACCCGCAGTAATTCTGCGCCAACTGCGGCTTTTTGCTTGGGAAAATGTTCCCGCAATTCACGGTTGGCCATCAAGCGCACCAGTTGTGCTGCGGAAGTTTCGGCGATGCGGCATGTTGCAATGTATTTGCCGTCGCGCAAAATAGTGACACGATCGCCGATTTCGAGGATTTCTTCCAACCGGTGGGAAATATAAACCACGGCAACGCCCTTGGCTTTGAGGCGCCGAATGGTGGAAAATAATTCCTGAGTTTCGCCGGCCGTTAAGGCTGACGTCGGTTCATCCATAATCAGAATTTTGGCTTCGAGAGCAAGCGCTTTAGCCGCTTCCACCATTTGTTGCTGCGCGACACTCAGGAGGCGAACCGGCACGCGAGGGTCAAAGTGAACGCCGAGCGTTGCCAGCAGTTTCTCCGCGTTGTTTAACATTTTTTTGCGATCGATAATGCCTGAGAAAAGCTGCGGCTCATTTCCCAGAAAAATATTTTCAGCCGCAGAAAGTTGGGGAATAAGATTGAATTCTTGATAAATAATACTGATGCCAAGCTGGCGTGCATGCTTGGGGCTTTTAATTTCGACCGCATGCCCGTGCAGGAAAATTGCGCCGCTGTCCTTGTGATAAGCGCCGCTGAGAATTTTCATCAACGTGGATTTGCCTGCGCCGTTCTCGCCGAGCAAAACGTGAACTTCACCAGCAACGAGGTCAAAATCAACGCCTTCAAGCGCCTGCACGCCCGGAAATGTTTTGTGAATGGCCCGCATTTGCAAGACGAAATCGGTCGGCATGGAAGATGGAAGAGAGTTTCGCTAGACGTTGTGCTACGAAATGTACAAGCAGGCGGAAAAAGTTAAGCCAGTGCCGGCGCTATTCTGATTGCACGAAACGGGGATTTCGGCAAATGCAAGATGAAATATACATGGACATGTTTCAGGATGATAACGAAGCCCCAAAGGATGGAAAAATTTTGGCGTCCTGCCCCGCCCTGACACAATCGAATGAATTGACGGAAAATGGGCCTTTTCTTTTGCTGTTTAGCCACGGCTTGGCCGCGAAAAGACCGTGTGCAAACCGTGGCTGAACATTGCTCAATTGAACCTCATGCTGACGATCAAATGATTCCCTTGCCAGCATGAAGCTAGAATGCGAATGCCGCCGTGAGCGCCACGCTGCGAATGGGCTCCAGATTGCTCTCGACCTGCGTGTAGTAATAATCAAAAGCATTATAAACGTTCAGCGTGATTTCTGCCGGAAAAATGCGCACGCCCGCGTTGAAGTTTGTGACTTTTTGCGCCACATGAGGTTGATCGGGGAACACGGCAAAACGAACCTTACTGACGTAACGCGAGTCAACGCCGAAGAAATAACGCCCCAGCGTGAGAGTGGCCTGCCCCGTCAGCAAATGTTTGGGCCGGTATTGCAGCGGCTCGTCGACCTTTTCGAGATCACCGGTGAGATCGTTGCGGCGTTCCAATTGGCGCGCATCGAGGTAGGTATAGCTCCCGCCGATGGTCAAACGTTTTTTCCAGAAAGAAGTGTTGATATCAATCTCCGCGCCGCGAATGCGCGCGCGATTGAAGTTTTGAAACTGGATCACATTTTGATTGCGTTTCGTCACGAACCGGCCTTCGATCAAGTCCTCATAATCACTCCAGAAAACCGCGGGATTGATAAAAAAGTTTTTAAGCACGAATTGCCCGCCCACTTCATGGGACCAGCCGATTTCCGAGCTGAGATTGGGATTGGGAATTACCACGAAGCCGCTTGCCTTGGTCAGTGTGAACATTTCCGCCATGGTTGCGGCGCGAAAGCCGCGCCCGGAGGACAGGCGCAGCGAAGCGTTCGGTGAAACAACATAAACCATGCCGAAACGCGGATTGAGATGATACTCCTTCAAACCGGTATCGACCCAGTGATAATCGAAGCGCAAGCTGCCGGTGAGCGTGACAGCGGTCGAGGCTTTCCACTCGTGTTGCAGATATGTGGAGGCATCCCGCCCGTCGTGCTGACCGAACAGCGTTGAGTTGATATGATTGACGGCGCCGGTTGCGCCAAAGGTTGAGGAATGCACTGGATTCCATTCGATGTCAAGCTGCGCTTCGATATCGTTCTTGTAGGCGCGCGAATCGATATGCGGGTCATTGGCCTGCACAAAAGGATTGGGGTCGGTTTCGACCAAATCATTTTCAAAACGATTGAAATAAAACGAATCCCGCAGCCGGAGCGTGATGTTGCTGCGCAGGATCGTTTGGTACGCGACGCCGGTTTGCAGGCGGCGCGTGGTTGTGCTCAATCCCGCATCGGATTCCGGCACGCGGGTGATATCGTTGAAGCTATTCGCGGCTATGCTTTCGCCGCCGTGGTTTCTCGCGTAGTTGGCGTAGGCGGTGGCAAACGAGGTGGTGGTAAAATTGTATTTCAACTTGGTAAAGCCGTTGAGCCGTTGATAGTTCCGGTTCTGGGCATAGCCCGTTGATTCGCGGCGGCCCAACGAGGCGCGCATTTTCAGCTTGCCGAAGGAACGGGAATGTGAGAGATCTTGAAAATTGTAGAAGAGCGTGCGTTCGGTGAAGCGCCACTCGGGATAGCGCGGCTTGTCATAAATGCCGGTGGTGGACTTGAACACGGTGATGGGCGTTTCGCTGGGATCCTTGGTGATGACATTGACCACGCCGCCGAGCGCATTGCTGCCGTACAGTGAAGAGGCGGCGCCCTTCACGACTTCGACACGATCAACTTCATTCGGCGGAACCTGATCCCATTTGATGTCGCCGCTGTCGCCGGGCAGCATCGGCACGCCGTCAACCAGCAACAGCACCCGGCTGCCGGCGCCCCGGCTGTAGCCGGAAGACCCGCGAATATTGATCTGTCCACTCATCAAACTCACGCCAGGCGCGAATTCCAAGAGCGCTTCGAGCGTGCCAAAATTTTGCCGTTCGATTTGGCGCGCGTTGACCACGCTCACACTCACCGGCGTTTCCAAAAACGATTGCGCCTTCCGGCTCGCCGTCACCACCACTTCCGGCACATCAATCGCGGTTTCATGCAATTGAAAATTGACGACTGTCGTATCTCCGGCGGCTACTTTGAGGGTGGCACTCAAACTCGCGATATAACCAATAAGCGTTGCGCGCACGCGATAATTTCCCGGAGGCACGCCGCGAATCACGAAGCGGCCGTCGATATCCGAAGCTGCGCCGATCGTCGTGCCCTCCACGATCACATTGACGCCGGGCATCGCTTCGTTGGTTGTCGCTTCTTTGACATGACCCGCAATCACACCGCGCGCTTGCGGTTGCGATTGACCGTAGAGCGAAGCGACGTTCGATAGCAAAAGAAATATTAGCAGGTTTCTATAAAATCTCGTCAAGCTTTCCATGTTTCAATCCCTGAAGTAGATGATGATGGGTTAGGGCAAAATGGGGGAAGGGGGCGACAGGCGCGCAAAATCAGCGATGATATCCACGCCGGTAAGTAAGTCTTTTGCGGGTACTGCAATGGCCTGCGGCGCATCCGGGTTGTTGGCAACGCTGTACATGCCCAGCGTATCCAAACCGCTATAGTCGCTGCTGGCAAATTGCTTCTTCGGCTTCCACGCCAGCACCACCCATTCATAAGTGCCGGGCGCGAGCGTGAGGGTATAGTCGTAGGAAGACACGAAGCGCGGCAGCGTGTCGCTAAAAACCGGAGGATTGAGTGGAATATCGAAAACCGAAGGCGGGAGTTTCTTGAACACGGCGAGTCGAACCCATTCTGTCGTGTCCGGCCACGCGCCGACATATGTAATCCGCCCGGAGATGCCCTCCCGGATCGGCTCGAGGCCGTGATCGGTGCAGGCGGGAAGAATGATCATAAATAAAAAGAACAACAGTGGGATGAGCGAGATGGCGTGCTTCCGCATGTTTATCCCTCACAGTGACGAATCGGTTGCGCGGCGGCCGAGCCGCCGCTCGAATTAATCAAACAAAGCAGCGCAACACAACAGCCAAACCAACCTCGTGCTGCGCGTTAGGGCTTGCCGTTGGTGGCGTCAAATTAACTTAAGAGATCGTCATTGTCAACGGAGAAAATCATGGCAAGTTTTCACGCAAACCCTTAAACTGCTGCGGGAACATTATAACGCGGCAACTTGTCGCAACCAAATTTGCCAACCGCGCATCAACGCCAATCGGCGCGAATAAAAAAACGCTTGTATTCGCATAGATTAGCGGTTTGGAAAAATCTTCGCGGTCGTAATAATTTTTTCAAAGTAATACCAGGAATAAATTTGACGGAATCAAAAGCATGAAAGCCGAATATTTTTTGTTCAATCTTTTGGTGATTGCCGGACCGCTGATCATGAGTTTTGAGAAGCGCATTTTTTTCTTCTCGAAATGGCGTTATGCCTTCCCGGCAATTGCGTTGGTTGCCGCGCCTTTTATCTTTTGGGATGCCCTCGTCACCGGCAGGCATTGGCAGTTCAATTCCGCATATACGTTTGATTTCCGTTTCGCCGGATTACCAATGGAAGAGTGGCTGTTTTTTTTCACTGTGCCGTTTGCGGCTCTGTTTGTTTGGGAAGTGATTGTCTCTTATTTGCCCGATCGCAAAAGCGCGGCGGCGCAATGGTTTTGGATATTGCTGCTACTCTGCCCGCTGCCCGGGATTGTTGCCATTATGCAAGGCAAAGAGTACACCGCGCTTGTTCTTCTCTTTTTGGGACTGGCTGCCTCGCTTGATTATTTTTTGCAAACCCGATTGTTTTTGCAAAAGAGAATTTTGATTTATTTTGCCGCGACGATTGGAATGAATCTGATTTGCAATGGCTATCTCACGGCGCGACCTGTTGTTTTATACGATGAACGCTACCAACTCGGTATGCGTCTCGGCACGATTCCGCTTGAGGATTTTGGCTATGGCTTTGCACTGATCTCGCTCGCTGTGATTTTTTATGAAAGATTTAAGTTGAGGGCGCATGCCTAAGCGTGTGTTGGTTATTGGCTCCGGCCTGGGCAGTCTCAGCGGCGCGATTCGCCTCGCCCGCATGGGATTTGATGTTGTGCTTTTCGAAAAAAATGCCCAGACCGGGGGGAAACTGCACGAAAGAATTCTGGGTGGCTATCGTTTTGATTGCGGCCCGTCGTTGCTCACCATGCCGTTCGTTATCGACGAACTCTTTGCGTTTGCCGGCTTCTCGCGCGAGGAGTTTTTGCAATTCGCGCCGATTGAACCGATTTGCCGTTATTTTTTTGAAGATGGCACCCGGTTGGATGCCAGCGTTGAAGTTGCCAGGATGAAAGCAGAAATCGCGCGGTTTTCACCCCGCGATGCCGCCCGCTATGAAGATTTCCTCGCCTATAGCCGCCGCATTTATGATCTGACCGCTGAAATTTTCCTTTTTTCTCCCATTCACGAAATTAAAAAAAATCTACGTAGTCAACACTTGCGCGCTCTTGCAAATATTTTGCATATTGATCCGTGGCGTACCGTGCATCAGGGGGTTTCGCGTTTTTTTGAAGATGAACGGGTGATTCAATTGTTCGATCGCTATGCCACGTACAACGGCTCCAATCCGTATCGCGCGCCGGCTACGCTTAACATTATCCCGCATGTCGAGTACACGCTCGGCAGCTTTTATGTGCGCGGCGGTTTGCGGCGATTGGTGGAAGCGCTCGGGTCTATCGCAACGACGACCGGCGTGCAGATCAATACCGCGAGTAAAGTCGATAAAATCTTGCACGACGGCAAACGCGTAACGGGATTGCTGGTGAACGGCGAACGGATTGCCGGAGATTACGTTTTGTGCGGCCAGGACGTGGTCGTGGCCTTCGAACAGTTGCTCGAGGGTTTCAATCGCCGGCGGAATAAACTAAAACGATTGGAACCGTCATGTTCCGGGCTTGTGTTTCTTTGGGGCGTGAACAAGCAGCATGCGCTGCTGCAGCACCATAATATTTTTTTCTCGCAGAATTATCGCCGGGAATTTGAGCAAATTTTTGAGCAACGCGTGCCTCCGGATGATCCCACGATCTACGTTGCGCTCACGAGCAAAAGCGATCCCGGACACGCGCCGGCATACGCCGAAAACTGGTTTGTGTTGTTGAACATGCCTTACGTGACAGAAGAATCCGATTGGCAGAATGAGGCGCAAACCGTGCGTGGGCGCGTGCTGGCAAAGTTGCAGCGTCACGGGTTTGATATTCGAGATAATATCGAAGTCGAGAGCGTGATCACGCCGCGTGACTTTTTTGATTTGTTTCTCAGCAATCGCGGCAGCATTTACGGCATTTCTTCGAATAGCAGAAGCACCGCGTTCAAGCGCCCGGCCAATCGCTGCCGCGAGCTTATGGGCTTGTATTTTGCCGGCGGCTCGACGCATCCGGGCGGCGGCATTCCACTGGTGATGCTCTCGGGCAGGATGGCGGCGGAGTTGATTCTGGAAAATAGCAGGAGTTTATCCGGCTGAAGGTTGATGGAAAAACATATGAATAAGATAATCGTCATCGGTTCTGGGTTTGGCGGCTTGGCTGCGGCCATACGTTTGCAAGCTCGCGGTTTTGACGTAACGCTTCTTGAGAAAAACGCGAGAGTAGGCGGGCATGCATATCAATTGCAGAAAAACGGCTATACGTTTGATATGGGGCCGTCGCTGATTACTGCGCCCGATATCATTCGCCGCGTGTTTCAAACCGCGGGCAAGCGCATGGAGAATTATCTTGATCTCATCAAGCTGTCGCCGTTTTATCGGATTTACTATCACGACGGTGCCCATCTTGATTATTCCGACGATGTACGCGCGATGCAGGCGCAGATGTCAGCGTTTCACGCGCGCGACGGCGAAAATTACGAGAGTTTCATGCGCGCCAGCCGCGAAATTTATCAGGCCGTTATCACCGATGGTCTCGGCGCCAGGCCCTTTCACGACCTGAAAACGTTGTTCAATTTTTTGCCGCGCGCGCTGAAACTCAAAGCTCTTTATTCCGCCCATCATTTTGTCAGCCGCTACTTCAAAGACCCGCGCAATGTTTTTGCGTTTTCCTTTCATCCGTTGTTTATCGGAGGAAATCCCTTTCGCGCGCCCAGCGTTTATTTGATGATTCCTTATCTGGAGAAAACCGGAGGCGTTTGGTTCAGCAAGGGCGGCATGTACAGCCTGGTGCAGGCGTTTGAAAAAGTTTTTTGGGAAATTGGCGGCCGCCTAGAAACCGAGGCCGAGGTTTCCGAGATTGTCGTTAAAAATGGCCGCGCGGTTGGTGTGATGGCAAGGCGGGAGTTCTATCCCGCAGACGCCGTGGTTTCAAACGCGGATTGGGCGCATACGCATCTCGACTTGATTCGCCCGGCGTATCGCCGCAAATGGACGAATCGCAAAGTCGAAAAACTCGACTACGCGATGAGCGCATTTTTGCTGTATCTCGGCGTGCGCAAGCAGTATCCGCAACTCTTGCATCATACGCTCATTCTCTCGCCGCGCTATCGCGAATTGGTGAAGGATATTTTTGATCGCAAGATTCTGCCGGATGATTTTTCGATGTATCTGCATGCGCCCACCCGCACCGATCCCTCGATGGCGCCGCCCGGCGGCGAGAGCATGTATGTGTTAATCCCGGTTCCGAACCTTGCCGGCGAGGTTGATTGGCAGGCCATGGCGCAACCGTTTACGCAAAAGATTTTGAAATTTTTGGAAGAAGATTTTGGCTTGCCCGGCCTGCGTCAGAACCTCGACGTTCTCGAAATTTTTACGCCGCTTGATTTCAAGCGCAGACGGAATTCCTATCTTGGCAGCGCCTGGGGTGTTGAGCCTAAGTTGACGCAAACGGCCTATTTTAGGCCGCACAACCGCAGTGAAGATATCGCGAATCTCTATTTTGTCGGTGCGAGCACGCATCCGGGCGCGGGTGTGCCCGGCGTGTTGCTCACCGCAGAAACGACAGAACGGGTCATGCTCTCCGATTTCAATTTATCGCCAGTTGAAATGCCGAGTGAAGGAGTGTTGCATTGAGGAACGACTGGGTTAAGATTTTTTCCATCGCTTAACTCGAGCATCCGAGAAAACTATGAAATTTTGGCTTGAAAAATCGCAGCGCAATGCGTTTGAGTTTTCACGCAAATTGACCGCCAACTATTCCAAAAGCTTTTATCTTTCCACCTGTTTGTTGCCGCAGGAAAAACGCTGGGCCACGTTCGCCGTCTACGGCTTTTGCCGCTACGTGGATAATTTGAGCGATTTGCAGCGCGACCGCAATGCAACGGAAATCGAGCGCGAACTGGAATTTCTTGCGCGCGAGCTTGAAACGGCTTATCGCACCGGCGAATCCGAGCATCCCATCCTCCGGCCGTTCGTTGCCGTGGCATTGCGCTATGGCATCCCGCTGGCGCACCCGCTCGATTTGATCGATGGCGTGCGCATGGATTTGCGCCACGTCCGCTATCAGACATTTGATGAGTTGTATCCGTTCTGTTACAAAGTCGCGGCGGTTGTGGGTTTGATGATGACGCATGTTTTTGGCTATGAAGATCACCGCGTCTTTGCCTACGCGGAGAAACTCGGAGTGGCGATGCAATTGACCAATATCTTGCGTGATATTCAAGAAGACTGCCGCATGGGCAGAATCTATTTGCCGCTGGAGGAATTGCACGCGTTCAAGTGCGGTGAATTCAATATTGTCGCCGAACGCATGACGCCGGAGTTCCGCAAGTTGATGGCGTTTCAAGTCAATCGCGCTCATTCGTATTACGAAGCCGCCGAGGCCGGCGTCGAGCTGCTGGATGAAGACACGCGTTTTGCCGTTTATGCCGCGAGCCGTATCTATCGCGGCATTCTGCGCCGCTTGGAAGCGCGCGCCCACAATCCCTTTCTGGGCCGGGTTTACGTGCCGAAACACACCAAGCTCAGCATCGTCCTGCAGGAAGTGTTGCGCACGAAAGTGCTGGCCACGCAAGAACGCCTGGCCTATCATCTCGATGCGGGTTGAACGCATGATTCCCGCCAAGCCCGCTGTTTGGGCGGACCGCATTTTTTTTCCTTATGTCATGCATCTGTTCCACCGGCATTTCCAGCGCATTTGCCTGCTCGGCGAAGTGCCCCGCTGCGAGGCGCAATTGCCGTTGCTGTTGCTCCCCAATCACAGCACCTGGTGGGATGGTTTTTTTGTTTATCTCCTCAATAAAAAAATTTTTTGCCGCCAACCGTATATGATGATGTTGGAAGAACAGCTTCGGCGCTACCCCTTTTTTGTCAAGCTCGGCGTTTTTTCGATCAATCCACATTCGGCGATTGGCGTCCGCGCCTCGCTGCGTTATGCTGCCGGCCTCATGCAGCAAATTCGCCCGCTTCTTCTCGGGTTCTTTCCACAAGGCGAATTGCGGCCCTGGAATACGCGCCCGCTCGGCTACCAGCGGGGCCTCGAGATTTTGCTCAAAATGTCCGGCGGCAAGGTGAATCTTTTGAACGTGGCGATCAAAATCGAATTCCGCAATGAACGTTTGCCCGAAGCGTTTTTTCTGTTTGATCAAAATCGCATCGTGAGCTGCCATGATTTTTTGCGCAGCCAGGATTTGGAAAAAATTGAAGAAGGCTTATTGTCCGAGCTTACGCAACGGATAAGGCGCGGGGAGCAAGGGAGAGTGCTGGTTGGCCGGGCCAGCTCGTGAATTTGACAGTCCTGATCGCCAGTTGATGACATGTGAAAGAGATTTATTAATGGCGGCAAAAGAGTGACCATTTTATTTTTTTGCATTCTTGGCATTCTCGCCCTCGTGCTCGGCATTACTCTTTTCAATGCGTTCACCGCGCCGAGGCTGCAAGCCGCCCCGCATTTGCAAACAACGCCGCTCGTTTCCGTGCTCATTCCCGCGCGCGATGAAGAAGAGAATCTCGCCAATTGCCTCACGGGATTGCTTCGGCAGAATTATCCACATTTGGAAATCATCGTGCTGGATGATGGTTCGCGCGATGCAACGGCTGCCATTGCCCGCCGCTTTGTCGAGCAGGACAAGCGTGTGCAACTCCTCCCGGGCGAGCCTTTGCCGCCGGGCTGGCTGGGCAAGAATTGGGCTTGTCATCAACTCAGCCGCCGCGCGCGCGGCGACATTCTCATCTTCACCGATGCGGATTGCACGCATGCGCCGGAAATTGTTACGCACACCGTGGCGTGGATGCAAAAACTGAAACTCGGCATGCTCACGGCTTTTTCCCAGCAAATTACGCTGACGCTGCCGGAGAAGTTGATCGTACCGGTGATTTACATGCTGGTCTACAGTTATTTGCCATTGTGGCTGACTTATTTCTTGAAATTACCTTCGCTGGCGGCGGCCAATGGCCAATGGATTGCCTTTACGCGCGGAACGTATGATCGTATTGGCGGACATCGCGCCGTGCGCCGAGAAGTCGTGGAAGACGTCGAGTTGAGCCGTCTCGCAAAAGTCCGCGGCGAAAAAATTCTGGTGTTTCCCGGAACCGGGGCGCTGTTTTGCCGCATGTATCGCTCATGGCGCGGCGTATGGGAGGGTTTTTCGAAGAACGCTTTTGGCCTGATCCGATTCAAAACCTTTCCATTCTTTATGGTCATGGTACTGTTATTCGCTATTCATGTGTTGCCTTATCTCTTCGTCGCGGTTGAATCCCTGACGCATTTGGCGGGACTGGCGATTCTGGCGAATCTCCTTGTGCGTCTGGTTTTGGCATTGAAGTATAAACAACCGCTTTTTATCAGTTTGATACTGCATCCTGTGGCGGTCATGTTGGCGATTATCATTGGATTGAATTCGTATCGCTGGTTTCGCGGCGGCAAAATCATTTGGAAAAACCGGCTGATTCCCTCAAAAAGTTAAGCCACGACAAGCGCCATGCGCTACTCCAAACAGGAAACGATTGCCGTTATTCTCATCTACATTATCCTGCTTGCAGGAGGTTTGTGGCATGCGCTCGATATTCTGCAAGCAGAAATGCGACTGCTGGCCTCGCCCATGATCATTGGCCTCGGCCTCTTGCTTTTTGGGGATTATCTGCGTAATCTTCATTCCGAAAAAACGGATTCTAAAACGCCGGGCGAGGGCCTAAATGCCAAGCAAGCGGCGCGCCGCTTTGTTGTGGGGAGCATGATTGTTGTATTGTTTGGGTTTTTAATCGAGCTTATCGGCGTCAAGACGGGAGCGGTTTTCGGCCGGTATCGCTATGGCGGAACATTGCAGCCGGCGCTTGCGGAGGTTCCTCTTGCTATCGGATTTGCCTGGCTCGCGATGTTGCTTTGTTCCGGCGCATTAACCGCGCGTGTGCTCTCTCATGTGAAAACGCCGAACATCGCGCTGCAGGCCGCATTGATCGCGGGTTTCATGCTAGTGTTTGATTTTTTTATGGAACCGGCGGCAATGAAATTAAACTATTGGCAGTGGCAGGATGGCGATGTACCGCGGCGAAATTACCTTGCTTGGTTTGTGATTGGATATGCCCTCGCTTTTGTGGGCTTGCGCTCCCGGTTTTTGAGGGCACAATACGCAATCATTCCTGTGCATGCTTATGTGGCGCAACTGGGATATTTTTTAATCGTGAATTTAGCAACGTGATCATGTCATGCACGCTTTTGCAACACAATCTAACAAAGGGCTGCTTTTTGGCTTTGCCATCATTTTGTTCTGGTGCGGCAACCTGGCGCTCTTGTTCAGTCAAGAGATGACGACTGGGGCGCTGCCGTGGATAATCCCCGCGGTGATTTTGCAAATGTTTTTGCACACCGGCTTGTTCATCACTGCCCACGACGCCATGCACGGTGTGCTTGCCCCGCAACACAGGCGCCTGAACGATCGTGCCGGCAGCTTGTGCGTGATCTTATATGCTTTGTTTTCCTTTAAAAGATTGCGCCGCGAGCATCAACAACACCATGCGCATCCCGGCAGCGGCAACGATCCCGATTATCATGACGGCGAGCATCAAGGCTTTTGGCGCTGGTATGTTCATTTCATGATGAGGTATGTAACCTGGCGGCAGCTTCTGGGCATGGCGATCGTGTTCAACCTTCTGCATCATGTCTTGCATATACCGCTGGTGAATTTATTGGTTGCCTGGGTGCTGCCTTCGTTGTTGAGCACGCTGCAATTGTTTTATTTCGGCACGTTTTTGCCGCATCGCCAGCCGCCGGACGGATATGACAACCGCCATCGCGCGCGCAGCAACAGCTTTTCCGTGTTCTGGTCTTTTGTGACCTGCTACCATTTTGGCTATCATCTCGAGCACCACGAATTCCCTTTTGTGCCCTGGTGGCGGTTGCCGTTTGTGCGCCGGCGACTTTCGCATAAGGAGTTTTCGTGATGGCAGTTCCTGATATTCGTGTGCAATCCTGCAACACCGCGCCTGTTAACGCTCTCGGCGACTATGTTTTGTATTGGATGATTGCCTATCGCCGCACGCAATGGAATTTTAGCCTGCAACGCGCAGTTGAGTATGCACAGCAGCTCAACAAACCTCTGATCGTGCTCGAGGCCTTGCGCTGCGACTATCGTTGGGCGAGCGATCGAATGCATCGCTTTGTGATCGAAGGCATGCGCGATAATGCGGTACGTTTGCAAAAGACGAAGGTTCTGTACTATCCCTATATCGAACCGGCGCAAAATGCCGGAAAAGGCCTGTTGCAGGCGCTGTCCCGGCATGCTTGTGTCGTTGTCACGGATGATTTCCCGGCGTTCATGCTGCCGCGTATGATTGCGGCGGCGGCGCGGCAGCTTCATGTGAGATTGGAAAAAATCGATTCCAATGGCATTCTGCCGATGCGCGCGGCCGGGCAGGTCTTTCCCACAGCCTATGCGTTCCGGCGTTTTTTACAAAAGAATTTGCAAGCACATTTGCACACTTTTCCTGCAGCAGATCCGTTGCGGCAAGTGGCGCTGCCGGCACTGAGCGGTTTGCCCGAACAAATTCTAAAACGCTGGCCGCGCGCCACGGAAGCCTTGCTTGCGGGTGAAATGACAGCCCTGAGCAAATTACCGATTGATCACAACGTCGGCATGGTCGCGACACGCGGCGGGCCGGCGGCAGCTCAAAAAACTTTAAAAAACTTTTTGGAGCATCGGCTCTCCCGTTACGCGGATGAACGCAATCAGCCGCAACAAGAGGTCGCGAGCGGCTTGTCGCCGTATCTGCATTTTGGTCATATTTCGGCGCATCAGGTTTTTGCCGAGTTGATGCGGTGGGAGAATTGGTCGCCCGCGCTGTTGCCGCCGAAAGGCAACGGCGCGAAAGAAGGGTGGTGGGGCGTGAGCGCGCCGGCGGAATCTTTTCTCGATGAATTTGTGACGTGGCGCGAAGTCGGATTCAATTTCTGCGCGCAGCGCGAGGATTACGATCAGTTTGAGTCATTGCCGGGCTGGGCGCTGCAAACGCTGGCAAAGCATGCGCGCGACCGCCGTGAGCATGTGTATACGCGCGCACAGTTTGAAAATGCCGAAACCCATGACCCGCTGTGGAATGCCGCGCAAATGCAACTGCGGATGGAAGGCCGGGTGCACAATTATCTGCGCATGCTCTGGGGAAAAAAAATCCTGCAATGGTCGCGCACGCCGCAGGCAGCTTTGGAACTGATGATTGAACTGAACAACAAATATGCCCTCGACGGACGCAATCCGAATTCCTATTCCGGTATTTTTTGGGTGCTGGGGCGTTACGACCGTCCCTGGTATCCGGAACGTCCGGTCTTCGGCGTAATTCGCTACATGAGTTCGGAGAACACCGCCCGCAAAGTGCGTGTGCGTGAGTATATCAACAAGTATCTTGGTCTAAAAACGCCGACGTTGTTTGACGAAGATTCAATTTAAGGAGAACGCCGTGCCCTCCGTGAAAGGAGCTGTAACCAACCCCTCGTTTTGGAAGCTCGTCTGGCAGTTGCCCAAGATGTTGCGCCTGACGTTGCGTTTGCTCAAAGATGGCCGCGTGCCGCTCATCGGCAAACTTGCGTTTCTGGCGGCTTGCGCCTACACGGTTTCCCCGATTGATTTAGTGCCGGATTTCATTCTACCCATTCTGGGCTATGCCGACGATCTTACCCTGCTTCTGGCCGCCTTACGCTTCATGTTGAAAATAACGCCCCCCAACGTACTCGAGGAGCATCTTGGTGAAATTGATATGCACTCTCTACCGTAAAAGTTTTAAACAAAATCTGAAATGGCACAGCAAACAAAGCTGGAAATGCCCGCCGCAACGGCAGCCACAAACTTCCAACTTCATGCCGAAAAGAGGGCAGGGCTTTGGACTTTCTGCCGGGTTTGTTTTCCTCGTGTTGCTTGGCGTTTCTTCCCTTCATGCCCAACCCCTCAAGCTCGAGGTGATTTATCCGCGGGAAGATCTCACGCTCACCGCGCGTGATTCCACCTTCATTTTTGGAAATTATTTTCCCGCGAGCGCAAAGATCCTGATCAACGGCATCGCCGCCCGGCAATATCCCAACAATACGTTTCTTGCGGTTGTGCCGGTCAAGCCGGGAATGTTCATCTTCCGCGCGGTTGCGCACGACAGCTCACGCACCCTCGCGCGGTGGGATTCCACCGTAGTCGAGCGCAGAGTTTATATCCCAAACTATCTCATCACTTCGCCGAGCGTTCCGCTGCAATTTGACACGAGTTACGTTTTTCCGCGCGTCGATCTCGACATGCGCGCCGGTGATCTTCTGGGCGTAGCGGTGAAAGGCGCGCCGGGTATGCGTGCGACGTTTTCGATTGATGGCATCGCACAGAATCTTCCCATGGCGGAGAAGCCGCCTCGCAAGCAATTTTATTGGGGGGAAGCGGTGTTTGGCCGCGCCCAGCCGCCCAATACGCCCGAGGTACGCGGCATTTATACCGGCATTTACCGCATTCGTCCGGCAGATACCACACAACATGCCACGATTCGATTTCAGCTTTCGAACGACCAGGGTGAGGTGGTTGAGTTAGCTGCCGCGGGTAAACTGAGCATTTTGCCCGAGGTGGTTCCTCGCGTAGTCGGTTTGACGGAAGAACTGACGATCGGGCGCACCGGCCCGGGCAATGCGTATCAACTCTTTCTGCCGCGCGAGGTGAAACTGCGCATCACCGGGCGCGAAGGCGCGTCTTATCGCGCGCGCCTCACCCAGGACGAATCGATTTGGATTCCGGTGGCCAATGCGCGGCTCCTGCCCGCTGGCACACTGCCCCCGCAAACCACGGTGCAAGTGGCGCGGACGCAAAGTTTTCCTGAGCGCACGCGGGTGACGATTTTCATGGAAGAGCGCGTGCCGTTTCGCATCGAGCAACGCACGCAACCGCAGCGCCTCGAGGTGATTTTGTTCGGCGTCACCTCCGACACAGATTGGATTCGTCATGATTATGGCGATCCGTTGATTGGCGAGATCCGCTGGTCGCAGGATGAAGATGAGAAATATCGCCTGAGCATTGCGCTCAATCAAAAACAGCAATGGGGATACTCCGCTTTCTACGAGGGCACGAACCTCATACTCGACATCAAGAAAACACCAAAGCTTGCCGCGCCGCCGCATAGCCCATTGAAAGGCCTGTATGTTTGTGTTGATGCGGGGCACGGTCCCGATTTGGGCGCGATTGGGCCAACCGGGCTTACCGAAAGGGAAGCGACGTTTTTACTTGCGCAAGAAGTCGAGAAAAAATTGCTGGCCAAGGGCGCGAATGTGATTCAGACGCGCGCGGTGCTGGAGGAGGGTATTACGCTCACAGCGCGCCGCAAATTTGCCGAGGTGAGCAATGCGGATTTGTTCATCAGCTTGCACTACAACGCGTTGCCGGATGGTGTCAATCCGTTTCTCAATCGCGGCAGCAGCTCTTTTTATTATCATGCGCAAAGCTATGCTCTGGCAAATAAAATTCTCCGCATGTTGCTAAATAAACTAAAACTTTCTAACTTTGGCCTGTTTTATGACAATCTCGCGGTATGCCGGGTGACCAACATGCCGGCGGTGCTGATCGAACCGGCGTTTATCATGCATCCCGAAGAAGAATTTCTGATTCTGTCGCCGCGTTTTCGCGAAGTAACGGCGGAGGCCATTGTGGCTGGAATGGAGGAGTTCCTGAAAGCGGCGCGGGAATAAAACGAAACGAAATGGAATTCGAATACACGTATTGTCCCAAATGCTCGGGCAGGCTCGAAACGCGATTCATCGAAGGCCGTGAACGCCAGGTTTGCTCGCGGTGCGCATTTATTTTTTATCGCAACCCCATCCCGGCAGCAGCGGTGATTCTAAAAAATGAGAACGGCATTTTACTCGTGCAACGCGCGATCGAGCCGCGCGCCGGCGATTGGTGCCTGCCCGCGGGGTTCATGGAGTGGAATGAAGGGCCGGAGCAAACCGCGATTCGCGAAGTGAAGGAAGAAACCAATCTCGATATTGCATTGCGCGGCATTTACGGCGTTTATCCCGGCAGCGACTATCCGGCTTATAAAATCGTGCTCATCGTGTATTGGGGCGAAATTATCGGCGGCGAGCTGCGACCGGGCGATGACGCCAAAGACACAAAATTTTTTAAGCTGACGGAATTGCCGGAAAACATCGCCTTTCGCATTCATTCAAATATTCTGAATGCGGTGAAAAATGAAAGTGAATAACGATGAAAATTCCATTACTGATATTGCTCGGATATATCCTTCTTGGAGGCTGCACCAGCTCACGTAATGAACAGCCGGCGGAGGCCTCTTCACCAAAAGCCATTGCTGAGGCGAAAATGGGTATGCAAAAAGTTTATGTTGATGAAATGCCGAGGCTTTTCACCACGGCGCGGGGCCGCAAGCTCATGATTCCGATTACCGGCAATTTGCCCAACCCGGCATATCGTTTGGATAGTCTTCACGTTGAAATCAAAGACAGGCTTGTGACGATCACGCCGCTGGCTCATTATAATGATAGCGCCACAGTGATTCAAGTTTTGGTGCCATATTCCAAAACGATTGAGGTCGGCCCGCTCGAAGCCGGAGAGTATCAACTTCGTTTCGAAGGCCGGTCGGGCGCGCAAGAAGGAAAAATCATAGTTGAAGACTAGCGCAGGGCTGCTACATGAATCGCCATTTTTAATCGTGAATGTGCATGAGAGAACGGGAATCGACATTCTAATCGCATTGATTGACGCATGACCGGATTTTACTACCATTCTGCTTGTTTGAAGCATGACACCGGCGCAGGGCATCCGGAGCGGCCTGCGCGCCTGGAAGCGATTCTAGCGCATTTAGACACGACTGGAATTTTGAAGCGTGTTCAAATGCTTGAGCCGCAACCAGCGCCGCTTTCGGCGATTACAGCCGTTCACCCGCGTCAATATGTTGATTGGATTCAACAAAGCTGTGGTGCGCGGTTGAATGCGCTCGACGCAGACACCATCGTTTCGGAACATTCTTTTTACGCCGCGCGATTGGCGGCAGGCGCCGCGCTGGATGCCGTTGATCGCGTCAGCTCGGGCAAATTGCGTAACGCTTTTTGCGCCATGCGTCCGCCCGGCCATCATGCCGAAGTCAGTACCGCCATGGGTTTTTGTTTGTTCAATAACGTTGCGATTGCGGCCGAATGGCTGCTGCAAAATGAGCGTGCCGAACGCGTGTTGATTGTCGATTGGGATGTGCATCACGGCAACGGCACGCAGGACATTTTTTATGAACGCGGCGACGTTTATTTTTTAAGTTTTCACGAATGGCCGCTTTATCCGGGCACCGGGCGGGAAGATGAAACCGGCGCGGGTGCGGGCTTGGGTAAGACCCGCAACGTCACGATAGCGCCATATACGCCGGAAGCGGATTATCTGGCACGCTTCGTCGCCGTTGTTGAGGAGGTGCATGAAAAGTTCAAACCGGATTTTGTTTTGATTTCCGCCGGGTTTGATGCGCATCAGCACGATCCCCTCGCGCATCTGCGTTTAACGGAATCCGGTTTTGCCCGGCTGACGGAGAGCATGCTTGATTTGGCCGAAGCCTCTTGTCAAGGCAAGATCGTGTCTTTGTTGGAAGGCGGCTATCATCTCGAAGGCCTGGCGCATTCTGCCGCAGCGCATGTGGAGAAATTGTGCGCCGCTTCCAGGTAAACGCGCGCGAAGTTTTCGCATAACCAGAGTGGCACTTTTCAAACAATGAGCTCGCAATTGTGGCAAGATGATCCGGCCAGCCGCGACCCGTTTGCGGCGCGCCGCAAACGCATGGTCACGCATCAAATCGAACGCCGCGGCATTCGCGATCCGCGTGTGCTCGAGGCCATGCGGCTCGTGCCCCGGCATTGTTTTGTGCCGGATCGTTATCATGCCGCCGCCTACGATGATACGCCGATTGCCATTGGTTATGGACAAACGGTTTCCCAGCCCTACATCGTGGCGTATATGCTCCAGGCCTTGAATTTAGTGGGCATCGAAAAGGTGTTGGAGATCGGCGCTGGCTCGGGCTACGAAGCCGCGCTGCTTTCACATCTGTGTGACGAAGTCTATTCCGTTGAAATCATTCCCGAGCTGGCTGCGCGCGCAGAGAGGATTCTCCAGGATTTGAATTATGCCAACGTTCACATTCGCTGCGCCGACGGTTACAAAGGCTGGCCCGAAGCCGGGAATTTTGATCGCATCATTCTCTCGGCTGCGCCGACGCAAGTTCCGGAGATGCTGCTGGAACAGCTCGCGCCGGGCGGCATGATGATCTTGCCGCTGGGCGATCTCGATCAGCGGCTCGTGCATATTAAAAAAAATGCCGACGGTGAAATCGAGCGTACGCAATCCCTGCCGGTCAAGTTCGTGCCCATGACGGGTATCGCCGCTTCCACAAACTAACTTGGAATAAAATACCTGTGGCCACCTCGCGCAAATCGAAACAAGTGTTGACGGAACGCGATATCTTGCAAGCCTGGAAGGAGCGCAAAACACAGATTATTGTGCCCACCGGCGCCCTTGTCACACCCGCGGCCCGCGATGCGGCGAAAGTCCGTAAAATCGCCCTTCTCAGCGCGGCATTACAAACTGCGCCGCCCCCAACACCAACAGCGGCGAGCGAGAAGCCCCAACTCGTTGTTATTGGTTCCGATCATGCCGGCTATCAACTCAAAGAGCAAATCAAATCCCATCTTCGCGATTTAGGTTATCGCCATGAAGATGTTGGCGCTTTCAGCGAAGCCCCGGTCGACTATCCTGATATTGCTGAATTGGTGGCGCACCGGGTCGCGAACAATGCCAGTTTGCGCGGCATTATTATCGACGGCGCAGGCATCGGCTCGACGATCGCGGCGAACAAAGTGCCCGGCATACGCGCTGCGGCTTGTTTTGATACGTACACCACTAAAAACAGCCGTGAACATAATAACACAAATGTATTGTGTTTGGGCAGCCGCAATCTCGGCAGCGATATTGCAAAAGAAATCGTAACCGTTTGGCTTGCCACCGGCTTTGGCGGCGGCCGGCATGTGCGCCGCCTCGAAAAGATTACGGCGCTCGAACAAAAATATTTGCGTAACCCATGAAACCTCTTAATTTACACTGCGTCTAATTGCCCAGCCTTTTCGTCAACAACAGGTTTTGAAAAGATAAACTGATTTGAGCAAGATTCGAAAACAATGACGCAAGAAACACAAAATCAGCCGAACGTGTTGCAGGAACCTGCGCCGGGCCCACGCCGGCTTTATCGCTCTGTTATTGATCGCAGAATAGCCGGCTTGTGCGGCGGCATTGCCGAATATTTTGGCGTGGATACATTATTGGTCCGGATACTTTTCTTTCTCAGTATCATTTTTGGATTCGGTATTTTTGTTTATATCGCCGGGTGGATAATCATTCCGGATAACCCGGCCGGTCACTCTGCTGTGCCGAAAGCGCCCACCACCAGCGGCCGCTATGTCTGGGGCGTTTTTCTCATTTTGTTGGGGCTTATTTTTTTGGCGGACCAAAACGGGTTTGATTGGTTTGTGCCGTGGCGCTGGCATTTTTATTGGCCGGACTGGCTGAGTTCCGGCGTGATTTTATCCGTGCTGTTGGTTGGACTGGGATTGTACCTGGTGATGCGCGGCGTCACGCACCCGCAAAGGGCATCGTTCGCGCCGCAAGGGTCTGATATGCCCATGTCGAATTATATTGCCGAAGGGGTCTCGCCCATGAATACGAAACGGTTGACGCGATCCGTGAAAGAACGCATGATTGGGGGCGTTTGTGGCGGATTGGCGGAGTACTTCAATCTTGATCCTTCGCTGATGCGAATTTTGTGGGTGGTCATGACTTTTGCCAGTGGCGGCTTTTTCGGAATAATCGCTTACGGTATCATGATGGTGGTTGTGCCGGAACAGCGGCTCGAATCGGATGATCCAAGCCGTGCACCGAACGTACGATAAACGCAGCACTCGAACCTCAATCTGTTTGTTTGCGGAGATGGGATTATGGCATGGCAGCGCCGTTCGCTCGTTCCCGGAATCCTGCTGATCTTGATCGGATTGTTTTTGCTGTCCGATCGTTTGCCGATACCCTGGCCGAGCTTCGAGCACAGTTATCCGTTTTTTTATCTTTTACTCGCGTTGGGAAGCGCGATGAAGATGCGCGGTTTTGGCCAAACCGACGGTGTATTCGGAACGTTTTTCTGGCTCACGTTGGGAGGGTTTTTCATCCTCCGGAATTTTGATTTCATCCCGTATCGTTCCTGGCCTTGGGAAATCGCGATTGTTGCGATTGGGGTGGGTTATCTCGGCAAGTTTTTTTTCAAACCCTCAGATTGGGGTGTGCTTATTCCTTCCGCGGCTTTTTTGGTGTTGGGCGGCGGCGCTTTATTGGACTATTATGGCGTGATCTACTTTCCGTTCTATGATTTGGAACGCTACTGGCCTATTCTTCTCATGGCCATTGGCGCCGGTATTTTATTCAAAAGCACACGCAAAATCGCCTGATCGACATTCTATATTTTGGGCTCCCGCCGATCTATCCGTTTGTCAGAGTGTTTTCCCTAAACAAATCGTCCTCTGAAGTAGCAGCGAAAGCTGCCTCCGGCTCATATGTTCGCACACTCCCGTTCAACCTGATTGATTTGTGGTATATTCTCTACCCGCTCGTGTAAATTTCATACCACATGTTCTCTTGCGCGGCATCATGAATTCGATCATCCGCTCCGTGCGAAGCACGGGAAATTTTTGTTGTTAAGCATGCCGCCAAGTCAAATGGCTGTTTGGCGCTGATTTTGCAAAAGTTTGGCAACGAAAGTCACGTGCATAAGATGGGCAAGCTTCATTGCCGGAATAAATGGCCGAGGCGCTTCATCGCTTGATTCAACCGGCAAAACGAAATAATTTTTTGCGGAGAGCCATATGAAGTTTTATGTTTGGAGTTCGGTTGTGATCGCCATATTATGCCACGGCTGTCACTACGGTTATGATATTCAATCCGAAGTGACCAGGATTCAGAACACCCGTTTCGAGCCCAACCGTGGTTTTATCGAAGTCTATTTTGGCGAGACCCTGCCGGAACAAAAATATGAACAAATTGCTTTCCTCGAAATCGTGGGCGAGAAATACTCGACCACCGATTCACTATTGACAAGGATGAAAGAGGAAGCGGGTAAAATCGGGGCGGATGCGGTGATCTTTATTAAAAAGTATCACAAGAATCGCGAACGCGGCGACTTGATTGCCGACGCTCTCAATATCGGCAATGAGAAACATGAAATTGAAGCCTATGATGCGCCGCTGTTGATGGGCGTTGCCGTGCGATACCGGCGCGTGCCGGAGTAGCTTTTGAAAAGCGCGTTTCTTAGATTCCAGCAAATGTTTCTATCTCTTTGCCAAATTGAAAATGTTGGGCCCGGCGCAAATGCGCAGACCCATGTTGCAGAGAGTTTCAACCCCACGATTCCCTTATGATCTATGATGCCATTGTCCTCGGCCTTGGCGCAATGGGCAGCGCCGCCGCTTATCATCTCGCGCGCCGCGGACAACGCGTGCTCGGATTGGATCGTTTCTCGCCGCCGCACAACCTGGGCTCCTCGCATGGTCAAACACGCATTATTCGGGAAGCCTATTTCGAGCATCCGCTCTACGTTCCCCTGGTGCAAAAAGCCTATGAGAATTGGACCGCGCTTGAATTCGCGACCGGGCAACAATTATTTTTACCAACCGGCGGCGTAATGATTGGCCGCGCGCAGGGCGTGCTGGTGAAAGGCGCGCGCGCCAGCGCTGAGACGCATCATCTCGTGCACGAAATGCTCTCCGCTCAAGAGCTTCACCGTCGTTTCCCGGCATTTCATCCAGCCGATGATATGATCGCCGTGTGGGAGCCGCGCGCGGGTATTTTGTTTCCGGAAAAATGTATTGCTGCGTATCTCGTTTCGGCGCGCGCACGGGGCGCTGTATTACATTTTGAGGAGGCCGCGCTGTCATGGCGCGCAAACGGCAGCGGAGTTGAAGTGACAACGGCAAAGAATAAATACATTGCCCACCGTTTGTTGATTACCGCGGGCGCATGGCTTGCTCAACTCGCGCCGGATTTTCCGTTACCGCTCACGTGCGCACGCCAAACGCTTTTTTGGTTTAAACCAAAAAAGAATCGTTCTCAATTTCAACCGAACAACTTTCCGGTTTTTTTGTGGGAATATGAACCCGATCACATTTTTTATGGATTCCCGGATTTAGGTGAGGGCCTCAAGCTGGCGATTCACCATGAAGGCGTGATCACCGATCCGGACGAAATCAAGCGCGAAATCACACCGGAAGAAGCCGGCGGCTTGCGCACGATTCTGCGTAAATTCATACCGGAGGCGGAGGGCGACTTGCTTGACGCTACAGTTTGCATGTATACCAACACGCCCGACTCTCATTTCCTCATAGATCACCACCCGCGTTATTCCCAAGTGTTGCTTGCGAGTCCCTGCTCCGGGCACGGATTCAAATTCTCCAGCGCCCTCGGCGAGATTCTTGCAGATCTCCTGGCTAACGGACGCACAGAATTTGATCTCAAGCCCTTCCGGCTCGCGCGACTGTCGCTGGCCGGCGCATCATAAACCTCTTGAATTGTGCTGCCGCAATCTTCTGTTATTATCCTGCGCCTGTCTGCTATTCCCGCCTCGACTTTCGATTTGACATTCAACGAGTCATTCCCTACTTTTATGAGCATTCTTGAGCAATTTCAATCCAATAGAACAATACCCGCATCACGAATTCCAAATCCAGGTACAGTGCGCATGATCGCTACGAAGAACGGAAAGACTAAGAGTGCCAAACATTCGTCCCTCGGCCTTACTGCAGAAGAGATCATCAAGGATTATCGTATTGCCTACCAAAGCCGACAGGTGAGTCTTATCAGCCGCAAAGAAGTGATGGGTGGCAGAGCCAAATTCGGAATCTTCGGCGACGGCAAGGAAGTCGCGCAACTCGCCTTGGCGCGGGCCTTTCAAAAAGGTGATTTCCGTTCCGGATATTATCGCGATCAAACGTTTATGTTTGCCACCGGCATGTGCAGCATGCAACAATATTTTGCGCAATTGTACGCGCATGCCGAAGTTGAGGCGGAGCCGAACAGCGCGGGGCGGGCCATGAATGCGCATTTTGCCACGCGCAGCCTGCATCCCGATGGCCGTTGGAAAAATTTGGCCGAGATGTACAACACCTCCGCCGATGTTTCCCCAACCGGATCGCAAATGCCGCGCCTCGTTGGACTCGCTTATGCCTCGCGTTTGTATCGTGAATTGAGCGAACTAAAGTCATTGACCACGTTTTCCAACAACGGCAATGAGATTGCGTTTGGCACCATCGGCAATGCCACCTGTGCCGAAGGCATGTTTTGGGAGTCGCTCAACGCAATTGGTGTGCTGCAAGCCCCCGCGATCATATCCATTTGGGATGACGAATATGGCATTTCCGTTCACAATGAATATCAAATCACCAAAGGCAATCTCTCCGAATTGCTCAAGGGGTTTCAGCGGTCTGCCAAGCGTGGCTCTCCGGATAAGGGTTTTGAACTTTATACCGTCAAGGGTTGGGACTATGCGAATCTCGTAAAGGTTTATCAAAAAGCTGCTTCACTCGTTCGTCAAGAGCATGTGCCGGCCATCATTCATGTCACGGAAATTACCCAACCGCAAGGCCACTCCACCTCGGGGAGCCATGAACGATACAAATCGAAAGCGCGACTTGTGTGGGAGCAGGAATTTGATTGCCTAAAAAAGATGCGTGAATGGATGATAGCCGAAGGCATCGCGTCGAAGAAGCAACTCGATCAGTTTGAAGAGGAAGATCAAAGGCTCGCCATCAGCATTCGAGATCAAGCATGGCAAGCTTATCTCGCGCCCATCCTGGCAGAACGCCAGGAAGTTGCCCAAAGGCTCGATGATTTGGCGCGCGCGTCCGCGCATAAAGATGAATTACTCAAAAACAAGGCCGCCTTGCTGGCGATACCTTACCCGTTGCGGCGTGATCTGTTTGCTGCAGTTTGGAAAGCGCTGCGCGCAACCCGTGAGGAAACCGGCGCTGCCCGGCAGGCGCTGTTGGCGTGGGAGAAACATCAGGATGAAATCAATCGCGAGCGTTACGGCTCTCATCTTTATAATCCCTCTGCCAGTTCCGCTTTGCGGGTCAAAGAGATTAAACCCGTCTATTGCGAAACTTCTCCGCAGATAAATGGATTTGAAGTTTTGAATGCTTGCTTTGCGGCCGCCCTGGCGCGTGATGCGCGCGTCATTGCATTTGGAGAAGATGTCGGCCGCCTGGGCGATGTCAATCAAGGCTTCAAGGGCTTGCAGGAAAAGTTTGGTGCATTGCGTGTTGCCGACACCGGTATTCGCGAATGCACAATCATCGGGCAAGCCATTGGCCTGGCGCTGCGCGGCTTGCGCCCGATTGCCGAAATTCAATATCTCGATTATCTGCTCTACGCCCTGCAAATTTTGTCGGATGATCTTGCCACGCTGCATTGGCGCACCAAGGGCGGGCAACAAGCGCCGGTGATTGTGCGTACGCGCGGCCATCGTCTGGAAGGTGTTTGGCATGCCGGCTCACCAATGGCCGGCACGATTCATCTGGTGCGCGGCATGCATGTTGTCGTACCGAGGAACATGACACAAGCAGCCGGTTTTTATAACACCTTGCTGCAGGCGGAAGATCCGGCAATCGTTGTCGAAGTGCTGAATGGCTATCGGCTGAAGGAACGTTTGCCCGACAATATTGGAGAGTTTACTGTTCCGCTCGGCGTTCCGGAAATTATTCGGGCAGGTACCGATGTTACCATTGTGACCTACGGCGCCTGCTGCCGCGTGGCGCTGGAGGCTGCGGAGTTATTGCACACAATGAATATTGATGCCGAAGTGATCGATGTGCAGACCCTCCTGCCGTTTGATCTCCCGGGCGTCATTGCCAGCTCGCTTAAAAAAACAAATCGCATTGTGTTTGTGGATGAAGATGTGCCGGGCGGCGCCACGGCGTATATGATGCAGGAAGTGCTGGAAAAGCAAAATGGCTATCGCTGGTTGGATTCTCCGCCGCGCACACTGCCCGGAGCGCCGCATCGTCCGGCCTACGGCTCAGATGGAGATTATTGGTCCAAGCCGAATGTCGAAACAATTTTCAGGATCGTTTACGATTTGATGCACGAGGCCGACCCGCGCAACTATCCGAAGTTTTATTGATGCGTGCGCGCGCCGGTAAAATCGGGCGGGATTGGCTACCCGTTTTTCAGGGGGGAAGGGGTGCTATTCCTCGAAAAAATCTCTCACCGAAGATCTGCTCAATTCGCTGATTCTATTCTCATAAACCGCATCCTGCATACGACAAGGCAGCCCCCCTTCTTCCAGTTCGCAATTTCCCCACAGCGGACATTGCACGGAACAGATTCTGCCGTCACTTGCTTCACGTTGGTGCAGATCGAGCAGCGGAACAATGGTGCGGGCGCCGAGGGCTTCGTACCGGACGTTTGCGCCCAGAAGATGGCGCTGCACCATTTTGACCAGGCGAAAGTAATTCTCTGAGTCCGCCGGCAAAATATCCTCCGGACGCTTTGCGCGCAAGGCATGTTGCAGCCGCGGGTCATAGCTTAAATAACCCCAAACCTCCAGACGCAGACGCAGCAAGTCTTGCGTTGCGATTTGCAATGACAACCCCTCCCGAATTTCCCGAAAATCGTGCACCCGATTCAAAATCAGCTTGGGTGAGAGCGCATTGATGACGCGAAAGAACCGCACGGCCTCCCGTACATCGATGGCGCGAACCTGTTTGCCGATTTCGGTGAGCAGGCGATGATCATGCACATGTGTGGGATCTTGCGAACGTTTTAACAACTCCAACACCTTGGGGGAATCGTGAAAGGTGCGGTGCAACAAACGAAACACGGCAACTTTGAGGAAATTGTAACATTCTTGCATCGAGGTCGGCTCCGGATTCGTGACTACAATTTGAATGTCGCCAGCATTGAACAAATCGACCTCGTTAAATGACGAGCCGGCGCCAATATCGACAATCACGAAATCCGTGGTGAGTTGGCGCAGATGCCGGATGATTTTGAGCTTTTCGTTATATTCGATATTCGCGAAGCCCGTGGTTCCGGCAGCGCCGCAAATCAATTGCACACCGTCCATCGGAGAAGGGAGCAGGATTTCGGCCAGGCTTTTGACGCGCCGCGAGATGAAATCATGCAACGTCTTTTCCGGATGATCAATTCCCATCAGCGTATGCAGATTGGCTCCACCGAGATCGGCATCGACCAACACCACGCTGGCACGCGCCTGAATCAATGCCAGCGCCAGGCTCGTGCTCACGACCGTTTTGCCGACCCCGCCCTTGCCGCCGGCCACAGTGATGATCTTGAGTTGGCGATGAGAAGTGTTGCGTGAAGGAGAAATCTCGTAAGGGGATTCAGAAAGTGTCGGTGGTTGTTCAGGCATCAAAATCCGTTCCTTGCGTTCTTTGCAATCTGTTAATTACATGCAGGTTTTGCAGAATGCGTAGCGGGTTCGAGGCCGGGAGACCGAGAGTGATGCTATTTTGTGGCAGGTGTTTGCAGAAAATAACGCATGGGCAGCCGGGCAAAATCAATGGGGGAGGGCAGCGTGAACGGCGAAAACCACGGTTTGATGGGTTCGAGCGCGGCATAAATGAAACCGTTTTTGATCTCGAAACTCATTGACCGCACATTCCATTTGGCTTTGAGCAGGAGCCGCATATTTTGAATGCCGCGATCCGTGCCTTTGGGGTCGAGCGCTTGCAGCAGATTGGAGGCGACCTTCTTTTCCATTTTTGTGATATTCAATTTGCCGGTCAAATCGCTGATGAGTTGTTCGGACGTGAACCCCCGGCCATTGAGGTAAAAATCTGCAGACATGCGCGATCCTTTGTCAAATTGTTTCGCCAACGGCTGCAATCGCGAGATGTCGATCGATGAAATTTGCATGGCCGCCGAATAACTGACTTGTTCCGGAGAGCCGTCACCCAATCCGATCAATATATCGCCGAGCATGTTGCCGTCTAAAAATTTCATGCGTAATTGCGGAATATCGAGGCGCGAGTTGCCCAGGCGCAAATCCGCTTCAATATCGTCGAGCTGATAGCCCATCACCTCAAGCCGCGCGATGGATAAATGTGAGGGGACACCATTCGACGGCGCGGTGTGCGGCGCTTTGCGAAAAATATCCTCCAGCAACAACCGCTCTCCGGCATTTGCCAAAACTGGCGCCTCCTCCGTCAGATGCGGCTTGAGAAATATTTTGGTTTCTTTGCCGGTAAGCTGCGCTTCATAATGCTGCTCGTATTTCAAATCGGCGTTAAGATGTTTTATCGTCATCAGCGTGTCGGCTGCAATGTCGAGATCACGCGCTTGTAACGTGCCTTTCACGGCCGCGGGCTGGCGCGCGAAAGGATCATCCGGCAGGAACTGATCGACCTCGAATGTGGCTTTGATTGATCCCAGCAATGACAGGCCGGGGTTGGGAGAAATCGCTGCCGGCGCACTCATGTCGATGTCGAGGTCGGTTTTGACCTGCATCCCGTTTGTGAAAAAACTTCCCCGTGTGGTGTATGCCCCAGTCACACCCCAGCTCTGCATTTCGAACCTGCCGTTTTTTATGACAAAATAATCATCTTCGATGATGATGCTGCCGGAGGCAACAGTTTGCGGCAAGGGTTCTCGCAAGTAATCCGGCATTTTCGGCGCACGGCTCTTGGCCGTAAATTCGCCCTGCGTCGCCGCCGGCGTAATCGACCATCTGCTGTCGATTTGCAAATCATCCAAATAAAGGCCGAGCGCACTATCCTCATAAACCGCCTGCCCGGATTCAACGAAAAATTCACCATGATAATCCGAGCTGTCCGGCGCATTTGTTTTGCCCGCAAGCCAGCCTTGGAATGCCGCCCGGCCCGCAATGCGCGGCGCCGGTGACAGCGAATCTCCCAGAAGATGATGCGGCAGCATGCCGACAATCTCATCCAGGCTGATCATGCCATCGAAAAATTCAAAGCGATAGGCGGAGGCGGAAAGATCGTACTCGCCGGCAAACTTTAAACTGCCCGGTTCGGCTTGTATGTCGCCGTCAGTAATTTTGATCTTTGTAGGATCAGGGTGTAACGCAATTGCTGCCGTTGTTTTGAGATGATAAGCCGGAATGTCCCCGGCATCGTCGCTGGTGAGATAATGGATCGGGGCATTATTCAAATTTAAGGTGCACGCAATCTCGTTTAGATTTTTGCCCGTCAACAGCAAAGCGCCGCTGATTTTGCCTTGCACGCTGTCTGCGGTGAAGGGAGAAAGTTCGATATTTTCCGCTTGCAGCACGGCATGAACAGCCATATTCGCTAACGCGACCTTGTCGCTTGCCCCGTTTCGGTTTGATTGAATTTGCCCGCGCCCTTGAATTTTGCCGCTGGAAAAATGCTGCACCTCAAAGCTGATTTGTGCCTGGCGCGGCAGATAATTGGCGGCGAGTGCGGCCTCGACCTGCAAGTCGAGCGGTCCGATGGCCAGTAGTCGAATAGAATCGAGGGGAAGATTGCAGGAGGCAAGGCCTAGTTGAGTTGACAAAATCGTTTCGTTAGTATCGCTAGTCGTTGCATAATTGAGCCGCACACGTCCTTGCTCAAACGAAAAACCGGTGTCAGCATCTCGATAAGATAGATCCTTACCAACCAGCGCGAGGTTGTAGTGCATGTTTTCGAGATTGCCTCGAA
Organism: uncultured Cytophagia bacterium; assembly: GCA_964457925.1. Lineage (GTDB taxonomy): Bacteria > Zhuqueibacterota > Zhuqueibacteria > Zhuqueibacterales > Zhuqueibacteraceae > Coneutiohabitans. Next base: position 70,464 of record CAYWGH010000019.1, read on the forward strand.
ATTCACTTCCGGAAAACTCAAGGCGTCCCGCGAGGGCAATGTCTGCAAGAGCTGGAATCAACCACAAGCCCTCTCGCGGCTGAAGGATTTGCATGAATTGATCAAGATCAATTTCCCCGCGATCAATGCGCACATCAAATGATGCAAGTTTTTCATCTTGGTTGATCTTGGCTCGGGCGGCCAATTGTTCCTCGCCGGCAATGGCTAGGCGGAGATCCGGTATGTTGACGCGCGACAACGCAAGATTGACGCCCGCTTCCATGCGCAGGTTTATCGAAGGGAAAGAAAAATCAGGGCGATTCTGCCAGCGAACAGATTTTGGCGAAAGCGTCATCTCTCCCCGCAGCGCAAGGGAATCCCGATTCACGAGCCGGCTATGAAATTGTGATTGGACTTCCGCATTGAATGCAACATCGTGCGAGGAATTTTTGTTGTGCCGGGAATACGTGATGGCGGTGTTCCGGCAAAGCAACTCAATCTCTGCGCTCAGATTGTTCATGCGATCGAGTTGCGCCGCGTGAATCATAAAATCAAACGGACCGGCGAAGATTTGTTGCGCCGTTGTGTCAGAGGCAATGCTTGCTTTGAGTTGAATGCCGGTGAATGCAAGCGAGGTGAGGTTGATGTCGACGGGCAGCCGGGTGATTGCAGTATCTGGCCGCGCGACGCTTGAATCGCTGAAGGCGCGGATGAGGGCGTCAAGGTTGGTTGTGCTATCAGGCCCTTGCCGATAAGTAATGACAGGGTTGATAACCGCGAGCTCGTCAATCTCGAGTTTGCGTTTGAATAACGAGAGAAAACGATATGCAAATGTGACTTTGTCAATGCTCACCGGCGCGCGTTCTCGCTCCGCTACAATGCCGCCGACTGTCGCCTCCGGAATGAAGATGCCTTCCATTTCAAACCCGGAGAACAGGTTAAAATGCAAACGGTCGATGCTTACGGTGAGGCCGTAATCGCCGGCGAGTGCACTGATCAGCAGCTCTTTTAGCCGCTCGGCAGGGTATTTTATTCTAAGATAAAGCGACAGCACCAAGATGACTGCGGCAAAGCCCAGCAGGCTGAACAGCAAAATTTTGGCAAACCGCTTCACTAACGATTTCCGCTTTGGCGATCACGCGCAAGATTCCATTTCACCCAATCCGTTTGTTCATCTCGATCATTGGCCTTGAACGAGCCGGTTGATTTGACTTTGCCATTCGCGCCGATGGTGATTTGCTGCATGTTGCGCACAAGATACACCCACTCGTCCAGCGAGATTTGCGTTGGGCCGGGAACCTGGCGCGGGCCTTCAATTTGGCGTCGGGCATCGCCGCCAATCGTCTGCGGCGGAAGTGTTCCCATTTTTTCCGGCGCGTTGCTGATTTTAACTTCGCCGGTATAGACTTTGAGTTGTGTTTCCTGTTTGGTGGAATCGTGATTCAAGCGAAATACCGTGCCGGTAATCGCAGCGCCGGCAAAATCCGAAGAAACGTCGAAAGTTGAGTTGGCGTCCACGGATTTGACCTTGCCCCAAATATCGCCCTGTTCCAGCTTGATCTTGGTCTCCAGCTTTTTCTCTTTGGTTTCTTCATAAAGCTTAACAATGTCGATCGTGGTTTTGGGCGCGAGACGAATGAGATCGATTTCCGCAAGCTGCATCTCGGCGCGCGACTTGAGCAGGGTTCTCACCTTGTCGCCGGTGTAGACATTGGTTTTGAGCTGCGCCCGAATCCAATCGAGATCTTGCAGCTGCTTTTTCTTGACGTCGCCTTCGACCAGTGTGAACAGGCCCTTTTGCGCATCATCGAGCTTGCGCTTCGCGGCCCAGGGCTTGGCAGCCAATGCCATGCAGACGGTGATGAGCAGAAAGAGGAAAGCGACGGATAGGGGAATTTTTTTTGCCATGATTGTTTCTCGCTATAAATTCATCAAGCCGTTTTAAAAGGTAGAGAGCCAAGAGGCTTGAGGTCTGATGTTAACTCTGCCGGCTTTGAATTTTACGTTGAAAAGTCATAAAGCAAGCTGAACCTTGATTGCTCGTTCGATCTGCCGAATATCCGTGTTGGATAATTTGCCAACCAAATTGAAGCAGCGCTGTTTGCTGACCGTGGTTAATTGATCGGCCATCGCCTTGATTTGTTTGCCCGCTACAGTCACATAGGCCTCACTTGGATACAAATGGTCAACGTTAGTGGTCAGCGGAACAACCTGAACTCGGGTTAAAAACTTGTTTGACGCATCATTGCTGATGATAACCGCTGGCCGTTTCTTTTTTATGCCGCTCCCAAATGAAGGATCAAAATTGATCCACCACACCTCACCTCGGTTCATCGCTCACGTCTCCCATTGTGGCTTCCGACCATTTTAGCGCTTCCGTCTCACGTTTTTCGTCTTGAGACATTTGCTTGTAGGCCGCTTCCAATCCACGATCAAGCACATGCGGACGTACTAGGGTTTCAATAAATTGGCTTATGCTCCGTCGCCCGACAACCTTGTGCAATCCCGCATAGACTTTTTCGTCTATGGTGATTGTCAATTTTTTTTGCATCAGGTCTCCAATCGGTATACGTATACTGCACGTATACTACACAATCTCTAAAATAGATGCAAGTCAAGTTTGACACAGAGAGGGCGTGCCGTGGGCGCTGACTCATTGCCTGTGCTACCGCCAATCCCCGGTCAGCCCAAAGCTCGCCCAATACGCGGGATGGCGATTGCGATAATCGCGCACAAAACGCTGGGCCTGGCGCAACGCTTCCGCTTTGCTGGCGCCGGCTTTGAGATAGCGATAAAACCTCTTGACGGTGATGGCCGTGGCCAAATCATCAACCTGCCAGAGACTCGCGATGAGCGCAGGCGTTCCCGCAAAAATGAAACTGCGGCTCAGTCCAATAACTTCATCACCGCCGGTGACTTTGGCGAGGCCGGTTTCACATGCCGAAAGCATGACAAGATAGGTATTCAGCTTAAGGCCGAAAATCTCGTGCGCTTCCAGACGGCCGGTGTTATCGGTTGAATCCGGCGCCAACAGCAGGGCGGAGAAGAGCGGGTTGCGTTCGTCATAAACGCCGTGGCAGGAGAGATGAACGAGATTGGCGCGGCTCGCGCCGGCGGCCAGGGATTGTTGCGTCGCGTCAATGCGCGTATAGCTTTCGATTTCACCGAAGGTGAATTGCAGGCTTTCAATTTCTTTCTCCGCAAACGGCAGGTCATATTGAGGATTGCCGACGTCCGGATTGCCGAGCGCCAATATGCGCAAATTCTGCCGCCTCTCGCCTAGCATTGCCTGGCCCTTGCGATAACAGAAACCCAATACCGTCGCACTCGGCGCCAGCGCCAATGCATGATCGTCGATGAGATAAGTGCTGTCTGCTTTCTGCAATGCAGCAAAAGGAAGATAATGCAGCACACCGTGCGGCACGATGACAAGTTGCTTGGCGTTCTGCAACATCGGTGCAATGGGCGCGATGAGTTGATCATATAGTTGCCGGCCAAAACTTTCAACCGATGCGCGTTTCTCAATGGCTTTGCGGAATTGTAAAATAAGATCGCCCAAGCTTACACGCTCCAGCGGCATGGTGACGGCGCGCACTTGCCGGCGATCCGCCACCCAGCTCACCAAAAGATTCTTCGCAAAGAAGTATTCGACTAGCGCCACGCTATCCGGCAAAAGTGCTTGCAACTCGGGAATCGGCAGCGGCTCGACATTCACCAAATCCGCCAGCTCAGGATGCGCAGCTTTGATTTCAGCCAATAGCTCAGCATAAGCCGCCCGCAACCCCGCAAGCGAATCTTGCAGCGCTTGTATGGCAAAGCGGTCGCTTTCGGCGAGAGAGGGCTTTTGTTGCAATGCCGAGATTTTGCCTTGTGTAAAGCTGATTTGATCGCGTAAACGGTTTTGCCGAGTCAGCAATTCACGATCCGCTCCGGCTTGCCAATCAACATTGCCGCTTGCCAGCAAATCTGCGAAGCTGCGCGATTTGGCGCGCTCGGCAAACTGCAACGCCTCGGACTCGCGCTTCATTTGCAGCAACAGCAAAACGGCTTCTTCATAAATATCCGTCTTGTTGTCGATGAAGCCGCTGCGATATTCTTCAACTTTGATTCGCGCACTTTGGCGCTCGATGCCGGCGGTCGCGCGCTCATAAAAATCCCATGCCGCCGGCAAATCGTTCGCCTGCTGTGCCAGCCGGGCGAGCTGCCACAAGCAACGCCATTGTAATTCGTCCTGCTTGATTTCATCTGCTTTGGCCAGCGCGTGCTGCAACGCGGCGCGCGCCTGGGTTTTGTTGCCGCGGCCGGCGAAAAGCAGGCCCTTGGTGTAAAGCGCTTTGACATAAACGCGTTGATCTCCCAGTTCGGGGGCAAGCGCTTCTGCAGCATTGATGTAATGCTGCGCTGAATCGATCTGGCCAAGCGCCTGATAAGCCTGGCCAAGATTGTAATAGTCGTATAGCAAACCGCGCGCGGCGCCGAGTTGTTGATCGATATCCCGCGCCAGCGCAAAGCTGGCGCGCGCTTGGTGAAACTGCTTTTGTTGCAGGTAAACCAGCCCGAGATTCTTGTACACCGTCGCTTGCTCGCGCCGCGCTTCCACCGGCTTTTCTTCCTCCCAGGCCAATGCCAGTTGCAAAGCCTGTTTTTGTACATCAAGCGCTTGTACCAGTTCGCCGAGACTGAGCAAGATCAGGCCGCGCGTGGTGTGGCCGCGAATGCCGAGCGCTTGATCGCCCAGGGCCGCGAAGAATGCCAATGCGCGTTGTTGTTGCACCAGGGCGTTTTGGTAATCTCCATTAAGCCAAAATGTTTCTGCCAAAGCTTGTGTCGCTTGCGCGAGATTTGCGGTGTCGTTTAGAGCGGTAAACGTTGCGACCGCATTTTCGAGCAAGGGGATGGCTTCGGAATATGCCGACAGGCGCGTGTAAGCGATGGCGGCAAATTGCCGGGCAACCGCAAGCGCGCTTTTTTCCTGGGTTGAAGCTGCGCTGAGCCCGGCGTGAAAAGCGGTGAGCGCGTTCTCCAAATACGCCAGGGCCTGGCCGTATCGATCGGCTTCGATGGCAATTTTGCCAAGCAAGGTTTCCACCAGTAAGCGCGCCAGAGGCTGGTTCTGTTGTCGGAGAATGGCCGCGGCTTGTTCCGCCCAAGCGAGTGCCGCATCATAATTCCTGCGCGCCTGCTCGATTTTGGCAAGTTCGAATTGAGATGATGCCAGCGCCATCGCGTTGTTCGCCTGTTCGAGCAATGCCAGATTTTTTTTCTCAGCTTCGATTGCGGCTTCATAAGCTTGCAGCTCCCGCCGCCAAATAGAAAGATTGCGATAACTGCGGGAGGCCTGCCCAATGTTGTTTTCGGCCAAAGCTTGCTGCAAGATTTTTTCTTCAAGCTCGCAAGCGAGCGCAAAGTTTTTGCCTTCCACCGCGCTGACTTTGATTCTTTCCTCAAGGAGTTTGACATAATCTTGGCGGCCAAGTTGTTGCGCCATCGTTAACGCCGATTGATAATAACGAACCGCGTCGCCGAATTGCCCCTCGTCGCGAGATTTTGTCCCTTTGGCAACAGTGAAATCAAATCGGGCAGACGCGAATTGCATTTTCTCCGCATCCGTCATGCCCATGTATCCTGTCAACTCAAATGCGGCCCATGCGGAAGATTGTGGAAAGCGCTCACGCACATGCGCTTGCGCCGCGCTCAACGCATCGAGGGCGGGCTGATCCTTGAAATTTTCATAAAACGCCCGGCAAAATGCCGTGCGCTCTTCGGGCGTGATGCGCCATTGCGTGAGAATGATCGAAGGCGCGCCGGAATAAATCAGGCTGCGCTGCAGGGCAATCAGCTCTTCACCGGTTTGTTCAGCATGGTAAGCAAATGCCGTATTTGACAACACCACCGCGCTTGCCGTCAAATTCAGCTCGAACAAACGGTACAGCGGAAACAAGGCGGTTTCCGGCGGCGCGCCTGCGCCTTTTGTGAGTTGCAAACGAAAACTGGACGAAAGCGGGTTTTCCGGCTGTGCCAGAAGTTGATGATCGATGTGCAGGATGCCGGCCGCTGCGAGCCTTTGACGCATTCCACTTGAACGCCAATCCCCGCCTTGTATCATTTGCATTGGCTGCGGCGAAGAACATAACGCCAATTGTTCGACGCCGGGTTGCGCCGCATCCTGCAGCACCAAAACGTTCTGTGTGTTGAGATTTTTGTTGCGCTCGGCAAAGTCGAGCGCGGCCAGACTCGGCGTTTTGGTGAAGCCGAACAAGTCGATGGCGTATTCGCCTTGATAGCGCAAGGCGCCAAACGGCAAATAATGTAAACAATCATCCGGCACGATGATCAACCGCGCATATGCTTCCAACTCAGGTATTGACCCAAGTAACAACCCGCCCAGTTCGGTCGCCCATGCCGCGCTTCCAGACTCCGGTTTGATCAAGCTGTCGCGAAATTGCATAACGCGCTCGCGCAACTGCCGGCGGGAAATGGCGAGGCGCGTCGCAACGATTTCTTCCGGGGTCAGGCGCCAAACTACGGTTTCATGTTCGCCGACAAAATAGGAAAGCGCGGCGGTGTTTTCATCGAGCAGGCCTTGCACGGCTGGCAAATCGACCGGCGGCGCGCTGAAAAAGCTTGCAAGTTGTGGATCTTCTTCCAGCGCATCAGCAACGATCTGCCGATACTGGCTCTCTGCCTTTGCCAGTTCCGCGCGCACACGCGCCAATTCTTTTGGGCGTTGCGGCTCTTCCCGTTCAAGTTTGCGCAACTCGCTGCGTGCTTTGCTGATCTCCCCTTGCAGAAACGTCACTTCGCCGCCGCCGCCGCCCCACAACACGCGTTGCGATTCCAACTTGGGCAGGAGATAGCGTGTCGCACTGAGATTGGCAAACAGCTTGGCGCGCCGCCGCTCGCTCAACGCCAGCGCTTCATCGAAAGCGCCGTGGTCGGTTAACCAGATAATGGCGTTTTCATAAAGCTCGCGTTCTTCCTGTTTCTCGGAAAGCCGTTGTTCGATGCCCACCGGATCGATTGGCAACCCCTCTAAAATCGCAATCGCTCCGGCATACCATTGCCATGCGGTTTTCAGCGCCCAGGGATGTTCCTCCGGCAGACGCCACATTTGTGCGAGTGTGCCGATGGCATGCTCCACCCGCCATGTCAATTCTGCCAAATTTTTTTGAATACTGATCTCGTGCGCGATTTGCAAATGCTCCAGCGCCGGCGCATAGTCGTGCGCCAGCATGAACAAGCCGGCGAGATTGCGCCGCACGATCACTTCCTCCGCGAACAACCTTTTGCTTATTGCCAGCGTCAAGCAGGTATCAAGCGCAGCCCGTGCTTGTGAAAGGCTTTGCAAGGCTTGCAAAGTTGTTTTTAAGTTTTGCGTGAGCGCGGGCATCTCCTGGCCGTTGCTGGCAGAAGTTGGTGACGCAGGTGCAACCTCGGAAAAATGGCGCAGCGCCGCATTATAGTGAAGCGTGCCCAGAAGATTGAGCACCGCCAGCTTTTGTCTCGGTTCGCTCACCGCAATTTCTTCAATATCGGCGCGCGTGTTCTGCGCCAACCGCTCAATCATCAATGTTAACGAATCCGCCTGGCGCGGCGAGGGTTGCGGCAGCATGGCGATGGCGCCCATGTTTATCAAGTTGGCCACTTTCCCCGGCGCGATTTTATTCCTTTGACAAACCTCATACGAATTTTCGAAATAGGCATATGCTTTGGTGAATTGATGATGGCTGTACCAAAGATGACCAAGCTTGTTAAGGGCAATGGCCTCAGCGATATGATCTTTGCGTTTTCGCGCATTTGCAACTTTCCTTTCATAAATCGTGACGGCTTCGCTCAACTCTTTACGCGCTTCATGGCTTTCTCCGATGATGCTGAAAATCAGCGCCTGCTCCTGATCATAGGTGAGGCCCTCACCGCTGGACTCGCCAAATTGATCTGCGGTTTGCCAGAAAACCGGCAAACCAAGCAATTTGATTTCAAATTTGCTTTTCTTGGGTTTGGGGAAGCCGCTCGCTCCATGCTTCACGAGCAATTTAAACGAGCTGTCGCTTTTTTGAATGGCCTCTTCCAGTTCCTCATTTTTTTGATAATTTTGTGCAAGGTTGCGTAAAACGATGGCCTGATTTTGGTCGCGCGATTCACGCTTGCCGGCTGCCAACACCGCCCCATAATATTCATTGGAGGATTCGTAATCACCGAGCCCCTCATACAACAACGCCAGACGATTGAGGTTGCGCAGCTCGCCATCGGCATCGCGCAGGCTTTGACACAGGCGCACGGCTTCTTGCAGAAGCGCTACGGCCTCGCGAGAGTTGCCGCTGGCCCACGCGCATTGTCCGGCGCGTTCAAATATTATCGCCTTCTGCTCGAGATTCGTGAACGAGCTGTCGTATTTGAATTTGATCAAATAATAGTGATAAGCATTCGGGTAAGCAAATTCGCCGAGATTGTAGTAGTTGTTGGCAAGATTGAGCGCCAAGTTCGCTTCCGTCAACGGCGCCACGCGTTCATCGTTTACAGCGATTCCCAAGGTCAAAACCTCAATGGCTTTTTCATACCACCGTTCCGGCTGCCGGGGTTTTTGCAGAGTGAGCGCACGGCGAAAATTATCGAGCAGGCGCGGCGTGGCCAGCGCGATTTTTTCAAAAAAGCCTTTCTGGCGTTTGCGTTCTTTTTGTTCGAGTTTTTCAATGGCCTCGTAGTTGAAACCAAGCGTGAGATAGGCGGGTACCAGCCGATAGTTGATGGCCAGGCTGCGCTCGATCAGCGTGCATGATTGGCGCAATAAATCAATGTTCGTTGTGCCTTTGTAGGAATACGCCAGCCCCAACGCATAAAGCGCCGCCTCATTGCCAGGATCGGAAGCGCTTAAATTTTGATATTCCGCTACAGCCTCGTCGATGCGTTCGAGAACGAACATCGCTTCCAGGTAGCCGCGATGCGCTTCGATTTCTTTGGCATTGTACTCACGCGCTTGTTGGAATAAGGCCAGCGCCAGGGCGGCGTCGCGCTGGCGCAGCAAAAAGCGGCCGCGTTGCAGCATGGCTGCCATCACCTCGCTGCGCGCGAGTTGAAATGCGCTTTGATCGGAAGCGGCGCGGCCGCGTTTGTTCATCTGATCAAAAATTTGGATGGCGCCGGGCAACTCGTTGTCGGCGAGATGCAAGCGAATCAACGCCAGCGCCGCGCGATCGGCCAGAATTTGAAAGAACGGATCGGTTTGCGGTTCCAGCAACTTCAGCAAACCGTGATACTCATTCGTCGCTAGCTGCCGCTCACCTTCAGCCGCCAATTGGCGCGCCAAACGAAAACGAGCGTAAAGATTGGCATCCGGACGATCGGCATATTTTTGAATCAGCAATTGATAGGCCGCCAACGTGTCGCCTGCGGAGTGCGATAGCCCCAGGTTCAGCAGGCGCTCAATCGCCTCTTGCCGCCAATCAAGCCGTTCAGGATTTAACGCGGCGATTTTGAGATAGGCCTCTTCTGCCGCAGAGAGCCGGCGCATCTCTGCCAATACTTCGCCAGCATGCAGCAACGCTTCATGGCAATAGTCGATCTGCTCCGGATATTGATCGGGAAGATTCAGAAAATGGTTGAGCGCAGCCTCGCGCCGGCCTTGTTCCCGCAAAATTTTTCCGAGCGCGAGACGGCCCAGGGCTTGCGCCTGCGGCCAGGAAGGCTTGTGCTGCAGGATTTCTTCGAGCTGCCTTGTGTTGCGTTGTGTTGCGGCCAGTTCAACCTTGGCCAGGGCTGCGGTTTCGAATCGGCGGTTGTCCTCCTGCGCCAACACGCTCCAGATCGCGAGCGCTTCGAGGGTATCACCCTGCGCCAGAAAGCGCCGGCCCAGTTCGAGTTCCGCGCGTCTGATGGCCAGCGTCGAATCTGGAAAATCAAAAGGAATTGCGTTGAGCGTGAGTATGGCGATTTCGGCGTCGCTGAAATTCCGGGCAAACGCGATGCTTTGCTGCGGCGAAGCGAAGCGTGCCAGCATGCCGCTTTCCGGAATGCGCCAGAGATCGAGATTGCCATAGTGATCTGCGGCATAATAGATCGCGCGATTGCGGCCCCAGCATGGAAAAAGTGCGCCCTCATGCATGGGGGTGATTTGCAGCTCGCGCGGCGCAATCAAAGGGCGGCCCGCATCGTCGAAAATTTGGATGAGCCGCAGATGATCCCCGGCCTTGCCTTTGTTGATTTCCGCACGCTGTAACACGATCATATCACCCTGCGGCGACCAGCTTGGAAAATTATTGTCGCCAATGAACGTTATTTGCCGCGCGGGTTCGCCGATCGAGGTGTCGGCCGTGAAAATGAACAGTTGCTTGCCGGAATGGCCTGCAACCGGCGCGATGATCGCGAGATGCTTTCCGTCGGGCGACCATGCCGGATGTGTGCCCTTGATGTTTTTGAAAGGATGGGCGTTTTTGCTGTTGAGATGATAAAACCAAATACGTTCATGCCCGCTTGGCCCGCGGCTGAAGGCGATTATTTTTCCGTCGGGCGAGAAAGCCGGCGTGGTTTCGCGCATGAAATTTCCGGTGAGCCGGGTGACCTTGCCTGGCTCCAGCCGCCCCTCGCGCTCCCTGACTTTCATCAAAAAAAGATCCCCCTCGGCATCATCGCGCCGCGAAATGAAAACGAGGACTTTACCGTCGGGCGACCATGCCGGGCTAAAATCATCGCTGGTGTGCGTCGTCAGCGGAAACGTTTGTCCGCCGGCCGCGGGCTTTGCCCAAATGTCATAGTTGTTGTTGCCATGCGAAACGTAAGCGAGCCAGCGCCCATCCGGCGAAAGCGCAGGCATAATGTCCGGCCGGGGATGGGAAGTCATGGGATGGGGTTCGAGCAGACCCTGGCGTGATGCTGCTCGATTAGCTGCAGAAAGAGAGGCCGATGGCGTTGAAGACGGTTGCGCGATTGCAGAAACGAATAAAATTGCCAGGAAGAAAATTACAGCCATATTCAAATCTCGTACGCTGAATGATGAGGCAAGGAAGCCAAATTTATTTTCTGCCAAATGGAGCTTCTCCTGAATTTGCCTGACATTCTCGGAATTGTACACAAATTGGTTTTTTGAAAATTGACAAGCAGTGAGCGAGTGGCATATAACTTCTGGGAATCGCGGATAAACGAAAAGACTCAATCAAACTTTCTCATATCGAGCAACTTCCACCCGCGCGTCATTGAAACACGCACCGCCGCCCACAACATTCAACGTGTCCGGCGAAAGCGCGGTTGAAGTCTTGCCGTTTTTCGAGGCCTTGCGCCATGCGCCTTTGGGCATGACGACAACGCCGCTGCGCACCTCTGCTTGAAATTTCAAGCGGCATACAACTTCGCCGAGTTCGTTGAAGACTCTCACGGTTTCGTTGTTTTGCAAACCGCGCGCGGCAGCGTCATCCGGATTCATCTCCAGATACAGCTCGGGCATCATGTATTCCGCCATCATGCTGTTGATGGCCTTGTCGGTCGCCGGACTGATCAGCGCGAGAGGAAAGGCGGGATTGATTTCCTCGTCGAGAAATTCATAGGGATGCTCGCCCAACTGCGCCGGCACAAAATGAACCTTGCCGTCACGTGTGAATGGAAAGGCGGTAACGAATTGTATTGGCGATGGGCCGGGAAAATCGAAAAACGCGATTTTGTCGCGCTGCAATTGCTCGAAGGAAATCTCCCGGCCCATGCCGCGAATGGCATGCGCGGCGCTATGCAGATAATCGTGAGTATTTTTTTCAAAGGCTTCATCTTCCCAGCCCATCGCTCGACCGAGCAGGGCAAAGACTTCCTCATTGGGCTTGGCTTCACCAAGCGCCGGAATTACCGGGGCGCTGTATTGCAACGCATAACTGCCGTAAGCTTTTTTGATTTCGTGCTGTTCCAGAAAAGTCACAGCCGGCAGCAAAATATCGGCGAAGGCCGCCGTGTCTGTCATCACTTGATCGAACACCACGGTAAACAAATCCTCGCGCTGCAAGCCGGAAATGATGGCGTTTTGATTCGGCACGGTGGCGACGGGATTGCAGTTGTATACGAACAGCATTTTGACTGGCGGATTTTTTTCTTCCAGCAAAATTTTGCCGAGTAGATTCATGTTGATCGTGCGCGCATTCGACGAATCCGCTTCCACCAATTTACTGTCATCAAAACGATAGGCGCCGCTGTTACTGAGTGTGTAGCCGCCGCCGCGTTTGCCGAATTTTCCCAGCAATGCCGGCAGCGCGAGAATCGCGGCGGCGGCCTGCCCGCCGTTGCGATTGCGCTCCATGCCCCAGCCGGCACGAATGACAGCCGGCTCGGTTTCAGCATATAACCGCGCAATTTTTTCGATATCGGCAGCTTCGACGCGCGCGATTTGCGCCGCTTTTTTCAATGTGAATGGTTCGGCTTTCTCCAGCAGCTTCTCAACGCCGGTTGTGTGTTGGGTGATAAAATCCCAATCCAGCATCTTGTTCTCATGCCAAAAATGAATCATGGCAAGCGCCACGGCGAGATCGGTGCCCGGGTAAACCGGCAAGTGGAAATCACATTCGCGCGCCGAAAAATTTCGAACGGGATCTATCGTGACGATCGTTGCACCGTTTGCCTTTGCCCGTTTCAGGAACGGCACGAGGTGAATATGCGAGGCTTTGGGATTCACGCCCCAGATGATGATGCAGCGGCTGTATACATAATCTTCGAATGCCACTCCTGCCATCTTGCCGTACATGCCAATCGCGGCTTCGGTGGTCGGCATGGCGCAAACCGCGCGCGCCAGCCGTGAGGCGCCCAGTTTCGCAAAAAATGCCTTATCGCTGGTATCCTGGCCCAGCAAGCCATTCGAGCCGCCGTAGCTATAAGGCAAAATCGCCTCGCCGCCCCAGCGCTCTTGAATGTCCGTGCAAGACTCGCGAATGATGGCGATGGCCTTTTCCCACGACACACGCTCAAAACGGCCTTCACCTTTTGCGCCAACTCGCCGCATCGGATAGAGTAAGCGCTCTTTGCCGTAAAGCCGTTTGGTGAAATTCGCGACCTTCGAGCAAATGAAATCATCCGTGAGCGGATTCACGCGTGAGCCGCGAATTTTGCTCACGCGGCCGCCGGAAACTTCCACTTCAAGGCTGCAGGTGTCGGGGCAATCCATCGGGCAAACGGAGGGGAGGGGCGTGGCTGCCATAAATGCTCTCTTTATTCTTGTTGGCATTGATTGGGGGAATTCTGCTCTGCGTGGCGAAAATATAGCAAAACTTTTGAGGAAATCAATGCGGATAAAATCTTGACATCCTCACAAATTTCCTTATCTTCATCAGCCTCTTTGAATCCCCAACAATGTCTTCCACTTCTTGGTTTCATTCACATGCAAGCCCCATGATCCGAGGGTTTTGACACAGATGAACTCCTGGCGATGGATGGTGACAGTACTGGCGTTCAATTGGCCGGCGATGCTCTCCGCGCAATTCGCATTCTATGATTCCCTCAATGGCCTCTATTGGTCGCAAATCGAGCCCCCAAGCGGCGAACAATTTAAAGACAGTCAACTCGTGCGCGAAGGCTTGGGCTACTTGATTGGCTCATCGGACAATCTCTATGAGTATGATGATTCGCGTCCGCAACCGTGGCGGCGTATTCCACTGTTAGAGCAGTATACCCTCATGAAATATTTCGCGCTCGCTCCGGATAATATCTGGGCCGTCTTCGATGTCCCGGAAATCTTCAAGCAAGCGCTGTATCATTGGGATGGTGAAACCTGGTCGCCGGCGTTTTCGCGCAATGTCTACAACATACGCGATCTTTACTTTGTCTCGGCAGAGGAAGGCTGGTTGGCCTGCAGCTATGGCGAAGTATGGCATTATTATCACGGCCAGTGGCAAAAGGAAAAAATTCCCACATTCATTCATGTGAATCACCTTGCACCGGCGCTGGATGGTTCTCTTTACGCTGCATGCGAAGCGCCGGGCCAGGCGGCATTACTCAAGCGTTCACAAGGCGAATGGCAAATGGTATCTTCGGAATTTGCCACTGATTTTGCAACGATGGCGATGACGCCATCGCAACGCTTCCTTCTGGGAAATCATAATTTCATTTCCGGCCGCGCGAGATTTGGCAGTCTAGAAGTCTGGCTGACACAGATGAAAAGCATACAGTTTTTGCCGGAATTCGGCTATGGCGTCGATCCGACGACGATTTATGTTTTCCAAGACACGGCGTTCACACCGATTGCACAAGCGCCGGTGGAATTGTCCGAAGTGCGCCTGCTCTCCAAAACCTTCTCCTGGATCTTGGGTTCGGAGGGCATGATTCTCATGCCGCATCCGCGCCCGGTTTCCCCCTTTACCTCGCCGGCCTCCGAGCAAACCTTCAGCGTTGAAGTGGCGCCCGTCTCACGGGTCTATGGCCTTGCGATTTTGCCGAATCAACAATCCGAATCGCTGCGCGTTTACGGCATCGCTACCGCAGGGCGCAATGTGGTCTATGATTTTTTTGCGGATCGCAAAAACGTGGAGAAACGCTTTTTTGATTTTGCCCCAAAATTGAATTTGGCCGGTTCGATTGCCTATCCCGATCGTTTCTCGGAGTCTGGCCACACGTTTGCGAATTATGATCAGGGTATCACCACCGGCGATTTGAACGGCGACGGCCGCGAGGATATGATCGTCACCAGCATGTACGGCTATCCCGCCGTCTACTTCAACAGCGGGCATGATTATTACTTCGATGCAACTGTTTACTCCGGTTTGAAAAATTGGGGCGATGTCCGGCAGCGGCCGATGCTGGCGAATTTGTTCGATGCTGATCATGACGGCGATCTCGATTTGTTCATTGCCTGCCAATATCGCAGCAATGCGTTTTTCGTCAATAACGGTCGCGGCCGGTTTACTGAAGTCACGCGCGAAGCGAATGTGGTCACGGAAGGCGGCGGCATTGGTGTCTATGTGGCGGATTTCGACAATGACGGGTGGGAGGATATTTTCATTACCCGCGTCAATCGCGGCAATCTCCTGTACCGCAATCTCGGCCCGCATCCGGCCACCGGCCTGCCGCGCTTCCGCAATGTGAGTGATGAAAGCGGCGACGCCTGCAAGCCGGATTTGAAACAATCGCAAGGCGCCGCGCTGGCGGATTATGACAACGACGGCGATATCGATATTTTCGTGTGCAATCTTTTGGAGAACAATGTTCTTTTGCAGAACGACGGCAACGGCCATTTCCTCGAGGTGACGCGCGCCGCCGGTTTGGGGGACAACGATCAAAGCATGGGCGCGGTGTTTTTTGATTTCGACCTCGACGGCCATCTCGACCTATTCGTGTCGAATATCGGCGCCAACCGCCTTTACAAGAATGATGGCAACGGCGGCTTTGTGGATTGCAGCAAGTATCTCGGCAATTTCAAGGGCGCAGCGAACTTGATGGAGGGCAGCAAACGCTTCGGCGGTTACAGCACCAGCGCGCTGGCTGCCGATATCGACGATGACGGCGACCTCGACGTGCTGGTGGGCAACTATGACACAGAGTTGTTCGCCTACGTCAATAACATTCGGCGTCGCGCAGCAACGATCCAAATTACGCCGCAGGGAATTCTTGGCAATCGTTCCGCCGTGGGCGCAAAAGTTTTTCTTTATGAAAGCGATACTTTGCAGGCAGCAAATGCATTGGTTGGCTCGCGCCTGATCGAATCTGCAAGCGGCTATGGCTGCAGCCCGAAAAAAGTTGCGCACTTTGTGGTTGATTCATTGAAAACGTATCATGCAAAAATTGTTTTTCCGTCCGGTATCATCCGTCAGTTGCCAGGCCTGCGCGGCGGCGAGCGGCGCACTGTTGCCGAAGTCGATGGCCTGGCTGCAAGCATTATCAAAACCAAACGCACGCTGGCGGATTTGTTTTTGGGCTACCGCAGCCGCGAACGCTATCTCGTGCTGCTGCTCGGCGCGCTGCTTTTTGGGGGGCTGCTGCTTTTCGGCAAAACGTTTTGGGGCATCGCCGTTCATGATCGTCCCCGGCTCGCCGCGGTTTATGGCGTGAGTTTTTGGACATGCCTGATGGTGTGGTTTGCCAGAAGCGAAACGGTTTTTGTTCTGCGGCCGTTGCTGGTGGGCGCGGGTTTGACGGTTTTGGCGATGATCACGTTGCGCGTCAAACGCCTCGCGCGGGCGCGCCCGGCCTCGCTGGAAATGTTGCAAGTCCGGTTGCGTGCTTTTGATCACGGCAGCTTGATTCATCAATTGATGAATCGCCTGGGGTTTTACGCTGAAAACGTGCAAGCCGGCGCCGAAATGTCGCCCGCGATGCGCGAGAATCTGATGCAGGTAATCCGCAATACGGCGGCAATTCTCAAGCAAGAAACCGACGCGATTTTGATTTACCAATACGCCAATAATTTTGCCATTGATCTGGCGTATGAGCTCGAAAAAAACTTTAACCTTTTCAAAAAGCGGCTCAATCAATTGCGCCGCTCCCTCACGCACAGTGAGATACTCGAAAAAACAACATTGTCTGACATCGTGCGGCTGCAAGAACAAATTCGCAAAACCATTGCGGCGCTGAAACAGAGGTTGAGCGCCGAGTATTATACCGATGCCGCGGCAGTCATCAAGAATTTGATGCAGCAACGCGGGCATCCCGGTTTGCAGTTGCAGGCCGCTACGGCGTTGCCGCGCGCCCGCATCGCTGAAGCAGATTTCATTTACGTGCTCGATGAATTGTTCAACAATGCTTTGCGCCACAGCGACGGCCGCCCGCCGGAAATCATTTGCAATATCAAACACGCTTACGACGAGCTGCATATCGACGTGCGCGATAATGGCGCGGGCATTTCTGAGAATTTGTGGGAAGAGATTTTCAAGCCCGGATTCACTACGAAAAAGGACGGCAAGGGCGGCTTTGGGTTGTATCACATTCGCCAGCGCGTCGAAAAAGCCGGCGGCAAGATTTTCGTTGCCGAAAGCAAACCCGGTGAAGGCGCGACCATGCGCGTTTGTTTAAAAACGGAAATTTGAGTTAAACCGCTTGCGGCGGTGGTTCAGTCACAGCTTGACCGCGACTTTTTGATGGTGTTGAAGCGATCAGGCAACGGCTGGGCCGTTGCCTGTTGCGGCATCATTCAACTGGAGAAAAAGAATGTCAGAAAAACAGGTGATTCACCCCTTGCGAGCTGCGCTAATTGTTCTCGTGTTTCTTTTTCAAAATGGCTTTTCACAAGCGCTGAATCTCAGGCGACTCGACAATTACATCGAACAAGCACGCGCGAAATGGGAAATTCCCGGCCTGGCGGTTGCGATGGTGAAAGATGATTCGATCATTTTTGCCAAAGGCTACGGCGTGCGTGAGCTGGGCAAGCCTGGAAAAGTCGATGCGCATACGGTGTTTGCGGTGGCCTCGAATACCAAGGCCTTCACTGCCGCGCTGCTCGGCATGCTCGTCGATGAAGGCAAGCTCAAATGGGATGATCGTGTCACCACGCATCTGCGCGATTTTCAAATGTATGATCCGTTCGTCACGCGCGAGCTGAATGTCATTGACTTGCTCACGCATCGCAGCGGCTTGCCGACGTTCGGCGGCGATCATTTGTGGATCGGCGCAACCTTGAGCCGCGAAGAAATTCTGCATCGCCTGCGCTTTCTCGAGCCGAGCGCGCCGTTGCGCACGAAGTTTCAATATCAAAACTTAATGTTTCTGGTTGCCGGCCAAATCATTCCAAAGATTGCCGGCAAAAGTTGGGACGAATTTACGCATGAGAGAATCCTGGCGCCGCTGGGCATGAATGAAACCTCCACCAGCATTCGATTTTTGGAGAACCATGACAACGTCGCCATGCCGCACGAAATCGTTTCCGGTAAAATCTCCGTGATAGCGTATGACAGCGTCGACGCCGTCGGACCGGCCGGCTCGCTCAACTCGAACGTCATCGACATGGCGCAATGGATGCGCTTGCATCTCGGCAAGGGCGTCTATCAGGGCAAGCGCTTGTTGAGCGAGCGAACCACGCGCAATCTTCACACGCTGCATATGCCTATTCCAGTTTCAGCGCAGGCCGAGAAAAATTTCGGCAGGCATTTCTCCGGTTACGGCTTGGGCTGGTTTATTTATGATTACAAAGGGCAGAAAGTTATGAATCACGGCGGCGGGCTGTCCGGCATGTTTTCTCTGCAAACCTGGCTGCCCGATAAAAATTTTGGAGTCATCATCCTTACCAACTTTGCGCCGCACGATTTGATGGATGCGTTGACCTACCGCATTCTCGACGCTGTGCTCGGCGCGCCCGAGCGCGATTGGAGCGCCGAGTTTCTCAAATGGCGGGACGAGCAGCGCGAACGCGAGATAAAAACCGAAGCAGAGTTGCAAGCGCAGCGCGTGGCTGGAACTCAGCCCTCACTCAAGCTCGAAGCCTATGCCGGCAACTATTTTGACGATTTTTCCGGCCCGGCACGGGTGAACCTGCAAAACGGCAAGCTGGTATTTTATTACAACCCGCGTCACACCGGTGAACTGCAGCATTGGAATTACGACACGTTTCGCATTGTGTGGCACAATCCCATTTACGATATGCCCAAAACGGCGTTTATCACGTTCTACCTTGCCGAAAGCGGCAAAGTCGAAAAGCTCAAAACGAGTTTTTATGATCCGATCTATTTCAAAAAGTTGAGCGATTAAGCCTCCCCGTGAGCCGCAACTCAAAATTTCTTCGGGCGCAGACAAACGCAGATTTTGGTTTTTATCCGCGTTCATCTGCGAAAATTTGCGTCCCAACGTTTTTGCTTTTTTTCAAAGAGCGCACTTTTAAATATGCCAAATTTTTTTCACATGCCGCGCCGTGATCGCTGGTATCTCATCATCGTCATCGTATTCGCGTTCATCTCGTTTCTGCCCTGGTCGCGCACGATTCATGTTGCGGGCATGGCATTGTTTGGCTGGCTCATGGCCGGCCTCATGCTGCTCTCGCCGGCGATTGCGCTGTTGTTGCTTTGGTTCGAAAAGAAGAACCGCCCGGGCAGTCACTCCTGAAGAGTGAGCGAGCGCATGGGCAGCAGGGCCTCTATTTGCCACTGCCCGGGCGCGGTGTATTGGTTCGAAAAGAGAAACCGCCCGGGCAGTCACTCCTGAAGAGTGAACAAGCGCATGGGCAGCAGGGCATCTATTGATCACTGCCCGGGCGGTGATGTCTGGCAGGAATTTTTTTTGGTTAAGGGTGAATCCCGGCAGGGATCAGCACGAGCTTCATTCCGGAGATAACCATGTCCCTTGAGCTTTGGGTCGTCGGAATTTACATGTTCGTGTGCATTGCCATCGGCGTACTCGCTTCGCGCAAAGTACTCGTCTCGCGTGAGGATTATTGGGTCGCGGGTCGCCGCATCGGCACGTGGGTGAACGCCATGGCCATCATGGCCACACTCGCCAGCGGCGGTTCGATCATCGGGGTGATGGGATTGGCCTACAAAAACGGCATTCCGTATGCGCTCGCCTTGTTCGCCGGCGCTGTGCTCGGTTTTCCGCTCGCCTCAATTCTCGTTGCCAAGCCGTTGCGCAATTTTGGCAAATTCACCATCACGGATTTTCTGGTGTTCCGCTATCCGCATGCGATTGTGCGCTATCTGGTGCCAATTTTAATCGTCGTCAGCTTCACGGTGTACATCATTGCGCAAATGAAAGCTGCGGGCATCACGGCAAACGTTTTGCTTGGCATCTCGTACAACGAGGCCGTGACCTGGATGACGATCGTTTTCATCCTGTACGTTTCCATCGGCGGCATGCTCGCCGTGACATGGACGGATGTGGTGCAGGGTATGCTCATGCTTGCCGTCGTTCTTATCACCGCGGCAATAATGGTCGGCCGCGCCGACCCGCCGCTGATGATTATGGAACAGGCGACTCTCGCTGCGCCCATGCTCGGTGAAGCCGCCAATCAATCGGTGGCGAGTTACTTGGGTTCTTTCGTTATTTGGGCGGCCGCGATTCCCGTGATTCCGCACATCGTCATGCGCGTCTTTACCGCGAAAGATGCGGCCGGTGCACGCCTCTCGCTCAACCTGGCCATGGTTGCGTACAGCGTGATGATACTCGCGGCCGTGCTTGCCATCGTGCCGGTGGGCAAAATGCACTTTCCGGAGCTGCAAGACGCGGACACGATTTTTTTGGAAGTGATGAAGCAGGAATTCCCGCCGCTGATTCGCGGGCTGGCGGTCGCAGCGGTGATGGCGGCAGTGATGTCAACCACCGATGCGCTTTTGCTCGCGTGCAGCTCGGCGCTGGCGCATGATTTATTCGGAGAGATATTGACAAGGCGCTTCACCCCAAAAGTTGTGAGTTGGTTTTCCGCCGGTTTCGCGTGGGCCATCGGCTTGCTCGCGATGTCCTTTGCCTATTCGCCGCCGAAACTGATCACCGCATTTTATTCGGCGGCGATCGGCCTGCTCAGCGCCGGTTTGTTTGTTCCCGTCATTGCCGGTTTGTGGTGGAAAAAAGCGAATCTCGCCGGCGGCGTCGCCTCGCTGCTGGCGGGCAGCGCAGTTTATTTGATCGTGCAATTCATGCCCGGCGCCCCGCCGTTCTCTGCAATTTTATTTGCCCTGCCGGCCAGCGCGCTGGCCATGGTGATTTTTAGCCGCATTGGACCAGGCAACAACGCTGAAATGATCACGGCGATTTCCAAGCTGCATCAATCCGAAAACATTTGAACCTGGAGAAAATAATTGCATACGATTACCCTTGTCGATGTCTTCAAAGCCCGCCAAACGATTGCGCCTTTCCTCAAACCAACGCCGCTTTATTTTTATCACGGCTTGAGTCAGTTGCTCGCAGCGCCCACATACATCAAGCATGAAAATCATCAGCCGGTTGGCGCGTTTAAAGTGCGCGGAGGGGTGAATTTGATTTGCAATCTTTCACCCGAAGAAAAACAGCGCGGCGTCATGACGGCCAGCACCGGCAATCACGGCCAGTCCATCGCTTACGCCGCGCGCCTGTTCGGCGTTCGCGCCACGATCATGGTGCCCGAAGGCGCGAACCCTGTCAAAGTCGAAGCGATTCGCGCCCTCGGTGCGGAGATTGTCTTTCATGGCCGGGATTTCGATGAAGCGCGAGTATATGCCGAAGAACAAGCGCGCACAACCGGCAGCCGTTTCGTCAGCTCCGGAGATGAGCCGTGCTTGATTTCGGGCGTCGGCACTTATGCGCTCGAAATTCTTGAAGCCTCGCCGGAAATCGAAACCATCATCGTGCCGGTGGGCGGAGGCAGCGGCGTTGCAGGATGTTGTATCGCTGCAAAAGCGATTCATCCCAAAATTCGTGTTATCGGTGTGCAGGCGGAAAAGGCGCCCGCGGCTTATCTCTCGTGGAAATCCCGCAAAAGGGTGGAGGCCCAAATGGCAACCTTCGCCGAAGGCCTGGCCACGCGTGTGCCGTTCGATCTGCCGCAGGCCATCATGCGTGAATTGCTTGATGATTTCGTCCTGGTGAGTGATGATGAAATCCGCGCGGCCATGCGTTTGTTGATCGAGCACACACGCAATTTGCCTGAAGCTGCGGGCGCCGCGTCCTTGGCTGCCGCTTTGAAGTTGAAAGGAAGTCTCGCCGGCAAACCGGTCACTCTGGTGCTGAGCGGCGGCAATATCACACTGAAGCAATTGCAAGGTGTGCTGGCGGCTTCAGATCATTTTGCAACCGAATCGTAATGTTTGATGAACTTGTCGAATCACAATGGATGATGAGCTTGTCGAATCATGACGGATGATGAGCTT
>CAYWGH010000019.1:92255-127177 GCA_964457925.1 uncultured Cytophagia bacterium
TGAGCTTGTCGAATCATGACGGATGATGAGCTTGTCGAATCACAATGGATGATGAACTTGTCGGATCACAATGGATGATGAACTTGTCGGATCACAATGGATGATGAGCTTGTCGAATCATGACGATCCTGAAAGAATTCCGGCCCGGGCTGTGGCTCACCGAGCTTCATCTCGATGATTTCGACGTGCGCGGCGCAGTGATTGTTGGAGAGAAAGGTATAGTGGTTTGGGACAGCCTTTCGCATCCGCGCGACATGCAGCCGGTTCGGGCCTTGCTCGCGCAACACGATTGGCAGCTTGTTTACAGTCATGCCGATTGGGATCACGTGTGGGGAACGGCCGGCCTTTTTTATCAAAATAAAGCCATTACAGCGCACAAGCATTGTTTGGCGCGCTTTTCGAATGAAGTTCCGGTTGAGTTGCAGCAGAAGCAGGCTAACGAGTCCGGCAAGTGGAATGAAGTCGTTCTCGTGCCGCCGACACAAGTCTTTGAAAACAGACTTACAATTTTCTTAGGCGGCGTGACACTGCATTTGTATCATCTCCCCGGACATACCCACGATTGCATTGTCGGTTTCATTCCAGAATGGGGCGTGTTACTCGCGGGCGACACCGTTGAAACCCCGCTGCCCGTGATCAATCCCGGCAGCCCGCTTGACGATTGGGTTGCGGCGTTGCAGAAGTGGGCAAACGATGCTCGCGTCAAACACGTCATTCCCGCGCACGGCAAGATCGGCGGGCGCGAGTTGATTCTGCAGAACTTGAACTATCTGCAAAATTTAAGGAATTGTGCCTCCATCGAACTACCCGAAAATATGGATGATTTCTATCGTGAGACCCACCGGGAGAATCTGCGCTTGATGCAAGGTCTTGGGTAGCTCTGTCAAGAATGATTTGGTTGGAATAAACACAGCAGAACTTTTGGTTTGAACCTCTTCTGTCCAAGGCCCCTTGCGAGTGTTGATGGAGGGCTTTACAGCTTCACAGCCCATTTGCCCCCTACTTTTCCTGCCTATGTCACTTGACATTCGCACAAAAGCTATTATATTCTGCGCCATTCCAACACGGTTAAAGACCATTCCCACCGATACTTATAAGGCTTGCTAGGCTAGCGGCTGATCATTCATAAGAGAAGTAGCACAAAAGGCGAATACTCAAGATATATTAACTTGACTATCTCAGATTCACTGCAGAGAGGCGGAGTTCGCTGGGAATTCTAATAAATCGTACTCTGCGGTCTCCGCGCCACTGCGTTGATTTTTGGAATGTGACATAGTCGAGTTAAGACAACCTCCCGGTCGCATTTACCAGAGCGCGTCAAGTTTCTATTTACGAACTGGGTTTTAGGGGAGAATTACGGTCGCAGCATGGACAACCAACGAACATATACCGGCCAGACTATTTCCCATTATCGCATCGCCGAAGCGCTCAGCCAAGCGGTAATTTCCCCCGCCGGCCAAATTTTTGGATGGGAGTGAGTCTTCCGTGATTGGTCAAACAGTATCCCATTATAAAATCCTCGAGAAACTCGGTCAGGGCGGCATGGGCGTCGTGTACAAAGCCCATGACACCAAACTCAATCGCACCGTCGCGCTGAAGTTTCTTCCACCGGATTTGACGCGCGAGCAAGAGGCCATTGATCGCTTCATCAACGAAGCACAGGCCGCTTCGAGCCTTGATCACGCCAACATTTGCACGATTTATGAGATCAATGAAACGGCCGAAGGCCAATTGTACATCGCCATGGCCGGCTATGACGGGGAGACGTTGCAAGAAAAGATTGCAAGGGGCAAGTTGCAGGTGGCAGAGGCGATTGATATTGCTACACAAATCGCGCGTGGCTTGGAACGCGCGCACGAAGCCGGCATTGTTCATCGTGACCTCAAGCCGTCGAATCTCATCATCACGACGCGGGGAGAAGTCAAAATTATCGATTTCGGTTTGGCCAAACTGGCCGGGCAAATACACTTTACCCAAACCGGCAACCTCTCCGGCACCGTGGCGTATATGTCGCCGGAACAAGTGCAGGGCAAGCCGATTGATCATCGCACGGATATTTGGTCGCTTGGCGTCGTGCTCTATGAGATGCTCACCGGCACATTGCCGTTTCAAGGCGAGGGCGATCACGCGGTGATTTTCTCCCTTGTCAACGAAGAGCCGCGCTTCATCACTTCTTTGCGGCCGGAAACGCCGGCGCTGTTGGCTCAACTCGTGCACAAGGCATTGCAAAAGAACCCTGCCGCTCGCCACCAAACCATGGCGGAAGTGATTCGCGATCTCGCTCGCCTCCTCGACCAAGCCGCAGCATCAACTGAAAAAAGCATTCCCGCCATCGTGGTGCTGCCCTTTGCGGATTTGAGTCCGCAAAAGGATCAAGAGTATTTTTGTGACGGCATCACCGAAGAACTCGTCAACGCCCTGTCGAAGATCGAAGGCTGGCGCGTGGTTTCGCGCACTTCGTCTTTTGCCTTTAAGGGCAAAGAGCAGGATATTCGCGCCGTCGGCCAAAAGCTCAATGTCAGCCATGCCTTGGAAGGAAGCGTGCGCAAAGCAGGCAACCGGCTGCGCCTTTCCGCACAGCTCACCAGCGTCGAAGATGGCTTTCAGCTCTGGTCGGGGACTTATGATCGCGAGCTGGGTGACGTGTTTGCCATTCAAGATGACATTGCCGGCGCGATTGTCGACAAGCTGAAAATGAAGCTGGCCGGCGATCAGCAAGCGCATCTCATCAAGCGCTACACGGAAAACCTCGCCGCGTATAATTTGTATTTGCAGGCGCGTTTTTATTTGAACAAGCGCACCGAGCCGGGCTTGCGGAAGAGCATCACGTTTTGCGAGCAGGCGATTAGCCTGGAGCCGGGTTATGCGCTGGCGTATGCCGGTTTGGCCGACAGTTATATTCTGCTCTGTTTTCAAGGCTTTCTGCCGCCGCAAGAGGCGATGCCCAAAGCCAAAGCCGCGGTGGAGCAGGCTCTGGCAATTGATGAAACTTTGGCCGAAGCGCACACGTCGCTCGGTTGCATTCGCGCCATTTACGAGCACGATTGGGCCGGTTCGGAGAAAGAATTCCTGCGGGCATTGGCGCTGAATCCAAATCATTCCATGACGCGCTATTGGTACGCGCTGTGGTATCTGCTGCTCACCGGGCAATTTGAGGCCGCTTTGGCTGAAACACAAAAGGCGCTGGAGTTCGATCCGCTCTCGCTGGTGATCAACACCGGCCGCGGTTGGCAATTCTACCTGGCCGGACAGCATGATCGCGCGCTGGAGGCGATTCAGCAAACGTTGGAGATGGACAAGGATTACGTTTTTGCGCGCGATCTCTTGGGCCAGATTTACGCGCAGCGCGGCAGGTACGAAGAAGCGATTGCCGAACTCAAAGAAGTCGTCGCGCTTTCCAACCGCCGCACGTTGAGCCTTGCCGCTTTGGGACATGTCTATGCAGTCGCCGGCAGAATTGACGAAGCAAAACAGCTACTCGAAGAATTGCTGGCGCTTGCACAACAAAAATATGTTTCGTCGTATGACGTCGCCCTGATCTATGCCGGCCTGGCGGAGAATGAGCGGGCATTGGAATGGCTGGAAAAAGCTTATGCCGAGCACAACTGCTGGCTGGGATTTCTCAACATCGAGCCGCGCTTTCAAACGCTGCAGGAAGACGCAAGGTTTGCTGCGCTGTTGAAGAAGGTGGGACTGTGAATGGAAAAGGGTAGATTTTTATATTGTCCAGTCTTCAATTCTAAGATTAGGGGCTTTTGCAAAATCAGAGGTCATGATTGCGCTTCCGCTCTTTCCTGCGCTCGAATCTTTTGCCCGAGCGACGAAATTTCATCAAAGGCCGGATCGTTTTCGAATACGCCAATGATCTTCTGCCACCAAGGTTTTTGGCTATTCTTGGGAAGTTGAGCTTTGAGAAAATTGAGCTCGCGCTCGATGACTTCGATGCGCTGTTCCAAGGTCAGGCTGTTTTCCATTTGAGTTCTCCTAGCTATTTCGTTTTTAAATATACTAAAGTTCGATTCGAAAATCAAGAAAGGTGTCATCGTGGAGGTAACACATATCAGCGCACTTCACGACTTCGAATTATGGATAGGTACGCAAAGCAGTGAAGGAGTTGAGGCGATGGAGGGCGTGTGAGAAGGACAATTCAAATCAAGCAAATGCGTTCAAGCGCCGGCTATTAGCTCTCATCTCGCGCGGAATACAAAGGAGTTATTGATGAAACTTTGCCTGAGAATTTGGATCATACTGTTGCTCAATTTGACTGCCAGTCTGTACGCACAAGGCCAGGCGGTTAAATTCGAGCACATCGGACCGGAGCATGGGCTTTCGCAAAGCTCGGTGTATTGCATCCTGCAAGATCGGCAAGGATTCATGTGGTTTGGCACGGACGGCGGGTTGAACAAATATGACGGCTACAACTTTACCGTCTACAGGCACGATCCCAAGAATCCCTATAGTTTGAGTAACGTCACAGTCATGTCGCTTTATGAAGATCGTTCCGGAGTGCTTTGGATTGGCACTTATGGGGGCCTCAATAAGTTCGATCGGGAAAAAGAGGCATTTATCAGTTATCAACGCGACCCCAAGAACCCGAATAGTCTGAGTGGCGCTTTTGTTTTATCTCTCGCGGAAGATCACACTGGCGCGCTCTGGGTCGGCACCAATAGGGGGCTTAATAAGTTCAATCGGGAAACGGAAACCTTTACCTGCTATCAACACGATCCTAAGAACCCGAATAGTCTGAGTGAAAACAGAGTGAGGACGCTTTATGTAGACCGTGCCGGCGTTTTATGGATTGGCATAGTTGGCGGCGGCCTCAATAAGTTTGATCCGGAGAAGCAGATTTTCACTCGTTATCAACATGACCCCGGAAACCCCAACAGCTTGAGTGACAATTTTGTTTGGTCAATCCATGAAGACCACGCCGGAGTGTTTTGGATCGGCACACAGGGCGGTCTCAATAGATTTGATCGGGAAAAAGAAACCTTTACCCGTTATCAGCATGACCCCAAGAATCCCAATAGTCTGAGCGAGGATGAGATCCTGTCATTCTATGAAGACCGCGCCGGGATGCTCTGGATTGGCACAGATGGCGGCGGACTCAACAGGTTTGACCGTGAAAGACAGATCTTTACTCGCTATGGGTACGACCCCAAGAACCCCAACAGCTTGCGTACCAATAGAATCAGGTCGCTTTACGAAGACCGTGCCGGAGTACTTTGGATCAGTGTAGATGGTGCGGGTCTTAATAAACTCGATCGAGCAAAAGAAAAATTCACTCATTATCAACGCTTGCCCGAGAACCCCAATAGCTTGAGTAACAATAGAGTCAAGTCACTTTATGAAGACCGCGCTGGAGTGCTTTGGATCGGTACGGATTGGGGTCTCAATAGATTTGACCGGGAGAAAGAAAGATTCACTCACTATCAACATGACCCCGGAAACCCCAATGGCCTGAGCGAGAACAGAGTCCGGCCACTCGCTGAAGACCGCGCCGGGATGATCTGGATTGGCACAAATTCCGGTGGACTCAATAAGTTTGACCCGGAGAAAGAGATCTTTACCCATCTTAAACATGATCCCCAAAAACTCAATAGTCTTAGTGACAACGTTGTCTGGTCACTTCTTGCTGACCGTGCCGGTACCCTCTGGGTTGGCACTTATGTCGGAGGTCTCAATAGGCTTGATCGTGAAACAGAGACCTTTACGCGGTATCAATACGACCCCGATAATCCCAATAGCTTGAATGACACTATTGTCAGGTCAATCTATGAAGATCGCGCCGGCATGCTATGGATTGGCACTGATGGTGGATTCAATAAGTTTGATCGCGCCGAGGGGACCTTTACCCGCTATAAACACGACCCTCAGAATCCCAATAGCGTGAGTTCCAACAGAGTCAGGCCATTTCATGAAGATCGCAATGGCATGCTCTGGATTGGCACATGGGGGGGAGGCCTCAACAAGTTTCATCGGGAAAAAGAGATTTTTACGCGGTACAATGTGCGAGATGGACTGCCGGATGACGTCATT
Organism: uncultured Cytophagia bacterium; assembly: GCA_964457925.1. Taxonomy (GTDB): domain Bacteria; phylum Zhuqueibacterota; class Zhuqueibacteria; order Zhuqueibacterales; family Zhuqueibacteraceae; genus Coneutiohabitans. The sequence continues at coordinate 98,292 of CAYWGH010000019.1, forward strand.
TACGGAATTCTGGAGGATGATCACGGAAATCTTTGGATCAGTACCAATAACGGGTTGTCAAAATTCAATCCTCAAACGAAGCAATTCAGAAACTATGATGCCGGTGATGGGCTGCAGAGCAATGAGTTTAGCGGTAGCGCCTATCATAAAAGCCACAGAACCGGTGAGATGTTCTTCGGCGGCGTTAACGGGTTTAATATTTTTCACCCCGACAGCCTCCGGGATAACGCCTACATTCCGCCGGTGGTTTTCACCTCTTTCAAACGCTACAATACGGAGGAAGCGCAGGGTGAAGTCATCATCGAGAAAGGCATCTCGACAAGAGCGGCGCTAACGCTTTCGTACAAGGACAACATTCTCGCGTTTGAGTTTGCAGCCCTGAATTATCGCAGCGCATTCAAGAATCAATATGCCTACAAGCTCGAAGGCTTCAACGACAATTGGATTCACCTCGGCACCAAGCGCGACGTCACTTTCACCAATCTCGATCCGGGCGAATACACGCTGCGTGTCAAAGGCTCCAACAATGACGGCGTTTGGAACGAAGAAGGCGCTTCGCTGAAAATCACCATCACCCCGCCGTGGTGGAAGACCTGGTGGGCGTATGGATTCTATGGTCTTTGCATATTAAGTCTGCTTTACGGAATCCGGCGTTTCGAACTTCGTCACAAAACGCGAGAGCTGGCACGCGAGCGGCAGGTGTCTGAACGCTTGCGAAGAGTTGATAAACTCAAAGACGAATTTCTCGCCAATACCTCGCATGAATTGCGCACGCCGCTCAATGGCATTCTTGGCCTCACCGAATCTATTGTCGATACGTTTGAAAAAGTTCCGCCGGCAAAAACGCACGCTAATCTCGGCATGATCATCGCCTCCGGCAGGCGCCTGGCCAGTTTGGTCAACGATATTCTCGATTTCTCCAAACTGAAGCGAGAGGATTTAGCGCTGCAGAAGAAAGCCATCGATATGCGCGTGCTCGCGGATCTGGTTCTGAAATTCAGCGAGCCGCTGTTGGCCGGCAAAAACCTTTTGTTGAAAAACGCAATCGCCAACGATATTGCAGCCGTTGAAGGCGATGAAAACCGCTTGCAGCAAATCCTGCACAATCTCGTCGGCAACGCTATCAAATTCACCGAGGCCGGACAGATCACAGTTTCCGCGCGCGAGAATAACAGCATGGTTGAAATCTCGGTAGCGGATACCGGCATCGGCATTCCGGCGGACAAACTCGAATCCATCTTTCAATCCTTCGAGCAAGTGGATGCTTCCACCTCGCGAGAATACGGCGGCACCGGCTTGGGCCTCGCGATCACCAAACAGTTGGTGGAACTGCACGGCGGGAAAATTTGGGTGGAGTCCGCAGCCGGCAAAGGCTCGACGTTTACCTTCACGCTGCCAAAGTCCGAAGTCTCGAAGTCCGAGGTCACAAAGTCCGAAGTCGCGATGTCCAAGGTCGCGAGGGTTCGGCAAGTTGAGCCCGCTATAAAGTCTGTCGAGATAAAATCAGAGCAGGATGAAAGCAATGGGAAGAACGGTCACTTCAACATTCTCATCGTGGACGATGAGCCGGTGAACCAGCAGGTGTTGGCCAACCATCTCGCATTCGTCAATTATCATTTTCAGCAAGCCTACAGCGGCGAAGAAGCGTTGCGCGTCATCGACAGCAACGGCAAATTCGATTTGATTTTGCTGGACATCATGATGCCGCGCATGTCCGGCTACGAAGTGTGCCAGCGCCTGCGCCAAAAATATCTGGCGACCGAGATGCCGGTGATCATGGTCACGGCCAAAGACCAACTGGCCGATTTGCTCGAAGGCTTTGCCTTGGGCGCGAACGATTATCTCGCCAAGCCTTTTACCAAAGACGAGCTTTTGGCGCGCATCAAAAACCAACTGAACCTGCTCCAGATCAATGCTTCGTATGGCCGCTTCGTGCCGCGCGAGATTCTGCGCTTTCTCAATAAAGAAAGCATCATCGAGGTGAAGCTGGGCGACGGCGTGCAGATGGAGATGACGGTCTTCGTTTCCGACATGCGCGCGTTCGCCACCATCTCGGAAAAAATGACGCCACAGGAGAACTTCGCCTTCATCAACGCTTATTTTGAGAAAGTCAGCCCGCTGATTCGCCAGCATCGCGGCATTGTCGATCGTTATTCGGGCGACAACATCATCGCCCTTTTTCCACAGCAGCCGGATGATGCGCTGGCCGCCGCCATTGCCACGCAGCGCACGCTGACGGCAGAGAATGCAAGGGGCATGGCGCAAGGGGCGTGGCCAATCAATATTGGCATCGGCATTCACACCGGCAGCCTGATGCTCGGCATCGTGGGCGAAAGCGAGCGCGCACAGAGCGATATTTTCTCCGATGCCGTGAATTTGGCGTATCGCCTCGAAGGCTTGAACAAGCTTTACGGCGCGGCCATCATTATCAGCGCGCAGACGTTGTCCCGCCTGCATAATGCCAGCTCATATCACACGCGCTTTCTTGGTAAAGTGCAAGTCAAGGGCAAAAAACAAGCGGTGCCGATCTTCGAGATTTACGACGGCGATCCCGAGCCGATCATCGCGTTAAAGCGCGCGACGCAGGCGGATTTTGAGCAAGGTATGCAGAAATATTTTGCCAAAGACTTTGCCGCCGCGGTGCAATGTTTCGAGCGCGTGCTCGCGGAGAATGCTTCGGATACCACGGCCAGGCTTTTTCTTACACGCGCGACGCAATTCATGACGCAAGGTGTTCCGGAAGGTTGGGATGGGGTTGAGGTGATGTAGGGTAAGTGCCTTGTCTGCGGTGTGTGGAATGAATTCGACATTGTTTATTTAGCCAGGATTTATTAAGTTTTCTGGAAGCAATTGTCCAATTCATGGGGTCTCAACATGCTCAATTGGGAGCAATGGCGCGAAAAGTCCAAGAGTTCTTTGGAAGCGGCGCAAATTTTGTTGGAACGTGAGAAGCCGGTTGAAGCGGCAAGCCGGTCGTATTATGCGGCCTATCAAATGGTGACGGCTGTGCTCATCAGGCTCAACTTGAGGCCTCGCGATGCCTTCGGCAATTGGTCGCATCATGAAACGATTGAGATGTATCAAACCCACGTTTGCAAAAAAGCAAGCTTGGGGTTTCGCAATCAACGAGCTCTGAAGCGTCTGCTCCCCCAATTCCGTACTTTGATGGAAATAAGATATCTGACTGACTACGGCGATCATTCAAAGACAACGGCCTTTTCTTCCGTGCCCTCGCTCTGGCGGGATGCAAATCGCTTGGTAAGCCTTCTGAACTCACTGCTCCGCAGAGGTTTATTATGATCACGACGAATCAACGTGCCGTGTCAAACAATCACCTAAATGCCGCCCAAAAAAAAACAGTACAACTTTTCAAAAAGAAACTCGCACAAGAGATGCCGAATTTACGCATTGCATGGGTTCAGCCCTACAATGATACGATCGTCGAATTACATATCGAGTATGACAAGCATACTTACCGAAAAAGTCTGAAAGCCTCCAAACTAGCTTTTGAAGTGGAAGAAAAAACCGGTATCACCATGATTTTTCGATGAAGGTGAGGGATAAACGGAGAGACGGCGTTATGGCAAAAAATAGTAAGAAGCCTGTACCTCCCAAAAACATGAGCATAAAGGAAGCCTCGGACTTTTGGGATGAGCATAGCCTACTTGAATTCGAGGGGACAGAAGAAGTAGAAGTCGCTTTCAAGCTAAAGAAAAAGCAATATATCGGCATTGATCGCGACGTTTTCAACAAGCTCAATTCGCGAACAAAACGGCAAAAAGTAAGTCCGGAAGCCTTGCTGGAATCCTGGATTACCGAAAAAACAAGATAGCGATTTCTATCGATTTGGAACCCGAAACCCAGAAATACGAAAGCCTCCTCGAACTGGCCGCCATCCTCAGCCAGCAAACCGACTTTCAGGAAATTCTCCGCGTAACGGCGCAGAAGGCGGCGAGCTTGATGAATGCCGAAACCGCGACGATCATGATGATCAATCCGCAGACGCGGCACACGGTGAGAACCGTGATGCAAGAAGGACGCGAAGATGATCCGCGGCAGTTCCAGGTTGTCCAAACCCACGTGAGCGGTTGGATTATCAAGCATCAGCGGCCTTTTGCCAGCGCCGACCTCAAAACCGATCCCAACTTTGCCAAAAATCTATTCGCCGGCATCCCGATTAAAACCGTGTTGGGCGTTCCTCTGCGTGTTGAAGGCACTGTGATTGGCGCTATCATTCTTATAAATATCGACCAGCAACCAGCAACGAGCATCCAGTATTTAGAACAACTCGCCACCATCGCTGCGCCTTATCTGCGCAACGCACAAAAAATTCAGCAGTATTTTGCCGCGCCGGTGCCGGAAGCCACGCTTCTGACTAAATACGAGGCACTCGGTTTGATCGGCAAGAGCAAAAAGTTTATCGAGCTTTTGCAAGCGATCGAAGCCGCGGCGCGCTGCGAGGTGCGGGTGCTGTTGGAAGGCGCCAGCGGTACCGGCAAGGAGTTGATTGCCCGCGCCATTCACCGGCTGAGCAGCCGCAGCGACCGGCCGTTTTTGGCAATCGATTGCGGCGCCATTGCCGCCAACCTCATCGAGAGTGAATTGTTTGGCCACGTGAAAGGCGCTTTCACCGGCGCCACTTCCGACCGCAAAGGCTTGCTCGAAGAGGCGAATGGCGGCACGCTGTTCATGGACGAAATCGCCAACCTGCCCATCGACATGCAAGCCAAATTCATGCGCGTGCTGCAGGAAGGCGAAGTGCGCCCGGTGGGCAGCAACAAAACCCGCCACGTTGATGTTCGTCTCATCGTTGCCAGCAGCTCTTCTTTGCGCAAGCTGGTGGAGGCGCAAAAATTCCGCGAAGATTTGTTTTTCCGGCTGCATGTCTATCCCATTCGCATCCCTTCTTTGGATGAACGCCAGGAAGATGTTGCCCTGCTCGCCAATTATTTTCTCAAAAAATTTGCCGCCGAACAGGCAAAATCTGTCGAGTCATTTCACGAAGCGATTTTGGATTTCATGCAACAGCGCCACTGGGCGGGCAACATCCGCGAATTGGAGAATCTCGTCGAACGTCTCGTCACCCTCGCCTCAACCAAGATGACGATTTTAGAGCGCGATCTTCTGCCGCAAGAGCTACGCAAAGAGATGAAGAAATTCGCGGCCGGTCAACAGGATGCTGATGCGATCAAGCCCTTGCAAGAAAGCCTGTCCGAATACGAAGAGCAGCTTCTCAGGAACGCCCTTGTCGCCAACAACTGGAACATCGCCAAAACCGCGCGCGCGTTGCGCATTGCCGAGCAGACGCTGCGGTATAAAATGGGGAGTTTGGGGATTGTGCGGGGAAAGGCGAGGGGCGAAGGGTGAGGGGCGAAGAGCGCCAATCGCCTTTCACCCTTCGCCCTTCGTTCAAAACTCTCCAATTTTTCGCGGCTCCTACTTCAACAAAAACAACCTCGATTTCACCCTCTAATTTTTTGCGGATTTTTCTCACTTGATTTTCGCCGTCCTGCCTTTACATCTCTCCCGATAACGCTCAGTTTCTATTCGATCAATCATCCTCAAAAAGTTTCCCCGCTTCATGGCACAATATTCGTCTCAGTAGCAGCAAATCCTCACAAAATTCAAAAGCTTCTTGCAACGGGAGGGCGTTATGCATCGAAAGCTACAAGTCACGCGGAGTCTATTTGTGCTGCTGCTGTTTGGTGTCGTGTTGGGAAATGCGCTTGCGCAGCCCTTCACCTGGTCGAAAGGAGGATCACGAGCACAAGATTACGATGCCGGCGGAGACCCAGCCGCGAGTCACGGCTCGGAAAATGGCGGCTTCATTAAATCGAGGGTCGCGACCATAAACGGCTTTGGCTCATATGCGACCAGCATTGCACCCGGCCAGTACCTTGGTAAAGGCATAAAGCTTTCCGCCTATGTGAAAACAACGAACGTCGCAGACTATGCCGGTTTGTGGATGCGCGTCGATGCTGCGGGGAACCAGATTCTGAGTTTTGACAATATGGGGACAAGGCCCATCGTGGGCACGACGGATTGGGAATATTTTGAGATCATTTTGGATGTTCCAGAAAACAGTGCAATCATCTTCTTCGGCATACTGCTCGCCGGCACCGGCGAAGCCTATGTGGATGGCTTGCAAATAGAACCGGCAGCGCGCACATGGAACGTTATCAGCACCGGCACGACGCAAACGATCTTAGCGCTCAAAGCCGTGGACGAAAATACGGTTTGGGCCGGCGCCATGGGCGGAACCTATTTGCGCACCACGGACGGGGGAGCAACTTGGAAAACGGGTGTCGTGCCAGGCGCGCAGACGCTCTTCTTTAACTCCATCGCCGCTATCAATCAAGACACGGCTTATTACACCGGACAGAATTGGAACACGCTGCAAGACGCGCGCATCTACAAAACCACGGACGGCGGCGCGACCTGGACGCAGCAATATCGCAACACCGGCGCCGGCGCTTTTTTCAACAGCATTGCGTTTTGGGACGCGAACAACGGCCTGGCCACGAGCGATCCGGTTGGCGGCAGCTTTTTGATCGTCACCACCACGGACGGCGGCGCCACCTGGAACCAGGTGCCTGCGGCAAATCTTCCCGCGCCAAAACCAAACGAATATGCAGGCTTTGGCGACACGGGTGGCACGACCCTTTTTGTTGAAGGCAAGAATAAAGCCTGGTTCGGCACCGGCAACGCGGCCCCGATTCGCGTGATCAAATCCACGGATCAAGGGAAAACCTGGACCTCCGTAAGCACACCGTTACCGACCACTGGAGATTTTTCCGGAATCAGTACAGTAGCATTCGCAGACTCGCTTACGGGCTTTGCCGGAGGTTATAAGTCTTCCTATAGCAAAACCGAGACGATGTTAGTGAAAACCACGGATGGCGGCCAGAGTTGGAATTTGGTTCCGGCTTTCAATCTTCATCCTTCGACGATACAGTATATCCCGAATACCAATAATAAAATGATGGTGGCCAGTTCGGGCCAAGGCGCGGCCTATTCCAATGACGGCGGCGACACCTGGCAAATTCTTCCGAACACGCAGCCAACCCATGCACTCAGTTTTGTCAGCCCCACTGCTGGTTGGGCATCAAGTCTTTACCTCAACGGGAAAGTATTGAAGTTCATTGGCAATATCAGAACTGCGGTTGCAGAGCAATCAACCGCGCAACCTTCCGGCTTTCACCTCGCGCAGAACTATCCCAATCCTTTTAATCCCGCAACCATGATCCAGTATGAGTTGCCGCAAGCCGAGCAGGTGCAACTCGCCATTTACAATTTGCTCGGCGAGAAAGTGCGCACGCTCGTTGATGCCAAGGAGTCGGCGGGAGTGAAGCAAGTCACCTGGGACGGCCGAGATGGGAACGGTCAGCGCGTGAGCAGCGGTGTGTATCTGTATCGCCTTGAGGCTGGCGAGTTCAAGATGACGAGGCGGCTTTTGTTGATGAAATAGTATCAAATTGTTTCGTGAAGCGCCTTGAGTCTCACAAAACAGTTTCAGCAGAACGATTCACGGAGGAAGCATGAACACGGTTAAAATGCTAGACACAGCCGCGGCGGTTATCCTGGCGCTGTCAGTCTCATTTCCCCTTCAGGGTTGGGCGCAGTGGGAACACGAAATCGTCGCAGCAGGAGGAAGTGGTAATGCCTGGGGCATTGCAGATCTCGATGGCGATGGGGATATCGACTTAACCTACAACCATTTGCTGAACCAACAAACCCTATGGTTCGAAAATGCCCCCACCGGTTGGACAGAAAATCTGATCGACGCGGCCGGCCCATTCACTGTGGCGCAGATATCCGGAGGGTTTTGTTGGGATATGGACCAGGACGGCGATCAAGACTTTGTTCATCTGCAATTCACGCAACCCAGTGTTGTGGTCTGGTATGAGAACATTCTCAATGGCGCCCTATAGATCAAGAACGTTATTAGCGATAACATCGGCATGCTCGCCAACATGTTTGGCAATGTCGCCGATCTCGATGGCGATGAGGATTTGGACATTGCGATCATCGATAACGGCAAAGGTATGGTTGTTTGGATCGAGAACACCGGTGGAGGCCTGAACTGGGCCAAACACGATATCGCACCGTTTACGCCGTTTCAAGGGCGATGGCTGACGGTGATGGACGTTGACGGTGACAGCGATGCTGAGGTAATCTTTACCATGAATGATTCCGTCTTCTATTTCGAAAACAGACTGCCCCAAACCTCCTGGCCCAAAACAGCGATCGGCGCCTCTCTCAATGGCAGCTTCTTTGGCAGAGGCGCGGATATCGATCGCGATGGAGATTACGATGTGGTGGCCAGTGGCTTCAATGCCAATCAGTTGGCATGGTACGAGAATCCCTCGTGGGAGTTGAGAATCATTGCCAATGATTCGCCGCAGCCACTCTTGGGACCGGTCGGCGATCTCGACGGTGACGGCGACATCGACATGGCCGTTGGCGAAAATGGCGGTCTGGCGTGGTATGAAAATCTTGGCAACAGCATGGACTGGCAGCGCCGGATAATTGCAACCAACGAGCAAGGCCGTTTTCAAGCATTGGGCACAGCAGATGAAAACGGATTGGTGGACATCGACCAAGATGGCCACATCGACATCGTGGCATCCGCGAGTGTCGGGGATTTGCGCTGGTATGCCAATCCCGGAGTGATCTCGGCAATTGCTGAAGCAGCGGATGCGGAAGAGCCCAGCGCGTTTCACCTCGCACAAAATTATCCCAATCCCTTCAACCCCTCAACGCTGATTCGCTATGAGCTTCCGCAAGCCGCGCAAGTGAAACTCGCCATCTATAATTTGCTCGGCGAGAAAATTCGCACACTGGTTGATGCGAAGGAATCCGCGGGCGTGAAGCAAGTCACTTGGGACGGCCGAGATGGGAACGGTCAGCGCGTGAGCAGCGGGGTGTATCTCTATCGCCTCGAAGCGGGCGAGTTCAAGATGACGAAACGGCTTTTGTTGATGAAATGAATGTGGGGGGGGGGCAGTTGCGAACACGCGCGAGCATGAGAAAGATAAATGAGCGCGAAGCGATTTCTATTCATTCTTATCAGCGCGTGGCATGCCGTGTTCGCAAGCTGGGCGCAATCGTATTGGCAATTGCAAGCTGAGCTGAGCCTGCTTGCGCCGCCGGTGAGCCTTGCCGCGGTGAATGATCAAAGCGCATGGCTGTGCGACTTCGATGCGCGAGTGTGGCGCACCGAGGATGCCGGCAAAACCTGGCGGCTGGCCGGAACCGTGACGCGCGAGGAAAAAATCTCCTGCCTTGCGGCCGTCGATTCAAATGTTGCCATTGCGGGCGGCGCGGGCGCGGAAAGTGCGAACGGCAGCGCGAACTTGTATCGCACAACCGATGGCGGGCGAAGTTGGCGCGTGGTATATACGGCCAAAGGCCCGATCCCGTATTGGTATGCGTTGCACATGTTTACTGCCGGGAGAGGCATCGCCCTGAGTGATCCCCCCAGCGCAAATGAAAATTTCTTAATTGCAAAAACGAGTGATGCCGGCGCAACATGGCGGCGTATTGCGCAAACGCCGCAGCCGCAAGAAAGCGAGTTCGGCTTATCACACGCCTGCTTCTTTTATGATCATCTTCACGGCTGGTTCGGCACCGCAGTGGATACGCATCAAAATCAGGGCAATCGCATGTTTCGCACCAGCGACGGTGGTGAAAGTTGGATGCTTCTTCCCCACCCGCCGGCCATTTCACTGCAAGCAGTGCATTTCATTTCGCCCGGCATCGGATTGCGAGTCTCGGCACAGCCTCCTTTCGTAACGCGCACCACGGACGGCGGCCAAACGTGGCAGCCGATCAACGACCTTCCGGTAGCAGAGGTACAATATCTCACATTGCTCACCGGAGTCAACGCGACTTTGCATCAGCAATTGTGGCTTTACGGTGAAACCGGGCCGGATTTTCGGCCTTTTATTTTGACCAGCGTTGATGGCGGAGGGACGTGGGAAGAGCAGATACTCGCCGATGTGGGCGTGAGCAAAGTGCTGACCTTTGCGGCTATTACCTTTGGTGCGAGTCATGACAGTGTGCAAGCCTGGGGCGTGGTTTATGACTTTCATGCACAGCGCGGCGGCATCATCAGTTATCGGGCTGCTTGTGGTGCGGCCACATTCGTACAGGAGAAGAACAATGACCTTCCGCGTGACCACGTGTTGGCGCAGAATCATCCCAACCCTTTCAATTCCTCGACCATGATTCAATATGTACTGCAACTCACCGGGCAAGCCCAACTTGTGATTTACAACCTCCGCGGCGAGAGAGTGCGCACATTGGTCGATGCGAAAGAATCCGCGGGCGTGAAGCAAGTCACGTGGGACGGCCGCAACGACCGCGGCGAACGCGTGAGCAGTGGTGTTTATCTCTATCGCCTCGAAACGGGCGAGTTCAAGATGACGAAACGGCTTTTGTTGATGAAATAAAATAATTCGGCTGAGGCGCATGGCGGTCATGCGGGGACGCCATGCGCGAAGCCGCTCTCGAAGTTTGTAAGATTTTTGCTTCAATTTTTTGTCTCTCAATATCAAGCGCGACGGTGAACACTTTGGCGCGGCCTGGCTTTATGCAACAAGATCTTTTCGCGCCAGCTTTTTATCGACGCCAGCTTCGACGCACTGCCCATCGACGTGCAGGCCAAATTTATGCGTGTGCTGCAGGAAAGCGAAGTGCGTCCGGTGGGCAGCAACAAAACCCGTCATGTTGATGTTCGCCTCATCGTTGCCAGCAGCTCTTCTCTGCGCAAGCTGGTAGATCAACAAAAGTTTCGCGAAGATTTGTTTTTCCGGCTGCACGTTTATCCCATTCGCGTTCCTTCTTTGGATGAACGCCAAGAAGATGTTGCCCTGCTCGCCAATTATTTTCTCAAAAAATTTGCCGCTAAACAGGGAAAACCCACCTAGTCGTTTCACGAGGCCATTTTGGATTTCATGCAGCAGCGCCATTGGGCCGGCAACATCCGCGAGCTGGAGAATTTGGTCGAACGTCTCGTCACCTTGGCCACGCCGAAGATGACCACAATAGAGCGTGATCTTCTGCCGCCGGAGTTGCGCAAAGAGCTGAAGAAATTCGAGGCCGGCCAACAGGATGCTGATGCTATCAAGCCCTTGCAAGAAAGCCTGTCGGAATACGAAGAGCAGCTCCTCCGTCAAGCTCTGACCGCCAACAATTCGAACATCGCCAAAACCGCACGCGCGTTGCGCATTGCCGAGCAGACGTTGCGGTATAAAATGGGGAGTTTGGGGATTGTGAGGGGGCAGAGGGCTTAGAGCAGAGAGCTGAGGGCGGAGAGCAGGAGGCACTGTTCTTTACCCTCGGCCCTCCGCGCTATGCCCGCGGCCCCATGCCCTCTGCGCTTTCCCCCCCCCAACTTTTCGTGGCTCCTACTTCAGCAAAAACAACCTCGATTTTACCCCCTAATTTTCAGCGGATTTTTCTCACCTGATTTTGTCCATCCCGCCTTTACAGGCTTTCCAGATAATTCCAAGTTATTTTATTGTTTAGCTATGCTTAAATTGTCATCCCTTATTGCGGCATAATATTGGTCTATTACAACGGCGATTCATACACAAGCGGCAAGAATTTTTTCGAAGTGAGCTGCTTTCGGTCATAGCGGAGACGAGTTTTGGGTAGGGTAATGTAGGCTGCGGGCGCGGCGCATTGGTGCAAAACCTGCTCAATCCATTCCAGCGCTTTTGTCAGGGAATCTGATTCAGAGAATTAGGCGTGATACAGCACCAAGAAAAATAGCTGAAGCAGAATAAAAGACAAATTGGAAGGCATCGCTGTAGGACACGCCCCGCCCACAAAAAAATTGAGTTTCTGGGAGAACACCATACCAAGAAAGCAGCGGTTCTTAATGTTTGCGAACTATGGTACACTGGCCTGTAATGTACTTCCAAACGCCGGGATGCAAAAGACAATAGCAGCTCAACAGTATTTCCCTTGATGCCTAATGAAGCCAATCGCATACTCCGCCTCAGAACCTGTAAAAGTGAGATCGGATGTGATATCCTCAATTTTCAAAGTAGGTGTGGTAGCCAGTTCTGGCATTAGTAACTTTTTTCGGCAGATGCACGCCTCGTATTGGAATTATTCTGATTATTCATATGTGACCATTTCATTTACTTCCTAAATTGAGAGGTGACGTCGAATGAACAGAGTCGAATTGGATAGAATTCAGAGAAATATAGTCGATGTCCGTGTGGAAATGAATCATATGGCCGAAAATGTAAGCCTATCTTCAAGAATAAATACAGCACATTATAAGATCGACGATGTAGAAAGGCAGATAGATCAGCTTAGGCAATTAATTGCAGAACAAAATAAATTTGATATTACTAGCCTTCTCTTGAATATCGCTATTTCATTTTGTACCACAGGAATAGGTTCTTTAATAGCAGGGTCTTTGGTAGGATATCTCAAAGCAGGTCAAAAAATTCCAGGGCAAAATTATACTTTTGAGAGCCGAATTCTGCAATACTCATCGGTTGAACAATATTCGAAAGTTGACTATAAAAAACTCAATAATTATTTATCGGTTAAGGGGTTACAAATTGATACTTCCAGCTTAAAGGTTAAGCTAGACAGAAAAAGGGAAGTAAACATGGTTACTGTTGGCTTAATTGCTGGTGAGCGAAAGCATCCCAAAGACCTGGGATTTGATGTACTTAAAGATTCGCTTGAAGCTGCAATTTCATCACCATTAAACGCGCTATCGAACCTCTTGTCTGACAAAAGCAATCGTGATAGTTTTGCATACCAAGCTAAACAGGAAAAAAAGCTGTTTGATTACAATATTTTCGTCGACAAACACGCTAAAGAAATGGATCTTTTTGTTGATAGCATAAAAACCGGTAACATTCTGTACCATGAAGCGTTAAGTAATATTCTTGAACTACTAAATGATATCGGGGATAATTTTACCATTACACAGATTGGTTTGCTTTACGATTATTTGTGGTATCATAGGACTAATCCAAATTGCTCCTTTTATGCCGATTATAAGAAAAATCTCGATAACATGATGAACCAATTTAATAGCGACATTTTTCTAACTGGAACAACAATCTACGAGGCAAATTACCAATCCATAGTTTTGCCGAGACTTTCCAGTATTGATGATGTTGTTAAGTTTTGTAAAGATAACTTTGAATCAAGAGTAACACCATTGGAGGCTGCAAACCTTCTTCACGTTCTTTATGAAAAAGGAGGTACGCAATTCTTGTTCTTTAAAAATCGTCTTGACAACCGAAACCTCCTTTACATATTTGGAGCTTTGAGGCACGGTACCGCGTGGCAATCTTTAACAAGGACATACGAAATGGCAAACACGAACTTAAAAAACTCTATATTGCCAGTGAAAGTATCAATTGAATCATACCATGATCATGATCCGTTGTTCGCTATGGCAGATTACAAGCAATGGGGACATATCGAATCATTTTCTGTAAAGCTTCACTTAATTGCTGCTAGGGACAGTCATTGGCACCCAAGCAAGGTATTTCTTTACTTTGAAAGGGAAGAGCTTATTTCTAGTAAGGCCCATGGCGTTAGTTCATACACAAATCTTTACGGTTGTTTAAAAGAGGTAAGAAATGACTATGGTTTCGACTTGGCAGCACTTGAGCAAACTCGAGCATCTTATATAAGAAGGTCAAAGACAATTAACAGAGCTTTTCCGCCTTTAGACAAAAGAGAAGACCTCGATCGAATTAGTTCTGGGCTCAATATTGAAATTGTCTTACCAACGCATCAACTTCCGTTTTAATCCGAATTCTTAGGCTATTAGTTTTGGTTCGCATTGTCAGGTAGAGCAATAGCTCCAAGCCCAACTACGTAGGCAGCTTGTAATTTATGTGCTCCGTTAGGCTGAAATCATCTAAGAACCCGTGTGCCAGATGAAAGCAAAGAATATTACCCCATATCTTAGCTCGGACGTTCACGACTTAAATAGAATATCTTTGATATTCATGTCGGAGAGGTACAAGAAAAATAGTAGCAATGTTTTTTATTCAGATTGCTTTGAGTTCTTAAAGAAAATGACATGTGTCTCGCCTTTTAATTGTGTTCTTTGGCAAACTCACAGCCTCTCTATCGAATGCATTTTTCTACCAACGGATAAATTCGAAACAATAAGTGAGTCAACGCCTTTGGATAATCAAAGTATCTTGAAAAATGTATATGATAGTATCGGCAATAAGATAAATTTGCATGGCCAAGAAGTACTATCAAAACACCTTGTATCGAGTGATAATTCGCTGCCGAGTTCTGTAGCGACCCAAAAAATTTTGCTCGTTGGCTTGGTTTCTGAGATAGATGATACTAGTCTTTCAGTCGAGGGAATAAAGTCTATCAATGTAGATAAGTATGAAATCAATGCAGTTGTTACAAGTCTGTATGGCTATTGGGAGCAGATAATCTTCAGGGCGCTTGGGCAACTTATAGGTTTGGGGGATGAATCAGAAAATGACAGTGTCCACTATTTAGCGCCTGGCGTGGATGAAAATGCAGCATTCGAAGATCGTGTTTTTCACAATTTACTATTTTCAAAGGAGCCTGCAAATATTGCAAAAGATAAGTGGAGAATGCTTCTTGGTGGGTTGGATCAAAGTACCTCAATGCCTATTCATAGATCGGAGTTACATCCAACTTCACCAGATTATGCGTCCCTCCAGTATCAATACTCTCCTGAAAAGATCGAATTTTGGGAAGGTGGGGGCGGCTACCGCACTCAGGTTTACCGTTCGGCACAAGATTGTATAATGCGTCGGCGAATAGGGGATAAGAGATTGCCTTTAAGAAAAACTAAGCTGCCTTTGTGCCCCGTTTGTGAAGCAGTCTTCCGGCAAACATTATTTCCCTACGGTGGATTCCGTACTGGAATTCTTACCTATTCACCTGGCGGCTCTGGTCACTGAAAACCGCAAAGATAATAAATGTCTAGGCCCATTGAACGGCTTTTCCTGCAACTCGCTGATACCGTCAAAGAATTCGAGGTCAATCTGACCAGCCTCGAAGGACTTGATACTCTGTTATTTCACTACGGTTGGGACATGCAGGCGGAGCCGGAGAAGTTTGACCGCATTCGCCAAGCTTTTCAATTGCCCAATCTGGCCGATATAACGACGAAACTCGAGGCACTTTCCCAGAAATCAGCATCAGAAATTACCTCTGAGGAAATCACAGATTTCATTCAGAGCCTGCGCGCATTCATACGTGATATTACCAAGTGGGGCGCATCGATCGATGCCAGCTTGCCTTTCCCCTTCAACCAAAAAACCTTCTGGGAAGAATTCAGCCAGCGTTTGTTGGAAGACATATTCTTGCTTTTTCTGCAAAAGCACTACCCGCTGTCCTTTGCGCTGTTTCACTTGTTCGGCGTCATCGAGTTCCGGGAAGAGGAGCCCGCAGGCAATGGCCGCCTCAATTACACGCGCACAGTCTTCCATTGGGGCCGCCTGGCAAGCTTGCTCACTGGCCCGGTTGATTTGTTCAAAGATGTCTATCAATGGGGTAAAAAGGATCAGGCGTTCCAATGGGAAAAGCTCTTGCATGCGTTGGAGTACAGCCTGCTGGCCAACCGTTTCTTCGTGCGCTACGTGCTGCCGCGCAAATCTGTGGTGGAAGCCTTTTCCAACCCGGACTACATGATCAAATACGGTTTGCACGAGTTGCATTTTCCCTTCATCTACGGCAGTTCCATCCTCGACGAATCTTTTTACAATATCGGTTTAGCCATGATGCCGATTGGCCGCGGAAACATGGCAAAGCCACCCGAAGGCCTGATCATAACTCCGGTATTGCAGGGGGACTTGTCCCAAAATTTTCATATTGCGCCCGGCATTCGTTTGAATTTAGGGGCAGATGTTTCAGCCAACAGCGTTCTTGGCATTAGGCTCTACCCCGATGGCGCGCAGGTTGCAACTCGTGGAAGTAATACCGAAATCAATGCGAAAATAGCATTGGACGGCGCGCCCTATCGTCCCTGGATCATCGTCGGCGACCGCAATTCCCATCGCCTTGAGCTTCACGGCTTTGAACTCTACTTCACGGCAAATGGCAAAGCTAATGACCCCGAGGTCAAGATCGGCCTCCGCACGCTGTCGTCTGATCCGCAGAGCAAGGGTGTCAAGGCCGTTATCGTGTTGGAAGAATCAGATTCCTTCCTGCGCGAAACCACGCAAAACGAACAAATTGAAGCCGCATTTGACGTGTTGATCGAATGGTCGAGCAAGACGGGCTTTCGCATAAACGGCAGCTTGAGTTTCGACCTGAATTTCGACCTCAAACAAAAGCTTGGTCCGGTGGAGATCACCGGCCTGTCAGTGGCTTTGGGAGAGGGCCCCAAGCGCACCAGCCAGCAGAGCGTCAGTCTGCGCACCGGCTTGGGATTCAAGGGCAATTTGGGGCCAGTGCAGTTTGAGGTGGAGCGCATGGGCTTTTCGCTCGATTTTATCCCCTACACCCAAGCTGATTTAAAAGCCTTGCCCCCCAACGCCGACCGGCCGCTGCTAGGCTTGCTCGATCTCGACTGGCGCTACGCACCTCCAACCGGCATTGCCCTCACTATCGACGCCAAAGCCGTCAAAGGCGGCGGCTTCTTGCGTTTCGACTCCAAGAAAGGCCAATACGACGGCGTTCTGCAACTGGAATTCGGCGATCGGATCAGCCTGACCGCCATTGGTTTGCTGCAAACGCGCCTGCCGAACGGCAAAAAGGGCTATTCGCTCCTCATTCTCATTTCCGCAGGCGGATTTACGCCCGTCCAACTCGGCTTCGGCTTCATGCTTACCAAAGTAGGCGGACTGTTGGGTGTCAACCGCGGTGTGGCGGCGGACGAGCTTGGAAAAGGCCTCAAGGACAAAAGTTTAGACACCATCTTGTTTCCGGAAGATCCCGCGGCCAATGTGGCGCAGATTGTGAGCAACCTGAACAAATATTTCCCGCCTACTCCAGAGCAATACGTGTTCGGGCCTATGGGGGAGATTATTTGGGGCCGGCCTGTCATGATGCGCATCCGGCTGGGAATCTTTTTCGAGTTCCCGGCTTCGGTGCGCCTCCACGTCCTGGCGCGATTTGTCGTGGGCCTGCCTTCCATCGAGAAGCCTTTGGTGCTCCTGAACATGGATGCCAAAGGCCACTTCGACTTTGCAAAGCAGGAACTGGCCGTACAGGCTGTGTTGTACGACTCCTACCTTATTTCTGATGAGCTGGAACTCACTGGCGGTATGGCCTTGCAGATGGGCCTGGGTGATGATCCCTTCTTCTTATTGGCTGTCGGCGGTTTCAACCCGCGCTTCAAAGCGCCGCAAAGCTTTCCCAAGGTGGATCGTATTACGTTCAGTCTGGCTAAAAAGGAAGATGAGCCACTACCATACGGATACTACCCGTCCCCCCAGGCCGAAAAACCAGGCACGCGCTTGGAGTTGCAGGCCTATTTCGCCCTCACGTCCAATACCGGGCAATTGGGCGCACATTTTCACTTATACGTTTCGGCCTGGACTTTCTCCATCGAAGGCTACTTGTATTTCGACGCCCTTTTCCAGTTCTTGCCTTTCCACTTTGTCGTGGACTTTGGCGGAGGGGTATGTGTGAAGTGGTTTGGTTATACGTTACTGAAGCTCAGGCTCGACATCACCCTTTCCGGTCCGCGTCCCTGGCATGCGAAGGGAGAAGCCCATTTTTCGATTTGTTTTGGACTTATCGATATCACGGTTTCGTTTGACCGAGGCCTGAGCGAGGGCGCGCCGCCGCCGTTGCCGCCGGCAGTGGACCCGTTGCCTGAACTTCTGCAAGCGCTCGCAGATGCCCGCAACTGGGAGGGGCAATGGCCGGAAAACGGGCGAAGCTTGGTTACCATCCGTGAGATCATCACTGAATCCGATACAGTGCTGGTGCATCCGGAAGTTCGTTTGCGGGTGCGGCAGCGTGTATTGCCGCTGGGAATGAAGCTGACCCGGTATGGCAGTACGCGTCCCGCGAACGAAGACACGTTTGACATCGAATTGTTTTTTGAAGTCAACGGCCGCAAGACTGACATTGAGACCGAGGCCGTGGACGATTATTTCGCCATGGCGCAGTTTAAAGATGGGATGAGCGACCACGAAAAACTCAGCCGCCCCTCTTTCGAAAAATGCAAAGCCGGCGCGATGATGAAGAACACGGCAGCCATGTTCAACGAAAGGCTGGCGGCGGGCGAAGAAATCGGCTATGAGACCTGGATCGCGCAGGAGGAGGGCATGGTGCTGCAGCCGGGGGAAAGCTATGTCTTATCCGGAGCTGATCTGGAGAAACAAGCGCGCTTTGGAGCAGCCGGGCTTGCTCGTTTCCGCCGTGGTATTGGAAAGAATTGATTTTATCGACCAAAACGATCGACAAAATTATGGGCGCAAAATTTCATTTCATTCCCTGTGTTCGCCAGGGCATCGCCGGTGAAATAAGCAAAACCGACACGCTGGGCGCAGGCATTGCCGGAACTGCACAACTTTCGGTTCGTGCGCGTGTGAATGACCGGAAAGACAGCAAGAAAGTCAATGTCCGCGTGCATGGTCCAGGCGACGTTACGGGAATCAACCGTCTGGCCATCATTCGTACTGACCCGGCGCCGTGGGCGCGCGATTTCGAGCCAAATTACTTTCCGATTATAGACTTCGACAGCCCGGATTTCCCCTGGCTGTTCACGCCGGCGAAAGCAGATAATCAAGGCCGGCTTCGCCCCTGGCTTTGTCTGGTAGTCGTGCGCAAGCAGGAAGGAGTTGCCCTCACGCGCGCTTCCGGCAACGCTTTGGATGTGCTTTCCATCAAAGCGCCGGCCAGGCCGGCGGTTGAGCTTCCTGATCTTTCAGAATCCTGGGCTTGGGCACATGCCCAAGCGACGGGAAGCGACCAGGACAAAATTAACGATCTTCTCACCAAAAAACCTGCACAAAACCTTTCAAGATTGATTTGCCCCAGAAAGCTCGATCCCCGGCAAGATTATCTTGCGGCGCTAGTCCCTGCTTTTGAAGCCGGCCGCAAAATCGGCCTGGGTTTCACCCTTCAGGCTGCCGACGAACAGGAGCTTAAGCCGGCCTGGCTTTCCGGCGCCGCAGCGCCGATGGAGATTGAGTTGCCGGTTTATTATCACTGGGAATTCCGTACCGGCGAACGGCAAGATTTCTTCTCACTTGTCCAAGAATTGGAGTACCGGCCTCTGCCCGACCAGGTAGGCAAGCGAAACATGGCCGTGCAAGGCCTGCCCTTTGGACTTCCGGACGCAGGGGTGCTGGAGCTGGAAGGCGCGCTTCGTCCGGTAAAGATCCGCTTGCCAAATTCTGGCAGCGAGCTCGGCTTTCTTTTCGACATATCTGCGGAACTGCAGCCTGATCTCGACAAGGGTGAGATGACAGAAGCACTCGCCTCTGCGCTGGCGCTTGATCTGTCAGAATTTGCGACAATCAGCATCGATACACCGGGGCGAGAATGGCGCCTTCATGGCCGGGAGAAAACGTACTTTCTGGTGCGCGTGCAAGACCGGATAAGTCTATATGAAATTCCCCCGGCATTCACCAAGAGACTCCGGGAGGTTTTGAATATCCCGGCAGTGCAATCAGCCCATGCCGACCATGACCCCATAGTCGGGTTGCCGGTGTATGGAAGCCTCCATGCTGATCAAACTTTCTTGCCTGAAGTTGACACGCAGCCATCCTGGCTCAATCAACTCAACCTTGATCCACGCCAGCGTGTGGCAGCCGGCTTGGGAACCCTGGTTGTGCAAGACCAGCAGGAAGACCTCATGGAAGCGGCCTGGGCGCAGTTAAGCGAACAGCGCGCGAACCAGGCGCGCAACGAACTGCAACTTGGCCGGGAAGCCAGCACCGCCATTTTTAGGAAACACCTCAACGCCGGCGCCGATGATGATGAGAAGCTGAATACGTTGCTCAGAAAAGCCGCGCCGGTTTTTCGTAAAATCCACTTGTCATCTGAAGAATCAGCGCAGATTTTTTCAGGCAAAGACCCCCAGGCTGCCGCCGCCGGCGACCAGGGAAAAGAGGGTAGCTTGTTCGACCGGCTTCGCCAAACTGCCGCACCCAAGGGCGCTCTTTCGTCTGCGTTCCGGCGCGTTAGCCGGCAAAAGAGTCCCGCCGCCATGGGTTTGAGAGCAAAAACCAAAACAGATGCTTGGGTCACGTTTTTAAAATCAGAAAAGCATCCGTATGAGCCTTCCGCCCAAAAGCGTCGAGGCGCCTTCAGTATGAATGATCTGAAAACAAGATTCACGTCTTCAGATTTTTCCCCGATGCTAAAGTTTCTGGAAAATTTGCAGAAAAAAGCAAATCAGAAGCAAACCGCTTTTGCTGTACTGCATGACGAAAACCTCCGGAGTATTGGCAAAAAATTGCTGTCGGAGCTTCACCCAGACAACAGCTTTGGCGAACGAGCTCGAGCGCAAGAACCGGTAGAGCCAGGTTCTGCGCCCTCGTCGGGCGATCCGCTGGCGCCAGCGCTAGCCGCGCCGCAGTATGATTATCCTATGTACCGCTTCTTACAGGATATTTCCCAAGACTTTCTCCTGCCGGGTCTCGAACACATTCCGGATAATACCGTGACATTGTTGGAGACTAACCCGGAGTTCATTGTGTCTTTCATGGTTGGATTAAACCACGAAATGTGCCGTGAACTGCTCTGGCGGGACTTCCCTGTAAACCAGCGGGCCACTTTTTTTATGCAGTTCTGGGATAGCCGTAATGCAGGGCCAGAGGGTAGACAGATCGACCCAATAAATGATTGGGCACCTGATACCGCCTTGGGAGAACTTCTTAAGACCGGAGAATTGGGCGAGCAGTTGGTCATCCTGATTCGCGGAGAACTCCTGCGGCGGTTTCCGTCAGCCACAGTTTCTGCTGCAAGGTTTGAGAACGTGCAGTTGCAGAGCAACACTGAAGTCCATCCGCAATTCCAGGGCCGGATGGACCCGGATGTCTACTTTTTTGGATTTCCGCTTAGGGAGGAGGATATCCGCAGCGAATCCGGCTGGCATTTTATCCTGCAGCAGCAACCTACCCAGCCGCGCTTCGGCCTCGACGTGCCGCCGGAAGGGGAAGGGCATTACGGCAAATATCCCGTTAACCGGGCAGAATTGAGTTGGGGACATGTGGTTTCTAGTGCTCAAGAATGGGAATTACTTTCATACGTGCCTATCACAGGGCGGCTAAAGGATAGAAAAATAGGAAATGACTTTCAATGGGGTTTCAATTCAGGGCACATGGCAATGCTGACCTTGCGCAAACCCGTCCGGATTGCCATACCTGCCAGCATGATTTTACCCGCTCAGGCTGAAAATAATTAAAGTATTATGGAACATCTCCAGTTGACAATAAACCGGGTGCGGCTTGAAGTGGGAGAGGCCCGGACGAAGGTTTCAGATCTGCAAGCTATACTGATTGATATCGACCGGAGGCTTGTAGCGGAACGGCAGACATTATCGAATTTGCTGCAGAGGGAAAAAAGCCTTCCAGGAGAACTAGAAACAGCAAAGGACAAACTTACTAGTCTCAACGTAAGTGTCAGAGTAAAAGAAATGGCCGTGCAAGTCCAAACGAGCCTATGGAATAAAAGACCACCAAAACCGAAGAAACTGCTCGATAGCGAAAAGGAGTTGGCATCTTTAAAAAAAGATCGCGATGCCGCCAAGCTAGTGTTCGAAAGACTGGACAAGGAGAATGCAAGGCTACCCGACCAGAAGAAGCGAGCAAACGAAGAGATTAAGAGACTTGAAGGCGACAAACCCGGCAAGGAAACTGCCTTGAATGCAGCCAAAATGGAGCTGGCCTCCCTGGAAGAGCAATACCAAAACCTAAACGCCGAACAGATGCAGCAGCTCGCCACAGTCGTTGGCGCATTACCTATCGCTGACTTGCCCGTCGCTTTCCTGCCTGTGCATCTGCAAACGCGCTTTCGTTCATCTGCTGATCAACACGAACTGCTCATTCGGATAATGCCGGATACTTTGCACGTCGATACTCATGAGCCCGAACTGACAGACTCGGAGCTGGCCTATGGCAAGCACTACTGGGAGCGCATTTGGCGCAGCGGCCTGAAACAGGATGACGCCAGCGAGATCCAACGGCAGAATGCCTGGGCGCAACTGTGCCAGCGTTTTGGCCCACGCCGGGCCGCCTGGATCGTACGGACTCTGACGCCTCTCAATCCTGGCGACCAGCCAACTGCTGCCGTTGCCGAAGACCAGGCCTTGCCCAAAACCATTCGATTCTCAAGTCCGGCGCATCGTGCAACTTCCTGGACGCGTGCGCCGCAAGCGCGTCTTTTGCCGGATCGCTGGGTGGCTTATGGTTACCGCGAGGGTGAGCGTATCTTGCTAGCGTGGGGACAGCCAATCCCGGACCGGCTACACATCGGTCCCGACCCGCAGGCGCCGCCGCCAAACGATCTCTCCGACGACAAGCTGGCAATTGACCAGGGGATACAATGGTTGTTTGATTTTCAAGAGGCAGAAAACAGTGGCATGGCCATTCGGGCGCCGCTCTCTCCGGAAGAAGCACAAGCTGGCATTGATTTGTTGATCGTGCTGGGTGTAAGAAACACCAAAGATGGATCAGCTTCGGCTGCAGAGCTGGAGCAACTTATAGCAGCACATCACTACACTGATGGTCTCGCTTTTGTGCCGCAAGGCACGCCCACGAACAACACGGAAGAGGGGCAATCCGGTTTTTCTTCGGATGATCCCGGATATGCCACCAGTTTTAATGTCGAACGCAAAACACCTTCTTTAGCCACAACTGAACCCTGCGATGGCCTGAGGCTGGCGCAAGCCATTGGAATAAACCCAACCGTGTTTGACCGCATTCAGCACGCCCAAAGACAGGAATATGAAGAAGCCCGGTTCATGCGAGCCGCCCTTTGGCCGGTTACCTGGGGATATTTTTTAGAGCAAATGATCGGCAATGGCGCCGTTTCTTCAGAGATTATTCAGCAGATCCGGCGGCATTTTATCGATTACGTATCAGGCAGCGGTGCGTTGCCGGTCATCAGGACTGGCAAGCAGCCCTATGGCATTCTTCCCGTTACAGCCATCAACCACTGGAAAGCAGAGACGACAAATGGAATTCCCGGCCGCCTGATTTCATTTTTGCAGATGCCTGCCAGTGGCTCTGATCAACTCACCACACTCCGCCAAATCTGGCGAAAGGCTTTGCAATTTGTCCCAAGTGCAGCCAACCGGGGCGCAGAAGAAGAATCCTGGTTGGAGCTGGTGGGTGGCATCTTGAGCATGGAGGCGATTTCCGGGCAATTCCAGGCCAGTACGCTAGTTGAAAATCCAGAGAAATTGGAGCAGGCTGAAAAATTACTGCAGCAACTGGGAATCGGCGGGAAGCCTCGACTTCTGCAGAGCGCACTTTTAGATGAAAGACTCAACCTTGACGCGCCCCTCACGACCCTCGGCCAAAAGGAGAATCCACCGCATCCGGATTATATTCAGTGGTTGAACACTGCTGACTTTCAAGACCTCGTCACAGAGAACGGTATTTCAGTTGACGGGCAAAAGCCCAATATCCTGCTTTATCTTCTTCTCCGCCATGCTGCATTGCTGGCCCATGGCACTGCTGCGCCTGCAGACCGAGATGAAATGCGCACGAGTCTCCAGATGCTTGGAAAACTGACTGCCGGGCGCCTGGAAGATTTGTTTCGCGAAACCATTGACCTTTGCTCACACCGTCTGGATGCTTGGGCTGCCTCTTTGGCCAGCCGGCGGCTCTCGGCGATGCGAGAAAAGAAGGCTTCAGGTGTGCAATTGGGCGGGTTCGGCTGGGTGGAAGACCTGAGACCTGCGCCCCCTCTTCAACCCATTGATACGGCAATTCCGGGTGAAGAGGGCTCGCCTATATACGCACAAGCCAACAATGGCGGGTTCATCCATGCGCCATCTTTGGATCATGCTGCCACGGCCGCCATTCTGCGCAGTGGTTACCTTGCGCAAAACAGCCGCAGAGATTCCAGCCAGTTTGCCGTTGATCTTTCCTCCGAGCGCGCTCGGTTAGCGCAACGGTTGCTGGATGGCGTGCGCCAGGGGCAATCACTTTCCGCGTTGTTGGGATACCGGTTTGAGCGCGGCCTGCACGAACGCGGCTTGGATCAGTATATCGAATCC
Source organism: uncultured Cytophagia bacterium (assembly GCA_964457925.1). GTDB lineage: Bacteria > Zhuqueibacterota > Zhuqueibacteria > Zhuqueibacterales > Zhuqueibacteraceae > Coneutiohabitans. The sequence continues at coordinate 122,470 of CAYWGH010000019.1, forward strand.
TTTCGATTGCTCGCGCCGTTGGTGTCATTATATAAGGCGAAAGCTGATGTATCCGCTTGTCAGCAAAAAGTGGATGACATGGCAAAGTGGAAAAGCGCGGAGCTAAAGGCGGCTGAAGCTGGATATGCGCAACTCTACTGGAAAATAACGGAGTTCAAAAAACTATATGATAAGCTGTATAAAGGTGGTAAACTGAGAAGAGATCTTGAAGCTATTCTCAAAGAAATAAATGCTGTTAAGGTAAGGATTGACTTGGGGACAATTTCGAACAATCCATATTTTTTGATCTATCAATGGGAAGACAAACTGAAAAAGGAAATAACAGCAGCCAATGCTGCTGCGAAGGAATTTGCAAAAATACACGATGAACTGATAGCATACGCATACCGTTTTCCAGCGAACAGTACCGGAAAAATAATAGTAAAAGTTAATCATGATGGTCCGAATCAATTCCAAAAATTAAACTGGCCTTCCCGTGTCATTGCGAAAGAAGATAGCTCTTCAGTCAGGGCTGGATTAAAAACAATCTCTGATGGCAAGCCTGTCAAGTTGCACAATACGCGAGTGCATGAAGTATTGGTTGAATTTGGGAAATACATAAAAGATCTAAGAAGACAATCACACCCGGACTTGGCCTCTGCAGAGGCAGAACTGGATAGTGCTAAAAGTGTTCTCGATCAGCTTACCCAAGCTCATCGCAAACAATTTTTGCTTCCACCGGAAGCCGGCGTAGAAGCCATGGAAACCCTTCCGGCGCAAAATGTGGTGGATGGCCTGGCTTTGTTGCGGCTTTGGAGAGACGATCCAGAAACCATTCCCTTTGGCAAGAAGGTTGACAGCAAGAAAGTTGTGCAACTGCCTGCTCGGGGCTTAGGGCGGGACTATAATGGATTGGTCGCCGAGTTAAACGCATTGGCAGATGCCGTCGATGCGGTGGGAGATGCGATTACTGCAGAAAGCATGTACCATTTGGTAAAGGGCAATCCTTTAAGAGCAGGCGTCTCCTTGGACGCAATCGCGCGAGGAGAACTGCCTCCGGCTGAGCTTGAATTTCTGAAAACGCCCCGCAGCGGAACGAGTTTGACGCACCGCGTGTTCATGCTCCTGAACGAGCGTATGGCAGGAGTCAATTGGCCTACAACCCCCAAGCAGTCCCGCGCAAAAGCAGAACCCGTTTTGAATGCCTGGGTGGGCCAGATGCTTGGGAGCGCGGAGAAAATCCTCGTCCAGGCGGAATACCAACATCCCGAGACAAAAGCGGCTCTTGCAGCCAGGGAAATCAGGTTAAGCGAATTGAAATTGTCTCCGTTGGATTTTGTCTATATGACGAACCGGGACGCGATACCTTTGCAGTCCGAACTGGAACAACGCCTCGCCTATCATTTGCTGCGCACGCGCCCGGAGGGAATACCTTTGAACGCGAACCTCGCGCTGTTTTTTGAGCGCGGGGAAAACTGGCAATCCGATCAGTTCTGTCTTGCTGAAATGCTTGAAGCCGGGCGGACAATCCGGGAGGTGATCGCTAAAGCGCGCCCGTTGCAGGTGCGCGACCTTGGCATGCCTGGCGCTGAGTCGCAATCTACCTTGGATACTGCTGAATTGCTGCAGCGCACGAATCAAACAGTAAAAAATTTTGAAACCGCGAAAAATGCGCTTTCCAAGTTGCTGGAAAACCCGGAAAAGGCCAGCCTCGAAGCACTGAGAGTTGCGTTGTTGGAGTTGGCAGGTTTTGGAGTTCCGGGGTCGATACCGGTTTCTGCCGCAGGAGACTCGCCTGCGGATCGCCAGAATTTATTGGAGCAAGGCCACGCCGTTTTAGTGGAAGCGAATCGCAGATGGAAAGAAGCGCAGGATTTGAAAACAGCTTCCACTATTCAAAATGCCGAACAAGCCGTGGCCTATTGCACAAATTGCATGCAAATCATCTTCTCCTCTGATTTCCCAATACTGCCTTTGCTGAAGTTTTCTGAATCGAACGATGCCGTTGAGACCATCAAGCAAAGCGACGCATGGCAAGACAATGACCCCTTCGCCGTGTGCGGCTGGATCGAACGCACTTCTCGGGTTCGGGAGGGCGTTGCGCGTTTGAACGACGCACTGCTGTATTCTCAGGCATTGTCGCAAAACTATGAGAATCGGTATAAAGTAGGTCAGCTTCCCAAGGAGCCGGACGGTCGCTGGGCCGCGCTGCCATTGCGTGAAGGCCAGCAGCCTCCTGCCGGCTGCGTATCTCTTGTTGCCTATATGCCTTGGGGACTTGATCCGGCATTAAGGCAAGCAGGACTTATGATCGATGAGTGGGTGGAAGTTATACCTCATCAAAAACAAATCACAGGTGTTGCCTTCCATTATGATCAACCCGGCGCCCGTGCTCCGCAGGCGATATTGCTGGCCGTACCGCCGGAGGGAACTGAACGATGGAGCATGGAAGGCTTGGAGGCCGTTTTGCTAGAGACCAACGAACTACTCAAATTGCGAACGGTGGATTTGGAAGCCTTGTCCCGGTTGGAGGAGGAGGTCGTCCAATTTTTGCCGGCGGTTTATTTGTCTCTGCCCAATGGCAATGAAATATCCACGGATCCTAATCGCGCACTCAATTCCTGAAATCAATCAACCAGAAAAAGTCATAATTTATGTCTACCAAAGGCTGGACTCGAATAGAACCCGTGTCGCGGGACAAAGATATGCTGGAGGGGCTCCAGGCCCGCATACACGACCCGCTGTGGATGCTGGCCCGCCAATGGCAAATGGGAGAATTTAAAGGGGAGGATGCCGGATCGCCGGTTAGCGCACGGGTACGAGTAGAAAGTGCTCGATTGAGCCGTTATTTCGCTGGTGCGATTGCTGGCAAGGAGCAACCGACCGGAGATCCCTATGATAGCGCCAAGACGCCTTTGGAAACGTTGGTCGAACGAGAAGCTGCCTGGCCTTCCCCTAGCCTAGGCCGCCAATTGAGGCTCGCAGCCGAAGCGGGCATACATTTTTTTCGGCTGTTGGATGCCTTGAAATTGAGTCAGTACAAAAAGCCATACTTGGATCACTACGGATTGAAGATGCCCAATAACCTGGCGCCAATCGATCTTGATGGTGACACACTTCGCTTTTTGACGCTCATGGTCGGACGTGTGCCGGATGGCCTCCAGCTTTATCAGTCGTTTCGCAACACCCTGCGTAAAAACCCGCCCCAGCTTCCTGCTTTGCCCGCTGTTAAGGCAACGGACCGCGATAAGATGATCCAGACAGCCCGGAACTGGCTAAGCTGGTGTGAATCCATTTTTAATACCCCCCCCAACTCCAATGCCTCGACCTGGAATCCGGAGCGAATGGAATACGCTTTTGCCGTCTCCGCGGCGACCGGTTCTGGCGAAAAAGTATTGGCAGCCACCGAGTACCAGGAAGGGCACCTGGATTGGTTTTCTTTCAACATTCAGTCCGGAGTCTCTCTTGGGGCATCTCTGAAGGACGCTGCGGTGCAAAGAAGCACTCATACGCTGATCCCCACTCCGGTCAGCTATAAAGGCATGCCCGAAAGGAGTTTTTGGAAATTTGAAGACGCCAAAATAAATATCGGCGCTCTTGAGACCGAGAACACGGACTTGTCCCGGTTGGTTCTGATCGATTTCGCGCTTTCCTTTGGAAATGACTGGCTGGACTTCCCCGTAGAACTCGAAGTGGGGGCGCTCTACAAAATAGATTCCCTGGTTGTCATGGATTCCTTCGGTCAGAAAATACTCATCCGGCCCTACCACGAAATTGACAGACCAGCCTCGCCGTGGCGGCTTTTTCATATTGGAACCGATCGATACAAAGCTACCGCAGGCCAACCACCCGCAGAGCAGTATTTATTCCTGCCACCCTCACTGGCTGCAAGCTTGCATGGCAAACCTGTTGAGGAAGTGCTGTTCTTGCGAGATGAGATGGCGAACATGGCCTGGGCGGTAGAGCGAACTATCGAAAACCCGTTGGGGCGGCCGTTGAGCCGGCATGAAAAGTACTTGAGCCAGCGACAACAGGAAAAAGAAAGCGAGGCAATCCCTGCTCGAGCAACGAACGGCCAGCTTACATACAAGCTTACTACCCGAGTGCCGGATCATTGGATCCCGCTTGTGCCGATTCAGGAAATGATGGTGGATTCCCAAGGTTTAGAGAAACCAACTATTCGACTGCAGAGAGCCAAACTGCTGAGAGATGCTGGCGGGCAACCCACGGCCATCGAACCTCAAGGCAGTCTCCTGAACGTGGGGCAAAAGCTAAAGATATTTGAAGAAGAGGTTCCTCGTGCCGGCGCTTTGGTGACCAGAGCTTTTCAATATGCCCGTTGGGCTGACGGTTCGACTCATCTGTGGATAGGACGGAAAAAGCAGCCGGGCAAGGGTGAAGGGTGGAGTGGATTACGGTTTGATAGTATTGAATGAAGTATCCTGAACCAGGGATCATTTAGTTGAACAGATGAGGCCGTTCTTGTTCGAAGTGACCCACGAGTACTTCTTTTTTTTCTATTGATTAGGATGATAACCCGTGTGTCTCTCGCGCCGACAAAATTAGGGATCCATGTTGGAATCCCATGGAAATGACAATCTTGGGTTCGGTGATCGCTTTGTTTCTTGTTTTAGGTTGGGTGTTACTGAGCATCACTATTTTAAAACTGGTGCTTAATTCTACTTAGGCAGATTAGTTTCTTTGTTCTTTGACAAGAATTTATTATACT
>CAYWGH010000020.1:0-121058 GCA_964457925.1 uncultured Cytophagia bacterium
CGCTTTTTGCCCTTTGGGCTATACGAAATGCGCTCAACCGGACAGCAGTGATTTTGCCTTTGAATTTTTTAAACATCCAACCGGTCAAAATTTACGCGACCATTCCTTCGGCCAGCGCTCAACCACGACTTTCGTTTGCGTGAAGAATTCCACGCCGTGCCGGCCTTGCGCGTGCAAATCGCCGAAGAAGCTTTCTTTCCAGCCGCTGAACGGGAAGAACGCCATGGGCGCGGCCACACCGAGATTGATGCCGATGTTGCCGGCTTGCACCTCGTAGCGAAATTTGCGCGCCGCCGAGCCGCTGTTGGTGAACAAGCACGCCATGTTGCCATGCGCGCCGCGATTCACCAATGCAATCGCCTCGTCAATGGTCTCCACGTGCATCATGCTCAACACCGGTCCGAAAATTTCCGTGGCCGCCACTTCGCTTTGCGGCGGTACATCCTGCAAGATCGTGGGCCGCACGAAATTGCCGTTTTCATATTTTGAGATTTTGGGACGGCGGCCGTCGATTAAAACCTTCGCGCCTTCACTCGCGCCTTTCGCAATCAAACTCTCCACCCGCTCCCGGCTTTGCTTTGAAATCACCGGACCCATTTGCACGCCTTCTTCCAGGCCGTAACTCACCACGCGCGTACGCGCGGTTTCCGCAATCGCTTCCGTGAATGTTTTACGCGCCGCGCCCACGGTGATCGCCACCGAGGCCGCAAGGCAACGTTGCCCGGCGCAGCCGAACGCGCTGTCTGCCGTGATGCGCGTAGTCATTTCAATATCTGCGTCCGGCAAAACGATGATGGGATTCTTGGCCCCGCCCTGGCATTGCGCGCGCTTGCCGTTGGCCGAAGCTCGGCTGTAAATGTATTTCGCCACCGGCGTCGATCCCACAAAACTGATCGCGCGAATCGACGGATGATCGAGAATCGCATCCACCGCCGCCTTGGAACCGTTCACGAGATTGACCACGCCTTTCGGCAAGCCGGTTTGCTCGAGTAAACGGAAAATTTTCTGCATCGTCAGCGGCACTTTTTCCGAAGGCTTCATGATGAAGGTGTTGCCGCAGGCGAGGGCATATGGCATAAACCAAAAGCAAATCATCGCTGGAAAATTGAAGGGCGCAATCGCGGCGCACACGCCCACCGGCTGGCGAATCATCATTTCATCGATGCCGGAGGCGATGTCTTCGAGAATCTGCCCTTGCATCATCATCGGAATGCCGCAGGCAACTTCGACGTTTTCGATCGTGCGGCGCATCTCCGCGCGCGATTCTTCCAACGTCTTGCCGCATTCCATCGTGATCGTTCGGCTGAGGTCGTCGAGATTATCTTCCAGCAAATTTTTGAGCTTGAAGAGATATTGAATGCGTTCAGTTGGCGGCGTCGTGCGCCAGTGCAAATACGCCGTTTGCGCGGCCTGCGCGGCGTGTTCGACTTCCGCAGCCGGGGAGAGGGGAACCTGGCCAAGAACTTCTGCGGTCGCGGGATTGAGGACCTCAAGATATTCGGTCGCGTTCGACATGCGCCATTCGCCGTTGATGTAGTTTTGCAGCTTATGATTCGCGCTCATGGAAGCCTCCTATGGCTGTCGGGTTGGAAAAGCCTGGGTATCTGCAACAAAAAAGTATCATGGCATTGGTGGATTAGTGAAGCAGGTTGCAGGCAGCAATCCCTAACGTTTGCGCGCAACAATCACATTGTGGCTGCCGCACAACACGGCGCGTGACAAATACTGTTGGAAGATGTGCCAGTAGCGTTGCGCCTCGGGCTTGTTTTTATAATTCTTGTTGAACACAAAAGCATAGCGCAAACGCGCAAGCGGATAGACGAAGGGATAGAGCAGCAAACTGCCCTTGCGCAATTTGTACGTCGTCAACGTTTCGATTTCAAAGCCGGCAAAACGCAGAAACGTCTCCAGGCGATGATAGGGGATGAGATTGATATGTTCCATGAAAACGTTGGGCGAATCATCGCGCAGCACGCGCGGTGGATGATCGTGCACGCCCGTGAAAAAGAATGCCAGCCGGCTTTCCAGCGAGGAAACATTCGGCGTGGTGAGAAAGAGTTTGCCGTTCGTTTTCAGCACGCGCGCGCATTCCCGCAAAAAAAGAAATTGGTTTTCGATATGTTCGATCCCCTCGATCGAAACCAGATAATCGAATTGTTTTGCCGCAAACGGCATAGGCTGCGCCATGTCGACTTGTTGATACTGCAATTCCGGAAAAACATGCAGCGCGGCGTCTATCTCTGCGGCGATCGCATTGAACCCGTGCGCCTGCGCTTGCTGCGCAAAATAACCCGGACCTGAGGGAATATCCAGCAACACGCCGGGCTTGTGCGTCTTGAGCAGTTGCCAAATTAAATCGTGCAAATAGGGATTGTGTTTCGGCGGTAGAGGTGGCATGCGTTTTGTTTTGAAATCACGGGTTATGATTTTAGGAGAAATTCTTCCAGGCGTACGCTAATGTCGCTGCGCTCGACGTAAATAAATTCTTTAGCGCTGGAGCGAAGATAATCTAAATCTATATTTGCACGATGCCTGGCAATCAATTCTTCAAGATCAAGCAGGTCTTTGGTTCGACTGGCGACAAGTTTCATGATGATGAGATCTTCGATCGTACAGACACTCACTTCCACCGCGTTGAAAAACCTGCGCTGGCTGCGTTCAAGCATCCTCCGTTCGATGTTGCTGAGTGCAGCAGTGACGTCTAAGCGGATTTGGGTCGCACGATGCCGTAATGGAACAAAAAAAGTGCGTCGAAAAAATGCAAGCGGGTCGGGTTGAACGGAAGAATAGTCGTTTGCAAAAATCGCCAAAACGTGTTCAAGCTGATCGATTTCTGCCATGATCGTGATATCGATATCTACAGTTGAACGAACATAGCCGTAGATATTCACCGCGATGCCGCCAATCACGGCGTAAGGTATACCGTGTGCGCGACAAAGCTGGTCAATCTCTTGCAGGGTTTGCTCGAAGGCCGTCATCGTGTACTTGCCGCAATTTCGCAAAGACTTTTTGCACAGCAATGTGATGCGCGAGATTGGCTTCAGATTCCGCCGCCAAATCCCCGCTCTTGAGCCACATTCTATAAACCGAGTCCAAAAAGTCGGCCATTACCTGTGGCAGAGGCAAGGACTCTTCCGATAATCTGTATTCGGCTTCGAATTCATTTGCCGCTTCGTATTTCCGCCACCATTGCTCGATGTATTTTTTGCGATCATCATCCATGTGCGGTCCCTCGAGTTTTAAAGTAGGAGAAAAGTATCACAATTCCGTGCGAGAAGCAACGGCATTTTTCCCGGGGTGAGATTCTGCTTGATTCTCAACCTGAAAATCGCGATTCTGCCGAGGTATTCGGGCAAATCATCAAATGGGCAGCGTCGAATATTCCAACATTTCATACGAGTTGGCAAAGCGGGAGGATGTGTGGCGAAAAAAACGTCTTTCGAAGAAGCGATGCAGAAGCTTGATGTCATCGTGAAACAGCTTGAGCAGGGGCAAATCCCATTGGAAGAGGCGATCAAAATTTTTGAAGAAGGCGTCAAACTTTATCGGTCGTGCGCCAGCCAATTGGAAGAAGCCGAGAAGAAACTGCAAAAACTCGTGAAAACAGAAACCGGCTTTCAACTCGAATTGATCGACGATTCGGAAATCGGATAATCATGCGTCTGGCGATCCTGGCAAACTTAACACACACCGCCATTCTTGACATCGTGCCGACATGGCTCGCCTGGTTGTGCCGGCGCGCCGAAGTCGTGGTTGCCGATGACCTTGCGCGCCTCGTGCAAACAACGCACACACGTTTTGAAACTGCGCCGCGGCGATCGGTTCATCAAAACTGTGACATGCTCATCTCGCTGGGCGGCGACGGCACGATTCTTTCCACGGCACACACGGTGGGGCGCGCCGGGGTGCCGATTCTTGGCGTCAAATTCGGGGGGCTGGGTTTCTTGACGGAAGTCGGCCCGGAAGAATTTTACACCGCTTTGGAGGCGATTCTCGCCGGCCATTATGAGGTGCAAAAACGCATTGTGCTGGAAGCGCGCGTGTTGAATTCGCCGGATGCCACCCCGCTGCATGCCATGAACGATTTCGTCGTGGATAAAGGCGGGCAAACGCGCCTGGTGCGCCTCAAAGTGATGATCGACAATGAGTATCTCAACACCTACATCTCCGATGGCCTGATCGTGGCAACGCCAACGGGGTCGACCGCTTACTCGCTTGCCGCGGGCGGGCCGATTATGCCGCCCGAGATGAAAGCCATGGTGATCACACCGATTTGTCCGCATTCGTTAAATGCCCGGCCAGTCGTCATTCCTGATGAAAAAATCGTTACCATCGAAATTGCCACCGAGGAGACGCAGGTGCATCTCTCGGTGGATGGTCAGGTAAGCCGCAAAATCGTTTCGGGCATGGCTGTGGAGATTCGTAAAGCGGATTACTTCATCAATCTCATCCGCAAGACCATTCCCACCTCGAACACGTTCTATGACACGCTGCGCATCAAATTCCATTGGGGCGAGGACATTCGAAAATAAGCCATTTTCAAAGTGCAAATAGCGGAGAAAGTGCTTGACAAAGCATTTATGGTTTCGTAATATTTGCCGTTTTTTTGGAAGGCCTTCCAGGGTGGGGCTTTGTCGTTATTTCTTTTTAAAATAAGAACCTGGAAACTTTAGTCAGAATCTCTGGCCTTGCGAAAACTCTCAGCTTCTGAGCATCAGAGTTTTGATGCATCCTCGCAAAGCGGCCTGTGTCGCGATCAGGCTCTTTTAGATAAATCTGCTAATCCGCATCGTTTTTGGCTGTTGCTTCATTAATAGATGAGATTGCAGCGAAGCACTGGCCTGCGCCGTGCTTTGAGGTGAAAGCCCTTACATGCACGTTACCATCTACGAAGTCGCCGAAAGAGCCGGTGTTGGCATTGGCACTGTTTCGCGCGTGCTGAACAACAGTTCGCAGATTGCGCCGGCGACGCGCGACAAAGTGCTCAAAGCGATTAGCGAGCTGAACTATCAGCCGCAAGCCATGGCGCGCAACCTGGCGCGGCGGCGCACACACACCATCGGCGCGATTGTGCCGTTTTTTACCGGCTACTTTTACGTTGAGTTGCTGCGCAGCATTCAAGCCGCCATTTCCCGCCACAAATACGATCTCATCCTCTACGGCGTCGACGATCTCCAAAAAAAAGAGCATTACTTCCGGCATGTGTTGCAGCAGCGCCGTGTAGACGGCGTTTTGTTGATTTCGATGCGGCTCTCCGATGTTTTTTCCTCAGAATATCTGCGCCGCAAGCTGCCGCTGGTGCTGGTCGACGCCTATCATCCCCATCACGATTCCATTACCGTCGATAACGAAGACGGCGCTCATCGCGCCGTGCTCCATTTGCTTCGCCTCGGGCACAGACGCATTGGCATGATCAACGGCCATCTCGAAAGCACGCCGGCGCAAGAACGTTTGGCGGGCTTTCGCCATGCCATGCACGAGGCGGGCATGCCCATCAATGAATCCTTGCTGATTTCGAGTGATATGTTGCCGGAAGAGGCCGCTGTGCCCAACGATGGTTTTAACAAAGAAGCCGGATATTTCGGTATGCGCCGGCTGTTGGAATTGCACGAGAATCGGCCCGACGCGGTTTTTGTAGCGAGCGATATTCAAGCGCTGGGCGCGATTCGCGCCTTGCAGGAAAGCGGCTTGCGCGTTCCGGAAGATATGGCCGTGGTGGGTTTTGATAATGTCGAGTTGGCGGAGCTGGTCGGCTTGACCACCATGAAGCAGCCCATCCGCGAAATGGGCGATTTGGCCGTGGAAAAGCTCATGGCAAAAATCAACGGCGCGCCGGCCTCCGCAAAGCTGCAGCATCGCTTTCAGACGGAGTTGATTGTGAGGGATACTTGCGGCGCCAAGCTCAAAGCGCAGAGAAACGGCCATGGCAGAATTGACGGCTAAACAACAGCAGCAAATTGCCTCGTTCGGCAGCGGGATTTCCGACGCCAAAATCGCCAAAAAGCTCGGCCTGGACCAAAGCGCGGTGCGGGCATTTCGCCGGCAGCAACAGCAGGCCAGCCGCCAGAAACGTGAGCGCGTCTTCAAAATCATCATGCTCGCCACGCCGGTGCTGTTCTTTCTCATTTTCGAGCTGGTATTGCGCGCGGGAAATTACGGCGGCAATCTCACGCTGTTCACCCCGGCGGAATTGGCGCCGGGATATCTGCAAATCAATGACAATGTCGGGCGGCGCTATTTTTCCTCAATCGGCGTCACGCCCGAGGCTTCGAAAGACTTGATGCGCGCGGTGAAAGCGCCGAACAGCTATCGCATTTTCGTGTTGGGGGAATCGACTACTGCCGGTTATCCTTACATGTACAACGGCAGCATGTCGAAAATGCTGTATCAGCGTTTGCGCGATTACTTCCCGGAGCGCGAAATCGAAGTCGTCAATCTTGCCATGCCTGCGATCAACAGTTTTGCGCTGCTCGATTTGACTGAAGAAGCGCTGGCGCAACAGCCGGATGCGCTGATCATTTATTGCGGCCACAACGAGTTTTATGGCGCGCTCGGAGTGGCCTCCACCGAATCGCTTGGCCGCTGGCGCGGCATGATCAATTTGTATCTGGATTTGCAGCAGCTCAAAATCATGCTGTTTTTGCGCGATCAATTGGCCGGCTTGAAAAAGATGCTAAACCCGGCCTCGCCCGGCCAGGGCAAAGTTCACACAACGCTGATGGAACAAATGGTGGGCGACGAACAGATTGCATACGGCGGAGAAAAGTACAATCGCGCCCGCGATTTTTTTAAAGCGAATTTGACGGAGATCATCAATGCCGCAAAAAAGAAGGGCGTTGACGTTCTGCTCGCCAATTTGGTGAGCAATGAACGTGATCTGGCGCCCTTTGAATCGATGTACAATCCAGCCACCGATCGCGCCGCTTTCGAGCAGGAGCTGCAACGCGGCCAAAAACTCGCGGCTGAAGGCCACACGACAGAAGCGCTTGCATTATATGATTCCCTGGAACAAATTGATGCCACGCCGGCCGGCCTGCATTTTCTCAAGGGCAGAGGGCTTGAAGCGTTGGGGCGATTTGAAGAGGCGCGCAACGCTTACGCCCAAGCGCGCGATCTCGATGGCCTGCGTTTTCGCGCCAGCGCGGATTTCAATGCCGCGCTTCAAGAAGTCACGCAGGCAACCGGCGCAGCGCTGGTGGATATGCATGCGGCCTTCGCGCAAGCCTCACCGCACGGCTTGATCGGTAAGAATCTCATGCTCGAACACGTGCATCCCAATCTCGAGGGCTATTTCATCATGGGACGCGAGTTGTGTGAAGCCATGCACGAACACGGTATGATCGAAACCATCTGGGATGCCCGGCGCAGCCGGCCGGATTCGGTTTATTGGCAGGAACGCGGCGTCACCGCGCTCGACGAGGAAGTGGCGGCCATTCGCCTGGCAGTGTTAATGAACAACTGGCCGTTCACGCCCAAAGAGCGCAGCATACCGTTCCGCTATCAGCCCAAAAATTATCTGCAAAAGCTGGCTTATGCCATGTGGCAGCGCGAAGAGAGCTGGGAAAAAGTGCATGTGCTGTTGGCAGAGGATTACGAGAAGACCGGACATTACGAGCTTGCCATCAAAGAGTATGAAGCGCTGATTTTGCAAACGCCGCACAATTCCTCGCCCTACATTCGCGCGGGCTTGCTCTATGCGCATGTGCAGGATTACGATCGCGCCTATGATCGTTTGCTCAAGTCGATTGCGTTGGAGCCTTCTGCTGAGGCCTGCAAAGTCGTGGGCGCAATTCTTGTCAGCCGGCAGCAGCCGGACAAGGGCGTGCCGTATCTGCAAAAAGCCTTGCAGCTCGCGCCCAACGACGGGCAAACACTTTACAATCTGGCCGGGGCCTACCTAATGCTCGGCCAAACCGAGAATGCCCGCGCCGTCATCGCGCAGTTGGAGAAATTGACGCCGGGGAATGCAAAGATTGAGCAGTTGAAGCAGCAGTTGAAGAGTTGACGATTTTTAACTGTTCCGTTCTATTTTGCTTCGTGATTGAAGGTTTGAAACAGTCACATATTCGTATTGGCATTAATTAAGCCGCCAGGGTTCTGCATATGGTGAAAATGCAGTAGAAATTCTCAACCTGATCGGCAGCAAGAGATGATATGAAGTTTAACTTCAGAAAAGATCGAGACTTTATAGTTGCAATTGTTGCCTTACTATCTTCTTTCATAACACCTTTTTGGATAAGATACTGTGATAAGAAAGATTCGATTCCAAGGATCGAATTCAAAGCGATACACTTACACCCGATCTTCCATGATAAATATCCCGCTCTTGTGGAAAAAATTGTTAATTCATGGAATTATTCGAAGTATTCAAAAAATATCCTCGATGAGAAACAAATTATAGATATGTTTCCTTGGATGACACACCATATAATGTTTGAGTTTATTTTTTTAAATCAAAAAAACTTACCTGTTTCGATAACAAGCATTGAAGTTGCAGAAAAAGATTTTACAAGCGTAAATAAAAATGACAAATTTTTTCCGATTCCAGTTGCCTTGATTTCAAACGATTATGATCAAATTGAAACACACCCTATTATCTATATAGGTCCTAACGAAACAAAGAAAGTAAATGTTGCTGTTAGTTTTATGTGGTGGCCGTCTAAGGAGACACAGACAGAAATGTATAAAAACAGTATTCAATTATTCAAAGACTCTGTAATCAATGGGGATTCTTCAGCAAATCAGGATTTTTCGAATTCTATAATAAGAATTGGAGACGGTGAGAGTCCTAATTCAATTAGACAAGCGATTAGTCGTGGTTTTGCACCTGTGATATATAAAACCGTATATCGAAATTTTCTCTTAAAATCATCATTCACCAAATTACGATTTATTGTTTCTGATCATTTGGGAAATAAATTTTATTCGAACGAAGTGAAATTGGATTCCATCTCTTTTTAAATCTCTATTGTGTGCAGTTTTGTAGTGATTCTTTTTAGAGTCTTAACCCGTTAACAAAGCATGAATTCACGGATTTGCAACAGCATCTCTATTTGCATTTATTCTCTTGTGGGTTTGTTCTTGTTTGCGGCTTGCGGGAAGGAAAAGGATATCAACCCTGCGCTCGCGCAAGTCGGCGAGCGCAGCATTTCACAAAAAGCCTATGAGCATCGCCTGCGCAAGTTTTTGATGCTGACGCCGGTTGACAATGCGACCACACGCGAAGCTTTGTTGCAGACATTGATCGACGAACAAGTCTTGCTGCATGAAGCCGACCGGCGTGGTTTGCGCGAGCATGAAGATTTCAAATATTACGCGCAATCGTCCCACACCGATGCGGTGCTGGAAGTTTATCGCGATCAAATGGCGGATGCCCGCACCGTGGTCACGGAGCAAGATTTGCAAGAAGCCTTTGTCTTGCTGAACGAAAGCGTGGCGGCGCGGCATCTTTTCGCGCCCTCACGCGAACAGGCTCATGCGCTTTATGAACAATTGCAGGCCGGCGCAACCTTCGAGGAATTGGCGCCGCAGGTTTTCAAAGATCAGCGCTTGGCAGACAGCGGCGGTTACCTTGGCTATTTTAAATGGGAGGATATGGACCCGACGTTCGCGGCCACAGCGCAGAAACTCAAAGTCGGTGAAATCTCCGCGCCGGTGCGCACGAAGTTCGGTTACAGCATCATCAAGCTCGAGGATCGCAAACCCGCGCCGTTGCTGACCGAGACGGAATACGCCAAGATGCGCAAGAAACTCAACTGGATCGTCACGCATCGCAAGCGCGCCGCCGCGATTCAACAGCTCGATCAGGAAACGCTGGCGCAACTCGATATTCGTTTCAATGAAGACACGATCGCGCAGATGTGGCAATATCGCGGCGTGGCAGCCAACGGCAAAATGGGCGAGCAGGAGGGAGGCGCCACTTTGCCGGTGATTGCTCCGGAAACCGTGGTGGCAACGGTCAAAGGCAAGCCATTTACCTTTAAAGAATTGCAGGAACGCGCGCAATGGACTTCCGAACGCCAGCGCCAGCGCATTCAAAGCCGTGAAGAGTTGAAGGATTTTGTTTCCGGCTTGATTTTGCGCGAGGAGTATTTGCAGCGCGCGCGTGCCGCCGACGCGGAGAAAGATGAGAAAGTCAAATACCTCACGCGCGAGCGGGAAGACGAATTTTTGATGAAGAAAATGGTGAGCCTGTTGACGGATACCGTGACCGTGCCGCGGGATTCGTTGCGGCAAGCTTATGACGCGCAACCGCAGCAATTCATGCATCCGGCGCAAGTGCATGCGCGGGAAATCACGGTGGCTTCGCGGGAACAATGCGAGCAAATTTTGAGAGAAGTAAAAGCCGGCGGCGATTTTGCTGCATTTGCAAAACAGCATAGTTTGCGCAAATGGACGGCCGAGCGCGGCGGCGATGCGGGCTTTGTGACGAAGGGTGATTTGGGCAATTTCGCCGAGGCTGTTTTCAAGCTCAAACCCGGTGAAATCGCCGGGCCGCTGCGGGATGGCGAGTATTTCACCCTCGTGCAAGTTTTAGAAGTGAAGCCGCAACGCCAAAAGACGTTTGAAGAAGCTGTGCCGGAAATCCGCGCGCTGCTGTTGCCGCTTTACCGCCAGCGGGAATTGCAGGCGCAGTTGGCGAAGCTGAGAGAGCCGTTGACGGTTCTTATAGATCGCCAGGTTTTTGGACAGGTCAAGTCTCCACTGTAAAAGCAAGGTGGTGACACGATGGAAGGCGATTTTGGCTGCTTGATTTTTGTTTTTTTATCGCTTTTGCTGAACGAAGTTTTGTCGCGTCACATGGAGAACAAGCAAAAGTATAGTAGGATAATTATGAACCGGTACACTCAGATTCCCTTGCTTGCCGCAGTGATTTTGGAGATCTACCTTAGTTGTAACATGATTATCGCACAAGAAAACTGTCATCATCCTCGAGGAAATAATAGTGGAATCGCTTCGGGGGCGCAAACTATTTCTGCAAAGGCCCTCGACATTCCATTTCTAAACGGCGTTGACTTTGCTGACAGTTTGCATGGATGGTTTGTCGGCAACGAAGGCACGGTTATTCACACTGGTGATGGAGGAAAGAGCTGGTCGATTTTTAATATTGGGAGAAACGATGTCTATTTACTCGCCGTGGATTTCATCAATGAAAATCAAGGATGGGTCGCGGGCTCTTTTCAAGCGGGCAAAGGAATAATATTGCGTACAAACGACGGAGGAAAGTCTTGGCAAGAACAGCATATCGAGAATAGCGGTGATTTTTATGCCATCGAATTTCTGGATGAAAAGCATGGCTGGGCGGGCGGCCAATCCACCGGAATTTGGTATACAACGGATGGAGGAGTGATATGGAATAGAGGCGAACCGGCGCTCCAAAACGGTTTTATTTTGTCGATTTGCTTTTTAGACTCCTTGAACGGCTGGGCCGACGGCTTTGGCTCGGGAGTTATTGGTCTGCCTTTACTTCATACAACCGATGGAGGGAAAAATTGGAAAGCTGATTCAACAATGCTCGGCGGTCAAAAAGTTTTTTTCACAGATTCTCTACGCGGCTGGATCATGCGAGCCGGTGGCGGGATTTGGCGAACTGTTGATGGAGGAAAAAATTGGCGCTATCATTCAGAACCACAAGCATCCGGACAATTCCTGGATATTTTTTTCCCAGATTCACTTGTAGGCTATATTTCCAGTGAAGTTGGCACTTTTTCAAGCACTGACGGAGGCAGAAAGTGGCAACTGGTTTCAGGGGAGAGAGCAAAAATGATGTATTTTATCAATCGTCATTTCGGATGGGGAGCTCGTGTCACAGGGCATTATATTGGCTCAAAGAATTTGGCCTATACTTCGGATAGTGCCAAAACCTGGAATGCCGTTGCCGTTACTTCTGTGCATGATATCCCGGCCTTTAAACCAAGCCAGCCGGAGTTAACTCTTCAGGGGAGTTATCCTAACCCATTTAACTCTCCGACGCACATTCACTTTGCTCTGCCATCAGCCGGCCCGGTTTCATTGCGCATCTTTGACGTGAACGGCCGCCTCGTGCGCGAATGGCGCGAAGAGCAGCGCGCTGCCGGCGAGCATGTAATTTTGTGGGATGGCAGAGACCTGACTGGCAAGGAGGCGGCCAGCGGAGTTTATATTTCTCAAATTAGCGTTGGCCGTGAGCGGCAAATTGCCAAGATGACTTCGATCAGATAATCTGACAGAGTAACAAGACTCTGATTGCTTGTGACTTCAACTTGAAATTCTAAATTTTGTGACCGCTTTCACAATCCCGAAGGAGGGACGATGAAACTTTCGTCAAGGTGTTTTCATCTTGTGTTGGCGATGCTGCTGACCTTAAGCCAGATGTTGTCGGCCGGTACCACCGGCAAAATTGCCGGCAAGGTAACGGACAAGGCTACGGGCGAGGGCCTGCCTAGCTGCGCCGTGGTGATCAAATCTCAAATCAAAGACGGGAACGAAGTGCCTTTGGATCGCGCGCTGGGCGCAGCGACAGACATTGACGGCAACTTCGTCATTATTAACATCCCGCCCGGACGCTACGTGGTGCAAGCCTCGTTCATCGGGTATCGCTCGATCTCGCTGCGCGACGTGGTGGTTTCAATCGATGTCACGACCACGATCAACTTCCCCTTGGAAGAGGCCACCTTGGAAACCGATGAAGTCGTGGTGGTGGCAGAACGCGAAATCATCAACAAATCAATTACCTCCTCGCAAGCGAGTATTGCCTCTGATCAGATTCGCGCCTTGCCGGTGCAGGAAATCAATGAAGTGTTGAGCTTGCAGGCGGGCGTGACCGTGGGCCGCGGCGGCGATATTCACATTCGCGGCGGCCGCGCCAGCGAAGTGGCTTACTATGTTGACGGCGTGTCCGTAACCGACGTGTACAACGGCGGCTCTTCGGTGCGCGTCGAAAATGAATCCGTGCAGGAACTGCAAGTGATCAGCGGCACGTTCAACGCCGAGTTCGGCAACGTCATGTCGGGCGTCATCAATCTCGTCACCAAGGACGGCAGCCAGGAATATCACGGCAGCGTGAATTTGTATGGCGGCGACTACATCAGCTCGGATAAGGATTTGTATCTCGGCATCGACGACGTGGATCCGCTTGCCACCAACAACGTGCAAGCCAGCTTGAGCGGTCCGGTGCCGCTGCTCGGCAAGCGATTGACCTTCTTCGCGACAGGCCGTTATTTCAACAGCGATGGCTGGCTCAATGGCAGGCGCATGTTCTATTATCTCACCGGCGACACGCTGGGCATATTCGGCGGCCCCAGCGGCAAAGATGCGATTGCCGGCGAGATTGTGCCGATGAACACGCGCGAGCAGCGCTCAGCGCAGTTTAAACTCTCGTACAAACTCGCCAATGCCATCAATGTGAAGCTGGGCCTGCTGGGCAATGACGACAACAGCGCGAATTACAACGGTTTTTTTCGTTGGATTCCCGATGCGCGGCGCACGAATTATGACAGAGGCTATAATGCCAATTTGCAATGGACGCATACCCTCGGCAGTCGCGCATTTTATACGCTTAACCTTTCGCAATTTTATAAAGAGTTCAAAAACTACCTGTTCGAAGATCCGCTTGATCCGCGTCTGGTCGATCCGGATACCTCGTTGCGTGTGGAAAGCGGTTATGATCTTGCCACGATCGGCACAGAAAGCGGATATTTTGAGCGTGCCACCACTTCGCAAGTGGCAAAATTCGATTACACCAATCAAATCGACCTGGTGCACCAGCTTAAGCTCGGTTTCGAAGTGAAGCGCCACAAGTTGTTCGAAGAGAACATCAATATTCAACCGGCGCTCGGCCCGGATGGCGTGGAAATCGAGCCGTTCGTGCCCTCGATTCCGCCGCTCTCCAGCCCGAATCATAATCGCTACCTGTTCAAGCCGGTGGAGTTTTCCGCGTACGCGCAGGATAAAATCGAGTTCGAAAGCGTGGTGATCAATGCGGGTTTGCGCTTTGATTATTTCGATTCGAAAGGCCTGGTGCTCGCCGATCCCAGTGATCCCAATGTCTATGAACCGCAAAACAACGCTTATCAAATGTTGTCATTGGAACAGCGGCTGGCGCAATGGTACAAAAAGCCCTCGGCGAAATATCAAGTCAGCCCGCGCTTCGGCATTGCCTATCCCATCACCGACAAAGGCGCGATTCACTTCTCCTATGGGCATTTCTTGCAGATTCCGTCATTCGAATTATTGTATCAAAATCCCGGTTTCAAAGTGCCGGTGGGCGGCGGCAATTACGGCATTTACGGCAATGCAGATTTGAAGCCGCAAAAGACGGTGATGTACGAACTCGGCTTGAAGCAGCAATTGGGTGAGACGATCGGCATCG
The DNA here is from genome assembly GCA_964457925.1 of uncultured Cytophagia bacterium. Lineage (GTDB taxonomy): Bacteria > Zhuqueibacterota > Zhuqueibacteria > Zhuqueibacterales > Zhuqueibacteraceae > Coneutiohabitans. Next base: position 14,351 of record CAYWGH010000020.1, read on the forward strand.
ACATCACGGCTTTTTATCGCGACGTGCGCAATTGGGTCGGCACCAGCCCGCCCATCGAGACGGTGGGTGAGGGCGGCCAGGTGAACGCGAGCCGGACCTACTTCATTTATCGCAATTTGGATTATGCCAATGTGCGCGGTGTGACGCTGACGCTGCAGCAATTCCGCTCGCGTATGCTGACGTATTCGATTGATTACACCTTTCAGGTCGCAGAGGGCAGCAACTCCGATCCCGGTGAGGAATTCGGCCGGCGCCAGGGCAATTCCGAGCCGACGCAGTTCATCGTGCCGCTGGAATGGGATCAGCGCCATAATGTGAATGGCACTGTGACGTTTCAGCACAGCGGCTGGGCCGCGAGCCTGCTGGGCCGCTATCATTCCGGCCAGCCGTACACGCCTTCGGTTCAGCGCGCTGCGCGCACCGGCACGAGCACGAATCTGAACTTTGCGCGCAACAGCCGCAATGCGCCTTATTTTATGGTATTCGATCTGCGTTTGTCCAAGTCAATGCGCCTTGCGGGATGGGAAGTCGCACTGCTTGGCAATGTTTATAATTTGTTCGACCGGCGGAACGAGATCAATGTTTATGGCGATACCGGCCGGGCCACGAACTCGACCACCTTTTCCGAAGCGCGTTCGGCGACGATTCGCAACAACACCGCGGAAGAATTCCTGCGCCAGCCGGATCGCTTCAGCGAACCGCGGGAAGTGCAGTTGGGCTTGCGCCTGAGTTTCTAAGTGTGAGAATAGCACGTCCGAGCCTCCGGACAATCGAACATAGTCAAGGGAGCTTTTTCATGAAATTTTCGAGAATTCTGCTCATTCTGCTGCTGGCGTTGCCGGCCCTGGCACTGGCACAGTATGTTCCTTCAAAGGAACGCAGCAATTTCAATGAGCGCCGAAAGACTTATACCAATGCCAATCTGGTCGGCACCACGATTTTCAACTACGGCATCACCGGCCGATCCGCGGGCGTGCCGGATGAAATCCCCTATGAATGGCCGGCCAACACCCGCAAGTATTACATGGCATTAACCTCGCCGATGTATGGCGCTGAAGTGGTTGACAATGCCGGCGTTACCCGGCGCATTGCAACCGCCGCGCTCGGCAAACCTGATCGCAACAACGGTTCAAGCTGGGAATTGCAGCCGATTACGGGTTATATCAACACAGCTGCCGGCGCCAGAGCCGCCGTGGCGAATCTGCTTGATAGAAATTCCTGGCCGCCGTTTTGGCCGGATAAGCAGGAGGATGCCCAGGATCCCGGCTGGCCGGGAAGTTGGAACGGGTTGTTCGGCAAAGTGCCGCCCGATCTCTCGGTCAAAACCGCAGATCAGGAATTCGTCTTTAAAACCGGCGACGATAATTTTGATAAATGGGATTATTCGCCGGATGAAACCGACCTTACCCGGCGCGGCATCGGCATTGTGATGGAAACGCGCGTGCTGCAATGGAGCCAGGTGTTGGTGCAAGACGTGGTTTTCATTCTGCACTATTTGAAAAATGACGGCTCCAAACTGCTCCCACGTTTTGGTGTGAGTATTTTGCTCGCGGACTTGGTGGGCGGCGACGGCGGCGATGATATCGCTTATTTCTCGCTCGCCACGGATGTGGCGTGGTCAACTGATGCTGACGGAATTGGCGACCAGTTTTTTGGCAGTGATCCGGTGGGCGTGGTGGCAACCTCGTTCCTCGAAACGCCGGGCAATGACAGCGACGGCATCGACAATGATCTGGATGGCGAAGCGAACAGCCCGGTTATCACACTGGAAATCATTACCGGTGAGCGGCCGGACAACCTCATTGATGACAATGGCAACGGGCTGATCGATGAAAGTGAGATTCATCTTTTCCGTACATCCCCGATTTTTAACCCCGGCAACGGTTTTGCCGACGGCATTGACAACGACGGCAACGGCGAGGCCGGCAGCCCGGCGGTTACCGCCGCCATGCTCGCCGGCGAAATTCCCGGCAACGGTCGCGATGACAACGGCAATGGCCTGCGTGACGAAGGCCAGGAAGACCAGGGCAGAGCTTATGCCGACGGCATTGACAACGACGGCAACGGCTTGATTGACGAAGGCATCGACGAAATGATCGATGAATCGCGCGAGGATGGCATTGACAATGACAACGATTGGGATATCGCCACCGACGATGTCGGCCGCGACGGTCTGGCTGGAACGGGCGATTTTGGCGAAGGCGACGGCAAGCCCACCTCGGGCGCCGGCACCAATTTGCCGGGTGAACCGAATATTGACAAGACAGATATCTCCGAATCAGATCAAATCGGTTTCACCAATATTCAATATGGCGGCTCGGGCGATCTCAACGCCAGCCTTGCCAATGATGCGACATTTTTCAACCGGTTTTTGGTGCCGGGCATCGGCAATATCGGCGGTATTACCGGCGACTATAATTTGTTCGTCGGCGCCGGTTTGTTCCCCATCCCGGCGGGCATCACCGAGCGCATTTCCATGGCGGTCTGCATGGGCCAGGACACGACAGACGCGCTGTTGAATCGCGCGGCGGCGCAAACCACATATGACACCGATTATCAATTTGCGCTGACGCCGTTGCAGCCCACGCTCAAGGCAATTGCGCAAGACGGCAAGGTTCATCTCTACTGGGATGACGTCGCGGAGCGTTCGTTCGACCGCTTCCTGGCGCGCTTGGGTGAAAACGGCAACGATTTTGAAGGCTATCGCATCTATCGCGCCACCGACGCCTCATTCAAAGATGTTTCCGTGATTACGGACGGCGCCGGCAATATTACGCTGCGCAAACCCATCGTGCAGTTCGATCTGGTGGATCAATACGAAGGCTATCATCCCGTTGATCTCAATGGCGTGAAATTCGATCTTGGCCACAACACCGGCATCGTGCATCATTGGGTTGATGAGAATGTCATAAATGGTCAGCGCTATTTTTACGCCATTACTGCTTATGATTATGGTTTGGTCGACCGCAACGAGCCGACCAAAGGCATTCCGCCGGGTGAAAGCCCGGTATCGATTCAGCGGGATTTTGCCAACCCCGGCGAATTTATTTATGGCCGCAATGTTGCCATCGTCACGCCCAATGCGCCGTCGGCCGGTTACATCAAACCGGCGCGTACGATTGAGCATGTGACGGGCGCATCTTCCGGCGTGATTGATGTGAATTTGTTCGATCGCACCGCATTGCGCAACGGCCAGCGTTATCGCATCACGTTTGAAGATACGACGATTGTGACGCCGGGCCGCGAAGATACGCTCAAAACCAAAAATTTCTCGCTTACCCGTCTGTCCTCGCCGGAGGTTGTGCTGGTTTCGCGCGGCGATTTGAAGAGCGATCAATTGGTGTATGACGGGTTTTATCTAACCTTCGCCAATGAGCCGCAAGTGCAGGCCGATTTAACCAAAAGCTTTTGGCGACCGAACGGCGATCAGATTCATGCGCCGGATTTTCGCATTCCCACCGTCGGTTTCAATAAGGGCGTGAAAGTCGCCAATGATTATGAAATCATTGTTGGCGCGCCGGCCTCCGGGCGTTCTTCCGTCATCAGCTTCGGCGGCCTGGCCTTTACCGAAACCCCGGTGAATTTCAAAGTGCGCAACGCCACCTTAAATCAAGATATCGAATTCGCATTTTTGGATTCGGATCGCACCGGCTCGACGCCGGAATCAGCGCTGCTTTCGCGCACGCAGAACCAGATCGATCGCATTTTCTTTATTGAAAATGTGCGAGGCCAGCGCGTCGTCACCTGGTTTGCCAGCTTCGCGACGACATTCAACGCGGCGCGGCGCAATCCGCAAGCCGGCGACACGCTTTTCCTTGCCACCTCCAAGCCGTTCTTGAGCAGCGATGTTTATGAATTCACAATTCAAGGCGAGAAGATCGACCCCGACTCCGCCAAAAACGCCTTGAGTCGTATTCGTGTTGTGCCCAATCCCTATGTTGCCGCTGCTTCCTGGGAGCCGTTGAATCCCTACACCACCGGCCGCGGGCCGCGGGCGCTGCACTTTAACCATCTGCCGCAAGTGTGTACCATTCGCATTTTTAATGTTGCCGGCGAACTGGTAGACACCATCGAGCATAACGCGCCGGCCGGCGACGGCACGGCTGTGTGGGACATGTTGAGCCGCGATAATCTTTCGATTTCGTACGGCCTTTATGTCTTTCACGTGAGCGCGCCGGAGGTCGGCGAGTATGTCGGAAAGTTTGCGGTGATCAAGTGAGACAGCGAAACTTGAAAACGCCAGCGTCCGGGCGGTTTGCAATGAACGATCCCGGTGGTTATTAAACGTGCACACGCTAGAAAGCTGACCGCCCGGGCGGTCTTCCACTATTTCGAATCCTCAATTTTTGGAGCATACATATGAAAAAAAGCTTGCTCATGATGCTCGTAGCGGTGATGTTGCTGGTCAGCGCCGGGCTGGATCCCGCGGCAGCGCAGGAGGATCTCACGAAATCCGGCACGACCTCCGCCAAATTCCTGGGCATTCCCATCGGGCCGCGCGCGACCGCCATGGGCGGCGCCTTCGTGGCTGTCGCCAATGACGCCACCGCAAATTATTGGAACCCGGGAGTGCTGGGTCTGCTGGAAAAGAATGAACTGTTTCTCATGCACTCGGAATATTTTGCCGATCTCGGGGTGGATTATCTCAGCGCGGTTTTTCCCTGGGAAGGCTTCGGCACACTTGGGTTGAGCGTCACCACGCTGAATACCTCGGAAATGCTGGTCACCACGGTCGACGATCCGGAAGGCCTCACAGGTTCCACCTTCGATGTTGGCAGTTATGCCGTGGGCGTGAGCTATGGCCGCCAATTGACCGAAAAATTTGCGATTGGCGGCACGGCGAAGTATGTTTCCGAACGCATCGCCAATTCCAAAGCCTCCGGAATCGCGGTGGATGTCGGAACGGTATTCACGACGCCGTTCCGCAACATTCGCCTGGGCGTCAGCATCTCGAATTTCGGCCAGAAAATGCAAATCAGAGGCGATGATTTGCTGGTGCAGAAGGACATCGATCCCTCCATCGGCGGTAACAACGAAAGCGTGAATGCCCTTTTGTCGACCGATCGCTTCGATCTGCCGTTGAACCTGCGCATCGGGCTGGCGCACGATTTGATCAAGAATGCCAACAGCCGTTTGACGCTTGCGGTCGATGGCTTGCACCCGAATGACGCCGCCGAAAGTGTGAACGCCGGAGCGGAATACGCCGGATTCAACGAACGTTTCTTTGTGCGCGGCGGCTATCGCAATCTCTTTCTGAGCGATAACGAGAACTCGTATACCGTCGGCTTCGGCGTGCAACATCGCACCAGTTCCCTGCATTTTCAATTTGATTATGCATATGCAGAACAGCGGCATTTGCAGGGCATCCACCAATTCGGCATTGCGCTGCGGTATTAAGAACGTCTTTCAGGAAGAATCTGATAACACATTTCGGCAAAACCGAAGTGTTGAAGGATTCTTCCAATGTGTTCACCAACCCACTATTATCCTTTAACTTTATTTTTTGGAGGTAGCAGTATGAAGCAAGTGCGAAGGGCGGTTTTGATGGTCTGCTTCGGACTGTTCCTGCTTGCCGGCGCCGCGCTGGCAGATAACGTCACCTTCAAGGTCGACTTGAGCGTGATGCAGGAACTGGGATTGTTTACTCCCGCAACGCAGACCGTGCATGTACGCGGCAGTTTTAACGGCTGGGGCGATGGCAGCGACCTGACCGACGCCGATGGCGACTTTATTTATGAAGGCACCTTCGATGTTGGAACAACGGGCCCCATTGCCTACAAATTCGTAGTGAAAACCGGTACCGCGGTAACTTGGGAAGACAACATCGGCAATCGTGAGCTTGCGCTCACCGGTGCAGCCCAGGTTTTGGAGCCTGTCGAGTGGAACAATGGCATTCGCTTTCGAGTGAATATGACCATTCCGATCGGCAGCGGCGTCTTTAACCCGGCGACGCAGTTTGTTTCGATTGCCGGCGGATTCAATGATTGGTTGGGAACCGGCATTGGCATTTCAAATGGCGATTCTGCCACGGCGCGGAAATATCAGTTAAGCGATGCCGGAGGGAATGTGTACACCGCCCTCATCCCGTTTGGGTCAGCCGCCAACAAATTTAAATTCACCATTAACAACAATTCCAACGGCAAAATTGCAACCTGGGAAGGCCATCCTGATCGTTCACTCACCACGACGGATCTGTCTCTCGGCCGTCCGGACAATGTTGAGTTGCCGTGGGACGGGGATCCCGGTGTAGCGGTAACCGGCACCACACTGTTTCAAGTGAACATTACCCCGCTCAAGGAACTTGGCATCTTTGATGAAACCGAAGGCGATACGTTGCAGTTGCGCGGCGGTTTCAATGGCTGGGACGATAGTGATCCCGATGATTCCATCATGCGGCAATCCTTCCTCGATCCCAACATTTATGAATTGCCGATCACCTTCACCAAGGTGCCTGGCTCCGAGGAACCTTATAAGTTTTTCATAAAGTTCAATCCCGCGCGTGCGATTTGGGGCGGCCAAACCCCGATCAATGGCTGGGAAGAACCGGGGTCGACCGGCGGCGGCAATCGCATTTACGTGTTTCAGGGATTGGCGCAGGAACAATTGCCGGTGCAAACGTTTAACGACATCTTCCGCGTCATTCCGCAAGACACGATTGTGACCATGGTGTTTACCGCAGACATGCGTTGCTTTCTGCGCAACCCGCCAGGTATTGAAGTTGATAAAGCAGCCGACACGCTTCGCCTTGATATTCAAGATGAAGTTTGGCATTTCCGCAACGGCACACGGCGATACCATGGCGCGAACAATCTGATCGGCCGAGGCCCGACACCGTTTGATTTTTCGGACGCTGATGGCGACAGCATTTACACGTTGTCGGTGACCACCAAAGGCCCGATCCAAAATTGGGTGCAGTATCACTTGAATTGGCAGGGCTTTGATGATCAAGCGCCGGGATTTGACCTTGGCCGCCGCCGCGTGCGCTATGTGCGCCCGGATGCCAACGGTAAATTCCTCAACGGCAGCGTTTACCAGATGGGCATTGATTACATCAGCACCGAAATCAAGCCGTTGACGATTGAGACCGAAGCCGGTCCGATTATTAACGATACCCCGCCGTGCATTGTGACGGGCGTCGAACAAATCGCTTCCGAAGTGCCGGCCGACTACACGCTCGGGCAGAATTATCCGAACCCGTTCAATCCCTCCACCTCGTTCGAATATGCCGTGCGCAAACCCGGACATGTGACGATTTCCTTGTACAATGTCTATGGCCAGAAAATCGCGGATTTGGTGAACGAGTATCAACAGACGGGCACTTACAAAGTGACCATTGATTATACCGGCTTGAGCCGCGACGGCTTGACCTCCGGTGTTTATTTCTACCAGATCAAAGCCGGCGATTTTCGCGCCACCAAACGCATGATGTTTGTAAAGTGATCGGATGCTCTCGACTGCTCATGCTCGTCTTTGCCGTCTGTCCGCAAAATCGAGCCCGGGCATGAAAGACGTGTTTGACAAAATGTAGTACGAAAGCCTCTGCCGCTTTGCGCCGCAGAGGCTTTCATTATTTCGTGGCCGTCTGAAAATGCGCTAGTTTTTATCATGTTCCAGCAACGGTTTCGCCGCTGCATTACTAACCGTGGAGTTTCCTCCGTGCTCGCAGTTTGGGAAACCTCGGCTGGGTCGAGGTGAAAGCTTTTCCGACGGATTCTATTGACTCTTGACGCAGCGATCACGGCGATCACTCGTGCCTTCAATCAAGAAAAAAAAGTCCCGGCTTCCGCAAAAGCACAAAGATGCGCCGGCGCGCCCGCGCAATCTTCGGATATTTTATTTTGCATTGTTCGCGCTGCCGCTCGTTTTTGTGCTGCTGCTGGAAGGCGTTTTGCGCCTTTTCACGGATGATCCGGTTACCCCGCTGGTCGTGCGTGGCGAAGAGCGGGGCAAGCCGTTTTATCAGCTCAATGCGCGCGTCGGCGAGCGCTTTTTTCTTGGGGGGGTGGCCGCTGTGCCGGAGGTTTATCCGCAGCGCTTTGCCTGCACGAAACCAAGCAACGGCCTGCGCGTGTTTTGCCTGGGCAGCTCGACCATGGCCTCGTTTCCTTATGAATTGAATGCGCGCGTATCAAGCCTGCTGCAAGATCGCTTGCAGCTTATGTATCCCGACAAAACCGTGGAAGTGATCAACGCCGGCATGGCCGCGATCAACAGCTATGCCGCGGTCGAATTCACGCGCGAATTGGCGCAGTATGAGCCGGATTTGTTCGTGATGTACCTGGGACACAACGAGTTCTATGGCGCGCTCGGCGTTGGATCGACGCAATCGCTGGGGCAGAATCGCAGCCTTGTTCGTTTATACTTGCGTTTGCAGAAATTCCGCACCTTCATGCTGTTGCGGCGTTTGATCGTGGCCGTACGCCAGAGCTTGCCAAACAACACGCAGGCGCCGGCAAGCCGGCAAACGCTGATGGAAGGCATGGCGGCAGAAAAGACAATTCCATTCGAGAGTGAGATGTACCGGCGCGGTCTCGCGCAGTTTCGTGATAATCTCGCGGAAGTTTTGGCCATTGCGAATCGGCAGCGCGTGCCGATAATCGTCGGCACGCTCGTGAGCAATATCCGCGACATGGCGCCGTTTGCGTCTGAAGATGCGCCCAATTTGCCGGCAGAGCAAACGCGGCAATGGCAAAGACTCTTCGAACAAGCCTGGCAACTGCAACGCCAGCAAAATTATGCTGAGGCAAAACGCCTGTTTCAGCAAGCGGCGGCAATCGACAGCGCCTCGGCGCTGCTGCATTTCCGTCTGGGACAAACCCACGAGGCGCTGGGCGAGAGCGATGCTGCAAGAAAATCTTTCGAGAGCGCACGTGATTTGGATTTGTTGCGTTTTCGCGCTCCGGGGGAATTCAACAAAATTATTCGGGAGATCTGCCAGAAATTCAATGCGCCGGTGGTGGAGCTGGAAGAGGCGTTCGCGCGCCAATCACCCCACGGCCTCATTGGCCATGAATTGATCAGCGAACATCTGCACCCGAATTTTGACGGCTATTTTTTAATGGCAAAAACATTCGCGCAGGCCATACGGCAACACCAAGAGCTTGTGCCCGGCCTGCGCGCTGTGGAAGACGAACATGACGATCAATTCCTGCGCGAATACTCGGCCGTAACGCTGTTCGATCTGCAAATCGGCAACCGCAAAATCGAACGATTGACAAAACGCTGGCCGTTTCGCCGGGAACAATTCACGGTTCCGCCGGATTCGCTGCAAGCGCCTGCTTTTGTCAGGCAATTGGTGGAGGAGTATCAAGCCAATCGCATTGCCTGGAATGCCGCGCATTTTCAGTTGGCGGAAGAATATCAGCGGCAGGGAAGAGGAGAGGAGGCGTTGCGCGAGTATCGCGCGGTCATAAAAGTCGTGCCGGAGAATGACGCAGCATACACGCGCATGGCGGACATGCTGCTGCAGCACAATCGCTTTGCTGCCGCGGACTCATTGCTGCAAATTGCCATGAAATGGAATGAACAGTCGCCGTTTGTGCGGGCAAAACTGGGGCTGGTCAATTTCGTGCAACATCGTTTTGAAGCCGCCGCTCAACATTTTCAAACGGCGCTCAATCTGAACAACATGCGCCAGGCCATGTCCGCGAATGATTTAGTCGCGGCGAATTATTATCTCGCCCTGTGCCGGGTGCAGTTGGGCCAGCTCGAATTCGCACAAGCGCATTTGACCGAAGTGTTGCGCTATCAACCGCAACACGCCGAAGCCAGCCGCCTGCTCACGCTGCTGCAAAAAGGCATTGAAGTGAAGCTGGAGTTTTGAAAAATGGTATTGTATAAAGCGGCACAAAGCCGCACCTTGAGCCTCTCGAAGAGTGTTGGCTTCGACAAGCTCAGCCAGCGCCAAGACACAGCGTTTTCGCTCAGTATGTATTTTTTGGAGCTTGGAGGCAAAGGTTAGTTCGCACGAGACTTTTTCACTAAGCCAACAACCTCTGCCAGTGTTTTGATTCTCACCACATCATTTTCGGGCACGACATCAAACGGATCGATTAAGATCGGGATTAAGCCGGCATTGCGCGCGCCAATGACGTCGTTGTCGTAATTATCTCCAACATAAAAACAATTTGCCGCTGGTAATTGAAGCTGGTCCAGTGCCAGCGCAAAGATTGCCGGAGAGGGTTTCTCCACGCCGACGACATGCGAGTCGATAATGCAATCAAAAAAATGATCGAGTTGATGCTGCTGCATCAGGCCGGCAACTTTGCCGTCCGCGTTGGAAACAATGCCGAGGCGCAACCCGAGCTTCTTTAAATCGCCAAACGTTTGCCGCGCGGTGGGCTCGAGATAGTTCCACAAATACTCGCGGTGATGGCGTTCATGAATGAGTTTGAGCATGGTTTCCAGGTCCTGCGTCTGCGCTCCCACAGAGCGCAGCCAAAACATAAAATAATCTTTCCACTGTTCGGCCCTGCCATTGCGGAAAAATTTTTCCCGGCCTAACGCTGCGCCTCTGCCTAAATCCTCCAGTGTTGTTTGCACACCAAAACCCGCAAGCATGTCCTGCAAGAAGATGTAATCCGGCGAAAAAATGGTTTGACCGACATCGAAGATAACAGCCTGTATGTTGTGAGCGGTAGGCATTATATTATTCCTTCAAATTGAATTTCTGTTTTGTTCCGGGCCGCGAGCCGGGTCGCGCTTATTTGCGATGCGCATACTTGCGCAGATTTTTTAATGTCGCTTGAAAATCTTTCGGCGCCGGCGCGGTGAAAGCGGTGGGGGCGTGGGAGAGGGGATGACGAAATTGCAGCGCGCACGCGTGCAGCGTCAAGCGTTTGATCAATGGCTGTTCCGGCTCCTCGGGTTTGCGATAAAAGCCCGGCTTGATTGACGATAGAAAAAAAGCCTCGGCATTGCCATAAAGTGAATCGACCAGCAACGGATGCCCGAGCGCCTGCAAATGCACGCGTATCTGATGCTGCCGTCCGGTTTGCGGCTGCGCTTCGACCAGCGTGGCTCCGCGAAATCGTTCCAGCACGCGCATCAGCGTGACGGCGGGCTTGCCTTCGCGCGACACGATCATCACGCCCGGCCGGTGCGGATGCTCGGCCAGCGGCTGCTGCATGGTGAGCGCATCTTCCACCACTTCACCGCTGACCAGCGCATGATAAATTTTTTCGACATGATGGTGTTCGAATTGCTGATTGAGATCGCGATGGCTGGCCTCGGTTTTTGTGAACAGGATGAGTCCGCTGGTGCCGGCGTCAATGCGATGCACAACGAAGAGAGGCAATCCCAGTCTTTCCTCGGCAATGCTGCGCAGGCACGGCCACTCCGGGTGCCAGCGCTCGGGAATCACCGGCAATCCGGCGGGCTTGTTCAACACAAGCAGTGCATCATCTTCATACAGGACCGCGATGCGCCATTTTTGCTGGCGGTCGCGATCGAAATAATGCAGGTCGCGGTAGTTCGGCATTATGAATTGGCCAACAAGCGTTGTTTTATAATCGAGAAGAAGAGGCTTTTATATTTGTTCGTCGTCGCGTTTCGTTCTGAATAACGGCCGTGGGATGCGGATTTGGTTTTGGAACCGATAGGCGCTTTTCGTGCTAAAAGTGCAACGTGTTCTAACATTCCCCATTTCGTTTTATACAAGCAATCCGCCATGGAGTGTCCGACTCCAGTAAAACCTTCCAAATCGGATGAGTAGAATCCTAAGAAAGATGGATTTTGGGTCGTTTCGATGATTCAAGAACAGTGCAAGCCGATCATGGTTTTATTTCATTCTTGCTTCCCGGTGGCAAGATAGCAGAATCCGATTAAATACAAATGATTTTCGAGTAGGAAGAGCATCTCAGGAGTCATTGTGTCGAGGCGTTCGCTTGAGTATTACTTGTCAGCGCCGTATTCTTGTTAACAAAGAAAAGAAATTTCGTTTTGAGGCGCCTGCTTTGCGCACGCGCACGATTTGCACCGTCGTATTATCGTCACCGCCGCGGGCATTGGCAAGGGCGATCAGCTTTTTGCAGGCCTTGGCAGGCGAGTGCGCAAGAATGATTTTCTGGAGTTCCTGCGCTTCAACTTTGGCGAGGCCGTCGGTGCACAACAAAAAATGATCGCCGGGCTTGATCGCTAATCCGGTGATGATGTCGACTTCGAGATCGTTATAAATGCCGAGAGCGCGATAGAGATGCGATTTCTCAGGATGGCGCCTGGCTTCCTCTTCCGTGATGATGCCGAGGCGTTGCATCTCCGCCACTTTGGAATGATCCTGCGTGAGTTGTTCGATGGTGTCGGAGGTAATGCGATATGCCCGGCTGTCGCCGACATGCGCGATATGCGCGGTCTCGCCCTGCAAAACCAGCGCGGTGCACGTGGTGCCCATGCCGTAGAATTCGTAACTCGTGGTCGAAGTTTCGTAAATGCGCTGATTGGCGACGGCAACGGCGTGCTGCAAGCACTGGCGAATATCTTCCGGCGCGGCAGCAAAATAGGCTTCACCGATGGCTTGCACGGCGATCTGGCTGGCGTGGCGGCCGCCGGCATGACCGCCCATGCCGTCAGCCACAACAAAAAGCTGGCCTTTCGGCGTTTGCAAAGACGAATCATCCGGCGGAAATTTGCCACAACTGTCCTGATTGTCCTCGCGTTTCAAGCCGCGATCAGACGCACTGCTGAAGGTAATGCTCAACCCCTGTTCCATAGGATCATGAAAATTTAATCATGCCAACCGCCGGAGGCTCATTGCCCGGCCTCCAGCGCCCAAATCATTTTTCCAAAATTTCTACTACGACCGGCCCTTTTGGTTTGGCCAGGCAGGCTAGGCGATATTCGCCGGGCTTGAGTTTATTGATATCCTCGAGCGTGCCTTGTTCTTCGTCGCCGATGGCGTTCATATTTTCCACGCCGGACAAAATGCGAATCGGATCAATGCCGCAACTCCCAATGTGGCAATCGGCCTTGATTTTGATGCCGTTCTTTTCCGCCAGCTCGCAAATCGATTGCCCCGGTTTGAAGGGAATCGTTTTATTGACATTCTTGAACACCACGACCATGCCTTCCGGCTTGTTGACTCCTGCCCCGGGCGGGCGAGAAGGCTCTGGTTTTTTCACTGCCGGCGCACTGGCCGGCTTTTGCGGCGGTGTTTTGACTGGCGCTGCGGTCGCAGCAAGCCCCGGCTTGGTATTGAACAACACCGTGCGGCGCTCCGGCTCCTGTTTTAAGCGCAACTTGAAGAGTTGCTGTCCGGCGCGAAATTGATCGCCTTCTTCCAGGCGCACCGCGCTTTTCACTTTGATGAATGTGCCGTTGGCGCTGCCCAAATCTTTGATGAAAACGTTACCGGCTTTGATGCTGATGGCCAGGTGCCGGCGCGAGAGCGTCATGTCTTTTGCGTCAAGCGTGATGTCCGGCGCTTCACGGCCCAGAACAATCGTGCGCTCGGGAATTTGATAGCGCTCGATTTGTTTGCCATTTTGATCAAAATGCAGAAACAGCGGCGCGCCTTTTTCCATACCGAACAATAAAAACTGTTTGCCCGCCCGCACCAGGCTGCCGGCAGAAATTTCGAATGGCCGTGTTTCTTTCAATCTCAAAAAAACGCCGTTCACACTGCCGTCGTCGCGCAAGAAATAGCCGCCCTCTACCGGATCATGCAGAAGTGAAGCATGCTTTTCAGAGAGCAGCAAATCGTCACTGAACGTTAAATCGCAACCGCTGCGGCCAATGCTGGTAATGCCTTCGCGCTTGAGCGGAAATTCATCGGCTTCGACATTGCCTGCCAAAATGCGAATGAGAGAGGCCGTGTTTTCATCAACCGCGCGCGCCGCAGCGAGGCTTGCAGCAGGCGGGCCTTCACTTTCAACCACAACAGTGGCATTTTTGACTCTCGGCCTGGCCTCTGCTTGTTCGGATTGTTCGGCGAAATCAAGCTCAATGCGAATATCGGTTTTGCCGGCAAGTTTTTGCGCGATCGCCTCGGCCACCAGAACGCCGTCCCGCAACGCGGCTTTGATGTTGCCGCGGCGTTTGATTTCGCGAAATCCGGCTGGGTCGGCATTGAAATCATCCGTCTCGAAATAAGCCGGGCTTAAAATATCGCCAAGCAGATAAACATTGGACTGCTGGGTTTCAAGCAACGGATTAACCACAAAACGCTTTTTGCCGCTCGGCCCGCCGGTCATCATGTAAATTCCCAGCGTGTTCAATAACGTCTCGGGAATATCTTCGCCGATGCAGGCAACGCAAAAGTCTTTGTTGAATTCGAGATGCACGGTTTCATTGGGCCGGCCCGGAATGCGGCGCCGGTCCGTGCGCACCGAGAGATAATCTTTGCGATCCTCCGCCGTCACCACGGCCGCCGGCTCGCTATAGGGAAACTGGCGAATATTGCCGTTGCTGACATAGGCTTCGAAAAAAACATCCGCCAGGGCTTTTGAGACTTTGGGCAATTTGCCGCTGCGATACGACCAATACACCGCGCTTTCGTCATTGGCCTTTGCTTTGGCATTTGAAATTGCGATGACAGCCTCGGCAGCCGAGGTGCCGCCGCCCAGCACGCACACGGGCTCGCCGACATACAGCGCGGCATCGGTCAAACGATACGCAATGCCCTCGGTGTTGCCGGGAATGTCGAAGCGGCGCGGCACACCACGGCCAATGGTGATGGCAACGTGTTTGGCGAGATACGTTTGCTCGGCCTTGGTGTTATAGTTGTAAGCTTTGACTTGCCAAATTCCATCGCTGCGGCGCTGCATGCCGGTTAACTCTACGCCGATTTGCGCCGGCACGTTGAACGTGCGGTAATAACTCTTCCATAACCGGCACATGTCATCCTTGTCAATCGGGCCAAAATGCAAGGCTTGCGTCAGCTCACCGCCCTTGGGAAATTTCATTTGATCGCCGCCGCCGTAATCGGGCAGAATGAGCTTGTCTTTCGGGTAATCGCGAATGCGTTTCATCAAATCATCGAAGTCGATCACCAGCGCGGCAATACCGAGTTCTCTTGCGCGAAACGCGATTGCCGTGCCTGCGGGCCCGCCGCCGACAATGAGTAAATCAAGAATCTCCGGCAGGCGCACCGGTTGATCGAGCACAAACATGCCGTCCGGCTGTACTGCGAAATCGGGAATCATGGAAATCCTTTCCAATGAAAACTATCCTTAACCAAATCAAAAAATCAATCGCTCACCAAGTTTAGCAAAATCCTTGCCTGAAATCAGTGTGGAGACACCGGCAAAGTTAAAAAACTAAAACAGGGATGCAACTCAGATTTATGCGGACAATCGAATTAACGGATTTCACCCATTAATGCAAGCGTTTTTTGTTGGCCGGCAATGGCGCAAACCAATCTTGTCATAACTCGACTTGCACGACACTAATCCATTTGCTATATTGCAACCCGTTAAAACTTGTTACAATGTCAACGTCAAACTCACCCGCGATCTCGTGAAAATGAATGCGCCTAAATTAATTTATTTCGCGCTTACTTTTTTCTGTCTTACCCGCGGCGCGCTTTTCTCTCAAGACCAGGCAAAGATAGAAACAGGGCTGGAGCAAGTTGTGGCTGGTGGTTTCCGTGAATTCCGCGGAAAAAAAATTGGCCTGATTACAAATCAAACCGGCGTCGATCGCCAAGGCCGTCATGTTGCCGATCTCTTCAAACAAGCAGCAGAAGTGAAACTGGTCGCCTTGTTCGGCCCGGAACACGGCATTCGCGGTCAGGCCGAAGCCGGCGCGAGTGTTGGCCACCAAGTTGATTCGACCACCGGCTTGCCGGTTTACAGCCTCTATGGCGCCGCGCGCAAACCCACGCCCGAGATGTTGCAGGGCCTCGAGGCCCTGGTGTTCGACATTCAAGATGTCGGCGCGCGTTTCTATACGTATATCAGCACCATGGCGCTTGCGCTCGAAGCGGCTGCAGAAGCAGATCTTGAATTTTATGTTTTGGATCGCCCCAATCCCCTAGGTGGTCGCGTTGAAGGGCCGCTGCTCGCGCCGGAACATCGTTCGTTCGTCGGCATTCATCCCATTGCATTGCGGCATGGCATGACCACCGGCGAGCTGGCGCGCATGTTTTTGGGTGAAGGCTGGATTTATCCTGCTGACGCCAGCAAGCCGGCCAATCGTTCCTGGTCGAAATTGCATGTCGTTCCCGTTAAAGGCTGGCAGCGTCAGGTTTTGTCCGAGTCGAATATAAATTGGATCCCGCCCTCGCCGAATATACCCGCGCTCGCGACTGCCTTCGTCTATCCCGGCATTTGTTTGTTGGAGGCGACGAATGTTTCCGAAGGTCGAGGCACGCGCGAACCGTTTTTGCTGTTCGGCGCGCCCTGGATTGATTCTGAGGTTCTTGCAAAACGCTTGCACGCGGAGGCGGAAGGCATTGCGTTCACGCCAATTTCGTTTACGCCGATTGATCTTCCCGGTATGGCCATGAATCCAAAATACGAGGGCGAGAAATGCCAGGGCCTGAAATTGCGCGTGACGGATCCCGCCAAATTTGCCCCGGTCAAATTCGGTGTTGCGCTGCTGGTTGCTCTTCAACAACTTTATTCCGACGAGTTCAAAATGCGTCCGGAAGGCATGGCGCGCTTGAGCGGTGTTACCTGGGTTTATGAAATGATTAAAGCGAACGAATCGAGTGCAGCTCTCTGGCAACGTCTTGAACAGGACGCGGAAAAGTTTCGACGCCAGCGCCAGCCCTATTTGCTCTACAAATAGCTTCCGTCTTTGAGATAACCTTCTTGCAACGGCCTGATCCTTGCATTGAAGGCTCAAAAGTTCTCGCAACCCAAAGTCTCCGCCAACCCTGGCTTGGCTGAGATTATGTCATTTTCGAACAGATACGAACAACACAGGCGCGATGTCAACCCCGAACATACGCCGTTCTCCGCTCTGGCATTTGTGGCAGTTAATGGCGCCACGAGCAACAGATCATGGTAAAGAATTCGAAGCGGAAATTCGCCGCCTCGGCGTGCTCGGTTTGCAGTTTGCGACCGTCGTTGCCATCCTGCTTCCCGGCGTTGCATTTTTCATCGAAGCCGCCATCTGGTATTTTCAGCGCGGTTACAGCTGGATTCAGCTTGCCGTCAATAATCTCGAAAATTTTGCCGTCATCATTGTGGGCATTTCCGGCTTGTCGCTCTCGCGCACGAGTTTTGGCCGCACCGCCCCCAATGTTGTGGTCATCATTTGCACCATCGTCGCGGAAACGATTGCAACGTTTGCCGGCCTTTTTAAAGGCAGCGCCGCGACCTATCCGCCGTTCATTATTGCATTGTTGATCCTCACCGCTGTCGTCCCTCTGCGCCCGCTTTCCGTTGCCCTGGTCGGCTTGTTGATGATCGTGATAAACTGCATCATGAGTTTTCTTATGGCGGGCAAGGCCGCCTCGTTCGCCAATATGCTGACCGAGATACCATTATCATTTTATTTGGCCATAACCTTCGTTTGTACCGGCCTGACGACGATGATTTATCAGTTACGCCTGAGAAATTTTCAAAACCTGGAAGCGTTGCGCGAGTCGCAAGCGCGACTGCAAAAGGAACTGGCAGTTGCCCGCGTGATCCAAATGCACTCCCTGCCGCGCCAAAACCCGACAATTGCTGGATTGTCGATTGCCGGCGCGTGCATCAGCGCAACTGAAATTGGAGGGGATTACTACGACTATTTGGAATTCGGCAACGGCAAGCTCGGCGTGTTGGTGGGCGATGTTTCAGGCAAGGGCACCTCTGCCGCGCTCTACATGAGTAAATTGCAGGGCATTGTGCGCGCGCTGAATCACTTGCACGAATCGCCCGTGCAATTCCTGGCGACGGTTAACGATTTGCTCTTCGGCACCATCGAAAAAAATTCCTTCATCACGCTGACCTATGCGCTCTTCGATGTGCAGCAACGGCGTGTGCGCATGAGCCGCGCCGGGCACAATGCCACACTTTATTGCCGCAACGAAGCGCACGCCTTTCTTGCGCCTCCGGGAGTCGGTTTGGGGCTGGCGCCACGCGCCCATTTTGAGCGCAATGTTCAGGAGATTGAGATTTCATTGCAATCGTGCGAAGTGCTGGTGTTTTATACGGACGGCGTTTCTGATGCGCGCAATGTCAATGGGGAAGAATACGGCGAGCATCGCCTTGCGGAAATTGTCACTGCCAACCAGGCGCTTGACGCCAAGGCCCTGTGCCAGCGCATCATGGATGATGTGAAAGCCTTCGTTGGTTATGCCAAACAACATGACGACATGACGGTCCTCGTTGCCAAGATGGAATAATGCTTACTCTGCACCAACTCATTTGCGGCCTTGGGAATCGCACAAAATAGCCTTTTCATCTTTATTGCCCGCGGAGCCTCTTACGCATTCATGGCGGTCGGCAGTTTGATGCTTGCGCGCCTGCTGGGTCCGCAAGCGCGCGGCGAATATGCCCTGCTCAACGCCATCGCCAGCGCCGCGGCCATGCTGTTGACATTCGGCCTGGGTACCTCGAATGCGCTTTTTGCCAGCCAAAATCGCCTTCCCACAAAAACATTGTTTTCGCATTCCCTGCTCTTCGGACTGATGATTGGCGGCCTCGCTGCGTTTCTGTTGACATGGTCGGCGCATGATTGGGCGCCGGCATTTCTGCGCGATGTTCCCGTGGCGCATGCGCAACTCATGGCATGGGGAATTCCGTTTTATATTCTTTTCAATTGTCTCCTGGGGCTGGCGCAAGGCCGTCAACAGTTTGACTTGTATAGCCGAGCAAATGTGCTGCGTCCGCTGCTTTTTTTATGCGGCTTTGCCGCCCTCTTTTTTAGCGGGCTGCGGAGCGTGTTGGCCGGCTTGTGGGCCTATGTGCTCAGCTTCGTCGGCGCATCGGCGTTGTTGTTTCTCCGGCTGAGCCCGAAAAAGGGGGAAGCCTTTTTCTTCAATAGAAAAGCCTGGAAACTGCAATTCCTGCACGGCTGGACGATCTATCTCGCCGAGCTTTTTGCTTTTTTATTGTATCGCATCGATGTCTTGCTTGTCGGCTTCTTTCTGGATACCAAACAAGCAGGCTTTTACTCGATCGTCGCCTTCTTTGCCGAGAGCTTGTGGTTTCTGCCGAGCAGCGTCGGTGTGGTGTTGTTGCCCTCCTCGGGCGCGCGCAACCCGGAAGAGATGCGCCATTTGGCGCCCCGCCTTGTGCGTCTGGTTTTTTTTGTCACCAGCTTGATTGTGTCGTTGCTGTGGCAAATCGACCAGTTTATCGTGACGTATGCCTTTGGTGAAGATTTTTTGCCCGCGGTATTGCCGCTGCATCTGAGTTACCTCGGCATCGTCGCGATGAGCGTCCACAAAGTTATTGCCAGTTATGCGCTCGGCAGTGGACACGCGCGGTGGAACACGATCGTGAGCCTGGCCGGTTTGCTCGCCAATGTCACGTTGAACTTGTTGTTGATTCCGCGTTGGGGCATTGCCGGCGCTGCCATCGCCATGAGCCTGAGCTTCAGTTTGATGGCGGCGTTGATGATTCTTTGGCTGCGCCGATTTGCCGGTATTACGCTGGGAAAAATTTTCATTTTGCAGCCGGATGATTGGCGGTTCGTGCGCGAGTTGTGGCAAAAAATCGCGCTCAGGTGAGTCACAGGATTGTCCATCGTCATGCAAAATTTTCGTGCCGAAATCCTTGCGTATCCCGTTCCATTAAATGGCATTTTTCAACGCATTCTCGCGCAAGACTTTGGCCCGTTTGACGCGGCCGGCCTGCCGTTGGTCGACTATGATCGCCTCTTTGCAAAAAACCGCGTTCAATATGCCGGGCACATTGGAGCGCATTACACGCCCGTCACGCTGGCCTTTTTTGCTCTCGGCAATTTTGCGCAGGCCAATTTTCATCCAATGGATTTGTTCGCGCAACGTTTTCGCGAGACTGCCGAGTGGTTTCTGCGGCATCAAGTCGAAGCGCACAACACGGGCGGCGTATGGTTGCATCGGTTTCCCATGCCGCACTTGCCGGAGTTGATCGAATACGTGCCCGGAGCATGGATCAGTGCAATGGCGCAGGGCTTGGCCGTTTCTGTTCTGGTGCGGGCGTATCGCGTCTTCAACAAGAAACAGTTTTTAGAATCGGCGCGGCGCGCGTTGCAACCCTTTCACTATTCAATCTTTGCAGGCGGCGTTGCTTATGCCTTGCCAAACGGCAAACTTTTTTTGGAAGAGTTCCCGACAAATCCGCCGATGCACGTCTTGAACGGCGCTCTCTTTGCCGCCCTCGGATTGGCGGAATACTTGCAGATGGTTAAAGATGAGAAATTATCTCACCTGTATCAAAAAGCGCTATCCGGCATTCGAGGACTTTTGCCGCGTTTCGAAACCGGATATGGCAGTTTGTATGATCTGCGCCGGCGGCAAATTGCCAACGCCGGTTATCACGATTTACATGTTCAACTCTTGTACGCCCTCGGCAACCTGGCTGACGAAAAGGAATTTCTTGCAGCCAGCCAACGGTGGCGGACATATCGCCAAAGCCGGATCAAGCGCTCACGTCAGTGGTTTGCGGAACGCGCCTGGGCCGTGCGCCGACGATTGCAATTCAAGCCAGCGCGCAAATCGCATTAAACCGTGCCCGTGCTATTATGATAATATTTTGCACCGACTTGGCTGACGCATTACAAACACAAGCGTTCTCACAACCCTGCATCTCAACAAACCCCGGCCAAGCCGAGGTGGAGCATTTTCGGATGGGTATTGATTAATCTACAAGACCCTGAGCCGGACGATCCGAAACCAAATTTTACCACGAAAACTCAAAGACGCTAAGCTTTTTTGTTTTGTGTCTTCGCGCCTTGGTGCTTAGAAAATTTTTGCTTTTTTAGCACCGATTCAATTTTAAAAGACTATGCCAAATGTTCTGATCATCGCCTACTATTTTCCACCGCTCGGCGGCGGCGGCACGCAACGCACGCTCAAATTCGTGCGTTATTTGCCGGAGTTCGGCTGGAAACCGCATTTGTTGACGGTGCGCAACTCACATCATCTTATGCAAGATGATTCGTTGCTGCTGGAGGTGCCGGATGATCTTGCAATTACACGAACGTCGGCGATTTTGCCGGCGCGTTTTTTTCGCAAGGCTTTGGGGCATCGCGCGGGCATGCCGCGCTCGGGCAATACACGCGGCCGGCGTTTGCTTGCGGGCGTGAAGAACCTCTTCTTCACTTGTGCTTTCATACCGGACGAGTATATCGGTTGGCTGCCGTTTGCGGTGCGAGCGGGGAAGCGCATCATGCAGCAAAACAAAATCGATGTCATTTATTCGAGCGGGCCGCCCAATACCACGCATATCATCGCGCAACAATTATCGCAACGCAGCGGTTTGCCCTGGGTGGCAGATTTGCGTGACATGTGGGATCAATATCCCGAAAGCTACAACCCCTGGAAATGTCGCTGGCGCACAAGGCTTGACGATTACCTCGAAAAAAAAGTGCTGTGCCGGGCGCAGCATCTGATCGTCGTGTCAGATGAAATGCGCCAACAGTTGCTGAAAAAAGTATCAGAACTTTCACCGGATCGAATTCATATCATCACCAATGGTTTTGATCCGGCGGATTTTGTGAAAACGCGGCCCGCTGTAAACCCCGATCGCTTCACGCTTGTTCACAGTGGCACGTTGTTTCCGTGGCGCAGTATTCAACCCTTTCTCGCCGTGATGCATCGGCTGAAGGCGAAAGCGCCTGCGCTGCATTTGAAACTCCTGGGCGTCATTCCAGAGGCCGATCGCCGTGCCATTCAAGACAGCGGCTTGTCGCAGCACATCGAACTGCTCGAATATTTGCCCTATCGTGAGTCGTTGCGCCATCTTGCCGAAGCCGATGCCCTGCTTTTGCTCATCGGTAATCTGCCGCATGCCGCCAACATGCTCACCAGCAAATTGTTCGATTACATGGGCGCGCAGCGGCCCATTCTTGCTCTCGGTCCGCCCGGAATGGCCAAAGCACTGATTGAGTGCGAGAACTTGGGTTATGCTTTCGCCGAACATGATACAGAAGCGCTGGCCGCAACCCTGCAAAATTGGATAGCGCAGAAAGTCAACGGCGGCATCGTCTTCCACACGCAGCCGCACGTGAAGTATCACCGCCGGCAGTTGACCGCAGCGCTGGCCAAAATTTTCACCGCGTGCCTGCCTGAGACGTGAATGGAACCCAAAATTGTAAACGCGCATGACGAGATTCTTTAAAACAGATCATCCGCAATGGCCGCTATATTTTCTGCTGGCCGCATTTTATTTTTTGCCCTATTCCGTTGCGGCTCCCACCGTCAAGCAGCAAGCGGAATTTTTTTCGATCTACCATCGCTTTGGCGGCCTGTTCAGTATTTGGGATTTTTTGATCACAATCACTTTCTTGATTCTGCTCGTGCGCGGCCTCATGATCCGGCAACTGCGCTTTGCCGTGGGCCGCCCGGCAAGTGTTTGGAGTTTGGCTGCAATTATAGCATTGGGGTTCGTGATCGGCTTGATGCATGTCGAAGGAATGCCGCTGGGTTATGGCACGACCGAGGTCAAGCGCGCCCTCATCGCATTATTGCCCTCCGTTTATCTTTGCCTGATGTATCTTTTGATGATCAACTTTCTCACGACGCGCGAGCACGCGCTGCAAGCAGCGCGCTGGCTAATCATACTCTCGATAGTGCTCATCATCTATGGCGTAGTGCGCTTCTGTTTGATTTTCGCGGACGTGCTTGCAACAATGCGGCCCTTTGGCCTGCCGATCGTCCTTTATGACCAGATGACCATGCTTTACCCGTTTATCTTTACCGTGCCTGCCGTTCACTTGTTAACGCAAAACGGAGAAAGCCAAAAAGAGAAACTGCGTTGGCATCATTGGATGTTGTGGGTTATCGCTGTTTTGTTGATTCTGCTCAGCGCACGGCGCTTCAATTACTTATTGTTGGCCGCCGGTCTCTTGTTGGTGTTGCTGGCCGGGCCATGGTTAAACTGGTGGCGTGCACGGCAATCCTGGCGCGTTTTTGTGAAGGTGACTTTCACTCTCGCCATTTTATTTTTTGGATTAAGCGGACTTATGCCGGAGCCAATTGGGGGCGTCGCGCGCGCCGTGCAATCACTAAATATGGCGAGTGAAATCGGCATGCAACATGGCGGTGACATCCGCCGGGCTGAAATCAAAAATATGTTTGCCAACATGGAACGCCGGCCTTATGCCTACGTGATCGGCATGGGGCTTGGCACGAAATGGCAGGAAATTGAAGAACAACCGCTCGATTCGTTCAGCTATCCAAAATCCTATCTGGCCGTCAGCCGCGGGTGGTTCACGCAGTTTCATTTGCCCTATCTCGCATTGCTCTACCGTTTTGGCATTTTGGGATTGTTTGCGTTGTGGTTTTGGGTAATGTTTTATCTGGGCAGCCGTGTACGCGATCTGCAATCGTTAAGCGCGCCGAAGATGCGCGCCTTTGGCCTCGGCATGCTGATTTTTTTGGCGCTCAATTTAACCAACCTGGGCGACAGCGCCAACCCCACGGCCGCTATTCTCGCCGGAGTTTGCATGGGCCTGCTCGAGCGTTTGTCCTTGCAAAATGTGCCTTGATCAATTACGGCGCAGCGCCGCCGCTTGCGCCATGCTCTGACACCCGGGTCGATTCTCAAAAATTGGTTTGCACGGTGAGACACTTTTTTTGTATTATGGCGGGGCGATTTTTGCCGGCGTTCTCAATGCGCAGGACGTATTGCTGTAATCCCTAATCACTCTCAACATGGCTAACCTCGTTTTCACGGCTTGATGAAAATTCTTTTCCTAACCTCACGTGTGCCCTATCCGCCTCTTGGCGGCGATCGCTTGCGCGCCTTCCATTTCATTAAAGCCCTGTCTCAGCAGCATCGCGTCACGTTGCTCGCGTTCGCCGCGGCCTCAGAGGAAACGGAAACCCTGCATCCCATTGCAAAATACGTCGAACGCTTTGAAACCGTCATGCTTGATCCCCGGCGTTCCTATCTCAACTGTCTCGCCGGTTTGTTCTCGCGCAAGCCGTTGCAGGTGCATTACTATCGCTCCGGCGCGATGCGCAGCCTGATTCGCGCCAGCCTGGCGCGCGAAAGTTTTGATCTCATCTTCGTGCATCTCGCGCGCATGGCGGATTATATTCATGAGATGAACGGCCTGCCGAAAATCATGGATCTCACCGACGCCCTCAGCATGAATTATGAACGCAGCGCAGCCTTGCAAAGTCGGAATCATCTGAGCGCCTACAACCTTGCACAAAAAGTGGAAAGCCGGCGCATCCGGAATTACGAAGCGCAAATCGTCGAATGGTTCGATTGCAATCTGCTCATCTCGCCCGTTGACCGTGATTATCTTAGCCGGTTCACGGCGGCAAACAAAGTGCATGTAATCGGCCCGGCGGTTGATCTTAGTTATTTTCGCTATGCCAGCAACCATTATGATCCCAACACCATGGTGTTCATGGGCAAAATGAGCACGTTTCCCAACCAGGATGCGGCGTTATATTTTTATGAAAAAATTTTTCCGCTGGTATTGCGGCGATTTCCGAAAATGCAGCTCAACATCGTCGGCATCGAGCCGGGCGCGGAAATCCTCGCCTTGCGCCGTCATCCCAATGTGAGGGTGACCGGTTATGTGCCGGATGTGAGGCCGTACTTGCAGCAGGCCGCGCTTTCGATCTGCCCGATGCGCACGGGCGCCGGCGCAAAGAACAAAGTTTTGGAATCGCTGGCTGCCGGCACACCGGTCGTCGCCACTACACTCGGCGTGGAAGGCATTGCGTTGCAGCCTGGCGAAGAGGCGTTCGTGGCCGACACGCCGCAAGCGTTCGCAGACGCGATTGCACAGTTAGTAGAAAATCCCGGAATCCGGCAGCAACTCTCACACAATGGCCGCAGGCTGATTGAAGAAAAGTATAGTTGGGAATTGGTGGTGACGCAGTTGAACGAGCTGGTGGACTCGTTTAATGGCCGGAGCAAAATCTAACGTCTGATCGACGATCGCCCCCATGAGGTTGAATCCGGAAAAAAGCCGTGCTTACGCTGTACTCTTGCTCGTTCTCGCGCTATTAGCGCTGCCGCCAATTTTTGCTCATGCACAATTAATCGTTCACGAGAACACCTCTGAGGTTTTGCGATTTACCGTTGTCATCCCAGCCCCGCAATTCTCTCAAAAGGAAGTCGCCGGCGAATATTATGATGTTCTTGATGTGCCCGGATTTACAGTACAGCATCACCCCGGCTTACCGGCATTACCCCGCGCAAGTGTTGCCATCATTCTTCCACCAACCGGAATTCCCGAATTGAATTTTGTCGCCAAGCCGACTGCTGTTTTTAACAATAAGCGTTTGCTGCCTTCTTTCATTCCAATAATTGACCGCGAAGCCGATTCGATATCCTACTCTATTGAAAAGCCTCGCGCTTTTTCTGAATTGCCGCCGGCAGTGCAGTTGGTGGACACAGCTTGGTGGCGCGGCTTTCGTCTCGGACGCATTGAAATATTACCCTGCAATGTTTCTGGTATGGCAGCGGAGTTTTATAGTGAAGTTCAAGTGACTTTGCGCTATCCGAGTTCGCCGCAAAACGTAATGCCAACGACGAGGCCGCTAGATGCATTTGAGCAAAAAACGCTTTCAGCAATGCTAAATTTCAATGCGGGCAAACAGTGGCGAACAAGCAACCCCGTGCTGACAGAAACAGCTTTCGATTGGGAAATTCCCGCGAATCCCAATGCTTTGAAACTGGAGATTAAGACGGACGGATTTTATCATGTTTCATTTGATGCTCTTGCGGCTGCCGGTTGGAATGTTCCCTTGATTGATCCGGCAACGATACAGCTTTTTCATTTGGGCGAGGAAGTTGCTTCATGGGCATATGATGATGGCGACAGTTTATTTGAAACAGGCGAGAGCCTGGCGTTTTTCGCCGAACGCAAGCGCGGCGCCGGAACGTTTTTTGATGATTATGCGGCTGCCAATGTTTATTGGCTTATTCACGGCAAAGCTCGCGGCCGGCGCATGGCTTCACGTCGAATTGATGCGAGTAGTAACAACACGCCCGGTAAATACTTTTTGGAAACACGCCATTTTGAAGAGGACGAGCTTTACTATCATGGCGACAATGATGCGCAACTTTTCGCCACGCTCGCGATTCCGGGAGAAACCTGGGTCTGGAAAATGCTGTTCGGTGACGAGTCTTTCAAAACGGATTTGCTGCTGCAAAATGTGGCTGCGGATGCGCCGTTGTGTACGCTGCGCGCCCGCGTGCGCGGCGTCACGGTCACGCCGGCGAATCCCGATCATCATTCGCAGTTCTGGCTGAATAACAACCTTGTTGGGGAAGTATTTTTCGACAATACCGCAGAAGTGATTTTCGAAGCGGCATTTCCCAGCAGTTTTTTGCGTGAAGGCAAAAATGCCTTTGAGTTGCGTGAGCTGACGGATACCGGTGCGCCCTATGATCAAATCTATTTTGATTGGGTTGAAATTCGCTATTGGCGGCAATACGTTGCCTCGGATAATTTTCTCGTATTTCGTGAGCCTGACGATCTAAAATCGCAGGAGGCGTTTTATCAAATCACCAACCTGCATAACAGCGAAATTGAGTTATTTGACCGCAAACATCTGCAACGCCTCACAGGCTTCGAAGTCAGGCAGACGGCCCCTGAGCAGTTTGTGGCGGCCTTTAGAGATTCTGCACGCACGCGCCGTGAATATTTCGTCGCGACGCCGGAAGCGCGCCAGGTTCCTGCCGCAATCCTTTCGAATCAACCCTCCAATTGGCGCGCAACCACGCATTCGGCAGATTACATTTTGTTGACTGCACGTGAACTTTTGGAAGCTGCGGAGCGCCTGGCCTCGTATCGCCGCCAACAAGATGGCTTACGGGTGGCAGTGGTCATTGTCGAAGATGTTTATGACGAATTCAACTATGGCATGCCCCATCCGGAGGCGATTCGCGGCTTTTTGCGATTCGCTTATCACCACTGGCAAGCGCGCCCGAGCATGGTTTGCTTTTTCGGGGATGCGAGCTGGGATCCCAAGCAGAATGCCGCGGACAGTTACAAGCGCAATTTTGTATTGTCGTTCGGTAATCCCGTCAGCGACAGCCGCCTCGTTTGTTTCGATGGCGAGGATGATTTCCTGCCCGAGATGATTACCGGGCGCATTCCGGTTGAGAATCTCGAACAGGCGCATGCCGTGGTCGATAAAATCGTTTCTTCCGAGACCGCCGGGCTGGCAGAGTGGAACAAGAATTTTATTTTTTTGAACGGCGGCGTTGACAGTTATGAGCAGGGATTGTTTCATGATCAGGCAGAAATGTTGATTGCGCGGCACGTCGCCGCTCAACCCATCGGCGGAAATCCGGTGCGCATTTACAAAACCACGCCCGGCCGTTTGATCGGCGAGCTTAAGCCGCAAATCGTCAAAGCGGTTGATCAAGGCGCGGCGATGTTGACCTTCCTTGGCCACGCGGGCAGCCAAACCTGGGATTTGATGATGGTCAATGCCGACATCAGCGAATTGCGTAATCGCGGCAAATATCCGTTCATCGCAAGCATGACCTGCCACACGGCTCGCTTTGCAACGCCCAATCAAACCAGCTTCGGCGAGGAATTTTTGCGTGCCACCGAAAAAGGCGCAACGGCGTTTTGGGGAACCACCGGATGGGGATTCATTTTTCAAGATCGCGTCTTGCTCGATAGTCTGTTTATCAGCTTCAGCCGAGACAGCGTGCGCAGTCTCGGCCTGGCAACGACATTGGCGCGCATTCGGCTGTGGCAAGCATTCGGCAGCGCCACCAACAACGTGAATAGCATCGATCAATATACGCTGCTGGGTGATCCCGCAACCCGCTTGGCTCTGCCGTTGCAGCCCGATCTTGCTTTGTTCCCGAAGGCTTTGCAAATCTCGCCGGAATCGCCGACCGAAGAAACACCGCAGGTTCATATCAAAATCCTGTTGCGGAATTTTGGCTTGGCCACACGCGATAGCGTACGCTTGAAAATTTCAGCGCTTAATCGCAGCACCAATGAAATTTTGGTGATTGCGCAGCCAACGCTGCCGCCCTTGGGATTTGCAGACAGTCTTGCGGTGTCATGGTCAAATCTGGCCAAACGCGGAGAATATCTCGTGCGAGTGGAAGCGGATGCTGAAAATTCAATCGTTGAGGTCGATGAGTTCAATAATTCCGTTGAACGCGTGATTTACTTCTTACCGATCTCCGCTACGTTGGCGTCGCCGGTTCCTGCGGCGCTGCTGAAGCATGATCGCCCGACACTCGCGGTTTATAATCCCGCCACAAGCCCTGCCAGTGCGCGTCGCTTGCAATTTGAATTAGATACAGAGGCCGGCTTCGAGGGCGCCGGCAAAGTTGTTTCTCCCTTGCTGCCGCCGGGGGAGATGCTCACAAGTTGGCAAGTTCCATCAGCGCTTGTTGACGGATTATACTTCTGGCGCAGCCGCAGCATTGAGAATGGTGAGGCGAGCGCCTGGCAAGCGCAATGGTTTTGGCTGGCAACGCAAAGCCCGTTTGCCGGCATGCGCCGAAGCGGCGAGCAATTGCACAATGGCAGTTTTGAAAACACCTTGTTTGGTGCTGAAGGCGTGACTCTGGCGCGCGACATGTCTCGCGCTCTGAATTTGCAGGTGCAGTCCGCCGGGCACGGCGACGGCAACCGGTGTTATTTGATTGTGAATTTCAATCTCGTTAATGACGACAGCCGGGGCCATAATCTCGTCGCAATTGAACCCGCAACACAGCAGATGCTGGCGCCGCCGCGTGCATACGATACATTTGCGTCAAGCGCTGCTGCGGATAGCATGGCGTTATTCATTGAGAGTCTGCCGCCGCGTACGATCGTATTAGCCGGCATTCAAGACGAGGGTAGCTTTCGCATGACAGAACGGGCGCATCTCGCGCTGGAATCCATCGGCAGCCAATTCACGCGCCAGGTTGCTTTGCGCGATTCGTGGGCCATCATCGGCTCCAAGGGCATGACAATTGGCGCTGCCGCAGAGGCGCATAAACGCGCAGGCAACGGCGAAGTTTCGGTAACCTCGACCGTTGCGCCGTTTTTTAGCAACGGTGTTTATCATTCAGCAGAAATTGGGCCTGCCGAAAACTGGAAGCAACTTGTTTGGCAAGCCGAACCAAGCTCAAATGTTCATCTCGCCATTTCCGGGCGGCGCAACAGCCGCGCGGCTTGGGAAACAATTGCCACGGACATTGTTGGTGAGAGTTATCCGTTGGCCGGCATTTCAGCGGGGCAATATCCGTTCTTGAAAATCTCAGCAACGCTGAGTGATGATGACGGACTGGACTCGCCGCAACTGGCCGGGTATAGTGTTGGATTTGACCAAGCAAGTGATCTCGCCGTCGCCTCTCATTTCATTTCTTTTTCGGCAGACACGGTGCAGGAAGGCGATTTGCTCACCATCTCGGCAAAGGTTTATAATTTCAAACTCGATGGTACTGAAGAGAAAACAAACGCACGCGAAAACGTTTGGATTCGCTTCGCCCACAGCGACGCAACTGCGGAGCAGGGACAACGCACGTTCAATCTGCAAACCTCCAATATTGAATATAACGCTTCGAAAGCATTCTTCACGGCCTGGAACTCCGCCGGCTTTCGCGGCCTTGTGACGATCTATGTCGAAATTGATCCGGAGCATCATTTGGCGGAGCCGTTTGAATTCAATAATCTGGCCACCAAGCAGATTTTTGTCAAAACGGATACCCAACCGCCGCGCCTTGCCGTGACTGTAGACGGCAATGTTGTCATGCCCGGTGATTACGTTGCGCCGCAGCCGAATATCCGATGTCAAATTTTTGATGACAGCGCGTTGCCGATTGCTGATACCAGCCACGTTTCTGTTTATCTCAACGGTCAACGCCAGCCCTATGCTTCTGCGGCAAAAAATCTGGAGTTCATCAACACAAGCGCCGGCGCCGCACGCGCTGAAGTCACATTCCGGCCGCGGCTTGACGCCGGTTTGCATCACATCAAGTTTGAAGTGCGCGATGCCACACAAAATAGTGCTGTGGATGAAATCGCGATTCGCGTCGATGCCGAGCTGCATCTGCGTGAGGTGATGAATTACCCCAACCCGTTTGCAAATGAGACGGAATTCACTTATTATTTGACGCAACCGGCGCAACAAGTCACAATCAAGATTTTCACGCTGGCCGGACGATTGATCGCGGCCTTCGAACACGCGCCGGCGAACGCGGGATTCAATCGTTTTGCCTGGAACGGCCGCGACGGCGATGGCGACGCACTGGCGAACGGCGTTTATTTTTATAAAGTGATTGCGCGCGCGGATCATGCCAATGATGAAGTCGTGCAAAAATTAGTCGTGATGCGATAAAACCATGTCAACCTCAGATAAACACCCCGGCACGCTAACCGTTGCCAAGCTCAGCGATGAAGTTGAAATAACCACTTTCCGCTCCGGCGGGCCGGGCGGGCAGCATCAAAATAAAACGGAATCAGCGGTGCGTCTTAAACATTTGCCTACCGGTATTGTCGTCATTGCGCGGGATCACCGCTCGCAGATCAAAAACCGTGAGGAGGCATGGCGGCGCTTGCTCGAAAAAATTGAAAAGCGCAATCGCAAGCCCAAGCCGCGCAAGCCCACCAAAGTCCCACGAGCCGTAAAGGAGCAACGCCTGCGTGTGAAAGCGCTGCACGCGCGCAAGAAAATTGAACGCGCGAAGGGACGTTCGACATTTGAGGAATGATATCACTTGGTTTCAAAATTTGTCCAAACTACTCATCATCGTGAGGAGGAGGCATGACACACAAATGTGTCTTGATGAAACTGTTGTGTTTCGCCATCTTTGTGTCGGGAGTCGCCCGGCTTGCGGCGCAATCCGGCCAAATGTCCGTGACAGCAACGCGGCTCGAAAACCAACCCATCCTATTTCCCCAGCCACTCAGCCCGCGCATCGCTAATTACAACATCGCGGTCACACTCGATGCAAAGAAATACCTGTTGCACGGCCAGGAGCAGCTTGTTTGGCATAACAAATCTGCCGACGTGATTACCGAGCTGCATTTTCATCTTTATCTCAATGCTTTTCGCAATAACCGCTCGACGTTTATGAAAGAGTCCGGCGGTGTCATGCGCGGCAGCCGGATTGACAAAGAAGGCTGGGGCTACATCGATGTGCATCGCATCACTTTGCCGAGCGGCGAGGATTTAACCGGCAGCTTGGAGTTTATTCAACCGGATGACGGCAACTCCGATGACAAAACCCTCGCGCGCGTGCCGCTGCCCAAGCCGCTGCGTCCGGGTGACTCTATCATCGTGCATCTTGATTTTACAGCGAAGCTGCCGCAACCGCCGTTTGCGCGCACCGGCGCCAAAGAGGAGTTTTTCTTTGTGGCGCAATGGTTTCCGAAGGCCGCGGTTTATATCGACGGTGCATGGAACAGCCACCAGTTTCACGCCAACTCAGAGTTTTTTGCGGATTACGGCGTTTACAATGTGAATATGACAGTGCCGGCAGATCATATTCTCGGCGCGACCGGCATCGAGGTTGAGGTGAAAGACAACGGCGACGGCACCCGGACGCATTTTTATCATGCCGAAGATGTGCATGATTTTGCCTGGACCTCGAGCCCGGAATTCGTGGAATTCAAAGATCGCGCGCAAGACGTGGATATTCGCGTGTTGATGCAGCCCGATCGTGCGGATCAAGGGCCACGGCATGTCGAAGCTTCGAAAGTAGCGGTGGAATATTTTCAAAATTGGTACGGCGATTATCCGTTTCCGAATCTTACTGTCGTTGATCCGCGGCGCGGTGCGGGCGGCGCGGGCGGCATGGAGTATCCGACATTGATTACCGCGGGCACGACGTATGGTTTGCCGGAAGGTTTGCGCGCCGTGGAGGCCGTTATCATTCACGAATTCGGCCACAACTATTGGTATCATTTGCTCGCCTCGAATGAATTTGAAGAAAGCTGGCTGGATGAGGGCATCAATACCTACACTGAGATTCAAATCATGAATGATCGTTACGGCCCGGTTGGCGATGTCATCAATGTGATGGGCATCAAGATCAACGATTTGCAGCTCCAGCGCTCCGGTTATCTTTTTTCAGCCGATCTCGATCAGACCGTGCGCAAAGCCTGGGAATATTATCCGGGCAGCTACGGCACCAACTCCTACGCCAAGCCTGGTCTGCTGCTCACGACGCTGCAAAACTATCTCGGCAAAGAAAAAATGCTGGAAGTCATGCGCGCGTATGTTGCGCGCTGGCGTTTCAAACATCCCAAAACGCAGGATTTCATCGCAGTCGTCAATGACGTGTCGGGACAAGATCTCAATTGGTTTTTTGATCAGGCTTTGTTTTCAAACGCCGTATTGGATTATAGCATCGAACGGGTGGCCTCGACAGAGGTTGGAAAGGGAAGAGGTTTTGATTTTTCGCTTACCCCGACCGCCAGCGATTCCAGCGAGGCTTTCGCGGAGGACGCCGGCACGGAGACCGCTACTGCTGACACGGCTGGCGGAATTGCCGAAGCAGGCCAGAGGAAGCAATATCGCAGCAGCTTTTACGTGCGCCGTAAAGGTGCATTCAGATTTCCGGTTGAAATCGCGGCGACATTTTCAAACGGCGAGACCGTGCGAGAGACCTGGGACGGGCAGGAGATTTGGAAAAAATTCACATATATGAAACCGGCAAAGCTCGTTTCAGCAACCGTCGATCCTGAGCGCAAGATTCCACTTGATATCAATTACACCAACAACAGCGCAGCCGTCAAACCTTCGAAGCTGGGCGCCAATAAACTTGCCCTGCGCTGGATGTTTTGGATGCAATTCTTTCTGGATCAGCCGGAATTCTTGACGATCTTCTCGAATTTCATTCCCGAGCTTTGATTGGTTGGGAAGATTGTTTTCTTGTGCACTGTTACGCTGTTTCTGGGAGTAACATATCATCCTGAAAGGAGCATGTGAAGCGCTTCACACGATTTGTTTGAGTGATATGTCGAAATGGTATGGTTGCAAACTAAGAAAACAGCGCACTAGCCCGAAACGCCTGCCTGTACCCGGGCGTGTTTAGACTAGTTATTATAGTGAAAGCCGCGAACCCGAGGAAACAGTAATGATTATTCAAAGCCTGAAAACCGGTTTTGCGCAACTGCGCCTAAACCGTCGCATGATTATCGTCTATTATCTGACGAGCCTGATTTTTGGTCTGATTTTGATGGCGCCGGTGTGGTCGAGTTTGCGCAGTTTTATCGGCGCCAGCGAAATGGGCAGATTGCTCGCCGGCAATTTTGATTGGGATTTTCTTTTTGAATTTATCAAGAACAACCCCAACTTGATTTCAACCTTGTTCTGGTTGATCGCCGTGATCTTAATCATTCACACCTTTTGGTCGCTTTTCCTCTCCGGCGGGGCGTTTACTATTTTCGCCGGTAAAGAAAAATATACGCCCGCAGCCTTTTGGGGCGGCGCCGCCAACTACTTCGGTAGATTTGTGCGGCTCGCTGCCTGGAGCTTGCTGCTCGCGCTGGCGCTGATTTTTTTGCAGTTTCTTCCTGATCTTGTGCAGCGTGTTATTTGGGGAAACGATCCCTATCAAAACATTACCTATTGGATGAGCTGGGTCAAAATCGGATTTCGGTTCCTGTGCTTCCTTTTCTTCAAATTGGTGTTGGATTACGCCAGAATTCATACCGTCATAACCGACGAACGGACAATGCGTTTTTCATTTTTGGAGGGCCTGAGCTTCGCAACCAAAAACTTTCTTGCGGCGTTTGGCCTGGCCTTGCTGTTTTTTCTAGCCGGCGCTTTGTTGCTGTGGCTCTATAATCCGCTGGCGAACAACCTTTCGGCGCCGAGCAGCTTCATCGTGTTCCTGCTTTTTGTCTTGCAACAGCTTTACATGCTCTGCCGCAAAGCGCTCGAACTCGCCTTGTATGCCGGCCAGGTGCATCTGTATCGCGAACGACAGCAACTTGCCAGAGAGGATGAGCCGCAACCGGCTAATGAATTAGGCTGGGAAGGCGCATGGGCTTAACCTGAAGCTGCGGGAACGTTGCCAGCGGGCAAATCCTGCTTGCTTCCCGCGCCGGTTTGACGTAGATTTTCAGCCATCGTGTTTTAGGAGAATGAATCGTGGCGCAAAAGAGTTTTGTCGTTTTTATTGCCTCCTGGCTGGTGGTGCGTCTGCGCCTCGGGCTTTTGTCGACCAGATTGACGTTGCAACGATTTTTTAATCAGCCTCCTGTCATTCTTGTCACGCGCCGCGCTCGCCCGTTTCCCGAAGGCCGGTGGGTTATGGCCGACGAACAGCTTCATTTTCTTTCCATTTCTACGCCACCGGAAACAATTGAAGTTCGATCTCTTCCCAAACCGGGACATAATTGAAAGGGCATTTGATGAAGACGACCTGGTTGTGCTTTTTGCTCTCGTTTACTGCTGCTCTGGCTCAAGACGCCGCGCTTCGGGTGCCATATGAACGTTTTGCCTTACCCAACGGCTTGACGGTGATTTTGCATGAAGATCACACCACGCCCACCGTGAGCGTGAATGTGTGGTATCATGTCGGCTCCGGCAGTGAAAAGCCCGGGCGCACGGGTTTTGCGCATTTGTTCGAACATATTCTTTTTGAAGGCTCAAAAAATGTTCCGGAAGGCGCCTTTGACGAATGGCTCGAAGCAGCAGGCGGCAATAACAACGGCTCGACAAATCCCGATCGCACGAATTATTACGAAGAAATTCCCACGAGCGCCCTTGAGCTGGCGCTATTTCTCGAATCGGATCGCATGGGATTTTTGCTTGAAGCAATGTCCCCCGAAAAAGTCGACGGCCAACGCGATGTCGTCAAAAATGAGCGCCGGCAAAGTTACGAGAACCGGCCTTATGGCTTGGCGTTTCCGACACTCGGAGAGCATTTGTATGAGCCGAATCATCCTTATCACTGGCCGACCATCGGTTACATGAAGGATTTGAGCGCGGCCTCCTATGAAGATGTCGTGGAATTTTTTCAAAAATATTACACGCCGGCCAATGCAAGCCTGGTCATTGCGGGCGACATTGATCCAATAGCTGTTAAGGCAATGGTGGAAAAATGGTTCAGTGATGTGAAAGGTCGACCCAAAGAGCCGCCGCAAACCGTGCCGCCGGCTTATCTCAATGAAGAAAAACGTCTGATTCTCGAAGATCGCGTGCAGTTGCCCCGGCTTTATATGGCCTGGCTCACGCCGCCCCTGTTTTCTCCGGGGGATGCCGAAATGGATTTGACCGCGAGTGTGCTTGCCGGCGGCAAGAACTCACGGCTTTACAAACGGCTTGTGTATGATTTGCAAATTGCGCAAGATGTTTCGGCGTTTCAAAATTCAGGCGGACTGGCTTCCAGCTTTATCATCATGGCGACGGCGCGCAGCGGGCATAGCTTGTCGGAGTTGGAGAAAGTGATTCAGGAAGAGATTGATCGCCTGAAATCAGAGCCGCCGCAAGCGCGCGAGGTACAGCGCGCCATCAATCAATATGAATCCTCTTATCTCAGCGGGCTTGAATTGGTGTCGCGCAAGGCGGATCAATTGAATTCTTATTTCATGCGCACGGGCAATCCCGATTATTTCAATGAAGATTTGGCGCGCTACAAGGCCATCGATCCCGAAGATTTGCGCAGCGCGGTGATGACATTTTTGCGCAACCAGGCGCGCGTCATTCTCAGCGTGGTGCCTGCCGGCAAACAGGAGTTGGGCGTGGGCGGGAAGGTGGTGAATACGGCAGCACCGCAGAATAATTGATTTGGTGAAATCAGAGTTGGTTCATCAGAATTCACTATTAAGGCTAACACATATGTTCGCATGTGATCATCGATTCAAAAGGCGTGCAATTGCTGCATGCTTTGGTTTGATTGCGCTGTTGCTTTTTGTGGAAATGAATCTTTTCGCTCAAACGCCCGACCGCAGCAAGCCACCGGCGCTCGGTGAGCCGCCGGCGCTGAAAACCGCGCCCATTCAGCGTTTCAAATTGTCCAACGGCCTGCCGGTCGTGTTGATGGAAAAGCATCAAGCGCCGGTGGTTGACATCATTCTCCAAATCAAAACCGGCTCCGTCATGGATCCTGCTGGGAAGGTTGGCCTGGCGAGTTTGACGTTTGCTATGCTGGATGAGGGAGCCGGCAGCCGCAACGCTCTGCAAATCGCGGATGAAATCGATTTTCTCGGCGCGAGCCTGTCAACCGGCGCGGGCTTGCACACATCGCAAGTTTCGTTGCATACGCTCGTGGCGCGCGTCGAGGCGGCGCTTGCGATCATGGCAGACGTCGCTTTGCGGCCAACGTTTCCGGCCGAAGAATTGGAACGCCAACGCAAGCAGCGCTTGACCTCGCTGGCGCAGGCGCATGATGAGCCAACCGCGATTGCGAGCGCGGCCTTTAATCGTGTCATGTTCGGCGAGCAGCATCCCTACGGCCGCATGACAGGCGGCGATGAAAAATCGTTGCGCGCCTTCAGCGTGAAAGATTGCAAGGAGTTCCACAACAAAAACGTCACACCGGCCAATGCTACGTTGATTGTGGTGGGCGATGTCACTTCCGCTTCAATTCAGCCTAAGCTTGAGGCCGCGTTCGGCAAATGGCAAGGTGATAAGACTGAAAGCGCGGCGTCATGGCCGGCAACGAAGCAAGTGGAAAGCCGGCAGATTTATCTCATTGACAAGCCAGCCGCGGCACAATCCGTCATTCGCATCGGACGTCTCGGCCCAAGCCGCATGACTGAAGATTATTACGCCTTGACCGTACTCAACACAATTCTGGGCGGTTCGTTTACCTCGCGCTTGAATCAAAATTTGCGCGAGCAACATGGTTATTCTTATGGCGCGGGCTCGACTTTTAATTTGCGGCAGCAGCCGGGCGCGTTCGTGGCCTATTCCAATGTGCAAACCGATGTGACGGATAAAGCCTTGACCGAGTTCATGAAAGAGCTGCGCGGCATCTTGGGCGATATTCCTGACGAAGAGCTGGCACGCGCCAAGAACTACGTGGCGCTAGGCTATCCCAGCAGCTTTCAAACCACCGGCCAGATCGCGGGAGAACTTTCAGAGTTGGTTGAATACAATCTCCCCGATACCTATTTCAACGAATACGTGCAGAAAATCCTGGCGGTGACCAAAGCCGAAGTGCAAGCCGTTGCGCAAAAATATATTGACCCGGAAAAAATTGCGATTGTCATCGTCGGTGATCGCGCAAAAATCGAGGGCGGCATTAAGGCGCTAAATTTAGGCGCGATCAATCCCATGACAATAGCACAAGTTCTCGGCAAAATTCCAAAACTGGAAGGCGCGGATTGAAACAAATTTAGGGGCTTTCATGACGCAACAGACTTGGCAGGATTTGGGCCCGATCGAGGAATTTCAAACGTCAGCCTTGACTGAAATTCATCTCGGCGGCAAAACACCGGTGGCGATTTCTTATCGTGATGGTGAATTCGGCGCCGTGTCCGGCGTGTGTAATCATGTCGGCGGGCCATTGGGGCAGGGCCGTTTGGATGGCGACTTCATCGTTTGCCCGTGGCACAATTGGAAATTTCACCGCAAAACCGGGGTGGGGGAGCCGGGTTTTGAAGATGACATTGTGCCGAGCTATGAAGTGAAAGTCGAAAATGGCCGCCTCCTTCTGCGCACCGAACCGCGCAACAAACGGCAGAAAAAGCCGCATGCCCCGCATCCGCTCAACCGCCCGATTAAGCGTGAAGACGGCCCCATTCGCGTCGCGGGAATCTCGACCACTGCAATTGATCCGGCGAATCCAAGATATTCCACCTCCGAAGCGCTGTTGGAAGTTGCGCTCAAGCACGCCTCTGAACATTTGCATTGCGAAACGAAGCTCATCAAGTTGAGCTATTTGCGTTTTCGCAATTGTGAGGGATATTACTCCAAAAGCGCGCATGCCTGCACTTGGCCGTGTTCAATTACGCAGATGGATGACAAAGATGAGATGGTCGAAGTCTACGAGGCGTTGGTGCATTGGGCTGATGTTATCGTGCTTGCCACGCCCATTCGCTGGGGCCAGGCGAGTTCGCTATTTTTTAAAATGGCGGAACGCTTGAATTGCGTGCAGAATCAAATCACCATCCGGGATCGCGTATTGTTGCGCAATAAAGTTGCAAGCTTCATCATCACCGGCGGACAGGATAATGTGCAGGGCGTGGCCGGCCATCTGCTCGGTTTTTTTTCGGAATTGGGTTTCTACTTCCCGCAATTTCCCTTTATCGCGCACTCGCGCGGCTGGTCCGCGGAAGACATGGAGCAGAATGTCATCGATGTCATGACGAGCCAGGAATTGCGCGAGGGCGCAAAGGAATTGATCGGGCGCGCTGTTGATTTGGCGCATACGCTGCTCGGCCTCGAACGCGTCGTCGAGCGCACGCCGCGCGGCGGCCGCAAAGCGCACAAGCTGGAGGCGGCGGCGCTGGCGTGATGGCCAATTTTTTCTCAATTTTGATCGTGGATTTAATTTGGTTCTACATCGTTTGGTGTGGGTAATTTTAAAATAAAAAAATCGCCACGGATGCAACACGGATCAAAAGACAACGCCGGTTTTCAGACAAGCCGTAAATGGCCTTGATTATCCGCGAAAATCCGTGCTCATTCGTGGCTTGAAAATTTTTAGCTGTAGCCTCGTTGCACTAAGCCGATCGGTAACAAGTGAATATTTTTTCATTGATTTTCATTGCCCTTGCCTGTAACCTCGCGAGCGCACAACACTCTGTTGTTGACAACAAGGCTCAACCCTTTCTCCTCGTTCTTGGCGTTGCGCAGGACGGCGGTGTGCCGCAAGCGGGAACCAAACAGCATCCCGGTTGGGAGAATGCCCGGAACAAGCGCCGCGTTGTTTGCCTTGCGCTGATTGATCCCGCCGCCAACCAACGCTGGCTCATCGAAGCCACGCCGGATTTCCGCGAACAATTGCATCTGCTGGATGTCGCCGCGCCGGTGGAAAAATCCCCCGGACTCAACGGCATTTTTCTCACCCATGCCCACATGGGACATTACACCGGCTTGATGTTTCTCGGGCATGAATCCCTGGGCGCGAAAAATGTCCCGGTGTTTGCCATGCCGAAAATGCGCGAGTATCTCAGCAAAAATGGGCCGTGGGATCAGCTTGTGCGTTATCACAACATTGACCTGGAACTTTTGCAGGACGGTGTTGCTGTGCAATTGAATGATCGTCTTACCATTACGCCTTTCCTTGTGCCGCATCGCCAGGAGTATTCCGAAGTGGCGGGTTTTCGCATCGCCGGGCCCAATCGATCTGCGCTGTTTATTCCTGATATTGACAAGTGGGAGTTATGGGATGAACAAGGCACACGCATCGAAGATATGATTACACAAGTCCAGGTTGCTTATCTTGACGGGACTTTTTACGCCAATGGCGAAATTCCCGGCCGCGACATGTCGACTTTCCCTCATCCGTTTATCACACACAGCATGCAACGTTTCCAAACGCTACCCGCGTCCGAACGCGCGAAAGTTCGGTTCATTCATCTTAATCACACAAATCCTGCGCTCAAGCCGGACAGTGAAGCGCGGCGGACAATTGAGCAAAACGGTTTTTACGTGGCAGAAGAGGGGGAGAAGGTGGAGTTGTAGTCGGGAGCATTGATTGAATCTCTTGCTGGAGAGCTTGGAAAGCACTCCGGAACAAGTGGAATACTTGCAGACATGGTTTGCCGGAAAACTTAGGTCGAATGCGAAGCCAACCCTGAAGTCGCTTGCTTGATTCTGCTTTGTGAAAGCTCAACCAGTTTCTGCGGCCGCTCGGTCGTGAAAAAATAGCGCCAGCGTTTGCGTGTTTGCAACTCCACGCCCATGCCGCTTTGCGCGATATAGGCAAAGGTATTGCGCAAATCGTAACGCACACCCCAGCCGATGAAGCGCGAAAAAAGATAAGGTTCCGGTTTGATGCTTTCAATCTCCTTCCAGCGCAGGCGCGTGCGCACAAAACCAAAGCCAAACGAGATGCCCGCCTCCGTAACTTCAATCGACAATCGCCGAAACGTAAATGTCGCTGCGATCAGCGCAAGCACGGCTGCAATCATCAACACCACAAGCCAGGTGGCCAGATGAGGCCAAAGCATGGTGAGGACGAGAATCAACAACGAGGCCGAACCGATGGCGAGGGCCAGCAGGCGCAAAATCCAACGCTTCATCGGTTGATATTCGCGATATAAAACGGCTTTGGAGGTTTTCATGTCGCGCGCAGGTTTGAAGTTGATTGTAGCGGATGCTGGAAACGGTGTCAATGGAAATCTAATGGGAACATTTCAAAAAAGCAATGCTGTTGAAGGCTCAAACGCATTAAATTTACTGAAATTCACCTTGACTTTTTAGCGAGATAGCCTTATTTTGGCGTCGCTTTTTTAAGGCCAGGTAGCTCAGTCGGTAGAGCAACGGACTGAAAATCCGTGTGTCCGCAGTTCGATTCTGCGCCTGGCCACAACCTCACAGCAAAGCCGCGCGGTTTTGCTGTTTTCGTTTACGTGTCTCAAGCTGGTGTAGCTCAGATGGTAGAGCGGCGCACTCGTAATGCGCAGGTCAGCGGTTCGATCCCGCTCACCAGCTCGTGTTTCATTTCACAAGTTGATTGAATATCCTGGTTTCTCTGCCCGTTTTCCATCATGACTAAATCTCTTCTCTTGCTCGCCGCGCTGTTTCTTCCCGCGCTGTCTTTTGCTCAATCCACCGGTTATACCTTTTTGCGCACGCCAGTGGGCGCGCGTCAGGCCGCTATGGCCGCCAGTTTTATCTCCGTCTCAAAAGACGCGCACAGCATTTACTATAACCCCGCGGGGCTGGCAGACATGTCCACGCGCGCCGCGACGTTCGGCTACCTTAACAACATCCTTGATGTGCAGGATTTCTTCGGCGCCTATGTCATGCCGCACAAGCAGGGGAGCTATGGCTTCGCGCTGCAATACACTGACTACGGCGAGTTTAAGCGCACGAATGAATTCGGTGAAGAACTGGGAAATTTTGGCGCAAATAATGTCGTTGCCTATCTGAACTATTCGCGCGCGCACTCCGAGCGGCTGCTGGTGGGCGGCAACTTGAAATACATTCGCTCGGCGCTGGCAGATTTTTCTTCCGATGCCTTTGCGCTTGATCTCGGTGTGATCTATCATT
This sequence comes from uncultured Cytophagia bacterium, assembly GCA_964457925.1. Lineage (GTDB taxonomy): Bacteria > Zhuqueibacterota > Zhuqueibacteria > Zhuqueibacterales > Zhuqueibacteraceae > Coneutiohabitans. Next base: position 55,476 of record CAYWGH010000020.1, read on the forward strand.
CTGGCTTGTTCGACAATCTGGATTTTGGTGCAGGCGTTTTCAATCTTGGACGCGTACGCAAAGCGTTTGACGGCCTCAAAGAGGATTTGCCATTAAATTACCAATTCGGCGTTTCGAAGCGTCTGGCGCATTTGCCGTTGTTATACAGCCTGACCCTGGTAGCTTATCCTGATCCCGGCAAAATCGTGCAATTCGAAGACGTGCAATTCCGCGCCGGCGGCGAATTCAATCTTTCGCAAAACGCCTATCTGCGCTTGGGCTACAATACCCTCGGCCGCGACCAGAAAGTCGGAACCGACAGCGACCGTTTCGCCGGGCTTTCCATCGGCTTGGGACTCGATTACCGCCAATACAAACTTGATTACGGCATGTCGTCTTTCGGAGAAATTGGAAATCTCAATCGCTTGAGCATGTCGATCATGTTTTAAAGCCGCGCAATGATTTTCAAAAAATTTTAGCCAGTGAGTTTGCGCTCATTGGCTTTTTTGTTTTAGAGAGTTTTCATTTTCAAATCGAACTTGTCATTCTGGAAGAATCCTGTAACGCTGCCGTCAAAATCAATTTTTCACAAGATTCATGGATTCTTCTCAATGACATATTCACCAATTGCAAGCCGGTATATTATCAAATGTTGGAGGAAAACAGCATGCACATTGGATTTATTGGCATCGGCATCATGGGCCGGCCCATGGCAGAACACTTGCTGAAGGCAGGTTATCGCTTGACGGTATTCAATCGCACCGCGAGCAAAACCAAGTCGCTAGTGGCGCAAGGCGCCGAGGCCGCCAATTCGCCGGCAGATCTGGCGGCCTCGTGTGACGTTATTATTACGATGGTGCCGGATACCGCTGACGTTGAGGAGGTGCTGTTCGGCAATGCCGGTGTGAAGGAGGGACTCTCAGCGGGAAAGATTGTTATTGACATGAGCACAATTTCGCCGGAGGCAACGGAGAAATTTGCCGAACGCTTGCGCGAATCAAACTGCGAGATGCTCGACGCGCCCGTGAGCGGGGGCGAGCCGGGCGCGATTGCAGCGACTCTGACAATCATGGCGGGCGGCAAGCAGGAAATTTTTGAAAAATGCCGGCCGATTTTTGCGACGCTGGGCAAGAACATCGTCTACACCGGCAGGAACGGCAACGGCCAGCGCACCAAGCTGGTGAATCAAGTCATCTGCGCTCTCAACATTCTCGCGATGACAGAGGGGTTGCGCCTGGCCAAGCTTTCCGGGCTCGATTTGCAGACCACATTGCAAGCGGTGAGCGGCGGCGCAGCCGGCTCATGGATGTTGACCAACCTCGCGCCGCGCATATTGAAAAATGATTTCGCGCCGGGATTCACTCTGCGTCTGCAGAGTAAAGATCTGCGTCTGGCCATGGAGTTGATGCAAAGCCTGGGAAAGGAATTTCCCGGAACGGCATTGACCCATCAACTCTTTCAACAAGCCGTGGAAAAAGGCCTGGGCGAGCAGGGCACGCAGGGGTTGATCAATTTGTTTCCTACGACCTGAGCCGATGTTGCAGAAGCTCAACTCGTTTCGTTACTGATGTATTCAAAACCTCGAAAACGTTCGAAAATGGGAGCAACAAGTTTTCCCCGCCTGCCGAATGACACGCGATTCTGCTGGTGAACGCTTTCGAGGTATTTCTTCCTATCCCCGCAAAAAACTTCGAGAGTCAATCGGTAATCGTCACCGGCATATTGATATCGACATCCGATTCATCGCTGGGATCCGTGCCGTTCTTCGGCGTTTCGTCAAAATGACTTAAAACGATCTTTAAAGAATTCGCCGCGGATCCTGTCACTGCCGGCCCGGCGGAAACAGCCGCCGCGAAAGCAAGGCCCAGCGGCAGATTGTTGCCATCTTTGTCAGTGATGGAGATTGTCAACCGACCCGCCAGTTCACCTTGCGGGGTATAGAAGAATTGATGGGCATCGGCTTCTTCTTCCACTTCAGCGGTAATATTCTCTGCCGGATTTTTAGATTCATCGAACAGTTCGATCTTGCCGGTGTAGGCGCTGCCGGCTTTCAGTGTGAGTGTGCCAATCGTTGGCGCAGCGCCGCCGTCGCCGTCAGGATCGCGGAAGGTGGCGGTTACGGTGTTGCTCGTGCCGTTTTCCGTAAGGGTGAGGGTTACCGATGTGATCAACTCCTGCTCGTTGCCGTTTTGGGGATTGGTCGGATCGTCTTCGCAACCCCAAAACAACAGCAGCGGCAGGGTAAAAACCAGCGGCCATTTGCAACAATGCTTTCGCACTTTCATGTTACGGCTCCTTTGGGTTTTGTGAATTTGATTGAGGGTACAATACTTTTGTCGCACGGAACGGACAATCGCGATTGTCCGAAGGCAGCCTGGCTTGAAATCAATTATCGGCAAACTGGCCGAACGGAATTTGCGCGCGCAGCACGAAGCTGCGGCCGGGATCGTCGCTGAAGTAGCGATAGCGGCTGAGATAATCGCGATAAGCCGTATCCAGCACGTTGTGAATGCTGAAATCCATGGTGATGCGCTGCTCGGCAATTTCGAAAACGCCGCCAAGATTCAAATCGAGCAACGCATACGGCGCCGGCGGCCGGGCATAATCCGCATTCGCGGGCACGCGATTTTGGCGACGCACGAATGTGCCGGTTATATCCAAATGCGCATCGTGGATGCCTTTGGGCATGGGCAGCGTCCAATGAGTGAACAGCCGGAACCGATCTGCCGGCATGGCAAACAGCGGCTCGCCAGTGTCGCGGTTTTGCCCGCGCACGAAAGCCGCGCTTGCGCCCAGCTCGAAAAAGTCCGTCAATTGATGCTGGGCCGTGCCGTCCAGGCCGTAAATGGCGGCATCGGCCTGGCGATAGCGAAACGTGGGAAAGGCGCCGCGAATCGTCAGCGTCGGCTCCGGCTCCGGGAACAGAAAGATGAAGTCGCGCATGCGATTGCGATACGCACTCAACTCCGCGCGGCTACGCCCGCCTTGATGTTTGAGCGTCAGGTCGATATTGAAGCTGCGCTCGCTCTTGAGATTTATGTTGCCGATCTCGAATTGCGCCGTGCCGTGATGCACGCCGTTGCTGTACATTTCATTGATGCCCGGCGGACGCCACGCTGTACCGACATTCATGCCAAGCGACCACGAGGGCGCCAACTGATAAAGGGCGCCTAACACGCCGGTGAGATTATCATAGCGATGATTGGTTTCGATGATTCTTTGATTGATGATGCGATAAACCTTCATCTCCCGCGCCTCAAAACGGCCGCCGAAGCTGACCGTCCAACGGCCGTGCGCCCAGTTTTCGAGCGCATAAATGCCGCCGCTGTACGCGCGAAAGTTCGGAATCAACAGAATCGTGCCCTTTTGCACATTGCCCTGCCGCATGCCGCTCACGCCGATCTTCCCAAAAAAATTGTTGATCGGATGATGATTGAGCGTCACCTCCAGCGAGTGCGTCGTCAACGTCAAATCGAACGAAGGGCGATTCATCGCCGCCAGCGAATCATCATAGGGTTTATGCGCATCAAACTCCTGGCGGTGATTCTGCTGCCAGCCGTATTGCATTTCGATGCGGCCCAGCGCGGGCAGCGCATAAGTCGATTTCACCGAAAGCAAATTATGCGTGATGTCCTGTTTCGGCGGCCGCACGTTGTAACTGAACTCGCTGTCTGTTGCCGGCCGGCCGCGTTCGATGGCGCGCAACAAATCCGTGAGGTTGCCGATATGCGCGCCGGTGAAGATGCCCAACTCCGTGCCGAAGTGGCTGAAATAAAGCTCTGCGCTCGCGCGTCGACCGCTATAACCCATGCCGATCGAACCGTCGCGCTCGCTAAATCCGGAATTGCGAAGGTTGTAACCCGCGGTGCGGGCGTCGCCGGCTTTGCGCAGGCTGCCTTGCAAGCGCCAGGCGAACCCGGGAATGCTTTTCATTGCGCCTTCCAGCAGCAACGAGCCGGAGCCTTGCAGATTATTCGAAAAGGCGTTGAGCCAGAGTTGCCCGCCGAAGCCGGGCGTGTCACGCAGCGCGCGCGGCTCGACGCGAATGACGCCGCCGATCGCGCTCGAGCCGTATTGCACTCCGGCCGCGCCTTTCAACACTTCGATGCGCGCCGGCGCGAAGGGATCGATCTCCGGCGCATGCTCGCCGCCCCATTGCTGGCCTTCTTGTGAGACGCCGGCATTCAGCACCAGAATGCGGTCGCTGTGCAAGCCGCGCACAACCGGCTTGGCGATTGATGGCCCGGTTTGCATGACGGTGACGCCCGGAATCTCTTTAAGCGTCTCGCCCAACGATTGGCCGCGCGCTTTTTCCAGCTCGGTCGCGCGCAACACTGCCACGGATTGGCTCGAACCGGTAAGGCCGCTGCGATCATCGGGATTCGCGGTAACCGTGACTTCCTGTTCTTCGAGCGGAGCAACGGTTAGGCGGAATTCATACTCCACGTCTTGCGAAAACGACAGGGTCTGTGTGATCGGGGAATATCCCAACAAACGACAGATAATTTTGTGTCGCCCTGGTTGAATGTTTTCTATTTTAAACCATCCGTCTTCATTGGTAACAGCACCGCGACGCAAGTTGGGAAAATAGACTTGTGCACCGGGAAGCGGCCTCTTGAGTTGGCGATCGATCACCGTGCCGGTAAATGTCACTTTTATACTATCCTGCGGCTGTGCGGTGTTTTGAGCGTACACACATTCACCTGCACACCAGAGGGACAAAAGCGAAAAGGTGCATAGGACTAGCTTTCTCATGCGAGTAGCCTCTTAGAATAATCGAATAATACCTTGGATTGGACATTCCTCCGATGATTCTGTCGAATTCAAAATCAAAGAGGTCTGTCGCGCACAATGAAATGATGTGCGAAAAGTCACGATGGCAAGTCGCATTCATACCAGAAAAACATACCGGCGCAAAACGCTTCGTTGCGTGTGACAAACGCAAAAGATGAAAAAGTGAAACTAAAGATTAGGCAAGAACAGCCGGAGGGGCGCGCAGATTGGAATAGGCGGCGCAGAAGAGATGATTGAAATGGGGTGTGGCAACGAACGTGAGGCAATGCGTTTGCGGGACGCTTACGGTTTCATGAGAAAAATTGACCGCGATATTGGCCAGTGCGTATAGACACGCCACGCAGTTGTACCCATGTGTCTGCTGAAGTTGGACGGCATCATTCGGCTGGGCGGCTGCAACGCTCGTGTTGCCTGGCGGCCAGTTGCCGTGTTGATGCGTCAGCTCGGCAGTGACGCTGAGCAGGAGTAAAACCCAACTCAGAGAGAAGGCGACAACGGGTCTCCATTTCCCTTTCATCAGTAGGCTCCGTTTTTGTGATTAGAAGCGTTCAAGTCATTTACCTCAACAATGATTTTGCGTCTAATATTCCCAACAAGGCATACAGAAGATCGATGTCACTCGTGCCACGCAAGTAGCCGTGATAAATAATTGCAAAACCTCCGATGACGACGTAACGCACGCCCGAGGCGTTTAATTGCCGGCGAAGCTCAATCAAGTCTTCCGGTGTCGCGTCGCGAGAAAACTCTGGACGCGCATTTGCATCATCCATCGATCGGCTTCCTCAAACGTTTTGAACCGGTAAAGTCCACGTGGACAAACCGCGGTTGTGCCGCGCAGTTGCTGCATCGTTTTCAGCCGGCGCGCGGCTGCGGCAGGCGAGGACTCGGCGCCGCGCCGATGTCCAACAATTTTCACGTTCCACTCATTTGTCTCTTGCGCCATGGCTGCAGTCTTTCTTTTTGTTTGGAAGATTGCACCTAAAGTAAGCCTCCTCCCACGCAAAAGCAAGCGCTCTTTTGCTTGACTTGCTGGGCTTGATTTCACTATTTTCCGCTTCACCTTTCAAACAACAGGCAGTCATTGAGGAGAAAAGATGAATCAAATCGAACCACGGGAGCTGCACCAGCGCCGCGAACAGGGCGAAAAAGTCATTTTGCTCGATGTACGCGAACAACAAGAAGTGGATTATTGTCGCATTGCCGGCTCGCTGCACATTCCCATGCACCAGGTTCCCACCCGGATCTCTGAGCTGAATCCCGAAGATACCATCGTTGTGTATTGCCATCATGGGGGCCGCAGCATGCAAGTCAGCCGGTTTCTCGAACAACAAGGCTTCAAGAGTGTGATGAATTTGCGCGGCGGCATTACGCTATGGTCGCAGCAGGTCGATCCGTCAGTGCCGAGATATTAGAATATCGAGAATAGCGGGTAGAAGATACCAAAGCTGCTGGGCCGCAATGCTTACCGGCGATTCCCAAAATCAACATTCTCGAGAGACGTCATGCCGCTCCGTTACACGCCCAACATGAAAAAACGCTTGAACCGGCGTTTAGTGGTAATGTTGCACAATGCGCTGCGGCATTTCCCGGAACTCGAGGGCCAAACCATTACCGTCGGGTATACCCGGACTCATCTCGGCGCGGCCATTCGCGAACAAAACTTGATTCGGTTGCGCGCACGCAAAGTGACCTACAACACTATTGGTCACGAGTTGACGCATCTCGTGCAGGGCCTGAACGGCATTCCGCAAGGCGAAAAGCAATGCGATATTTGGACGCTGGCGCGCAGTTCTTTGTTTTGTGATGAAGCGCCGACGTATCTGCATTTGCCTGCCCAGCTTCGCCTGCACTGGCCGGTTTATGCCTCCGAGGTGCATGCGCTGTGCCTCCGCGCAATCGAAGTGCGAAAAACCTATCGCAATTATATTCGCTGGTTGGAACAGGAATTGGCGGAATTGAGCCGGCGAGCGACCACCGCCCCAAAGCAATTGCAATTGATGCTGGATTAGAACATTTCAAGAATTACTCATTCAAACTAGAATCATCGTAAGGAGAAGACGGTTGTGTTTTGTCTGAAATGAGCGCAAAATGACTGTTCTTATCATATCTCCAAAAGCCGGATTTGTCCCTGCTTTCCAATTGCAATTCGAAACGCGCTTCTGTATTTTCCTGTCAGCCTTGGCTGAATTCATTTGCCTGACAGAATAACTTCCCCCATGCAATTTCCCTACGCTGAAATTCATTTTGCTTTGCCGCTGTCGCGCGGTTACACCTATCGCGTGCCGGAATCTCTCGATCATCTCGCCTTGGTCGGCAGTCGCGCGTTGGTGCCCTTGGGCAAACGCGTCGCGACGGGTTTCATTGCCAGCCGCAAAGCCGAAATCGACTTTCCGGCGGAAAAACTCAAAGAGGTTTTGGATATTCTTGATGAAACGCCGCTGTTCGATGAAACGCGCATGACTTTGGCAAAATGGGTGGCGGAGTATTATCTCGCCAGTCTAGGCGAAGTGTTGCGTACCATGTTGCCGCCCGGACTCGAAAAAGAGAGCAAGCAATTCGTGCGTCTCATTCGTGAACCCAGCCTGCATGAATTGGAGGACATGGCGGTGCGTGCCCCGCGCCAGGCTGAGATTGTGCGAGCGTTGTTGGGCAAAACCGGCTATAAAGTTGCGCACCTGGCGCGTAATCTCAAATATCAAGGCGTGCGCGAGAGCCTGCGCAGCTTGGTGAAACATGGTTATGTCGAAGTGACGCTGGCTGCGGGCAAAACGATGGTCGGCGTGCAGAAGGTTACGATCGTGCATTTAACCCCCGCCGGAAAAAAGTTTTTAGAAACGCACGCTGAAAATGCGGAGTTGCAGGCCGGGGAGGCGCTTGTCGGGGATCTAGCGGTGACAGCCACCGCATCTGGGGCGAAACGAAGGTTGAGTGAGAAACAACATAACAGCCTCAAACTGCTGCACAAGCATGGAGAGATGCCGCGCATTTCTTTATTAAAGAAAAGCGGTTTAGGAAGCACCTCGCTGAATGCGTTGGCAAAAAAAGCGTTGGTGCGTTTCACCGAAAAGCAGATCGAGCGCAATCCCTACGCCGACCTGCCCGCCAAAGCCGAACCGTTAACGCTGAATACCGAGCAAAGCGCGGCTGTGCAACAGGTGACGGAGGCCATGCAACAGCAGCAATTCCGCGTATTTTTGCTGCATGGCATCACCGGCAGCGGCAAGACCCAGGTTTACATCGAAGCGATTCGATATGCGCTGGGTCTCGGCAAAGGCGCCATTGTGCTGGTGCCGGAAATCTCGCTCACGCCGCAAGCAGTGGCGCGTTTTCAGGCGAATTTCGGCGTCGATATTGCGGTGCTGCACAGCCGCTTGAGTGCGGGTGAGCGTTACGATGCCTGGCGCCGCGTGCAGCGCGGCGAAGCCAAAGTCGTGATCGGCGCGCGCTCGGCGGTGTTCGCGCCCATGCAGAATCTCGGCTTGATCGTGGTTGATGAAGAGCATGAGACGAGTTACAAACAAGTCGACCCCAGCCCGCGCTATCACGCGCGCGACGTTGCGATTATGCGCGCGAAAATGGCGCATGCCGCGGTGCTGCTGGGCTCGGCCACGCCGGCAATCGAATCGTATCACAACGCGCTGGCAGGTAAATACCGTTTGCTGGAGCTGCCCAATCGCATTGACAACGTGCCGCTGCCCGCGGTGCGCCTGATCGATATGATGCGTTTTCGCAAAACCGCGCCGGATCATGACGGTATTTTTTCGCGGCCATTGTATGAGAAAATTCTCGAAAAAATCGCGCGGCAGGAACAGGTGATTTTGCTGCAAAATCGCCGCGGCTTTGCGCCGATGATTAAATGCGTCAATTGCGGGTTCATGCGCTTGTGCGACGCCTGCAATATTCCCATGACGTATCACAAAGTCGGTCACATGTTGCGCTGCCATTATTGCAACGCCTACGAACGCGCGCCCGACACCTGTCCGCAATGTCAGGGGCTTGATCTTATTTTTAAAGGTATCGGCACACAAAAAGTCGAAGCTGCGCTCAAGGATTTAGTACCGCAGGCGCGCGTGGTGAGGATGGATTTGGACACGACACGCGGCAAGCTCGCGCATGATCGCATTTTGCGCGAGTTCGGCGATCATCGTTATGATATTCTGCTGGGCACGCAGATGATTGCGAAGGGCTTGGATTTTCATCGCGTGACGCTGGTGGGCGTGATCTCGGCTGACACCAGCCTGTTGCGGCCCGATTTTCGCGCGGGCGAGCGAACATTCCAATTGCTCACGCAAGTGGCCGGGCGCGCCGGCCGCCGCAACCTGCCCGGCGAAGTCATCATTCAAACGTATTCCCCCACGGATTTCTGCTTGATTTGCACGCAGCAGCACGATTTCAAACGATTTTATGTGAATGAGATTCAACATCGTCAGGCCTTGAAATATCCCCCGTTCTCACGTCTGGCCGTCGTCGTGTTTCGCCATAAAGATGAAGAACGCGTGCGCGGTGTGGCAGACGATTTTACGGCATTGTTGCGCAAATCCAAAACACCAATGGCGATTTATGGCCCGACGCCTGCGCCGTTGCGCCGCATCCAAAATGAATTCCGCTGGCAGGTGATGATTAAGAGCGACATCGTAAACGACCCCGGCAGCCGATTGATGCGGCAGACATTGGTCCGGGTTTATGAATTCGTCCACAAAGCGCAGTCGCGCCGGCGTATGCGCATCAATATCGATATTGACCCGATCGCGATCGTGTAGAATATGGAGTATTACTCTGAAAGAACTCTCACTCTGCGAAGATTTTTTCGAACCGCCAATCTACGCGAATTTTTTATTCGCACCGATTCGCGTTGATTCGCGGCTGACAAATTCGGTTGCTGCGATACGTTTTTGAGTGACGGATTTAGCCGGCTTGGCGTTTTTTGCCTGAAAACATGCGCAAATTCTGCGTCCGAACCCCTTTTTCCAAAGAGCCGGGAAAGATTCGGCTTGCATCGGCTCAGCCGGAATGTTATATTACGCCACTTTTTACAAAAACTTAGACCTTATCAGGCAGATGCGCATGCGCTATGGTTTGATTTCTGATATTCACGGCAATCTCGAAGCGCTGGAGACCGTACTTGCCGAGCTTCATAATCTGGAGGTTGATGCGATTCTCTGCCTCGGAGATGTGGTGGGTTACGGCCCCAACCCGGACGAATGTGTCAAGCTTGTGCAGGCGCATGCCGCAATTTGTTTGATGGGCAATCACGACGAAGCCAGTCTGGGCGACACGGATTTGAGTTTTTTCAACTATGTCGCACGCGAAGCCATCGAATGGACCGGCGAGCATCTGAACCCGGACTCCAAAAACTTTTTGCGCGCGTTGCCCTACACCTACGAATTTGAAAATTACTTGTTCGTGCACGCCTCGCCGAACGAGCCGCACGAATGGAACTATATCACTTCCTGGGAAGGCGCGGAGCAAAGTTTTCAAGCCTTTCATCAGCAAGCGTGTTTTGTGGGCCACTCGCATTCGCCGCTGGTGGTGGGGCGCAACGAGCACGGCGCGATGCAATTGCACCAAAATTATCCCATTTTATTCGAGAACAATCATCGTTACCTCATCAATATCGGCAGCGTGGGCCAGCCGCGCGACTCCAACCCGGCCGCTGCTTACGGCATTCTCGACACCGCGCAAAAAGAATACACGCTGTTGCGCCTGGGTTACGACGTCGCCAAAACGCAAAAGAAAATCCGCGCCGCCGGCTTGCCCGGATTTTTGGCGGATCGGCTGGCAGAGGGGAGATAAGCGGTTCGTGATCTGATCTATAGGAGAACAAATATGATCAAACCCCATCTTTTTTTTTAGCCAATGCCATTTGCGTTTTGTTGTGGTGCAACATGGCAGCCGAGCTTGCTGCACAAGACTCAACCCAAAGCGGTAAACAACTCGCATTTCGAAAGGCGAATATTCCCATTGACGGCGAATACATTGACGCGGTTTTTTATCCTTCCGAATCTGCTATGAAATTGCAGCCAAAAGTTATCATAAGGAAGCATGCTGTCGAATTCCTCTCCCAAAGTGGCGATATTCGCAGCCAGTTCGAGTCTACAGCAAAGTCAGAAAATGGACTTTACACAAGAGTATCAGCCAACGGAGAATTCCTTGCTGTTCAAGAACAAATAGTTCCAGCCTATGAGCGCGGGCAAATAGGTGAAGCCCAGTTCGTCTTGTTCTCAAGCGACGGAGAGTTGCTTTGGCAAGAGACTTTTGAGACGAACTGGGATGATCCACCACCGCAGTATTTCATATCTTCGACCGGAATAGTGTGCAAGCTCACTTGGTTCGAAGGGGCCATCACATTCTACAGCCATCAAAAACAGGAGTTGGCAAAACATGCAATTTTACCAAACGCAAGCAAGGGAATCTATTGTATTTGGTCACCCGATGGCCGTTTCTTCGCTGTGACTTCCCGTGATCCCGTGGTGCGTGATACGTATCAGTCGCAGGTACTCATGTTCGATCAACATGGAAACAAATTATGGGCCAGTACACTTGCTAATATGGAAAGCAGTAATCCAGTTTTTTCATTACAAGCGCAATGGGTTTGGCTTAGAACTCGCAAAATGCTTCCCACTGGTTATTCTCGGGGAATCATTTATGAAACCCTCTCAGGTAAGGAAATTGCCACGTTTGAAGACGACGGTTTGATCGATGTAACGTTTTCGCATGATGAAAATCGCATGCTAGGGCATCTTAATCGCGAATACACTTCTTACATTGCGTTATATGAATTGCCATCAGGTCGAAGGCTATTTCAAAAAAAAGCGGGAAACCGTCTCCGCGATTTTAAATTTCTTTCAGACAGCAATAGTATTTACCTAATTGTAGATAACACTCCGAGAGGCCCTCGCAAACCCCCTGTTGTTGGAAATCAGAGCGCGCCCTCAAAGCTGCCTAGTAGCCGCCCTTTCAAGCTGATTATACTGGACTCAAGCGGAGACATTAAAGGCGACGCCAATCTTCAATTTTTGCAAGGCATTCCCAAGGGTTCAGCCATTCATCCAGCTTCAACAGCCGCAGTATTGAGAATTCGAACGGGGTCTACGATAGCAAACCTTGCCTTGGAAATCGATAAACTGCAGAAGTGACAAGACATTCCTCTACACGCTTGGAGAGGACAAGGAACATGCGAAGCCACTTTTTTGCTTTCAACCGATGGGTCTCCAGCGCCAGGTGGGGCATTTCTTTTTATCTATTGATAGGTTTGAGCCATCAGCTGTATGCCCAAGTCTGTCCTGAGAACCATTATCAATGGCCCGGAGGTGATGGAACACAACAGATCAGGTTAAATGGCTTATTTATGGAATATCGTGAAAGACAAAACCCACATTTTCACGACGGAATTGATGTCGCCATTGCAACAAATAATCCAACCGTATATGTAAGCAACAACTCCATTGTTCTCCAAGTTAATTTAGTCAATCCCAATAATAATGATTGGGAGGTCCGGCTTCGCGAACTTGATGCACCTTTTAGGGAATTTTATTACTACCATCTTAATGCTACTGCTGATTCTTTGAAGGTTGATGATATCCTGAACGCAGGGGATTGGGTGGGAAATGTGAACGGTTTTAATCACCTGCATTTCTGTGAAGGACCTAACATGGCTGAGGTTAACCCCTTAACGGAATCTGACTATGGCGAATCTCTCTGCCCTTTTATTGACACTTCTGATCCGGTCGTTTGGAACTACCGAATAGAATATGATAATACTAATCTGCCGATGCCCAAAATTGGCAACAGATATCAGGTTACCGGCCTGGTTGATATTTTGGCCAATTGTGAAGACAGGATATCAGGGCCTGGCAGCACGGCCAATCTCGGCCTTTACGCGATTGAATATGAAGTGAAAGATCTATCTGGTAATGTCGTTGATGAGAATTTCAACTTGTTTGACTCGTGGCTGGCTACATCAAACATCGAATATGTTTACAGTACGGCTTTGTCCAATATCCATCACCCGGTCACAGATCCTGACTCTACAGTTTATTGGTACGAGCTGACCAATCACAAGACGTTTAATGGCTATTGGGACGCGACCAATCTATCTGACGGCAAATATCTTCTGTGTATTAACGCCTATGACGTGAAATTCAACATGTATCCAATGTGCGATACCGTTGAAGTTGTCAATCTTCCCTACAGTCCCATAATTATAGGAAGTGAAGCTGGAAATCAGCAGACGACATTAACTTTTACGGGCAAAGGTGCCACCAGCTACCGCATCTATTACGACACCGACACCGGGCCGCCGTATCAAGGCACCGGCGCAGACCAAGGCTCTTCTCCCATTGAAATCTCAGTTGATTCGACGGTCACCAAAACGGTTGTGCTCACCGGTTTGACCAACGGACAAACCTACTATTTCGCCGTCAAGGGCTATAATAGCAACACCGACGAAGAGAGCAATTATTCTGTCGAGATCAGCGCAACGCCGAACATCTTTCCGCCGCCTACTCCCGAAAATCTCGTTGCGAGCATCAATGGCGCAGGTTTTGTGCAGCTCACATGGGAAGAGAATGATTCCTCCACGGCCGAAGCTGCCGGCTTCATCATCTTTCGCAGTCAAACCAGCGGCAGCGGTTTCAGCGCCATTGACAGCGTTGCCACGGAGAGCTTTACCGACTACACGGTTTCACCCAATGTGACCTACTATTACAAAGTGCAAGCCTACAATTCCGCCGGCAACAGCTCGCAAACCACACAAGTCAGCCAGCTTGCCGGCTTGAGCGGAACTCTCACCGGCAACATCACGTGGAGCGCGTCCGGCGCTATTCTTGCCGGCGAGGTCGAACTGCCCTCGGGCAACAGCATTACCGTACAAGCCGGCGCGAACATCACGGCGGCTACTGGTGCAGGCGTGGTGCTGAAAATCTACGGCGTTTTCAACGTCAACGGCACGGAAGCTTCCCCGGTCACCTTTGACCGCAGCGGCAGCTCGGGCAATTGGATCGGCATTCGTTACAAAGCCAACAGCGAAGGCACGATCAGTTGGGCGACGATTCGTTATGCGCAAAAGGGCGTGTGGGTGGATAATGAAGACAGCATCGTGCTGGAGCATTGCACCATCGAGAACTTTGCCAGCCAGGGCGTTTATCTCAACGGCTCCGGAACTACGGTGCAGAATTGCACGATTCGTGATGCGGCCGGCGGGGCGCATGGGGTTTATATCACCGGAACCTGCAATCCCAGCATTTTGAATACGAGCATCAGCAATGCGCCCATTGGCATCATGCGCGATACCGGCTCGCAGGCTTACATCACAATTGATGGAAACGACATTTCGAATTGCAGCAATGCCGGCATTCAGGTCTTGGGCGCAAACGCCACCATCCGCAACAACAGCATTCACGGCTGCGGCTATGGCATTCGCCTGCAAACCGGATCGAACGCCAGCATTCATGACAACGATATTCACGCCAACACCACCGGCGTTTATCTCGAGCAAAGCCAGCCGAGCAATTTGAAATGGAACAATTTCGGCTACAGCGGCAGTGTGAGCGCCAACAGCAGCGCGAGTGTGTTGATCAACTGGTTGGGAACGGGCAACAGCTTCATGGCATCCAAGTGGAACAATTTTTACAACAACGGCGGCCTGGATATTTCGAACCAGGATAGTGACACGCTGGCGGCAACCGGGCAATACTGGAACAGCCAGAATCTCAGCGGGCTGGTGAACGCGGCTTCGGGGCAAACCAGCCACAATGCCGATGCCGGGCCGAGCGGCGGCACCGGGAAGCCTGTAGTTTCTGAAGAGGAGAGTGATCAGCCTTTGCCGGAGAGTTTTACCTTGCAGCAGAATTATCCCAACCCCTTCAATCCTTCGACACGCATACGATTTGCGCTGCCGGCACGCGCCGTGATTTCATTGACAATTTACGATATGAATGGCAGGATCGTCCGGCACTTGATCAGGCAACAAACATATGAACCGGGATGGCCGGAAGCGACGTGGGACGCACGCAACGATGCGGGCGCAGTGGTGGATCGGGCATTTACTTTTATCGCCTGTCCGGCCGCAATCTGTAATCCAACGAAAGCTTTGTGCAGACGCATCGCCTGTTGTTGCTGCGGTGAAAATGACGGCCGGGATTTCATAAAAAAGGAAGCTTGACAATGAAGATTTCATTTCGTTGGTTGAATATCGCGATTGCTCTTTTCTTGCTTGCGTTCACAAAACAGTTACAGCGCAGCAAGTTGTCATCGATGAGATTCAAATTTCAGTCCAACCGCTGCGTAACGGTGAATTCCAATTGCACGCTGAATTCAAGCTGCCGGATTTTGCAGGCGTTCCCGTCGCGCAGATAAACATTGACTATGCGGTGCTGGAACTCGAGGTTTTGGTGAAAACAGCGGCAGAGATCGACTTTGGCGCGCTTGAAATACTCGTAGCCGGAGAAAACAAATCTGCACCATTGGCGGGATTGAACTACAATCTCAATCCCGTTACCGCACGGATACGCCAGAACCGCACCGGGATTGATCGCGTTGAATTCGATATCACGCAACTCGTGAGAGCGTGGCTCCACCAGGGCGTGCCGAATCACGGGCTGCTGTTGGTGTCGCATCGCGCGAGAGGTGAAAAGACTCTGCGGGAAAATCAAGTGACTTTCCCGCGCGAGTACGCGCCCAAAATCACCATTCACTACACGGTTTTGGAGGAGTGAAGCAGATTCTATAGAAAGTTGAAAACGTAAGTTCAAACCAGGATATTCAAAGATCAACTAAAGGACTAGGCATGCAATTAGCCGAACGCAACTCAATGCCGTTTATGTTATCGACGGCGACTTTCAACAAAGTCAATGACGTTTTGCGCGAGCTGGTGGTGAGCACGCGCGCCGATTCCGCGCTGTTTTGCGATCTGAACGGCAATCCCATCACGCATCACGGCAAAAACCCGGCGATCGATCTCGGCGGCTTTGCCGCGCTGACTGCAGGCAATTTTTCCGCGATGCGCGAAATGGCCAATGTCATCGGCGAAAAAGACGGCTTCAAATTCGTTTTCCAGGAAGGCGAGCGCCGCAACATTTACCTCTGCAACGTTGGCTTCAATTTTCTGCTGACCATTATTTTTGAGAAGACTGTCGCGCTTGGCCTGGTGCGAATTTTTGCCAACAAGGCCGTGGAAAATTTAAAACAAGTGCTGGCCAACGCGCAAGAAGCAGAAACCAAAACCTCTGAAGTGCTCGACGTTGAATTCGGTCTGTTGTTGGGCAAAGAATTGGATAAATCTTTCAATCTCTAACGCGCAAAGCCGCGGCAAATGATAGGAATGTTATGTTCGTCAATTGGGCGTTTCAAGAGATCAATCTCAAAATTGTGTATTACGGGCCGGGGC
The DNA here is from genome assembly GCA_964457925.1 of uncultured Cytophagia bacterium. Lineage (GTDB taxonomy): Bacteria > Zhuqueibacterota > Zhuqueibacteria > Zhuqueibacterales > Zhuqueibacteraceae > Coneutiohabitans. Next base: position 71,635 of record CAYWGH010000020.1, read on the forward strand.
TGAGCGGCAAAACCACCAACCTCGAATACATCTATCACAAAATCGACCCTTCGTTGCGCGGCGAGTTGATCACGCTGAAAACGCGTGAAGAACGCACGCTCTATTTCGATTTTCTCCAGCTCGAAGTGGGGCGCATCAAGGGCATGAAACCCAAATTCAATCTCTACACCATTCCCGGCCAGGTGTATTACGCCTACAGCCGAAAGATCATTCTGCGCGGCGTCGATGGCATCGTGTTTGTCGCCGACTCCCAGCCCGATCGCATGACGGAGAATCTCGATTCGTTGATGGATCTCGAACAAAACTTGATCGAAGACGGCCTGACCCTGCAAGAATTTCCCTGGGTCTTGCAATATAACAAACGCGATTTGCCGCGCGCTTTACCCACCGCGGAGTTGAATGCCAAGCTTAACTTTCACAAAGTGCAGGCGATCGAAGCGGTGGCTTCAAAAGGGCATGGGGTGTTGGAGACGCTCAAGCTTGCCATTCAGGGCGTGGTGAGTCATACGCAAAAAGTCATCTGAACCGGCCCGCGAGTCAAAGGTAAATTTTCATGTGACTTTAGCTCTTGCAGCCATGTCAGAGTGAAGTGAAGCGCAGGGTTTCAAAGGGGAGCTGATAAATGAATGTGCTTCTTTAACGAGAACGTAAAAGCAAAACCAGAAAAGAGTTTGCCATGAATTTTGATAACGATACATTGCAAGTTGCCAAACCGAACGATCGTGACGGCGTTTCAGCGGCGCCCGGTGCGGCTGCCATCAAATCGCCACAATTTTCCATTGAACAAAAAATGCAGAGCATTGTGGTGTTGGGGAATTACGAAGCCGCGCATTTGTTCAGTGAGGAGGGATTGCCGATCGCGCAGGCGCTTAGCCCGACCGGCCAGCAGGTCGATCGTGATCGGATTGCCGAGATGGCGATTATGTTTCAAGACGTCAGCCGCATGGCTGCGGTGATGGGCGGCATCTCGCGCTTGCGTGAAGTGATGATCGAAGGCGACAATCACCGCAAAATCGTGTTTCGCTTTTTCAAAGCATTTGAACAATCGGTGATACTTGCCGTCGTGGTGCCGCCGAGCAAAACCTACAAGCAGAAAACGAATGAATTGGAAAAGTTGATTGTGGGCGAGTCGTTTTGATTGGCGAAATGGCGCGCCGTCTTTTGACGGCATGAAAACCGAAGACGACGGCACGCCCCCTGAGCCTACCGAAGGGAGCAGCTCATCGTTTTCATCTGAATTTCAAGTAAAATCCCCCGCACATGCTGAATGCTGGCGGGGGATTTTTTGCTTTGAAGAATCTGAGAATAATATTTGCAAAAAACGTTTCCCGAAGAACGTTATTTTCTCAAACGCACACGGAGTTTAGTGTTAATGCTGCATAAGCAAAGGCATATGAAAAACCATGGAAAAACAAGGCGAATGAGCGAGATTATCCAAATCCTGAGCACGACGTTGTAAATCATCAAAATGTCTTTCGGTGATATTGTCGGCCGGATCTATCACATCAATCCCCGTTAAAAAACCTGACAACATAGGCGTGCTGCCAAAGGGTGCAGGGAAAATGTGTGTGAAAGCGGTATTCGTTTCACGGGCATGACAACCGTTGCAGGTATTGAGTGAAAATAAGTGTCTGGCATCCGGATTTGTAATATCTGGGCCTGGAGGAACTGAGGGCCCATCCCAAAACATCCCGCCCGGTGTCGGCGCCGCGCCGCCAAGGAACGGTTGGCCCGGAGGAAACTCAAGAGGTACTTGGTGCTGGTTTAATAGAATGTCAGCGGCATTGGCATTGACGTAATCAGCAATAACCGCCTCCCCGTTACGGTCGAAATCAGGCGTCTGCTTGACCGTTACCAGTCGCAAATGCCCGGCATCCGAATCTTCGTTAAAGAGCCTAAACTCGCGCAGCTCCCAAAGAGGAACCAAGGCATTTTCATTCGTGCGCAGTTGATTCAAGGCGCTTTTATTGGGAAGTTTAGTTGGATCGGCCCCAGCGGATACAAACTGATCTGTAATCGCTTGTAATGCGGTGTTATACGCCGGGGAACCCAGGGCATGATTTTGTAAATCCAGCCATTGTTGCGCCCACGCTTTGAGCTCGAAACAGTTTCTTTTCTTGATGCCATATTCGAAAATGACCGTAAAGCGCAGCGGTTGACAGTTGGCGTCAACGGCGCAAAAGACAAAACGCGCCTCCCCCGCGCTTCCACCCCCATAAACAAAGTTCTCGCGCAAATCTACACGATTAACAATTGCCAATAGCCGAAACGGTGCTTTTGCTAGATCAAGCGGCCCGCCGGGGCCGACACCGCTGGCAACTTCCCAGGGAGCGATAATTTGATTTTGAATATCAAGGCGTGCAGGTATGAAGTCGTCGTTGACCACTTGTGGAAATTTCCAGCGATTCAACCAACGGCGCACAAAATCAGAAGGATTGATTCCGGTCTCGGGTTCGTTGGCCATTTCTCGCATGAGATGGCCGAACGTCCATGAACCCATCGGTGTGCCGGCGTTCGTGCACGGATTGAATGTCCGGGAAGGATCATCGACCACCAGGGTTGAAGTGATCATCAACGTTCTTGCCTCATCCACGACCCCGGGAATCCCGGCAGGAATGAAATCGATTGGCAGTCTTTCGCGAAAACGTTCAAGGTCTATTATTGGGAGATCTCGTTGACTTACCAGTCGGCGTTGTTCAAAGACCGGTACCGTTGGGAAGCGTTGGCGCAAGGAATCGAGATGTTGCTGCGTCGCCACAATCTCTTCTTCTGGAATATTTACCACCGCGGAGAACTTCCCGTCGTCCGCTTGCTCATCGACGCCTTGCCCATCGTCACGCAGAATCACTTCACGCTGTTCCAGCATAATCGCCACACTATCCGCAAGTTGGGATTCACGCGCAAATTCGACGACGAGTATGGTATTGCCTTCCGCGGTCTCCTCTGCGAGTCGTGTTAAGGTTGTTTTCTCAGCTCTGGGAGGATTTCGTTTAAAGTCAGGATTCAAACGACTTGGCCCGGAAGGAGGTAATTTTTCCGAAGGTTTACAACCCATCGACAGTAAAAATACCAACATCGCGAAAGCCATTCCCACGGGCGCGAAGCTGTTCTTCATTGAAATTTTAGCGCACATAATAGAACCCCTCTCGTGAATGATGCTTTATAAGGTGGGTGAATTAACAATCAAGATTCAGTACACAAAGCTAGTTGATTTTTTTCAGGCAATTATTTTGCAGCTGTCAATCTTCTACATTAGAGATGCGTGCTCATACAGAATTTTCTCAAAAAAATTTCAATAGCCGGGCCTTTCGATGCTATCAGGCATTTTCTAATAGAAAATTACATGTCAAAGAAACTGAATAAGATAAAGCCATTCTGAGAAAATGTGGCTCAATTACGTGCTCTGGCGACACGAATTTTTTGAGACGAAACACAAAAGCCCCGGCACATGCTGCCGGGGCTTTTTTATTATAAACAGAGAGGCTTACTTGGCCACGCCCAAACCGGCGAAATAGGTTTTGAACGCTGAGGCTTCGATGGCAAATGTGCCATCGATAGCCGTCAGGTTGATCGGCCGCCACCAACTGATGTCATACAGCCAAACCGAGCTGTTCAAGGTTTGCACGGTGGCTTCGGTGTTGCCCCAGGGGTTGCGCAGGATGATGTACTTGCGATCGTTGCGATAAGCCCAGCCTAAAACCGTATAGCAATGCGAGGCCACGATATTTGCATCGCTATAAACGATTTTCTTTTCCGAAGCTTCGCCGCTGGAATACGTCCAGGCGGTCATGGGGTTAAACGTGCGATAGCTGAGCGAGTTGGCGCGCACGAGATTCCATAGCTCGTCGGCGGAGTAGCTCGGTGTGCCGTAGTAGAACCGTTTGCCGCCGGTGAGCTGCGCCGTTGCCCACACACAATCGCCCCACCCGGTCGCTGTGATGTCGGGATGATCTCCGCTGATGCCGGTTTTCAATTTGGCGTAGGCCTTTTCATAAACCGCCGGCCAAATTTCACCCGTTTCACTTGAACGGCAATAGATGAAACTGCCGGAGGAAGTACTCAACGGCACCGAATCCGTCACCTCGATCTCTTTGTCCAGCTGGCCGTTGCTATCCGGTTTGTAGAAGCGAATCATGTTGGTGAATTGCTGCTGCGTCTGGCCAATCGCGCGCGTGAGATGCGTGATGCGATAAGGCATGGCCCACGCCACCGCGGAGAGCGCGGCAATATAATAACAATTGGCCACCGCGCCTTGAATGGGATCGAAAAACTCGGCAGCTTCATTGAAAAAGCGCCCGGGGTCGCTCCACGTGCCGTTCGGCGGCGTCCAATCTTTGGATTGTCCGAGAGTTTTGGGATCGAACGCAATGGTTTCAACCAGGCCTTTATTGAATATGCGCGCCAAACGCTGCCAGCGTTCCCGTTCCGGCAAGCGCAGCCAAAGCTTCATGTAACGTTGCCCGGCAATTTCAGCGCGCATCACGGGAATGCCGCCGATATCCTCGGTGTTGAAGCGCGGGCCGAGGTCTGCGAGTGTTTTGAGGTTGAGAACATCCATGTCCGGCGGATACTCGAGATCGTTGATGTCGACTCTCACCTCGATATCCAGCAGCGGAGAGCGCACCGGCTCGATTTGCAGTTGTTCATTCAAACGCAGACCGATGTATAGCGGGCCTTCGTATTTGGGATCAAACAGCTCCTCATACGGCGTTTGCAGAATATCTTCCAGTACGCGCGGCGTATCTGGAATTTCCTTCCAGGGAATTTTGCGTCCCGCGACTAGTTCTGCCAAAGCATAAGGATTGATGACGGCAGAATTTTGCGCGGCTTCGACGTTTGATAACGTCGCCTCTTTTCGTGCCATGGGATTCCTCCTGAGCATTAATTAGCATCTCGTCCATTTTGTGTCTGTCCGGAAACGCAAACCGCCTGGGCGGTGGACGGACACGATTGAATTGATGGAGGCCGCATCTCAACGGCATGCGGCGCAATCTTGGAGATGCAAAACTTTCCGAATATTCTTAAGAAATCTCCACAGCAACGAAAAATTTTTACCACACCACCAGCTTTTGCACAGCCTGGAATTTTTGCCCTTCGGTTGAGGTTGCGTGCAAACGATAAAAATAAACCCCGGAAGCCACGCGCCGTCCGGCATGATCCCGCCCGTTCCATGCGACGGTATGTGTGCCGGCAAATTTTCTTTCGTCAAGCAGCGTGACAATGCGCCGGCCCAGCAAATCATAGACTTCAAGCAGAACCTCGGCGCTGGCAGGCAGCTCGAAGCGAATCGCTGTTGTCGTGATTGCAGAAGTTCCGCTGGTGTTCATAACAAACGGATTGGGATAGCTTTGCTGCAACACAAACGCCGCGGGAATTGCGCCGCTTTGCTGAGGCTCTCGCACCGCCACAGTAGGTTCACCAATTTTGATATCATCGACGAACCAGCCGGGCAAGGGCTGGGTGGCGATGGAATCTGTTTGAATGCGAAAACGCACGCGTACATCCGTAAAGCCCGCGCCCGCGTAAGCGGAGAGCGAGTATTTACGCTCGCGCCATTGCGTTTGCGCGCCGCGCAACTGTTCGCCCAAAACCCTCCACGTGGCGCCGCTGTCCGCGCTGACTTCCAACACGGCAAAATCCTCCTGATTGGCGGAAAAATAGTGTTGTTCCTTAAAGCTGATTTCTGCGGTGCTCATGTACGATAGATCAAGCGGTTGCCGCAGCGTAAGCGAAGTGTTGGTATTCGGCGAGTAGAGCCGTTGCGGATTACTGTTCACAGAATATTTGCCGGAAACGCGGCGATTGCTCGCCAAACCCCAGCCGCTCGAATCCACTGCCCAGGCCGACAAGCCGTTTTCAAAGTCTTCCGCTCCGGTTACAAAACTCAGTTCAGCGCTAATCCCGCGATTGCGCGCGGCGGCGATGTCATAAGCAGAGACAAAATAATGCACCGTATCGCCCACACTGAATCTCGAGCTAAAGCTGGCGGTAAAGTGATTGGCTTCGCCTGCCGGACTCATGCGGACGCTATCCCTTTGCGCCTGGCTGCGATAGTGCAACCATATGCGGCTTGCATCAACGCCAAGGTTGTCGCTTGCTTCGACCGTAACGGTAAACGGGCCGTAGTTGCTGATCGAATTGGGAAGTTGGGTCAATTGCCGCAACACCGGCGCTTTGCGATCCGGCCTGGAATCGTAGGAATGTTTATCAATCGGCGCGGCGAACCCTTTTTCCGTGCGCGCGAAAATAAAGTACTCGATGGTTTCATTGTCCTGTGCCGGGATGGAGGCGCTGTAGTTGCCATTACCCAAGTGCGCCATCGTCAAGCGGTTGAACGGCAGCGCGCCATCGGTATCCCAATACAGGCTGACCTCAGCCAGCGGGCTTAGTTCAGAGGTGATTTGCGCGATGACCGGACGGCTGCTGGTCAAGTTTTCCGTATCTTTCAGCGGCGTGTGCGCTAGGCTGAGGCCATTCAGCCAATTCATCACGCGCCGCATGACGAGATCGCGGGCCGGTTTCTGCACGATCGCTTCGTAACCGCCAAAGGCAAAATAGACCAGGCGATACAGGCCCTCATAACGCAGCGCTCCGGAGAGGCTGTTGGGATAGTTGAAAATACTTATCGCGGGATGAAGTATTTCGATTTCGCTGGGATATTGCGCCTCCGGTGGCAGCCCCGGCTCATAAACATCAAAGCTCAAACCATCACTGATGGGGTCGCCGTCCACCCCGGACACCGCGGAGAATTCCGAGTCATCGTTGTAGTAACGTGCATGCAAATAGTTTTCATAAAAAGTCCGCGAAGCTCCATTCGAAGCAGGCAACTGAGAGCCGGAGGGATCACACAAATCCCATCCAATATCCTGACCGGTGATAAAAAGATTGCCCCCGGTTTCAAGATAGAGCGTCAATTCCGCGCGATCAGTGGAATCCAACGTTTCAAAAAAAGATGATTCACATTGCCAAATGATGGTGGGATATTGCAGCATTGTTTCGAACAGGAGCGGCCCGTCCGTCAGGTGATTTTGCGTATTTGCGGAAATGCCCAGGCTATCCAGCGCGGTCAAAAAGTAAGTCTCTGCGCGCGCGCCGTCATCGTCATCCACCAACAACACCGAAGGGCTGATGCCTTGATAAAATTCAAAGTTTTTTTGATAGCCCTCCGCGGCATTCAAGTTCAAAGTGAATTTGACGCGATGGGGCAGGGCTTGGGGAGAAACCGAAATGGCAAAGGGCGCCGACTCGTTGCTGGCGATGCTGCGATCGAGATCACTGAGACCGGGAAGATCGCCAAAGCTGGCCATGCCGTTTGTGATCTGCACCGCCCAATCGTCCGTGTGCAGCGTGAGCGTGACATTTTGCGCGTCCGCAAACCGATTTTGCAGCGTGACGACAAGATTTGCTGATTCTCCGGCATCGAGAAAGCCATTGCCATTGCCGCCCGGCGCTTCCGTGAAGGCGAAACCGTTCATCACGATATTCGGTTTAGGGCTGACCGTTTCCGTTAACGCGCGAAAGGCATTGATGCGGCCGCTGCCGAGCTTGCCACGATAATTCGGATTCAAGCCGTCGATGTTGTCGGCTGTGCCGACAATTTGATAGAGAATATCCAGGCCGGACCAACCGGGATGAGCGGATTTGAGCAATGCGGCAACACCTGCCGTCAGCGGTGCGGCCATCGAGGTGCCGGAGTACGAATCATAGTCATCGTCGAAAACCGTACTCAAGATGCCCGGCCGGTTGGCGGGTTGATCACCGCCTGGCGCTGCCACTTTCACCCAATCGCCATAAGTGGAGTAGGAAGCTTTGAAATCACGATCATCCAATGCCGCAACAGACAGTGCAAACGGCGCGATCGCCAAAGGATCGCCCAATTCATTATTGCTGTTTCCGGCCGAAACCGTTACCAGCACTCCGCTTTCAAAAGCATATCTAGCCGCGTCGACAACCATTTGGTCGTTGCCGGCGCTAAGATTAGCAATATGGGCGCCGTTGTCCGCAGCATAAATGAAACCCTGCGCCACAGCAATCAAATCCACGAAACCCAATTCAAACCTGGAATGCCAGCCTGCACGGATCGGCATGATCTTGATGTTCCATGAAACGGCGGCCACGCCGGTGTTATTGTCCGTACTCGCGCCCGCTAGGCCGGCGGTATGTGTGCCGTGCCCGTTGAAATCCATCGGGTCATTGTCAGGCTCACTGCCGTCTTCTCCGGGGAAGACGAAATCTGTATTGGCGACAAAATCCCAACCGCGAATATCATCAACGAAGCCGTTTCCGTCGTTGTCAAGGCCGTCGATGGTTTCGCCGGGATTGCGCCAAATGTTGGCGGCGAGATCGGGATGATTCCAGTCGGTGCCCGTGTCAATAATCGCCACAACTACAGCAGAGTCACCCTGCGCAAGATCCCACGCCTCCGGCGCTTTGATTTGCGGCAAATGTTGCTGCTCGCCGTAGCGGGTATCGTTCGGTGTGCTATGCACCGGAATCAAGTAGTAGGGCGTCGCGTATTCGATTGCCGGATCACGTTTCAGCTCCGCGACCAAGCGTAGAATATCCGCATTCTCCGGCACCGTCAGCACGAAAATGCGTGAGAGGCCGATGCTGGCTTTTTCGGCAATTTGTTTGTTTTTGAAATGTGAGAACGCCGGCAGGGCAGAGAGGACGTTGTGCGCGCTGCGCAGGGCATGCATTTCCGGGCTGTTTGCCGCATTTTTAATGGCCGGCTTGAATTTGATGATCACGCGGCCAGGCACAAGCTTCAAGCCTGCCTGCGTCTTCGAGAAGCGTTGCAACTGTTGTGAGCCGGCGCCAGGTTTCAGGCCGGCCGCAAGGACACTCAAAGCAACGACCCCAATAAGCGAGACAACCAGCAGGCGAGGCATGTAACTTTTGCTCATAAAAATATCCCCTTGTGGTTGGTAGAGTGAAGGGAGGATTTGGATTATCAATCAAATTATAATGCGGGCGCGGCAAACAATTCAAAAGCTCGCGGGAGGAAAGCATGGGCGCGGAACGGCCTGCGCAAAATGTGGCGGGAGACTTAGTATATCGCCGGTGAAGTTCGCGCGCGCCGACCATGCCTGAAATGTCGCGCGGTGTTAATATTCACAGTTTTTTTTTGCGGCGCAACAGGTTTTTCTCTTTCAAGTTTATTCGATATGGTCGCCGTGAAACATCGCCTTAACACGAATGAAACGTTACAGCGGTTGCATCATGAGGGCGTTTCGTGCTGAGACGTTGTCCGGTTTGGCACATGATATTGCGCAATAAAGTACATGTTAGTATGAACTGACAACCGCCTTAATTGTATGATTACTATTGCTCAGATCATCGTGCGTTTCATCTCTTTTAATTGGCATGTTGGTTGCTGAATCGAGTAGTTGTAAATCCAGTTGACGTGGACAGGGCCGTTTCAACCGTCATTTCATGGAGGTCACTATGAGCAACATCAAGCCATTTCGTCTCGCGCTCATTGGCGCCGCACTCGTTCACCTGTATGTGTTTTCGCCGGCTTTCAGTCAGCAGGAGCAAGAAGAGCCATCAGCCGCGAAAATCGCCGTGAATGAAGTCAAGAAAGCCGAAGTTAAAGCCTCCGGCAAAGCGAACGCTGAGACCAAGAAAGAAAAAGATTTGCGGCCGGAGCGTTCCTCCGTCGCCAAACTCAATGCCGATAAAATCACCTCGTTTTTTGTGCGTGATAACGACAGCAACCGCATTCAACTTTCAATGCTGGTCGCCTACAAGGCCGAATTGGCGCAATCCGTGCGCGCGATTGTAGGGCAACGTGTGACGCCGTTGGTATTTTCCATTTCGACTCTGCCGAATCGCATCGTAAGTTTTGACCCGGCGCAATTGCGCTTTGAGCAAAAAGGCCGCGTCTGGAAACCGGAAACCGGCAAGAACAGTGCGGACGTGATGGCGTTGGAAGAGAACGGCGTGTTCGGCGGCAAAATTGCCGACGGCGAGATTCATCAGGGCGTCGTTTTGTTGCCGGCCTGGTTCGATCCGCAAGCGCCGATCACGCTGCGTTACGGTGATTTTCATTATCTTGCCAAGTTTGCGCTCTTGGAATAGTAAACTCCTCCCTCCTTATGAAGCGCTTCTTCAGACCATGCCGCGCCAATTGCGCGGGCTGTGAGCAGTTGAAATGCTCCGCGTCGGAAGAAGAAAATACAGATAATCCCCTCGCCGGCGGGCCACCCTCGCAGTCGGGGGGATTTTTGTTTTGCATTTCGCTTGTTGATTAGCTATATTTTTGCCGCGTTGAAAAAATGCCAGAGTGGTGAAAATGGAAGACACGCCAGACTTAGGATCTGGTGCCGCAAGGCGTATGGGTTCGACTCCCTTCTCTGGCACTTTCAAACCCCAAAATCAAGGTGATTGCGGGGTATTTTTAACTGCGGACACATTGATGTGAGGAGTTGGCATTGGACGTACAAATATCGACCGGCGAGAAGTGGAAGCGTCACATTGAAATCAATCTCACCTCGAGTGAATTCGATCCACACGTACAAAAAAATCTACGCATCTTTCAAAAGCAGGCCCGCCTGGACGGCTTCCGCCGCGGCAAAGTGCCGATGGGCATGGTGCAACGGCTGTTCGGTGATGAGGCAAAGCGCAAGGCAATTGAAGAGATCATTCCCGATTTGTTGTCCGATGTCAGCAAGCAGCATCAACTCAATACCGTCGGCCCGGCGCAAATTGAAGAAGTCAAATACGATGAGCAGGCCGGCCTTAAACTGCGCGCCACCGTTGAAATTCAGCCGGAAGTCGAGTTAAAAAACTACAGCGGCTTTCTGCTCGATAAAGTCGTTTACGACATTACCGAAGACGATATTTCCGAAGCCTTGCAACGCATACGCGAGCAGAACAGTTGGCTGGAAAGCGTCGAAACCGGCGCGCAACCCGGCCATATTGTTACAGCCGATGTCCAGGAGGTTGATGCTCTTGGCGTGCCGCTCATCGGCCGCCAGCATAAAGACCGGCGTTTCCGTGTGGCGCAGCCAGGTGAAGCCATGGAAGATTTCACGCCGCAGCTGATTGGCGTCAAACCCGAAGAATCGCGCCGCGTCAAAAGCGTAAGCGAAGATGCCGAAGGCAAACCGCTTGAGCATTTCTATCGCGTCGACGTTAAGGAAGTTTCGGAAGTCAAACTTCCCGAACTGGACGATGAATTGGCGCGCACCGTCGGAAATTTCGAAACGCTGGCCGAATTGCGGCAGGCGATCGCGAACGACATTCGCGCACAAGCCGAGCAGCGCAGCCGCGATGATTTGCATGATGCCCTGGTCGAAGAAATTCTCAAGAACAACCCGCTCGAGCTGCCGGAGAGCATGCTGGAGGCTTACACCAACGCCTATTTTGAGAATCTCAAAGCAACATTTAAGGACGTGAAGGGCATCAAAGACGAGGATTTGCGCGAAGAGGCGCGCAAGCGCACGGTTCGCTTTCTGAAATGGCGCTATATCCGTGAGCATATTGCGGAAATCGAGCATCTGCTCGTGAGCGAAGAGGAGATGCGCAGCTATCTCACCGCTTTCGCGTCCGCGCGCAACGAAGAGCCGCTGCGCCTGATCCATCAAACCATGAATGATGAAAAGAAGCGTGAAGATTTGCGCGACCGGCTGGAAAATGAAAAAGTTCTGGCATTTCTGGAAACCAAAATGCGCATCGAACCGCGCAACGTACCTTACAAAGACCGGAATAAATCGAAAATCGTAACCACCTAACAGTATGACTCAAGGATTTGGGCACGCTATCGGCCCACCATCATTTCACGAAAGGACAAGCTATGGGACTCGTACCAATTGTTGTCGAACAAACCGGCCGCGGTGAGCGCGCCTTTGATATTTTTTCACGTTTGCTCAAAGAACGCATCGTATTTCTCGGCACCGCGGTAGATGATGCGGTCGCGAGTTTGACGATTGCGCAATTGCTTTTTTTGGAGGCGGAAGATCCGGATAAGGATATTTTCATTTACATCAACAGTCCGGGCGGCAGCGTGTCAGCCGGGTTGGCGATCTATGACACGATGCAATACATCAAACCGGCGGTGAATACCATTTGCATGGGGCTGGCAGCCAGCATGGGCGCGGTTTTGCTGGCAGCCGGCACGAAAGGCAAACGCTTTGCGCTGCCACATGCGCGCATTATGATTCATCAACCCTGGGGCGGTTTTCAGGGACAAGCGGCGGATATCGAAATTCAAGCGAAGGAAATCTTGAAAATTCGCGAGCGCATCAATCAGATACTTGCCGATCACACCGGCCAGGAGCTTTCGCGCATTGAAAAAGATTCCGATCGTGATTTTTTCATGTCTGCGGAGGAGGCCGCAAAATATGGCCTCATCGACGAGATCATGACGCGCAAGGGCATCGTTAAGAAGAAATAGGCGACTCTCATGGCAGACTTCAGTAAACGCGACCGTTTGTTCATTTGCTCGTTCTGCGGCAAGAATTCCAATCAGGTCGATTGTATCGTCACCGGGCCGGATGTTTACATCTGTAACGAATGCGTGCGCAATGCCAGCGAAATCATTCGCGATGACATGCAGCGGCGTTCTGTTCCGTTTTACGGACGTATTCCCACACCGGAAGAGATCAAGCGCGAATTGGACGACTATGTCATCGGGCAAGATCGCGCCAAGATGTCGTTGGCGGTAGCGGTTTATAATCACTACAAACGCATCGAAACGCCCGCCAGCATCGAAGATGTTGAACTCGAAAAGAGTAATATTTTGCTGGTGGGCCCCACCGGCACCGGCAAAACGTTGCTGGCGCAGACGCTCGCGCGTTTTTTGCAAGTGCCGTTTACCATCGCTGACGCCACCACGTTGACGGAAGCGGGTTATGTCGGCGAGGATGTCGAAAACATCCTCGTCCGGCTGTTGCAGGCCGCCGATTATGACCTTGAACGCGCGGAAAAGGGTATCGTCTACATCGACGAGATCGACAAAATCTCGCGCAAAGACGGCAATCCCAGCATCACCCGCGATGTGTCCGGCGAGGGCGTGCAACAAGGTTTGTTAAAGCTGTTGGAGGGCACGGTGGCGGCGGTGCCGCCCAAGGGCGGACGCAAGCATCCCGAGCAGAATCTCATCAATATCAACACACGCAACATTCTTTTTATTTGCGGCGGCGCTTTCGAGAGTCTCGAAAAGATCATTTCGCGACGTATCGGCAAAAAAGAAATCGGCTTCGGCTCGGATCCCAAAAGCCAGATCGAGCGCTCGATCGGCGAAATTTTCGCAAAAGTCGAGCCGGAAGATTTGTTGAAGTTCGGTTTGATTCCGGAGTTGATCGGCCGTCTGCCCGTGATCACCGCGCTCAGCGAACTAAACGAGGCGGCGCTGATGGATATCCTGCTTAAACCCAAAAATGCGTTGACCAAGCAATATCGCCGCTTGCTGCACATGGACGGCGTCGAGCTTGAATTTGAAGAGGGGGCTTTGCGCGCCATCGTGCAGCGCGCGATGAAGCGCGGCACCGGTGCGCGCGGCCTGCGCTCGGTAATGGAAGAAACGATGTTGGAGGTCATGTACAAAATTCCTGGCATGCCCGAAGTGAAAACGTGCACGGTAACCAGAGAATCGGTTACGGAGGGCAAGGCGCCGCTCTATACGTATGAGAAGATGAAGAAACGCGCTTGAGTGGAATTCGCGCAAAAAGCATGTGTTGGCACAAACAAACCGAATAACCGGGCAGTACATGTTTTTACCAGCGACAACACCCGATTGCCGCCGCCCTCTCGTTCTTGTCAAAAAATACCCTTTAAATTTCAAAGCCTCTTTACGCTCTGAGTCAGTGTGAAGGGGCCTTTTTGTTTTTGGGGAGAGTAAGGCAGTGGAGTAGAATGCCGGTGTCGTTTAGCAGTTGCCAAAAACTTTCCTTGTCGTCAGCTCTGGAGCAGGAATGGAACCCAATATTCTCGAAAGCTATCCCGTCATCATCGAAATTCCCGTTGCCTGGGGCGAGATGGATGCTTTTCAACATGTGAACAACATCGTTTATTTTCGCTATTTCGAAAGCGGTCGCATGGCCTATTTTGAGCGCATTAAGTTCAGCGATATGATGTCAAATAACGGCGTCGGCCCCATTCTCGCGCACACGCAATGCCGTTATCGCAAAGCCTTGACTTATCCGGACACGGTGGCGGTGGGCACTCGTGTTACGACCATCAAAGAAGATCGCTTTACCATGGAAATTTGTCTGGTGAGTCGCAAACTGCAAAAAATCTCCGCCGAAGGCACGGCAGAGTTGGTGGCGTTCGACTATCGCGAAAACCGCAAGACGCTGTTGCCGGAGGAGATTCGGAAAAATATCGAAGCGCTGGAGGGGAGGAGGTTTTAACGAATTTTGGCGGTCAAATTCGGTAGCCCGGCTTGCTCGGTCACGGCTGAGCCGTGGCATCTGCTGTTGCCAAGGTACGGCCAGCCGTGGCGGAACATTGCCGAATGTGAATATCAAAACTCATAGCATCATTTCTCGAATGCTGTTGCATTGATTCAAACCTCGAAACGCCACTTACCCCCGGACTTCAGTCGTGGCGTTTCGAGATGTGTTTATGGGTCACCCAACAACGCAAGCTCTCCAAAGCAATCGCGAAGAGTGCGGTGGAGGGTGCTAGCGCAATTTAGTTGAAAGCAACCGGTGATTCAATCACACGAAGGTTGTAATTTTGATCGTGGGGCGGAAAAGGAGAGCCCGTTATTGACAAAACCGCCCTGACGCTTGAAGGCACGACTGCGAGCCTTTCTCGGACTTAGTCCTGCGCCACTGTCGAAATTTTTAATGCCAGCAATTCACCCGGCGGAAAAAATTTCGCTTTGTTCAATTGAATCATAACCTGCTTCTCGCGAATAAGAATCACTTCCGCCATACCATAAAACTTGCCGACTCGCGTCGAGCTGAGAAACTGATTGAGCTTGATCTTCATGCCTGGTTTCAACAGGTCGCTGCGATTGACGTATATCGTCAGGTACGGCGCCTGCGCTTCAATCACCCGTGCGCGCAGCCATCCGGTACCGGAAGAGCGTGATGAAGATTGCGGCGCTGCCCGTGCAGGCGCCTGTGAAACCTCCTGGCGGACCGCTTCTTCAGGCCGGGGTTTGCCGAATTTCAACACCACCGACACGCGATGCGTCGCAAATGCATCGATGGCATCGTTGGCAAAGCTGTAATCGATTTGGAAGGCGCTGTTGCCTGTCGGCACAGCCAACGAAGCGCCGTAGGCCGGGTTATTGCGGTTCATGCCCGCGCGTAACGCGAGCACCTTTCCCATCCAAAGTTCACCGCCGCTGCGCCATTCTCCCCCTTCCACGTCGCTCGCCAGCCATTTGCCGTTTGCTTGTGATGAAATCTCATAATCCGCGCTCAAACGCAAAAACGGAACAGGCCTGAGCTGCAAGCCCAACCGCGCGACTTGCGGAAAAAGCTCGCGCGTGCGTCCCGGCGTATTCCAGGCGAGATGGGTTTGCAGATTTTGAATATTAGCGCCCAGGGCAAAAAACGGGGCGGGTGTTAGCAGCAGGCCGGCATCATAGCCATAACCGTACGCGCTATTGGCGGCAAGGGTATGCCGTAAAAGCTTGATACCGCCGCCGACAGCCAGGCCGGGCAGGAGCTGAACGCCATAAGTTAAAAGCAACGCTTGTTCATTATTGGAAAACGTCCCGGTGGGCAGGCCGATTTGATCTCTGCCATCGATATTTTTCACGCCGAAGTTCATCCAGTTTGCGCCCATCGTTCCCCAGGCGCCCAAAGGCACGGCGATGCCGGCAAAACTGTATTCGCGACCCAGCGAAAGCGCGGTATACGCAGCGCTGATCTGCAATTCGCGCACGAGACTGAGGCCCGCGGGATTCCAATAACTCGCAGTGGCATCGTCGGCCACCGCCACAAAAGCGCCGCCCATGCCGAGCGCGCGGCTGCCCACGCCCATACGCAAAAATGCGCCGGGTAGGCCGCCTCCGGTTTCGCCGCCAATGCAAATACTTTGCGCGAGGCAAAGAAGTGCAATGGTTATTCTCAAAAAGTTATTCAAAGACATGAGGCGCTCTCGCATGATCACTCAAAATGAATTTCATCGCAGCACTGCAATTTTGCCCATCGCTTTCTCGCCCGAGCTGAATTCCATAACGTAAAAATAAATTCCGTTGGCGACCAGCTCGCCGCGACTGGTGCTGCCGTCCCAAATTTCCGCCAACTCGACATTTCCCTGGCGTTCCACACCGGCAATCACGGTTCTTATCCAAACGTTGGCTGCGTCGTAGATCTTGATCGTAACCTTCACGGCATGGCTCAAGCTGTATCTGAACGTTCCGAGGCCGGCTTGCGGGTTGAAGGGGTTGGGATAGAAGTATATCCCTGAATTCGGCCGATATTCCGCGTCATTTCCCGGTGTGATTTGATGCGGCTGATCTGCGCTGCCATGTGAGCTGCTGACGCCGAAATCATCTTCTGCCGCGAGATAGTATTCGACTCCGGCGATAGTGGCGTAATCCGCCGGAATCGCCGCGGTATACTGATTTCCGGAATTAAAAAGCATCTTTTGTTGCTGATAGAGCAACTGCCCGGTCTTACGATAGAGCAGTTTTGCTGACGATAAAAAATTGGTGTGGTCAACGATGCTGGCAGTGACGGCGATTGGTGTGCCCACAATCAGGTGCATCACCGGTGTATGCGTGATCGCCGGCGCGATATTGGGCAAAATCGCGATTTGATGAGGACTGCTAGCCGGATTGGTTCTGGGATCGGAAGAAGTTGAAACGCCGTCGCTCGCCGTGAGATAATAATCCATTCCCGGCGCGGCGGCGGCACTGCCGGGAATATTGCCCC
The DNA here is from genome assembly GCA_964457925.1 of uncultured Cytophagia bacterium. GTDB lineage: Bacteria > Zhuqueibacterota > Zhuqueibacteria > Zhuqueibacterales > Zhuqueibacteraceae > Coneutiohabitans. Next base: position 88,479 of record CAYWGH010000020.1, read on the forward strand.
GATAAACATTTCCAGTATGCCATGCCATCACCGCGGACGAATAAGCTGCCTCGCCCGTTCGTTTGTAATACACGCGTGCTTCTTGAACTAGCGGTGCGGCATTGTCCACGATTTCGGCTTCGATCATAAAACCGGCGCCTTGCGCCCAGGCCTGATCGTGTAAAGCCAGGGTCGCAGCCGTACGGCGAATCGTGGGCGCTGCCCCGGGAATGTATGAGCCGGTGACGGTAACGTCATCGTCGCGGTGGGTAATGCGCACCTCGACGGTTCTGAGTGTTCCGTCCAACGCCGGGTTGCTGGAGCGATAAGAGACCACATAGGAATTGGAAATCTGCGCGGTGATATGTCTCAAAATTTCATCGAACGGTGAAAAGATGTCAAAGTATCTGCCATTGGTGGCAGCCGTCAATGGATCGAAGTGCCCAAACAAAACGGGGGCGGTCAAGGCAAATAACGTGATCGCATTTTCTTCCAAAAGCGTTAGAGCTTGCGCCTGTGTCGTTTCACCCTGGTTTGGCGTTTCATCCGTAATGATAATGAAAATTTTTTGCGCGCCCGGCCGGAAACTAAAGCTGATCGCAGATTGCGTGAGTGCATGATAACCGGGTTCACTAAAGCCGGTGGTATCGTTGCGATGCCAAACGATATTCTTGAAATAATCAACGTCTGTTGTGAGATTGCCGTTATCTTCGATGATCGGATTGCCACTGTTTGTCAAGCTCCCAAAACGGCATAAGCCCAGTGCGAAGTCGATCCCCGAAGAGGAAAGAGCATTGACAAAGTTGAAGACGTTGCTGGAAACAGCGTTGATCTCGTTGCCCATGCTGCCGCTATTGTCCATCACGAAAACAATATCCGCCAAGCGCACGCCGCCACCGGCTTGCGGCGGGATGACGTTGAAGTAATCGCTTTGCAAAACGCCGTTTTCGAAGGCGGTAAAATTTGATTGCTCGAGGTTGGGTAATCCCTGCCCGTCAGCCGAAACCGCGACGTTCATAAAAATGAACGGGAAATTCTGGCTGTTGAGGCTGGTCAGCGCCGCTTCCAATGGCGCGGCGATATCGTGCACGATTTGAATGCCATCGAGGTACCAGCCTGAGAAAGTTCTACTTCCGTCTGAAGTCAGGTGAAAAGCAAGTTTTATGGAGAGGCCGGCATAATGGGTCAAATCTATCTGCCCTAGCCGCCACGCGCTGCTGCCGTCACGCACGCTCAAGCTGTTCCAGGTTGCGCCGCCGTCGGTCGAGATTTTCACGAAACCATAATCGTAACCGCTTTCGAACTCAAACCACTCCATAAAATACAAAGTAAGCGGAGAAACTACATTAGTGGCTGGTAGTGTGATGGCTGGACTAATCAACCAATCGTCGGCGTTATCAGGATAATTGCCGGCCAGATTCGTGCCGGCGCAACGCGCTGAGTTATATCCGCTGCCCGGCCCACTGGCCGGCGCGCCGATCGCCCAGCTTCCGGTTTGCGTCGTGCCCGGCGCCCCGCTTTCGAAAGTTTCCTCAAACACCAAAACCGCGGAGATTTCGCGCAGCTTAGTAGTGTGCTGCACGACCGGCGTTTCGAGCAACATGCCTTTGGGAAGCAAGGGAAGCTCCCGATCTTGCGCTGTGACTGCGGTTTGCAAGACGTTGAGCAATATACCGCAAAAAAGTGCTGCTGAAATTCTAATCACCATGAGTATCGTCCTTCCAGCCAACCTTGCTATCGATCATTGTTTTATGCTCTATGCGCAATGCCTGTAATCAGTCTTGGTAACTTTCAACCCGCACCGGTGAAACCTTCAGCACCAACTCGTCGCCGGTGGCGAGCATGGCCGCCAGGCTGGCATTGAGAATTTTGATCACCGCATGGCGCACGCGCGTTTCTGTGATTCTTGCCGGAAAGCCCTGCTTTTCAGAAGAAGTGTGATCGAACCTCGGATATACGATGACATCCATGCCGGTGTTCAACCCCTTGTTCTTTCCAAAATTGATGATGCAAAGGCCGTTTTTTATATAAAGGATTTTCACACTCACAACGATCTCTTCCTCTGCTTCCTCAATTGCTGCGCGGTTCACACGTTGATTCCATGTGCTCCAAATATCCCGGTCGGCGCTGCTGGTTTCGCCTGATTCTTGCATTTCAGCGCGGCTCACGCGTTCATCCCATTTACGCCAAATACTCTGTTCCGCATTTCTTGCTTCAGCGGCTTCCGCCATTTCATCCCGCCTGTGGCCGCCCAGTTTTAACGATATGCCCGCGGTGACATAGCCAATGCCATAGCCGGCCTCTGTAAACACGCCCAGTGCCGGAGTGAGATAATAACGTACGCCAATCTGGCCGCCGTACAACACGCCACTGAAATTTAAGGAAGCTGGCCTGCCCACATTTCCGCCCCATTCGCTCACTGAAACGGCATTGTAGCCCAGCATAACGCCGGCGTAAGTATCCACCTTTTCGCTTTCCGGATTCATGTGATAGTTGAGTCGGCCGCCAAAAATAAAGTAGGTGGCTTTAAAGCCATAATCTGGAAGTGTCCACCAACCACCGGTGTTGCTGGAGCTAATAAAAGTCTCTTTCGATGAGGCATATCCCACATATCCGCCAACCGACCACTCGGAGTTGCCGGCAACTTCCAAATTCAAGCTGACCGGCGGAGTTTCCACCTCGCCCTCGGTGCCGATGAGACCGTAGCCAATGCCAGGCTGCAGCACCACTGAGCCTTTTTGAAAAGCGGATTGCGCCAGGGCCGAAACCGGCAACGTCAAGCAAATTGCCCAACAAACAAAAAATGTTTTCATGGCAGGTCTCCCGCAAAATGTCTTGATCAATCGTGAAGAAGGATTGCAGCAACGATGATGTTCGGCAGGCCCCCCATTCCATTGCGGGCCCGGGAAATGAAAACTTCAATGGTATTGCTATTCTATAGCCACCATGACCAATTTGTCGCCAACTGCAAATGAAGCCGCCGTTTTCATCTTTAGAATTGCATAGCGGCTGTCGACTTCGACGACTTGCGCCGGTGTTCCCAGATTTTCAGATTTTACGCCCCGCTCATACCATGAAACATTGACTTCAGCGCCGCGCGTCAAAGAATGGCCTTTTGCCAATTCGACAATGAGGTAGTTTTTTTTCACGTCAACGACTTTTGCGGACATCGGTTTTTCTTCCCGTACGGAACGGGAACGGGCAAATTCATCATCCCACTCGCTTTCTTCGGCCAGAAGTCGTTCGGTTTTTCCGGAGGCCGGGCGCGGCGCAGTTTCCGTTGCCGTTCGTGTGATCTGAGCCCCCGCGTAAGAGTCACTGCCAAAATCAAATAGCCTCTCGGCTCTGGTTGCGCCGGCGTAAAAAAAACAATATTCACCAGGCTTCAACGGCGTGGTGATCATAACTTTGTAAATGCCCGGTTTAATTTTTTCGAAATCGAAATCCTTGGTGTGCGCCGAGCTTGCGCCGTGAGCAGAACCCAGAATGTTCGATTCGGATATCGTCACTTCTCGGCTGTCGCGTTTTTCAGTCATCTTGACCAAAACGAATTCATTGGGGCTGACCGCGCCGTCGATGAAGCTGTGGGCATAGCTCAGTCCCGGATTTCTTTGCTCGAAATAGAAATAAAAAACCGGCTGCGCTTCGGTCACGCGCAAGCGCGCGCGGGGACGCGGTGCCACAGCTTTTATTTTGGTTTTGGCCAAGCCATAGGTCAGTTGCGATTCCAGCCAGCCGCCGGTTTTCCCTTGCGAATAGACGGTGGGTTCGAGCTGCACCAATTTGCCCTTGCCTTGCTTCGTCGTCCAATAATAAATGCCCGGTTCCTGGGGTGAGAGTGGATTCGTGAGATCACTTTCCTGCGTTTCTTCCGCTTCTTTGGCCGCCGCACTTTGCGCGTTTACCATGGCTTTGATGACCGCGTCGCTCACCCCGGCTTCTTTCAGCCGTTTGAGGCCGGGGAGGCTGGTATTGAAATCGTGACTGGAATGCTGGATTTTTTCGATGATCACATCTTCACCAAAGCCGAGGTTGGTCAACTCGATGATGGTGGCGTTGGTGAGCAGCTCATCTTGTGCTTGCAGGCGCGGCGTGAAAACGGCGCACATGAGCAATATTAGAGGAAGAAGCTGGGTCAATATCACTCGTGGTGTGGTCATGGCTTTGCTCCAAAAACGCCCATTACAGGCGACAATGCTCTATTTTTCCCATCAGTAGTGCTTTTCATCTTCTCCGCGACGATCTTTTATTGCAACGTATCAAAGGATGTTCTGCGCCGAATTGCCGCTGAATTGAAATCGGCGCGCTCGTCATCAAACGCGCCTTCTGCCGGTTGAGCAGAAGCGCGGCTCCCGCCCTCTTTCATCGGCTTACTTTTGTCCAAATTTCTGATCGCGCCAGAGACCAAATCGATGAAGGTTTTTGATTCTTCCACCTTTATGCAACGCAGCGGCAGGTTTATGGAATTCTGGCCGCCACAAGAGACCCGCAACACCTTGCCTCTACACAAAATCATAATGATGACTCCGACGGCAGCAACGAGAAGAGGGTAGAGGTACAAATCATCGTTATAACCGCGAGGCAAAAGAAGGTAGAAGGCAGACAATGAGCCTAGTGTAACGGCAAGGCCGAAAAGAAATCGTTTCCAGTTGAACCGGCCTCCGATTCCAACAAATTCCACTTTCGTAAATTCCAAACACTTCAATTCTGCCGAGGCCAGCTTGCGTGAGAATTGGAAAATGCGATGCGTTGTAATGACTACTCGCTCTTTATGCCGCAACAAGAAACCGATCAATCCCAAATCCCAAAACTTCGCTTCGACGGACCCGAGCAGCCGCTCGTCGCCAAGTAATGCCGGAGATGGGACAAGTCCACCTTCGAACGAGATTTGCCGGGTTGCGCTTTTTGTTTCCATGTTCGATCCTGCCCAAAACAGTTCATAAGTGGTAATGATTTGAACTCGTGATGTTTTCAAACCTCGAAACGCCACTTACCCTCGGGACTTCAGTCGTGGCGTTTCGAGATGTGTTTATGGGTCACCCAACAACGCAAACCTGGCGAGGCGATCACAAAGATTCCCTGCGAAGTTGCTGGCGCAATTTAATTGAAAGCAACCGATGATTCAATCACACGAAGGTTGTATTTGGGATGGGGAGGGGAAAGCGGGGAGAGATGAATCGGGTTTTAAGCGCCTAAGGACGCGACCACGAACTAAACGAGGCGCGACGTCCACCCTCACTTCTGCAAATATTTCAACACCGCTTCGGTGCGGTTGTGCACATGCAGCTTTTCGTAAATTTTGTGTAAGTGGGTGCGCACGGTTTCAATGCTGATCCCAAGAGTTGTTGCGATTTCTTTATACAAAAATCCTTTAGCGAGATGGCCGAGAATCTCCTGCTCGCGCCTGGAAAGATGTTCCATCTCTTTCGCCGGCGTTCGCATGTGTTGAAAAATTTGTACGACTCTTCGCGCAATCTGGCTGGACATGGGCGAGCCGCCGTTGTGCAAATCTTGAATGGCTTCCAACAGTTTGGCGGGTTGTGTCTTTTTCAAAATATAACCGCTGGCGCCGGCCATCAGGGAATCAAAGATTTTGTCGTCGTCCTCATAAATCGTGAGCATCATGATCTGCAATTCGGGATAATCCAGCTTTAAACGCCGAATGCACTCAATGCCGGACATGCCGGGCAACTCGATGTCCATCAAGACGACATCCGCCTCCTGAACCGCCAACTCCTCCAATGCGGCCTCGGCGCTGGCGCATTTGGCCACACAGCGAAAGCCTTCGGAGCCGTTGATGAGATAGGCCAGGCCGTTGCGAATGTCATCGATGTCTTCGACGATGGCGACGTTGATGGACATATGATTTTATGCGATTAGTCCATTAAGAGTGAACTCGTTGCTTTAAAAGCAAAGGCTTTTCTGTAAGCGGATTTTACTGGAAGCGGATACCGCCCTTGCTTTATCCGTGTCCCAAGAAATCCGCTTACAGAAAGCTTTTTAGTTCCGGCTCGTCCAGCTTAGGAATTTGATAAATTAGACACAAATGGCTGCGCCGGGTTGTTCAAAAATAGAAAGATTGTGCTGTCAATCAATCACACGAAAGTAGTAGGCCTACAACAACCTTCTCATACAAAACCAGTTACGAGCGGCATAATCTTAAAGTAATTTTTCAAATTCTTGCGGGGTGAGGCCTAAATCATGGATGATGTCAGCGAGGGTTTTGGTTTTGATCGGCTTGCCTATGTGGATGGGGATGACGACCCGCGCATTGTCACTGTGACGCAGAAAGATCGCGTGGCTTCCCTTTTGGCGGTCCTTTTCGAAACCCAGCTTTCGCGCCACGCGGATCAGCTCCGATGAAGTTGCCGAACGCCACTTCATGCTTCGATCTGCATGGGTTGTATCAACAATTCCTCCCGCGGCGGAGTCTGATGATGCGCGTGCAGGCTTTCAAGATAGAGGGCCATGGCCTCCCGGATGTTTTCGACGGCTTCTTCATAGGTGTCGCCCTGGCTATGGCAGCCTTTGAGGGCCGGGCAAAAAGCATGATAGCCGCCCTCCGGCTCACGCTCAAAGACAACGGTATAGTGGTGAATGACTTTTTTACGGCGGGTCGATCGAGGCATTTTCAACTCCAGTATCGTGTTGGATTCGCGCAAAGATAGCAGGATTAGCGCCAAAAAGCAAGCCGCCTCAATTGTCTCGAAAAGAATAGTTTGATGAAGTCGAGCTTTAGGACTCTATTCTTGCCAAAATTCTCACCCGTGTTCCTCCGTTCGGCCGCGATTGAATCTCGAACTCCCCGCCGATATCCGCCATGCGCTTGCTCATGTTGCGCAAGCCGTTGCCGCAGCCGTTGACGGTTTCCGGCGCAAAGCCTTGTCCATTGTCCCGAATGAAAATTTCCAGAGTATGATCATGCGAGTTGAGTTGCAACTCGGCCTCTGTTGCCCTGGCATGCTTGACGATGTTGTGAATGGCCTCTTTCACTACTAAAAAAACGTGACGGCGGAACTCCGCAGAAATCGGATGGCCGGGCACGGCCTCTGGAAAATGCAGGCGATAGTTCATCGCTGTCAGCTCGAAGCAATCTGCCGCGCATTTGCGCAGATACGCCGCCAGATTGTCGAGCGAGTTGTTTTGGGGATTGATCGCCCAAATGATCTCGCTCATGCTGTCGATGGTGGTGCGCGCGGTGGCGGATATTTTCAGCAAGTCGGTGCGCAGTTTTTGGGGATTGGCCAAATTTTGCTGCGCCAACTCGCCGAGAATGGCGATTTTGGTCAAGTTCGCGCCCAACTCGTCGTGCATGTCTTTGGAAATGCGCTCGCGTTCGCGGCTCAGCGCTTGCTGGCGTTCGATCACTTCCAAACGCCGTTTGAATTTTCGCATGGAAATATATTTTGCCGCGCCGGCAACGGTGGCAAGCGTAGCTGCGGCCGTCAAGATTTTGAACCACCATGTCATCCAAAATGGCGGCACGATGGCAATGCTAAGCGCGGCACCTTGCGGGTTCCACACGCCGTCGTGGTTCGTCCCTTTCACACGAAAGGTATAGTCGCCGGGATTGAGGTTGGTGTAACGCGCAAATCGGCGGTCGCCGCAATACACCCAGTGTTTGTCAAAACCCTCCAGCATGTAGGCGTATTGATTCTTCTCCGGATGAGTATAGTCCAATGCCGCAAATTCGAAGGAAAAAACATTCTCTTCATAGTCGAGTTTGATCTCGGCAATATCGGCGATGTCGGCGGAGAGCTGCACCGGCAGATCAAATTTTTTGAAATCCGTCAATACGATGGCCGGCAGGAACGAGCTGTCCTTCACCGAATCCGGATGAAAAAGATTGACGCCATTGATGCCGCCGAAAAACATCTCTCCGGTTCGCTTGCTGCGGTGAAATGCGCCGGTGTTGAACTCGCGCGATTGCAGGCCGTCCTTCAAGGCATAGTTGCGAAATTTTCCGGAGATGGGATCAAATTTTGAAATGCCGCCGTTCGTGCTCAGCCAGAGATTGCCGTGATCATCGCCGAGAATGCCATAAATGAAAGTGTTGGGCAAACCCTCTTTTTCGTGATAACGTGTAAACGTTTCCCGCGCGGGATCCAATCGGTTTAGACCGTCGCTTGTGCCGATCCAAAGATTGCCGTCGCGATCCTCAAAAATGCTTTTGATGTAGTCGTTGCTCAAACTGTTGGGATTGGCCGGATCGTGAAAATAGCGCGTGAAGTTCTGGCTGGCGCGATTGAATTTGTTGAGGCCGCGGGGCGTGCCGGCCCACATGACACCCTGCCGGCCTTGATAAACAACGGTCACGGGCATGCTGCTCAAGCTGGTGGGATCATCCGGTTGATGCTCGTAGGTGATGGTTTGCCGGGTTTGCTTGTCATACATGCTCAACGCATTGCCGCCGGCCCAAATCTTGCCCTCTTGATCCTGGCAGATCGCATCAGCAGTATGCCGGGGCAGGGCGAGGCGCCGGCCTTCATCGTTATGCGGATGCGCAAATGTTTCTTGGTCACGATCGAAACGATTCAAACCTCGGCCTCCCAGCCACAGGATTCCTTCACGATCTTCATAAATCGACAGGATGTTGTGCGCATCAAGCGTTCGCGGATCTGCCGGATTGTGCAGATATTTGGTGATTTCTCCGGTGCGGCGATTGACGCGGTTGACGCCGGAGCCGATCTTGCCGATCCACAAATCGCCGTCGCGATCTTCCCAGATCGCTTTCGGCAGACCCAGACTGAGGCTGTTGCGATTGCCAGCTTCGTGTTTGAGGTGCGCGAATTTGGGCGGGCGCGGATCGAGTTTACTCAAACCGCTGCCATCGGTGGCAAACCACATCAAGCCGGAATGGTCGCGATAGATTCTGATGCAATTGCCAAAACTGATGCTGGCAGGATTTTTCGGATCATGGCGGAAGCGCGAAAATTTGCCGGTGGCGCGATCATAGCGACTGGCACCGCCGCGGTTGGCCAGCCACAAGGCGCCGGTCATGTCTTCGCAAATCGCCACGACTTCTTTATCCAACAGCGAGGTGGAATCGCGAGGGTCATGTTGAAAATGATGTGTGACCTGCTCTTTGTTGCGGTCAAAAATCATCAACCCGCTGCGCGCGGTGCCCAGCCAAAAAGTGCCACGGCTGTCTTCGTGCAGCGCCATCACACCGTCGTTCATATCGTGCAGGCCAACATCATAGCGTTTGAAAGAACCGGCGGCGCGATCGAACTTGTGCAATATCCAGTCGGCAATAATCCAGAGCGTGCCCGCGCGATCTTCATAAATGCGCCGGATATAGGGATGGCTCAGGCTCTGCGGATTTTGCGGATCGTGCGGGTAACGAGCGAATGTCTGCGTTTCGGGATGGAAGTAACTCAAACCATCAAAGGTGCCGATCCAAAGCACGCCGTTGGCGTCAAGACAAAGATTCGAGATATGATCACTCGCAAGGCTCGCGGAATCGGCCGGGTTGTGCCGGTAGTGCGTGAACGTGCCGCGCTTGCGGTCGAATTTGTTGAGCCCTGCTTCAACCGTGCCGAACCACAGCATGCCCTCACGATCTTCTGCAATGGCCGAAATGTTGTTGTGCGAGAGGCTGTTGCTGTTGCCGGGATTGTGCTTGTAATGCTTGAAGCTGTAGCCATCGTAGCGGTTCAAACCGTCCGCGGTGCCGAACCAGATGAAGCCCCGGCTGTCTTGAAAAATGGCGCCGACCGTGCATTGCGATAAACCCAGCTCGACGGAGACATGCTCGAATTTGAACTCACGCGGTTGCGCCGACGTCGCCTTTATTCTCGCAGTGAACAAAATAACAAGCAGGAAGAGGCCTAACGACTTTAGCCGCGACGAGAGGATGTCGTATGGTTGAAATGATGGCAACATCGCAATTGGTCCCAAAGACAGCCTGAATGCCGTTTAGTGTTGTGGGAGTTTGACGGGCTTTGTTAGGTCATGCTTGCAACGCTAATTCATACCTGCAAGCAACGTGGAATGCCGAATGATTTGCGGCATAAACTGCAATGGCAGAACGCGGAGGCTCTTGAATGGTGGGTTAAGCGATTGGCTTTTCAAACTCAAAATAAAATTCTGAAAATTTTTAACCAGGAAGACACAAAAGCACGCAAAAACAAAAGCCCTGTCATCAAGCTTTTCTTGGTGTCTTTGTGCCTTCATGGTGTTCCGAATTAGTCGGGTTCATTGCTGCCCGCAGGACTTTAGATTTCAGCTTGTCTGAAATCTGGCGTAGTCCATTATGAGTGAATTCGTTGCTTTAACAGCAAAAACTTTTCTGTAAAATGGATTTCATTGGAAGCGGATACCGCCCATGCTTTATCCGCTTCCCAAGAAATCCCCTTACAGAAAGCTTCTTAGTTCAGCGCGTCCGGCTTAAATTTTAAGGGTAAGATTTTGAGTGCTCTCTCGCCGTTTATCCCAGATCACCAGCGCAAGCAAGATCGCCATCGTGATGCCGGACAAGCCCGGCACAGCCCAACCGAGATAGCCGAGTGTTTCCATCACATCGATCGCAAACGCGGACAGTATCGGTCCGAACAGCGAAGCATAGCCATAGAGCATCGAAAAGCGCGCATTGGCGATGGGTAATTTCTCCGGCGGTGTGCGATCTCCAAGAATTTTTAGACTGACGGGATAAGTACCGCCCACACCCACGCCAATACCGACAAATGCCACGGTCGCCCAGATTTTTTCGCCAGCGAGAACTCTCTGACTTAGCACGCCGGCAGCAATACAGCAGAGAATTCCAAATATGCCAATGCCGGCCAACGTTTTGCGCGCGCCGAATTTATCCGCAAGCCAGCCGCATAGTGGCTGGCTGAACACCATGCCCAAAGCGGTGAATCCCACAATCTGCATAGCCTCACTGCGCGACAAGCCTAAGCGTTGACCCTCAACTGGGTAAGTACCCGCAATGGCCATATCGAGCGCGCCGAACACAATCGCGCCAAACAAGCTGAGCCATAGAATCCGCCACGGAAGATGAAGAACTGGAGTGTTTATATTTTCAGCCGCATTTTGCGGTGAGGGCTTGCCGATGGCGCCGCGCATGCCCCACCACGCAATTGGCGCGATGAAAAGAGCTGCCGCTGCAACCAGGCCGAAACACCATAATCCGATGCGACCATAAGCCCAGTCGCTAAAGAACACTCCCGAGGAAAAGCCGACGGCTAACGATGAGCCGTAAGCCGCCATCACGCGACCACGAACAGCCGGGGCAACGCCACGCAGAAGCGCCACCTCGGCGGCGATGAACGTCATGTTTGCCGCCGCGCCCAACTCAAATCTCACCAAAAAAAGTAACGGTTCATAATAGGCGAGCGCAAGGCCAAGCCCGGCAAACCCGACCGCCTGGCCGATCAATCCAATAAAGTTGATCCGTTGCGAACCGATGCGTTCCACCAGTTTGCCCACCGCGGGACTGAATACGGCGATTGCCACCGCGAGCATGGCGGAAACACCGCCGGTAAAATACTCATTGAATCCGCGAGTTTCCAGCAGCGAGGACACCAGTGGGGCAACGGCGCCGAAACTCGTGCCCACCAGCAGCATTGAGGCAATCAGCGCGACGACAGCACCGGGTCGCAGTGTTGAGTTTTTATTGGATGAGGAGTCGGGTTGCGTTTCGAGTGTTGAGGTGTTAGCCATAAGTTATTGTGAGTGGCCGTTCTGCGGCAGTTCGCTCTGCCCGAGTGTTGCAATCTTGCAGAGATGAATTGATGCCTCGCGCCGTGGTTTCTGCGATAAAAAGGCGAGAGAATCTGCGCGGCGACCTTAAGCGTTGCTGTTTTTGAATGTAACGACGGAAATACACTGGCGCAAGCCCGACCTTGCTTTCGAGAACACAAATCAGTACTTTTGTCACAGGTGAAAAAAATGTTTTGCATTCATTGGTTTTCGTTATCTTTTACTTTTGCTCATGAGCCACCTACGTTATTTTACCGCCGGCGAATCTCACGGCCAGGCGCTTGTCGGTATACTGGAGGGTTTGCCGGCCGGTTTGGAGATTGATGAAGCTTATCTCGCGCAGCAGCTTCATCGCCGGCAACAGGGTTATGGCCGGGGCGGCCGGATGCGCATCGAGCAGGATCACGCACACATTCTCAGCGGTGTGCGCTTCGGCAAAACATTGGGAACGCCGCTGGCGCTGCAAATTGGAAATCGTGATTGGCAGAATTGGCAAACCAAGATGTCAATCACGCCCGTACCAGCTCAAATTGCGCCGGTGGAAATTCCCCGGCCCGGGCATGCTGATCTTGCCGGCGGCGTCAAATATCAAACCGATGACTTGCGCAATGTGTTGGAACGCGCCAGCGCCCGCGAAACCGCAATGCGCGTGGCGCTCGGCGCGGTGGCGCGAAAATTCCTCGAGGCTTTTGATATTCGGATCATCAGTCACGTTGTGCAAATTCAGCAAGCGCAGAGCCGCTATTCGTTCACCGATATCGGTAAAGATGATTTTGATGTGCCGCTGGCAGAAATCGCCTCTCGCACAGAAACTTCACCGGTCCGCTGCCTGGATGGCGAAGCAGAGAAGCAAATGATCGCCCTCATTGATCAAGCCAAAAGAAACCGTGATACGGTGGGCGGCATTTTTGAAGTTGCCGCGCTCAATCTGCCGGTGGGACTCGGCAGTCATGTGCAGTGGGATCGCCGGCTGGACGCGCGCCTGGCCGCGGCCATGATGAGCATTCCCGCAATCAAAGGCGTCGAAATCGGCAATGGTTTTGATGCGGGACGAAACTGGGGCAGCGCAGTTCATGATCAAATCTATTACTCGGACGAACGCGGTTATTTCAGGTTAACAAACAATGCCGGCGGTTTGGAAGGCGGCATCACCAATGGCGAGCCGTTGGTGGTGCGCGCGGCCAAAAAACCGATTTCAACCTTGATGCGGCCGCTGGATTCGGTCAACATTCATACCAAAAAACCGGCAGAAGCGCATATTGAACGCTCAGATGTTTGCGCCGTGCCGGCTGCCGCTGTCATCGGCGAAGCAATGCTGGCGCTGGTAATGGCGGATGCAATGCTTGAAAAATTCGGCGGCGACTCGATGCAGGAAATTCACGAACGATGGACAGCTTGGTTACGTCAAAACCGATAAATCATGTTTTTCTGATTGGCTTTATGGGAAGCGGCAAAAGCACGATTGGCCGCTTGTTGGCGCTGCAATTGGGCTGGCGTTTCATCGACTTGGATGAAGAAATCGTGCGGCGCGAACGCATGCCGATCGAGCAAATTTTTGCAGAGCGCGGAGAGCCGTATTTTCGCGGGGTGGAGGTGAGTCTGTTGCAAGATCTGCTCGATCATCACAAAACCGTGATTGCGCTGGGCGGCGGCACGCCGGCGCAGGAGAGCGCCTGGCCGGTTCTCTCGCAGGGTTTGGTGATTTATTTGCGTTGCCATCCCGATGAATTGTTTCGCCGTTTGAAGGATGAAGTCAATCGTCCGATGTTGAGCCGCGTGCCGCCGGCGGAACGCCCGCTCTTCATTCGAGCTCTTTTGAGTGTGCGCGAGTCTTACTATATGCGCGCAGAGATTACGGTTGACAGTTTCGCGCAGCATACGCCGAACGAAACCGCGACCATCATTTCACAGCTCATTCGTGACCGGCTTTAAGCCAGATATGCCGGCCCCAAGGAAACCGGCCTGTTCTCAAACAAGTTAAACAGGAGTGAACGGAGCAATCATAGAGAAAATCTCCGTATCTGAAGGCAAACTAGCGAACATGAAAAAAATTCTAATCGTACACGGCCCCAATCTGAATTTGCTGGGCGAGCGTGAGCCGGAGGTTTACGGCCGCACGACATTGGATGAATTGAATGCGGAGTTGTCTAAGTTTGCGGAACAATGCCATGTTGCGGTGCAATGTTTTCAATCCAATCATGAAGGCGCGTTGCTGGATTTCTTGCACAGCGAGCGCCGGAATGCCGCCGGCATCGTGATCAATCCCGGCGCCTTGACGCATTACAGTTATGCTCTGCGTGACGCGCTGGCCGCTGTTGATCTGCCCGCGGTCGAGGTTCATCTGTCGGACATTCACCGGCGCGAAGAGTTTCGCCATACCTCCGTTATTCGCGATATTTGCCTCGCGCAAATTTCAGGTTACGGTGTCGGGAGTTATCGCCGCGGCTTGGAGGTTTTGCTCGGCCATCTTGTCGTGGAGGAGACGGCGAGACTTCTTGAGAATCAACCCAGCCGTGATACCGCATATCATTTTTGTGTCCAAATCTTGAAACGGCATTTTCCCAAATACGATTGGGTGGGGATTTATTTGTTGGAGGGCCGTGAGCTGGTTATCCATAATTACCTTGGCGCGCCGACGCCGCATACGCGCATTCCCGTCGGTTCCGGCATTTGTGGCGCGGCGGTCGCTGAGGAACAAACCATCGTCGTGCCGGATGTGAATGCGGATCCGCGTTATCTTGCTTGCAGCCTCGAAACCAAATCAGAAATCGTTGTGCCGATTAAAGGCGCGCGCATTTATGGCGAGATTGACATTGACAGCCACACGCCAGACGCATTTTGGGAAAATGATCGCCGTTTTTTGGAGCATGTCGCGGCGCTGCTTGCAAAATCAAATGATCACATGACGTCTTGACACGTCTGACAAGATAGCAATATTTTGGGGCTGTCAAAATTGTGAGATCATGCCAAAAGTGTATAATCTTCGAAAAAAAATTAGTACAGGATATTGATTTTCACTCTATTGCGATTGGCACAACGTTTGTTGATTTTCATGTACTTCCTAAAACTCAGCCTGACGGCTGAAGAGAATTTGTTCGCAAGCTTTCTTATCCCATTATAGAGGAATTGCAGATGAATACAGAAAAAGATTCTGAAGAAAGCGGAATCGAATTCAGAATTCCGAAAGTTCTTCCGTTATTGCCGCTCCGCAACACGGTTATTTTCCCTCAACAAATTTTGCCGTTATCGATTGGCCGTGATAAATCGGTTAAGTTGATCGAATCGGCCATTCGCAGTGATCGTTTGATTATGGTGGTGGCGCAACGTGACGGTTCGATTGATGATCCCAGCGCAGATGATCTTTATCGCTGGGGCACGATCGCGCAGGTGATGAAAATTTTCAAAATGCCTGATGGCACGCAAAGCGCGATGGTACAGGGTGTGGCGCGCGGCCGAATTCTTGATTTTCTGCAAACCGAACCGTTTATGACGGTGGCAGTGCAGCCGTATCCTGAAGGAAAAGCCGAGGGCATGGATATCGAAGCGATGGTGATGAATCTGCGCGGCCAGTTTCAAAAAGCCGTTGATCTCGCGCCTTATCTGACGCCCGAGCACACCATGCTGGTGATGAATACGGAAAGTCCGGGGCGCCTGGCGGATGTCATCGTGTGGAACCTTAACATCCCGATGCCGGAAAAGCAGGATATTCTCGAAATCACCGAAGTGCGCAAACGGCTGGAACGCACCACATTTTTGCTCAGCAAAGAGCTGCAAATTCTTGAACTCGGCAGCAAGATCCAAAGCGAAGTGCAGGGCGAGATTTCCAAAAATCAGCGCGAATATTATTTGCGCGAGCAAATGAAGGCGATTCGGCGCGAGTTGGGCGAAGACGAAGACGAGCGTACCACGGAAATCAATGAGCTGCGCCAAAAACTCGAGGAAGCCAAACTGCCGGAAGAAGCGAAGAAAGTGGCGGAGAAGGAGTTGGATCGCCTCGCGCGCATCCCGCCGGCGGCCGCCGAGTACACGGTTTCGCGCACCTACCTTGACTGGCTGATTGAGCTGCCCTGGAGCAAAGATACGCAGGATAATCTGGAAGTGACGTATGCGCGCCAGGTGCTGGATGAAGATCATTACGACCTGGAAAAGGTCAAGAAGCGCATTTTGGAATACCTCGCGGTGCGGCAATTGAAGCCGGATATGAAAGGCCCGATTTTGTGCTTTGTCGGCCCTCCGGGCGTGGGCAAAACTTCGTTGGGACGTTCGATTGCGCGTGCGATGGGGCGCAAGTTTGTGCGCATTTCGTTGGGCGGCGTGCACGACGAGGCCGAAATTCGCGGCCATCGCCGCACCTACATTGGCGCGTTGCCGGGACGCATCATTCAAGGTTTGAAAAAAGCGGGCGTGAATAATCCCATTTTCATGCTGGATGAAATCGACAAGGTCGGCGCGGATTTCCGCGGCGATCCGTCGTCCGCCTTGCTCGAAGTCCTGGATCCCGAGCAGAATTTCTCGTTCAGCGATCATTATCTCGAAGTGCCGTTTGATCTGTCCAAGGTGATGTTCATCGCCACCGCAAACCTTGAGGATCCGATTCACCCGGCATTGAAAGACCGGCTCGAGATTATCGAGTTGCCCGGTTATACTGCCGAAGATAAAATTCGCATTGCGGAAAAATTTTTGGTGCCGAAGCAACTCGAGGCGCACGGCTTGAAAGCGGAAAACATCACGATCGAGCAGCCTGCCATCGAACAGGTCATCTCCGCGTACACGCGTGAAGCGGGCGTGCGCAATCTCGAGCGCGAGATTGCCAACATCTGCCGCGGCATCGCGAAAGAAATCGTGGAGTCGAAAGACAAGGAAAGTCTGGCGGAAGCCAGGCGCACGGTTACCAAGGATGAAGTGAGTAAATATCTCGGCGTCATCAAATATTTTGCCGATGCCAAGGAACGCACCAGCCGAACCGGCGTGGCCACCGGCTTGGCGTGGACGCCGGTGGGCGGCGATATTCTGTTCATCGAAGCCACCAAAATGCGCGGCAAAGGCGGTTTAATGCTGACCGGCCATCTCGGTGATGTCATGAAAGAATCAGCGCACGCCGCGCTATCGTACATTCGCAGCAAAGCCAAGCTTTATGAAATTGATGAAGATATTTTCGACAAGATCGATATTCATATTCATGTGCCTGCCGGCGCCATTCCAAAAGATGGGCCGAGCGCGGGTGTGACCATGTTTACGGCATTGATGTCATTACTTACAGACCGCACGGTGGCCCACGATTATGCCATGACCGGAGAAATCACCCTGCGCGGCCTGGTGTTGCCGGTGGGAGGTATCAAAGAAAAAGTGTTGGCGGCGAAACGCGCCGGCATCGACAAGGTGATTCTGCCGGAAAAGAACCGCAAGGATATCGAGGAGATACCGCAACACGTACGCGATCAGATGCAATTTCATTTCGTGAGTGAGATGGATGAGGTTTGCAAAGTCGTATTGGGCAAACGGCCGCGCAAACCGAAATCCGAAATCACGCCATTGATGGAACAACAACCTGCCATTGCCTGATGCAAGGCCATCATTTTTATTGAAACTCGAGGCCGTGAACAGGTTCACGGCCTTTTTGTTTCCATATCAACGCGAAGCAATTCCCGGCCGGCTCTTCCGCGCTAAAATCCATTTGACAAAGATTTGAGGTTTGGTTACAATGCCCTCGCAAGGAAAACGCGATCATGAGCTTTGATCTGATCATTAAAAGCCGGCGCATCGTAACGCGCGACGGCGTGCGCGAGGGCGCCATTGGGATACGCTCGGGCAAGATCACCGCATTGGCGAGCGACTTGCCGTTCGGGGGAGATGAACCGTTTATCGATGTTCAGAATTCTGTCGTCATGCCGGGTTTGGTCGATACGCATGTTCATCTCAACGAGCCCGGGCGCAGCGAGTGGGAGGGCTTTGAGACGGCAACACGCGCGGCGGCGGCCGGCGGCGTGACAACATTGGTCGACATGCCGTTGAACAGCACACCGGTGACGACCAGCGTAGTTGCATTCGAGCAGAAACTGGCAGTCGCACAAAATAAACTCTGGGTTGATTGCGGATTTTACGCCGGACTGACGCCGGGAAATCGCGCCGCGCTTGCGCCCCTGCTCAAAGCCGGCGTGCTCGGCGTTAAAGCATTCCTGATTCATTCCGGCATCGATGATTTTCCCAATGCTGATGAAGCGGATTTGCGTGCGGCCATGCCAATGATTGCTGCAAGTGGCCTGCCTTTACTCGTTCATGCCGAGCTGAATCGAAACGACAAAGCAACAAATGCCGCAAGTGTCCCGCACAGCTATCAAGCTTATCTCGCCTCGCGCCCAAAAGCATGGGAAAATCAGGCGATTCGAATGATGATCGCATTGTGCCGCGATTATAAATGCCGGGTTCATATCGTTCATTTATCGTCGGCGGAATCTTTGGCGGATTTGCGGCGCGCACGGCAGGCGGGATTGCCGCTCTCCGTTGAAACCTGTCCCCATTATCTGTTCTTCAGCGCCGAAGAAATTTCCGACGGCGATACGCGCTTTAAATGTGCACCGCCGATTCGTGAGCACGAAAATCGAGAACAACTTTGGCAAGCGCTCAAAGCCGGTGAGATTGATTTTATTGCCTCCGATCATTCACCCTGCCCGCCCTCGCTAAAGTTGTTGGAGAGCGGCGATTTTCAGCGGGCATGGGGCGGCATTGCCTCGCTGCAATTGACCCTGCCGGTGATGTGGACCGCCGCGCAGCAGCGCGGGTTTTCGTTGCTTGATTTGAGTGAATGGTTGGCGCATCGCCCGGCAGCATTTGTGGGTTTGTCCGGACGCAAGGGCGTCATCACAGAAGGCTATGATGCGGATCTCGTTGTATGGAATCCCGAAGCTTCATTTGCGCTGACGGCCGGGATGATTCATCATCGCCACAAAGTGACGCCGTATGAAGGGCAAAGACTCAACGGCGCTGTTGAAATGACATTTCTGCGCGGCCAGAAGATTTTTGACCGCGGCCACTTTGGAGATGAACCGCATGGGAAGGCGATTTTGTCTGGGTATGCATAATAGCCTTGCAAATATAGCGTTTTTTATTTGCCTGTCCAGCATGTCATTCTGCAGGAATCTTGTGAAATTGCCGCCCCAACCGAATTTTCAAAAGATTCATCTGAATGACTATTCGCTCCGTCGCAAAACGTTATAGAAACAAAAATCTGCATGAATTAGCCATCACCCAAACCGTTTTTTGAGGAGTTCGAAGAATGTCCACCCCGCATGAATCCGCCAAACAAAGTGACGCCTTTCGCTTGGGAAAATACCAATCGAGCATTGATACCGCACTCAGAGACTTGCGTGAAAATGACATCCTCGCGCGTATTTGGAAGCATGACCACACCGTGTGGAAACCCAATCCAACTGAAATCACCAACCGTCTCGGCTGGTTGCACAGCCCGGAGGCGATGCCACAAGCCCTTCCTGAAATCAACGCCTTTGTTGATGAGGTTCGCGCGGCGGGTTTCACGCATGCCTTGTTGCTCGGTATGGGCGGTTCGAGTCTCGCGCCGGAAGTGTTCCGATTCACGTTTGGCGTGCAAGCCGGCTATCTCGATCTTGCCGTGCTCGACAGCACCGATCCGGGCGCAGTGTTGGCGCATGCGAAGCGTCTCGATCCGGCCCAAACGCTTTTTATCGTCTCCACCAAATCCGGCGGCACCGTTGAAACGTTTTCATTTTTTAAATATTTCTACAACTGGACTTCCGAAAGAATTGGTGAAACAAAGGCGGGAAGCCATTTCGTTGCCATCACGGATCCAGGCAGCGGCCTGGCTGATACGGCCAAGAAATACAATTTTCGCAAAACCTTCATCAATGATCCGAATATCGGCGGGCGTTACTCTGCGCTTTCATATTTCGGCTTGGTGCCGGCCGCATTAATTGGCATGAATTTGAAAGCGCTGCTTGCGCGCGCCTCAGCAATGGCGCAGCTCAGCAAGAGTATCGCGTCGTCGCAAACTGAGGATAATTTCCCAGCCAAGCTAGGCGCGATTATGGGCGAATTGGCTGTTCAGGGGCGCGACAAAGTGACGTTGATTGCTTCACCGCCACTAAAACACTTTGGCGCTTGGGCGGAACAATTAATCGCGGAAAGCACAGGCAAGGAGGGTAAAGGCATTTTGCCGGTTGATGGCGAGGAGATCGGCGCGCCGGGCGTTTACGCGCACGATCGATTGTTTGTTTATCTCCGCCTTGCAGGCGATGCGACTTTCGACGAAAAGGTTGAAGCCTTGGTTGAAGCTGGACATCCGCTGGTGCAGCTTGATTTGCAGGATTTATATGATCTCGGCGGAGAATTTTTCCGGTGGGAAATCGCGACCATCATCGCAAGCCGGCGGCTGGAGATTAATCCTTTTGATCAACCGAATGTGGAATCTGCAAAAATTCTGGCGCGGCAAATGGTGGAAGCTTATCAAAAGAAAGGCAAGCTGCCTGAACTAGCCCCGAGCTTGCAAACAGAAGGGGTATCGGTTTATTCAGATATGCCAGCTAAAACGCTGACTGATGTCATAAATAAATTTCTAGCGCAAGCCAGTCCGGGCGACAAGAATCACAAAGGCCGCAGTTACGTCGCATTGCAAGCGTATGTGACGCCTTCTGCTGAAAATGACGCCGCGCTGCAACAATTGCGCACAAAAATTCAAACCCGCTTGCGGCTGGCAACAACAATTGGTTATGGCCCGCGCTTTTTGCATTCCACCGGACAATTGCACAAAGGCGATGCCGGGCATGGTTTGTTCATACAATTCACTTCAGATGCTGCACAAGATCTTGCAATTCCAGACGAAGCTGGATTGCCCAATTCTTCCATGACATTTGGTGTGCTCGAACTGGCGCAAGCGCTCGGCGATCGGCAGGCGTTGCTCGATGCAAAACGGCGCGTCATTCGATTTCATCTTGGCAAAGAAACAACAAAGAAATTAGTGCAACTGGCCGCGCTGATCGACTGAAATGCGCGGCACTTGGTACAGGCGACGGACGTTAACCCCAAGGACAACAAGCGATGCAACAACGCATTTTCGTAACCGGCGCAAGCGGTTTTCTCGGAGGGCACATTTGCCAGAAGGCAACCAGGCATTGGGAAGTTTTCGGGGCATTTCACCGGCATGCAACCCTGCCCGAGAGCACAAAATCCGTTAAGGTCGATCTAAGCAAGAGTGAGAGGCTCTTTGAGATTTTGGACAAGATCGATCCCGGCGCCGTTATTCACGCGGCTGTCATGCAAGTCGATGATTGCGAGCGCGCGCCGGATTTAGCGCAGCGCATCAATGTTGAGGCAGCGCGCGTGATTGCAGAATGGTGCGGCCAACGGCAACGCCGTTTGATTTATATTTCGTCGGATCTCGTGTTCGATGGCAAAACCGGCGGGTACGCAGAAACCGATGCGCCGCAGCCGATCAATCTCTATGGCCAAACCAAGCGCGACGGCGAGATCGCGACTTTGTTGGCATGTCCGCACGCCTGTGTCGCCCGATTACCGTTGATGTACGGATTTCCACTCGCGCGAGGCTATTGCTTCTTCGCCGGCATGTTCGCGCAATTGCAAAAGAAAGAAAGCGTCACGGTTTTTTACGATCAATATCGCACGCCGGGATTGGTTGCAAATGTGGCAGAGGCGCTGCTTGAATTGGCAAGCTCATCCATCTCAGGGATCATTCATTTGGGCGGAGCGAAACGGGGCAGCCGTTATGAATTTGCACAAGCTTTGTGCCGCGAAGCGGGCTTTGATGAAGGGTTGCTGCGGCCGGTTTCAATGTTTGAAGCAAAAACACCGGCGCCGCGTCCGCAAGATGTTTCGCTCAAAAACACTCGCGCGCCGAGCGTGTTGAAAACGAGCTTGCTCGGATTTGAAGAGGGGTTGCAGATATTGTTAAAACGCTGATTGTTTCGACGAGCAGATGATCGATGGCCACGCCAAAAGACTAATTCAAAAACAAAAGCCGGAAGCGTTAAAAAACGCCTCCGGCTTGGGATATATGTAAGTGCGTTGTTCGCGCCCGCCCGTTTAGTTGAGATTGATTGCAATCTCGCGGCTCAGCGCTTCTTTGCTCTTCGGCAGGCTGAGCGTGAGGATGCCGTCCTTGTAATCGGCTTTGATGGCGTTGCGATCAATGCCCTCGCCGAGGCGGAAACGGCGCTCGAATTTGCCCTGGCGCGTTTCGCGCAGATGATAATTCCTCTCGTCTTTTTCGGTTTCGTAACGTTTCTCGCCGCTGAGTGTCAACACGCCATTATCGAGCGTGACCTTCAGATCATCTTTTTTGAGGCCGGGCAGCTCGGCGCGCAAAACAAAGCCTTCCTTGCTCTCGAGTACATCAACGCGAGGCACAAAGGCGATGGCCGTGTCGCTGTCCGAAAACCAATTGTGCAAAAAGGCTTTCTCAACATCAGAGAAAAGCGAGGCTGCGGGTTGCCATTTCACTAACATGGTAAAATCTCCTTCAATGAATTGAATTTTGGTTATATTTTTTTTGTTGTTTTCGATTGTTGCCCAAACCTTTTGCAACCGATGTGCCAGAGCCTTTTTCGGCCAATTTTTCAAGCAGCCAAACGCCCAGTCAGAAGGCTTGGCAGGATATATGACAGCTACTGACGCTGTGGCAATTTGCGATTCTGTCAAGTTTGCGCAGATGAATACTTTTGGCAGAATCACTGCCGGGCCGGAACAAGAGATTTGCTTTCATTGCGCCATTTGGTTATCATGCTGCCAGCAAATCATTTTGCAGACAAGGCAATATTTTTGAATTCCGCAGTGCCAAGAAAAGCATGCGGTGCGGTTAATTGCCGTTTGATTTTGAAGAGGATGATAGTATGCCAATCATGCCAACCAATCTCAAGAAAGCCGATGATCACACATTACAAATTGACTGGGAGGATGGCGTCACGACGCTTTATCCCATGGATTTTTTGCGGCGCAATTGTCCGTGCGCCTCGTGTGAGGAAGCGCGTTTTGCCAAGCCGGCAAGCAATCCTTTGCGCGTATTACAACCGCATGAAATCATATCCGCACAGGTCACGATCACAGAAGCCGAAGTGATGGGACGATATGCCCTGCATTTCAGTTGGAGTGATGGCCATCGAGAAGGGATTTACACCTTCGATTTTCTGCGCGAGCTGGCACAGAATCCGGCTTGTAAAATCCGGCAGAATCAAACGGCGTGAATACCGACGGCTGCGATAGAATAAGTTCGACATTCTTGCCGGGAAGGAAAATTTCGGAAAGCAGGAAAGGTGTGGAAGAGATTCGGATAATCGAAGAAGAAAAGCGCCGCGCGGGCGCTTTTCTTTAAACTCGAGGAAGCCTCTCAAAGAAAGCGCCCGAACGGTTGCTTGAATGGATGCATATAGATGTCTCAGTTTTCGATGACAGCCGCGAGCCCTTTGATTTGATAGATCGTCATCGGCCCGGTGACGCTGGTTGAATCGAACGGCTGGCCTTTCTCTTCTGCCACGTGCGCCATCCATCCAATCGCTTCCTCATGTGTCAGATTGATTTCATACACCTCGCCTTCAACTTGCGCCATTTTCCCTTGCGCACTCACGGGAAATACGATTTCGCCGTCGTTTACCTTGACTTTGATTTTTTGATCCGGCTGATCACCCGCAATCTCCATCCAGCAGCCAGCTTTGGCGCACACTTCCAACACTTCACCGCGCACCAATACGCGCTTGCCGAGAAATTCTTCGGGCGCGGATAAAATTTGCGCAACCGGCGTGGTGTTGGTGAGTGTGATGTTTGCGCCGTATTTCTCGCCTTCGACAGAGGCGTTCTTGCTGCACGCAACGCAAAGCATCAGAGTGAACAAAACGCACGGTTTGATCATAAGTGTCCTCCGGGAATCATGTGATTACTGTTGTGATAAAATGAGATTAATATTCCGGCGGCCGTCCAGGCGCAAAAAACGTCCGGGCGGCAATCAAGCGAACGGCAACAATAATAGGAAACACCAACAACATTTGCAACCGCTATGGAATTTTTTGCCGGGTCTCGCGATCTTGACTTTGGAAACCCAATTGGATATTTTGTGAGCAATTATCCAAAGTCGTTGCGATTCACCAACTCGATTTTGTGATGTGACGTAATGAACATTTTGGGAATTTCCGCCTTTTACCACGATAGCGCAGCCTGTATCCTGCGCGAGGGCGAGATCATTGCCGCGGCGCAGGAAGAGCGTTTTACCCGCACGAAACATGATCCGGCCTTCCCGGCGCATGCCATTCGCTATTGTTTGCAAGCCGCTGGCATTTCGGCTGCCGAGCTTGATTATGTAGCTTTCTATGACAAGCCGTTTATCAAGTTCGAGCGCTTGTTACTGACGTATCTTGCTTATGCGCCTGCGGGGCTGGCCTCGTTTATCAAGGCCATGCCGCTTTGGCTCAAACACAAGTTGTGGCTGAAAGAATACATCCAGCGCGAGCTCGGCTTCTCGGGCAAAATCATTTTCCCGGAACATCACGAATCTCACGCCGCTTCGGCGTTTTATCCTTCACCGTTTGAAGAAGCGGCTTTTTTGACGATTGACGGCGTCGGCGAGTGGGCGACTGCAAGCTACGGTATCGGGCGCGGCAACGCCATTACCTTGCAAGCCGAGTTGATGTTCCCGCATTCGCTCGGTCTGTTGTATTCCGCCTTCACCTATTTTGCGGGTTTCAAAGTCAATTCCGGTGAATATAAATTGATGGGACTGGCTCCCTACGGCGAACCGAAATATGTCGAAGTCATCCTGAACGAACTCCTCGATTTGAAAGAAGACGGTTCGTTTCGCATGAACATGAAGTATTTCGGCTATTGCGCCGGCCTTACCATGACGAACAAACGCTTTGCGCGCCTCTTTGGTGGGCCGCCGCGCAAACCCGAAGCGCCGCTCACGCAACGCGAGATGGATTTGGCGCGTTCGGTGCAGCAGGTGACGGAGGAAATCATGCTGCGCATGGCGCGCCACGTTCACCGTGTGACCGGCATGAAAAAATTGGCGCTGGCCGGCGGCGTCGCGCTCAATTGTGTGGGCAACGGCCGCATCTTGCGGGAAGGCCCGTTCGAAGATATTTGGATTCAACCCGCAGCAGGCGATGCCGGCGGCGCACTTGGTGCAGCGCTTTACACTTGGTATCGCTATTTGGGAAATACGCGCGTTCTTGCCCGGAATGGCCGCGATGTCCAGCGCGGCTCTTATCTTGGTCCGAGCTTTAGTCATGCGGATATCGAAAATGTACTCACAAAAAACCAAACGGCCTTCAGGAAGCTGAGCGAGGCGGAAATCGCGCCCACGGCGGCCAGGCTGCTGGCCGAGGGAAATGTCGTGGGCTGGTTTCAGGGGCGGATGGAATTCGGGCCGCGCGCGCTCGGGGCGCGCAGCATACTCGGCGATGCGCGTTCGCCCAAGATGCAAGCGTTGATGAACCTAAAAATCAAATTTCGTGAGAGCTTCCGGCCGTTCGCGCCTGCGGTGTTGGCCGAGCGCGTCTCGGATTATTTCATGCTCGATCGTGAAAGCCCGTACATGCTGCTGGTGGCGCCGGTCTTACAAAAATGGCGCACCGGTGACAGCGAAGATGGCGCGCTCGGGCTGGACAAACTAAAAGTCGTGCGCTCGACCATTCCCGCGGTGACGCATGTGGATTTTTCCGCGCGCATTCAGACCGTGCATCCGGAAGATCACCCGCGTTTTTATGCGTTGATTAAAGCTTTTGCCGAACTCACCAATTGTCCGGTAATCATCAACACCTCGTTTAACGTGCGCGGCGAGCCGATCGTGTGCACGCCGCAAGAGGCGCTCGCGTGTTTCATGCGCACAAATATGGATTATTTGGTTATGGAGAATTTTTTGATTGCCAAGAAGGATCAAAAAGAAATCGTGAAGGATTTTTCCTGGCAAAAACAATTCGAATTGGATTGAAACAAGCATTCACGAGAACAGCAACGATGCTAGCGCAGGAAATCAAAAACATCCCAACGACGCCGCACGAACTTAAACGTTTCGGCCTCATGATGGGACTCATTTTGTTCGCGATTGCCGTTTACTTATTTTGGAAAGAAAAGGGAGGTTATCCTTACTTCGCTGCGGTGGGAGCAATTTTCGCGGGAACCGGACTGCTTCAGCCAAAGTTGCTGCGCCCGGTGTATCAGGGCTGGATGACGCTTGCCGTGATCATGGGTTTTGTCATGACGCGCGTGATCTTGACCGTTTTGTTTTTCGGTTTATTCACGCCCATGGCGCTCATCGCGAAGTTGCTGGGCAAGGATTTACTGCAGCAACGGTGGGATAAAAATGCCCGCACGTATTGGGTAATGCGAAAAAACGGCGATTTTGAGCCAAAATCCGCGGAGAGAATGTTTTAGTAAACGCGATCATGCCTTCTAAATCAACCACGGAATCAAAACACCCAGGCCAAGCAAAATGACCAGAGTGACCACCATTTTGTCGATGGCATACGTCGTTTTGCTCGTCCAAATTTTTATATTGACAAACAACGCCAGCACGACGGATAATATGAAAAAGTATAGGTCATTTCGAATCAAATGATAAATTCCCGCCCCGATAAATCCCCACAATAACGAGCCGCTGGCGACGATCGCAATAAACATGAAGCTGGCACTGGTGGGCTGTTCAGCATAAGACATTTCTTGCGAGGCGTTAGGCCCTTTGCGCGCCGCAATCTTCGCTGCGACGAGATTTTTCGTCCGCAGGAAAACGTACAAGACACAAACAATTCCGACCATCAAACCCGCTGCCAAGCCGACTAACACTGTTTGCATAATTTTTCCTTTGCGATTACAAAACGATGCTACCGCTCACGCCTGCGGCCTTGCGCCGTCAACGATTCACGAGTTTATAATCTCCCGAACCTTCTTTATCACGGAAGACGAAATAGCGGTCGCGGTGCGGATAAAGCCAAACTTCATACGGCGAGGAGCCTTCTTCTTCGAGCCGATGATGCACCTCTTGCGGCGGACCAAAGACGATGTAAACCCTCCCGCGATCCGTTTCCCAGCCTGATTTGCTGGCGCCATGAATCGAGAAGCGGGTTTCCGCAAAAGCCACACGGCGATAGAACTCGTCACGCAGTTCGTTCCTCTCTGTACCCGGGGTGGGGTCGCGCTCGCGCCAGAACGCAGCGATTAAGCTGTCGCGTTTTGCGGCATCGGTTTTAGCGGCAATCCGTTTGAATTCTGCAGTGCTGCTGATGTATTGCAAAACGCCGTACGGCATCTGGCGAAAGTCGATGTTTGCTGAGTCGCCTGCTTCCAGCTCGAATGCAGGAAGGTTCACGCGAAAATCAACCTGCGCGGAGACCGTATCGGCGCCGCGCCTCACGTAGAGCGTGAGACTCTGCGGCCCTTGATAGTTGACGCGCCGGCCCAGCGGTTCGAAATGAGCTAGCATGGACGCGCCCGCCGTAAGTTGATGCTCCCAAGTCTCCAGAGTGATTTTACGCCAGTCGCTGATCGTGTATCTCAACTGAAGCGTATCGCCTGGAGTAATGCCATAAACTTCATAGTACACGCCCTGGCTTTCATCCTGGCTCGTCAGCAAGCCGGCAAAATTGTATGCAATTGAATCTGTCTCCGCCAGGCGATATCCCAACGCCAGCGCGCTCACGTGCAGGCGGCGATCATCAATGTCAGCCAGCGTGATCGGGTAGTTTCGCCTGAGCCGCTTGTGTGTATCTAAATCGGTGATTTCAATGCGCAGCTCGTATTTGCCCGGCGGAACAATGAACGTCGTTTGCTCCTGATTGAGATGGAGACGATCATTGGTCGCGCTGAAGCTCTCAACATAAAGGCGCCGCTTCCAGGTGCGGCCGTCGACAAAGGTATTTTCGTGAGTGAAAAGCGCAAGCGAAGTTTCGTATGCGGCATGATAACGGTTGGCATCTTCCTTGACGAATTGGAGGAGATCATTCACCAGTCCGAATCGAATGTCCAATCGAATCCGGCCGTCTGCGGCGGCAAAACGATATGGCCGCAGAACGAAAGCTGGTAATCCCGTGATGCGCCCAAAAGACTGAGAACGGTCGCCTTTTTGTGTGCTTCCCTCTTCTTGTGCAAGAGCCGCTGCCGCCCACGGAGCGATACTCCCAGACTCAAATGAAGCCAGCATGAAGCATCCCAACAAAAACGACCCAAGAGTTTTGTGGTACCGGCGAGATTGGTTTTCGTGAGTCTCTGTTCTGCGCATGCTGGAAAAGCAAACCTTGCAATAGTTCCGGCCGTGTGCCGATCCTTCGACGCATATTCCTACCCACACACTAGCGAAAGTGCAGAAAGTCAGTTGCGTTATGACAAAATTATCGAGCGGAGAAGTGACGGGCGTAATTGGATGCCATTGGCAAAGGAGGCATTGTTTTGTTCGAACCTCCGCCCGGAGCGTTACGGCGACATTCTTTAAAACTCGGTGCCGAGAGAAAAATAATACCGCGGCTTTGAAGCGCCGTGGCTCAATTTCGTAGTCCAGGCGATATCGAGTCGCAACAGCAAAAAACCGAGATTGGCGCGTGAGCCGATGCCATAACCCATTAGCAAATCGTTTAGGGTAGGCAAGCGCGAGGATGAATCTTTGAAGGGTTGAAATTTTTCATAATTGCCGATTTCACCCTGCCAAGCCGCGCCGATATCGGTGAACAATGTGCCACGCACATTGTGCAGTGACAGCGGCAGTGGCCATCCCAACTCCATTTGCCGGATCATGGGAAAGCGAAATTCCAAATTCATCAACGCGAAACGATTGCCGGTTTTTTCATAATAGCTCGCGCCACGCAACGGCGTTTCGAAGCTCGAAAAATAGATGTCTTCAGGCCGGTCAATGCGAATGCCGCCGCTGAAACGCTGGTTGAGCCAGTTATCGAGGCCGCCGAGAAAAAATTGTTGCGACTCGCTGCCTTCGGAGAAGCCGCCGGCCAGGCGCATCACAAAATTGTACTCTTTGAAAAATTTGTAATACTTGCGTACATCGCCGCGCAGGGTGACAAATCCGAGCCCGTTGTTCGCGTCAATTTTCGGCGACAGCGATACGGAAAATTCCGAGCGGCTGCCGTTGTTCGGGCCGGTCCAACCCCATAGCGCTGTGTCAGTCACATAAGCAAGACTGCCGACCAGCACACGCAGGCGCTCCAGCGGAACCTCGGTGGTGCTCATAAATTCCCGGTTGATGCCCAGCCAGGTCACGCCTGCCTCAAGACGCCGAAATGTGCTGAACGGGCGGGAGGCGAGTAGCGACAGGCCGTAGTAACGATCACGCATCAAACCGACATTACTGCTGTAGAAATACCACGCATTGTGAAAGGCAGCCAAGCCATAATCCGTTCGCCGCGGCAAATGAAAATAGCGCACGAGATAATTTGAATTGCGAATATCATAAAACAAATCGGTGACGAGATCGAGGCGCTGATTGCCAAGCACATCTGACAACGAGATTTGTGTCTGGCCCTGCACGCCGAAGAATTGGCTGTAGCCGGCGTTGCCATAGACAATGTCCGGGGTAAATTTGGTTTTGTAATCGCGCACAATGTACTCACCGGTCTCGGTCTTGTAGCGCGCGGTATCATCGAACGCGATGCGATCCTCGCGTGGTGTGATAATGCCGCTGGCGAAATCTTTGCCGAAGACATAATACCGGTATTTATCAAGCATGCGATCTTCGCGCGCTTCCGCGGCGCTGTGCATGGTGGTATCGCGTTGCGTCTTGCGTTTTTCCTCGAGCTGCGTGAGAAACGTGGTTTTCTCGACGATGATTTCGTCGGGTCTGAGGTCAAGCGGATTCTTGAGTAAAAAGATATCATAGCCGGCGTTGTAAAATGAAACAAATGTCATGCGCGAGCCGTCGCCCGCCCACGAGAGATGAAAAGCGCCGGAAATGAGGTTCGTGAGGGGATAGTCTGCGCCAGTCGCGAGATCGTGCAGATAGATGTTGTAAATGCCGGAACGGTCGCTCGTGAACGCGATCCTATCGCCCTGCGGCGAGTAAACCGGCGATTTTTCGAGAAAAGGCGTATCGGTGATTTGTGTGATTTTGCCGCCGTGTTCAACCCCCACGGCATCGATAAGATACACATCAAGATTGCGATAATCGCTGCGCCAAATTTTGAAATTTGTGTCCAGGCTGGCGGGATCGACGAAGCTGCCGCGATCGCTGATGAACGCCAGCCGCGCTCCGTCGGGCGAGTAGGAGGGATCGAGATCGCTGAAGATATCATCGGTGATTTTGCGGAGCTTTTGCGTTTGCAAGGTCACTGCGAAAATGTCGCATTGGCCGTTGATGGTGCCGACAAAAGCGATTTCATCATTTTGGGGCGACCAGGTGGGCGAGAAAACGCCGTCCAGGCCGAATTTCAGGCTGCGGACGATTTTGCGTTTCTGGACCTCAACTACATGCAAGGCGTCTTCAGCGCCCGCCTTCGCGGCAAAAACGATGAACTTGCCGTCCGGCGACCAACTGATGCCGGGCCGTAACCAATGCAATTCCTCGAGATTGTCCGTCTTTTGACCGCTGACGAGCTTGCTGATCATCTTGCCGTCGATCGCACTCATCAAATAAATGTCAAAGTAATCGGATTTGTCCGAGAGAAACGCAACGAGATCACCGTTGGGGGACAATGCCGCACTGTTGTTGATGAAATTACGATAGGCAACATGATCCGTGAGCGGCTTGGCGATTTCATGCGGCTCCTGGCGATTGGCAATATCCGGCCAGTATTCCTTTTTGAGATGTTTGTGCCAGCTCTTGCTGAGATCATCAATCTCGACGCCGAGAGATTGCCGTACTGCGCGCTCGAGGCTTTTGGTGATTTTGACCTTGTTCATCAGCTCGCCGATTTTTTCCGGGCCGTATTTTTGCGCGAGATAATACAGCACAGATTGCCCGCCCTTGTATGCCAGGAAGCCGTAGCGGCTGAGATCATCAATTGGGGGGGCATATCCGTTGAGCGCGGCATCGCGCATAAACATATCGCTTTCCGTATCCCAACCGCGGCTTTCATATTCCGCCAAACCTTCAATGAACCACAAGGGAATGTGCGAGCGCGCCATTCCGGCGAGAATCGCCTGCATGCCCGAGCCGTAAACCATTTGCAACATCACCGCATGCGTCAATTCATGATGAATCACGTGCCGGAATTTCTCCCAATCGCCTTCGTAGGGAATCACCACGCGGTTTTTAAAGAACTCCGTGAAACCGCCGACCGATTCTTCCGGCGGGCCGAGGCTGAGATTGGTCTGCTGAAAATCATTGTGGCTGTTATACACGACAATGGTGATGCGGTCGATCAATTCGTAGCGAAAATTTTCCTGCAACTCATCATAACTGTGTTCGGCGATTTCGGCAACGAATTCCGCCAGCGTTTCACCGCCTTCGTGAAAGTAAATATCAAAATGCGTTGATTGGATATACTTGGTTTTGAACGTCTTGTATTGAACGTGATTCTTGCCGAAGATTTGGGCGTGTAGCATTGGCGTGTGCACGAGAAAAAGGGAGGCCAAGATCAACGTATGCGTGAGAATTTTTTGCGTCATGCGTTCTCCTTGGGCAAGGCTGCCGGCCCTGGCATCATGTGAAGCGAACAAGCCCGATAACGGGCGAACTCTCGAAAAAAGTTTACCATTCGCAAACGACTCCGGTGGGCAATGGTTCCAAAGCCCTTGACATTCAAGCGCGCGATGCGTATTGTGGTCACCTAGTGATTTAGAACCGGTGCAACATGTTTGGTTGACTATGCAAGTCGGGCTTTGTGAACATTGTAAACATGTACAGGTCATTTCTAACCGTCGCGGAAGCCGTTTTCTCCTCTGCCGCAAGTCAGAAAGCGATCCGGCTTTTTCAAAATATCCTCGGCTGCCGGTATGGTCATGCGGCGGTTATGTTCCGGCCAATTCAACACATACCGGCGCTGAGTCCAAGAAATGAAAGGCTCAGTGCCAATCTCAATTCAGGAGATAGAACATGCGGTCTTTGAAGTTTCTGTGGATGGTTTTGCTCGGCCTCGGCCTGATGCTCTCCTGCGGCAAGCGTGATGATCGCGACGACATTCGTGCGCGATATGGCGAGCCGGAAGAGATTCAAATTCGTGGCCGCGATATTGCCTATAGCGAAGTTTGGTTTTATTACAGCTTTGGTCAAGGGTTTGAATTCCGCCGCACCGCGGGATGCGGCAGTTATCAAGATACATATCTTTATGCTCCCTTCTATTTCACTCCAGTTTCGGATACCGGTGCGGTTGCCCTGGAAGCGCCGGACTCACTCAAGCAGCGGTTATCAACAAAAAGCCCGTTGCTGCCGCCCTCCGATGGAATTTTTGCGCCTCATTGAGCGAGGTTTTTCAAACGAAAGCGATTTGTTTTCGGTTGTTTGATGGAGAGAATATGCCTGAATTCATGATTTTTGGCCGCAACCCGATTGCCGAGGCGCTTGCGGCTGAAGTACCGCTTAGACGGTTGATCCTGGCTCAGGGCGCGTCCGGCGCAGACATCGATGCCTTCGTGCAGCAAGCCAAAGCGAGAAAAATACCGCTGCAAAATGTGCCGCGCGCCGAACTGGATCGTCTGGCCAAAACCAACAAGCATCAAGGCATTTTGGCATTCATGGCGCAGCTTGATTATGTCAGTTGTGAAACGATCCTTGCCCGGGTTGAGCGGCGTGAGCCGAAGGAAAAACCGGCGCTGATGTTATTGGACGGCGTGGAGGATCCACGCAATCTCGGCGCGATCATTCGCGTGGCCGAGGGCGCTGGCATGCACGGCCTGGTTATCACCAAAAATCGTTGCGCCGAAGTGACGCCCGTGACGATTAAAACTGCAGCCGGCGCAGCATTTCATCTGCCGATTGCACAAGTTCCAAAC
>CAYWGH010000021.1:0-115283 GCA_964457925.1 uncultured Cytophagia bacterium
TCGGAGGGCTAGACCTAATTGGTAAGGCGGCGGTCTTGAAAACCGCTGGGCTTATAACCCTTGGGAGTTCGAGTCTCCCGCCCTCCGCCCACAACAATTGTTAATTATGAATTAACAATTAACAATTGATAATGGTTAATTGGTAATCGGCAATTTGGAGAGGTGCCTGAGTGGCCGAAAGGAGCCGCCTGCTAAGCGGTTGTAGTGCCAAAAGCGCTACCCAGGGTTCGAATCCCTGCCTCTCCGCTCGCGATTAAAATGACGCAGGAACGAAAATGGTAGTTGTGCGCTTCGCCCCGAGTCCGACGGGTTTCTTGCACATTGGCGGCGCGCGCACGGCAATTTTCAACTGGTTGTTCGCCCGCAAACACGGCGGCAAGTTCCTTCTCAGAATTGAAGACACGGATCAGCAGCGCTCCGGCGAAGAGATGACGCGCGCGATCATCGACAGTCTGCAATGGCTCGGGCTTGATTGGGATGAGGAGCCAATCAAACAATCCGATCGTCTTACTGTCTATCGCGAGGTCGCATATCGCCTTGTGGCCGAAGGCAAAGCCTATCGCAGTTTCGCCACTGCGGAGGAACTCGACGCAGCGCGGCAACGCGCCTCCGCCGAGAAGAGGGAATTTCGCTATCGCGAGGCGTTTCCGCGAGTCTCGGCAAGCGCGGAGGAAAAACTGCTTTCGGAAAACAAGCCCTTCGCTGTTCGCATGCCGGTTCCGCCGGGCGTAACGGTTTTTGATGATCAGGTTCACGGCCAAGTCAGTTTCGATAACGCGCTGATCGACGATTTCGTGATCTTGCGCTCCGACGGCCAGCCGACGTATCACCTCGCTGTGGTGGTGGATGATCATGAAATGGGCATCACCCACATTCTGCGCGGCGATGATCACATTTCCAACACGCCCAAGCAAATTATGCTTTATAAGGCTTTGGGCTGGGAGATGCCGGCGTTTGCGCATGTGCCTCTGATTTTGGGGCCGGATAAAACGCGTTTGAGCAAACGCCATGGCGCGACCGCGGTCGGAGAGTACGAAAAGAAGGGATATCTGCCGGAGGCGCTGTTCAATTTTCTGGCGCTGCTCGGCTGGTCGCCAGGGGATGATCGCGAAATTCTTTCGCGCGAGGAATTGATTCAGCTCTTTGACATTCGCGGCATTTCGAAAAGCAACGCGGTTTTTGATGAGAAAAAATTCGAATGGATGAACGGCGAGTACTTGAGCAAAGCCGAAGTCTCACGTCTCGAAAAACCCGTCATCGCAGCGTTTCGCAGCGTGCCGGGCGCTTTTGAACAGAATTTGCTCAATGATCACACTTATGTGCATCACGTCATTGCGCTGCTCAAACCGAAAGTCAAAACCATTCCGGACTTTGTCAAATTCGGCGCTTACTTTTTTGCCGAACCGGCTGAGTTTGAAGAAAGCGCAAAGGCGAAATACTGGCAAGACCCCGCGACTGCCGCGCGCTTGCGCGAGTTGGCAAATGCCTTCGAACAACTCTCAGAGTTTACCGTAGCGGCAACGGAAAATTGCCTGCGCGCCCTAGCCGAGAAAATCGGCATCAAAGCCGGCAGCTTGATTCATCCCGCACGGCTGGCCATCACCGGATTTGGCGTGAGTCCAAGCTTCTTTGAAGTGATTAGCGTGCTGGGCAAACAAAAAGTCGTGCAGCGCTTGCGCAAAGCCGCGGAGCAATTATCCCAATAGTATTCTGGGGAGTCGTCCAACGGCAAGACATGTGGCTCTGGACCACAGAATCGGGGTTCGAATCCCTGCTCCCCAGCACAATAAAGAAGTGAAATCGGGCTTTCGTTAACATTTTCACCAGCAATCAGTGAGTGAACGAAAGCCCGGCTTTGCTTAATGTTGCCGGGCGCATTCGTCTAGCGGCCTAGGACACCGGCCTCTCACGTCGGGAACACGGGTTCGATTCCCGTATGCGCCACAAAGAAGTAAAATTTAAAATTGACTTTTGCCGAAATTCTGGTATATTTCGGCTCCATGTGCCCGTAGCTCAACTGGATAGAGCGCTTGGCTACGGACCAAGAGGCTGAGGGTTCAAGTCCTTCCGGGCATACAAACTCAATTCAAAAAAGAAGACAAGAGAGCCTCTTGTCTTCTTTTTTGATGTCACGATCGTCTCCGTTGATGCAAGCGAGGATATGCGGCCTTGACACATGACCATTGGATGCAGTTCGCGATCAAAGAGGCGGAGAAAGCCCTGGAGAAGGGCGAAGTGCCAATCGGCGCTGTTATTGTTTTCGAAGATAATATCATCGGGCGCGGCCACAATTTAACGGAGACGCTTCAAGATGCCACGGCCCACGCTGAGATGATTGCGATTACAGCGGGTGCGGCCAGCCAGGCAAGCTGGCGGCTCGATGGCGCAACTTTGTACGCCACCGTCGAACCGTGTCCCATGTGTTGCGGCGCCATTCTGCTCTCGCGCATCGTGAAGGTCGTGTACGGCACGGGAGATCCGCGTTTCGGCGGCTGCGGCTCGGTGCCGAAAGTGAATGTGATGTCGACCAATCCTTTTGGCCCGCCAGTGCAGGTGATTTCAGGCATCAAACAAGCGGAGTGTCAGAGTTTGTTGAAGGCCTTTTTTCAAAAATTGCGCGAAAATGCCTCGCCTGAAGAGTTTTGAAAATTTTGTTCATTCAGTTTTTTGAAGCAGCGCTTTTTGCACGCTAAATCCTTGGGGCAGTAGCTCAACTGGGAGAGCGCCACGTTCGCAACGTGGAGGTCGGCGGTTCGATCCCGCTCTGCTCCACCATCAAGGGTGTTTGAGAAGTGTTCTGTTTTTATCATTGCGACTCTTACCGGATTTCATAGTAGCAGCAGTAGAGCATTGCTTTTGCGTCCTGATTTGAACAGGATTTCCTCAAATTATTAAGTCAGCGGGAAAGCAGTCGCGCGTACCCGACTCCAATGGACTTCTCGTCAACCACGGAGAGGTGGCTGAGTGGTTGAAGGCGGCGGTCTCGAAAACCGTTATCGGCCCTAAAGGTCGATCGGGGGTTCGAATCCCCCCCTCTCCGCTGAAACTTGAATGATGAATGGCAAATGATTAATGGTCTATTCATCATTAGCCATTAAACATTAGCTGTTGATCGTTGATCATCCTCGGAGAGATGTCCGAGAGGCTGAAGGAACGCGACTGGAAATCGCGTGTAGTGCCAAAAGCGCTACCGTGGGTTCGAATCCCACTCTCTCCGCAAGGTTGTATTTCATCGCTTCCCAAAATTCCCTTGCCTTTCTAAGACTCAATGGTTATTTTGCGCCGTTCGTTAAAACGCTTATTTTGCAAACATTGCGTCGGTTTGGTGAGGCTTCGACATCCTTCCAACGGCAATTATCACCAAGCATAAAATGGCCAAGGCCCGCGCAATCGGCGCGTGCCGAACCCCGCCAGGGCCGGAAGGCAGCAACGGTAAGCAATGCAAAGATGTGCCGCGGGGCACCTTGGCCTTTTAATTCGCGACGCAACGTTCACCAATCCGTTTGCTCATCAGCAGCAGCGTGGCCCGGATCTCTCATGTCATATCTCGTGCTCGCGCGCAAATGGCGGCCCAAGCAGTTCACGAGTGTCGTCGCGCAAGAACATGTCACCCGCACCCTTGAAAACGCGATCACCCAAAATCGTGTTGCCTCCGCCTATTTATTCACCGGGCCGCGCGGCGTCGGCAAAACCACCATGGCGCGGCTGCTTGCCAAGGCGGTCAATTGCGAACAAGGTCCTACCACGACGCCTTGCGATCAGTGCTCGAACTGCCAGGAAATCACCGCGGGACGCAGCATCGATGTAATCGAAATCGACGGCGCCTCCAATCGCGGCATCGATGAAGTGCGCAATATTCGCGAGAATGCCCGCTTCGCGCCGGCTGCCAGCCCCAAGAAAATTTATATCATCGATGAAGTACACATGCTCACCGAGCCGGCGTTCAACGCACTGCTCAAAATTCTCGAAGAGCCGCCCGCGCATGTATTATTCATTTTTGCGACCACCGAAATTCACAAAGTCCCAGCCACCATTCTCTCGCGTTGCCAGCGTTTCGATTTCCGCCGCGTACCGATCGGCGAAATTGTCGGCCAGCTTAAAATGATTTGCCAAAACGAAGGGGTGCAGGCCGAAGAGGCTGCGCTCTATCTTCTCGCCAAGCGCGCCGAAGGCAGCATGCGCGACAGCCAAAGCTTGCTCGATCAAGTCATCTCCTACTGCGGTGAGCGCGTCACGAAAGCAGAAGTTTCAAGGCTGCTCGGTTTGATCGAACAGGATTTGTTTTTCGAATGCACCGATGCCGCGATGAATCGCGAAGCGGCAAAGGCTATTGCGCTCAGCGAAAAAATTCACAGCTCCGGCATTCATCTCGGCGAATTCTTTGAGCGCCTGGCCGAACATCTGAGCTACATTTTGACAACGCGCGTAACCCAAAGTACGGCACATTTGGTGGGATTGGAAAACTATGCCGAGCGCTTCAGCGCCGCTGCTCACGCCATGAATGAACTCGAGTTGATGCGTTGCATTCAGATCGTCACCGAAGCGCAATCCCGGCTGGCGCGCGCTTCCAATCCGCGCATCTTGCTCGAAATGGCCATGTTGAAGATGGTGCACGCTGAAACGAACGAAAGCCCGAACAGCAATTCCGGAATGAAAAGCGGTGGTTCGCCTTCTGCAAGCTTTGCCAAACCGGCCGCAACAACCAGCGGCAACAGTCCTTCGGTTAGCGCTGCGCAAATGACGATTGTAGAGTCGGTTGCTGCGCCCCGACTCGAAGGCATTTCTGTGATTCCGCAAGTCAATCCCAAGCTCGCGCCGGCAACGCAAAGCGCGTCAAGCGTGGCCGCAGCCGGAGGCTTGTTTAATTCCAATTTGCTCACGCGCGTGCAGGGTGTCCCCGTGGTAAAGGCTAAAGAAGCCCCCTTGCCGCTGGCCGGCCAAATTGCGGATGAAGAAGCTGCATTTAAAACAATTCAACAAACCTGGTTGAAAATTGTCGAACACGTGAAGGCTGAAAAAATTTCCCTGGGCGCATTTTTGGAAATGGGCGCGCCCACGGCCCTGAAAGAAGGCGTGTTGGAATTGAGCTTCGGCAGCAATTGCAGCGGTTTTCATCTCAATTCAGTAAACAATCAAAAGACGATCATTCAAAAAGTCGTACAAACCGATACCGGCTATTCCGTGCGCATCATTTGCCGGAAAGATGAGAACGGCGTGGTGCATGCGCCTGCGTCACCTGCCTCCGAAGCCGCTGCATCTGCAGCGCCGGCCCCCGCCGGCCCGCCAGCCGAGCCGTTAAGCAACGGCATCGCCAAAGTTGCGGTAAGCGGCGACCATGCGCAGAATCTGCAAACCCTGTTTGAGCATTATCCTTTGGCGAAGAAGCTGGTAGAAGCGTTGGATGGGGAGTTGATCCGGTGTCAGGCAAAAATGTCACCCGCTTAGCGTTGCGGGCTTTTGCGCCCCTCCCCAGAGAGCAATAAGGCCTTAGGCAGAGCGCCGCTTTTTCAGAAAATCTATTGATGTGCACGCTGTGAACAAGAGATGCACGAAAGCTGTGAAGAAACTGCAACGCATAATCCAATGTCAGGAGATAAACGCATGAGCCGTCCCAGCATGGGCGACTTGCTGAAGCAAGCGCAAAAATTGCAGGAAAAACTCAGTGAAACGCAGGAAAGCCTTGCCAGCCTGCGTGTCGAAGGCACGGCCGGCGGCGGCATGGTCACGGTGGTGATGAACGGCCGCCAGGAAGTGCTGCACGTCAAACTGGAAAAAGAAGTCGTCAACCCAGATGATGTCGAGTTGCTTGAGGATCTGATTGTGGCGGCCATGAATCAAGCGCTCACCAACGCGCAGGAGCTTGCCAGCGCGGAGATGAGTAAAATGACGGGCGGCATGCTGAGCAACATTGCCGGCGGCATAAAACTGCCCGGGATGTGAGGTTCATGTAATCCCCGTCCAGGCGGGCGGCGGTCGCAGCCGGGAATTTCCCGCGTGCCGCCGAGCATCCCGCAAGCGAAAAGACGGCATCAAAGCAAAATTTCATGCACTATCTCTCACGCAGCGTTGAAACCGCGGTGATCGAGTTGTCGAAGCTGCCCGGCATCGGACGGAAAACTGCACAACGCCTGGTTTTTTATCTGCTCAAAACCCAGCGCCTGGAAGTTGAGATGCTGGCGCAAGCATTGCTTGCATTGAAGGACAACGTGCAACATTGCTCGCAATGTTTCAACCTGACGGAATCCGACCCTTGTGCGCTATGCGCCAATCCCAAACGCGAGCACGGATTGATTTGCGTGGTGGAAGAGGCCAATGACGTGCTGGCGCTGGAAAACACCAGCGAATATCGCGGTTTGTATCACGTGCTGGGCGGCGCGCTCTCGCCGCTCGACGGTGTCGGCCCGGATGATCTGCGCATTCGCGAGCTTTTACAACGCCTCCAAAACAGCAGCGCCGGCGTGTCGGAAGTGATCCTCGCGACCAATCCCAACACGGAAGGCGAAGCCACGGCAATTTATCTCTTGAATTTGATCAAACCGCTTGGTATAAAGGTAAGCCGCCTCGCGCGCGGTCTGCCCGTGGGCGGTGATTTGGAATTCACCGACGAAGTCACACTCTCCCGCGCGCTGACGGGCCGTGTGCCGTGGTAGCCGTTTATCGTTGCGGCGCCTTCTGAAAATGTGCTTTGTCTACGAATAAACTGTTGAGGCCAACCATGACCGTCTCCAACGTCCTCACCATCTCGCGCATGGTACTGGCGCCGGTAGTTGTTGCGCTGCTCTTTCCGGCGGGCCTGGCGTATCGTTTTGCCTCGCTCGGCGTTTTTTTTATTGCGGTGATGACGGATTGGTACGACGGTTATCTCGCGCGCAAATCCGGCAAGATTTCGGCGTGGGGCGCATTTTGGGATCCGCTCGCGGACAAGATTCTCACGCTTTCGACTTTTTTCGCGTTCGCGCTTTACGAATACGTCGCAATGTGGATGGTGATCGCGATTGCAGCGCGTGATGTTTTGATCACTCTGCTGCGCACGTATGCGCAACATAAAAACAAGCCCGTCGTCACCAGCGTTTCGGCGAAATGGAAAACCGCCAGCCAGATGGCTGCGATTTACCTCATCATGCTCTATCTCATCGCGCAATCCTACTTCCTCGACGCCGCAATGCCGCAATGGCTGCACTGGATTGACGAATTCCGCCTCATTCCGGTAATGATGCATCTCGTAACGCTGATCACGATTGCCACCGGCGTGCAATACCTTTACGAAAATCGCAGCCACCTGCGCAGCCTGGGCCAGTTTTTTTTTCGTATCTTCGCTGCCCGCAACCTGGCGAAGTGAGGTGCCCGTCTTCTCGCAAAACCTCGCGCGTGTGATCGCAACTGTGGGCGGACTGGGTTATGCCCCGGTCGCGCCTGGCACATGGGGCAGCCTTGCCGCCGTCCTTGCATTTCTCTGCTTTCCGCCTTATCTTCCCCCGTTTTGGTTCACCGCCGCCTTACTCGCGCTAGCCCTCGTCGCGGTGTGGGCCGCGCAACGTCTCGCAACTGCCGGAAACAATTCCGATCCCTCCGAAGTCATCATCGATGAAATGGTGGGAATGGCAGTGACGCTGGCCTATCTGCCGCTGAGTGCCGTCACCATTTGGGTCGGTTTCATCTTGTTTCGGCTGTTCGACATCGTCAAGCCATTTCCGGTGCGGCAGGCCGAGAAACTTCATGGCGGCTGGGGCATCGTGCTGGACGATGCGCTGGCGGGAGTTTATGCGAATTTACTGCTGCGCGTGGGGGTTTATTTTTGGGCAAGCGTGTAATTCAGGGTTTTGCCGATCACCGCGATGAGAGAACTTCTGCACCGCACAGATCAAGGCATAAGTACAAATTTTTCCGCAAGACCATGCGGTACGCTGTAATTGATGCAATAGCGTTTTTCCTGTTTAAAAGGATCTCAAATGATCGCCGAAGTTATCGCGATCGGCGATGAATTACTCATCGGCCAGATTGTCAATACCAACGCTGCATGGCTGGGCGAGCAGCTCAGCATGCTCGGCATTCCCATGCGCTACGCGACCACCGTGGGTGATCAGTACGACGACATTACGAGCTGCCTGCAACTCGCCTGGTCGCGTGCGGATATCATTCTGCTCACCGGCGGGCTTGGCCCAACGCACGATGATATCACCAAAAAAGTGGTGGCGGACTTTTTCAGCGCCGGCGAGATGGCAACGGATGAAAGAGTTTTGCAGCATGTCAAAGATCTGTTTGCCAAGCGCGGTATGATGATGTCGCCAATCAACCTCGCGCAAGCGCAGGTGCCGGCGGGCGCGAAAGTGTTGTGGAATGAATTCGGCACTGCGCCAGGCCTGCTCTTTGAAAAAGATGATAAATACTGCGTGGTGATGCCGGGAGTGCCGGCGGAGATGAAAAACATTTTCACCGGCCCATTGCTGCCAATTTTGCGCGAATCCGCCGGCGGCGCCATCATTCGCCACCGCACGATTCGAACTTTTGGCATTGCCGAATCCGCGCTTGCCGAAATTTTATCGCCCATTTCCGAATTGGAACGTTTCGGAAAAATCGCCTTTCTGCCCAGCTACACCGGCGTCAACGTTCGCATCTCGGTGACGAGCCGCGCGAATGCGGAAGCACAGGAGGCGATCCGGCAAGCGGAAGCCATTATCCAAACAAAAGCGGGCAAATATGTTTATGGCTACGACAACGAAACGCTGGAAGAGATCATCGGCAGAAAGCTGCGCGCGAAACAGGCAACTCTCGCGGTCGCGGAATCCTGCACCGGCGGCTTGATTGCCAATCGCCTCACCAACATTTCCGGCAGCTCGGAATATTTCGAGCGCGGGTTCGTCACCTATAGCAACGCCGCGAAAATCGCGCTGTTGCGCGTGCCCGAGCAGGTGATCGCCGAACATGGCGCTGTGAGTGAAGCATGCGCGCGCGCAATGGCCTCGGGTGTGCGAGAAGTCAGCGGAACGACCTACGGGCTTGCGACAACCGGCATCGCCGGCCCCACCGGCGGAACAGCGGAAAAACCGGTCGGCCTGGTTTGGGTTGCGGTTGCCTCGCCGCAAAGAATTGGCGCGAAGAGCATTGTTTTTTCAACCGATCGCTTGATCAACAAAGAACGTTTCAGCTCGTTTGCGCTGGGCTTGCTTTACCGCGTGTTGCAGCAGGAAAACTCATGAGTGAATCGCTGCGGCTCTTCATAGCCCTGGAGCTTTCGCAAGCGGTCAAAACGGCGCTGGCCGAATATGTTGCGCCGTTGCAGACACTAGCCCGCGGCGTGCGTTGGGTGAGGGCTGAAAACGTTCATATCACACTCAAGTTCTTGGGCGATACGCCGAAAATCAAACTTGCAGCGATTCAAGAGGCTTTGGCAATTATTTGCCGGGATTTTGCTCCGCTTACAATTGAGATTGCCGGCGCCGGCGTTTTTCCGAACGCGCGCCGCCCACAGGTTTTGTGGGTGGGATTGCATGACGCCTCGGGGCAACTCGGCAAACTTGCACAAGAAATCGATGCACGCCTGCATCAACTTGGATTTCCACGGGAGACACGGCCCTTCTCGCCGCATGTAACGATCGGCCGAGTGCGCGACGCCCGCATTGACGCTGTAACGAAAGAAATGCTGGAACATCCTTATC
This sequence comes from uncultured Cytophagia bacterium, assembly GCA_964457925.1. Lineage (GTDB taxonomy): Bacteria > Zhuqueibacterota > Zhuqueibacteria > Zhuqueibacterales > Zhuqueibacteraceae > Coneutiohabitans. The sequence goes on from CAYWGH010000021.1 coordinate 9,657, forward strand.
CGTCGCATAAGATGATTTGCCCGGAATGCACGTTAATGCAAAGCGAATTGCACCGCACCGGATCAATTTATACGCCGGTGCAGAAATTCAAATTTGGATATGACAAGCTCAAAGTTGGTTAATTTTGAGTAACCGAGGGAGTTTATCATCTTGGCTATGTCAAATTCACCGCTGAAAGGCAGAGTTCGCTGGGAATTCTAATAAATCTTACTCTGCGATCTCCGCGCCACTGCGGTGATTTTTGGAATGTGACTCAATCGATTTATGAGCACGGCAAAAAATGGAAGCCGAACAATTGCTCAAGAAATTGCGGGACAATTTTTCCATCGAAGATATTCAGTATCTTTATGTTTTGGAAAAGATCCGCAAAGGCCTGACATTCGCCGACACGGAAAAAACTCTTCTCAAAAAAGCTGAAAAACAATCAGGCAAATGGTTTATCAAGTAAAATGATCTGGCGAGGCGTGCTCCGACGCCGAAGAAATTGCTCAATTTATTGCTCGAGATTCTTCACGCTGCGCGGGAATCGTCGTTGAAAAAAATCTCGAGGCAACATGGCAACTGGAGCAGTTTCCACGCGCTGGACGCAAGGCGCCGGAATTAAACGAAGAAAACATGCGTGAGCTTTTTGTTTATGATGATTGCATTATCTATCGTATCCAGAATGAACTTGTGGCAATTGTAGCCGTCATTCACGGCAAGCGTTTACTAAAAGACCTATTGACTGACAATATTAACGAATAACTTAACACCTCAACTTCGCTGGAGGGAGGACTCGTGGACAAGAATGAAAAGTTAAAGGCGCTGGACAACGCCATTCAACAGATCGACCGGCAATTCGGCAAAGGCTCAGTTATGAAGCTGGGCGACGAGCGCGCCAAAGTTCAAATAGATATCATTCCCACCGGCTCGATTTCGCTCGATGCCGCCCTGGGCATCGGCGGCGTGCCGCGCGGCCGCATCGTCGAAATTTTTGGGCCGGAATCGAGCGGCAAAACCACGCTGGCGTTGCACATCATTGCTGAAGCGCAAAAGCTCGGCGGGGTGGCCGCTTTCATCGACGCGGAACATGCGCTCGATGCAGCTTATGCGAAAAAACTCGGCGTCGATGTCGACAACCTGATCGTCTCGCAGCCCGACACCGGCGAGCAGGCGCTCGAGATCACCGAGACGCTGGTGCGCAGCGGCGCGCTGGACGTCGTCGTGATCGACTCGGTTGCCGCGCTGGTTCCCAAAGCCGAAATCGAAGGTGAGATGGGCGACGCGCAAATGGGTTTGCAGGCGCGTCTGATGAGCCAGGCCATGCGCAAGCTCGCGGGCGCCATCAGCCGGACGAATGTTTGCGTGGTCTTCATCAATCAAATTCGCGAGAAAATCGGCGTGCTTTTTGGCAGTCCGGAGACAACCACCGGCGGGCGCGCGCTCAAATTCTACGCCTCGGTACGATTGGATGTGCGCCGCATCGCCTCGATTAAAGACGGCGAAAACGTCACCGGCAACCGCACCAAAGTCAAAGTTGTGAAAAATAAAGTCGCGCCGCCATTCAAAGAAGCAGAATTCGATTTGATGTACGGCACCGGCATTTCTTCCGAAGGTGATCTTGCGGATTTGGCGATCAATCTTAAATTGATTGAAAAAAGCGGCACATGGTTTACCGTCGGCGAAGAACGTATGCAAGGCCGCGAGAATCTCAAGAAGTATTTGATTGAAAATCCTGAGGTGATGAAGAATCTTGAGATGAAAGTGCGCAAGGCCGTGGGTTTAATCAAGGAAGAGACGCCCGCCGCCGCAAACGATGCAGCTAAATCCTCCAAGCCGGCAGCAGCAACACCAGCGCCGGCAGCAGCCAAGAAATAATTTGTTGCGCGACGGCTTGGCCGTCGCTTGAGTTTGGTTTTTGAACGTGTGAGAGCAGCGGCTTGGCCGCTGCCTGCTGAAGATGCCTTGAAAACTCAAGAATCAGCAATGGATTCTGCGGGAGCCGGTCAGGCCGAGTTGTTTGAGCCAGGCGATCGCGAAGAACAGAATTACAAATCGGCTTTGACCAAAGCCTATCGTTTGCTGTCTTATCGCAGCCGCAGCGAAAAAGAATTGCACGATGCGCTGCAAAAATCCGGTTTCGCAGAAGAAACCGTGGCCGCCGTGCTGGCGGAATGCAAACGGCAGCGCTACCTCGATGACGCCGGCTTTGCGCGAGCGTTCATTCAAAGTCGCATCCGCAACCGCCCGATGGGGCGCGAGCGGCTCGCACTCGAATTGAAGCAAAAAGGCATCGACGCGGAGACACTGCAAGCGGCGCTTGATGAAATTTTCACCGCAGATGCCGTTGTTTCCCTGGCCGATCAGCTTGCCGGAAAGCAACGCAAAAAGCTCGCAACACTGCCGCCGCGGAAAGCACTGCAAAAACTCGCTGATTTTCTACGGCGCCGCGGCTTCGATTGGGAGACGATTCAGGCGACGCAATTGTGGAAAGAGTTGATCGGTAGTAACAATGATGAATGAGATGTGCTTTTTGTCGCGATAAGGCGAATGCATAATTCCTAATCCGTGACAAATCGAATTGTGAGGGAGGTGGGGCGATGAGCGGAAGTCATCCGGACAATCAGAAGGAAGTTTATAAATTCTGGCTTGGTTTCTTTGAAAAAGTTACCGTGCTAATTGTAGCTGCTGTGATCTTTCCGAGCATTGTTGGGCAACTAAAATTTCCGGTCACCTTGACAATTGGCTGGACAGCGTCGTGCTGGTTCTGCTTGTGATCATGTCGTTACTCAGCAGCAGCATCTGGCATTTGCCGAAAGCAGATGAACGAAAGGAGAGCAGCCTTGGCCATGACCAATGAAATCGGTTTTACCATCATGATAGTGATGGCAGCCCTTACCGGCATCTATATCGTGTGATGGACACGCCGGGAAGAACGAAAAAACAGAAACAAGTGAATCGCGCGAGTAAGACCAGGTTTATACCGCCGATGTGCAGGAATTGCCGGGTTGCATCGCCCATGGCAAGACGCATGAATCAGCGCTTAAGAATGTAAAACGCGCCATTCGGCTGTGGCTGGATACCGCCGAAGAATTCGGCGATCCCATTCCGAAGCCGAAGGGACGACGTTTGATGTTGGCATAATTACATTTTTCGAAACAAATAACCCAGGAAGTTCTATGAAGTCCAAAGTCGTACGGCAATCTTTTCTCGATTTTTTCAAGCGTCACGGGCATACCATCGTCCCCTCTGCGCCGGTGGTGCCGCTGGACGACCCCACGCTGCTGTTCACCAACGCCGGCATGAATCAATTCAAGAATATTTTCCTCGGCACCGAGCAGCGCGATTACAAGCGCGCCGCGGATACGCAAAAGTGCATTCGCGTAAGCGGCAAGCACAACGATCTCGAAGACGTCGGCTTCGATACCTATCATCACACATTTTTCGAGATGCTCGGCAACTGGTCGTTCGGCGACTATTACAAAGCTGAAGCCATCGAATGGGCCTGGGAATTGCTCACCAAAGAATGGGGCCTGCCGAAAGATCGCCTTTATGCCACGGTTTACAAAACCGACGATGAGGCTGCGACGTGGTGGCGGAAAATAGCCGGGCTGCCCGGCGAACGCATCCAACGCTTTGGCGAAAAAGACAATTTTTGGGAAATGGGCGATACCGGCCCGTGCGGACCGTGCTCGGAGATTCACATTGACCTCACGCCCGACAAATCCGGCGCCGCCCTGGTGAATGCCGGCGACCCGCGCGTGATGGAAATCTGGAATCTCGTTTTCATTCAATACAATCGCGAGCCGGATAAATCGCTTAAAGAACTGCCCGCCAAACACGTTGACACCGGCATGGGCTTTGAGCGCGTGCTCGCCGTGCTCAACAAAGTCAATTCGAATTATGATACCGATCTCTTCACGCCCATTATCGACACGATCGCCGGGCTTACCGGCAAAGGCTATGACTTTGAAAACGGCATGCCGCATCGCGTGCTTGCGGATCACATTCGCTGCCTGGCGTTTGCCATTTGCGACGGCGCGCTGCCTTCAAACGAAGGCCGGGGTTACGTCTTGCGCCGCATTCTCCGCCGCGCGGCGCGGTTTGGCCGTAAGCTTGGCATGCACGAGCCGTTTTTCTACAAACTCGTCACACCGCTGGTGGATATCATGGGCGACATGTTTACGGAGTTGAAAGAAAAACACGAATACCTTGCGCGCGTGATCAAGGCTGAGGAAGAAAGTTTCAATCACACGCTCGATCGCGGCCTTGAAATTTTCGGCGGCATCGTCACGAAGCTGGACAAAGAAAAGACGAGGCAAATTTCCGGCGAAGACGCCTTTCGTTTATACGACACCTACGGTTTTCCGCTCGATCTCACGCAACTGATGGCGCGTGAGCGCGAGTTGACGGTTGATGAAGCCGGGTTCAACGCCGCGATGGAGGTGCAAAAAAACAAATCGCGCGAAGCGGGCAAGTGGGACTATCACGTCAGCCTCAAACCCGATGATTGGCGCGAATTGACGCGCGGCACGGCGTCGCGCTTCGTGGGTTATACCGATCTTGAAATTCAATCCGAGATTCGGCGCTGCCATCAGGATGGCGATCACGTCGTGCTGACCCTCTCCGACACGCCGTTTTATGCAGAATCCGGCGGGCAGGTTGGCGACAAAGGCCGGCTGGAGGGCGAAGGCTTTGCGATCGAGATTGCCGATGTACAAAAAGTCGGATCGCATATCGCACACATTGGCCGGCTGCTGCATGGCAAAATTGAAAACCCGCGCGTGCTTGCGAAAGTCGATGCCCGATTACGGCTCGATACGGCACGCAATCACACCGCGACCCATTTGCTGCATCGCGCCCTGCGCGACACGGTGGGCAATCACGTCTCGCAAGCCGGCTCGCTCGTGGCGCCCGAGCGTTTGCGTTTCGATGTGACGCATTTCGAGCGCATCACACCCGCGCAGCTCGAAGATATCGAAGGCATCGTGAACGAACACATTCGCGCGGATCTGGAGATCACTACGACGCAGATGCCCTACGATGAAGCGCGCAAGCTCGGCGCCATGGCGATTTTTGAAGAGAAATACGGCGACATCGTGCGCGTCGTGAAAATCGGTGATTTTTCACTGGAGCTTTGCGGCGGAACGCATTTGCAGCACACCGGTGAAGCCGGTGTGTTTTCGCTGTTGAATGAATCCTCCGCGGCCGCCGGCATTCGCCGGTTGGAAGCGGCCACCGGCCGCAGCGCGGAGCTGTTGATCCGCAAAGAACGGCGCGTTACCGACGAATTGCGCGCGCTGTTGAACAGCACCGAAGACGATCTCACCGCGCGCGTGCAGCAATTGCTGGAAGAACGCAAGAACTTGGAGCGCGAGTTGCGCCAGCTTCGCCTGATATTGACGCAACAGGAAATCGTGGCGCTGGCAAACCGCGCAACGCCGCTAAATGGATTTCGCTTCATTTCGGCGAAGGTCGAAGCGAGCAACAGCGAAGAGCTTAAGCAAATGGGCGACACGCTGCGCGAAAAGCTCGGCAGCGGGGTGGGCGTGCTTGCAGCGGTGATGGATGGCAAACTTTCGTTTGCGTGCGTCGTGACCGACGATCTCATTCAGAATAAAAAATTGAAAGCCGGCGAGATTGTGAAGCGGGTGGCGGCGATCGCCGGCGGTTCCGGCGGCGGCCGGCCGCATCTGGCGCTTGCCGGCGGCAAAGACGTGCAGCGCCTGCAAGAGGCGCTGGATCAAGTACCCCAAATCCTTCAGGAGATGACCAATCGCTAAGCCAGCCGCATCTCAAGCGACAAGTGGCAGCGCGACGATTGCTCACGATAAAGCTCTGGCGCGCGACGGCGTGTGGCGCAAACAAGCGGGCAAACACCGGGTTTTCGAACATCTCTTGTCCGTGCGTGAAAACAACGGCGCCGGTTACTTCGTCCTGCTCGATCCTGACAAATGGGAATTCGGCCAGCTCGCACCGATGGCATCTGTCGCGGCGGAGGCCGGCGCAGACGCGATTCTCATCGGCAGCAGTATGCTCTTGCATCCGCGTTTCGATGACTGCGTGCTCGCGATTCGTAACGCGATTGATATTCCCTGCCTGCTTTTTCCCGGCAGCACGATTCAGCTTTCCCGCCATGCGGATGCGGTTTTGTTTCTCTCGCTGGTGAGCGGCAGAAATGCGAATTACCTCATTGGCGAACAAGTCAAAGCCGCGCCGTTAATCCGCGATCTCGGCTTGGAATCCATTGCCACCGGCTACATGTTGATCGAGTCGGGCCGCATGACTTCGGCGGAATACATGAGCAACACCCGCCCGATTCCGCATGACAAGCATGACATTGCCAAAGCGACCGCGCTCGCGGCGCAATATCTCGGCATGCAATGGGTTTATCTCGAAGCGGGCAGCGGTGCAGAGCATGCGATTTCACCGGAAATGATCGCCGCCGTCGCAAGTTATGTTGATGTTCCCATCATCGCCGGCGGCGGCATTCGCACGCCCGCACAGGCCGCGCAATGTGTTACGGCGGGCGCCTCGTTTGTGGTCACCGGAAATGTTTTGGAAAACTCGGGCGCATCGACGATGATGCGTGATTTTGCCGATGCCATTCATCAGGCGAACCGCCCGGGCCCATAAGGCTTTTTCACCGCGGTTTTATCCCGTTTGAGCACAGGCATGCGCCGCGAATTTGCCCATAACTATTTCAGGAAGTTTCCATTCAGGACAAATAATGATTGACATACATTCGCATCTGTTGCCGGCAGTCGATGACGGGTCGGAGAGCTGGGAAGAATCATTGCAGATGGCGCAGGACGCCGTTGCCAGCGGCACCACCGAACTGGCGATTACCCATCACATCTTAGACAACACGCAGTATCGCCTCGAAACGGAAATTCTCACAAAATTCAAAGAAATGCAACAGCGCCTGGCGCAGGCGAATATTGCGCTGAAGCTGCATCTCGCCGCAGAACTTTTTTATCAGCTCGACATGGATTTGTCGCACCCGATTGCGACCTTCAATAACAATGGGCGCTATTTTTTGGTGGAATTTCCGATGCAGGGCATTCCACGCGGCGCAGACGACACGTTTTTTCAGTTCATTCTCGAAGGCAAGACGCCCATCCTCGCGCATCCCGAACGCAACGTGGGGTTTCTCAAAAATCCCCAGCGCGCGTATGATTTTGTGCAACGCGGCGCGCTGCTGCAAATGAACGCCGCCAGCCTCGACGGCAAATACGGCGAGGGCGTGAAAGCGCTCGCAATGACGCTGCTCGACAGTCGCTTGATTCATTTCATCGGTAGTGACGGCCACAACCTCAGGCGCCGGCCCATGCGCATCGGCCACCTTTATGGCTTGGTGCGCAACACCTGGGGTGAAGAAACAGCGCAACGGATTTTTTATGACAACCCGCGCGCCGCGCTGGCCGGCGAAGACATCAAAGTTCCGGAGCCGTTGCCGGTGGAAGCGGTGCGCAAACGTTCGGCATTCAGCCCACTGAATTTGTTGAAGAAGCTGGTGGCGAGGAGCGTGTGACGAGGCATGTCCTTTCGCTTTGCTATTGCCAGACAAAACAGACGCTCCGCTACTGTTCGGCCACGGCTTGGCCGTGGCCTCTGCTGTGATGATGTTGCGATTAAATTATCGCGAACTTTGAAAATCAGAAATCCGGCGATCGCAATTCTCTAAATCAGGTGCCAGATATTTTGTCAATGGCCGTACAGCCGAATAAAAGCAGAGCTGGCAAGCCTGCCGTCAATCAAATTATGCCGGAACAATTTCTTTCCGTCTTTTCTCCGGCCGTGCAAGCCCTCGCCCAACGCCTGCGCAAACTCATCAAGCAATCAATTCCAAACTGCATCGAAAAGGTTTATCCCGGCTGGCGTTTGCTTGGCTATCGCGTTCTTATTAGAAACAAAAGTCATTACTTTTGCTTCATCGCACCATTGCCGGATTGTGTTGTACTCGGTTTTGAATACGGTATTTTTATCTCTGATCCCGAAGGTTTATTGCAGGGCGAGGGCAAACAAGTGCGGCAATTAACCGTCAAAAGTCAAAAAGACATTCGGTCGAGAAAATTCGTGGCACTTATAAAAGAAGCGGCCGAACTGGCAGCGCTGCCGAAGCAGGATTTGGCCAGAAAAGAGTTGGCACAGGAGGCTGCCGCAGCGGCCACTCATAGTTCTTGCTAATTACTCCGGGTTGTTCTATGTTCGGTTACACATGATTGAAATTTTTTCCGTTCCTGCTTGAAAAAATCCCGGAACATGCAATCGTTTTGGGCGTTTTCAAAAGGCGGAAAACGCACACTTAAACTATGTTTGGATTCCTCAACTCGGCTCTCTTGTGGGCAATGGCGGCAGTGGCGTTGCCCCTGCTCATCCATCTTCTCACCAAACGCAAGCTCAAAGTCGTTGCGATCAGCACCATTGCTTTTCTCAAACGCCTGGAGCGTGAGAACATTCGGCAGCTCAAGCTGAAACAATTGCTGCTACTCCTGTTGCGCATGCTGATTGTCGCGCTGCTGGTGCTGGCCTTTGCCCGGCCCACGCTGCGGCAAAATAGCGCGGCGTTGGCGCAACGCGCGCGCGCAACCGCGGTGATCATCGTCGATAACTCATTGAGCATGGCCGCTGCGCCCGAGGGCATTTCATCGCTGGCGCTGGCGCGCCGTCAGGTGCAAGCGATTGCGGACATATTTTCCCCGGGCGACGAAATCCACCTGATCACTGCCGCGAAGCCCGCAACTCTCCTGCCCGGCGGGCCGTTTGTCGAAGCGGATAAACTGCGCGAGGCCGTGCAAACGCTGCCGCAGACCTGGGCGGAAACCGATCTTGCCGGCGCATTCGCCCTCGCCCGTGACGTGCTGGAGAAGTCACGCAATGTCAATCGTGAGCTTTATGTGCTCACCGATGGCCGCGCGGTAAATCTGCCGGCGCTGGTTGAAATAAAAGGTGTGCGCGGTTATGTCGTGCGTTATACCAGACCACTGGCAAATAATTTGACGCTCACCGGCGCGACGTTAGGCAATCAGATTTTTGAACGCGGCAAAAGTTTCGACGTCACGGCAACCGTGGCCAATAACGGCGCGAATGATGTGCAAAGCCAACTGCTGCATCTTTATCTCAACGACAAGCGCGTCGCGCAACAAAGTGTAGCCGCGCCTGCGGGCGCGCAGCGCTCCGTAACGTTTCGCGCGGTTCCCGACACAACTGGCTTCATCGCCGGGCGAGTGGCGTTGGAAGATGATGACTTGCCCGCCGATAATACGCAATACTTTACGTTCTACATCCCGCCGCATCGGCGTTTGCTTGCGGCGAGTGAGAGGCCGGCTGATCTCATTTCTTTGCGCGCCGCCCTGCAATCCAGCGCGGCGAACAATCATGCGGCCACACAAAGCTGGAAAGAAATTGCTACCCAAGAATTGGCGGCGGAACGGCTGCAAGATTATGACGGCATTTTACTCGCCAATGTCAGCCGTTTCCCGGAAGGTGCCGCAGAGCGCTTGATCAGCTTCATGAATGGCGGCGGCGGCGTGATCGTCATGCTGGGCAGCGAGGTCGATTTGCGCCATTATAATGAAGCATTACTCTCGCGCATCAAGCTCGGCGCCTTCGGTGAAACCATGGGAAGCCTCGCCGGCTCGAACAATTTCATGCAAATCGGGCGTATTGATTTTTCGCATCCCATCTTCGACGGCGTGTTTGAGAGCAACGCGGAAAAGCCTCGTCTGGATTCGCCGCAGTTTCGCTTTGCCGCGCAATTGCGTTTGTTGGAGGGCGCCACTTCTATTATCGATTATTCGAACAACTACCCGTTTCTTGCCGAACACCGCGTGGGCAGCGGCCGCTTGCTGGTGTTCACCTCATCCGTTGAGGAGGCCTGGTCGGATTTTTCCTTCAAGGGCATTTTTGCGCCGCTGCTGTACCGCAGCGTTGTGTATGTTGCGCAAAGCCGCGACAATCTGCAAGAGACGGCGGCCGTGGGCAGTGAATTGACCAATATCCTGCGCATGCCTGCGGAAGAGTTGACCGTGGTACTGCCCACCGGCGAAGAACTCAAAACACCGGTGCAGGTGTTGGGACAAAATTATCAAGTACGCGTGACGGAAACGGCAGAGCCGGGTTTTTATTATTTGCGCGACCGCGGGCAGGCGCTGCACACCTGGGCGGTCAATTTCAATGCCGCCGAATTGAGCACGGCGCCCATTGCTCAAGAAACGCTGGCCGCGGCTGCGGGCGTCTCTTCTCTTGCAGAGTTGTCCGCCGAGGGCGAGGTGCGGGCGCAGATCGAAGCGGCGCGCTATGGCTCCGAACTGTGGCAGATTTTTCTCATCGCGGCGCTCATCGCAATGCTGGTGGAAATGCTGCTTTATCGCAGCACAACGGCGGGCGCCGCTGCGGGGAAAGACCATCCTGTGGGCTTGTCACAAGAAAATGCCGGAGTTGCCTGACCCGCACCGCCCGGGCGGCGGCAGTGCTGCAACTGCGGTTCTGACGAAATGTTCTCATTCAAATCCAAGGAGGCAATCAAAAACATTATGCATGAAACCCAAACCCGTGAGCGCGAGCGCGCGCTGTTAGTGGGATTCACTACGGATAGTCATTCCCGTGTTGCCGTCGAGGATTCTTTGCAGGAATTGGCGCTGCTGGCCGATACCGCCGGCGCCGACGTTATCGAAACCATCATTCACTCCCGCCCGAAAATCGATCCGGCTTATTTTATTGGCCGCGGCAAAGCAGAATTCATCGCCAAACTGGTCGCCGAACAGGATATTGACGTCGTCATTTTTGATGATGATCTCTCTCCGGGCCAGGCCAAAAATCTTCAAGAAATGCTCGAGAGAAAAGTCATCGACCGCAGCGGTTTGATTTTGGATATTTTTGCGCGCCGGGCGCGCACACGGGAGGCGCGCACGCAAGTCGAACTCGCACAGTTGGAGTACCTACTACCGCGCTTGACGCGCATGTGGAGCCATTTTTCACGGCAGGTCGGCGGCATCGGCGTGCGCGGGCCGGGTGAAACCCAGCTCGAAGTCGACCGCCGCATTGTGCGCCAGCGCATTGCCCATCTCGCAAAAGATTTAAAGAAGATCGATTTGCAACGCGCTGTGCGCCGCCAGCATCGCGAAGGCGTGTTCAAAGTCGCGCTGGTGGGCTATACCAACGCCGGCAAATCGACGCTGTTGAACGCGCTGACCGAAGCCGAGGTGTTCGTGGAGGATCGTTTGTTCGCCACGCTTGATCCAACCGTGCGTGCGCTGCGCTGGCCGCAAAACGGTTATCAGAAAGAGGTGGGGCCGATCGTTCTGATCGACACGGTCGGATTCATTCGCAAGCTGCCGCATCATCTCGTGGCCTCCTTCAAAACCACGCTCGACGAAGTGCGCGACGCTTCCCTGCTGCTGCACGTGATTGATGTCACACATCCGCAACTCGAACAGCAGATGGCGACGGTGCGCAGCGTGCTCAACGACATGCAGCTTAATGATTACCCGGTGCTGCACGTTTTTAACAAAGTGGATTTGTTGTCCGAAAGCGGTCTGCTGCAACGCTTGGAACAAGAATTCGCGCCGGCAATTTTTGTCTCCGCGCAGCGCAAAATGTTCCTGGCGGATTTGCAGCGCTGGATCAACGATTTTGCAGCAGCCAGCGCGGAGGAATTTGAAGCGGAATTGCCGATCTCCGAGCCGGCCAAGCTCGCCCGCGTGCACGCGATGGCGCATGTGCTGGACCGGCGCTTCGAAGAAGACAAAGTGATTTTGAAATTGCGCGCGCGGCACGCGGCTGCGAGACAGATACGGCGGTTATTGGCAAATCACTCGTCAAATATTGCCGCATGAAAGCTGGCAACATTTGCAGTTGCCATCACAACAAGACTTTTTGAGAATGCTCACGCTCACCGCAATTTTGAGAACGCCTAGGATAAAATTGGCGAGTGGTGCACGTCGTTGTGTTCAACCGCTTTAACCCCCATGCCCTTGCACATACTTATTGTGGACGACGAGCCACAAATTCGAAACACCTTGAGCGGATTACTCTCCGATCTTGGCCATACCACCATCGCCTGTGCTTCCGGCGAGGAAGCGCTCGAAATAATGCAACAACAAGCCATTGATTTGATTTTTCTCGATCTGCGCTTGACAGGCATGAGCGGTATGGAGGTTTTGCAGCGCATGCGCGAGCAAAACCTTGCCATTCCCACGTTCATGATTTCAGCGCATGCGGATATCAGTCTCGCCGTGCAGGCCACGCGGCTGGGCGCCTACAACTTGCTCGAAAAACCGTTGCAACCCGAGCGCGTCGTGCTGGAAGTCAAGCATTTCGCCGAACGCATGGCGCTCGAGCGCGAACGTGATACTCTGCGGCAGCGCGCGGGCGTAAGCGAGGAGATGATCGGCGAGTCGCCGGCCATGATTGAGTTGCGCAAAGCCATCAACAAAGCGGCGCCCTCGGAAGCGCGCGTGCTGATCACCGGCGAAAACGGAACCGGCAAGGAATTGGTGGCGGAAGCGCTGCATCGGCAAAGCTTGCGCAAAGACAAACCGTTTGTGCGGGTCAATTGCGCGGCGATTCCGCGCGAGTTGATTGAAAGTGAATTATTCGGACATGAAAAAGGCGCATTCACCGGCGCCACACGACGCAAAATCGGGTTGATCGAGCAGGCCAATGGCGGCACAATCTTTCTGGATGAAATCGGCGACATGTCGCTCGATACCCAAGCCAAGCTCTTACGCGTGTTGCAGCAGAACGAGTTGATTCGGGTGGGCGGCACGCAAACTATTCGCTTCGACGTGCGGGTAATCTCCGCCACCAACAAGGAACTCAACGCCGAAATCAGCGCCGGCCGCTTTCGCGAAGATTTGTATTTCCGCATCTCAGTGATTCCAATCGAGGTGCCGCCGCTGCGCAACCGGTTGGCGGATTTGCCGCTGCTCGCCGGGCATTTTCTCGCGCAGCTTGCCGCGGCGTATGGCCGCCGGGCAAAAATACTCACGCCGGAGGCAGCACAACTGCTTATGCAACATCACTGGCCGGGCAATGTGCGCGAACTGCGCAACATCATCGAACGCTTGATGATCATGAATGATGAGCCTGCCATCACGGCCGAAGAGGTCAAACAAGCCCTCCCCAATCTTACCAGTGCCCCGGCGTTCCCTTCCGCTTCGCTTGCGCCGGCAACCGTTTCCGGCGATCATGGATATGCGTTACTGGACACCAACTCCACCTTTCCGCTGCGCGATCGCCTGGAAAAATTCGAATATGATCTTCTGTTGAAATTCTTCGAGCTGACCAAAGGCAATGTCAGTGAGATGGCCCGCCGCCTGCGCACCGATCGCGCCAATCTGCATCGCAAGTTGCAGCGTTACAACATCAAATGATCATTCAGACGTGTGGAAATTTGTGAGGGCGGGGCCGGTGTTGTATGAGTTATTGTATCACATCACACGAAGCTCCCGGCGTGATGATACAAACGGCTGGATGGCGCCCATGAAAAAACAAAGCCCCGCTGCGTGAGCAAACGGGGCTTCTTCATGCTTCCGGGAACCTCCGCCGCATGTTGCTAGCAGGCGTCACCGGAGGCTCCCATTTGTTTATTCAAAATAGGATCACCTCCTCTCATCAGGGCAACCGACAAAGCGCTGAAAACCTCCCTGATTGATTTTCCGCGCAGCGTGAATTGAGAGATCGCCAGCTTTGTTTGCACAAAGCCTTGCGCGACGTCCACAACCTAACAATTTCAAAATGAAAGTCAATCAAATAAATGCTTGTTGCAAATATGTTATTCGACGTTGTACAGAAATCACCCGCGTGTTTGATTAACCGGCAGGCAATGCCATTTGCTGCCAAGCCGCCCGGCGCGATTCAATCAAACGTTAACCCAAGACTCTCCACCTTTTCATGCTTGAGGAACCATAAAGATTCGGAGTTTGAGGATACTGCTGCGAGGGCAGCATGCGGCGAATGGCTTTGTGCCAGCCTGCGTATGTCGCTCGCGTGGAAAGCGCGGCAAGACTGTTCAGCGCAACAAAAGTGAACGCGCCATTGGGTCGTCCCTGGAAATACGCATCATAGCTATACTCGGCATCCTGGCATCCTGCCATGAGCAGCGCGGCATAGCGTCCCGGCGCACTCGCGCGCCGCAGCGCGCGATGCACGCCCAGCTTGGCAGCCTCGTTCTTCGCCAGAAACACGGAGGGCGGGAGGAAACGTACTTTGCGCACCGGCGCATTTCTCGTGCTCATGGTGGGAGGCGTTGTAATCGGGGAGAACCGGGCAACTGTGCCGGAGTGGCAGGAATCTGAGATTACGATCAGCTTCACGTTTGGTTGTCTGGCGTTATACAGTTCAAACAGTTCATCGTCGGTTATCGGGCCCTTGCTTCGAATATCATATGGGCACAGACATTCGTCGGTGCCATCTGGTTCATCGCCATCCTCATCCGGCACAAATGATCCGTGGCCCGAGTATTGAATAACGACCACGTCGCCGCTTTTTGCTTTGGCGATCGTCTCTTCGATCTTGTTGCGCATCGCCTTGCCAGTGGCCTGCCGATCGAGCAGCTTTGTCACGGCAAAGCCGTGTTGCTGCAGCGCTGAACCCCAGTCATTGGCGTCATTCACGCATCCCGCCAGGTCGCTATCAGTGCCGGGATAATCATTGATCCCGATGCACAGAGCATACTTTGTCATGGAACTGCTCCTTAAGTTTTTTTGAGTCCTGTGAATTTACATTCGAATCACAACTCTTGCCGGCGGTCACATTTCTTCCAACCGGCGCTTCTGAAAAAGCCAAAATGATTGTCTACACATATTCATAGACACCCTTTCCCACCTTTCTTCCCAATCTCCCGGCTTTTACATACTTCACCAGCAAAGGGCACGGCCGGAACTTCTCGCCCAGGGTTTGATGCAGAAAGGTAAGAATGTTCAAGCGTACGTCGAGCCCCACGAGATCGACCAACTCAAACGGGCCCATGGGGTGATTCAGGCCGAGTTTCAGCGCCTTGTCAATTTCCGCCGCGCTGGCCACCCCTTCTTGCAGCATGTAAAACGCTTCATTGCCAATCAGGGCATTAATGCGCGTGGTGATGAATCCCGGCGATTCATGAATCACCACTGTCTCCTTGCCCATTAATTTTGCGGCCTCCTGCGTTGCGACTATCGTTGCTTCGGAAGTTTCCAAACCGCGAATGATTTCGATGAGCCTCATCACAGGCACGGGATTGAAAAAGTGCATGCCGATCACCTGGCCGGGCCGTTGCGTTGCGCCAGCCATTTCCGTAACGGAAAGCGAGGAGGTGTTCGTTGCAAAAATCGCATGCGCGGGCGCCATTTTGTCGAGTTGGCGAAACAGCTCGATTTTCAAATCCATTCTCTCGGGAATTGCCTCGATGATGAAATCCGCATCGCGGGCAGCCGCAGCCAAATCCGCAATGAGATGCAGGCGCGTGAAGGCTTTGGCGGCCGTCTCCTCAGGCAGAATTTTCTTTTCAACTGCTTTGCGAAAACTTGTCATGATGCCGGAATTCGCGTCGTTGAGGACTTTCTCGGAGACGTCATAAAGTTTTGTGGCAAAGCCCGCCAGACAGGAGGCATAGGCAATGCCCCGGCCCATAGTGCCTGCGCCAATGACTGAAACGTGATGAATGGTCGGTTGATTCATGGGTATCCTCCGGAGATGGATGCAATGATCGCCGCTGCATGATAACTTGGCCATGTCAGATTCACCGCGAGACGCAGAGTTCGCTGAGAATTCACGCCGTCTTTTTCTGCGAACTCCACAATTCTGTGGTGTTTTTGGGAATGTGACATAGTCAAAATAATTTGAACGATGAAAAACGTGAAATACACAACAGATTGTTCCGTCGGATTTTATAAGATCACAATGTCTTCATATCCAAAATCTTATTGCTGTCATAACAAAGAAAATGAAAAAAAATGAAATAAAAAGCCCTTTATGCCGGTGCATGCCGGCACAAAGGGCTGTTCTGCAATTGTCAAACCATTCGCCAGAAGGGCTGATCTGTTCAAAAAGTTACGCCGAGCGAAAAGCGCTGCACGGTTTCCAATAAACCAAAATCCGC
The DNA here is from genome assembly GCA_964457925.1 of uncultured Cytophagia bacterium. Taxonomy (GTDB): domain Bacteria; phylum Zhuqueibacterota; class Zhuqueibacteria; order Zhuqueibacterales; family Zhuqueibacteraceae; genus Coneutiohabitans. The sequence goes on from CAYWGH010000021.1 coordinate 25,720, forward strand.
GTAGGCGTAATCAATTTTCAAAAGCGTACTGCTGCCCCACAAACGATAGTGCAGGCCGCCGCCCAGCGTGAGGCCTTCCTCGCTTTGCGAGCGGAACAGCGCGGAATAGCCGCCGCGCAGAAAAAACATTTCATTCAGAACGACTTCCGTGCCGGCATTCATGCTTTCAGCATTATCGTTGGGATGCAACGCGTCGACGCCAACTGTGACGCGCATATTGTCATTCTGAATCAGCTCCGTGGCAATGCCGACGCGAAAGGCCAGCGGCAGGGGAAATCTCTCGGTCTCGAACAAAGCATTGACGAACTCAACATTGCCCTGGTTATTGGGATCCGGATCGCTGCTGAAACGAATGTCGCGTCCATCCAGGCGCATGTCGCTGCCGAAATTGCTGATGCTGGCGCCCAGGCGAATATTATTGAAGGGCGTGGTGAAGAGCGCGCCAATGTCCACGGCAACCGCACTGGCGTTCATGTGCCAAATGTTTTGCCGGACATACTTCGCGGTGCCGCCGATGGAAAAGCGATCGGTCAAACGGCGCGCAAACGTCAAGCCCAGAGCCAGATCGCTTGCGTTAAACAATTCCCCGGTGCCTTCTGGGTTTTCAACGGTGCGGACGAAATCATCCGGCACACCCAGGCTGGTCACGCTCAAGCCCAGGGTACCGACCGCCGGAATATCAAACGCAACCGCCGCGAAGTTAAAATTGACGTCGGCGAGCCATTGATTGTGCGCGAACATGACGCCGATGCCCTGATGATGCCCCAGCCCTGCCGGGTTCCAGTGCATGGCGCTGAGATCGCCTTCCATTGCGGCAAACGCGCCGCCCATGGCTGCGCCGCGCGCATCCACGCCGATCTTCAAAAACTGCGCGACCGTCGTGCCGGTTTTGGTGATGGTTTGTGTATTGTCAACCTGCGCATGCGCGCCGGCAGCGAACAAGGCCATGATTACGTGCAAACGAAATTTTTTCATGAGGACTCACTCTCCGAAAATTTCTTTGGCGAAGGACAGCCGAATGATCACAATCATGCATTTATGCCGCAATCCCATCGCTTGACTCTGTTACTTGATCACTGCGAAACGCCCGATCTTTTGTCCGAGCGCCCCGGCATCGACGTGATAAATATAAACGCCGTAGGCGATCGGGAAATTATCGCGCGTCGTCAGATTCCAAAACGCCTGGCCGTTGTCGATGGTCGAGTCATGCTCGATAATATCCACCAATTCGCCGGTGATGGTGAAAATGCGAATGGTACACTTTTGCGGCAGGAGGTCGAAGTACAGCCGGCGTTCGCCACGGTCACGCGGATTTTGCAGATCCAACGGCTCAATGGCGTTGGTGACGACATAAGGATTTGGTACCACGCGTATTTGATCGAGCCCATTGGCGGCCTGGGCTTCATCCACGCGCGCGGATATGGTTTTGAAGCTATAAACATCTTGCGCCGCGAACGGGCGGGTGGTGGCGATGTAATAAACGTCTCCGCCTGACGGCGGCACCGGGTTGTTCGCCGGCGGCAGGAAGGTGAACTCCCACGTTTGCACCAAACCCGCGTCGCCCAACAAAATGATGGCACGCTCGTCAGGCGTCCACAAGCTGTCGGCTTTCACTGTTTCGAGATAAACCATACGCTGCTTTTTGGGAATGCGGCCCTTGGTCACGTCCCAAACTTCCGCGCGGGATTTAATATACCCGAACCCCGGACGCGCGCTGCTGTCCACAATGGTGTTCGAAAAACGGATTTCATAATCTGCCGGATACTTGTTGCTGTTAATGCCGTTGAACGGCTTGACGGCGCCGGTGTAATTTGAAGCGCTGCCGGATTTCCACCGGGTGGCGGCAACGTTCAGATCCAGCGGCACATCCTGCGCGAAAATGCGCATGCCGTCGAAAAACGGATTGGCTTCCTCGAAATTGAGCAAGCGGCTGTCTTTTACGGCGAAATAGCGGTAGTTTGCGCGCAGCGCTTGGCCGTCTTGAATCGCGCCGCCAGGAATCGCGCGCACGAAGCCCGCATCCGCTTGAAATTCATAATCGACATTGCGCGTGAACACGCGCCCTCCGTCGTCGCTGGTAAGCACGAAGGTGGAATCGTTTATTGTGGTGTTGGGCATGCGCACGAACTGATCAATCCGCGCGGTAAACCTGTTGTTCACCGGCTTCATATCTTCCACGGAATAACGGGTGGGGCTTGCGGCAAAGCGCACGAGAAATTCATTGTCGTCTTCGACGCGGCGCGGATCGACAATCTCAACTTTCAATGTGCCCGTGGAAACGCCGCTCAATTGCGTAATGCGGTTGGACCCACCGTTGTCCTGCAATTGCGCCGTGACATAGCCCGCGCTGGTTGCCCGCGGCGTCACCTGCACAGTGTTGATATCCAGAATCAGTTCATTGCTCTCCGGATTCAAGGTAATGTTTTTGGAAGATTCGGTGGGCGCGATTTGTTGCGCCAAATCCCCGTGATCGTAGGACACCACGGCGTAATAATACGTCTGTCCGTTGACGACGTTATTTGAATCCACGAACGCGTGACGCAAGCCGGTGTTACTGCCGAGATTGTACGACACGCCGCGGCCGGGATAGGGAATTTCGCTCAGGCCGCTGAATTCATTGGCGAGATCGAAGCGCGCCGGCGCGCCGGTAACGGTTTTCAGCGGTTCGAACAAAAAGCGCGAGCCGTTGGCATCGGTGATCACTTGCTGATCCAGGAAATTCGGATCCGTGCTGCGGTAAATTACATAGCCCTCGAAATCGAACGTCTCCGAAACCGGATCAAAGGATTCTTCGGCAAGATCATCCCAATACAAAGTCACTTTGCGGTCGCCGGGCACCGCCGTCACCGTCGGCTTCTCCGGCGGCTTGGCGAATTGATAGTTGATCGCATAAATCTGCTGCGCGGTTTCGGCGTTAAGCAGCAAATCCTGCAAATCCTGCCCGACGAGCAGCGCGATGGAAAAGCGGCGAATGGCGCCCGCCGGCAGATCGAGCGGCCCGGAGCCATAAAGAAAAACATAATCGCCGGCCTGTGTAGCGTTGGCGGAATCGAAGCGGCCCGGCGTCAAATAATTGCGGAAGATGTAATCATCTGCGGAAATCACATTTTGTCCGCCGAACGGCGGCGCCGCAAAGCTGGTCAAACCGATTTGATCCGATTCATCCAAATCGGTGAATTCGAAATTTGGCTCACCCGGCTCGCGAATGTCGAACGGATCGCCGGCGGTGGGCAGGCCGTCGCCTTCGCCGCGATCGCCGGTATTGGGCACGCCGTCCACGCCCACATCGTGTTTCTCCTGATCCCAATCGTTATCATTGTCGATGCCGTCGGTCTGGCTTTCGTCGATCATGCCGTCGCCATCGTTATCGACGCCGTCCAGCGGATTCCCCGGACTTTCCAAAAATTTATAGCCGAAATAGCCGGGCGTGCGGCCCACGACGTCGCTTCTGCCATCTTCATCCCATGACCAGACCATGTTCGTCCCTTTGTCGAAAAAGGACAAATCATCCTGCCAATTGTTCGGCCCGCCAATATGCGGATCGCCCCACATGCCGAAAAACACGTTGCGCAAATCCTTGTCGCTTTTGTTGGTGATTTTGTAGATCAAAAAGATGATGTCTTCCGCCAGGGGGTTCGACCATTGATAATATCGAAACTCGATTTCCAGGCCCAATCCGCGCCGGGTGGAATCGTTGATGAAGGGGTAGTACTGAAACTCTTTGTTTTGGCGGTCATCGCATACAAAGATCGATTCCATATCGGCATTGCTTGCGCCCTGGCGCAGCGCGCCCGGCCACACGTATCTTTTGAGATTGGGATTGTACCAGCCGTCGGGCCAGCTATCCGGTTTGCCGTCGCCGTTGCGATCAAGATCATTAACGGTTGGGATGGAATTGCTTTGCGGATTGGCATAAGGCACGCGACCGTCGTCACTGGTGGCAAGCGGCTCCCAGCCCCAAAACTCGCGTCCATCGGGCGAAACTTCGCCGCCGTTGGAAATCAGGCCGTCGCTGATGCAAATCGCGGCCCAGGTGGTGTCGCCATTGGGTTTGATCACCGGATTGCCGCTGGCATCGCGTTTAATATAGGCATCACGATGGCTGCGCGGCGGCACTTCGATTTCCGATACGATGAAGGGCGCGAATTCATAACCGTAACCCAGGCCTTCCCAGATGATATCCGTAGTGCGGTTGCCCGGACTGGAGATCGAACCGTAGTTCCATATTTCGGTGGTAATCTTGTTGCCGTTGATGATGGCGCGCTGGCGCGGCGCAAGACCATCGATGCCGGAAGCCTTGCGCAGGATTTCTTTCCGGGTCTTCTCCCGCCAACGATAGTACGCCTCGTGTTCGGCCGCACTCCAATTCTTTTGCGGACCGTTGAGATACCATTGCAGCGAGCCGCGCTTGGGCTGTTCCTGCGCGGAGGCCACAATGCACAGCATCAGAATGACGAACAAGGTTGTTGGTATTTTGAGATTCATGAACTCCCTCAGGTATTTATAAAATTTGATAACCCGTACCAGATGCTTAATCATCACTCATTAACAATTAGCCATCAACAATTGATCGTTGACCATTGATCATTTACAGCGCGGTGAATGGCGAATGATTAATGGTTAATGATTAATGGTTAATTGAATGGCTTTCAACTCGACAAGGTTTTCAAAACTCCAGCGCAAATCCCACCTGCGCTGAGCGCGGCGGGCCGTAATAATTCGGACGAACTTGATATTCTGACCAAGTATGCACGCCCGGCTCGCCGTAATGCCGGATGAATGCCTGCGTCTCTTCCAGGCTGCGGTTGACGAACGTATAGCCCGCGCGGCCGGTATCGTCGAAGACGAAACGCTCGTTGCGCGCATCGAAAACGTTAAACACCTTGGCAAAAAACACAAAATCGATATTGCTCACACGCAAATTCTTGAACACCCGCATATCAACATTCTTCTGCCAGGGTTTGTTGCCGCTGTTGGCCGAGGGCACATAGTTCGCAAACGGAATATTCGGGGTGTGCGGCCATCCGCTGCTGATTTTGCCGATGAAGCTGACGCCCCAGTTTCCCGGCTCGCTCAACGTTACCGTCGTGTTCAAAACGTGGCGTTGATCCCACGCCAGCGGCACAATCTCCTTTTCCTCCTCAAAGCCCGACAGCGCGTTAAAGAAAAATGAGCCGCTGCGCACGTCGTTGCCTTCGGCTTTTTGGAAGGTGTAATCGATCCACGCCGAGAGCTTGGTGGAAGGATCGTGGCGCTTGCTCAGGCTCAACGTGAAGCCCCGCACCGCGCCGTAATCCTTGTTCAAATAAATGTTGTAACTGCGCGGCCCAAATTGCAGCGATTGATAGCTGATGGTTTGCAGCGCCAGCAAATCGCGAATATCCTTCGAAAACAGGCTCATCTCCAGGGCCAGCGCCTCGCCGAGCTGCTGCTGCAAGCCGAATTCATAATTCACCGTCTTCTCGGGCTTGAGATTGGCGTAGCCGAAATCCGAGAAGCCGCGCGCGCCAAACACGTTGCTCCCGTAAATGCGGCGCAACTCCGGCATTTGATAGAAATGGCCGTAAGAAAAGTGCAAAACTCCGCGATCAGTGATCGGAAACGCCACGCCCAGCCGCGGCGACACACGCTGTTTGGGATCGGCTTGCGCGCGCGCGCCTTCCGGATCGAGAATATTGGCAATATAATCGCTGTTGGGATCGAAATAATCGTAGCGCACGCCCGCATTGATGATCATGTTCTGATATTCGATCTTGTCCTGCAAGTAAGCGGAGAAGAATGTCGCCGTTTTATCGTAGAACGTGTGGCTCGGCGTTTCATTCGCGGGCACAACGGTGGGCTGCCGGTAGAAATCATTGTCGTAAAGGATCGTAATGTTGCGTTCGCGCAAATGATCACGCCGCACGTTCACGCCGGCTTTGATCTCGTGCCGGGCATTAATCTGGCTGGTAAAATCGAGCTTGCCGCCGTGGGAGTCGGAGTCGCGATAAAAATGTCCCATCTGCGTGCCGCCAAAGGCGAACGTCGCCGTGGTGGGTGAGCCTTCGATGCGCGTGGTCGGGACGTAGCGCGGATCCGCTGGATCTTCATACACGAACTGCTTGAAATCCGTGGTGGCATAGAAAAAACTGGCTTCATAAAAGCTTTTGGTAAAAGCGTGGTTCAGCTTGAACGAATAATTGTAATTGTCTTCGCGGTAATTGTAAATGCCGTCGGGATTGAAGCGATAGTCGTGCACGTAGGATTTGTAGCGGCCGCGATCGTATAAAATCTGCGAGGAAAGTTTAATGCGCGGCGCCAAACGATACGTCAGCTTGCCGAGCAAATTCAGGTCTTTGCTGGGATTCATCGGCACAAGCGCGCCGTCGCCGCCGCGCTCGATGTACCAGTTGTCGTCATCTTCAAAATTGGCCGAATCGCTGGGCAAATGCTCGCGAATGCCGTAGCGAAAACCCTCATCGTCATCGTAGCGGCCGCTGACGTTGAACGTCAGCTTGTTGCCGGTAAGCGGCACCGGGCCGTTGAACGTGGCGTCGAACACATAATTCGCAAAGGGATCGAGGTCATCGATGTTGAAAAAAATCTCCTTGCCGTTGGAGATATAGTCGCCGGTGTACGCGGAGAAGCTGCCCTTGTAATCCGCGCCGCCTTCCTTGATTTGCAGGTTGACGATGCCGCTCATGGCGTTGCCATACTCGGCGTTGAATGCGCCGCTAATCACCTTCAACTCTTCCAGCGCTTGATTGGAAACGTTGTTGGCCAGGCCGTTGGTGAAAAAGGGATTGGCCACGGGCACGCCGTCGATATAGTAACCGATTTCATTCGAGCGGCCGCCGCGAATGTGCAGCGTGCCATCCGCACCCGTGTTCACGCCCGCCTGCGTCGTGAGCACGCCGATGAACGTTTCCACCGGCAAAGCTTTGATTTCCTCGGCGGTGGTGACTTGTTGCGAGGCGGTCAAATCCTTCTGCACCAGCGGGCGCTCGGCTACAATGACGACCTCCTCACCTTCAAGGGCTTCGGTAGACATCTGGAAATCTTCGCGCGTGGTTTGATCCACCGTCACCCGCACGTTTTCGATGCGGACTCGGCCGTAGCCGACAAACGAAGCGCGCAGCGTGTATTTGCCCGAGGGCACATTGAGAATAACGTAATTGCCGTCGAGGTCCGTGGCGGCGCCCAGCGTCGAGCCTTCGATCACGATGTTCACGCCCGGCAGCGGCTCGCCGGTTTGTTTGTCCACCACCCGCCCGGCAATTTTGCCGCCGCTGGCAAAGGCGGAAAAGGAGAAACAAAAGAGACCCAAGAGTAGCCACGCGCTGCTCAGGTGTTTCTTATCAACCATCATCTTGCAAACCTCCGAAAGAGTGGAACGAGTTTCAGGCGGAACCGCCCGGGCAGTAAATCATGGAAAGCACACAAGCACAATATGCCGTTTAATTTTTTGATTCTACGCTGGTTGATGCGAATAACTTTAGAATAAAATAATCGCCACAGATACACACTGATGAAACACGGATAACTCGAGCCCGAACGAGCTGTAACCTAACGAGTTAAGATTATCGTCTTTGTTCTGGAAGAGTGAAATTACATTCAACCGTCTTGTATCTGTGATGACAACACCGCCCGGGCGGTGTTGTCACACGGAAAATAATTATCCGTGATAATCCATGTTCATCAGTGGCTTGAAATTTTTCAGATGTAACTTCGCTGCCCTGTGTCGCTTCATAACCGGTGAACACTTCCACTCGGGCGGTCAATCATGAAACGCGCGCAGCCAACATACTCACGCGCCGCAATCCGTCAGTCCAAAAGTTCCTTCGGAATGTTGCCGCCGTTGTCGGCGAGCTTTTGCAGCACGGTTTTGTGCAACCACATGTTCATCTGCGCGGAGTCGCCCATTTTTTCCTTGGGGCAGCCCAGCTCGGTGGCCAGCTCTTTGCGCGCGGCAAAGCTGCTGTCCAGGCCCAAAAGCTTTAACAAATCGACGATCGAAACTTTCCAATTCAGCTTCTGGGGATTAGCGGCAGCAAGGCCTTCGAGTTTGGACATCACATCAACCACCGAGATCGCAGCCGGCGCTTTCGGGGTTGCGGGGGCGGTCGGCGCCGTGGAAGCCGTTTCTGTCGCCGGCTTGCCGAAGCCGAGTTTCTCGAGAATTTTGCTGAAGAGACTCATGATAGATCCTTTTCCTTAAAATTTGTAAAAGTGAAGCCTGACTTGGGCTTCGGCTCTTTTGAATTTCACAGCCGGGTCTTCCCCAAGTCAGGCTTCGCCAACAATTACTTCAACAGCGTCATGCGGTTCGTTTTCTTAAAATTGCCGAATTCCAGCGAGTAGATGTACACGCCGGTGGCAACGCGGAGACCCGCGTCGTTCTTGCCGTCCCAGATGACTTTCTGGCGGCCGGCGCTTTGCAGCTCGTCCTTCACCAGCGTGCGCACCACCTGGCCCATCATGTTGTAGATGCGCACCGAGACTTTCTTGTTCAGGGGCAGCACGTACTCGATCGTGGTTTCGGGATTGAACGGGTTGGGATAATTCTGTTCCAGAACATAATCTTCGGGCGTGATGAACGTCACCTCGTGTTGCGCGACGCCGACATCGGGGCCGACGAACTCGAAGCGCATGACGGCCCAGCTTTTGTCGTTCACGATTCGGGTAATGACGGTATCGTACTTGCTGGCGGCAACATTCCACGTCAAATTCGTGGTGGTCACGCTGTCCTGGTTGCCCTGAAAGCTGACGAGCAGCTCATAGTTGCCGTCGTTGTCGAAATCGATGCCGTTGCCCTGAAAATGCGCCTGTACCTTTGAAGCGAACGCCGCGGTATTCAGCGAAGTGGTGGTGATAACGCCCAGCGAATCTTTCACAACGATGTTGCGCTGAACGTCAGGTTCACCAGTGTAAATCACACTCGTCGTGTAATCTGCCGGGTTGCGCGGATTGGTGCCGGTCAATTCCGCGCTCACAATCGTGCGCGGAAAAGTGGAGCCGGATAAAATATTGAGCCGGCCGTTTTTATCGACATCAAAAATGCTCGCAGCAAAAAGCCCGGCTGCGGCGCCGAATCTTGGAACGACATTGACAACGTGCGTGCCATCGATCGAGAGCACATCATCTCCGGGATTGTAATCAATCACATAAAGATCGCCGGAGTTATAGTTGGGAAAATACACCTCATCATTTCCGTCACCGTCAATATCCGCAGCGTCGCCGCCGAAAATGGCATGTTGATCGACTGGAGCCGTGGCTTGGAAAAATCGCGTGGGCGAGGCTGGGTCGGGCGCTTGATAAGAATCCGGCCCGAGCACGGCGACATTATAAAAGTTGAAGAAGTTGAACGTGTGATTGACGACCTCAAAATTGCCGTCACCATTTAAATCCGCAGGAACCGCGTGATACGGCGAGCCGCCGCCATAATTTGCGCGATCAACAAAAAACTCGCTCTTCCACGTTTCAAAAGAACCAGCGGAGTTGTGCTCAATGTCGCCATCCACTGAGGTTACCAACAAACCGCGCTTGCCTGTAGTAGGCGTGCGGATAGAAAGCAAGATTTCCTGTTTGCCGTCTTTGTCAACGTCAAGGACATAGGGAATGCCATCGTGCGCGGCAGTAAATCCGCTGAGAGTGGTGCCGCAGCAGGTATCCACTTCCGTGTTGATCACGGAAGAATACTGCGTTCCGAAATTGTCGCTGCCGACGACGCCGTCCCATTCATAAACGTACCATCCTGAAGGTTGTGAGGCCAACGGGAAAATGATTTCCGGTTTGTTATCACCATCCAAATCGCCGATCGTGACCACACGAGGATTCAACGCATTGCGATTTCTGCCCGCGGCCGTGTCGGGCGGCGACATCCAGACCATATCAAAAGCATCGCTTTGACTATCGTATTCGAATAGCCGCACAGCACGCCCCGAATAGTCGGTCAGAATCAGTTCCTTATTTCCATCTTGATCGAGATCGAACCCGCCAATGACGGTGCGGCTGTTGCCGGAGAAATCTCGGGCATACAAAGCATCCACATCTTTGTGCGCAATTGCATTTTTAAATTCCCACCCCTCCGCCAGTTTCTCCGCCGTATTCGGGTCATATTCCAATATCAAAATCAACGGCTGGCTGGGATCGTCGGCGTAGCGGTTGGTAACCACCACTTCGCGCAAACCGTCGCCGTCGAGATCGACGGGGGATATGCGCAGCGGATACCAATAATCGGTGGGCGCGCCCACGCTGCTCAAAATCTCGGTCCATTCATAGCTGCTGGAATCCGCCGGGGAGCCGATGCCGAGGTATTCCACGCGGTAAACTTTTTCGCGATTGCCTCCGGCGATAATGATGTCGAAACGCCCGTCGCGGTCGATGTCGCCCAAATCCGCGCCGCGCGAAAAACTGTTGGGATCGAATTTGCCGACACGCTTGAAATTCGCGCCCGTGAGCGTGGCCACGTCCGTCACGTTATCAAGGTAATAGAGCACGCCATCGGTCATGGGGAACCATGCTTCAAGCGCCGCGTCCGCGTCAACGTTGGCAAAGAGCAGTTTGTGGCGATTGAACGAGCCGGGGTCACTCACCGGAAAAAGCTCGTTGAGATCGACTTGCAGCGCATACGCATCCGGGCCCGTGGCTTCAAAAATGGTGAGGCTGAAATTGTCCCAGGTATTGAACCAAATTTCGCGCAGACCATCGCCATCGAAATCGGCCACTTCAACATCATAAGGGCCGCCGCCGCCGAGCAAATCTTCGCCCGCGGAAAATTCCACTGCGAAAGAGGCGAAATCATCAAAAGTCGCGCTGGTCATCTCCACGACCAGAAGCTCGCGTCGGCCGGCGGTGCGCGATTGCACGATGATCTCGATATTGCCGTCGCCGTCCACGTCGTCGAGCTTCAAGCCGGAGGGGCGAAAATCCAAAACCGGGTCTTTGCCGAAATCGTAAGCCAGAGTCGGGCTTGCCGGAAAAGCGCCGGTATCGTCTTGCTCAAAAATAAAAAGTTTGTTGGCGCTGGGCGGCCGGGTCGGCACGCCGAAGTAGATTTCCCATTTGCCGTCTTTGTCAATGTCGCCATAAGTCACCGCCGGGAAGGAGTTGGTGGCTTCCGGCATGGTGTAATGCCACACGTGCGTGTAGGAGTCGTTGCCCGAGGTTTCATAGAGATACAAGTCGAGAAAGCCCGGATCGGGCCCGCCGGGTGAAAGCGTTTCATCGGTGGCGAATAAAATTTCGCGGCGGCCGTCGCGGTCGAAATCCATTCCCACTTCAACCTTGCTGCTGCCGAAGTATTGCACATCTCTAAAATTGCCGTCCGTGCGCGGGTTCAACGCCCACGAAACCTTGAAACCCGGGCCGGTGTTGTATTGCGCTTGCGCCGGCGGCGCCAGCAAGCCGGCAATCAACACCGCCAACATGGCGCATGCAAAAAATTTTACCACTTTACCCATCGCGTACCTCCATAGAGAGTTGTTGGAACAACGAACTATTGTGGATTGAACTTATGGTAAAAGGCAATAGCCGGTGATGCCGTTAAACGGAGGGAGTGATCTACCAGGGGTAAGCGCGCTGACAATCTCGAACAGCTCGAGAAGGAGAGAGTGTATCGCGTGTGCATGCAGGTGGTGTAGACCTTTCGCTTTGCGGTTGTGTTGACCTCAGAGGATTGGTTCGAACTCCTGCTCGATGAAACAGGTCCCTTCCTGGGGAAGTGCGTGCGGGATTTCGTGTCATCATGCCATCCGGCGCGCCTGTGCGCTCATCAAGATTCGCGTCAATCGATGAGCGAATGTGGAAGACCAATATAAAAGCTTTTGACCTGCCTGTCAAGTCCTTTTAGCCCGTGCGAAGATATCCGCAGAATTTGAGGTGCGCCAAACAAGGGTGAAATCAAGAATTTTCTTGGTTTAAAATGCATTGGCAATGATGCCATAACAACATAAGCTTGCGAACCTTCAACCAAATACAAAAGCTCACCGCTCGACGAAACCGCGAATAGACGCCAATAAACGCGAATTTTAAAATAGCGAATATTCGCGTTCGTTCGCGGTTTCAAAAATGAGTCAGCATACAAATTAAGGTAGCAGAGATTGGCTTGCCGCAGCCTGAGCCTGTCGAAGGCTACCCGGACTTTATTCTTGAAGCGCGCAAGGCGAATGCTTATCTTGTCCAAAAATAAAACCGGAAAAATACACCCCTCTTCGCCTTGTCATCCAAAGATCTTGTGAAGTTACAGGCAGATTGCCGAGGACTTCACAAGATTCGTCTGAATGACACTTCGAAGGGGCCGCTTCTAAAAAATAAGGCGCCAGCGTATTCGAATTCATGCTGCCATTTCATCGTTGCCAAACACTGGTGTATTACCAAATTTTTCTGACGCCCTTATGACCCCGCAAGAGGTTTTAAAAAAATACTTCGGCTACACTGTCTTCCGCGGCCAGCAGGAGGAAATCATCGCGCATGTTTTGCAAAAGCGGCATGCGCTGGTGATCATGCCCACCGGCATGGGCAAATCGCTGTGCTATCAAATTCCGGCTTTAATCAATGAAGGATTGACGCTGGTCATTTCGCCGTTGATTGCGTTGATGAAAGATCAAGTCGACGTGTTGGTGAGCAAGGGCGTCGCAGCGGCTTATATCAATTCTTCCCTGGGGCGCGCGGAACGCGAAGCGCGCTACGCCGCGGTGGCAGAGGGCGCGTATCGTTTGCTCTACGTCACGCCCGAGCGGTTTCGCAAGCCGGAATTCGTCGAGTTGATTCGCCAGCGCCGCGTGGATTTGCTGGCGATTGATGAGGCGCACTGCATCAGCCAATGGGGCCATGATTTTCGCCCGGATTACACCCGCATGCGCGAGATTCGCGGCTTGCTCAACCATCCCACCAGCCTCGCTCTGACAGCAACGGCCACCCCCGAGGTGCAGGGCGACATCGTCAAGCAGCTCGGCCTCAAGGCTGCTGAGATCAAACTCTTTCACGAAGGCATTGCGCGGCCGAATCTGCATCTGGCGGTGACGGAAGTTTGGGGGCAGGAACAAAAATTGGAACAGATCATCAACCTGCGACAACGCCAGCGCGGCAACGGAATTGTCTACTTTGCGCTCATCAAAACCCTGCAAGCCTTCAGTGAACAACTGAATTCGAAAGGCGTGCGCCATCTGCGCTATCACGGCGATTTGGAGACAGCCGAGCGCAAGCGCGTGCAGAATCAATTCATGCAGGGCGAGGGCAATCTGGTGCTGGCGACCAATGCCTTTGGCATGGGAATCGACAAGGATAACATCCGGTTCGTGTTGCATGCCGAAGTGCCCGGCTCGCTGGAGGCGTATTATCAGGAAATCGGGCGCGCGGGCCGCGACGGCGAACATGCCGAGTGTGTCTTGCTTTATGATGAGCAGGATTTGTTGATTCAAATGGATTTCATTCGATGGAACAATCCCGATGCGGCGTTTTATGACCGGGTTTATCATTACTTGCTCGACGACGCCGATAAAGTCAACGCCTACGGCCTGGAGGGTTTGAAGGAAAAACTGCATTTCAAGAACAAACATGATTTTCGCCTGGAAACCGCGCTCGGCATGCTCGATCGTTACGGCGTCACTGAGGGCGCGCTTGAAACAAATAGCTTGGTGGTTATGGGCGAGTTGCCGCCCCGGCTCAGCACGCAAGCGGAGCTTGACGACAAGCTCAAACGCGAGCAGAAAAAACTCTATGCGCTGGTGCAATATGCCAAAGCGGAAAGCTGCCGCAAGGCGTTCATTCATGATTATTTCGGCCTGTCGCATGCGGCCAACTGCGGCTCGTGTGATTGGTGTTTGAGGCGGGAGACTGGTGGTCGGGAGCAGGTGTTGGTAGGTGGTGGGTGGTAGATGGTAGATGGTAGATGGATGCTGGTAACCAGAAACCAGCATCCACCTTCATTTCTTATGCAGTGCTGCTCTACGCTCAATTTCTGCGATCTTCGCGCGTCTCGCGCCGATCTTCCCGCAATTCTTTCTTGTCTTCCACGACCTCACGCATGCCAAGCTTGATCTCTTCACGCGAGAGGGCGAGATATTCTTCCAACAAGCTGCGTTGCCGAGCTTCCAAAGCCTTGTCGCCCAGTTCGCCTGCAGCATCCATCTGTTTTTGCAATCCCACTAAATCAGCGGCAATGGCTTTTTTGCGATTGAAAATTTCTTCAGCCTTGCGGGCGTCAGCGGCGTCGTCGCGCGCATCGCGGCGATCATCGCGGCGATCGTGCCGGTCGTCGCGTAACTGGCGCGCCGAACCGTCGCCGTCGTGGCGTTCGCGCTGCACTTCACGGCGCGAGCTGCGCAGCTCCGCCGCAGATTGTCTCTGTTCTTTATCCGCTTGCTGCACTTGCACCCGGGTTTCTTTCAAATCTTGCCGCAAGGCCAGCGCAATTTTTTGCTCAACGACTTTGGCTTCCGCTTCGTTACCGCTTTTGCGCAAGTCATCCCACTGCATGATGAGATCAGAGAGACGATTGAGATCGTGACGATCATCGGCGACGCCGGCGCGGGCTGCGACGATTCCTTTCTTATCATCATGCCGTTCTTTGGCATTGCGCACTTGTTGCGCATGCGACGTTGTGAAAACAACTCCGGCGAGACTAACCGACACGGCCACAACTAACATCGCTTTACTTTTCATACATCCTCCATAAAATTTTTAGCCTGGTGTGACTTGAACAATAACCATTTGCAAACCCAACTTTCCATAAAACTGGCCGGTCAGTAGCCAGTTTTTCAAATACGCTGAAAAAAATTAGCAATTGCTTGCCGCACATTTAAGCAATAATTCCGCCAATCGCAATATCCATTGTTTTTATAGTTTTTATCAAAACAAAGTCAACGTGAATGGACTGTCGTGTACAAAAACATGACAAAATGCTGTACGCGATGGAACAGACTGGAAATCGGCGGTGAACAAAAAACCGCCCAAGCTTTGACAAGTCCAGATTATGCGGCAAGCCTAGCCTGCGCAACTTTGCCATAAGACGCTCTTGATAAATAGCGTCCATTCGAAAATGTTCCAACCTCGGATCAACCCAGGTTGGCAAAACTTCAAGCACCGTGGAAACTCTGAGGTTTTTAATGCACCGGCCAAGCTGTTGCAGGAACAATTTTATTAAAAACTGGCAATTTCGGACCGATACGAAATAAGATTTTTGACCACTGCTTGACACGGATCTGCAGGGTTTCAATTTTTTGAAAGAAAAAATTTTGACCGAAGAAAAATCAGTGAAAATCCGTGCTCGTCTGCGGTTAAATAGAAAACGTTGAGGCCGGCGCAGCGCTGTTAACCTGTTCGCAAAATTCGAGCACGACCATCTTTCGCTATTTATTTCAACAGAATCTTGAGCCAACCGTTTCAGGCCTGCACAATGTTCCGCGTTGGCTCAGGCGGTTTGCTGCTTGTGCGTGAACTCTTCCGGTCCCGATTCTTCATGCGTCAGTGAAAGCGCCTATAATATCGTTGATATTTCTGAGCATTTTGCCCTTCAACTAAAAAGGCGCAATTGCAGAAGAACCAAAATCGCCTGGCTTGGCTTTTGCCCTCAGCCGCCGTTATTCCCCACCTCCCCTGCCGTTTGCGGCAATAACGTTTGACAATCGTTTCAAAGCTTTGGCCATGACACGTATTTGGAAAGGAAAAGGCGCATGCCGCGTTGTTTGCTGACTCTAACACTCTTGTTCGTTCTAAAATATGCTTCATTCGCCCCGGCTCACGCTCAAGGCCACCCCTCCCCTCATATTGATTCCTTGCGCCAGGCGCTGCAACTGCCGGCGGCGGTACGCCTGCACTGGCCGGCGGGCCGCAACGGCGTAGATACCATCAGCGTGGTCGATGACTTCAATCGCGCCGAGATCGGCGATCACTGGACGCACGACAAGCGCTACTGGAGAATCAAAGACGGCGAGTTGACACATACGCCGGAAGCGATTTACGGCTGGCGCTATTTAGCCCTCTTCAATCCAGTTTACAACAAGCCGGGGCGGCGATTGCACTCGGTGTCCTATCGCTGGGGGCAGCACGCAGATTCGATCGGCATCAAAGAGGGCGCACACGCGCTGATGATCGACACGCTTTCAACGACCGGCAGCGGCTACTGGCTGTGGCACCGCACCAATTATCACCAAGTCTGGTTGTGGATCGTGCGCTATGGCACGTGGGAATACACTTGGGGGCAGGGCAAGAGCGTCGACCAAAAGCCGGCAAATGTTCGCAATCCGGTCGCCGGCGACGTGGTGACGGCCGTCATTCGCCAGCGCAATGCTGCGAATTATTTTGATTATTTTGTGAATGATAGTCTCGATGCCACTTGTGCCGACAGCAGTAAAGAGTTCGGTCAATACGAAAACTGGTACGTGGGCGTGTTCATTCACGGCGAGAATCTGAACAATGCGGTGGATGATTTTACCGTGACCTGGCTGGAAAATGACAAGGTCGCTCCGGGCGCGGTGAGCGATCTGCGCGGCGCAGATAGTACTTCTTCTTCGATCACGCTGGCTTGGTCGGCGCCGGGCGACAACAACTGGGATGGGCAGGCGCACCGTTATGACATTCGTTATTCGACCGAACCGATCACGGCCAATAATTTTTCAGCAGCCGCTTCCGCGGCCGCGCCCGCGCCCAAACGCGCCGGTGAAGCACAAACTCTGGTAATCAACGGCTTGCAGATTTATCGAACCTACTACGTTGCGATGCGCGCTTATGATGAAGTCGGGCATGTGAGCGCGCTCTCAAACGTTCTCAAAATCCGCACAAAGGGCGACGGCATTGGGCAGCAGCTTACGTTAGACAGCGGTTGCGATCAAACCGGTGAAGTGGGCAGGCCGCTGGCGCAACCGCTGGTGGCGCAAGTAACCGATCGCTTCGGCGCGCCGGTGAGCGGTTTTGCCGTGCACTTTGCCGTGGTGAGCGGCCACGGCAATTTGCAAGGGGAGAGCACGCGCATCGTCACAACGGATGCCAACGGCCGCGCGCAGACGGCGTGGACGCTGGGCTCGTTACCGGGTCGTCATGAAGTTGAAATTCGCGCGAATGGCCTAAACGGCTCGCCGATTCGTTGCCAGGCCACGGCTAAAATCGGCGCAGCCGCAACAATCACCCTCGTCAGCGGCAATGGCCAAATTGTGTCAGCCGGCAAAGCTTCTGCGCCCGTTGTTGTTCGCATCACGGATGCTCTGGGCAATCCCGTTGCCGATGAGCTGTTGAAATATACCATTGTTGCAGGCAGCGGATGGCTTGGCGGAAAAACAAAAGTTTTCGAAACAACAACAACAAACGATGGCACGGCTGCGGCGTCATGCTTTGCCGGCGAAATTTATGGCGATACTACCAAACTAGAAATTCAAGCCGGCCAGAATCCGGCCTTGAAAGCGCGTTTCAATCTCATCACCGCAGCGCCGGATTCGCTGGCCGAAATCAGCGGGAATCATCAGACAGCGCAAGCCGGCACCACCTTGCCGGAGCCGCTCGTCGTGCGCGTGTTTGATGAGCAGGGCGCGCCGGCAAAAAACTTCGGCGTCACGTTTCGCGTGGTTGCGGGCGGCGGCAGTTTTGCCAATGACACCTCTCAAATTCGCATACTCACGGATAGCAGCGGTTATGCCGCGGCATTTTGGAGGCTCGGCCAGAATCTCAACAGCCAGCAAGCAAATGTCAAAGCTGAATTCAAAGGCAAAAAACTGCGCCAGTCGCCGATCAGCTACTTTGCGACAGCTACAGCCGCAACCATCAGTCCGACGCTTTCGCGCGTCACGGCCGCTCCCGGCGCGAATTTTCCAGCAGACAGCCTGGCCGAGGCCACGATTACCATCACCTTGCGCGATGAATTCGGCCAGCCGGTGGCCGGTAAGCAAGTACGCATTCAGGTTTCCGGCCGCGGCAATTTCATCACTCAACCAAGCGCGCCCACCAATGCCAATGGCAGAGCGACGGCAAAGTTGCGGTCAACGCGCGCCGAGACTAAAACCGTATCGGCCTATGTTGTTGAACCGGCGCTCAAACTCGCCGATAGCCTGCGCCTCACCTTCACGCCGCTGCCCGCAACGACGTTGGAAATTGCAGGCGGCAATAATCAAAGCGGCATCATCAATGAGCCGCTCAACAAGCCGGTGGTTGCGGTTTTGCGCGACAAGCTCGGCCATCCGCCAGCAGCAACCGAGGTGCAGTTTACGGTGGTTGCCGGCGGCGGCAGTCTGTTGAGCAACGCCACGGTTGTTTCCGACAGTAACGGTTTGGCGCAAGCGCTCTGGCGCATGGGCCCGAGCGTCGGCGTCAACCGGCTGGAGGCGCGTGCGCCGAGTCTGGCATTGCCGGCGATCAGCTTTACAGCATTGGCGCTGGTGACCGGGGTGGCAGAGCATGCTTCCGGAAATTTGCCGCTGCAATTCACCTTGCGGCAAAATTCTCCCAACCCCTTTAATCCTGCAACAAACATTCAATTCGATTTGCCGGAGGCGGCGCACGTTCAGTTGGAGTTGTTTGATTTGAACGGGCGTTTGGTGAGAGTCTTGTTGGATGGTGAAAAGCCGGCTGGCACGCACTCCGTCGTATGGAATGGCCGCGATCATGCGCATCAGGTGGTGAATTCAGGCGTCTATGTCTACCGGCTGCATGCGCGCGCGCGTCATGGCGCAGAATTTTCAGCAACACGCAAACTCATCTTGATGAAGTAGCGGAAGTGATGTGACTCAGTTTGCGGAGAAATCCGCAAACTGAGATTTGAAAGTCGCGTGAATGCGACTCCCGCCCCGTGCGAGTTCGTTGGCTTCGAACGACTTGCACAGCCAAGCCCGATCCCGCCCTTGTGGCATCATTCATCACAAATAATTGAAAGCCCGCAGTTCCTCCCGCACATCATCTTGTGAATTCCTTTGCCTGCTTATCGAATTGAGCCTGGCTGCCAAAAACAAGGCCTGGCAAACACCCCCGTCGTAAAAATTTGTTGGCAAAACGCAAAACATTTTGTCAAATTTGCAGTATATTCCTGCTGCAAATTTGTCCAAGCAAATCACATGAACAACCGTGCCGGCTGATCGGCTGTCCCATTGCGAAAAGGCCGCGGGAGTACGCGAAGGTATCATATAAAGAGCGCATGGCTGCGGATTCATTCGCTGGCGCCCAACAGCAAAGCATCTCGCGCAGACGCAGGAATTCTGCACGCGCAAGCATGTCAGACAAGCATTTTCAATCCCCTCCGGCCTTGCCGGCCGGTATGTCAAAACCAATGCATTTTTAAGGAGGAGTCGATGAACAGCAAAGATAAAACGACCAGGAAGTTAATCTGGTTGCTCATGCTGTCGGCGGCGGCTTTTGCTGCGCCGGGCATTTACGCGCAAAACAGCGCAGAGATCGACATTCCGTACCAAAAATTCGTGCTCGACAACGGCCTGAGGCTAATCGTGCATGAAGATCGCAAAGCGCCGATCGTCGCCGTGAACGTGTGGTACCACGTCGGCTCGAAGAATGAAAAGCCGGGCAAAAGCGGCTTTGCCCATCTTTTCGAGCATTTGATGTTCAACGGCAGCGAGAATTTCAACCAGGATTATTTCCAGACCATGGAGCGCATCGGCGCAACCGATCTGAACGGCACCACCAACGAGGATCGCACGAATTATTTCCAAAACGTGCCAACCTCGGCGCTCGACATCGCGCTGTGGATGGAGTCGGACCGCATGGGGCATCTGCTCGGCGCCATTGACCAAGCCAAACTTGACGAGCAGCGCGGCGTGGTACAGAACGAAAAACGCCAGGGGGAAAACGAGCCCTACGGCGTAACCTATGAGCTCATCGTGAAGAACACCTATCCCGCCGGGCATCCGTATTCGTGGACGGTGATCGGTTCGATGGAGGACCTCAACGCTGCTTCGCTCGACGACGTGAAAGACTGGTTCAAAACCTATTACGGCGCTGCGAATGCCGTTATCGTCGTTGCCGGCGACATCGACGCAGCCACCGCCAAAGCGAAAGTCGAAAAATTCTTTGGCGATATTCCTTCCGGCCCACCGGTGGCCCGGCATGACGCATGGATCGCTCCGATGACTGAGACGCACCGCCAGCAGGTGCAAGATCGCGTTCCGCAGGCGCGGCTTTACAAAGTTTGGAATGCGCCGCCGCGCGGCGCCGCCGAGCTTGATTACCTCGACCTGGTCAGCGACGTGCTCGGCTCCGGTAAGAACTCGCGGTTGTACAAGCGACTGGTGTACGATGATCAAATCTGCACCAACGTATCGACGTACCTCGATGCCAGGGAAATTAGCTCACAATTTTATATTGAAGCCACAGCCAAGCCCGGCGAGAATCTGGCAAAGGTGGAGAAAGCGGTTGATGAAGAACTGGCAAAACTTCTCGCCGCCGGACCAACGCCGAAAGAGCTGCAGCGCGTGAAGACGCAGTACAAAGCGCGATTCATCCGTGGCATCGAGCGCATCGGCGGATTCGGCGGCAAGTCTGACATCCTGGCGCAGAACGAGGTCTACCACGGCAGTCCGGATTATTACAAAACCACGCTGCAACGCATTGACGCGGCCACGGCGCAAAATCTCCATAACGCCGCCAAGAATTGGCTGACCGACGGTGTATACATTCTCGAAGTTCATCCCTTTCCTGAATATAAGACGATTGCCAGCGATGTGGATCGCACCAAGCTGCCCACCCCCGGCCCTGCGCCCGAGGTGAAATTTCCGGACTTACAGCGCCAAACGCTCAGCAACGGGCTGAAAGTTATCCTCGCCGAGCGCCAATCCATTCCGGTGATCAATTTCAATTTGCTGGTGGACGCGGGCTATGCCGCAGATCAATTCGCCATTCCCGGAACTGCCAGCCTGGCGATGAACATGCTGGATGAGGGAACCAAGACGCGCAGTTCACTGCAGATCAGCGAAGAGCTGGCGCTCATCGGCGCCAATCTCGGCAGCGGATCCAATCTGGATGTTTCGAATGTGACGCTGTCGGCGCTCAAGAGCAATCTCGACGCTTCGCTCAACATTTTCGCAGATGTTATTCTCAATCCCTCCTTTCCGGATGCTGACTTCAAACGTTTGCAGAAGCAGCAAATCGCCGGCATTCAGCGCGAGAAAGTCACGCCGGTGCAAATGGCGTTGCGGGTGTTTCCCAAACTGCTCTATGGCGCCGGGCACGCCTATGGCAATCCGCTCACCGGATCGGGCACGGAGGAATCCGTCGGCAGGCTCACCCGTGAAGACTTGCTGAAATTCCATCAAACCTGGTTCAAACCGAACAATGCAACACTGGTCGTTGTGGGCGCCACCTCCCTGGCGGAGATCACGCCCAAGCTGGAAAAGCTGTTTGCCAACTGGAAAGCCGGAGAGGTGCCCAGGAAAAATGTCAGCGAGGTGGCGCACCAGGCAAAACCGGTGGTGTATCTCATCGATCGTCCCGGTTCGCAGCAGTCGGTCATCTTCGCTGGGCATGTTACTTTTCCCAAGTCCAATCCCGATGAAATCGCCATTGAAACGATGAACAATGTCCTGGGTGGAGATTTCACCTCACGGGTCAACATGAATCTGCGCGAAGACAAACATTGGTCGTACGGCTCCTTCAGCTTGATGCTGAACGCGCGCGGCCAGCGGCCGTTCATCGTCTATGCGCCGGTGCAGACTGACAAGACGAAGGAGGCGATGGCCGAAGTGAACAAGGAGATGCGTGATATTCTCGGCGCGCGCCCGGTGACCGCGGAAGAATTCGCCAAAGCGCAAACCAATGCCGCCTTGCAGCTTCCGGGTTCGTGGGAAACCATGGCATCGGTTGGCGGTTCGATCAACAACATTGTGACCTATGGCCTGCCTGACAATTACTATCACACCTATGCGGACAAAATTCGCGGCCTCAAACACGACGAGGTTGCCGCCGCGGCAAAGAAAGTCCTGCACCCCGACAATCTGGTGTGGGTGGTGGTCGGCGACCGCTCCAAGATCGAAGCCGGCGTTCGCGAATTGAATTATGGGGAGATTCGACTGATCGATACCGAGGGCAATCCGGTGCAGTAAGATTTCTTCCGAGTGCGATGAAAAAGCCCGCCACGGTTATGCCGGGGCGGGCTTTTTGTTCTACAGCAATTTGCGATTGGATGAGAATATGTTAACTGCGCCTTGTTGGTTTTTGCAATGGGCTTATTTGATCGTCACCCAAATTGGGCTTGACCACGCCATCTCACCGTCTTCCTGAAGCACACGAAGATAATACCAATGCGTGCCGGGCCCGGCTTGCTCATCGACCAACTCGAATCTCACCATGTCACCCACGCCGAAATCGCCGCCATGTTGGTGAATGACTTGATTGTCGCGCAGCAGATAGACGTAGCGAATCTTTCCGGCGCCTGCAACGCGCGCACTCAGTTTGGGCGGCGCGTGGGTGGTGTATTCGCTTCCCATGGCATGGCCATCGGCACTGAAATTGAGCAAAATGCGCACGCCACTGGTGGCATAAACGCGCCGCGCCTGCAAGGCTTCGAATAGTGCCGTGCGCGTCAGCTTGCCTTTGAGCCACACACCTGCCAGTCCCTGCACCCAGGGATCGCGTTTGCGGCCAATGCCGTGATGCCAAATCAAGCCGTGACCGTCGGAGGCGCCCAGGACGCCGAAGCGCAGGCCTTTAGCCAGGCCGTCTTGCACAAACATGCCAGGCGTTCCGCCGCGATGCGTGATGGGCTCGTTGCCCATGTATTCAAATGCGCCATGCACGGAAACGATTTCCACGTTCGGCTGCGCCACCGGATCATGATTTTGCCAATCGACGCCGGTCCAGCCGATGTGATGCGGAAACGCAATGGCGCCTTCGGCTTTCAGATTTGCAAACAGCTTGCGTGTGTTGTTGGCATTGCTGTCTGCCAGACTGAAAATCGCGCCGGCTTCATCGCGAAAATAAACGTTCTTGTGACCCGCGCCATTGGGCCAGCGCGCCGCCGTCCATTCGTAGGCCGGGAGCGTGATGAAATCTTCGGACACATTGAAGCTCGCCGTTATCGCTTTGAGGTATTCCCATTCTGAGGGCGATAGGCGATTGTGCACGAACCATTCATGATCCGTGAGCGCGGCAAAATCCCACTGATAGAAATCGCGGCTGCGGGTGTAACAATCATCGGCCGTGCCCATGCCATCTGAGAGATTCGAGTGCTGGTGCAAATCCCCGAAAGCGAGCGTTTCATGGGGCTGTGCATTCATGAAGCTTAAAGCCGCCGGGGCCGGTTTCCACTTCTCACGCGGCGCGGTTAATAACGGCAGAGCCGAAACCGCATGTTCAGGCGCGGGCCGCAATTGGGGGCTGACCGGCGTTTGCGATAACGCGGGAAACGCGCACAATTCAATTGCGCCCACATCGCGCCGGATTGTCCAGACCATGTCGTTGGGCGCAGCCAGTGCGCGCACAAAGTCGCCACGGCCACCCCAGCCGGGCAAGGCAAAATTTCCGCGCCCGCTCCACTGATTCCCCAGAAAAACTTGCACGCTGAATTCTTGGCTTGGCCGGCCGAATAGCCAAACTGCGCCCTCGCGCGTGGTTGTCAATGTTGGAAATTCCCAGCTTTGCATTTCAGTTTGCGCGGCGAGATCCTTGTCGGGCATGGCCGCGCCGGGCGCAAACAATTTTTTGCCATCCCAATGGCGCAACTCCAGCCAGCGCGGAATGTCCGGTTTACCGGCAGCATCTGCGTTGCTGTGCCACGCCAGCCACAAGCGGTTTTGCGCATCGACATTCAGCGCCGGGCATTGTTCCAGGGTTGCGCTATTGGTGAGGTTCCACGTTTGAGAAGTTTGATCCAGACGGCGCAGGAAAATGTCGTAATTGTAATTGCCGAGATAGCCATCCCACGCGCACCAGATTTCGCCGTTCGCGCCCACAGCCAAAGCCGGGCGCATTTGGCGGTGCGGCGCTGAAAACACTGCTTGCGGCCGGCTCCAGCGTCCGCCTTCCCGCACACTGAACATGATTTGCGCCGTATCTGCAATCATTCTTTCCCACGCCAGCCAAAGGCGGCCTTTCGCATCGCACGCAATGGCTTGCCGCCAGTTCCGCGCGCGATCGGAATTGACCACTTCCATCTGCCCGGCATGGCCATGGTTTATCGGCAACGCCACAACCTCAATGGCATTCGCATGCTTGCGCGCCCAACTTGCCCAGATGGTTCCTTCAGAAGAAACCGCCAGTCGAGGGCGATAAACGATTTCAGCGCGATCCAACACCAGTGAATCTGCCCAGACGCCATCGCGATACATGCGCAGCACGATGATTTCCTGTTGTTCGAGCATCTGTTGATAGACGATTGCCAGGGCGCCATCTTCCGCAAGGGCGAGGTCGGGATACTCTGCAAGCGAATTGGCAGGAAGAAGGGCGCGAATTTTAGGCTCGGGCAGAGGTTCGGATTTTTGAGCAAGAAAAAAACTGCTGATTAGCAGTGGAAAGGCAAGCACGAGTATTTTGCGAAGGGACATTTTAACTTTCACTTAATGAGATATCTCCTTAAAAAGGCAATGGCTTTCAGGAATTTGAGCCGGCTCATATTGCGCAAATTCGAGGGTTTTGTCAAGCGGGGAATTTCTATTTCGAATAGGCCTGCGTATGAATGATGCCAGGCAAAGCGAACAAGCTTCCGTTGACTCAAAATATTTATTTTAGTGCTTGTTTTCTATCCGGCGTATTCGTATGTTGCTCTCCACGCATTAATACGGGCTGCGAAAGGCGTCTCTCATTCACACGCCTCAGAGCGGCGGCATATAGATTTAATGCGTCTGGTGGTGGTCAACGCCGGTTTGCCGGCGGTGTGACACCAACCAACATCAGTGGTTTTTGCCGAAATTCTTCATTCTCATCTCTCCTGTGCGGCAATGTTCCGCACAGCGTCCCTACCCTACTGCCGCTGGCATTGGTGGAAGAGGTCAAGAGCTGACCCGAAGACAAAGAGATTCCCGAGCCACGGTAGACGAAATTTCTCCACTCAATTGATTCCGGAAGACGGTGAACTCTTTGCACTTTCTCGCCGTGATGTTTTCATTTCATAAGGAACTCTATGTCGTTTCAACAATTCGGCTTGCACGCCGATTTGCTCAAGGCGCTTGACCGGCTGGGCTACCATCAACCCACACCGATTCAAGAGCAGGCCATTCCGATCGCGCTTACGGGCCGGGATCTCATCGGTTGCGCTCAAACCGGCACCGGCAAAACCGCAGCCTTCGCATTGCCGATTCTGAACAAGCTCCATCCCATCATGAGCGGCAAAATTCGCGCATTAATTTTGACGCCCACGCGCGAACTGGCCGCACAGATTAATGAAGTCTTACAAGGACTAATCGCCTACACGAAACTTTATTCTGCCGCGATCTACGGCGGCGTCGGCATGCCGCCGCAGGAACGGGCACTGCGCCTTGCCACAGATGTGATTGTGGCCACGCCCGGCCGCCTGCTCGACCACATGAAAAACGGCGTCGGCCGCTTCGACGGTCTGGAAGTGCTGGTGCTGGATGAGGCCGATCGCATGTTGGATATGGGTTTTCTACCGGACGTCAAGCGCATCATTGCGCGTTTGCCGCAGAAGCGGCAGACCATGATGTTTTCCGCCACCATGCCCAAAGAGATTTTTCAGCTTAGCCAGCAGATTTTGCAGGATCCCGCCACGGTTCAAATTGGGCGGCAAGCCGCGCCGGCGGAAGGCGTGAGCCAGTCTGCATATCCGGTAGCGCATCATCTCAAAACGGACTTGCTTATGGCTTTGCTCGGGCAAAACGAGATGGAGTCGGTTTTAATTTTTGCGCGCACCAAGGTTCGCACGGAACGCCTGGCGCGCCAATTGAAAGAGAACGGATTCAAGGCTGCACATATTCACGGTGACCGCACGCAGGGGCAGCGCCTGGCCGCGTTGGAAGGATTCCGCGACCGGCGCTATCGCATCTTGGTGGCAACGGATATTGCCGCGCGCGGCCTCGATATTGACGGAATCTCACACGTCGTCAATTATGACGTGCCGGTCCAGCCGGAGGATTATGTGCATCGCATCGGCCGCACGGCGCGCGCCAAAGCCGTGGGGGAGGCGCTAACACTGGTTGCGCCGGCAGAAGAAAGTTTTCTCGCGGCGATTCAACACCTGACCAAAACCAAAATTCCGCGCCAAAATCTCGCGGAATTCGATTATAGCCGGGCTTCGACCACGCCCCCGGAAGAGCGCGGACGCCGGCAAAATAGCTTTTCACGCCGCGGTTTTTCCCGGCGGCCAAACGGCAGCGGGCGTTCCGCCGCGGTGGGGCACGGCAAATCCAAATCCCGCAGCCGCCGGCTGGCATTCAATTAGTCATCAGTTTAACTTATGCTGTTCACATTTAATTTCAGGATGGTTCTTTTATGAAGCTTTTCGTTGGAAATCTCTCCCGCCGCGTCACCTCGGATGCGTTGCAACAAATGTTCGAAACATTCGGCCAGGTGGCTTCGGCTGAAATTATCAAAGATAAATTCAGCGGTGAATCCAAAGGCTTTGGCTTTGTGGAAATGCCCACCAAAAGCGAGGCGGATGCCGCGATGAGCGGGCTGAACGGCCGTGAAGTTGACGGCAAGGCACTTAACGTCAATGAAGCGCGTCCGCGCACCAATGATCGTCGTCCGAGCGGCGGCGGTGGTGGCTTCGGCAATCGCGGCGGCGGCTATGGCGGCGGACGCCGTTCTTATTAACTTGACTGTAGTTTGGCACATTTTCCGTAAGCCGCTGTTTTTACACTCGACTTCTTGAGCGTGAAAACAAGTGGTTAACCAATTTTTGCCAAACTACTGCTAACTTGACGATGCCAGATTCACCGCTGAGACGCAGCGTTCGCTGAAAATTCACGCAATCTTACTCTGCGAACCGCGCGACTCTGTGGTGGTTTTTGGAATATGACATAGTCAAATCAATTCGTGCTACACATTTCTTGCTGAAACGCGATAGGATTAGGGCAGCGATGACTTCGTTGCCCTAAAGCCTCCCGCTGTTGCCCGGCTCATAAAGCATGTCCCGCATCATTACCGCAAACAAAACCAGGGATATCGAATTCGCTGCAATCTTCGCCGTCTATTGATTGGCGCGTTCATACACCCGATGTTAGAGTGGCTTCGGGCGCTCTGATTTTCGCAGGGATTGGTCATGCAAGAGCTCATTCGAGTGTTCATTGTCGATGACAATCGCTTGCTGCGTGAAGGCCTGGTTTCCATGCTGGCGGAGCAGGAGGATATCATTGTTATTGGCGCGGCGGCGAGCGGGCGCAAGGCGTTAGAACAAATCAAAAACTTGCGCCCGGAGATCGCGCTTATTGATATTGGCATGCCGGGCAAAAATGGCATCGAGGTGACACAAGAGTTGCGCCGGAATGTGCCGGAGGCCAAAGTGATCATTCTCGGGATGGTCGATTTGACCGGCGAAATCATGGCGTGCATCGAGGCGGGGGCCGCGGGATATGTTTTGAAAGAAGCCTCGTTTGACTATCTGGTTGAAACCATCCGCTCGGTTCACTGCGGAGAGTCGGTCGTTTCCCCCCAGATGGCGGCTTCACTCTTTTCACGCATCGCGGAGCTGGCTGCCGAACGCCTGCCGAGAATTCCGCCGAGCCCCGCCAAGCTGACCACACGTGAATTGGAAATCATTAATGTGATTGCTGAAGGGTTGTCCAACAAAGAAATTGCCCAGCGTCTCTCCATCGAAGCCCAAACCGTAAAAAATCACATCCATAATATTCTCGAAAAACTTCAGCTCAAAAATCGCCAGGAGGCGGTGGAATTCGCCCGCGCAAGAAACCTGTTGAAAAAGAATTAAGCCGGCCATAATCTTGCAGTCAAAGTACTGGTACTTTCGTGCATAAAACCTCAAGTGTCCTAGTGACAAACTAGTCCCACTGATAGATCATTTTTATACCCACCGATCTATTGTTCCCGTGCTCCGCTTTGTCGATATTATCAATGTTGACCCGCCGAAAAAGCAAAGCGGCGAAAAATCAAAGCAGAAACAGTTTGGACGTCACGCAGCGCTCGAGCAGTTGCTCTGACCAAAGAATCATACATGCAAAAAATCAAAGTGCTGTTGGCGAGCCGGCCCAAGATGCTGTCTGACGTGGTCAGAAACATCATTACACACCAGCCGGATATGGAAGTGGTGGGCGAAGTGCTTGACCCAATCGAACTCTTGTTTGCTGCCCGAGCAGCCAAAGTAGATGTGGTCATCGTCACGCCGCTCGATTCCGAGGAGGAGTCCCCCATATGCCGCCATTTGCTGGCAGAACATCCCCGGTTGAATATCGTGGCGCTGTCGGCGAACGGTGAGGCCGCATTTCTCTACGAGGGTGAGGCGCAAAAGAAGCGCATTGACGAGCCTAACGAAGACTCCATTCTTGGTGCGATACGCGCGTGCATGCATGAACGGACGAAATAATCAACGCTCAACATGTGGCACCATCCCGCTCGCAAATTGGATCTTGCTGCGCGGCCGTTTACGGGAAGCAGTTTCACGGTGCAACAGGCGATAAAATTACTTTCACTTGCACCTCTCGGTGGCCGAGGGCGTCACTCACATTTCACCATAGGCCAGGCCTCGGTTGCTCACGACAATTAGGAGATTATTCCATGCCCATCACAACACGAGAACCAAGAACCAAATGTTACCTGCACGAAGTGCAGCGCCCGGTGGATTTGCCTTACGAGCCGTACAAATACCACATTTGCTGGATCTGTCAACTACGCCTGTTGGAAATAGCGAAAATCAATTTTCGTTTCGAGCTTGAACATCAAGTCGTGACGATTTCCGTGCAACCTCAAGTCCCTGAAGAAGCAGCCTAGAGGAGAATATGCAAAGTCAAGGCAATACGATTTTTGTGGGTTTGAAAGTCAATGACCGGCTGCGTGACCAGCTTGATGGCAGCCATTCCACCATGAAGCCGTTCTTCAACGAAAAAAATCCCGACTTTCTCCAAATGATGCGGATCGATGACGACGAATACATCGGCAAGATTATCGCGAGCGGCGCCTCGTTGGAAGATTTGAACAATATGCTCATGAACGTGAAAACCATGCTCCAGATGATCTGCCCCAAATTCGTCATGGTTGAGGGCGCGATTAAAGTTCATGCGCTCACACCTCCGCCAGTGAGAGCAGCCAGCGCCGGGCACTACTATGGGAAAGTGATCGTTTGATTCAGCCCAAAGATCTTTATCGCAAGCTCGCGGCGTTGCTGGCGGATATTGACGAGAGAAGATCAAAAGATCATTTTCTCTTTTCCGTTTTGACGAAATTGGAAAACTCCTTTGCCAAAGATTTACACCTCACGCAAGGCCGTCTCTATGCGGAGATACACGACCAGTTCGTCCTAAAAACGGGTCCTCGTCAGCAAGAGTCTGCTTATCGTGAAAAGAATGCGGTTTTGGACGCTGAAACCGTGCAAATGGTGGTCAGCAATGGTAGCTATATTTATAACGATCCGTCGCTGAACATTAATAAGCATGCCAGCTTACAACGTGAATACACGACTCCAGCAGCATTTCTGATACGGAACGCGGACCGCCGCTGGATTTTTGTCTTTGCCCTCACCAGAGGCTGGGTTCGGGAGGAAGTGGAGTTTTGCTTGAATGCGGTGCGGGCGCTGCTCAACTTTCGACTGCAAGCCGACGCGATGACGAACGCCATGCAGCAGGCCGTAATGATCCAACAGAGCCTTTTACCGAACAGCCCGCCCTACATTGCAGGCTACGAAACCGCCGGGCGTTCACAACCCGCGGAAGAGGTGGGTGGTGATTTTTTTGATTTTTCAGTGTTCGGGGCAGAAAGCTTCAGCGCGGCGGTGGGAGATGCCAGCGGGCACGGACTGCCGGCAGCCCTTCTGGTGCGTGATGTCGTGACCGGTTTGCGCATGGGCGTGGAAAAAGAAATGAAAATGGCCGAGGCGATGCAAAAACTCAATCGTGTCATTCACCGCAGCACCCTGTCCACCCGTTTTGTCTCGCTATTTTATGGAGAGATTGAAAGCAACGGCAATATTTTTTATGTCAATGCCGGACATCCGCCGCCGCTGCTCGTGCAGGGCGCACAGGTCAAACAGCTCGGCGCGACCGGCACAATTCTCGGCGCAATGCCCGAAATCTCGCTGCAACGCGCGTTCATACACTTCTCACCCGGCGCCGTTTTGGTGATGTATAGTGATGGCCTGTTGGAGCGGCGCAACCAAGCGGATGAAGAATTCGGGATCACACGCTTGGGAAACCTGATTGTTGAGCATCAAAAGAGTAGCGCACAAAAAATTCTCGAGGTGATTTATCAAACCGTCTTTGCGTTTGGAAATCAAACAAAGTGGCAGGATGATATTACCGCAGTGGTTGTCAGAAAAATTGTGGTTTGACCTCTTGGTGCATGGTGGGCGGAGCCGGGGAACCGCGTCGCGGCCTTGGGGCAACACTTGGAGCGGTTGCAGCCCAAACCCCAGAAACCGGAACTAGGCGCGTGACCTCACCGCAAAAACATAATTATGGCTGGACTTGATGCAGTTCAGTTGGCTGTAGCCATAATTAAAATTGACATACCACGCGAAGTCCGCATTCCCTCTTTCCGAGGTCCACATCCACAATCTCTGCTTGGCATTGAAAATCGGGTTGATATACAGGCCGGCGTTGCTGGGAGAATCTTGCAACAGCGTCAAGGCTTCTTCTAACGTGGGCAACCGCCAATCGGTGAAGCCGGCAAACTCACACTTATTCAAATGGTGAACCCAAGTCATGGCCATAGGGTAGGCCATCGCTTGAGAGGAGCTAGATTGCTGCCACATTAATCCGGTCGCGCGGTCAATCACGACTTCATCTCGGCGCAAAACCCTCGCTACGAATCTATTCGTCCTGCGGATTTTTTTGATCTTGCCGGAAGTCTTGGTCAAGCTATTCTCTACGTGCATAATTTTTCCTCTACCGGCGCGCAGTCGCGCTGGCATAAAAAAGGGTGATACTCTGGCTCGTGCAGGAGGCAATATACGCTAAAATAGCTTAGCAAAGAAGCTCTATTTGAAAAATATAGAAAGACTAGGCGCGTGAACTGTTGCTACAACCATGCTGAACGACTTTCAAAATAGTGCCGATAAGACCCGCCACAGCGCAAACACAAACGCGATCGCGGTCGCGCCGAGCGCAACAATTCCCCACAGTTGAATACGATTATTCTCTTTCTGCCTCTCGGAATAGCCCAGCAACATGGCAGCGAGGTAGCCGCCCACAAAACCGCCGCCGTGCGCCCAGTTGTTGACTATCCCGCCCATGAAAAAGCCAAACACAAACATCATGACGGCAAATTGCATGGCCTGGCTGTACACGCCCTGGCCAAATGTGCCGCCGCGGCTGCGGCCATAATAAACCAAGGCGCCCAACAGTCCAAAAATCGAGCCGGACGCGCCTACGGTGTAGGGAATGCCGACGATAAAAGAGACGACAAACCCGAGGGCGCCGGATAACGTGAAAATCACAATCAAACGGCTCACGCCAAACAACTCTTCCACGGGCGGCGCAAGCTGCCGCAGCCACAATAAGTTGAAAAAAATGTGCGGTAACGAACCATGCAGATAAATTGCGGTGATCAACGTCCACCAACGCCCTTCAAGAATGGCAGCCAGGCCAGTCATGCCCATCCTGTCGAGTATGGCGGCATCTGGCGAGAGAAAGCCGAGCAGCATGCCGATCAAGCCGCCGCCTCGCGTGCGAAATATCGCGCTCGGATTCAATAACAAAGCCAACACATACAATGCCACACACACGGTTGTAACGATTTGTGTGAATCCCAAATTTTGAAATAGTTGTCGAAGCTTTGGCCCGGCGCCCCACAGCCCGGGATTTTTGTAGCCGCAATAGACACAGGTCTCGGCTTTGCCGCTGATGAGTTTGCCGCAATTCGGACAAATGATCGCGCGCAATTCTTGTTCTGCCATTTTAGCCTTTCGCTTGAAAGCAACTCTTGTGCAAAGTTATTGCGCAAACGGGAAATCGAAAGCGTCTCACGCAGCCCGCCGGTTTCAAACAATAGTTGAAGCCAACCCGCTTGTCGCATGCCTTGTGCAACACCGGGAAAATCCGTTCGCGAAATGGAGTCTAATCCTTGTTCGTTATTTTTGCAAGCGTTTTTTAGATCAAAGAATTCAACGAAATTCTGGGAGATTTGTAGCAAAATGAACAAGGGCAAAACGTTCAAAGCGTCCTGCCCTTGATGGTGTTGCCTGTCATTTGTGCGGGGCACGACATGCGGCAGTTCACTTGACTATGTCCGATTCACCGCGAGAGGCAGAGTTCGCTGAGAATTCTAATAAATCTTACTCTGCGATCTCCGCGCCACTGCGGTGATTTTTTGAATATGACAAAGTCGAGTTAATCGCCCGCGCCTGATCTCCAATATCTTTCCAAATCCAATAATTCATATCCGGCTTTGCTGCGTTCCATTATCTTTTTATAGAGCGGGCAATAATCATGATTGCGATTGAGATAATAACCCTCGTCGCCGGCCAGCCAAACGCCTGACCAAAGAGCCTTGTTGTTCTCGTGATAAACTTCGACATCCACCAGCCGCATGCCCTCCGCCGCCATTTCCTCCCATTTTTCATGAAAGCCCTGAGAGTCAAAATTTCGCCAGAGCGCGTATTTGCCGCTGCCGGCGCGAAAAACGCCCGCCCAACGCTGCTTGCCCTCCACTTCATAAGTCTCGAGATCGATGAGACGCTGCCCGTCAGCCGACATCTCCTGCCATTTTTGGTGAAAACCGTCGGAATCAAAATTGCGCCACAGCGCATAGCGCCCGCCTTGTTTGTTGAAAATGCCATCCCAGCGCCGCGCGCCGCTCTGCGCCGTGTATGTCTCAAGATCCACCAACCGGTAACCGGCATTCGACAACTTTTGCCATTCTTCATTGAAATCGTCTTGATCATATCCTTTGCGGATCACTTGATCACGATTGCCTTTGCGCCAGACACCGGCATAGTGATAATCAGATTGATCCTCAGCATTGCAACTCCATTCATACTCGCCCGGCGAAAGCATGACGCCCAGCGCTTGCAGAATCTTCCTGCCGAGAATCGTGGCGCGCGCCCACTCCGAATTGCTCATGACGGCAACGCCCAATTTGCTGTACGGCATCACAACATAGTACGTGGCGGTTTTCGTCTGGCTGCCGGAATGTGACACGCGGCGATTGTTGCCGCTGCCTTCGATGCTGAATCCATAGCTATAATTGGAATCCGCCTGTTTTGTCCACATCAACTCATAGGTCGAGTCTTGCAATATTTGCCGGTTTGCCAAGCCTTTGACGAATCGGGTCACATCCGTGATAGTGGATTTGAAGCCGCCGCCGGGAAGCTTCCAACTCACATCGTCATCGTCGCGACGCTGAATGTCGCCATCGTCATCTTTATAATAACCGATCGCCTCGGCTGAGCTTGCGCCGAACACGTAATCCGGCTTGAGCGTACTCATCCCCAGCGGCTGCGCGGTGTACTCATTCACCAACTGCACATAGCCCTTGTTGTATGCCTGCATGCCGGCGTTTTCCACCACGGCGCCGGCGAGAATAAAACCGAATGTGCTGTAAAGATATTTTGCGCCCGGCGTAAACAGCAAGGGCGATTCCTGAAAAATATTCACGGCGTTCGCCGCATTCCACGCCTGGTTCTTGGGATAATTTTCTTCTTTCTCCCGCCATTCCGCATACGCCGAATCCATTTGTGCATAGTGTCCGACGCCGCTGCGATTTTGCAGCACATGCGCAACATTGACGCCCGCGTGCGGATACGAGGCAACGTATGACCGGGCGGAAGCATTCAAATCGAGCTTGCCGTTTTCGCGCAATTTCATGGCCGCCACCGCGGTCAAGGATTTGGACATGGAGGCCCAACGAAACTCCGTGGAGAGCGTGACCGGCGCGCGCGCCTCCCAATCTTTATAGCCGTATCCCTTGAGGAACGCGATTTTTCCGTTCTTGACAATGCCGACCGCCGCGCCGATCATTTCCTGTGCAATCATTTCATCGGTGATGATTTTTTCGATTTGCTGCGCAGCGGCATTATCGAGCGGCTCTTCAACCGGGCCGCAAGAGTTGGAATTGCCGAGCAGCAGGAGAAGGCACAGAAACAAGAATACGAATGCGAGTCTTTTGAAGAATATCATGGCGAATTTTCCCGGTTAGAATTTATCGCACAAGCTTTGACATCCAGGCTCGGTCATGTTCAGCCATGACTGGCCATGATTACATTCCAGGCGATTGATTCGTGCCCCAAGACTTCTCAGTTGGATGACAAGCGTGTCAGAGCCGCGCGCCGAAACCCGCAGATCTCTGCTGCAATTTGGTCCTGCACCCGCCGCACGCCGCTGGCGGAACCGAGAAAATGCTGCATCATCATCGCAAACACAATCTCCTCGCCCTCTGCTGTCGTGGTGTAGCCTGACAGCGAACTGACCCCGCTCAAGCTGCCGGTTTTCGCACGCAGAATGCCCTCGGCCGCCGTGCCTTTCATGCGATTCGACAAGGTGCCGTCCACGCCCGCAATCGGCAATGAGGTTAAAAACTCATTGCGCACCGAAAAATCATTCCACATCGCAATCAACAGCTTCACGATTTCATCCGGCGTGATGAGATTGTAGCGTGACACGCCCGAGCCGTCCGCCAGATTCAACGCGTTGGTATCGACCTGTGCGCTGGCCAAAAACCGGCGAACCACCTGCATGCCCTTTTCGCCCGTACCCGGCCGGCCGGCGCGCTCCGCCGCCACCACCTTCAACAACAACTCGGCACTCAAATTATCAGAAATCTTGTTAAGATTGATCAACAACGGCATGAGCGGCGCACGATGCTCGGCCAGCGTCAAAGCTTTTACCGGACTCAGGCCGCGTTGCACGCTGCCGTTAAATTTAATGCCGTTTTGCTGCAACAATTCCCGCAGAATTTGTCCGGTAAAAATTTCGGGCTGCACAACGGTACGTTCGAACCTGCGCGGTTTCGCATCGAGCGCCAGCGCGCCATCAACTACAAAAACATTTGAACCGCGCCGCTCCACAGAAAGGCCAGGCAGCCGCAAGGAATCCACTTGCGTCTTGCTTGCCGCCGTCACGCTGGTGTTGATGATATCCGTGTGCGGTGTGTTCGGGACAATTTGTACCTGCGCGACTTCCCCGACTTTCGCAGCCGGAGAAACGGTGAAGGAGACAATATTATCATTCACCGCCAGCGCGGAGAAGCGTTCGTAATCATCGTCCCACATCCAGCCCGCGCCCCAGCGCACCTCGTCGAAATAGTAGTCGTCGCATAACAAATTGCCGCGGATTTCGCGAATGCCTTTCTGCGCCAGCGTTTGCGCCAGGCCGAACAAATCATTCGTCGTCAAATCGGGATTGCCGCGGCCCACGAGGTAAAGATCACCATGAAGGATGCCGGCGCGCAAAGCCGCGGAATCGCAAACCAGGCTGGTGTTGAGCGTGAAATCCGGTCCGAGCAGTTTCAGCGCGGCGGCGGAGGTGAGCAGTTTTTGATTCGAGGCGGGGTGAAACAACAGGTGGGCATTGCGTTCGTACAACACCTCGCCGGTTTTCAGGGAGATGATTTTCACGCCCGGCGTCGAGCGCGCCAGCGCCGAATCCGCGAGAATCGCGTCAATGCGCCGCCGCAAGGCAAAGACGGCGTCTGCGCCATTTTCTTTCAATCGAGTCCCAGCCGCGCAACCCAACAGGCTAAATGCAGCCAGCGCGATGCTCAAATACCGTTTGATAAAAAAACTTGTCATATCACCTCACTCCAAGAATCTCAACTACTGCCATCAACCACCAGGCCTGTCATCTCGCAGGGATCCTGTAACAAACTCGCGACACTACAAGGAACTTGCGAAGTACTCGCAAGCGGGCAGTTGCTTCACAAGATTCCTTCAGCATGACAACTGCGGCGTGGATGCCAGCCTCAACCTTGCGAAATGCGTTCGATTATAATGACGCCAAAACCTTCAAAGAACCCAGCGCAGGCGGCGTCAGCTCCGACTGATGAGCCGCCATGAATTCAGCCACGGCAGGGACACGCACCGCCAGCATTTCGGTGAATTCCTCTGCTTCGCTGGCGTTTTTCGCCAATTCCGTGAGTTGCATCATGGTGTGAATGATGCGCGCTAAAAACACGACATCCAGTTTCAATGTGACAGAATTCTCGATAATGCCGTTGCAGCATTCGACCGTTATGTCCTCCGGCTTCAGACCCAACTCGGCGGTGACTTCCTCGGCGGTGGCGGCAAACAAATCCGGTTTGCCTGCGCGCAGATGCAGGTTGGGATGCGCATGCCCGCCGATGACGTCCAGCATGCCGGGCGCTTCACCCAAATGTGAGCTGCGGCGAATGATGGGCGTATAGCCGTCTGCGGTGACGACAATGGCGCTGACGCCCACGCCGCGCGTGGCAGCGGCTTCGCCCAATTCCTGGAGATGAGCATTGCAGTAAAGTTGATCGCGATAACAGGTTCGCGTCAAACTCATCTCCAGAAACAGCGGACTTGCTGAAAAATCTACCAACCGAAAAAGCTCACCATTGTAAAAATGTTTGCCGGAAGTTGCTGCCATCTGCTGCCAAAACGCCTCTGCCCGTTCGGCGTGCGGCGGTGGCAACATATGGAAATGATCTTGGAAAGTGATCTTCACTTGACAGGGCAGCCAACGCCCCTGACAAAGCAGGCGAAAAGGAGAAGTGGAATCTTTCATGAAGAAGATGTGAGGCGTTCACGGATTCATGTCGTCTCGCAGCGGCGGCTTTCGAAAGGCTCAGGCGCCGGACGGCATTATCAAACAAACACCTTGTGCGCCTTTGCCAACTCCGCCGCAGCTGGAGTCACCTTGGCGTTTGCCGGAACTTTGATTCTTCTTCTTTCGAGAATGGCGCGGCGCACGTCGTTTTCGGTGATTAATTTCGCGGCCGCTTCCACATTCTTCGAACGGCCGGCAATGTAGACCTTGTCGCCATTGGAGAGTCCCGCCGCATTGGCTTCGTCGGTGTCCAAGTGAAAATCGAGCACAAAGGAAGGATCGACGCGGATTAACACGTTATCAAAAACGACGCCGCGATCTTCACTGCCCGCCGGCAGCATTTTGGGCAGCGGCGCAACGATGACGCGATCGCGATCTTTGACGCCAAATTTCTTCGCATCCGCGGGACTCATGTGAATGTGACGCTGCGGAATGATGATGCCTTCACTTAACACTACTTCTCCCTTCGGGCCGATGAGGCGCGCGCCGGCCGAGCCTTTCAAATCGCCGGAATAGCGCACCGGCGGATTGATGCCGAGGGTGACAGCATCAGTGCGGGAGATTTCCAATTGCGTTTGTCCGCGCGCCGGGCCGACGACGCGCACGCGTTCGAGTTTGCCTTTCGGGCCGATGACATCAACGGTTTCATTCGCGGCAAACTGGCCTTTTTGCGAAATGTCGCGCAGCTTGGTGAGCTGATAGCCGGTTCCGGCGAGCCCGGTCGAGCCGAAGAGCTTTTCGACGTCCGCTTGTGAAAGATGAAAGTGGCGATTGGAAACGCCAACGGGAATGGTGAGGGGCATGATCCGATCTAGCGAAGGATTTTTCTGCTAAAACAAATTGATGAACCGCAAAGACGCAAAGTCTGCTATTTTGCCGGGGGCGTTTTGATATCCATCTTACCCTTCAGTCATTTGCGCGCGCAAAGCCATTTTCTTGGCATTTTCGCAGTTCGAAAGCGCTCTGGCGGATTCACGACTTCAATTTTGAAGTTTTCCTAATTTGACACAAGAAGTTGAAAAGCGCAAGGAAAAATCCTGATCACAGCATTCTCACTCAAACGTCCACAGCTCCGGAATGCTGCTGAACGCGATGCGCGTGGGTGCCGCGTGCTTGGAGGCGTGAATGCCGCCGAAATAGACGACGTCGTTGCCGTATTTGGCGTTAATGGCATCCATCGCCTGCGCAAGCTTGCTGCGCTTGGGGTCTTCGAAGAGCGAGAGATTGTGCAACTCGTTCGGCACGAGATCGAGCAAGGTCACGCCCACCGCCACGGGATTTCCTTGCGGCCGTTGCTGCCAAACCTGCGCCAGGGCTTCGAGCATGGTCAGGGTGTCCTGGCATTCGACCATGCTGATTTGTTCTGCCCAGCTTTCGTCCCAACTGAAGCGGATATTCACCGCCAACACACCCGCCCAATAATTCATGTGCCGCAAACGCGCCGCGGCTTTATGCACGAGTTTTTTCGCCACGGCGTACGCGCCTTCGTCGTTGCGCAATTCCGGCGGCAATACATGCGAATGCCCTACGGTGCGGCGCTGTGTCGCAATCTCCGGCAAATCATCGCCGCGCAGCCAGTGCCAAAAGCGTTCGCCGACAATGCCGCCCCAGATTTTACTCATTTCAATTTTCGATAGCGCGCAAAGCTGTTGTACGGTATAAACGCCGTGCTTGAGCAAGCGCGTGTTCATGCGTGCGCCGATGCCCGGCAAATCCTGCAACTTTAAAGGATGAAGAACCCCGGGCAGATCCTCGGCGCGAATCACCACCAGGCCATCGGGCTTCTGCAAATCCGTCGCAACTTTCGCCAAAAAACGGTTGGGCGCAAGGCCGACAGAGCAGCGCAGCGTGCTGCCCACTTTTTCCCGCAACGCCTGCTTGATTTTCCGGCCAAAGGCCAGCGCCTTATCAAGCTCACGTTCTCTCCCGATCAGCCGGCATGCCATTTCATCGATCGACAACACCGCGGCCACCGGCAGGCATGATTCCACCGCCTGCACGATTTTGTGATGATAGTCGACATAGACGCGATGCCGCGCTTCGACCAATTGAATTTTGGGGCAAAGCTTTTTGGCATCGCGTACAATGGTGCCGGTTTTCACGCCGAAGGCTTTGGCTTCATAACTTGCGGCGATGCAACACGTGCTGTCTGTCATCACCGGCACCACGCCCACCGGCTTGCCGCGCAATTCGGGCCGCAGCTCTTGCTCGATGGAGGCGAAGTACGCATTCAAATCAAGAAAGAGCCAGCGCAACGGAAGATTGTTCTCGGTAGTTGGCATGACGGCGCAAAATAATCATTACGGTACAAATAATAAAGCCTGCAATTTGAATTGCAGGCTTAACCACGGCTCGCAAAAAGGATGGGAAACAGCAAGGGTATATATGAGAAAAACAGCTTCTATTTTTGCGCCAACCTCGCGTGGTTCATCATGAGAGGCTGCAACTTCATCTTTAATTGATTCGACAAATCCGTCACCATCTGCAAGACACTCTCACCCGCAACTTTTTCTGCCAACAGCAATTCACCGGAGTGTGTTTCGAATATCTGCACGTCGAAGCGCAGGGTGTTGCCGTCGCGCACGACGCTGCCGCAGAGCATGAGATCGGAGGCGGTATGTTGCGCCACCGCACGCGCAGACTGCAGATTCATGCCGGCAGGTCTGCCGCCCGCGGTTTGCATGGCGTCTTCAAGTTCAGCGCGGCCCAACACCTGCAAACCGTTCACACCCTGCAGATCGGTAATGAGCATGTCCGTCAAGCCGGTGGCAAGCCATTCATCGCGTTGATCAGCCGTGCGATTATCAAAGTATGCCACCAGCAGTGAGGTTTGAGCCGCTGCTTCCGTGGAATTGGTTTTGCGTTGCAGCGTATCCGGCACAATTTGTTGAATCGAGGCGAGTGAGGCGGAGGACAAGCCGCGCTGCGAAGCGCCGGGCTGGAAGAACAACGCCGGCAGCAAAATGCCGAGGGTTACCAGCGGCAACGCGCGCCGCAAATTGGAACGGGAAGTAAACGGCTTCAAAAAGTGGCGAACATTTTTGGGTTGCCCGTTCAGCGCCGGCGGGCGCGCAAGCGCGCCGTTCGCGGATTCCCCCACGAGATACGGCTCGAAGGCCTGGGTTTCACTCACCTGCAATTTTTCATGGCGGCTGGGCGCAATTTCGATGGCGGCATGTCCGAGCGGCTTCACCAGCACTTTGAAAACTTCGACTTTCTGGCAGATGTTTTTCAATTCTTGCGGGCCGAAGTTGACCGCGACGATGGTGAGCTTGGTTTTGACCATTTCATACACTTCGCGCGTGATGCAAATGCCGCTGGGCTCGGCCAGGGTTTGCAGGCGCGCCGCGATGTTGACCTCGTCGCCGAACAGATCGCCGTCCACGATGCGGACTTCGCCGAGGTTGATGCCCATGCGCACGTGAATCTGATCCGACTCGGGCTTGTCGAAGTTATAGCGCGTGAAGCGTTCCTGAGCTTCGATGGCGCATTGCACGGCTTCCACCGCGCTGTCGAAATCCATCAAATAACCGTCGCCGGTGCTCTTCACGATGCGGCCGCGATGCTTGCGCACGAGAAAGCGCATGATGCGATTGTGATCGCGCAGCAGCTTGAGCGTGAAGCGTTCGTTTTCTCCCATGCGCCGGCTGAAGCCCTTGATGTCGGTAAACATGATTGCCGATAGCTTGCACGAGTTATTTTTGAACGCCGACATCTCGGAAACGGGTTGAGAGTTGTTATTCGAGTCCATGAATTTTTCTCTCTATGACTTGGCAGAATTAGTTGCGATGGATTGGCTCACAGCGCTCGGGCGGGTGGAGGGACACCGGCTTTCGAACTTGGGCGCGGTCGCGCAATCCCTACTCACGTACCGTCCGGTCAAATTGCAAGGCTCGTGCCAGCGAATTTCGCCAATATAATCAAAAGCTTAAAATACCGAATATTTGTTCAAATTTGTCTGATTTTGAGACGCCCGAACTGCTTGATACAGCTTCCAAAATTTTAATTTGACTTTTGCCAATTAGCATGACAAATTGAGCAGACGCAAAACCGCTCATGATTTTCTTTCAAAATTTCCTTCGCGCTTTGCGTGAGGCGGCGAGACGGAAAAAACACGAACACACTGTTACCTTGAAATCTGCGTACGTAGAACCAGGCCTAATGCCGAGTACTTCACAAGCTGCCGCCTGAATAAAGTTTCGAGAAGGATCCCTGCAAATTAAGGTCGAGGAACCG
This sequence comes from uncultured Cytophagia bacterium, assembly GCA_964457925.1. Taxonomy (GTDB): domain Bacteria; phylum Zhuqueibacterota; class Zhuqueibacteria; order Zhuqueibacterales; family Zhuqueibacteraceae; genus Coneutiohabitans. The sequence continues at coordinate 66,705 of CAYWGH010000021.1, forward strand.
CGCCAAAAGCAAAATCTTAGAGATATGTTAACTCGAATATTTCACATTCCAAAAATCACCGCAGTGGCGCGGAGATCGTACGATTTATGAGAATTCCCAGCGAACTCCGCCTCTCAGCGGTGAATCTGACAAAGTCAAGTTAACACGCTTGCCGGATCAGCATTTGCTTTCTGAAGCACCCGATACCCTACACCAAATCAAGGAGGTTCTTATGCGTCGTTTCACCTTCATGATTCTTGCCTTACTGTTCCTGTGCGCCGCCGGCCTTGCGCAAACCACGAACAAGAAGTTGACCGGCCAAAGTTTTGCCGGCGAAATTACCGTCAATGCCACCCCGCAAGCGGTGTGGGCGGTGTTGACGGATTTACCCAAACTCAGCGGCGTGATGAATTTCGGTTATCAAGGTCCGGCAAAAGCGCTGGCCAAACCCGGCGACAGTGTGCAGATGAAAGTCTGGGGCGATACCGGCACCTTCATCTTGATTTACGCCAAGCCGAACAGCGAGCTGCGTTTCGTGTGGGAGCCGGATAATGCCACCTACATTTGCCAGCAGCGCTGGCGTGTAACCCCCGCGGGCAGCGGCGCCAAAGTTTCCATCGAAGAGCGCTATACCGAATCCGGTCCGCAATCCGACGCTGATATTGCCGCGCAAGTAAAAGCCTACAACGAAGCGCTGGCGCGCTTAAAAGCCAGGTGTGAGGGGAAATAGCGATTCGTTTTTCAAACCTAGAACAAAATTCTCCACGGTTATGGCGGTACCATTTGTCGGCAGAGTCATTTATCGACAGAACGATTTGAAATCGTTCTGTCGATAAATCATCCCGCCATTTTTTGGGCGAGGCTCGGCGACTTCGGCGCATTGCGGCGGAAAAGCTTTTTCGCGGATGATCACCGCAGGCGCAGAGTTTCGCCGAATCGTATTTTGTTGCTGCGCAGAGGTTTTGATTTACCGCTGGTCTGCCAAAAGCGGGGCAGAATTTTAGAGGCAAGGCGATAAGCGTTTATTGGGTTTCGCGGGCAATCATTTTTATAGCATTTTTTCTGCTGCAACAATCATAGCCTTTTTCCTGCGAGGAAAGTTTGTCAAAATATTTGAACGCCGTGCCATGCATCTTTTGCCGCCAGACATAATGACTAATTGACCGAGATGATTCTGTATCTCACGTACTGCTGCTTCAAAGTTCAGAGCTACTTTCTCTGACGCTATTTCTCGCACCGTTTTATGAGTGACCAGGCGGAACGAATCAAAAAATGCGCAGGCCCGGGGCAAAAATAGTATTGCTTCCGTTGTTCTTTTTCATGATATTGCCCCGTTCTTGATTACAATGCGAGCATGCCTATGAACCGCCGTTTCAAGCTCCCCGCCGCCCTTGTGTTTGGGAGTCTTCTCGTCTTTTTTACGTTTTGTTCCTCCCGCGACGAAAACAAAGCCATTTTAATGAAAGTCAAATCCATTCGCGGCAGCGCCGAGACCGGCGAAATGATTTTGGTGTTGCGCGAAGATCAGGGCGACCGCATCCTGCCGCTGTCCGTCGGCGGCGAACAGGCGTTGGCGATTCACCTGGGCCAGCAGCATGTGACCACGCCGCGCCCCATGACGCATGATCTCATTGTAAACATATTCAAATCGCTGACCATCGAAGTCGAGCGCATTACGATTACCGAGTTGAAAGGCGGCACATACTACGCGGAGATCGTGCTGCAAAACGGCTCGAAAACCTACCGCATTGATGCGCGGCCAAGCGATGCGATTGCATTATCATTGCGCGTCGATGCGCCGATTTATGCCATGCCGAATTTGTTGATGGAGTTCTCCGAAGAGCCGGAAGCTTCCACGGCCTTTTCCTCTCAAACCGAAGCCGCAAGCTGGGGCATGACCGTACAAGCGATAACACCGGCGCTGGCGGAATTTTTTGGCGAAAAAGAAGGGGTTCTGATTTCCAGCGTGTGGGAAGAGAGCCCTGCGGAAAAAGGCGGTTTGCAAGCCGGCGATATACTCCTGCAGGTCGAGCAATCACGCATTCACAATGTAACGGATTTTCTTGCCGCCATTGTTCTGCTCGATACGTCTAACAGTATGCGCCTCGAATATTGGCGTGACGGTCAAAAAGCCACAGTCATGCTGCAGAAATAGCACAGGATGCTTTCCTCCTCCGAATCCCGCCACTAGCGTTGCCTGAATTTCATGCAAATCATGATAACGATTTGCCCACCCGGCTCTGTCAAAATAATCATACAAATTTTGATTTCGTGGCACGTAAAATGCAAATTTGTTAGGACAGTCGTCCAAAAACAGGATTTGCACTTGCAAAAGTTGTTGAACTTACAAATTTGAATCTCACTGTCTCAGTGTGTTTCAAGTTCGTATGGCAGGCAGGACGCCCAGATCACCTCTCGCGTAAACAAGAAAGAACGTTCGCGCGGCTTGTAACAAAGTTTGAACTCGCGCCAGGAGGGCGTCGTTCAAGCTTATGCTGATCAGGATGATCAGGATTTGTTAGCATCGCTTTTTTCGTTGCAAGCATGGCGGCGGTACAGTGGCGGCAGGGATGCCGCCAGGGAGATGTGACAAGCGCCTTCGAATTCCACAGGACAGATTCGACCGGCGTTTGGCACACGGCGCCAAGCACGGCGTCGCAGCCGATTCCGTCATCGCCTTGCAATTTCACCTCGGCAACGCGAAAGCGTTGCGACGGCTCAGGCAGGAGCCTCGGGCCAGGGACGACCCGAACGCGCTTTCGAGCGCATTTCCGGCACCACAGCTTTGCACTGCATCCGATTTGGCGCGGCGACCCACGGAAGGCGAACCGCGCCATTTTTATTTTAGGTGATCTTATCTTGCAGCGATCCGGGCCGGCTTGGCGGCCGCATGCTGTGACCGGGCGGGCCGCGAGGTTGCGCCACTGCCTTGATTTTCATTGCAATTCGTGCGCGAATCGGTTAATTTGCCCACCGAAAATTATCACTTCCACGCAGTCGAACAGCAAGAATTGTCTGAGGGAGCTTCGGCGCGAGGTTCTCGCCCATCAAGTCTTGCTCAACCTTTTTGTGAAATAACCCAAACTCGAAAAATTCGGATGAATATGCGTTCCTATCAACCAGTTGTCCTCACCTTTCTCATTTCATTACTTGTGCTTTCATTGCCGCTCGCCGGCCAGGAGTTGCTGCCGCTCGATCAAATCAAGCCGGGCATGAAAGGCAAGGGCCTCACCGTGTTCAGCGGCTATCAACCGGAAGAATTCGATATCGAAGTCGTGGAAGTGATGCACAACTTCTATCCCAAGCGCAGCCTGATTCTCGTCAGCCTGGAAAGCGAAAACGCGCGCTTCACCGGCGTGGCCGCGGGCATGAGCGGCAGCCCGATTTACATCGACGGCAAGCTCGCGGGCGCGCTGTCGTATTCCATCAGCGTGTTTTTGAAGAAACCGCTCGCGGGCGTGACGCCCATTCATGAAATGATCGAAATCGTCGATCGCGAAGCGAGCCGCGCGCAAGAGCTGGCTGCCTTCGCCCCGGGGGGCGAGAACAAGTTTCTTGACATGGCGCTCGATCTCACCGAGCCGGCGTGGGAACAGTTCATTCCGCAAACTCTCTTTCAAAAAAAATCGCAGTTTTCCGAGCAATTCAAGCCGTTGATGATTCCTTTGGCGTTTGCCGGTTTTCAGCCGAAGCTGATCGAGCGGGCGACGAACCTCTTGCAGCCTGCAGGTTTTATGGCAGTAAATGGCGGCTCAGTCGAAAATGAGAACACCAGCGCGGACCAACTCGTTCCCGGGGCCGCTATCGGCGCCGTGTTGCTGCGAGGTGATGCGGATGTCGACGCGATCGGCACGGTGACCTATCGACAGGGCAATCGCGTGTTGGCGTTCGGCCATCCGTTTTTCGATCTCGGCCCGGTGGACATGCCCATGGCCCTGGCGAAAATTCTCACCGTGGTGCCGAGCGAATTCAATGCGTTCAAAATCGGTGCGAGCGCCAGTGTGCTGGGCGCGCTGCGCCAGGATCGCACCACCGGCATTTACGGCGAAGTTGGCCAAACCTCGCCGTTGATTCCCATGCGGGTCATCTACACCAGCGAGGCCGGGCAGGAATCTGCATTCAACTTCGAGTTTACGGACGAACGCGCGCTCAGCACTCTCATGCCGCTGGTGTTGCGCTTCGTGCTGGTGAACACGCTGGAATCTGCGCGCCTGGCTACCGGCGAAAACAGCCTGCAAGTTGAGGGCGAGATTCGCCTGCAAGAGGGCGCGAAAATCAAGTTGGAAAATTTTTATCCCGGCATGCTGCCGCTGAGCGGCCAAGGTTTTCTCAACGGCATTCTGCAATCCACCGGCGAGATTGCGGCGGCGCTGGGCGCAGTGATGGCGAACGATCTCAAGCCCGTCAAAATCAACGGCGTGGATTTGCGCTTCACTTCGCTGCCGGGCTGGCGTTATGCCACCATCGAGCAGGTGTGGCTGGATCGCAGCGTTGCCGAAGCGGGCGACACGGTAACCGTGTTCAGCCGCGTGAAAGCTTATCGCGGACCTGAAACCGTGGTGCAGAAAAGGCTGGTGATTCCACCGGGCGTTGACGGCAGTTTCCTCACCGTCACTGCCGCCGGCGCGCGCGAGCTAACGCGCTTGGAGCAACAGTTTTTTCCCGGGCGATTTTCCCCGCGCAGCTTCGAGCAACTGGCCGCGCTGCTCAACGAACGCCGGCGCAATGATGCGTTGTATGTGCAATTGAGCATGCCCGACCGCGGCCTGATCGTGGAAGGCGACGAGCTGACCTCCCTGCCGCCTACGGCTTACGCGATTTTGCAATCGCAAAACTTGAAGGGCAACACCTCCTTCGCGCGCCAGCGCGTGCTGGAGGAAGCCTCGCAGCGCGTGGCGTTTTCGAGTGCATCATCCAAGAAAAATTTTGATGACAAGCCGTATGCTATCTCAGGTATGAAGACGATTCGGGTGAGGGTGAGGTAGGGTAACAAGTGACAGGATTTCTTTTGCGTCGCGAGAACCGTATTCAATGTCATTCTGGAAGAATCTTTTTGAGAATTGAGTTGTCGCTCATTTCAGAGTCAAGCCAATATAGGGTGTTTTCGAATAAACAAATTTAGCTTGTGGAACAATGTTAGAAACGACCACAATCCCGAAGTCACATATCGAACTAATTATCGAAGAGATGTTTGCGAGCATTGAGAAGAAGGATGAATTCGATTCGCAAACTATCCAAAAACTCAAGGAACTGGCTCAAATAGGTGACCTAAAGAAACATAATGAAGTTACCAAAGTCCTTAAGCCAGAGTCAGGAAAGACATTATGAAACTGGTTGAACTTGAGATTCGAAACATTCGTGGCCTTTGCGATGTATTGCTTAAGCCAAACGGTAAAAACTTTGTTGTTTGGGGAGTGAATGGATCGGGCAAGAGCGCCATTGTAGACGCAATTGATTTTCTGCTAACTGGGCGAATTTTGAGATTGACGGGCAGAGGAACTGGCAATATTTCTTTAAACAAACATGGACCACACATAGATCATAAACCAGATGACGCATATGTACGTGCATTAATTCAGTTGCCATCAAGTAAAAAGTCAGTCGAGATTAAGCGTTGCATGGCTCATCCTGAAAAATGGGAATGTAACGACGTAACTGCAAGGCCACATCTTGAGCCAATTATGGCCTTAGCGCATCGGGGGCAGCATGTCTTAACGAGACGCGAAGTTCTCAAATATATAACGGCTGAGGGGAGTACACGCGCGCAGGAGATTCAAGAGCTTCTTAACATTACTGAAATCGAAGAAATAAGAAAGTCTTTGGTGAGAGTTCAGAATGATTTCAGCAAATCTGGCGATGTTGCACAGCGTGCTGTAGTTTCTGCGAAAGGCAGCGTTAATGCCACAGTTCAGAAGACATCATTTCAGACAGATGTAGTTTTACAAGTTGTGAATCAAAATCGTGTTGTACTAGGTGGACATCCTTTGTCAAGCCTACGTTCAACAGATTTAAAGATGGAACTTCAAGCTCCCGTTATTATCTCTAGCGACTCACGTATTAATGTTACATTATTTGAAAAGGATGTCGCTAATCTTCAGAATGTTGTATCGGAAAAAAGCCAAAATGATATAGCCAAACTTTACGAGCAATTACGGAGTCTGATTTCTACTGTTCGCTCGAACCCTGAATTACTCGGTGCTGTTTCGCGTCAACAGCTAACTCAACTAGGAATATCGTTAATTGATGAAACTGGTAGCTGTCCGTTATGTGATACTAATTGGCCTCCAGGGAAATTGAAAGAGTATCTGTTAACTAAATTGTCCAAAGCTGAAGTTGCCGAGCAATATCGAAAAAGCATCACTAAACTGTCTCATGACATTTCTAGTGAAATAAATTCAACCATCGCTAGCCTTGTACAAGTTCTTGCAACGGTTCAACTGGCTGGAATCCAAGAAATCATTCCATTGCTTCAAGTATGGCAGAGTGATTTACGAAATCATTTAAATGCGTTTAATGAAGCAGTAAAAAATTACACCGAACTAGGCTTTGATCAAGCTCGGGTATTTCGAATGTTAGCTCCAGAAAATGTCAATGAAATTCTTATTCACACAAGCACAGTATTAAAAAACAAATATCCAAGTGCCACACCGGAACAAACTGCTTGGGATACCTTAACAAGACTTGAAGAAAACTTGAAAGCCTTAGAAAAAGCGGAAAACGAATTTAAATTAATCGACTTGGCGTATCGTAGAGCATCTACTTTGTTAGAAAATTTTCAAAGTGCAAGAGATTCTGTTTTGGGTAAACTGTATGATGACATTAAGGACAAATTCGTAGATTTATACAAACGATTGCATGGAAATGATGAAGAAAACTTTGATGCAATTCTTGAACCTCAAGGAGCAGCTCTCAACTTCGAAGTTGATTTTTATGGCCGAGGTAAACATCCTCCCAATGCTCTTCATAGCGAAGGTCATCAAGACAGCATGGGTCTATGTTTGTTTTTGGCTTTGTCTGAACGATTGAATGCTGGGTTAATTGATCTTGTTATACTAGATGACGTTGTCATGTCGGTTGACTCCGATCATCGTAGAGCACTTTGTCCACTTTTGGCGACTTTTTTTCCGAACCGACAATTCTTGATCACAACACATGACCAAACGTGGGTGAATCAGCTCAAAACAGAGGGTGTTGTACGTTCCAATGAAATGGTTGAATTCTACAATTGGAAGGTTGACACTGGCCCACTGATAAACTACGAAGTAGACATGTGGGATCGAATAGAAAGAGATTTACAACGTAACGACATTGCAAGTGCTGCTGCTCGTCTGCGAAGAGGATTAGAACAGTTTTTTAGGATGGTTTGTGATGCTCTTCATGCCCAAGTGAAATACAAATTAAATGGCAAATGGGAATTAGGAGATTTTTTGCCATCGGCGATTGGGCAATATCGGAATCTCCTGAAAAAAGCAAAAATTGCAGCACAATCGTGGAATGACAAAGAGCGTTTGCGTTCTTTGCAAACAATTGATGATGAAGCAGGTCAAATATTTAATCGTTCAAATACTGAGCAATGGGCTGTTAATGCCAATGTTCACTATAACAACTGGGCAAGTTTCTCCGAAAAAGATTTCCGGCCTGTCGTAGCAGTATTTCAAGAGCTTTACAATCTTTTCGTGTGCAAGCAATGCGGCGAAATGCTATACCTTGCTACTTTCGGAATAACACCAGCAAGTGTACGTTGTCGTTGTGGTCATGTAGATTGGAATTTGACAGAGAAAGAAAATAAAGAATGAATAAATCTATGGGTCTAATACAATTTAGCACCTGCCAATGTATGCCATGTCGCCACAAGTTAGCGTTCATTGGGAGAGCTAAAAGGTCTCATATTCAAGATCATTGCTCCGGTCGATTTCTACAAACTTTGGAAACACGAGCATGAATAATACCCAAGTCGTCACACTGCGCATGCCCAGCGAGCTGAAAACGAGATTGGAGCGAGAAGCAAAATATCAAGGCGTGTCAATAAATCAATTGGCCACGTATCTGCTCAACGTCCAAGTAACTCAGCTTGAAATGATTTCAACACTGGAATCCCGGCTGCAACAGAAATCCATCTCGGGGTTGAAGAGAAGGGTGCGAAATATTTTAAAGAAAGTTCCCGGCAGGGAAGTTCAGAGCTGGGACATGATCAAATAGCCGCCTAGCGTTCAGGGCAGTTCAATCTGATGGCGATCATCCGAGTCGAGACAAGATATAATGCAGAATCGATTCTGCAACATTCCACCCAAGGATCCTCCCATGGCCGAACTCAAGACCAAAGTCAACGAACAAAGCGTCACAAAATTCCTCAACAGCATCGCCGACAAGCAGCGCCGGGAAGATTGCCTCATGGTGCTGAAGATGATGAAAAAGGCCACGAAAACCGAGCCGAAAATGTGGGGCAGCAGCATTGTAGGCTTTGGCAAATATCACTACGTTTATGCCAGCGGCCGCGAAGGCGATTGGTTCCTCACCGGGTTTTCGCCGCGCAAGCAGAATTTGACGCTTTATATCATGGGCGGGTTCACGCCGCACGCCGCGCTGATGCAAAAGCTGGGGAAATACAAAACCGGCAAAGGCTGCTTGTACGTGAACAAATTGGAAGACCTCGATCTGCCGACCTTGCGCAAGCTGATCGAGGAGGGGGTCAAGCATATTCGCAAACTTACTCGTTCATTAAGAACGTGAGCAACAAATAATGACGATTAAAAAGCAAAAGCCTCCAAGCAAAGACGCGAAGGCGCAAGGATAACGCAGAGAAAAACCTTCAAAAGAGCAAACTCATCGCCTGGCCTTTGGAAGACTTTGCGAATCCTTTGCGGCTCTGCGCATTTGCGTCCGTTTTTCTTTAGGCTTTGTTCGGGTTGTGATTTTATCATGAAAAGGGGTAGCCGTGCCAACCAGCAACTCCATCTCACCCGTTGACGAAAAACGCCGTGCATTGGCGCGGCTTGTGCGCGCGTGGAGCGTGACGGATTTTCGCCGTCAACTTGAGGACGCCGGAATTTATCACGCTTACGTTTTATTTGAAAACGGCGAGTTTCTTCTCTCCCATCCCAAAATTCTCGCGCCATTACAAGCGTTTTTTGAGCTGTCACAGGATTTCAGCCAGCACGAAGGTGTGTTCATTGGCCGTGAGGAAGGCATCGCCACACTCTTTTTTGCATTCGTGCACGATACCCGGCGCGGTCTGGCGCAAGGCGGCTTGCGTTTTTGGCGCTATGAGAGTTTGGCCGACGTGCTGGTAGACGGCCTGCGCCTGGCGCAAGGCATGACGCGCAAAAATGCGCTCGCCGGTTTGTGGTGGGGCGGAGGCAAGGGCATTATTCCGCTGCCGCCCAATCTCCACATGCCGGATGAGCTGCCGCCCGGCCCGGAACGCCGACGTCTCTTCGAAGCTTATGGCCGTTTCGTGGCGAGCCTGGGCGGCATTTACTACACTGCAGAAGATGTCGGCACCAAAACCGCCGACATGGATGCGCTGCTGAGCCAAAATCGCTTCACCACGTGCATTTCTGAAAAACTCGGCGGCAGCGGCAATCCTTCACCCTTCACCGCGCAAGGCGTGTTGCGCGGCATGCAGGCGGCGTGGCGCTTCCTATCCGATTCGGCAGGCTCACGGCAAGTTGACTCGGATGATCTCAAAGGCGTGCGCGTGGCCGTGCAAGGCGCGGGCAACGTGGGCCGGCCGCTGATCGAGCTGCTCGATGATCTCGGCGCGCGCGTCTGGATTGCGGATGTCAACGAGCAGGCGATTCAAGCAATCAAAGCCAAGCGGCCGCGCTTGCAGGTGGTGTCGCCGGAAGAAATTTTCGATCTCGACGTCGATATACTGGCGCCGTGCGCGCGCGGCGGCGTGATCAATGCACAAACGATTCCGCGCTTGAAAGTGAAATTGGTGTGCGGCGCCGCCAACAATATTTTGCTGGAAGAACGCTATGATCCTGAGCGCCTGTGGCGGCGCGGCATCAGCTTCGTGCCGGATTATGTATGCAATCGCATGGGTATCACCAATTGCTGCGATGAATGGCACGGCTATTTGCAGGATGATATTCGCGTGGCCGCCGAGCGCGTTTATCCTGACACCCTGCGTGTGTTGCGGCATGCACATAATCTTTTCATCCCTCCGACACAGGCGGCAAATGAACTGGCGGATGTTGCGGCCAGTGAGTTGCATCCGATTCTCGGACACCGTGGCCGCCGCATCATCGATCATCTGATCACTTCAAATTGGAGTGGTGCGGAGCGCTCAGAGCCATCTTATGCCGCGCGCACGCTTTTCGATCCGCCCATCGACGAACCGGCGCTCAGCGTGGCGTGGGAAAAACAGAATCGTTTTCGCGGCGAGGATAAAGCCATTGCTGCGGCGCCGATTTCCGCGATTTCGAGTCCCAACCTTTCCTCATTTATGTCGCCGCTGTTGCTCGATGTGCGGGCGCGTGCGCTGGAAATGCTGACGGAGAAACGGCCGCGGCGCGTGCTCGGCACAGATCACGGCGGGCTGGCGCTGCAGTTGGCGATCGAGCGGTCACTGCCCTATGAGCGCGAGGAAGTGGGCCGGGCGGATTTCACCGCCAAATGCCGCGATTATTACAATCGCAATGACGCCGCCATTCGCGAGCAACTGCAGCAGCTCGGCATCGGTTTTGATCCGCCGGCCTGGCTCGATCCCATGGCGGAATCCGGCAAGCGCAGCGTCGACCGGCTGTTTTATCGCCTCAAAGATGCCGGCATGCTGGCGCGCGAAAATCGCTGGGCCTATCATTGCCCGCGCTGCGAAACGGTTTTAGTGTCATCGGATGTCGGCCGCAGCAAATTGAAAATCGATCATCATTACAGCATTCGCTTTCGCGCGAAAACCGGCGCGCTCGAGACTAAAACCTATTTTCCGGAATTGGTTTTGGGTGCAGTCGCAGTGGCGGTCAAAGCCTCCGGACCGTTTGGCAAATTTGCCGGACAAAAGGCCAGGCATCCGGTGAACGGTAACGAGGTTCCCATCATCGCCGTTGATGAGCTTGCGGCGGACGCCGTATTTCTTGTGCCGGCGCATAATCGCAGCGATGATCAAATCGCACGGGAAGCCGGCATCCACGAACGAGTCGTGGTGTTCGATGAAAAAGGCGCGGTGAGTATTCCCGGCTATGCCGAGCTTTCACTTGAAGAGGCGCGCCGCAAAGTGCTGGAGCATATTGGCGCAGATGCCACGCAGATTGCGGGACATGAAGCCATTGATGCGCACCGCTGCCAGCGTTGCGAGGCCGTGGTGTATCAGCGTTATTCCGAGCAGTTCTTTGTGAACGTTGAAAACGGTGTGGGCCATTTGCGTCGCGCGATTGAAACAGGCGCGGTGCAGTTTTCGCACACGCGCTGGCGCGAGCGCGTGCTGGCGCATCTTGAGAATCTCGAACCGTGGTGCATCTCGCGGCAACAGTGGTGGGGCAATGAAATTCCCGGCCATCCGAATGAGGTTTTTTCAACCTGGTTCTCGCTGGCCGCGTGGGCGTTGCAAGGCGCGGGCTGGCCGGCGCAACCCGCGCCTGCTCCGATTGACGAAGTCTTTGTCGATCCGGAGTTGCTGCTGCGCTGGATCGTACCCTCGCAAATCGTTGCCTTGCTGATCACCGGCCGTCCGGTGTTTCAGCATATTATCGTACACGGCCGTTTGCAAATCTCCGAGCGCGCTTTGCAAACGCGCGCCGACGTGAGCCTGGAAGCACATGACGAAGAACGTTTTCTCTATCGCGCGGTGCGGCGGCCGATGCGGCATAGTCTCGGCAATGTCGTGCAACCAAGCACACTGATTCGGCGCTTCGGCGCAGATGCGCTGCGCCTGGGGTATTTGCTTTGCGTCGAAAACGGCTTTCAAGAAGTTGCCACCGCTGCCGAAAGCAAACTTAAGCGCGGCCGCAAATCCGTGCATCTGCTGACGGCAAAATTAGCAGGATTATTCCGCATGCTGCGCGAGCCCTGGCACGTTGGCGAAGCGCGGCCCGCGGACCAATTCATCATTGCGCAAGCCGTTGCGGCGGCGGGCGAAGTGCGGCACGCCTATGAAGAACATCGGTACGCGGACGCCGCAATTATTTTAATCGAGATGATCGAAGCATTTGGCCGTTACGTCAATCTTATCTCAGCGCGGCGGCAAACCGGACACGATCTCGGCGCCGCGACAGCCACGGCAGCGGCTGTGATGGCTCACATGCAGTCCGCGTTCAGCCCCATCTGTCCTTTTGTGTTTGAGAAGATCGGCAAATGGCTTAATGCGACATGCGTCAGCGCTGGGCCGGAGCCGATGATCGAGCCGTGGGTGGAAGATTTGGTGAAACAGGTGTCCGTCTTGCACCAGCGCGAGGGTATCGATCTCATGCAAACGCCGCTGGCAAAATTGCCCGAGCGCGAACGGGCTGAAATTTTGCATTTGACCAAGGGGTTTTTGACCTAGAGGCCGGCGTTTCAATGGCTTTGAAGTTTTGACTTGTCTTTTCAGTTTTGGCTTTTAGATTGTGGAAGGCTCCTGGAACTTCTTCTCGCCTAATGATTTTCCCATGAAAAGCATATCCACCACCACTGTCATCCTGCAAGGCTCCTGCGAAGGTCTTGGCACGGTGCCAGGTATTTCACAAAATTCGTCCAATGACATTTTGAGAGGCACTCCTACAATTTAAAGTAACAGCGCACTAGTCATGCGGGTTTTCCGGCAATTCCTTGCTGGCTGCCGGTTGCTGCGGTATTGGCTGTGAACAGAAGTAAATGGATTTGATAGAACGTTGGAAGAAGCCCCATTCTGGGATGACTATAAAAATTCGGAGGGCGCGATATGACGACATTGAATTCAGGGCTATTGGGAATTGTTGCGACGATCTTATTCGCATGCAATTGCGGGTGTTATCAAACACAATATGTTAATCGTCAAGTAGAGCGTCAGGTTGTTGTGCCGCAAAAATATACGCCGAAGCGGCTAACACGCAAAATGATTGAGTACTTTAAGATTAATCGTGAGGAGCTATTAAAACTAAATTTTTACCTTGAGAATGCTCTGATATTGCAAGAGGTTGGTCATGTTGGAAAAAGCAGCGTCACTGCTAACGGCGAGTTAGATTTAAAACGAATCATCGTGCAGGATGAAATTGTTTTTAAGCATATGACGGCAGGGCGTGCCGTTGAGGTGCGAGATTATGGCCCATTTTGGCGCCAGAACCCCATCTTTGTAATTTGGGTTGAGTTTAATGATTCACCTAAAAACGCAGCTTCGCCCCCAAAGAGCTTTTCACTGAAGTTTGCGCCCAACATTTGGGGCGAATATGAAGTGGATAAAACTTTTTGGACAAACAAGGTCAGTTATCAGGGTAGGCGGTATCAAAGCTTGCTGTCAGGTGTTGACAATTTTTTGCTCGTTGATACCGATTTATTTGAAGAAATCATTCACCGGCGCAGAGTTGTCACTGGGATCAAATCCGGCCAGTAGTTGAGTTGTCAACTTAAAATTGCGTGTCCGCGACAAGCCTCGATGATGTGCCTCGTCACAATTTTAAATCATTTACTCTTGGCAAGAATCTGAGATTGCTTCATTGGATGACAATTTGTAGATTCCAGCACCAAAGGAAAAGAAATGAGCCATGTCAATCGATGAAATTTTGAAGCAATACGATCAGGAGTGGCTGCTGATCGAAGTCGAGAAATTCGACGAGAATTGAGAGCCGCTGGAAGGAAGGGTGATTTTTCATTCTCCCAATGACAACGATATTTCCCAAGAAATGCTCAAATTGTGAGGTAGGAAAATTGATTTAGTGATGAGATTTGCAGGCGAATTTCCTCAAGATCTCGCCGTGGTGCTATGAAAATCTATCAGCTCGAACGAAGCGAGGCATTGTTGATGACCACGGCCGCCGTGAAAGGAAACAACGGCGTGGCCAATGTCAAGTTGCCGTTGATACAGGCTCAACCTTCACTAATTTGCCTCGGGAGCATCTCGTCACATTGGGACTTGGCCTCGGCGCGCAGGACGTTTTTGTTGGAATTCTCACCGGCAGCGGTTATATCATCGCGCCACAGATTCGGGTGGAATGGCTTTCATGCTGCGGATTTCTGCCCAAGGCATTTCCCATTGTTGCCCACACATTACCGACCGGAATGTCCCAAATCGGCTTGCTCGGCATGGACTTTCTGCAAGCCGCAAAGGCTCGTATCGATACCTACAACAGCCTTCTTGAAATTGTAGAATAGAACCTCATCCTGTCACGCGATGGACCTCTTCGAACAAACCGCGCAGGAAAACCTGCAGCGCAGCACGCCGCTGGCGGAGCGCATGCGGCCGCAGCGCATCGATGATTTTGCCGGCCAGGAACATCTGCTGGCGCAGGGCAAGCCTTTGCGCGCGGCATTCGAGAGCGGCGAGTTCGGGTCGATTATTCTCTGGGGGCCGCCGGGCAGCGGCAAAACCACTTTGGCAAAGTTGCTCGCCGGCGCAGCCCGCGCGGATTTCTTCATGCTCAGCGCGGTCGCCAGCGGCGTGAGCGAGGTGCGTGAAGTGTTGCAGAAGGCGATGAATAACCGCAAAGTCGGCAAGCAAACAGTATTGTTTATCGACGAGATTCACCGCTTCAACAAGGCGCAGCAGGATGCGCTGCTGCAACGCGTGGAAGACGGCACCATTACGTTGATCGGCGCGACCACAGAAAATCCCTCGTTCGAAGTGATTTCGCCGTTGCTCTCGCGCTGCCAGGTTTATACGCTTAAAGCATTGACGGATGAATCCCTCTTGCAGATTATCCAGCAGGCGCTGGCGAATGATGCTCAACTCAAAAATGCCGGGGTTGTAATCGACGAGCGCGCGCGGCGCTTTCTGGTGCAGCTTTCCGCCGGCGATGCGCGCGCCGCGCTCAACGGCCTGGAACTGGCCATCCGGCTCGCGGAACCGAATGCCTCGGGCCAGCGCGCTCTTACGATTGACCATATACGCGAGGCCGTGCAGAAACGCGCGCTGAATTATGATCGCGCCGGCGAGCAGCATTACGACACGATTTCCGCATTTATCAAAAGTGTGCGCGGCGGCGATCCCAATGCCGCGCTGCACTATCTGGCGCGCATGCTGGAAGCGGGCGAAGACCCGAAATTTATTGCGCGGCGCTTGATCATTCTCGCAAGTGAAGACATTGGAAACGCCGATCCCATGGGGTTGCTGGTGGCGACCTCGGCTTTCACGGCGATCACCTACATCGGCCTGCCAGAAGGCGCATTGGTGCTGGCGCAAGCAACGACGTATCTTGCCTCCGCGCCGAAAAGTAATGCCTCTTATCTCGCGCTCAAAGCTGCGACGCAGGAGGTGAGAGAAAAACCGTTGGCGCCGATCCCCCTGCACATTCGCAATGCACCGACCGGGTTGCTGGCGGCCGAGGGCTACGGCCTGGGCTACAAATATCCGCATGATTTTCCCGGGCATTTCGTGGAACAGAATTATCTGCCCGATAATTTAACAGAGGCGTTGTATTACCGGCCCTCGCCAAACGGGGCAGAGGCGGAGATGAGCAAACGCTTGCAGCTGTGGTGGGAGAAATACCGTAAAAAAAACCCTGAGTCAAAAGATAAAAATGAAAAGTGATGTGCCCGTTTGCCGGTTGCCATGGCCGAGGCCTCTTCATAAAAATTTTGCTCGCGTCGCGTGTTCGCGAACCGTTCATTTGATTACGGCGCTTTTTGCTTGGCATGCGGCCCTCTACGCCCAGGAACCGACGATCAAGGAAATTCTCTGGTCCGACAGCACGCATACGGCATTGTTCAAACCGGATTCGTTGAGCGCAGACTCCCTTGATTTTTCTCCCACCGCCGAAAAATCCGATCTTGATGCACCGATCGATTACACCGCTTCTGCCATCGAGATTCTTGTGCCCGGGCGTGTGATTATTTTGACCGGCAAGGCCGTGGTGAAATACAAAACCGCCACACTCACGGCCGGCCGTATTACGGTTGACATGGACAAGCGCACGCTGCTCGCCGAACCGTTGCCGGATTCATTGCGCACCGCGCCGTTGCAACCAAATGAAGCCGCAAACGGCAAGGCAGCGGTTCAAGACAATTTCCCCACGTTCTCCGATGGCGGCGACAAGATTGTAGGCGAGCAGATGGAGTACAATTTCTCCACCGAAAAAGGCCGGGTCTTGCGCGGGCGCACGGAGTTTGACGGCGGCCACTATTACGGCGCCCGCATCAAACGCGTCGACGACAAAACGCTGAACGTCGGCAGCGGCACCTACACCACCTGCGCGCTTGATGAAAATCCGCATTTTCATTTTTGGAGCCGCCAGATGAAAATCACGGTGCAGGATAAAGTCGTGGCCAAACCCGTGGTTTTTTATCTGGGAAAAATCCCGCTCGCCATTCTGCCGTTCGCCGTGTTTCCCACCAAAACCGGAAGGCATTCCGGACTGCTTATTCCCAAATACGGCCAAAGCTCGCTGGAAGGCCGCTTCCTGCGCGATCTTGGCTATTATTGGGCGGTGAATGATTATCTGGACGCGCGCGGCACCGTCGATTTCTATGATCGCTCGGGCTGGCTGCTGCGCGGCCAATTGGATTATGTCAAGCGCTACGCCTATCGCGGCAGCATTAGCGGCTCGTTTACGCGCAAGAATTTCGCGTTCGACGAACGGCGCGAGCGCTTGTGGGATTTGCGCCTCAATCACAGTCAGCCTCTCGGCGAAAATTCGTCATTGAATGCTTCGGGCACGTTTACCAGCGGCAAGAGCTATTATAACAATTTTACCTCCGATCGCAACCGGCAGCTCGCGCAACGTTTGACCTCCCAGGCGACGTATTCCACGCGTTTGGGCAACAACAGCCTGTCGTTCAATCTTTCGGAGAGCAAGGATTTGCAGGACGGCTCGTTCACCCGCACGCTGCCGGCCATCAGTTTCAGCATGCCGCAGCGCCCGCTGTTTGCGCCGAAGAAAAAGAAGAAGTCCGGCGGCATGAGCTCGATCAACCTGGAAGAGATTCCGTGGTATCAAAACATTCAATACAGCTTTTCCAGCAATGCGAGTTATCAAGTCAGCCGCGGCCGGGAAGTCAACGGCGTGGCGCCGCCCAAACAGACGCTGGGGCGCGCCAATCACGCGCTCAATCTCTCCCAATACAGCCCGAAGTATTTCGGCTGGCTCTCACTTTCGCAATCCATTGCCATGCGGGAGGATTGGTTCGATCGCCGCAAAGATTATTTTGCCATCGACACCAGCGCAACCGGCCTTCCTCCGGGTGCGTCTTTGATCTCCTCGAGTGTCGCTACGCGCGAAGACAAAGGTTTTTTTCAACGCTACACGTTCAACTACACCGCCTCCGCCAATACGAAACTTTATGGCACTTTTTTTCCTAGAATTTGGTCGATTCAAGCCTTGCGCCACGAGATGTCGCCCAGCATTTCGTTCTTCTATCAACCGGATTTTGCCGGCAGTTTTTGGAAATACTATCAAGAAGTGACGCTGCTCGACGGCACAACACGAAAGTTTGACCGCTATGGCGGCACGAGTCAAGGCACGGTGGCGAGCTTGGACTTCGGCCTCAACAATCTCTTTCAAATGAAAACCGGCTCTGAAGAAAAAACCAGGAAGATCAATCTCTTCAATCTCGGATTGTCGACACGTTACAACTTCGCTGCCGAGCAGTTCAAGCAAAGCCCGTTGTTTTCCAATTTGCAAGCCAGCCCGGCGCGCGGCGTGTCCGTGAGCTTGAACGCCTCACACAGTTTTTATGACGTCGATTCCACCGGCACGGAGATTCATCGTTTGCTGTGGAAGAAAAACGGCATCTTCAGCGGAAATTATCTCCGGCTCACCAGCGCCTCATTGAGCGCGAGCATTCAATTGCAGGGCAAAACCGGCGGCGCGCCGGAAGCGGCTCCGGTCTCATCACAAAATGTTTTCGATGAGGAGGATGCACTCGCGCAACCGTCGCAACCGTTCGGCCCGTACCCGCCGCAGCAAAGCTATGTTGACGCTTCGGTGCCGTGGAGCGCAAATTTTGGATTGAGCTACAGCTTGAGCCGCGCCAATCCGCTGCGGCCCACGAAATATGCCCAGCTCAATCTCAGCAATGCGCGCGTGCAATTGACCAAAAATCTCAGCCTCGATTATTCCGCGCAATTTGACCTGGTACAAAAGGCGGTGATCTATCAAAGCTACAGTGTGTATCGCGATTTGCATTGCTGGGAAATGCGCGTCACGTGGATTCCCTCGGGTACGCGCCGGAGTTTTTACATGAGCGTCAGTTTGAAGTCGCCATTGCAAGATATTAAGCTCGAAAAGCGCGGCGGACGGTCGAGTGTGTTTGGAGGGTCGTATTATTAAGAATTTTCTGTCTTGCGTTTTTGAGCGAGGTAGTTTAATTTAAATACAATCACATCCGTCTTGATTTGAACTTACAACAAAATAACAATAATCCCCTTTTTGCTGACTGAGTTGGGAGAGCATTAGCATGTACGAGAAGATTGAAATTACCTCAAATTTTTCCGACAAAGCCCAAGTAATTATCCATCCCGGAAATTGTTTGAGTTTACTTAAACAAATTCCCGACAATGCACTTCAATTAATTGTTACTTCTCCGCCGTATAACATTGGTAAAAAATACGAACGCAGGCTGAAACTAGATTTGTATATTAAACAACAAGAGCTAATTATCAAAGAGTGCGTGCGGGTTCTGTCGATGACGGGCAGCATCTGTTGGCAAGTTGGAAACTACGTTGAGAATGGTGCAATTATTCCGTTAGATACCATTCTTTTCCCAATATTTAGTAAACTTAACCTCAAATTGCGCAATCGCATTGTGTGGCACTTTGAACATGGGTTGCATTGTAAAAAAAGATTTTCTGGCCGCTACGAAACAATTATTTGGTTCACTAAATCAGATGAATACGTGTTTAATCTTGACGCAATTCGCGTACCTCAAAAGTATCCAGGCAAAAAGCACTTCAAGGGGCCCAAAGCTGGCCAGTACTCCGGCAACCCTCTTGGAAAAAATCCAGGAGATCTGTGGGCTATTCCCAATGTTAAAAGTAATCATGTTGAAAAGACTATACACCCTTGTCAATTCCCGGTCGAATTGATTGAGCGCCTGGTTCTATCTCTCACGAATAAAGGCGATTGGGTCTTTGACCCATTCATGGGGGTCGGCACGACGATTGTAGCCGCTATTCGTCATGAACGGAAAGGAGTTGGTGCTGAAGTTGTCCCTGACTACATCAAGATTGCTCATGACAGGGTTCAGCAGGAATCGCGAGGGATTTTGAAAACTAGGCCAATGAATCGACCAATTTATGATCCTGTGAAAGCAGGAAATAGTATGACGATTGTTCCCTGGACAAAAAAGCAGCACGCCTCACAATTGTCTTTGATTGAATAACAAAGAAAGTCTGGCATCTCGTGAAAATTATTCAAACATATTCTCATCTTAATGGTCTTGAGTTCCTTTTAGTGCATAAACCAATTCTTTGGAAAGAAATAAAGGCGGTCATAAAAGCTATAGATGCTGAAGCCTGCAGAACAAAGGTTTCTAATGAAAAAGGTATGAAAGGCAAGCTTTTGTATAGTCCCATAGCCATGAATGCAAACTTCAAGAAACTTCTCAGAATTAAGAACTGGAAAGAAAGTCGGGTAAGTTACTGGGTAACCAAGAGTGAAAAGCTCATTCGAAAGACATTGACCATGGCTTCAGATGAACAAAAGAAGGAAATTGAAGCCGCGGGTGAAAAGCCTATTTACAGTTATAATCAAACGGATTTCGTCAAAGATCGCGTTGCTATTGAAGTTCAGTTTGGCAAATACTCTTTTGTTGCTTACGATTTGTTTGTCAAGCATCTTGCTTTTTATGTTGGGGATCATATTGATGTCGGGGTCGAAATTTTGCCGATGAAGAGCCTGCAAAGTCAAATGAGTTCAGGTGTAGCGTATTTTGAAGGAGAATTCTACAACGTTGTTCGCCAAGGGCGTGGCGTACCTGCGGTACCGTTGGTAATTATTGGTATCGAACCGTAGTTATTATCAAAAAACCGTTGATTTGATGACAATGTTCACAAACCTTATTCAAAACTCAAACACATACAATATCTTGTTGTTGGACATTTGTCCAGTAGCCCGAATTGACAAATCCTAGCCGTCTGTAAAAATTAGGCTTGCATTTCAGACCACACTCGCCTAACTTTGTGCCACCATTTGTGAGGAGATACGGCAATCATGGCGAGGACAATTTCGATTTCGAACCAAAAAGGCGGCGTGGGCAAGACGACGACGGCCGTCAATTTGTCGGCGTGCATCGCAGTAGCGGAGAATCCCGTGCTGGTGGTGGACATCGACCCGCAGGCCAACACCACAAGCGGCCTTGGTGTTGACCCGCGCAAAGTGCGCAACAGCATCTACGAAGTTCTCATCAACGATCTCGATATCAATCAAGCCATCATCAACACTGATCTCAAGTATCTCGATTTGTTGCCCTCTCACGTGCGCCTGGTCGGCGCAGAAGTTGAAATGGTCGGCGCGCTGTCTCGCGAGCAAATTCTCAAACGCGCGCTGTCCCGGCTGGAAAAGAACTACAAATTTATCTTCATCGATTGCCCGCCTTCACTGGGTTTGCTCACGCTGAACTCCCTGACTGCCGCGGATTCCGTCTTGATTCCGATCCAATGCGAATATTATGCGCTCGAAGGTTTGAGCCAGCTGTTGAATACCATCCGCCTGGTGCAAAAGCATCTCAATTCACGCCTTGAGATTGAAGGCGTATTGCTCACCATGTACGACGGCCGTCTCAACCTCAGCCGGCAAGTCGCAGATGACGTGCGCAAATATTTCGGCGACAAAGTTTACAACACCGCAATTCTTCGCAACGTTCGCTTGAGTGAAGCGCCGAGTTACGGCAAGCCCATCATTCTGTATGATGCGGTGTGCAGCGGCGCGGAAAATTACATGAGTCTGGCATCCGAGATCTTAAAGAATGGCTACGAACCGGTTAGGAAGAGGGCTGCAAGCGCTCATTCCCGAGCTTAGCAACACCGACAGCGGCAAGTTAGATGCGGTTCGTGAGATCGAAATCGCCAAGATCTCGGCCAATCCCTTTCAACCCCGCCTGGAATTCGACGCTGCCCGCCTCGCGGAACTCAAACAATCCATCTCGCAAAACGGCTTGATCACACCCATCACGGTGCGGCCGCACGGCTCCGGCTATCAATTGATTGCCGGCGAACGCCGTTTGCGCGCGGTGCAGGAACTGGGATACAAAGGCGTGCCGGCGTTCGTGCTGGACGTGAAAGACGATACGCAAATGCTTGAGCTTGCGATCGTGGAAAACGTGCAGCGCGAGGATCTGAACCCGATTGAAGAAGCCCTGGGTTATCAAAAATTGATCGAAGAATGCGATTTCACCCAGGAAGTGGTGGCGCAGAAAGTCGGCAAAGACCGGGTGACGATTGCGAACGCGTTGCGGTTGTTGAAACTCGCGGAGCCGATTCAAGAGAGTGTGAAGAAAGGCGAGTTGTCTGCCGGGCATGCGCGCGCGATTTTGACTGCGCCGGACAAGCAAAAGCAGCTTGCGCTGTGGAAGAAGACGATCAAGAATCAACTGAGCGTGCGGCAGGTGGAAAAGCTCGCGCGCGCGGAGAGCGGCGGTGCGGGCAAAACCGCAAAGAAAAAAGCGCGCAATCTCACGGCAGACGTGCAAGAGGCGGAAGATATGCTGCGCCGCGCGCTGGGCACACAAGTTCGCATTGAAAAAAAGGGCAAAGGCGGGGTGATCGAAATTGAGTTTTATACCTCAGACGATCTTGAACGCATTCTTGAGTTGATTCAGAAGCGATAACGCATCCTCAGAAGCTCAACGTTCGTTGCGCATCTTTTCCTCCCCCCAACACAAAATTCCAACAAAGAAACAACGCAGCGCAGATCGGAAATCATCGCCGCGTTGTTTCTGTCTGCGGATTCTTGCTTATAACGAAAACACCTTAGAAGCAAAGCATCACGTGCGGGTGCGCGACAACACAAACATTCCGCCCACAAAGAAAATCACATTTCCCAGCCATGCGCCGATGAGCGGCGGAAGCGAACCGTTTTGGCCGAGTGATTGCCCGGTTTTAACCATGCCAAAATAGAGAAATGTGATAACCAGGGTGAGCGCCACACCCACCGCGCCGCCGGAGCGCACACGCCCGGCAGCGAGCGGCGCGCCAAACAATACAATGACGAAGCTGGTGAAGGGAAAGGCAATTTTGAGATAAAGATCGACATACCAGCGCTGTGGATCACCGCCGTTATCGGCAACTTCTGAAATGAATTTCTCCAGCTCGCGGTATGACATCTCTTCAGGATCTTTTTGCACTTTGACCAGCACTTGCGGCGTAAAGGAAAGCTGCGGTAAGGGCAGCGTGTCGAACGGCGTCGCTGTTTCACTTTCACCCGCAAACGTGCGTTGGTACCCATCAACTGCCTGCCACTGCGCACCGCGCCACCGCATCACTTTGGCATCGATGCGATGCACGATGAATACGCCTTCATAATCTTGTATACTGATCTTGTTGGCGCTGCTGTCGCTGGCGTTGTAATAGCCGATAAACACCCGCCGGCTGCGCCCGCCGTTTGCGGGCGCGCCGTTCTGCTGCTCGGGCAGGCGCTCCTGCAAATAAAGATTCGACAGGCGCGTGGGCAAATTGCGCGGCAAGCGATCAATGTACTGGCTTTTCAACTCGGCTTTGCGTTGGTTGGCCTCGGGCATCACGATCTCTGCAAATGCCAGCATAAGCAGACTCACCAGCAGGGCCAATCCGAAAATGGGCGCGAGAATGCGATACATCGAAATGCCGGAGGCCTTCATCGCGGTCAGTTCGTTGTATTTGCCAAGCTGTCCAATGCTGAACATGGAGGCAAGCAGCATCGCGATTGGCAGCATCAGCACAATGATGTAGGGAATGTAATAAAAATAGTAGCTGACAATAACCACGGCCGGCACCTGCCGGTCGATGTAATCCGATAACCGCTCGACCAGATCGATAATGATAAAAATGCTGATGACCGCGACCAGCGAAAAGGCCAAAATGAACAAGAATTTTTGAAGAATGTAACGATCGAGCAGACGCATAGAAATTCATGCCGATAATTTTTGAAGCCTGCACCAGCAAATCAACATTGTCCTGCTGGAAGCCTCTTGGCGATTATTCTGCATCGTTCTCGCTTTGAACAAGGGGCCTTCCGGAACGATGCCGTTATTCAAACCAGGAGTCCGGCTCTTAGTCCGGTGATTGCTTTCGCCCAGTGTGCGATGAGTCGACGTCAGGTCGCTCTGAATTAACCGGTGCAGTTGAACGCCGTTTAAAGATTGATGGCAACCACGACAAATCCGCGGTGGCGCGCACGGTTCCCGAGCGAATGAGAAAAAATATCCCGGCAACGCCAACAATGATATTTGCCGACCACATTGCCATGAACGGAGAAATGATCTGGCGTTTCGCCAGGTCTTCTCCGCTGATGAGCGAGGTCCAATAAATCAAAAAAAAGAGCAGACTGAAACCACCGGCGGTTGCCATGCCGCCGCGTCGCGCCATGGCGCCGAGCGGCGCGCCGATCAACACGAACACAATGCACGCGACCGGGATGGAATACTTTTTTTGAATCTCGACGGTCAGGGATTCAATCCGGCGCCGGTCTTGTTGAATCGAAGCCAGTTGGCGATTGACTTGCGCCTGCACATGGCGTTGCGCATTCAACAGATCGACGAGCGGCGCTTTCGAAGTATGATCGCTAGAAATGTTTTGCAGACGGATTTGGATGGCGGGCAAGTCTTTCCGTTCGCGTGCAACCACGGCGCTGCCCGGCAACGGCGACATCTCTTCCGAGGAGGCGGCTGCCGTCGTGGAGTCTTCCGGAAGAGCGAGCAGTTGGCGCAGCGACTTCGGCAAACCGATTGCAACCGCGGCATTGATCTGTCTGCGGCTTTCGGCGATTTCATTGCGATTTTGCTGCACCTCGCGGCGCATGTTCGCCGCGCTTTTTTAGCGATCGCCGCGATATTCCGACTCGCTGCGGCTCAAGAACATATCATCGACCGGAATGGAAATCCTATGCCGCGGAAACGCAATGCGGCGAAATTCTTCGGATTTCTTCAGATCGATTTCCTGCATTTCACCGTCGAAGAGCGTCAACACCAGCGCCCCGCTTGTCTGACTCAACTCGATCAAACCGCGCCTTGCCGAAATCGTTCGGCTGAGTTCCGTGCTGGTATAGTCATTGATGAGCAGATTGCGCGCTTTCGCCACGCCCGCGCTGTCTTCCAACTCCTGCACGAGCAAACCATAATTGGGAATGTCATCATACCACACTCCGGGCTCGATGTTGATGGTTGGCCGCTTGCGCGCAATGTCGCTGCCGAGTAAGCGCGTGCGATGATTGAAATCCGGCAGCACGTTGTTGTTGAACCAAATCATGAAAACCGCCAGGCCGGCAGCGGCGATGATCGCCGGACGGATGATGCGATAAATGCTCACGCCGCTGGCTTCCATTGCCGTAATTTCGTTGTCCGCTCCCAGCCGTCCGAAAGCCATCAGCGTAGCCGTGAGGACGGCCATGGGCACGGCCAGGGCCACAATCCAGGCCAGGTTGAGCATGAAAAATTCGAGCACCACCTGCCACGGCAGGCCCTTGCTCAAGATGCGGCTCAATTCACGAAACAGCAGGTTGAGCAGGAACAACAGCGTGATAATAAAAAACGCGAAGAAAAACGGGCCGAGGTGTTCGCGCAGGATGTAGCGCGCTAGAATAAACTTGGGCATGGCGCAATATAACCAACGCCGGATAGCTTTGCTATAAAATTTTACCCGGCCTCATTTGTTCGGCTGCATTTGCGAAGCGCTTTGGACTCGACTATGTCAGATTCACCGCTGAGAGGCAGAGTTCGCTGGGAATTCTAATAAATCTCATTCTGCGATCTCCACGCCACTGCGGTGATTTTTGGAGTGTGACATAGTCGAGTTAAGCAGCCCTCTCACCGTGTCATAATAATGACGCACCTGCGCCTGATAGCGCTCGCCGGTTCCCGGGCCGTGGAAGCCAACCTCAATTGCATGGACCCGGCCGTCGCGGCCAATGAAAAGCGTGGTGGGATAGGCAAAGAAATTCTCGAGCTGATGTGCGAGGCGCGCTTGCACGTTGGCTTTTGCAGTGCTGCCGCAGAAGATGATGGGGAAGGTGATGCCATAACGCTGCTGAAACATGCCGAGATTCTTTTGCGCGGCGGCGAAATCGTCTTTGATTTCAAACGCCAGCGAAATCACTTCCAAACCGTCGTCGTGAAATTCTTCGTAAAGCTGCTGCAAGAGCGGAGCGGCATCCATGCAATTGTGGCACCAACTGCCCATGATGTCGAGCAACAAAACCTTGCCGTGAAAGCGCGGATCGGCGCTGGTGAGGGTATCTCCGGCCAGCGTCACGCCGCTGAATTGAAACGGCGCTGCCGGATTGTTCATGCGCGTCCGGCGCGGGCCGTGAGCCGTTGCCGGCAATTCACGCAGCGGTTTCAGTTTGAAAGGAGAGGGCTTTTCGGCGCGAACATAAAGCCTGCCGGCCCAATTGCCCTGTGTTTGTTCCAATTCGATCAGCAATGCCTGCCAGCCCGTGAAGCGATTGAGCGGAACGCGATTTTCATCCTGCACGCCTGCCAGCAAGCCGTAATCGCCGCTGGGATCGATGATAGTACCGAAAATCGAATCGCCTTTGAGCCAGAATGTTGCAGTGCTGGCGCTGTCGATCCCACTGTCATATTCAAAATGCACGCGATAGGCGCCGACCGGCGGCACGCCGGGTTTTGCTGCGCGCGTTGCTTCTTCCGGCGCTGCCGGTCCGGCCACAAACGTAAACGAAGTGGTGTCTTCGCGAAAGCGCACATACTGGCCGTGAAGCCGGCCGGTTTGCCAGCGCGCCTGCATCAGCGCGCCGTATTCCGAAAAATTGAGCAGCAGCGAGTCGCCGCGCTGCGTGATTTCAGGAATCGGGGTGCGCT
Organism: uncultured Cytophagia bacterium; assembly: GCA_964457925.1. GTDB lineage: Bacteria > Zhuqueibacterota > Zhuqueibacteria > Zhuqueibacterales > Zhuqueibacteraceae > Coneutiohabitans. Next base: position 92,742 of record CAYWGH010000021.1, read on the forward strand.
CATCTCCCACGAGAAAATAGCCGGAAGGCGGATTCGCAGCAAGATCAAGAAACATGTAAAACGGCAGTTGGCGATTGTCGGCCAGCGAAGCAGTTCCCCGCCAATATGATTTTTGAGGAATTGTGTTTTGTTGACAGACCAGGCTTAGGATAGCAGCAAAGAGTATCTGGGCGAGGCGAAAGTTTTTGGCTTTCATGTGGCTCCCAAAATGAGTTGACGAGATTTGATTTTTTGATATAGGGATTCGTCAGAAAATAGTCAACCCCAATTCCGTCTTGCCTTTGCCGGGGAAAATCAAGATATTTGCCCGCGACTTCAAACCGATCCACAAACGCGAGGCGAGTCCCTGTGCCTTTCATCAAAACAGTGCAGAACATTTTTTATAACGCGAGCGTGCTTGCTCTTTTGCTCTGGCTGCCCGCGTTCGCAGACTCACCGCACGCAAACAATAACATTCCCACCCCGGAATCCTTCTTCGGTTTCCGCCCAGGTTCAGATAAAAAACTCGCCGATTATCATCAAATCGTCGATTACTTCAAAGTGTTAGACGCCGCCTCCGAGCGTTTGCAGTTGCAAAATTTGGGGAAAACGACTGAGGGCAATGATTTGATTGTAGCCCTCATCAGCTCGGCGGATAATCTCAAACAACTTGCCAAATGGCAAAAGCTGCAAAGCCGCCTGGCCGATCCGCGCAAAATCCGCGCAGCCGAGCTGCCGGAACTCTTGTCTGCGGCGCGCAGCGTGGTGTTGATCAATTGCAGCATTCACGCCACTGAAGTGGGCGCAACGCAGATGGCGCCTGAGCTGGCGTTTGATTTGATCACGAACGAATCGCCTGAGGGGCAAGAAATTTTGCACAACGTGATTACGCTGTTAATGCCCTGCCACAATCCCGACGGCCAGTTGCTGGTGGTGGATTGGTATCGTAAAAATCTTGGCACTGCGTTCGAGCAGGCGGACATGCCGTGGCTGTATCACAAATACGTGGGCCACGATAACAACCGCGACTGGTTCATGTTTACCCAAAAGGAAACGCGACTCACGGTCGATAAGCTGCACAATGTTTGGCATCCGCATATCACGATTGATATGCACCAGATGGGCCGCAATGGCGCGCGGTTGTTCGTGCCGCCCTACCTCGACCCGGTTGAGCCGAATGTCGATCCCATCATCGTTTCGTTGCTGAACCTGCTCGGCGCGCATGTGCAAGGCGTACTCACCGCGCACGGCAAAACCGGCGTGGTCAGCCATGCGATTTTTGACGCCTGGACGCCGGCGCGCGCGTATCCGCATTATCATGGCGGTTTGCGTTTTCTCACGGAAGCGGCAAGCGCCCAGATTGCAAGCCCGGTGAGAATCCTTCCGGAAGCCCTGGGCGGCGGACCTGGCTATGACGCGCGCAAAGTCTCCTGGAACTTTCCCGCGCCCTGGCCGGGAGGCGAGTGGAAATTGCGCGACATCGTTGACTATGATTTTGCCGCAGCAAAAACGGTTTTGCAGCATGCCGCGCGGCATCGTGAATTCTGGCTGCGCAGTTTGTTCGAAGTGCAGCGCCGCGCTTGCGATTCCAACCGCAAGCCGATTGCCTACGTGATACCGGCGCAACAGCGCGATCCACAAGGGTTGTACGATTTGCTCAACATTATGCATACTGGCATGGTGGAAATTCATCGCGCGGGAAAGAACTTTCGCGTGCAGGGCGCGCCGTTCCTCTCCGGCGATTATGTCATCCGGCTTGATCAGCCGTACGGCAATTTTGCCAAAGCTTTGCTCGAAACGCAAGAGTATCCGCAAATTTTGGGGAGTGACGGCCGGCCGCGCACGCCTTATGACATGACCGCGCACACGTTGCCGCTTTATCTCGGCGTCGAGGTTTTTGCTGCACAACAATTACCGACAGAGGATCTGCGTTTGGTTGAAACGGTGACGCTGAAACCGCGTTTCGTTGGAAATGAAAATTCGAATTTAATTGCGCTCGATCGCCGCAACACGGCCTCATATCGTGCGGTGAATGCCCTATTGCGCAAAAATATTCCCGTGTACACCGTTTCCCAGGAATTTACAGCCGCCGAAGTGGTTTGGCCGGCAGGCACTTTCCTCGTTGAGGGCCGCTCGCATACTGAAACAATTAAGGAAGCCGTGAAAAAAAATGATTTTGATGAACATGATACACCTTTAGGGGTTGAATTTTGGGGGCTCCCGCAGGATCTCAAAGTCGAGCGAAGCCAGATAAGATCAGCCAGAATTGGACTTTACAAAAGCTGGGTCGCCAACATGGATGAAGGCTGGACGCGCTGGGTTTTGGAGAATAATGGCTTTTCATACAAAAATCTGTCCAACGCCGAGATTCGCGCGCAAGACTTGAAAAATTCATTCGAGGTGATTATCTTGCCCGACCAAACTGCGAGCCATCTTGAGAACGGACACCACCCAGATGAGATGCCGGTCGAATATGCCGGCGGTTTGGGAGAAATCGGCTTGCGCAAATTGCGGCAGTTTGTCGAACAAGGCGGTGCGTTGATCGCCTTTAACGCCGCGTGCGAGCTTTTGCTCCAACATTTTTGGCTGCAAGCGACGGACGTTGTTGCTGGCGTCGAACGAAGCAAGTTCAATGCGCCCGGCTCTCTGCTGCGCGTGCTCGCCAATCCGAATCATCCGCTGGCTTACGGCGCGCAGCGCGAGGAAGTCGTTTTCTTTGCGAATAGTCCGGCGTTTCGCGTGCACAGGGGTGAAACCGTTTTGACGTATCCGCCGCGCAATCTTTTGCTTTCGGGATGGCTGCAGGGCGAAGATTATTTGCGTGAGCGCGCCGCGCTGGTGGAAACGCCGCTCGGCAAAGGCCGCGTGATTTTGTTCGGCTTTCGCCCGCAATTTCGCGCGCAAACAAGAGTAACCTATAAGTTTTTTTTCAATGCTTTGTTCGTTGGCGATTGAAGCTTTTTGATTCTTTGAGAGGATTCAGTCGCAATTTCCTCACGGGCTTCCGCTCCCCCAAAAAGGAAAGTGAGTTTAGCGCAGAGGATTCTCATGTCAAAAGTCAAGACGCACCGGAATTACCTCTCCAACGTGAAAGATTGGAAGGTGCGCAATATGATTCAAGGTTATTTGCAGGCCTGTCATGCCTATCAGGAAATGCGGCAAGGCCGCGTCAGAAAACAGCGCGCCCCCTCGTTCGAAGTGTTGAAGGAGATCAGCGACACGCTGTACCGCGTGAAAGAAGACCATCACCTGGTTTTTCGCCGGCCGGATGAAGCGAATTCCAAGAACAGCCAGCACAAACTGGTGCCGGGCTATGCCGACACGGCTTTCATTGACCATGTCGGCTTGCTCTTTCATAAAATCATGGTGGTGCGCGAGCTGCGTTACATTCTCAAACACTATGCGCACAACAAAGACAACTGGGAAGCGCATTTCCAGGCTTTGCAAACGAACTTGCAGCTCATCGACGAGGTTTTCGAGAAAGGCCTTGCGCTGGTTTTGGCATTCATGCGCAGCCATTCCGACAATACGTTGCTGCTGGCCTTCTTCATCGAGCACGACAAGAAAATCGCCAAATGCCTCAGGCTCGATGCCAAAAAAGTTTTGCGCGAACTGATAACGAAAGTCGATTTGCCGCAGGCTTATTTCAAAGTGGCGCAATATTATTATGAGAGCGGCTGGCCCGATCGCGCCCTCAAAGCGGTACAAAAATGTTTGTCTGAAGATGCCACGCATGCCGGGGCGCGTGAGTTGTTGCAACGGGCGCGAACAGGCGCTCAGGCGAAAAATGGCGCGGGTAGCATTCGTCACGAATCGTCGCCAGTCATCAATGCCACCATCGTTGCACCATGATTGCAGCAAAAAAAGCGAACCAAGACAATTAGGGTGAACAAAATACGACGGGCAAATGCGCAATTTTTTTGTTCGTTTTTGTGAGGATTATATTGCAAAAGGAGTCCTGGTTGAAGTTGGATTACACCTCATTAGGCACGCACAGCTCTGCCGGGTGGCAAGTGGAAGCAGGGATTATTAGGTGGGAGAATGTTCTCTGAAAAATGGATTTGGGGAGCACAAACGCGCGTTTTTTTCATCGGTCTCGCGGCGGAAGAAATCGGATGCGCTGCCTGTCGCTTTTGAGCGCATCATCTTTCGCCTTGCAAGGCCCCAAACATTCATTTCATGTAGGAGAGGTTTTCTCATGAGTATTCGCTCTAAGGTTGGAGTCGCCGTAACGTCCGTTGTGCTCGCATTGTGTTGCGCGGCGTTACCCCTGGCTGCGCAACAAAAATCGTTGACCCGCCAATTCGACCCCATCGTGTTTGACGCCGTCAATACGCCCCTTTTGTTAGGCTTGCAGATCGATTCGCTCACGGCCTATCGCTACAACGCCGCGGGCGATCAATGGATTGCGATTCCCTTTCAAATCGACAAAGTTGATCCCAGCGGCAGTTTCTTCGGCAACGAAACCGGCCCGATCGACGCCAATGATGAAGTTGTATTCATGCCGAGCGATGCCGGCGACCGCGCGCCCGCCGACAAATGGTTGAATGACGCCGGCGCGCGCCAGGCCTCACGCTTCGAGCTTGAAATCGATGATCCGGTGGCGCCCGGCCAGAAAGCGTGGGTTTATCTTTATCGCAATGTCACGAATAAGCCCACGGTGCCAGGCTACATGAGTTACGATCGAGGAACGTCGCAAAATGCAGGCACCGACACTGTTTTTGGCGCAAGCTATAAAGTTTCGCATGCCGCGAACGGTCTGCCAAATTATACCGCAATCAAACAAGGCAATGGCGCCTTCTCGCCAAACTTGATCGATCGTTTGAAAGTGCGTGTCAATGGCTTGGCGGCCGGCCTGTTGCCGTACAGCGTTAATGAACAGGCCAACCTGAAATTCGAAAGTTTACGCTTTGCAACGGGCCCGGTGCGAGGATATCGTTTGCTGACGGATACGCTTTCTGTTTTATTCTTGAATCAAACGTTTTCATTTGAAATGCAGTATTTTCCCTACTCCTCCAGCATTATTTTCAAGAACGCCAAAATCGACAGCGCGGATGCGACGCTCTATGGCATCAACTTCATCCGCCAATCGCTCGACCTGAATCAAAATGCTGCCGGAATGACGCGCAAATTTTTCAATGCGCAAAACGCCGCCGGCGTCCCGGTTGACGGTGTTGCCGACAACGGCGTTGTCACCAGCTTGGTGGACAATCGCGTCAATTGGTTTCTGGCTTCGCAACAGGCGGCGGGCAGCAATCCCATGGCCTTGCTTGTCCTGGTAACTGTGCCTCAAATCGGCAATGCGCGCAGTTTATATTACAAAGATGACAGCGCAGTCGACGCCAACGACACCGGCGATCAAAAATCCTTCGGCGACTTTGGCTTGCAAGTCACCGGGCAACGCATTCAAGGCCAATTCAGCTTTGATTTCACCACGTTCCATTTGAGCGACGTCACCAACGAAGCGGCCACCGGCGAGCAATTCAAAAATTGGCAGGAAACGCCGGTGACGGTTACGGCTCTCGAGCAAAGCGTGCCGAGCGCCGTTGCCGGCCATGGCGGAGATACGCCGATGACGTTCGGTTTGTATGACGCTTATCCGAATCCGTTTGCGCCGCAGCGCGAAGCGATTCGACTTTCATTCAGCACCGGCGCGGAGCGCGAGGGCGCGCAATTGTTGATTTATAATTTGATGGGCCAGGAAGTGATGCGCTTCACCGGCCTTGCGCAACTTCGCAACAACGCCGGCCGCCAGGAAGTCTCCTGGGATGGCGTTGATCGTTTTGGCCGCGCCGTGCCTGCCGGTGTTTATTTTTACAAGCTGCAAGCCGGCAGCCAAGTGGCCGTGAAGAAGTTTGTGCTGGTGCGGTAAATCGATGGCGCATGGAAGAAGTCAGTTGATCTCCTGAGAGATTTTGATTGCCGCCCGGGCGATCTTTGATAAAATTAAAACGCCCCTCGTTTGCAACTTGAACGAGGGGCGTTTTGCGTTTCAGGTAAGACGGACTGCGAGGTGCTCAAATTGCGCCTACGGCGTCTCGCGATGCGCTGCGAATCGACCTTTGAGATATGCCATCACCTCTTCATCGTTTTGCACATGCCGGCTTGCCGATTGTGCGCCGTCACTAGCTGCTGGACTCGAAGGCGCCGGTTGGGAAACGGCCCTATTTGTTGCCGTCCGCATGGAATTTTCCGCGGCCGGGGGCGCCGTTTTGAGCGAGTTCGCGGCTGGTTTGTCGCGCGGTTTTGCCTCACGGTATTCATTCGCGAGGTGTTGCAATTTGGCTTGATGCTGTTGCGCCACTTGCAGAGCCGGAGCATCGTTGTAGATCATGCCGTCGAGAACCGCTGCAGCACGCGTAAACACTTCGATGATTTCAGGCGTAACCTTGAAAAGGCCTTGCAGCACGCGTTCCGCAACCTCTTCCAGCGTGCCGGCATATTCGGCGATTTTATGAAATTCCAGCATCTGCGCCGAGCGATTGATGCCCTCCATCGACAGCTTAATATTCTGCCAGGTTTCCTCGTCTTGCGGGTTCGCCATCAGATAAACAACTGCTTCCTGCAACGTCTGCAAATTAACCAAATTTTTTTCTTTGAAGGATTTTTGCTTCGATAACAAGCCTGCCATCGGCCGTGAGTTGAAAGCCGCGGCGGGTGAGGGGCCGGCAACAGCCGTTTTTGGCTCAGGCGGCGCGGGCGCTTTTGCAGGAGGCGGCGGAGTGAATTCAATTTTTGTTTCGCTTTTGGGCGGCTTTCCCAAAGAAGCGTTTGATTCTTGCGGCTGCACCGGTTTTGCCGCTGGCTTTGAAGGCTCCGGGAATCGTGGCGTGTTGGCGGGAGCCGCAGAAACGGCATTGCCAGTGGAATTTGTCTCGGGCGCTGGCGGACGAACTTCTTGCGGCATCGCCGGTTGAACCGGCGCTCGCCGAATATGATTAGTGTTCAACTCGTCTTCCCCCAGCGGGGTCATATCCAGCGACACGTGCAGCGGGCGGGAAGATTTGCCAAAACTTGGCGTGGCTTTTTTAGCGGGCCGCAAAGGCGCCGCTTTCATTCTTCCCTGCGCCGGGTGCGTCTGCTTTGTTGCTGCTAAATTTGTGTTCGCGTCAGGATTCGCGTTCTGCGATTTTTCGGCAATTGCCGGCGCCGCGATTTTTGCCGCAGCGGCAGATTCTTTTTGCAATTGCAGCGTGCGATCGGCGCCGAGCATCAAATTTTTGCCTTCTTGAAAATTCGTTACAATCACCATGGCGCGGACCGAATTTCCCATATCCGGATCGATGCGCGCCCCCCAAATAATTTTGGCGGTGGAATCGAGTTTTTCGGCTACGATTTTCATGATCGTGCGCGTATCTTTCAGCGACATTTCCAAGCCGCCGGTGATGTTGATCAACGCATTGCGCGCTCCGGTGATGTCGATATTGAGCAAGGGATTCTGCAAGGCCATTTCGATGGCGCGTTGCGCGCGGTCCGGGCCTTCACTCTCGCCAAGGCCGATCATGGCCGTCCCGCCGTTTTGCATAATCGCGCGGATATCGGCAAAATCAAGATTGACCATGCCCTTGGTCGTCACCAAGTCGATGATGCCTTTCACGGCATTCACCAAAACTTCATCAGCAACTTTGAACGCTTGTCCGAGCGGCAAATCCGGCGCAATCTCATAAAGCTTGTCATTTTGAATGATGATAATGGTGTCAGCGTTGGCACGCAGCTTCTCCAAGCCAAGGCGCGCATTCTCCCAGCGCATCACGCCCTCTTCCCAAAACGGCAGCGTCACCACAGCAATCGTCAGTGCGCCCAGGCGTTTTGCCGCTTCCGCGACGATGGGGGCAGATCCCGTACCCGTGCCGCCGCCGAGACCACAGGTGACGAACACCATATCAGCGCCTTGCAATGCCTCTTCTATTTCTTTGCGATTCTCGCGTGCGGATTCTTCGCCGATCTGAGGATTGCTGCCGCCGCCGAGTCCCTTGGTCAGCACACGGCCGATGAGAATTTTATCGTCAGCCTTTGCGCTCAACAAGTCTTGCGCGTCCGTGTTGATCACGAGCGTGTCGACACCTGTCACGCCCACTTCCATCAAACGTGTCACTGTGTTGTTGCCGCCGCCGCCGCAGCCCACGACACGAATACGTGTTTGGTGCGATTGCAGCAGCGCTTCGATTTCTTGGTTTTTGTTGACTGTCATAGCGGAGAGGTTTTTGTCAGCAACCTGCAGTTTCACGGAATCCCTCGAATTGTCTTGTCTTCATAATCGAACCCTTGCTTTAATAATTGCATATACCTACTTTTCAAGTGGGTGCGGAAGCAGAGCCTTGCGAACGGTGATGTGTGGAATGGAGTTTGTATTGGTATTTACGTCACATGGTCATCACCAACTATTTTTTGGAACTGCGATGGTTAGAATTGCTTGCAGATTTTTGGGCATCGTGTGGGTGAGTTTGCTGAGCGGCGTCGTATTGGCGCAAGCTCCTCATATGCACGACCAAAAAGTGGAAATAGATTCACTGCTGGACAATCTACTTGAAGTTCAGGCCAAACAGAAAGTTATGTCGAGGCAGGCCGATAGTCTGGCGCGCGCGATTGGCGCATTAAAACAACGCCAGACCTCGCCATTTGAGGCTCGCAATTTGGAAGCGGCGCTGGCACGATCACAAAAGATTGCCGATTCGCTTCAGCTCGTGCAAGCCCGTGAGCAGAATCTGGATCGCCTGGTGCGGCAAAAAGCTGAGTTATTGCTCAAAAATTTGAACGATGAGATGTCGCGTTTGGCAGAATTAGGCAAGCAGGCAAAAAAATCCGGCGACACCGCGGAACGCGAGCGCGTGACGCGCGAAATCAAAACGTACCGGCAATGGCAATCTTTCTGCCAGCAAATTTTGGCAGAGCCGCCGCCGGCGATTATCATTTATGAAGTGCGCGCCGAGCCGCAAGACGACGAAGCGGCGCTCAAACGCAAAGCCGATTTTTTGCGGGATCAGGCTGATCGCTTGGCGCGCGAAGTCAAGCGCCTCGATCAACGGCTTCAAGACGTTCGAGAAGAGGAAGCTGTGCGGCGGCGTGTGAACGAATTCGCCTCGGAAATTGCATTGCTGGAACCGCTGAACGAAGGTGTGCGCAGCAGCGGCTCCCAAAGCACAACCAGCCTTGGGACGGAGCAAGCAGATAATTTGAGCATCACTGAGGGCGTGGCGCGCGGTGCAGAAGTTTTCTCCGCCTCGCCGGCAGGAGGCGCGATCGTCGCATTCAACCTCCCGGCAAAAATCTCCGATCTCTCCGGCCAGGATCTGCGCAAATGGCAAGATCGCTTGCGGCTGTTGCTGGAGCAGCGCCAAGCCCAAGTGGACAGCTTGAAGCGGCGCGCGGAGGCGTTTGAACAGCTGGGGCGCTCCCGCTCACGCTGAGAGAATGGTTGATGGCATTGCATCAGCCCGCTTGCGGAATAAAACGTTGTATGCTTCGGGCGAAACAATTCTTATATTGTTTTGCCCGAAGTTTTTATTTAGCCCCGATGAAGACGGATTTTCATTGATCTTTTTGCAACGAATCAGTTGGCACAAAAGCCCAATGCACGATTTTCGCTTTCACCTCCAGCGATTTTTTAATGTCTTCGCATTTCACGTTCTTCGATCTGCATTACTTGGAGTTCTGTTCCTTCCCCTCTCGAACACACTTGCGCAAAAACCCTGGCAGCTCGATTACCGCGTGCAAGCCGGTTTTGAAAACGATAGCAATATTTATGAGTCCAGCGTCGCGCCGGTTTCCACACCGGTTGGCCGCCTCCTGTTGCAAAGCAAGGCCGAACGGGTGAGCAAAAATGTGCGGTTGCTGCTCGATTATTCCGGCGCGCTGCTCTTGTATCGCGCGCATAATGATGAGCATAAACTGCTGAATGATCTCAAGGGCGGGGTCACGCTGCGCGCCAGCGATTGGCTGCGTTTCTTCGTGCAAGGCGAAGTCATTCTTAAAAATTATCTGAATAACACCGCGGATTATGGCACGTCTGGGGGCATTCTGGGCGCCACCGCCGGCTTGTCGGAACGCGCGGCGCTCGAGGCGGGCGTGGAAAACGGGCAACTTGATTATGCCGCTTCGGATTCGCTGTTTGACTATACGTTTTGGGGCGCGTTTCTCTCCCTGCGTCATCGCCTCGCGCGGAGTTCTTTTGTGGAGCTGACAGCGCAACGCCGCAGGCTCGACTATTTACGCTTTGCTTATCTGCACTTCAACTCGTCGCTCGTGCAGCGCGCGCCTTATGCGCAACAAGAAAACTTTAGCGCAATACGACTCACATTCACGATGAGCCGCAAATGGCTCCTGCGTGCCAGTCTCGAAGCGCAATTCAATCGTTCCAACAGTCTGGGGTATGACTATGACCGCTTCCGGCTGCAGGCGCTCACGGCTTGGAGTCCGGTCAAGCGCTGGTTGATTCGCGCTGCGGCCATGGTACAAACCAAAAGCTATGCGGAAGCCACTCCACCCATTGTGCCTCCGGAGTTCGACGCCGAACGTGAGCAAAGCAACAACCTAATCGTGGATGTCTCGCGCGATCTCTCCGACGAACTGACACTTTTGGCCCGAATCTCTTATCACGATAACGAATCCCCGATTCGCGGGGTGTTTTATCACAAAGCCGTTTTTTTTACCGGAATGGAATTGCGCTTTTAGAACGCGCCGTCTTTCGGAGAACAAAAACGCGCCCGGCGTTTCGTGAATAAGAAGAAATTCATCCTTCTCAGAATTTAACACAGATTCCCAGGAAGAATTCGCGCCGCTGTTCTCACTGTTTTTGCTGATCCCACGGCAGCAACAAAACCCTGCAACCCAACAACTCTCCCATTTTTCTTACTCACCAGCCATATAAAAATGATCCGGGGGGGTGACCACTGTTGAACTCTACTGTCTTTATTAAATTTATCAAAACAGATGTTAATATTTTCAATATATTTTAATAATTTTATTATTAAATATAAAATTTTTAATACTGTTGATATAAAATTATTGACAAGCATAAAAAAATTCATTACCGTCACGGCATATTTGGGTACAATTTGTTCTCTTTAAATAAAAACGCCGTGCTCACAGCGATGAACACGGCGTGCATTCAATCAAGCCGACAAAATCAGCTCGATCGCAAAAGCAAACGAATATAGCTGATTTTGCCGGAGATTTCAATCTTTAAAATGTGGCACAGCCACAGAAAGGCAAAGTCATGCGGATGGAAGATTGGATCGAAGGGCCGGTGTTGCGCGTCATCGACGGCGACACCTTCGAAATGCAAGTTGCCGTGGTTGGCGCGGGCAACGACTATCCTTACAAACCAGTTGAACTGATTCGCCTCAGCCAGGGCACGCCGCCGGGCACAGAGGCTGGTGAAGAAGCCAAGCGCCGGCTCGAAGCGCATATCGGCGGAAAGACGATACGCTGTTACATCAAATCGCGCGACCCAGAGGGTTATCTTATCAGCGATGTCACTGTGCGCGAATGAATTCGAAAGTCCGGCCGGTTGCTTATCGAGTGATCGACTTGGGGGCTGCTTCTGGTGACCGGCCTGCATCATCAACCATGAGTCATGTTTATGCCATCCTATCCTCTCTTACCACTGGAAGAAATTGCAGAAATTTTCGTCGGCCTGGCGCGTCAAGGCCGGGTTGCGCCCGCGCAAAGATACGGCTTGCGCATGAGCCTGATTGGGATGAAAGCAATTCATCAAACCGGCCTGAATTGGGAAGCGATTGAGACGGTGAGCCTCATGCCGGAAATTGATCCGGCTTTTTATCAAATCGCCGCCGGCGATTTGCTGATCACCTGCCGCGGCACGGATGTTCGTTTTGCGTTAACGCCGGAGAAAGCCACAGGCATGCTGGTCGACTCCAACATCATCGTTGTGCGTTGCGGCCCGCAATTTCTGCCGGCACTGTTGCACGCTTACTTTCGCCATCCCTCGGGCCGCGGGGTGCTGGAGAAGGCGTCACAATCCACCACCAGGCAAAAAAATCTTACCGTGCGCGCTCTTAAAAAAATCAAATTGCCGCTGCCGCCGCTGGCCCGCCAGCATCAACTCGCCAGGTTGTTGGCAGCGGCCGAACGCCAGCATGCGCTCGCGCTGGCCACCGCGGAAAAGCGTCTGGAGATTGCGCGGCAAATCACGCTGAACACGTTGTTTGAAAATGGAGGTTGAAATGACGCATTCCGTTTTCACCGTTGAATCGCTCAGCAAGCATTTTGTGGAAGCGGTGGATTTAATTCGCGCGGAAATCGACCCCCTGCTGCTGCGCAATCATCTGCTGGCTCTCATCTTTTTGAAACGCGTATCGGACGAATTTCAAGCGCGCTATGACGAGGTGTATGAGCGTGAACTCGCCCACGGCAACGCGGAATCCGAAGCCGCGAGTATTGCAGGCGACCCGGATGAGCATCGTTTTTTTGTGCCGCCGGAGGCGCGCTGGCCGCAGTTATTGGCGGCGCAAGACACGTGCGCACATGCGCTGATCACGGCATATGCCGCTTTGGCGCAATGCAATCCGATTCCGCTGATGGGTGTGTTTAATCAAATTTATTTTGATGCGGCGATAAAAGATTTGGGACTGGCCGCGGCGAATGATTTGCTGCATCGATTGTTGCAGCATTTTGATGCCGTCAAGCTCCTGCCCCAGAACTTTTTAACCGGCGATGATTTCCATCAAGCGCTGGCGCATTTACTGAACTATTTTGCACAGCTTGCAGGCAAAAGAGCCGGCGATTTCGCCAGCCCGCCTGCGATCATGCGCTTGCTTGTCGAACTCCTGCAGCCGCAAGAGGGCATGCGCGTTTGCGATCCCGTGTGCGGCGCCGGCGGCGGCCTTGCGGCATTCCGGCAATATCTGGCTGAGCGCGCCGGCAATCCGCAAAATCTCTCGTTATATGGCGAAGAGCTTGAGGCGGAGACGCTGGCGCTTTGTCAATTGCAAATGTTGTTGCACGGGCTGGCGGATGTTCATCTCAAACTGGGCGACACGATGGGCGATCCCATTTTGGATGATGCGGGGCGCTTGCTGACATTCGACCTTCTGTTAGCTCATCCGCCCTTGCCGCTGACCAATTGGAATTATGATGAGGCGCACCACGATTCCTGGCAACGCTTCGCAGGCGGTGTGCCGCCGCAGAAACGCGGAGATCTTGCTTTCGTGCAGCATGCCCTGGCGGCGCTCAATGCGCATGGCCGCGCGGCGATCATCGTGCCGCATGGCGCATTGTTTCGTACCGGAGTTGAAAAGGACATTCGTGCGGCGTTGTTGCATCCCCAGTGCGACGTTATCGAGGCGGTGATCGGCTTGCCCAGCGGCCTGGGTTATGGCGCGAGCTTGCCGTTCGCCGTTCTAATTTTGAATCGTAGCAAGCCCAAGTCACGGCACGGCAAAGTGCTCTTTATTGATGCCGCCAGTCACCTTGAAACCAAAAGCTTGCAGGAGGGATTGCAAGAGGTGGATATACTCAAGCTCGTTGCTACCTATCGCGCTTTTGGTTCTGCAGAAGAAATAGGCTCCGCGCTCGAGCAACTCGTGCGAGAACGCCGGGACAATCTGGCCAAACTGCAACAGCGCGAACTTGCAAACAACGCTGAGGACGCCGGCCGCAAGCAGGCGCTCACCATATACTTTCAAGCACGCCAGCAGGCATTAGCGCAGGCGGAGGAAAACGCGCGCAACTGGCTTGTGCAAAACAGGAATCTAGCCGGCTTTGCGGCGGTTGCCACGTTGCGCGAAATTGAAACAAGGCACGATTTCAATCTCATGTTTTCGCGCTACGTCTCCGGTGATCCGGTTATGCGAAAGCGCGATATTGCAACCGATCTCAAAACATTGCGCGACATGGAAATGCAGCGGCAGGCAGCAGAGGAGGAAATGGATCGCTTGCTGGCGGAATGGGGGGTAGGCTGACCCTTACTGAAAAGCCACTAAAGCGTTTTAAGCTTCAGCGGCTTTTCCAATCATTAAGCGATTACTTTTCAAACCAGAATAACATTCTGAAAGTTTTTGCCCAAAAAATTGAAATCTCACAGAAAGAATTTTTCCTTTTGCGCGATTTCCACTTTTGTGGGCGGAGTTTAAAGCTGCTCGAAACGCTTCGATCGTCAGCTTGACTGAGAATCGGTGAAGATAGGCTTAACCTGCGGTGATGCCCATCTTCTTTTTCAACTCGGCGAGTGAATCAGCGGCCTTGCCCGCTGCGGGCGTTGCCAGCGCCTTGTCGATTTGCTCGTCGAGGCTCGTGTGGCTGGCGGCGACTTCGCCATAGGCCTCGGCAAGCGTCTCCTCTTCTTTGACTTTGTCCTTCATGCGCTCCAGCATTTGCAGCGTGCTGGACGAATCCACATTCGCGAGTTGTTGATTGATCTTGCGCATCGAGCTGGCGGTGCGGGCGCGCGCTTTGAGCGTGACCAGCTCGTTCTCGTAGCGCGTGATGGTTTGCTTGAGGCGTTCGACTTTCACTTGCAGCTGATCGGCCATGTTCTGTTGCGCCTGATGATCCGTCATCAACGAGGCGGCGCGCTGTGCGGCCTCCTCCTTTTTGGTCAGCGCTTCCGTCGCGAGCTTGTCGGCCTGCGCGGCGTCCAATTCACCGCCTTGGCCCTTTTGCAGCAGCAGCATGGCCTTGCGTTCATAATCATTGGAAATGCGCTGCTGATCTTCGGCGTCTTTTTTCATGCGAATGGCAAGCGCCTTCACTTGCGCCAGGCTGGTCATTGAAGCCTGCAAATCATTTTTGAGGTCGCGAATGCCCTGTTCGGATATTTTGATGGGATCTTCCAGCTTGTCCACCGCAGCATGCGCTTCCGATTGCGCAATCTTGAAAATTCGTTGAAAAACGCTCGGCATATATCCTCCAAACGAAATAAAGTTCGATGCTAATTGTGCCGCTACGAAACGACCGTAGCACCTCTCAAAAAGACAACCTCGTCAAGCATTACTTCGAAAGTTCCAGCAACTCGTTGCCGTACTCGGCCAGCGCCAGGGACAGCGCGCGAATCGAGGCTTCCAATTCGTTGCGATCGAGATTTTCCAATTCCAGCGTGTCGCGAAAAAAGACGTTTTTGCCTTCCTCGTCGAGCGCAAACGCGCCGTGCACCAGGGTGTTGTTCATTTGCAATAATCGTTTGTATAACTCGCCGGGTTTCTTGGGCACGGGCATAATCAATTGCTCCAGAATCACCATGGGCGGCTCGC
This sequence comes from uncultured Cytophagia bacterium, assembly GCA_964457925.1. Lineage (GTDB taxonomy): Bacteria > Zhuqueibacterota > Zhuqueibacteria > Zhuqueibacterales > Zhuqueibacteraceae > Coneutiohabitans. The sequence continues at coordinate 107,930 of CAYWGH010000021.1, forward strand.
AATCAATCACCAAATTTTTAATCCCTTCCTCTTCATCTTCGACAATGATCAATTCGTTGGCGCGGTCTTCCTTGACGATCTTCAAATCAAGGTCGATTACATAACTTTTGATCAAATCCAAGTTTGCAGACATAAAGCCTCCTCGGGTTGAAATTAGTGTAGGGTCAATCTTTTCTCCAACTCTTCATAGGCACGATTCAAGCCCTGCGTCAATTCCGTCGCCACACGGCGCTTGTCGGGATCATGCGAATGCAAGTCGGGATGATATTTGCGCAGCAAATTTTTCCACGCCTGGCGCACGGTGATGAGATCGGCGCCGTAGGGCAATTCCAAATTGGCGTAATACCGCGCCAGCAAAGGATCGTAACCAGCTTGATGAGCTTGTGAATCCTGCGCGCCGTTGCCGGAAGCAGCCGAATATTGCCACGACTCACGGCCGAAGTCTTCCACCTTGTGCGTGTGCCTGTCCGGCAAATTGGCGCGGAGGAGTCTAGCGAGTCTTGAGAATAAATTCACGGTGGAGCAAATGTTTTAGAGTACATTACCAAAACTTTGAAACGCCATTTCGATGAATCGCCTTTTCATCAAACCGCTAATCGACGCGAATTATTTCCTATTCGCGTTGCTTCGCAGTTTGGAAGCGAGAAAGTTATTAAGCGCTGATTCTGAGCAGCCTGATCGCGAAAAATCAGTAAATATCCCAATCCCCCTGACGATAATAATGATAAACCGCTAAATCAAGCTCGTTCGTCACGGCAACAGCCTCCATTTCATCGAATACCCCTTTGCCGAAGTTCAGCATATGCGCCATGGCCTCGGCATTCAGAAAACGGGTTGGCAGTTCCTCGAAGCTCAAGCGCAGCAGCGCTTCCTTCAATTTCTGCTCATGCAGTGAAGGCGACTTGGCGCCCAACACCCAGCCCCATTCGCCCATCGTCGGAATATGATTGTGATAAGCGATCGCCGGCAAACCAGCGGCGCGCATCGTCTTGAGTATGGAGAGAAAGGCTTTCTTCGAAAAGAATGGACTGGTCGCCTGCGTTACCAGCCTGCCGCCCGCGGTCAAATGGTGGGCAGCGAGCTGATAAAATTCCTGGGTGTAAAGACGCGCGACTTCGACGGTTTTGGGATCAGGCAAATCAATGATAATGACATCGTAAAGTTGATGATCCTCCTGCAAAAAACGATAGGCATCCTGATGCACGAGATGCACACGGCCATCCTGCAACGCGCCGCGATTAAGCGAAAGAAAGAGTTCATGCGTTTGCGCCAGGCGGGTCATGGCTGGATCGATATCCACCAGCGTCACCTGCGCGACTCCGGGATATTTCAAAACTTCGCGCGCCGCCAACCCATCGCCGCCGCCCAAAATCAAAACCGTTTTTGCCGCCGGACCCAAGCGCATCGCCGGATGCACGAGCGGCTCATGATATCTCTCTTCATCATAGCTGCTGAATTGTTGGTTACCATCCAAATAGAGCCAAAAATGGTCACGCCACTGCGTGAGCACGATTTTTTGATAAGGCGTTTGCTCCTGGAAAATAACACGGTCGCGGTATTTTTGCTGCTCGCCAAAAAGCACAATCGGCTCCGCCGTGATCGCCAGGCTGCCGAGAACGAGCGGAATCACGGCAAAGGCGATTGTCAGTTTTTTTCGGGATTGCAGCAAGCTGCGATAATTCCAGAACAACGCCGCCGCCACGATGAAATTCACTGCGCCCACGATGATGGGGGTGTACGCCAAGCCCCAGTAAGGCAAGGCCACAAAGGCAAACAACAATCCGCCGAGCAGCGCGCCGTAATAGTCTTTCTCCATCACCGTGCTGATATTCACGCGCAACTCTTCGAAATAATCATTGAGCCGCGTTACCAGGGGGATTTCCAGCCCGATGAGCACGCCAATCATGGCAGAAGTCAAATAGATGATCGTGGCAATGTCTTGCACATACGCGGACAGTATGTACGCGAGCAACGCGCTCACGGCGCATAACACCGAAAGCGCCAATTCCACCACGAGAAAGGCATCGAGCAAATGAACGCGGATGTGTTTGCTGAGGCGGCTGCCGAGCCCCATGGCAAAGAGCATGATCGAGATCGTCAGCGTCCATTGCCGCACCGAGTTTCCCAGCAAGTAGCTCGCGAGTGTGGCCATGGCATATTCTGCGACAATGCCGGAGAAACCGGTGGCAAAGATGCAGGCCTTGAGCAGAAAACTGCGGCGCGGCAGCGCAGGATTGCTGATATGGCTTTCAGAAAGATCTGCTGCAGCGTTGTGATCGACAATCATGTTGCAGGAAGAAGCGAGCCCGAGTCCATAAAAACGCCTTGCTGGGCCGCTATTGGTTCATCAGTAACTGGCGCCCGAGCGAGCAGGCGAAAACATCATTTCATTCCTTATTCATTCTTATTGAGCGGTGCTTTCAATACTTCGCAAGTTTCCTTCGGAAGGACATGCTTTTCAAACCACCCAGCTCAACAATAACGAGGCCGCAATATAAGAAAATCCTTCAATCGCGCCGGCCCCGACGTTGGGCGCGGCCTGCTTCACCAATTCCGCGGTCAGGCGCTTGCCGGGCAGCAACACTTGATCGGTGACAACTCGAATCAACGGCAGCAACACCAACCCGAACGCGAGAAAACTGCCGAAATTGATGAAGTAGTCACTCCACGAAATAAAATCGCCGCTGATGCTGACACGCACGAGGTTGCCCACGGCGATTTGCATGCCGGCGAATGCCACGCCGACCGCAACGTTATCCTTTTCGAGATTGGCATGCACGTCATACGGCAGCAATTTGCTGTAAACGCGGCTCGCGATCACCAGGGCAAGCTGGCCGAGAATCCAGGAAAGGGCGGCGGTGAGCAGACTGCCGCGCCCGGAAATTGCGCCGGCGATGATCAAGCCCGTGGCAATGTGATTGGCGGCGACGATCGCGCCCGTGCCGGCGTTGCGATCTTGGATGATCTCTTTTTCATCGTCGAACGCCGGCAAAATAAACTTGTCAGTGATGAGGCCGGAGAGGTTTAACAGCACGATGGAAGCGGCGCCGTACAAAAAAATGTCGATGAGATCATCAATTAAACTTACCGAGACGCCGGCCAACACGCCGCCGATGGCAAAGACCAAACCGAGATGATACCCGATCAGCACCAGCGCCAGCGCAAAGTTGTCGCGCTCAAGGAGTTCTTCGTTGAGCGCGTAGCTGCGGTGCAGCGCGCTATAGGTCCATTTGCCGAGGAAAAACAGCACAAACGCGGAGCCAAGATAAATCAGTCCGGAGACAAATTGATCGAGTGACATGAGGTGTTCCGTGCCTTATTTTCCAAAGCCGCGGCTGCTGCGGCTGCGCACCTTGCTCATGTTGCTGCGCCGCACGCGGTTTTGCACTTTTTGTGAAAAACGTTCTTTCGCCAAACGGTCGCGCTCCAGCCGGCGTTCGAAAAAGCTTTTGTGCGTTTCTTTGGTTTGCGTGCCGTTGGTGCCGAATTCGCGATTGGGGCCGAAATAAGGCCGGCCGTGCGTGCGTGAGTCGCGGTAGCCCTCCCAATCATTTTGATAAACCGGCCGCGCCATCATGCCGAACAGGCTGCTCATGAGCGCATATTTGCCGTAGAATTCCCAAAACGAATTGCCGCTCGCATCCGTGCGCCAGGCGCCGTAACGCGGGTCGCCGACATATTGATAGCCGGGAGGATGCTGGGCAAAGTTCTGCTCGTTATCAAGCGTTTTAGAGGCGATGACCATGCCGAGATATTGATCATATTTTTCGTACTCGCGCTGATGCACGCGCAGCCAATCCGTCAATTCACTTTTGTAGATCAGGCTGTCCGGCGCGCCGTTGCGTTCGGCGTGAATGAGTTTGTAGCGGTGATAATAATCATCGAAGAAACTGCCTTCTTCCTTCATGTCTTCGAGAATAATGGAGTATTCCGGATAGCGTTCAAGATCGCGCGCCAGGCGGTCGAGTTGGGAGGGGGAACTGCAAGAAACAACAGCGGCGGCGGCCAGCAGGGTTATCGAAAAAAAGCGTAACAAATTAAATCCCTTTTTCTTGCGTCATGTTAATCATTCTAACGAGCTGCCCTCGCCCGGTAGAATGCTGGTGAACTCGTATTCTTGCACCGGCACACTTAGCCATGATTCGAATTCCTTTTCGCCCCATTGCTCGATGGTCAAAACAGATTCATTGATCTCCGTGATGAATTCCCAGTAAATGAATTCTTGCGCCGGACCCTGGCCGTTTTCATACATATAACCCGGGCCGGATTCATCGAGATAATAGAGTTGGCCATTCCAGGTCAGCTCATCCGGCGGGTCATCGTGCTGGACTATGTATTGCCGCAGATTGCCGTCGATCTCACCCAGCGGCAACCGTTTTGACCACGACCATTGCGGTTCACCTTCCTCATGCGCGTGTTCGAGGTAACGCGTCTCGCTGCCGGAATCAAGCTCCCATTCCTCAGAGGTGTAGCCTTCGCCGAAATCATAGCGGCAGTAGCTTTTCACGCGCCAGGTTTGGGCGTCATAATCGACGAGATAACCGGGGCGCAGCTTGGCCAGCGTCAAATCGCGGATCGGGTCGAAATCTTCAGGATGATTGTTATTTTTGAATAAATCCCAAAGCGCCATTGCGATCACCTTGAGGGTTAAACAAGCGCGCAAATATAGATGGAGAAATTGCCAGAGTCAAGCAGGAAGCCGCAGCATTTTTTATTGATAACGCTTCATTCACGCTGCGCCTGAATTACGGCGAAGAAGTAGGTATTGTTGCCCGAAGCTGGAGGGAATTTTATGAGAGCAATCGGCGAACGCGCCGCCCTTTAGCTCTTTTGAAATGAACGCGTCACAAAAAAGCTATGCATTCACGCAGAGACGCAAAGCCGCCAAAGTGCGCGAAGAAAAGCTTTGCGGGCTCTTTGCGTCTTCGCGACGTTGCGTGTTTGATTTCTTGGGTTCCGGCTCGTCCGGCTTAGGAGGTGAGAGGGCCTGTCGGATCAATCTTGCGGCAGGCGAGCGACGCGAAAGCCAATGAAACGCGAGAGCTGCTTGACATGCGCATCGCGCGCGGTGCAGAGCAGCGCCGAGACATCGTTGAATGCCGCTCCGCCGCGTACCACGCGCTTTTCCGGTTTATCGCTTTCTTTGGTCGAAGTCCATTCCCACACGTTACCGCTCATATCCATGAGACCCAGCGGCGTCGCGCCCGCGGGATGCGCATTGACGGCGCGCAGGCGGCAAAGGTCATCCGCGAAATTCGCGTGTTCCGGCCGCGGCGATTCAAAACCCCAGGGATACGAACGCTCACCATTGCCGGCCGCCCATTCCCATTCTTCTTCGGTGGGTAGGCGAAAAACAAAATTGCCCAACGCGTTGGTGGAGGTGACTTTCTTGGTGATGGAAGTAAGCCATTTGCAATAGGCCTCGGCATCCTCCCAATCCACGCCCACCACCGGCAAATCATCAGCGGAAAAATCCGGCAGGTTCCACAGGCTCGGCGCGCGATGCTGCGTTGCCTGCACGAAAGTGCGATACAATTTGTTGGTGACCGGATATTTGGCAAGATGATAAAAATAAAGCGGCGCAGGCTTTTTCGCGCCCTTCAACATCAACGGCAGGCCGGGCGGCGAGAGCATGAGATATTCGGATTCCTGTTCCGCCGGATTGACATAAACCGCGGGCATGCGCGTTTCGGAAACGGCACGCAACGAGCGGTATTGCAGCAGCGCATAATTGCGCAGGGCCACGGTATAATAGGAAAACTCAAAGCGAACGTTCTGCAGCAGGGCTTCAGCTTTGCAAGCAATGATTATCGGCAACGATCTGCCGGCAATTTCGGCGACGCCGTCAAGCCAGCGACACATTTGCTCACGCTGCTCGCCTTCGGGAATCTCGTCCAGGCCGTCAAATAACAACAGCGCGCGTCCGCTAAGCAGGGCGCGTTGCAGATAGATTTTTTTCAAACGATAGCCCGAACCCCGCAACGCCCGGCGCAGCGCCTTATAAAACGGCAACGAGGTATCGATCTGTTTGAGCGACAGATAAATCGGGAGGCGCGGTTTTTTGAAGCCTAGTTTGCGGTGATCGTCTGGCGTGCTGGCGCGCAGCGCCAGCGCTTGCAGGAAGGTGGATTTGCCGGAACTGGCCGCGCCGGTGACGAGAAGCGAGCGCTTCTCCAGGGCCACCAAGTGCATGATGCTTTCAAGATCATGCGCTTCGTGCTCGTCCAGGCGTTTTGCCGTCGCGGGGTAAGCCTTGAGAATATAGAAGGAAACTTGCTGGCCGTAACCGTGCTTCTGAATGTGGCCGTATTCCTGGTAGAATTTTTTGAGGTATTGGGTGAACGGACTCCATGGCGGCCCGATCTGCCAATCTTCGCGTGTTTTCCAGCTTTGACGCGCGAGATAGAGCACGAACACCAAAATCACGGTATAACCGGCTTCGGGGAAGAGGCTCCCAAGAATCTCTAGCCAATCGCTGTTTTGCACGAAAGCCGCCATGCCTCGTCCTGATGATGGAGAAATTTATACGGTGATAGTACCAACAAAGCGGGCAAGTGCGGCAGCGAGGGCGCCGACAAAATTTAGCGGGCGAATTGCCATGCAAATCAACGGCTTAAACGGAAAGGCCGGCGCAAAAAATCGTCACAACTCCCCGTCTGATGTTTTTTTTCTGGAAGGCCAGCTCACCATAATGCCGCGCACCACCAGCACTAAGCCGAGGCCGATGTAAAGCCAGCGGGTGAACCCGGTATTTTTTTGCAGGATTTGAAACGAACCTTCGGCAACCACAAGCAAACCGAGCATGAGCAGAGCCATGCCCCAAATGCGTGTCATCATAACGGCCTCGTTGAGTGATTTTGCGTCAAGGTGAAATGTGACAAACGCCGTCCGGGCGCTTTGTCAGTGTGAAATTGCAGGCCATAGAGATAAACCATCATCTATCACAGGCGCCCAAGCGGACTGTTCATTCGAGCAACGGCGTGACGGCGGCCATGACTCAATTGCCCTGCGGCGCAAGATAGGCATTTTCGGCAAGCAAGTAAAGTGGTTATATTATGTTGATTTGTGTGGGTACTGATGATTCAGGCGCTTAACTTTACCGCATGAACAGTGAACGCTTATTCGAACTCGCTTTAGGCCTCACGCCGCCGTGGTGTATCGAGCGCCTAGAATTTTCACAAGACGCTTCGGGTCAAAAACAACTCAATCTCTATCTCACCTTTCCCAAAGGCGCGAAATTTAAAGACGATGCCGGAGTGGAATGTAACAAGAGAGGACACGACGATGTGACGCTCGCCGCGGATTTGGATGAGCGCCGGGTGCTCTTCGCCACGCCGGGCAAGGATGAAACGAC
>CAYWGH010000022.1:0-112528 GCA_964457925.1 uncultured Cytophagia bacterium
GAACATCCGCCCCCCGTTTGTCAAGGGAGCGTAGAGGCCAAATGACCTTATTTCACCAACAGCATCCTATCGCTCAACCTCCGCTTGCCTTGTGCAAGCGTATAAATATAAACTCCGCTGGGAAGATGGCCCATATCGATCTCGAACGAATAAGAACCGGGCAAGGCGTTGGAATTTTCGAACACCGTTTGCACGTGTTGGCCGGCAAGATTGAAAATTTTTAACGAGGTTTCACCGGCATGTTCGATTACGAAATCAATCCTGGTCGCAGGATTGAAGGGATTGGGATAATTCTGACTTAACCGAAAACCTTCGGGCGGCGGACCCAGCATGGCCGTTACAGAAACTGGAATTGCCGCCTCATCTTGGAGGAAGTGATACAAATATAAGTGTCCCATGCTCACATACCAGAGATTTTCTCTGTTGCTGATATAACTCAAGTGTTCGCGGGTATACGGTTTTGACCACTCACCGTCGGCCAAAACATGAGGGTGGCACATGACATGATAAACACCCCTGGCGGCGATGGCCGTATCAAAGGCGCGATTGAGATCCACAAGATTGTTGCTGCCGCCCCATAATGGACCCATTTCGCGCGTGACGCCCACCGGCGCGTATTTTTTCTTCTCCTGCTCCCAGAATGAAAAACCCTGCTCCTCAAAATAAACCAGCCGGCTCACCAAATACTGATTCGCACTCACCAATGCATCGATTTGATCGTCGTATTGGCCATAAGGCGCAACCCAGACATAAACATACTCCCGCTCGCCGTTTCGAAATAAGCCAGGCAATGTCAGGTTTTCGATAATGTCCGTTTTCGCGCCAGTGACTTCATAAGCCGGATCCGGATAGGGAATGTACAAGTGATTTCGGCCATGGGCCATCGCTTCCACGTTTCCCGAATCCAACTGAGTTTGAATATGCCGCCACGTTTGCGCATCACACCATTCCGTAACGATGGCGGTTGCCACCTGAAGATTGTGCTTTCTGAAAATGCTGAGGGCGTACAGAAATTGTTGATCGAAATGCCGGTGCCAATCATCGGCCGTCACCGTGACCGCAGCGTCGCGATTATCATAATACCGGCTGAGACCCTGATATTCCAGCGGGACAGTCTGCCCGGCATGATTTTCAATCTTAATATAGATCGAATCGCTTGCGGGCGCAAATGCTACAGAAAGATAAACGAGTTTGTTGGCGTAATCAAAACGAACGGCTTCGATGCCATTAAAGAGATCATGGGCGGTTTTTGCCGGAATCGAGCCCCATTCCTGCCCTGCGGAGAATTTACGATACGCTGTCAAATCCGCGCTGGCCGAAGGAATGGCGAGGGTGTAGGTCATGGGATAGGCCAGGCCGTAATCAACATGAATTTTTGGAGACACGGTGATGATCATCTCATTATTCTGGCCTTTTTGCACGGCTATTTTTGAGGCGGTTTGCGCATCAGCGGCAACGTGCAAGAGCAGGAGGCACAAACTAGTTTGAATCGGAGAAATCTTCATAAAAACATCCTCGGTTAAGATCGCGCGATTGTGGGATCCAACCAAGCCAGCGGTCACAGAGTCAAATTGATTTTAAAGATGATCCATTCCTGCTGATCTGCGAATCTCCTGTCCGCCGTGGTAATTTATCGAGGACAATACAAAAGAGATTGAACAAAAATGCGCAGGAGCATGGCCGGTAAATTACGCGATTGTGGCAGGATGTTACCGAATGCCATGCTCGTTGCGCTTGGTTACAATTTCCCTCAGGCCTACGCCGAGGCCAAATGACCTTATTTCATCAGGGTCATCTTTCTCGTCAACTTCGTGTTGCCCTGTTCCAGGACGTAGAAATAAACGCCGCTGGGATGCCGGCCCATATCCACTTCGAGTGAATAATTGCCGCGCAGCTTGTTGGCGTTCTCAAAAACCGTCTGTACACGCTTGCCGGCCAAATCATAAATCTTCAAGCTCGTCAATCCGCCCTCAACCAGCGTGAATTCAATCTTCGTGCTCGGGTTAAACGGATTGGGATAGTTTTGCGACAAGCTGAATGCCGAAGGCACGTTCAGATTGGGGCGATCGTTGACCCCAGTGGAAACGGGCGTGCCGTTGCTGGCGTAGAGATCGTCGAACAAAAATACCAGGCTGTCTGCCGCGGTGCTGTCGCCATGAACGCCGAACGCGAACGTAACAATCGCGTTGGGATCGAACGTACCATTGATCGGTGAAAACCAGGCAGGAATCGACAAGTCTTTGAAGGGCACAACGATTTCAACCCAGCCGCTTTGGTTGTCGCCAAAAAAGAGACCATACTGCGCCGGCCAGCGCCAGAGTTCGGACCCGGGCGCGCCCGCAGGTTGATCGAAAAGATCCGCGGTGAATTGCAAGGCTTTCGGGCGAGTCGGCGGTGTTAATATTTTCATCCAAATGCGGAATTCCGTTGCGCCCTCCAAATCCACCGGGGCGGGAAAATCATATTTGAAATCCGTCCAGGTTCCCCATGAAAAAGCATAATGCCGCAATGCCACGCTGACCTCCATCGAGCCGTTACCTTCAACCACGTCGGTGAAGTTGTCTCGAATCGTATTGGCGTTGATGTCTTCTGCTTTGGAAAGAACCCATTGGCCTTCATTGCTGTCAAAATTGAGAATCGACGTGCGGCGGTTGGATTTGGTGACCTGCAAATTGTCAATCAAGAAACGCACGCTGTCGGCCGCCGTACTGTCGCCATGCACGCCGAATGCGAAGGTAATAACCGCGTTTTTGTCGAACTGGCCGTTGACGGGGGAAAACCAGCTCGGCAGACGCAAACGGCTGAAAGGAATTACGACCTCAAACCAATCGGTGTTGGTGTTGTAAAAGATGTCACGGTCGCCCGTGCCGTTGGAATAGCGCCACAACTCGGAACCGGAAGCGCCCGCGGGCTGATCAAAGAAATCGCAGGTAAATTGCAGGCTCCTGCTTTGTGTCGGCCGGTCGAGAATCTTCACCCAAAAACGGAATTCATCGGCGTCTTTGAAATCGACCGGAGCGGGAAAATCATACTTGAAATCTGTCCAGGTTCCCCATGAGAACGCATAGTGCCGCAGAGCCACACGGACTTCCATCGAACCATTGCCTTCAAAAACATCGGTAAAGTTGTCGGCAATGGTATTGACGTTGATGTCCTCGGCTTTGGAAAGAATCCAATGGCCTTCATTCGTGTCGAAATTGAGCACGGGTGTTTGCGCGAAGAGGGCGGCGCCGGCCAACAGCAGGGTCACAGCCACGGCGAAAAACAGGTTTTTGTTTTTCATAGTCATTGCTCCAGATTTAGATTGTGCCAAAATACTGGGGTATTCACCCTTTCTGTTTGTGAAGTACTTATAAGCGGCTCGTTAGAATTCGATCATCCAGCCTCCTTTCCTCCATTCGCGTGTGATCGTGATGATAATGGGATAGAATCTTGCACAACGTACTGCTGAGTTCACCTCCTTTCATTTTCTACCGTAATATGGCGCTCCCTTTTTGCCCATGTCGATGCGAATGACTCTGCGATTTTCCGGTTGCGCGCTCCCGCGATTCATGTACAGATAATTTTCATTGCCCCAGACGAGGTGGGTGGCCTCGGGTTTTAACAAACCCTTGTAGATTGCTTCGGCGCTGCCATCGGGTTTGATGCGCAGAATGGGATTGACGTTGTTGGTGCCAACGTACATTTCACCGTCTTCAGAAAATGTCAGGGCGTAGAATCGCGAGGCGGTAAATTCACCGGTATTCGCCCAATCAAACACCAGTTCTTCACTGCCCAACTCGCCGGCCGCTGAAAGAATCGGCGCGCGCCAGATGCCAGAACGGGGCACGATGGGATCCGATCCGCTATACAGGGCAAGGGCGTAGAGGAAACCGTTGAAAACCCGCAGCGAGCGCACATCGAAGAGCAAAAATTTTCCAGTATTGGCGACGGCGCCGCCAGGAGTGACTGCGAAAACGCCGCTGCGATTTCCCGCCGCCAGGATATTACCGTTTTCATCAAAATCAAAAGAAGCCGTGCGTGAAGGCAAGGTTGCAAAAGATTGCGCCTCACCGCCGCCGGCGCCGATTTTAAAGAGATTGCCGAGGCTGCGATGCAAATAAAGCTCGCCACCCGGACCGATGTGCATCTCAATTGCTTGTGGAAAGTTGGTTCTGCCAAATTCCGTTTTCACCCCCTGGGGCGTAATTTTAAAAACATTGCTGACCACGCCCACGCCTTTCAAGTCTGCATACACATTTTCATGCGCATCGAGCGCCAGGGCATACACCAAATCAAGATCGGTGAAGCTGCCATATTCCGTGCTGACGGCTTTGAGATTGTAGGGCGAGAATTGTGCAATCGTAAGAGCCGCGGCCACAACGACTTTGATGGTCAAATTGTCGGCAATAAGATTGGGCGGAATGACGCGTATCTCGTTCTTGCTGGCGCTCCTAATTTCGGCGCGCGCGGCGCCGAAATACACGATGTTATCTTCCATACGCGGAGAGAAATTGTCGCCGATCAACCGGATTTCGGTATAACCGGCGAAAGCGGCGCCTTGCGGTTCCACGCTGCTGATGATGGGCGCGGCGCTGTTTTGCGCGTTGGGGTCGAAAACCAGCGGCGTATCATCATAGCTCTCACAAGCGCCCAAGAGCAATACAGGCAGCAAAAGCCAGGGGAAATTTCTTTTTTTCATCATGGCATCCTCATCACATTAAACGATTGACCGGCCGGTTGCCGGGCGGTCGGTTTTGCGTCACTTGGAAAAACGCGCAGTCACGCGCTGCACACTGTCGAACACGCCGAACGGCGCGTAGGCATAATCCAACTCCAAACCGAACTTCGATACCCCAAAGCCAAAGGTCGGACCGTCTTCATCGTTGTTGGTCACATAGCCGCCGCGCACCGCGAACACGTCGTGAAATTTGTATTCCAACGCAAAGATGAGCTGCTCGGGATGATCACGCGGGTGTGTGGCATCGATGGAAAAAATCATCGACTGCTGGTTATCCTCCGCTTTGAGCCAGTCCATCACATTTGCCGAGATGCCGAGAGTAAACAGCAGCGGGAGTTGGAAGCTTTCCTGTTCATATTCGATTTCTTGCGAGAAATTGCGCACCGACATGCCGAACGTGAGGCTTTTTACGCCGGTTTTAAATTGTGTGCCGAAATCAAACGCCAATGTGCTGACTTCATTTTTTGAGGCCATGGTCGTGCCTTGTTCCGCCGCCGGCACAACACTCTCACCCAACGTTTGCCGGACCCATTTCATCTGGCCACCCACAGCAAAGCGATCAGACAAAGCCTTCGCATAGCCAAAGCCCACAGCCAGGGCCGAGGGCGAAAGCATTCCGGTATCTTCATAACCAAGGTCATTATTGGCCACCATGGTTCCCAGAATATCGCCATAGTCAACGGTTTGCACGCTCACGCCAAAAACGCCAAAGCGGGCATCACCCGGCTGCACGGACAGGCTCAAAGCATGGTGATGGATGTCGGCAATCCAATTGTTCAGACTGAAGGCAACATCGAAATGCCGCTCACCGTGCGCCATGCCGGCCGGGTTGGAAAATAACGCGCTTGACTGTGGTGTCAGGCTCGTCATGGCGCCGCCCATGGCGCCGGCTTTGGCGTCGGAAATCACACTGAGAAACTGCAAACCGGTTTGCGCCAGTTTTTTATTGCCCTGCGCGAGGCCAGAGGCCGTGACACACAGGAGCAGCGTCACGGTAACGATGCCGTATGAGAGTTTTCTATTCATGTTTGCTCTCCAAAAATAGTTTCGTAGCAGACCCTTGAGGGCAGAGATGCCAAGTGGAGAATCCTGATACAGGCAAAATTCATTTCTCCCGCATAAGAAAGTTCGGAGGAATTTTGTTCTACCATTGCCAGCTTGAATGGTTAAGTTTGACATGGCGTCACTACAAAACTCATCGAATGATGATAAACTTGCGCATTGCTGATCGCCCATCCGGAGTTTCAAACACGGCAATGTACAATCCGCTAACAACGATTTGGCGTGAGGAAGTCAGGGAATCCCACAATTCATCGCCGCTGCCGTCGGTGTGTTCCAACGTTTCAATCAAATCGCCGCGCTCAGTATAAATTTTGATCGTACATTCCGGCGGCAAGCCGAAGAATGCAATGCGATCCGGTGCGACGTTGCCGAATTGCAATTCCCGCGCGCGAATATTGTAGGGATTGGGAACCACGCGTATGTCTGCGAGATCGTTTGCGGCGGGACGCCGTAAATAAGCCGGCGCGTTGGTCATCGTATAGAACTTGCTGCTTACCAGCGGCGTACCGGGATGAACATCATTTCTGCTGCCGTCGTCCTTGCTGACGATGTAGTAGTAATAATCAAATCCGCGACGCGCCGTGACATCATCAAAGGTGTGCACCACATTTGCCCGGTTGCAGGAAAAGATTTCAGTATAAGTCGTGTCGGGCTTGCCGGTGGCGCGGTAGATTTTGTATCCATCGAAGCCGGGCCACGAGGTCGCGTTATCTGTCCACGACAAGCTGATGCGATCTCCACCGGAATTCACTTCAAAGATGCTCGGCGGCGGCGGCGGTTGCGGAATGGCATAACCAGCCTTGAAATTTTGCCCGGCATGCCGGAAGGTGCGGTAAAGCGAGTCGATGCCGGTTTTCACCCAGGCATTTTTGAATTGATCGCGATTACTTGTGGTTGCGCCATTGGGCAGCGTGAAAGGCGCGGCATTGTCGAACCATTGTTTGCCGAGAGTGACGCATTGCTCGCGACTCAGGCCGTCGACTGCCTCGGCTAACACGATGTGAATGCTGTCGCCGGGCGCAAGATCATAGGGCCCGAAACCCTGGCCTTGTGCGAAACCGCCGGCGTCGTTGCCGAAAATATTGGCATACCCCTCGCCGATCTGATCCGCGTGCGAAATGGGTGAATGGCCCTTGGTCATCGCTTCGTACTTTCGTGTCATCAGGCCGGGATCGAATTGATTGATGGTTTGCGGGCCGGTGTCTGAGCCGATGTAAAACGTGGTGCTGGGCTGGGAGGGATCGTCGCTTTTGTCGGCGGCAGATTTATCGGCATGCAGCGTCACAACGCCGATATATTTTGCCGAAGTCAAACGGCCGTCGAGAACGTGATTGGGGGCACCCAAATCATCCACCGGGCTTTGTGAATGCTTGCCGTACCAGGAATATTGCGCACGAAATTCGAAATCCGGAGCATTGGGATTCGTCCCCACAACTTGATTGACGGTGTTGCGGCCCCAGTCCACGTTGTTCGAAGGTGCAAAGCCCAGGAAGAACGATTCCTTGCCAAGCGCATAACGATACTGAAAATAGAGTACCACGCCCGTCAACGTTTTGGGGTCGCGTGTGCCTTGCCGGTCGATAATGCCGGTGTTCTTGATCACATAATCATACACAAAGTAGTTGTCGTGGTTCTGCTGGCTGAATGCCATCAACTTGCGCGTGACCGTCAGGCCGATGGAGGTGTTCAGCTCATTGACAATCATACGATCGGCCGCGAGCGTCTCATCAATTTCATCGAGGACGTCGTTCAGACGGTTTTCCGTGGCCGGATCACCGTCGACGATCACGCTGGGTGCGCGAAAACGGCCAATCATCTTAAAGGATACCGGCATGATCTCGCCGGCTGGATCGGCGCCGCGTGTGCCCACGGCGACCACTTTGTGCGGCACCGTTGAGTTGAGCTTGCGGTCGAAAAAATTCGTTGTGCCGATCCACATGGCCTTGCCTGCGACATTGTCCTGCCAAACATATTGCGCCGGCCAACGCATACCATCGGTTTGCTCGGTCTCACTGCCGGTACGCCCGATCTCAAGCTCGCTGCCCAAGCTTGAATACCAACTGTGTAAATTGCCGACGCGCAGCCAGCGAATCTCCTGCGCAGGCTGGGCTAGCGCGCTGTTCACTAGGCTTAAGAGCAAGCCGGCGGCAACCAGCGACGACAGCATAAAAAATTTCTCGCTTAATCTCATGTTAACCTCTCTTGTAGTCATTCCATGCTCAGGCGTTGTCACCTGCCGCGCGTTCGTTTCTTAAGGGTTGCGATGAAGCCTCACTGCAAATCGAACGACATGCGCAATCCCAAGAACACATCGCGCGGATTTAAAAAATTGAATGAGGTTTGATTCGGCATATCAATGTAGGCCTTGTCCTCCAGAACCTTCTTCCTCCGCCCGCTGTCCACTTCCGACCAGGCACCATCGACATAATTCATGTATCTTCCGCTGGTGCGCTCATAATAGATCACCTGCGCATTCGGATTTTGCAGATCGCCGACAACGCCAACCGGCACGATCGGTTGATACGCCACGCCCTCCTTACGATAATCCCCGACTTTATCCTGGCCCACAATGTTATTGTAGGCCCGGCTCGCCGGCAGATGCAGCGAATTGAAATAATCTTGAAAATCATTGAAATCATAAAAGCTGACGCCCGAGAGGCGCTTGGTATTCAGCAGATTATTAACATCCGCCAGGAATGTGAGTTTCGCATTGCCGAGCGTGAAGCTTTTGATCAAGCTTAACGTTACATTATACCAGTCCTTGTTCTTGACGTTTTGGTTGATTGAGGGAATGTTGTTGGGATTCCATGTGCTGTAGAAGCCGGCACGCCAATCCGCCAGAATATTGGCGCTCCAACCGCCGAACAGCTTCGTGCCTAAAAATTTTGGGCCAAAATCGTTCGGCGTCGAAAGCGTGATATTGGCCCGCGCATACGGCTCTGGCCGTGGGCGAATCTGATAGAGATTTGCGGTTTGCCGGTCATAGCGCCGCTGCTCGGAAGGATCTTCCCAGATTTGCGCTTTGCCGAAGCGCCCGCTGGTGGTGACCTGGTAGGTGTAATTGGCAAAGCCATTGATCCAGCGGCCGCGGCTCTTGCGCAGTGTCAGCTCGAAGCCGCGAATGTCTTCGTAGCTGTTATTATCTGCAAGCGTGTAGCGAATACTGCCATCGGCGCTGATAAAAGTTGCCACGTCTTGCTGATCGGTAATATCGTGATAGAATGCCGCCACCTGCAGCAGATACAGGCCGAACAAAGCATGGTCGTATCCCAGCTCGTAGGAAACCGTTTTGGCAAAAACCAACTCAGGATTGCCAATGTTTAAAATCTGGTTGAAGGCTCCGCGCGACAACCGGAAAATCTGTTCGTAGGTCGGCAATTGCTTGAAATGGCCATAATTGAAAAAGAGCTTAGAAGTGGTTGTGATCGGGTGTGAAATGCGCAGCCGCGGGCTGAGGGCAAGCTGCGTTGCGGCCTCCTTTTGCTTGAAAGTATTGGCCGAATTGTAGCGGGATGAAAAGAAGCTCTTGTCGAACGGATCGAGATCAATCCATGCCGTGTTGGAATTATTATAGTCCAAGCGCAATCCCGCGTTGGCAATGAAGCCCTTTGTTTCGATCTGATCTTGCAGATAGAGTGCGCCGCGAAACGGAAATTTTCGCCAATTCACATAATTGTTGCTCTCCGGGAAAACCAGATTGACCGTGCCGTAATCCACATTCAAATCATTGTAGTTGATTTCCAGGCCGGTTTTGAACTGGTGGGTGAAATTCACCTGGCTGGTCAAATCAAATTTCAACGTGGAGGAGGAGACCTTGCTGAAGTCCCGCGCCGTGCTGGTGTGGCCGCCGAAGAGAATGCCGTCGCCGATGCCGACATCCGGATTGGGACTCCATCCGAAAGGCGCTTCATCCACAAAGTAGCCGGGCACGATTTCGAACCGGCTGGTGGAATCGCGTAACGCGGTAGGCCGGGTATCGAATCTTCGTGAGACGTGCTCCAGGCCGATCTCATAGAATGTCCTGGGGCTGAGCACATGAGTTAACTTGGCCGCGAGCGAATAATGCTTTACCTCGGCAAGACTGTAATAGGAATTGGAAAAAATGCGGCTGGAAGTCGTGAACGGAAAGAAATCGACTTGATCCGCAATTTCATATGATGAGCGCAAGTAATCCGTTCTCGAAATTTGCTCAGATCCATTGACAGCGACGTTATAGCTTTTGCCCAGAGAGCCGATGACATTCAGCTTCATCGACGGGCGCAGGTCTGAGGTCACCTTCAGAAAACCGTCATAGCCATAATAATCGTCGCGCGTCAGCGGGATCATCAGCATCTCCCGTTCATTGCGAAAAGCGGCGTAGAAACGCAGGCCGCCGAGCTGTTTGCCGATAAACGGCACTGGCCCGCCGAAGCCTGCATCAATATTATAATCCGGCTGATCAGTCACTTCGCGCTTGCGGTGCTGCCACATGAACAGGCGTTGTGCGCCGGCGGGTGAGAGATCATTGTTGGGATCGTCGTCCGTAAGCAGACGCTCGGAAATCGCATTCCAGCCGTCAAACTGCGGATATTGACGCTGCGTGAACTCGTCCCATGCGCCATTTCGTGTTCCGGTCCACGCCACGGAGGGATCAAGATAAGGCCGCAACCACATCGAGTTCGGATGATAGGGCGATATGCCAAAATATTTCGGCGAGGGCGTGCTGTACTTCATCGTAATCGTGCCGAAATATCCGGATGTGTTCCCCTCTTTTGTCACCACATTGACAATGCCGGAGCGGACTTGGCCGTATTCAGCATTGAAGCCGCCACGTTCGATGGCAACGTCTTGCACCGCGCTCAACGGGATGCCGGTGATCGGCTCATTATTCAAGGGGTCGCGCAACGTAGCGCCGTCAACCTCGAACAGAGCTTCGTCGGAGCCGCCGCCTCGAATCACCAATCCGGATTCCACGCCCGCTTGCAGGCTTACCACTTCCGTTACGGTGTTGAGCGGCAGGGTCTCGACTTCCTGAATGCTAATCGCCGTGACGCTGGTCGCCACATCCGGTTGCACCAGCGGGCGGTCGGCAATGACCGTCACCTCCTCGCCGGCAAGCATTTCCTCCTGCATTATGATATCAACTGTCGTAGTGCGATCAATCTCGACACGGACACCTTGCACCACCACGCTGCCATAGCCGATCATGGTTGCCTTCAGACGATAATTGCCCGGCGGCACATTCAAAATCGTGAAATAGCCTTCTAAATTAGCAGCAGCGCCCAGCGTCGTTCCTTCAAGCATAACATTCGCGCCAAAGATTGGCGCACCGGAGGTTTTGTCGACCACCCTCCCGGCGATTTTTCCGGTCGTACCAGGCCATGCCACTACGGCAAACAGTGTCATGAGCAGGTAAAAAAGCGTTACAAGCCTGCTGAATCGGGACATAATCGTACCTCCTGATAAATAAAATTTAGCAGAGAAGTGTTATGACGTTTTGAGTTGGTTCTGGCAACCAACTAACAAGCCTCAATAAACACTAATGCGAAAGGCCGTCGTACCCAACTTGCCGTTGATAAACCGCATTGGTTTCCACTTCAGTTAAAAAAAGTGTGCTCAAATTTTTCCCGCCAAATTCAAGATTTGTTGGTTTCATCCCGGGTGCCGTAATTTGTTGTCGAATTGTGCCGTCAGGCGCGATGACATAAACCGCGCCGCCGCCGAAATGCGCCACATACAAATTCCCCTCGCGATCGCATTCGATGCCATCCGGATCACCGCCGGGAAGCGTAATGAAAGTTTTCTTGTTGCTCAGCCGGCCTCCAGGCTCAACCTCGAAACTCAGCACCCTCTCAAAGGCGGATTCGCAAACATAAAGCTTCTTTTTGTTGCGGGAAAAGGCAATGCCGTTGGGAAACCCCAAACTATCGGCGAGCATCTCTACTGTTTTGTCGCGGGCGCGTATGCGAAAAATTCTGCCGTCCAAAATTTTACGGCTGTAGGTTTTGGGATCAGTGAAGTAAAGATTGCCGGCGCCGTCAAATGCCAGGTCATTTGGGCGATTGAACGTCTTGCCTTCGAATCCCTGTGCATAAATCTCGGTTGCGCCCTCCAGTGAAAATTTCAAAATCGCCCCTTTGCCGAAATCACAAGCGAACAAATGACCTTCATGAAACGTCATGCCGTTGGTTTTGTCAAAAGTGAACGGCGAGCTGCTTGCCGTTAAAAAGGTGTCAGCACGGCCATTTATCCATTTTGTAATCCAGCCGCCGTAACAATTCGAAAAGTAAAGTGTGCTTTTGCCGTCCCACGCCGGGCCTTCGGGAAAATTCAACCCGCCCACGATTTTCTCCCAGGCGGCTGTCTCGGCCATTACGGCCTGAGCTTTGGCGTTCTTTTCCAAGGTTTGTTTGGAATTCAACATGCAATGGCCAAACAAAACACATGTCCCCAGCAGGAGGAAACTATAATTTGGTCGTGACGATTTCATGAGATCGTGTGGAATTTCACTTTTAACTATGCGGCAACAGGCTGCCGCTTGCAACCGGCAGCCCGCTGCCTATACGCGAAGGGGTTGTAAAGCCGTAATTAAACTTCATGCCAACGCGCCTGATGAGTTTTGACATCCAAGTTTGGCAACGTTCAGCCGTGGCAAAACAAACCAGGATTTCCGATTTTGACGGTCAAACACCCTTAAGCGTACTTGTTTACAGGCTTTCAGCTTCTATTAAGGAGCTGCGATGAAAGTATCTTACTGCTCCGCCGCGGCCGTCACCAACTTTTCAATCGCTGCGATCACCATCAATTCCACCTGCCCGCGCGGTTCTTTTGCCTTTTGCAGAATTTCGAGTTTTTCCTTTTTCCAAGCCGGCGTTGCCGGTTGCTTGGCCTCCAGCGTTGTCAGCGCTTCCAAACCGATCACAGCAATTTCGGACAAATCCTTTGACAGCGATTCGATTTCGGCCAAGATTGGCGAGGTTGCAATGAGGGGCCGCAATGCGTGATGATTATCCCGCCAAAGCTCAAGCCAGGCCCGGACTTGCGCGCTTTCGTCCTCGCGGTCCTGGCTTTCGAAATAGTGGTACACCATTTTTTGGAAATTCCTCGCCACCGCGGCATCGGGGCGGGCGGCGTCGACCACACGAGTCAGCGGGGAATACGAAGTCTGTTTACGCAACCGATTGCGATTGTAAATTTTCACCGGCTCGATGACATTGACAAAATTTTTGAGCGCCGTGATCTCACGCCCGCGGGCCAGGCGCCGCAACATCATGTCATAGTTTTTCTCGTGCGTCAAGCCAAGTTCTTCGAGTTGCAGGCTGATCTGGTCGAGGCGGCGGTACATATCGTCAACCGCATTGATTTCTCGCGGCGACCACAGGCGCTCGGCAATCGCCGCGGTTCTCGGCCAGATGCGCGAATCAACCGTTTCGGGTGAAACCATCTCAGACCACATCGTGGCCTCCCCGCCTAAAATTTTCGTTTTCTGAGCGTCAGGCAATGGCGAGTCGGCGGGCAACGGGTCGTTGAGATAATGAAAATCCGTGGGCTGAATCAGATCGATGTAATAGCCGTTGGACAGAATGCTTTGATAACCGAGTTGCGCCGCTTTTACCATCGACTCGCGGCCGCGCCAGGATTGGATCACAATGTTTTTAGGCATGGATTCATGAAGAATTTCGTCCCAACCCACCATGATTTTGCCGTGTTTGGTCAAGCTTTTCAGCACCCGGCTGTTGAAATACGCTTGCAGCGCCGCATTGTCTTTGAGATTGTTTTTCACCTTGAAGGCTTGAATCCCGGGATTTTCGTTCCAGTGTTTGGCGACGTGATAATCGCCGTGCTCCAATTCATCGCCGCCGATGTGAAAATACGGATCCGGAAACAGGGCGGCCATTTCGCCAAAAAATTTGTCGAGAAATTTGTAAGTGAATTCTTGGGCAGGATTGAGCGCCGGATGGAAAATGCCCCAATCTCTTTCAATTTGATAAGGTCCGGGCGCGCTGCCCAGCTCCGGATAAGCCACGAGCCAGGAAGTGGCGTGCCCGGGCACGTCAAATTCCGGCACCACACGAATGCCGCGCTCGGCTGCGTATGCAATAATTTCTTTGATCTGAACTTGGGTGTAATAAAACCCATCTGAGCCGAGTTCATGCAGCTTGGGAAAAACTTTGCTCTCCACGCGAAAGCCTTGATCTTCGCTTAGATGCCAGTGTAAGACATTCATTTTGACCGCGGCCATCGCATCAAGATTGCGCTGGATGACTTCAATCGGCATGAAATGGCGGCAGGCATCGATGAGCAGTCCGCGCCAGGGAAAACGCGGAGAATCGGTAATCGTCAATGCCGGAAAAAAGTACCCCTGATCATCGGCGGAAAGCAATTGCAGGAACGTTTCCAGGCCACGCAACGCGCCGATATCATTTTTTGCGGTTAACAGAATTTGAGCAGCAGAGATTGACAGGGTGTAGGATTCATCTTCACCGAATTGAACTAGCCCGGGGCGCTCGCATGTGATAATCATGCCGGCGGAATCGACAGCAACGCCGGGTTTGATAAAATCCTGCGGCAAAAACAAACCGGTTCTGCCGGCCAATCGTCGCAGCGCGCGCGTTGCGTTGGGATAGAGCCGCTGATCAGGATTGCCGGTAACGGCAATTTTGAATGACTCGGTTACACGAAATTTGCCGGGCTGCATTTCAATCTTGGCGGGCATGGGCATCAAATCGATCTGCATCGGCCGCTCTTGCGCGAAAGCGCTGCAACAAAAAAATGTGACAATCAGACAGGTGATGCGAAAGTGGTTTGCCATGATCATATCCTTCAATCAACAAAACTGATTTTCTTCAAATTGCGGCGAATGATGAAAACCGCAGCCGCCGTGGCGCCAAAGAACAGCAACGCTTGGGTGTAATTTCCAAACAACGAATTGCCGAGGCCGAACAGCACGCCATAAATCATGATTACGCCGCTGATCCAGCTCGCGAACAGCACGCCAAAACCAGAATCGCTTTTGACGTCGGGCAATTTCGCCGCGATGGGCTTCCAGCCCAGGCCTCCCGGGTGAACTCTTTTATAAAACTTTAGCAAGGCCTCCGCTTTCACCGGAGGCGTTAAATAAGTCGCGAGCAGCCAAATAATTGTGGTGCCAATGACAACCGGATAGAGCGTGAGGGGAGATTGCAGACCGTAGGCGCGCGCCAGAGGATAGATTATCAACGGCGCAATCATGGCGGCAATTTCAGACCAGGCGTTGATGCGCCACCAAAACCATCGCAGAATCAACACTGCGCCCAGGCCGGCGCTGGCGTTGATGATGAATTCCCAGGCGCCGGAAATGGTGGTCAAGAATTTCGTCACGATCAAGGAAACCACGACCATTAATGCGATGCCAATGCGCGAAATAAAAACATAGTGTTTTTCATCTGCGTCGTTGCGAATGAACCGGCGATAGAAATCGTTGATCAGGTAAGAGGTTCCCCAACTGATTTGTGAGGCAATCGTGGACATATACGCCGCGAGAAAAACCGCAATCAGCAAACCCAGCAAGCCCGGCGGCAAATAGCGCAACATCAATTTGGGATACAGCAGGCCGGGATCGACCGTGTTTTCATACTTCTCATAAAATGCGCGAAATTCTTCAGATTGATATTCCGCACCTCCGGACTGCAACAGCGCGGGCTTTTGAAAAACTTGCACGGCCTGCCGGTAAAAGGCGGGATTTTCAGCTTGCAGCACGCCGGCATTTTCTGCGCGGGGGAGAATGATCAAAGCCGCCAGCGCCACCAAAATCCACGGCCACGGGCGCAGCGTGTAGTTTGCAATGTTGAACCACAGCGTGGCAAACAGGCTTTGCTTTTCATCTTTGCATGCCATCATGCGCTGCGCAACGTATCCCCCGCCGCCGGGATCCGAGCCGGGATACCAGCTTGACCACCATTGTAACCCAATATAGGCCAAAAATGCGCCGGTAGTCAGACTGAGCATGCCGCCGGTGATGCCCGCCGCCGTCACCTCCCCGATGCGCGGAAAAAAATTCAGCACCTGCGGGGAGAGCTTCGCGCTCATGCCTGCCAGCCCGCCGACTTCCGGCAGGCGCACGACGATCACCGCGAGCACGATGCAGCCCATCATGGCAAATACGAATTGAAAGCTATCGGTGCGCGCGGTGCCAAGCAGGCCCGAGGCAGCGGCATAAATCGCAATCAAACCGCCGGTGATCACCACCAGCACAAACGGATCGAAGCCGGGCATCGTGACTTTGAAGATTTTTTCCATGGCTTTGTGGACCCAGCCCATCACGATGGCGTTCATGAATAAGCCGAGATATAACGCGCGAAAGCCGCGCAGCACAGCTGCCGCCTTGCCGGAATAGCGCAGCTCGACGAATTCCACGTCTGTCATGATGCCGGCGCGCCGCCAGAGCTTGGCAAAAAAGAAGACCGTGAGCATGCCGCCGATGGCCATATTCCACCACAGCCAATTGCCGCCAATGCCATTGCGCGCGACCAACTCGGTGACTGCAAGCGGAGTGTCGGCGGCAAATGTCGTCGCGACCATTGCCGTGCCGGCCAGGTACCAGGGCAAATTCCTGCCGGAAAGAAAAAATGTTTCCGTGTTTTGGCCTGCTTTGCGAGAATAGTAGGCTGCAATGGCAAAAGAGGCGCCGAGCATGGCGACGATTGCAGCGACATCCAGCCAATGAAGTGCCGGCATCATTTTCCTTTCCAGATCAGAAGGTGGGACAACGTGTGGCGCTCGTTGAACATGAAGGCATGCGCAGCCCGATGCTTGATCGCATTTTTTCGAGCAACGAAGCCCTCTGTTTCCGTTTTAAATAACGATCTAGGCGGCCTTTTTTCCCATTTTGTCCAATTCTTTCTGAATCAAAACGCTGGCGCCAAGTACAGCGATGTTTC
The DNA here is from genome assembly GCA_964457925.1 of uncultured Cytophagia bacterium. GTDB lineage: Bacteria > Zhuqueibacterota > Zhuqueibacteria > Zhuqueibacterales > Zhuqueibacteraceae > Coneutiohabitans. Next base: position 16,681 of record CAYWGH010000022.1, read on the forward strand.
CGCCTTGCTTGTGTGAGGCCAGAATTTTCACTTTGCCTTTGTAGACTCCGAGCAAATGTTCTTCAAAATGCCGGCGCACAGGCTCGAAGAGAAAATCGCCGGCATTGGCCAAGCCGCCGAAAATGATAATGGCTTCCGGGCTGAAGTAAGCCACCGTATCGGCAAGCGCACGCCCTAAGAGCCGTCCGGTGTAGTCAAACGCGGCGAGCGCCAGGGCATCTTGGCGCTGCGCGGCGGCATGAATTTTTACCGCGGTCATTTCGCGGAAACTCATGTGCCGCAGCTCGCTGTCGTCCATGCGCCATGCCAGCAGTTCGAACACCGTCCGGCAAAGGCCGCGTGCGGAAACGTAAGCTTCCAGGCAGCCGCGCCGGCCGCAACTGCATTGGCGCCCATTGGGCTTGATAATGGTATGCCCCAACTCACCGGCAAGTCCATCCTGGCCGTAAACCAACTCGCCATTGACGACGATGCCGCTGCCAACGCCCGTGCCCAGGGTGACGACGATAAAATTTAGCATGCCCTGCGCAGCACCGAACATCATTTCGCCCAACGCTGCGGCGTTCGCGTCATTGGTGATCACAATGGGAAGATCATAACGTTCCTGAAGCGCTTTCACGAAATCGACGTAGCCCCAAGTGAAATTGGACGGGGCTTCAATCGTGCCACGAAAATAATTTCCGGTCGGCGCAGCCGCGCCGATGCCTGCCAGGGCATAATTTTCGGAAAAGCGATTGAGCAGAGCATTGATTTTCTCGGACAGCCGATCGAGATACAATGAAAAAGCTTCATGGGCACATGTCAGAAACGTTTCTTCATAAACACACTGACCGTGCGTATCGACAAGACCGAGCGCCGTATTCGTGCCACCGATGTCGATGCCGAGCGTTACGATCTTTTTCATAGGCGCCCAAGGGCGATCATGTGAGTTCGAAGATTAAGCCAAGAGTTAATAGCAATTTGGCTCGGCGATAAAAAAGGTTAATTTGTTGTTTAAACCAACAAATTTGAGTCGCAAAAGTAATCCTGAGAAATCTTAAGTCGCAATAAATCGTCTGAAGGTTTATCGAATGATTTTAAAGTCGCTAAAAAGCTCTTTGACAACCAGGGTAGCAGCTCCCAACAAGCGCGGTCGAACTTTCAAAGAGGTCGGCAGGATATGAATCGTTCTTTTCTTTCCAAAGAACGCGCGCTTGGCCAGTGTTTGCATGATTTCAGGATAGATAATCTCCCAGGCATTGGTAATTTTTCCGCCGATGATGATGGCTTCGGGATCGAGCGCTTTGATGATGTCTGCGATGCCCATGCCGAGAAAATGCCCGGTTTGCACCAACACCTCGTGCGCAATCGTGTCTTGTTGATGGATGGCGCGCTCAATGACTTCTTGTAGCAGCATCGGGCGTCCCGCGGTTTGCTCTTGCTGTGTACGAGCCAAATAACGTCGAACCGTGGCGCGATCCGAGGCGTAAGCTTCCCAACAGCCATAATTTCCGCACGCGCACAACTCGCCCCCTTCGAACAAGGTCATGTGGCCGAATTCACCTGAGGCGAATGAATGGCCGTGGATCAGATTTTTTCCCACCACGATACCGGTTCCAATGCCTGGGCCGACTGAAAGAAATACAAAATTTGATAAATTAAGATCATACTTCCCATGCCATAACTCGGCTAAAGCCGAAGCACGAGCATCATTATCGACGATTATCGTTCCTTCCTCGGCGCAAACCTCCTGCAAAATTTTGCCAAGCTCAAAATCTTCCCAACCGAGGCGCGGCGCAAACATAACTCTTGCCCGTACTGGGTCTACGATACCAGCGACACTCACACCAATGCCTTCAAGATGCGCCAGCTTCAACCGATCACGCAATTTGAACAATTCTGTGACACAATGCTTGACAAAAAGCTCAGGATTTTCAACGGCCGTCTCAATGGATGCGGTTTCTTTTAGACTGCCATCAAGATCGGCGATCGCGATGCGCGAAAGGGGGGAGTCAAAATTAATCGCGCCGACGAAATGTTTGCCCAATCTAAGAAACAAATTGATGGGATTGCGTCCGACGTTTTGGTTTGACTCAACTTCTTCATAAATAATCCCCTCACCCAGCAGACCCGAGACAATGCTCGAAACCGTGCTTTTATTGAGTCCGCTCAATCTTGCGATCTCGATCCTGGAGATGGGTTGTTTTTCACGAATGAGGTTGAGGATGACTGCTCGATTGATATTGCGAACGACTTTGGCATTTCCGCTAATGGGATTGCCTGGTCTAACCTTCATAATTAAGTCCAAAAGATGTAGCAAAGGCGGGAAGTCGTGCGTCAGACGGATAATTAGTTGGTTGTTCAAACCAATTTTTCGACAATATAATCCACCATTAGAATTTGTCAAGGACTTTTTTTAATTTTTTCAAAAAATAGGCCTGTGGAAAAAAATATCTGAAAACCGGAATTTGGCTAAGATGCTTTTCAATAAAAGTGGGGAGGTAGCGGGAAAGTACAATCGCTCACATATCGTTTATGCCTCATAAAACGGAAAAATCGCTGACCTGTAAATAGCGCTGCTCGGGCAGCAGACGGCCTTGCACACGCACACGATGTTTGTGCATATTGGCGGCGCGCTGCAACAGCTCGCCGCCTTTTTCAAACGCTGCGATGGTGAGAATCTTACCGTCCGCCGTGCGCAAGCCGAAGCGATGCGAGGTGTCGTGGCCGTGCTGCAGATGAAGTTCGTCAAGTAAAAAGCAATCGATACAAATCACTTCGCCTTCCAGGCTGGCTTCTGCCGCGGCAAACTCCAGGTGTGTTGCTGCCGGAGCCGGGCGCGAGAGATAATATGTCAAAACACTTGGCACGAACATGAGCACAGCGGCGGTTGCAATCGCCGGCAACGGCCGCCACCAAAAAATCTGGTGCACCTGCTCCCAGAAGCCAAAGCGCGCAGGCCCCTGCGCCAATGCATGCCGGATTCTTGCTCGCAGCGGCGCCGGCGCGGCCACGCGCTGCGTGTGTTGCTGCACCAATGCTTTCATCTGGCGTTGCTGATCAACCTCGCGGGCGCATTGCGGACACGCTTCCACATGCGCCGCAATCACGGAAGCCCAGTTCGCATCAGTTTCGTTGTCAACGAAAGCGGCGGCGCGATCTTTAACCTCTTGACATCGGGTCTTCATAAGACTCCTCACAACGGTACACAAATCTCATTTTGGTTGCCCTCATTTCGGCTTCACCGCGCCGGTGCGATGAGCATAGTCACCCAGATAACTCTGCAACTGCTGGCGCGCGCGCGACAGCCGCGACATCACGGTTCCGATCGGTGTGCCCGTGATGGCCGCAATCTCTTTATAGGAAAATCCTTCAATATCACACAGCAAAACAACCATGCGAAACTCATATGAAAGCTTTTGCAGCGCGGCATTCACTTCATCGCCGAACAACGTGTGGTAGAGCCGTTCATCATATGCGGTTTCAAACTTATCGTCGCGCTCTTTCTCCGGCCGGCTATAAACGTCGGCAACCTTTTCAAAATCGACTTTTTGAGGAGCGCGCGCTTTTTTGCGGTATTGATTGATGAATGTGTTGAACAGAATTCGAAAAATCCAGGCTTTGAAATTCGTGCCGGGCTCGAATTTATCGAAGAAGCGAAACGCGCGCAAATACGTTTCCTGCACCAAATCTTCCGCGTCGAACGGATGGCGCGTCAGACGCAGCGCCGTATTGTGCAGGGCATCCAGGTGCGGGAAAGCTGCCTCTTCAAAACGTTGCCGGCGCTCATCCGCTGCAGATTTTGCACGAAGCATGAGATTCCTCAATACCATCACCACCGTCAAGCCGGGCGATGTTCACGGCTTTTCATCGGTTAATTTTTAATGTGAAGAAAAATGAGGAATCTTTTATCAAAACACAACAGCACGTGTGCGAATCGTCAAATGCGAGAATCGGCGTCACGATGCGGGTGGATTATTCAAAGCTTTCTCAAGCGCTGCCTGCAAGGCAGAAGCGGAAATCATGCCAACACGGCTCTCGACGATCTTGCCGTTGCGATCGATGATGTACGTCTTCGGGATGGTTTGCACGTTATAGCGCCAGGCAATCTCTGCCGATCCGATCAACACCGGGTATGAAATCGGAATGTGCGCGGCAAACGCCGGCACCGCGGTTTGCGGATCGTCGTCCAGCGAGATGCCCAAAAATTCGACGCCGCGCTCGCGATAGAGCGCATAAACATTGTTGAAATCCGGAATCTCGCGGCGGCACGGCCCGCACCATGTGGCCCAGAAATTCACCACCACGACTTTTTTGCCTTCCAGACTGCGCAAATTCACTGTTTCACCGGTGAGTGTGCGTAGAGTGAAATCAGCAAGCTTGCCGACCTCAGCCGCCGCGGGCGCGCTGTTACCGGCAGCTTTTTGCTTTTCCTGGCAGGCGCTGAAACTCAGGCTAAACAACAGAATGGGGAACAGCCAATGCTTTCGCTTCATGTAAAATCCTCATGTTTGATCAATTACTCGTACTCTGTTACCTTAAAAATTTATTGGAGTGCCTCTCAAAATGTCATCCCGGCGGGATCTAGTGAAGTACTCGGCATTAGGTCCAGAATTTCGCCAGATCCCTCCGGGATGACGGAAAGAAGATCAATGTATCTTTCGAGGTAACAATCTACACCAGATTTCACGCAAGCTGAAATCCAAGGCCCTGCGGGCAGCATCGAGAAATAAATTTTTTCCAATGGATAGGAAAACCCAACTGTAAGATTTTTATCCAATGGGTTTTTCTATTCACTGGAAATAAACTCGGAATTTTTTTCTAACTTTCACGAGCTAATGACCTACTAGACTAACACTGCCGCGCGCTGAAAGTATTCCAGCCAATTCTTGCTGATAGAGCAGAAGAATAAGCAATTCGGCATTTTCAAACAACCGAAAATCCCTTGTCGGCTAAATTCGATATTTGCCGGTATACTCTTTTCGCATCTCGACTGCGCAATTTCAGTGGGATGAAAGTCCTCACCTCCAGTGCGAGTCACGGGCGATCTCACGATTGCATGTGCCAGAATTTTCTTACAACTCGCATTCACCTCAATAAAATGAACACAGTAAAACGTCATCATGGCCCGTCGCGGGCGCCGAGGTTTTCCGGCAGCCCTATTTTCATCCAATTCCAGTATGAAAGGCTCACTCATGCAACGCAAGCACCGTCTCATCATTTTGCCGTTATTCGCCGTGCTGGTGGCCGGTTGTAACATCTTTTCACCCTTTAGCTCGGGCGACAAGGACAACGATCCGCAGGCCCTGCTTTCCGAGGCGCAGGCGCAATTGAAGAATAACAATCCCAAGCAAGCCCTCAATTTGCTGGAGCGCGCGAAACAATTATCGCCGCAAACGCCGGCAATTCGCTATTTTCATGCGGTGGCAACGATCCGCGCCTACAATGTCAATTTTGATGCCTTCATCGATGCTCTACAACAAGGCGTGACTGGCGGCAGCGCCGCTAAGGGTTGGGGAACCGTTGCCGCGGTAAACGATACTTTTATGTTATTCGATTTCACCGAGGCGGAACTGCGGAATTTGCTGAACGTATTCGCGGCAGTCAAAGAGGATTTGGACCCGGTGGTTGCAGGGTTGATCAATGGCACCATCACGCCCGAGGAGTTTCAATACGCCAATGATACTTATTTAAGCTGCGGCGTCGCCGCATTGGTTTACGGCTTTGTGTTGATGCTCGATCAAGATCACAACGCCGCGAATGGATTCCTCCTCGATCCGCGCATCTCACTGACGAAGGTGCAGAATGTTTACCAAGTTTTGGTTGACGATCCTGCCAAAACCGCCAATCAAATTTGCCGCGAGGTCGATAACATTATCGAGGCGAATTATCCAATTTTGCAAGAGGGGTTGCGTTGCCTTTGGTACTATTATCACGATGCGACGTTCGGCCGTCTGCCGTCCGGCACTCCGCCGACACCGCCCACGGCCATGCCTACCAACCTCCGCAACACGCCTTCCGGCGAATTCTTCAAAGTGGTGTATTCTGGCTTGGCCGCGCTGGAGCAATTCGGCTGCCCATAAATTCCACGCTCGAGTCAGGAACATTCTCCCCGGGCTTTCATGCTCTCGTTAGAAAGCCCGGCGCGCTGTGCTTCATCTTAACAAGTTCTACCTATGCCAACCTTTTTTCGCATCATTTTTTTGCTCGTCATGCTTCATGGCGCCACAGTCAGCGCGCAAGATTTTTCGCGCATGACGGTGCGCAATGTCCGTTCGCTCGGCATGGGCGGCGCGGCCGTGGCCGTAGCCGGCGAAGACAATATCTTTTTTTATAATCCCGCATTGTTGACGACGCTGCGTTACCCACGCTTCAATTTTGTCGATGTCAGCGTGCGCCTGAACACGAATGCGCTCGACCAGTATCAGTTTTATCGGGACCATCGCGACGAGTTTAACAACATCACGCGTTTAAACAACACCGAGCTTAACGATCTTTATCGCCAGGCGCTGGATGCTGCCCAGCAGCAGGCAATCATCAACATTGAAGGGCCGGCGCCGATTCATTTTCTCTCGCGGCATTTTGGCGCCGGCGTGTTCACCGCCGGCAACGCCGTCTACGAAATGTTCGAAGGGGCAACTGGCATTCCGATCATTGATACACGCTTGCGCGGCGATGTGCAAGTGATGGCCTCGCTTGCCCACACCTTCTCCGCCGGGCCGCGCGGCCGCGCCGGCGATCTCAGCGTGGGCCTAACGGGAAAATATCTGAGTCGCTGGATCACACGCAAAAGCAAAACCATCTCCGGTTTCACCAGCAATGAAAATCTCCACTTTTATCGCGGCCGCAACTTCAGCTTTGATCTGGGCGCGTTTTACACCCTCAATCGCCGCTTTCAATTCGGCGCGACGGTGTATGATATTTTTTCCACCTCGTTCAGTTGGAACGCCAAAGGCGCAACGCTGGACAATCCTGTGCCGCCCAATAAAATATCAACATCGTATCGGTTCGGCATGGTTTATCGTCCGGGCATTCGCTTAAAGAAATGGTTTTATAATTTTGCGCTGGCGCTCGATTTTGACGAACCGTTTACCGGCGGTCATTCGTTTTTCAAAACGGTTTATATGGGCGGGGAATTCAATCTCACCCCGTTACTGGTGGCGCGCGGCGGTTTCAGCCAGGGCTATCCGACCTTTGGCGCCGGCATAAATCTCTATGTCTTGCGCGCGGATTACGCCTTTTATGGTGAAGAGATGGGAAAATTCGCCGGGCAGATCGCCAGTTGGAATCACGCGTTGCGCGTGCAGGTGGGGTTTTAAGGCAGGCCATCTAACATCGATACAACCCTTATCTGGCGCAAGGGCGACACTTACTTTTTCCTTACTTGATCCAGCATCACGGCAAGCAAAATAACCGCGCCGAGCACCACCATCTGCACGTATGAATTCACGTTCAGCAAGTTCAAGCCATTGCGCAATACGCCGATCAACATCGCGCCGAGAAACGTGCCGATAATCGAGCCACGCCCGCCGAACAGGCTGGCGCCGCCCACCACCACCGCGGCAATCACATCCAACTCATACATCAAGCCGGCGTTGGGCTGCCCGGAGTTCATGCGCGCGGCGAGCAGAATCCCGCTCAACGCGGCCAAGCTGCCGCAGATAATGTAGACTTGTACGATGATGCGATTGATGTTGATGCCGGCCAAACGAGCGGCCTCCTTGTTTCCGCCGACGGCGTATACGTGACGGCCAAAACGTGTGTACGAGAGTACGATATAGGCGATGGCATACACCGCGATCATGATGAGAGTTGGCGCAGGAACGCCGAGCACGCGCCCGCTGCCCAGGCTGCTGAAGGCCTCGGGGAGATTCCAGATGGGGCGGCCATCGGTGAACATGAAGGCAGCACCGCGCCAAATCGTCATAAACGCGAGCGTAACGATGAACGGCGTAATGTTAAAGCGCGTGATGAAAACCCCCGCCCATGCACCGGAAAGGCCGCCTAACACAACGCCAACCACCAACGCTAGTGGCAGAGCAACAGCAAACGGAAGATCGGCTTGCAAGACGCTGGTCGCGACCACGCCACTGAACGCAACAAGCGCGCCCACCGATAAATCAATGCCGGCCGTCAAAATCACCAGAGTCATGCCCACAGCAATGATGGCAGTGATTGAGGTTTGCAGTGTGACGTTTAAAAGGTTATCCGCCGTGAAGAAATAAGGCGAAAGCAATGCGAAGATCACGGCTTCAAGCAATAATGCAACGCCGATACCGTAAGCGCCGAGCGCCTTCAGCAACCGGTTTGATGGTTTCGGCAACGGCGCCGCTGCAACGGCCTTTTCGATGGCCGGGGTCATGCTGTTCATCTGTTGCTGCGTTGAAAAAGAGGTTGGCTCATGCAGTACTCCGCCCGTTGCCAGCATCATGATTTTTTCCTGATCAAACTCCTCGCGGTTCAGCATTCCGGTGATGCGGCCGGCATGCATCACGGCAATGCGATCACAAATGCCGAGCAATTCCGGCAAATCTGATGAAATCATCAGGATGCCCTTGCCCGCTTGCGCCAGATCATTGATCAAATTATAAATTTCATGCTTCGCGCCCACATCAACGCCGGCAGTCGGCTCATCAAAAATCAAGACCCGGCACTGGGTATAAAGCCAGCGCGCCAGCACCACCTTCTGGCGATTGCCGCCGCTGAGATGTTCCACTGCCTGTTCCAGCCCGGAAGTTTTGATGCGCAAGTCGGTGATGAATGTCTCCGTCTCCCGCTTTTCTTTTTTTCGATCGAGAAAAAGGCCGCGCTGCAAGCGGCGTAAATTTGCGAGAGAAATGTTTTCACGCACGTTCATTTGCATGAGCAGGCCCTGGCGATTGCGATCTTCCGTCAGCAACCCCAAGCCCAGGGCAATGGCCTCCGCCGGTGAACGCGGATGAATGCCCTCGCCCTCGAGAAAAATCTCGCCGGCTTCGCGGGGCTGCGCCGCAAAAATCACATGCGCCAAGTCGCTGCGGCCGGCGCCCACCAGGCCGGCGAGACCAAGGATTTCGCCTTGATGCAGGGTAAGATTGATATCCTGCAAATTGCCGGCAGTCAAATTCTTCAACTGGAGAATTTCCGGACCCGGTTGCGCCAAGCGCTGGGGATACTCATTCGCCAACTCGCGCCCCACCATCCATTGAATCAGGCGATTGCGATCAACCTCGGCCACCGCAGAAGTGGCCACGACTCTGCCATCACGCAACACTGTAACACGATCACCGATTTCGAATATTTCCTCGAGCCGATGTGAAATGTAAATGATGCCAACGCCCTTGGAGCGCAAGCGGCGAATGACCTCAAACAAATTCCTCAACTCAGCAGTGGTGAGGGCAGCCGAGGGTTCATCCATTGCGAGAATGCGTACGTCATGCGAAAGCGTTTTGGCGATCTCGACCAATTGTTGCTGCGCCACGCTCAGCGCCGAGGCCGGCAGGCGGCCGTCGAGGCTTTCGCCCAACCTGGCCAGCGCCGCTTGCGCAAGCTCGCGCATTTTGCGATAATCCACAAAAAAAGACCGGCCGATAGCCGGTTCGTGACCGAGCAGGATATTTTCCGCCACCGAGAGTTCCGGCGCGAGCTTGAAATCCTGATAAATTGTGCCGATGCCCAACTGCAATGCCGCTTGCGGCGAGGGCAAATCGATTTCACGTCCGTCGAGATGAATCACGCCCGCCTCTTTGCGCAGCGCGCCGGAGAGAATTTTCAGCAACGTCGATTTGCCCGCGCCGTTTTCACCGACCAGGCAATGGACTTCGCCGTGCTGCAAGTCGAAGTTCACCTCGTCTAACGCAAGCGCGCCGGGATACTGCTTGCGAATGCTGCGCATGGTCAACAGCGCGTCCATCATTACTCCTCGGCGGCTGCGCTCTGCAGCGACGCCTGATCCACGATGCCGACCTCAACCGGCACGATCTTGGGCACGGTTACGCCGTTGAAATAATCGGCAATTTTTGCGATGGTGGTTGCGCCGATGCGTTTGGGATATTGGACGACATCGGCCTTCAAAGCCGTGCCTTTGCGAATGGCATCGAGGGCTTGCGGCATGCCGTCATATCCGACGATGACGACTTCCGTACGCTGCAGTTGCTGCAGGGCGTCGAGCGCGCCAAGCGCAGAGTCGTCGTTGATGCCAAAAATTCCGTCTAGGCCGGGTTGGGCTTGCAAAATATCAATGGCCGCAGGCATGGCTTTATCTCGCACGCCTTCGCCATTTACTTCGGCAACGATTTTGACCTCCGGGAAAGCCGTAATCGCTTCCTTGAACCCTTGCACGCGATCCAATGCAGACATGACATTGGGGTGGGTGATGAGAGCGACTTCGCCTTTACCATTCAACAGCTTGGCGAGATACTCTGCCGCCATGCGGCCGCCCGCGAGATTATCCGAAGCGATATGGCAAACGACTTCACCTTCTTCCGCGGCAATGTCGGCGGTAAACACGGGAATCCCAGCATTTCCAGCTTTCTTGATCGCCGGACCAATGCCGCGTGAATCAACCGGACACAGAATGATCGCATCAACCCGGCGCACGATGAAATCCTCAACCTGGGCGGATTGCTTGCCCAAATCAAAGTCGGCGGAAGCGATCAACAACTCGAAGCCGTGTTCGGCTGCTTCGCTTTGCAGCGTGCTTTCGAGATCTCGATAAAATTCATGCTGCCGCGCCAGCAAGCTGACGCCGATGACTTTGTTGGCACGTTGCTCTGCGGTTTTGCTGCAACCCAGGCTCAGTAATAACGCCAGACTTGCCAATCGAATTAGAATTTTCATTGCGACGCTTCTCCTCGCCAAGTTCAATATGGGATGTATTCGCTTTCGCTGGAGCCATCATCAAACAAATCCACCACAACGTAGGCCGGTGGGAATTCTTGATAGGCGCCTTCCCACCAATTGCCGGAAACCGCGCCGTTACACAAATATTTGATGCCGAGATATTCGACCTCATCCTGCAAATGAATGTGTCCGCTCAAACAGAGCTTGACATTCGAATGCTGTTTGAAAACATCTTTGATGCGCCGCGCATCAATGTGCATCCAGGCCCCGGGAACTTTCCAATCGCCGGATTCTTCATTGTCGCCGTCAAAAAACGCGCAAAAACACATAATCGGTATGTGAGACAATACACAAATGGGCGTGGCTCCCGGCGTCGTGTTCAAATCGTCTTGTAACCATTCAAACTGCTCTTCGTCAAGTTTTGCGATGTAGCCGCCGGGTTTGTAGTGTGTGCTGTCGAGTACGATAAAATGCCAGCCGGCGCGATCGAAGCTATAATAACGCGTTGTCAAACCGAATTCTTGCAAGGCCCATGGCTTGCCGTAGAGTTGATCCGATGCAAGTGCCGCGCCTGTGGCCTTCCAACCCCACACGTCATGATTGCCAATGCAATGCACGATCGGCAGCGAACATTCATTCCGCAAAACGCTTTGCCAAAGTTGCCACTGTGTTTGCGTGCGCGCTTTATCCGCGCCCAGCGCATCCATGATGGCATCGCCGCCGTTGAAAATAAGATCGGGTTTGTCCTGTAGATTTTGCGCATGCTGCAGCGCGCGCGCCATGCCGGCGGCGGCGTTCAATTCGGGTTGTACGTGAATATCGGTTAAGTGAGCGAGGCGCAGCACGCGCCGGCGCTGCGGTTTTGCCGGTGCGCAGGAGGGAGTGGTGAGTGAAGCCAGGGCCGTGGCGCCGAAGGCGGTGGTTGCCGCGGTGCGCAAAAATTTTCGACGCTTGATTGTTTTTTTCGCCATCAGTTTTTCGGGGGTGGATGATAGTTAACCTGGTCTCCGGGGTGACATTAACGCCTGTTGGTTTTTGGTATCTGAATTTTGCACGATGGTTGCCATTCGTTCAAGCTCGGCGGCCCGTCACACAACTCCGAGGGAGTGACATGTAGATTTTATCGACGTGGGCGCAGGCTTTATCATGAAAACCCAATATGCCACTCCTATCCGAGTTTGTAGAAACGGGGTGCGCGCATGACTATAAACTATAAACATTTCACGCCTTCGGAGTTGATAGCAAGCTCTCATGCAAAATTTTTTGTGCATCACCCAATTGGTCGCTTGGTATCCTGATCAAACCCGCATGCATCGCGGATTCGGTCAGGCTTTGTGCAAATTCAGGTGGTATGAAAATAACGCCGTGATAACGAAATTGTGCTCATTAGTTTTGAACCGATACGTCCTCCACCCAAACCACTTCACAAGAACCGTTGCCCGTATCATCCCGGCGAAGAGAGCTGCGCCAGCGCCAGCCATCTTCCGCCCGCACCGCAACGAGATAACCACGCAGGCTGATGAGGTTGCCGATGCGCAACGATTTTAATTTTTTTTCAATAGCATCACTCGCCGGAATCATGTGCATATTGGCGGATGACGCCGTTATCGTTTTTTTGGCAAGCGGCGCGCTTTTGAAGCGCACAAAATACCAGCGGCTGGATTGGCTGATAGTGAGGCGATCGATGACGCTCTGATCGGACATCGGGCCCCAGCCCAATGCCAAATCAAGCGGCGACAAATCCGCCTCGCGACCGAAACTGTACTCCTTCGTATGCAAAACCCGCGCGTTCAACCGGAAGGTCGCCAGCGGCTCCAGCCAGTAACCTTTGTGCTGCCACATGCGGGGTTGTGATACGCTGCGCTGTTCGGGTTCATCCGGGATAAGAATGCCGGGCGCGTGGGTGATTTCCGGCGCCGGCCAAAAACGATAGGCCAGCACACCGCCGATCCACAAAAAGCTGAACAAAAAAAGATGCCAAAGTTTCATAATCCCAGGATGCAGTGCAAAGTTGTGGCAAACCTTTAAGACGTCATTTTTTCGCAGGAGGGATTTTTTAGATGATACTCCCCGAAACGCGCGCAGATGCGGCCCATTTCGTCCGGTGTAAAATCATGATGATTAACTCGACGAAACGTTTCGACCATTGACACGCTCGGAGTGATATTGGGGTTTTCCGCTTAAGTTGTGCTGATAATCCGATTTTTGAAGCTGTTCCGTAGTTCCAGCAAATTATCCCGCGTCCCATGTCGTTTGTCACCGGCAAAAATCCTGCGCCAGTTTTTAAGCCAGTGAAAATTGTAGCCCTGCGGGCGGCAATGAACCCAACTAATTCAGAACACCACGAAGACGCCAAGAAAAGCTTAATGATGTGAATTTTGTTTTTTGGGGCGCCTTCGTGGTTAAAAATGTTTCAGAATTTTATTCTGTGTTTGAAAAGCTAGTCGCATAACGGGGATTCTCGTTGAGAGCATGTATTCAAATCATCTGACCATCGCTTCATATATTCCAAATCCTGCCAGCCTGCTTTTTACTCATACCGCAGCGCCTCGATAGTATTCTGCCATGCCGCGCGCCAGGCCGGATAAAGGCCGAACACGATACCAACGGTTGCCGCAAAAATAACGCTCACCGCAATGGATGGAATCGAAATCAAGGTTTGCCAACCCATGAAATTTGTGACGAGCTTGGTCAAGCCGACGCCAACCATAATGCCGATCAGGCCGCCGGTAATCGAAAGCGCCAGCGCTTCCAGCAAGAATTGCGACATGATGTTGCGCCGTTTCGCGCCGATCGCTTTGCGAATGCCGATTTCGCGCGTGCGTTCCGTAACAGATACGAGCATGATGTTCATAATGCCGATACCGCCCACCAGCAATGAAACAATGGCGACGATGGTCAGCATCGTGGTGATGGTTTTTTGCGTCGATTCAAAGGTGGAAATAATGTCGGCTTGATTGCGAATATTGAAATCGTTGTCTTGCGTATCGCGCAAGCGGTGCTGTTTGCGCAGCACCCGCTCGACGTCGTAAAACGCTTTATCCATCAGAGAGGCATCCGCAACTTTCAACGTGGAATTGGTGATATGATCGACCCCGAACAAACGCATTTGAGCGGTGGCCAGCGGAATCAGCACTTGATCATCCGGATTCATCCAACCGCCGGCCTGTCCCTTGGTTTCAAGCACGCCGATAATTTGAAAATTCATGCGGCTAATGCGCAACGTTTTGCCGATCGGGTCTTCGCTGGGATCAAAGAGATTGTCGCGCACTGTCGAGCCGAGCACACACACGCGCGCGCGTGCGGCTTCCTCTTGCGCGGTGAAATAGCGCCCGGCAACGGCCTTCACGTTGCGCACCTCCCCGTAGTTGGGCGTGGTGCCGGTGATGCGCGTGTTCCAATTACGATTGCCGTATTTCACCTGCGCGCTGCGGCTGAATTCCGGCACAACCGCTTCGATCTCTTCACATTGTTCCAGCACCGCTTCGACATCTTTGCGTGTCAATTTCACGCTGCTGCCGGCGCTTGTCATTACCGGCCCGGAACGCGAGGAGCCGGGGCTTACGTAGAGCAAATTCGTGCCCAACGCTTGCAGGCGCTCAGCCACGGCGCGTTCGCCGCCTTTACCGACGGCTACAACGGTAATCAATGCGCTCACGCCGATAATAATGCCGAGCATGGTCAAAAACGAGCGCAGCTTGTTCGCGATAATCGCGCCAAAGGCAACGCTAAAACTTTCTCGCAAATCCATGACTTTCTCCCAAGCGTATGAATCCCGATTTCTACAAAGAAAGTTTGCGCCGAAAAGAGCGCCCAACCGCAATCGGTTTTCTCAGATGATTTTTATCTTGGCCGTCCACCGCCGAAACCGGACATGCCGCGCATACGGTTCATCCATGCTTGTCTATCGATAGCTGCGCGGCTGCCGCTAAACACAAACACCTCGTCGCCCTCTCGTAAGCCGCGCAGAACTTCGGCATAGTCGTTATTGCTCAAGCCGATTTCCACGGGGCGCGGCTGATAGCGGTCGCCGCTTTTGAGCAACACAAATTTGCGCAGCCCGCGGCTATTAGTCATGCCGGGATTGCTGCCGTTCGTGGCACTTCGACCGGTTGAATCCGAAGAGACATTATCCGCGAAACGCTGACGCCACTGGGCGCGCGAGGAATCTGGCGCCATACGCCCGGGGCCGCTGGCGCTGGTGTCCGCCGGAATATTCAGCGCTGCCATTTGTGCGCGAATTTCGCGCAACTCTTTCAACGCCTCTTTCGGCACCAACAAGGCGTTCTCACGATCCGCGACGGTTAAATCCACCGAGGCGTTCATGCCGGCCTTGAGCCGGCCATCGGCATTCGACACAATGACGGTGACATTAAAGGTGGTGACATTTTGCTCGACTTTTGCCAGCGGCGACACTCGCAGCACCCGGCCGCGGTAAACCGTGTCGGGAAAGGCATCCGGCACGACACGCGCCGGCTGCCCAATATGAACCTGGCCAATGTCGATTTCATCAACTTCCGTATAAACGTACATACTGTCCAAATTCGCCACGGTCGCGATCAAGGTGCCGCCGCTCACCGAGTTGATGCCCGAAGCGATGATCTGGCCCGCTTCGACGTCTTTCTGCAAGATGACGCCATTGATGGGCGACCGCACGACGCAGTCTTTTAAGCGCACCAACATTGTGGACACCTCCGTCTCGGCCTTCACCAATTGCGCCTTAGCGCGCACTTCCTCGAGCTTCACCTGATCGTATTCCGCCTGTGAAATCAGCCCGCGCTTGAACATCTCTTCCTGGCGGCTGACAGTGTTGGCCGATTGCGCCACCTCGGCCTTGGCGACTTCAAGATCGGCAACCGCCTGCTCATACAAATTGCGGGCATCGGTTTCATCAATGCGCGCGATGAGCGCACCTTTTTCAATACGATCGCCCTCTTCCACCGGCATGAGAATAATTTCTCCGGAGGCCTTACTCTTGATTTCGACTTTATTGATCGGCTCGAGTTTGCCGATGGCGGAAACCATGGCATTGAGATCGCCGCGGACGATCGTCACGACCCGTCCCTGACTTTCAGGCGTTACCGCGGTTTTTTCCGCCGGTTGTCCCGGACGCAGAAAAAAATAACCGCCTGCCACTGCAACCGCCAAAATACCCAGGAAATAAAATCGACCTTTTTTCATACGGCAGAACTCCTAGCTTCCTTTCATGAGATATGAACCTCGACGACTGCACCTACGCATTCAAGTACTTGCTGTAAGCGAATCACTGCGACAACAGCGTCCACAGGCCTCCAATATCAGCAAACAAATACAAAATCCAAACGTTTTTTTGAGGCATAAGCTGCTTAATTTTTGCGGCGTTTTGCCGTTCCATGGCTTCGGGCCGCGGGTCTGACTGCCCGCAACGCTGCCAGGCGAATCTTAACGCTGAACGGACGGCTGAACAGCCCATACCAGCGAAAACGGCGGCGGCTGATTTCATTCAAGCATAGAACTCTCGTATTTGTTGAGACGCTCGTCACACCGTTTGGTTGGGGCGCATGTAAAAAATTACAAACCGCTTCGCAGACAAGCTGAAAATTGCGACTCTTCGCGACAGCTTTATAAAACCTCGCCCACAAATTGCATGGGATTTCATTGTTGTGGGCGCGGCATTTTATTCTCATGTTGCGAAATTAATCGCCTATTGCATGCATGGCAATATATAGGCAAATTTTGCCACTTCGGCAACTGTTCTCTTGTTATGCCGTGAACCGACATGCTGAAAAAAGCCTTGCTTCACAGCCGAAAACGAAGTACGATGGAAGCCGTGTGACGGCTTGCCCGTCGCTGAAAATTCGGCTGTGTGAAAACCATGTTCATCAGGTTATTGTGCAATGAATCCTGCGTCGCTTGCCGGGCACGCCATCGAATTGCTTGAAATTTTATGGAAAGATTCCCGCCCGGCAGATCATCTGATCGACAAATTCTTTCGCAGCCGTCGCTATCTCGGCTCACACGATCGCCGGGAACTGGCCGAAAGTGTTTATGGTATTTTGCGGCACCAGCGGCTCTTGCAAGCGTTGGTTGCGCAGGTGCGCCCGGACTTTACACGCAATCCGGCGTGGCTGTTCGTGGCGTACAAGCTGCATATTGAAAAATTATCGTCAGAGATTGTTTCAAGTTATATCTCCGGTCCTTCCCCGCACAAGCTTTCTCCCTCACTTTCCGAACTGGCACAAATCGCCGCACAAAATCCGGAAACGTTCAAAGACAACCCGGGTATTCGATTTTCATTTCCGGATTGGTTTGTTGCCGTGGTGCAGCAACAATTCGGCGAAGCCGAAAGCGAGCTTCTATTGGCCTCGCTCAATCAGTCGCCGCCGCTGACGCTCCGCGTGAATACATTACAAACTTCGCGCGCAAATTGCCTGCAAGAATTGCAGAAACTCGGCTTTGAGGGCGCGGAGACCGTGCTTTCGCCTGAGGGCCTGCATCTCGCCAAACGAATGAATCTTTTCAATCTCGAATTATTCCGCGCAGGCTGGTTTGAGGTGCAGGATGAGGGCAGCCAGATTGTTTCGCTGTTGCTCGATCCCAAGCCCACCTGGCGCGTCGCGGATGTGTGCGCCGGTGGCGGCGGTAAAACGCTGCATTTGGCGGCGTTGATGAAAAACCGCGGAGAGATTTTCGCGTTTGATGTGGCGCCCAGGCGGCTGGAAAATTTACAAAAGCGCAGCCGGCGCAGCGGCATTCACAATATTCGTGTGCAGAGGTTGCACGAGAACGAGGCGCCGGCCTCTCTGCTGGGCAAGATGGACGCGATTTTGATCGATGCGCCGTGCAGCGGCTCGGGCGTGCTGCGCCGCAATCCTGATGCAAAGTGGAAAATCACGCCCGGCATGGTGGATGAAATGTCGGCGAAGCAACAGCAAATTTTGCGGCACTATGCCGCGCTGCTTAAGCCGGGCGGGCGCTTGGTATATGCCACATGCAGCGTGCTGGCGCAAGAGAATGAAGCCGTGGTGCAATCCTTTTTGGCGGACAATTCGTCGTTCCAGGCCGCTGATGCCGCCGCAATTTTGCAGCGCTATCAACTCAGCCATCTGGCGCAGGGCGGCGCCATTCATCTCCTGCCGCACAAACACGGCTGTGACGGCTTTTTTGCCATGGTGATGGAGCGGCGCCTTGCTTGATCGGATGCGGGGCCCATTCGTCTCGATTTGAAAATATTTCAATCTCAATTGAGCCGGGGTTTCCATAACTTCGAGCGCCGTCCAACCTCTGAGGTGTTCATAAAACGACAAAGCCGTTGCAAGAACTCTATTATCAAGAAGCTGTGGATTTGGAGGGAGGCTAATTCGTTTCTTTAGGAAATTCGACAGGAAAGGAATGACGCAGCCAGATTTTGCGGTCCGCGCGCACGCTTTCATCGGCGAAGTCATATTCCACCTGCAACAGCATGTCGGGGTTGAGGCGATATTCCAGGCCGAGGCGATGGCGCAATTGCAGTTTGTATTCTGAATCCGGCAGCGGTTGGCCGGCAACGTGATTGGTGCTGTCGCGTTCCAGGCCGCTTTCGAGCTGGCCGATGTAGGAAAGATAGAGATTATTCAACAAGTATTTTCCCACGGTCACGCGGCTGCTGCGAAACAGCGAGCGATGCGCTTCCGGCGCCGCGGCAGCGTTGTCCGCCGTGTTGCTGTTGAAATTTGTCGTGAGAAAATTGCGTGTAAAGCGCGAACTGAAGCGCACGATATCCAGGCCTAGGGTGCGTTGCACCGCGCGCTCGACGGGCCGGAGAAACGGCCGCATCAGCAAATTGTCCGTGCCGATGCCCACCGCGTCGGTCGCGCTCTTGCCGAGGTTGTCAACAGAATAGCCGAGCGAGGCCAGCACTTGTTCCTGGCCGGTTCCCCAAAAATTCGGTTGATCCGAGGTCAGCTTGAAAATGGCATGCTGGAAGCGGCCGCGTAATTCCTCCCGTCCGGAAATCGGATCGACCGCCACCAGTGTGAGATAAACATTGTAAGGCGTGTTGGTTGAATCGCGCACCACGGTTTTGGCGCGGCCATACACCAGAGGATAAAGCTGGCTTTTGTCGAACTCTGCGCCGAATTCTTCCACTTCAAAATTCATATCAAGATACTCCACTTCGCCGCGCGTCGAAACCACTTTACCCTCAATAAAAAATGCCTGCTCGGAGAAGGTCGTGTCGGACACGATGCCGGAAAAACGCAACCGGCTGGCTGCATCGTCAACACCGAGATTGACATAAACGTCATTGAACGCGGTGGTCTGCGTGAGAACGTAATGATTGTCTTTGCGGCTTTCAGCGACCACGTTCCAATTGATGCGGCGCAGCAAATCTTGCAGGGCGGGATCGCTTTCTTGATCAAAGGGGAATTGAAACTCGACATTTTCGAGCACGACGCGACCCTGTACCATCGGATGTGACCACGGTCCGGCGATGATGAATTCATCGGCATCGCCGCGGTGCGCGGTGGAATCAATCAAACCGGTGAGGCGAAAGCGGCCGGTTTCGTGCTTTTTCATCAATCCCGGAATGCTCAACGGCAAACCGTTGTCGTCCGATCTGAGCAACAGTGTGCCGAGGTGCAAAGGCGAGTTGCCCAAACGCAGCGGCTGCCAGGCGTCGTCGTCAATCGTGTTCATAAACGTTGATTCGGCATTGCTGCCGGCATCCGCCAGGAGCAACGGCGGCAGGCGCTCGACGTTGCGCAGCGTTACGGTCGCATCATCGAAGCGCGCCGTGAAACGTGGAATTTCAACGAACGTGCCGCGGCCATCGACGAAGATTTCAGCTTCGATGTGGGTCACCTCGCGCGCGAGCCGCGCCAGGGTCACTGCGCCGTCATTGATTTTGAGATGAGAGTTCAAGATGGTCAAGCGCTCGTACGGCCCGGATAGATTCAGGCTGAGCTGGCCATAGCTTGACGTCGCTTTGAACCAATTGCTCATTTCCGGTAGAATCGCCAAAAAATTTCCAGCGCCGTTAAGCGAAGCCGCTACCGCGCTGGTGCGATTGAACGGCAAAAATATTTCCCCAGCCAACGAGAAGGCCTCTTGTTTGACGGCGCGCACGCGCGGCAGATAGAGGCCGCGGCTGGAAAGCGTGGCCGGCATTTCGGAGCGGTCACGGGCAGCGAGATCAGCGCTGAGCTCATCGAAATGCACGCCCATTGCCCGCGCCTGGCGCACCGTGAGTGCGCCGGAAAGCGGCACCCCTTTTTCAGTCCAAAAGTTTTTAGCCGGACCCTCTGCCTGTAAATCCAGGGTGGTCACACCGTCAAATTTTGAGGCCGGGAAATCAAACAAAGCGTGCAGCAACTCACCGCCGCGCAAATCCGCGCCGCGCACGTTCAGATGCAACCACTGATCGCTGCGGCGATAACCGAGGCCGGCCGTGAGATAGGGTTGTTTGTCTTTGGTGAGGGCCAGGCTGTCGACCTTCCATCCGCTGCGATCCGCCCGCATCTTTGCACTCAGGGCAAAATTTCCCAGGCCGTGAAAAAAGCCGTCAAACAGCCAAAAATTTCCAACGGCTTGTGGATCATCCAGCGTGCCGGTGAGATTCAATTCACCGAACAATTTGCCGCGATAGGCCGCGCTGTCATTGGCGGCGCCGGTAATCAGGCGCGCGAGGTCAGCGCCTGCCAAACGCAAGCCGCCCTTGATCTCACGGTTGTGACCGGTTTTTACTTCTAGCGCAGCATGGAGCCACGGCTCGCTGCGAAAATCGGAAATTTTGAAAAGGCTATCCTGCACGTGCAGCGTGTAACTCGCCGCAAACTCATTCGGCTGACCGGGAAAAAAATTGACATAGCCGGAGGTCACCCGCTCGCCCTGTAACAACGGCAGCATATAGCCGACGAGATGAAATAATTTTGTGGGCGCGGCTTTCTTGCGTGCGTCGATATTGATATTCAAACTGTCAGTATGCCCGATCAAGCTGAAATTCATGTCCAAATCGGCCAGCAACGAACGGGAAATTTTCTCACCAAAAACCGCGGGCAGCAGATCAACTTCGAGCCCTTCAATTTTGAAAAGCGGGCGTTTGCCCAAACGCCAAACCGTCGCATTGAGCCTGGAGGTTTGATTCGGCAGCGAGGCTCTCAAATGCAGCGTGTCTTCTGCCAGCGAAAAATTGCCGAGCCAGCGCATGGGCGTTTGTTGCGGCCGCTTCACGTCAAGGTTCATGCGGCCTTGCAGGACCGGCTGCCAAACGGTTCCGGAAATTTGCGCCAGGCCCGTGAGGCGTGTTTCCGGCAATGAGGATAAAAACGAAAACGGAGCATCGCTTTCTTTCTGCTTGTGGGTTTCGAGCTTGAAACCGCGACGCGTCAGTAAAAGCGAGAGCATCGGTGTTAAATTGCCATCCACCACCACGGTCGCGGATTGCGGCAGGTTCTTGGCCGCGAGGTCGACCTGCCCCCAACCTTCCCAGTTGAGCTCAGGCGCATGCATGGCGTTTTGCGCCGCCGGATAGTCGAAATCAATCATGCCGCGGCCTCGCCAATGCAACGCCGTCTCCGAGCCGTGCGCCGCCGACGAATCCGCGAGCGGCTGGCCATAACTCAATTGCGCTTCGAGCTGGCGTACGCGTTTTTTATAAATCACAGCATGCGGGCTGGTCACGGTCGCGTGAATTCGCGGCGCATAGAATGAGCCGGTAAAATCCGCGCGAATGGCGGCAATACCCGAGACCGGCGGGTGGGCTTTTGCGGTGGGAAGATTTTTTTTCGCGAGCACGCGATGAAACGGGGCAAAAAAATCGCGCAGCGAAAGTGAATCGCAGACAAAATGCAGATCCACGGCGGGCGCTTGTGCTGGAACCTCAGCGCGAGCGTCCAGGGAATCGCCGTCAAGTGAGTTTGACGCAATTTTCACGGCATATGATTCTTGCCCGCGCTCAGGCTGAGCCACCCAAAATGGCAACTCGCCGAGTTGCACGCGGCCGTTGAGACGCATTGGTTGCTTGTTAACGAGCTGGCGGCCGTTTGCAATCACAAGCTGGCCGTCCTGCAATGTTGCATCAAAGCTGGCGTTTTCAATCTGCAACGGCGCATGTTGCAAAGTCGACGCGACGCGATTGAACAGGTTGCTGCCGGAGTGCGTGAAAAATTTTCGGGCGATGCGATCAACCCAGGAGGGCAAACGGTTGGTCTTGTTGGCGCCGTTTGTTTGCTCGTCGAAAGCATATCGAAACTTGCCGTCACGCAGATGCAAATGTCCGCCCACGCGAATCTCATTTTGTGAAGACGGCAGCGTGTAACGCGACAACACCAGGCTTCCGCCGAGTTTGCCGCCGGCCATTTCCAGGCGGCCGGGCACCGCAAGCGGCAGCTTGCCCGTAAACTGCAAATCTGAAATATCGAGTTGCACGGAATCCAGGGCAACATGCTGCAAATCAACCGCCGTCGACAACGTCAATTCTGCCTCGCTCGGATGCCGTACTTTGCCGTGCAGGCGAACTTGTGCATGCGATTCGCCGAGCGCATGCAACCATCCGCTGAGTTCATTGACGATGGTAACCTCTGGCACTCCGCTCGCGCTGTCTTGCCAGACGATTTCGCCGTTTTCAATCTCGACATTTTCGATGATGATATATTTCGACGCCGCGTTTTCCCCGGCAGGCGGCGCGCCTGGTTTGGCGGCTTCTGCCGGTGGGGTGACGGTTGTGGGTTGGGCAGCCTGCGTGGCGGGTGACGACGCTTTCGCTGTGCGGGCGGGTGACAGCGTCA
This sequence comes from uncultured Cytophagia bacterium, assembly GCA_964457925.1. Classification (GTDB taxonomy): domain Bacteria; phylum Zhuqueibacterota; class Zhuqueibacteria; order Zhuqueibacterales; family Zhuqueibacteraceae; genus Coneutiohabitans. The sequence goes on from CAYWGH010000022.1 coordinate 39,225, forward strand.
GGGTTGGTTGCAGAACGGCGATGCGAATGACGCGGGGCGCCGGCTGCAAGAGATTGCGCAGCAACGCGACATAATTTACGCGCACCGAAATCTGCTGCGCGTGCAAGGTTCCCCGCATCCTGTTCGCCAAACTGCGGGTGAAATAAACGTCTTGAATGTCGACGCCGCTGAACGTGGGGCGAAACTTGCGATAATGCAACTCGCCACCGAGCGTGGTTTCAATTTTTTCCACGACGAGACGTTGCAGCAGCGGGCGGCTGGCGTAAATTTTCCAACCGGCGTAAGTCAGTGTTAGGGCGGTGAGCACAGCCACCGCCCCAAACACTCGCCGGCGTTTTTTAGTCATGGCCGTAGAGGCGAAAATATTGTTATGATAAAAGTTAGTCCAAGTCTAGCGCGACCGGCGCGGCAAATTCATGCTCCGGAATTCCATGCGGCTCGAGGTCGGAAGAGATCAATTGTTCGCTCACACGGCCAAAACGGCGCTCGCGGCGTTGAAACGCGAGTAAAGCTTCGTACAACTCTTTGCGCCGAAAATCCGGCCACAAGACCTCTGTGACGTAAATTTCCGTGTAAGCCAATTGCCATAAGAGGAAATTGCTGATGCGCAGCTCGCCGCTCGTGCGAATCAAAAGATCGGGGTCTGGCAGCTCAGAGGTGTATAAGAAGGAACAGATCATGTCATCATCGATGGCCGCCGGATTCAAGCGCCCGGCCTTCACTTCCACGGCAATCCGGCGCATCGCGTCCGTCAACTCTTGACGGCTGGAATAACTCAACGCGAGATTGAGTGTCAGCCCGGTGTTTTTGCTCAGCACCCGCATGGCATGTTCCATGCCGGCGCGCGCGACATAAGGCAGATCGCTTAGTCGTCCGATCGTCATCAAGCGCACGTTGTTGCGATTGAGTTCTTCAATCTCTTCACGAATAGTCGTGATCAACAAACCCATCAACGCCGCCACTTCACTTTTCGGGCGCTGCCAATTTTCCGTCGAAAATGTGTAGAGCGTGAGATAACGAATATTCAGTTCGCCGCACGCGCGCACGATCTCGCGCACGGAATTAACGCCTTCGCGGTGGCCCTCGACGCGCGACCGCTTCCGCTGCTTGGCCCACCGGCCGTTGCCATCCATGATGATGGCGACATGCTTGGGCATTGGGCCTAGTTTAAGGCGTTGCACGTAATCATCTAGAGCATCCTGCTTTTCAAGCAACGCATGCGAGTTGCGCCAACTCGCGTCGCGATAACCGTCCTGTTTGTTTTCCGAATTCATGAACCTGCCCGTAACTCGCTAAAGTCTAAAAGGTTAATTTAACTGCTCCGAATTGGCTGTGGAACTTACTTGATGGCTGATTCAAAGTCAAGCAGAATTCCATCTCGCGCCAAGAAGATGGAACACAGCCTAATATGTTAGCAGTTATGGATTTAAGGTAAAGAGTCAATGCTTGAGGCTATCATTGCGAATAAGACTAAATAGCGACGAACGCGCTTCCTGCGCACCGTAAATTTGCGCGCGTGATTTCCGCTGGGCGCGTGAAGACATTTAAAACGTTAGCGCCACGCCACGTCACAATAAATTTTCGTAACAAGCTTGCGTAAGAGGCATCATTTTTGTTTATTGTCTGCCGTTTTGTAAGCCCCAGCCAGCAAGCGATGATTTCGCCCTTAAGGATGACAAGAGGAAATCGGCGCCGGGCGAGGCTTAGGTCAAATTCCCACCAACGCTTTATTGAACACCATTGACATGGAGGTCAAACATATGTTCAAATTCAATTCCCGCGAACTTGATTTTATCGACATTCTCCCGCCCTCGTCTGATGCCCTTCGGGCGAATCTTGAGACTATCATTAATGATTCCGAAAAATGGTGCGCCGCGCTCGCGAGTTTAGATCAACAGACCGGCGCCTATCGCATTGTGCTCGAAGGCCGCTTGCGTGAACCGGAAATAAGCCGCAATTAAGCCATGCCTGGCGCGGAGCCCCTTGCACTCTTTTCGGCGGCTTTTGTCAAAGCCGAAAGCCGCCGAAGAATCTCATTCCCTTTACTGTTGTCCTCGTGGTTTTTTTATCGCGCTTTTCCCGGCCAGCGCTGCGCCGACAATGCCGGCAAGATTGCCGTTTTGCGCCGGAATCATTTCGACGGGAACCTCAATATATTTGGCGAATTTTTGATACTCTTTTGCCGCGCCGCCGCCAATAATAATCAGATCCGGCGAGAGCAGTAGCGCCATGTGATTGAGATATTCCTGCACCCGGCGCGCCCACTTTTTCCACCCCAGCTTCTTTTTTGTGCGAACGGCATCGGAGGCCCGGCGTTCCGCAACCTTACCACGAATCTGCACATGCCCGAATTCGGTATTGCTTACGAGTTTGCCATCGATAAACAATGCGCTGCCGATGCCGGTGCCAAACGTGAGCAGCAACACTTTGCCTTTGCGTCCGCGCCCGGCGCCGAAACGCATTTCGGCCAGTCCGGCAGCATCGGCGTCATTAACGACATGCACCGCGGCGCCCGTTGCTTTGTGGAATAACGCCTCTGCCGATTCACCCACCCACGCCTTGTGGAGATTTGCAGCCGTGATTATCTTGCCGTGTTGCACAACTCCCGGAAAACCGACGCCGATAGCGCCGCGCCATTTGAAATGAAGCGCAATCGCCTTCACTGCTTTGGCCACCTTCACCGGAGTTGCGGGCTGCGGCGTTAATAAACGCAAACGTTGGGCGCGCAATTTGCCAGTATTAATGTTAACCGGTGCGCCTTTGATACCCGTACCGCCGATATCAATGCCCAAGATGTCCATTGTGCCTCCACTAGCAAGGTTCGTTTGAGTAGCTGCGGAAATTTTCGTGTCCGCCTGAAAGGGCTCCCCACTCGCTTTGCCGAAGTTGTTTGAGGCGTGAAGCCATGTTTTCAGCGCAACGACCATGCCGTTGCAGGAACATTATCCCAAAACAGCGCGTTTCAGGGCAGACATTGTCTGTGAACGTCACGTTTTCGAGTTTGCACCATTCAAATGCGTATGCGCACTTGTGCAAATGATCATTTTCTGATATGAGGCTATAGATTTTTCGTGTAAAAGCAAGCGGATTTTTGACAAATTATGCTTGCATTTCAACGGCTTCTTCCATAGACTTCAACTTGTTGTGATGAGGAAAAGTCAAAGCAACTTCAAAAAATGTTGGACGGCATGGCTTCCTTAATCTTACTTTCAACTTTGTTTTGGCAAGACGGCGTGGTCTCGCTTGTTCTACGGTCCGGGCTTTTCGCCCAGCTCATTCTGGCGAGTCTCTTGCTGCTCTCCATTCTCACCTGGGCAATTACGCTTACCAAATATTGGCGCTTCAAAGGCATCAATCGCGATTTCTTGCGCCTGTTGCACAGCCTGCGCCCGAATTCTGAATTGTCCGCGGTTTATCATTCTGCCGTCAAAGATATTGGCGGGCCGGTCGGCCGGATTTTCGAAGAGGGTTATATTACGATCGGCAGTTATCTGGAATCATCGCGCGGCCGCAAACTTGAAATCACGACCGATGGCGTGCTGCCGGTGATCGAAAAGAATCTCAACCTGCGCCTGCAAACCGCAAAGGAGAACGAGATTTCAGCCCTGGCCGGGGGCATTCCGTTTATCGCCACCTCGATTAGCTTAAGCCCATTTTTGGGTTTGCTCGGGACGGTTTGGGGCGTGATGCATACATTCTTGAGCATCAGCCAGTCCGGCGGCAGCGCAGATTTGTCTGTCGTGGCGCCCGGCGTTGCCGAAGCGCTGGTGACAACCGTTGCGGGTTTGGTCGTCGCGATTCCAGCTTTGCTCTGTAACAATTTTCTGTCCGCCCGCCTTTCCAGAATCGAGGACGATTTTGGCCGCTTGCATACTGAACTCATCATTTATTTCAACCACATTGTCCACCGTGAGAAACTCAAAAACGAAGATCGTCTCGGACATCAACGTCACTTCGCTTCTTGATATCGCTTTTGTGCTGTTGATTGTTTTCATTATTGCCGCGCCGTTCATGCGTTCGGGCGTAAAGGTCGATTTGCCCGGTACGATCGCGCCGCAGCCGCAGCCGCAGCGCGCCATTGTGGTCACGGTCAGCCGCACCGGCGAAGCATTTGTTGACGGCGAACGCCTGCCGCTGGGCGATATTGGCGCAAAAATTTCGACCAAGCTGAAAAATGCACCGAATCAGCCGGTTCTCATAGAAGGCGACACGCGCACCGAATACGGCAAAGTTGTGGCCGTGATGGACATGGTGCGGCTGGCAGGCATTCAGAATGTCGGATTGCTTTTGGAACCGATAGCGACAAAAAACAATTGAGATACGGGTGGCTTGCGTTTGACTTTCGAATTCAGGATAAATTGGCGCGGCGGCTTGTTCGTTGCGCATTCGATTTGACATGCATACGTTCGACAAAAAGGCCATTATCATTTCAACCCTTGGTCATTTGCTGCTATTGCTGGCGGTGTTTGCGCTCGGTTTATCGAAGCCTGTGCATCGCGGCTATCCGCGCGTGCTGACGGCAACCTTTGTCGAACGCAACTCCGATACCGGAAGCGGGGCAAAACGCGTCGAAGCCGCACCGCGGCCGGTGATCCCGCCGCCTGCCGAGAGCAAACCGATTCCGAGCAAAATCCCCATCCCCCAAAAACCGGTGCCCAAGAAGCCCGACACCAAGCCGAAAGAGACGCCGAAAACACCGCCGGCGCCGGCAACGTCGATCACAAAAGATTCACAACCAACGGGAGCAAGCGGGCAATCTGCCGGCGGCCAACAAGGCCCGGCAGTGAGCGGCATCGCGAAAGTAGACGCGCCGAATTTCGCCTTCCCGCATTATCTGGCATTGATACAACTTCGCATTGAGAATCAGTGGCGCCCGCCTTACAGCGGCGGCGGGCAATATCTCGCCACTGTATATTTTATGATTGCCCGTTCAGGCAACGTCACGTCCAGCGTAATCGAAAAATCTTCCGGGAATTTTGCTTTTGATCAAGCCGCGTTGCGCGCCGTGCAAACAGCCAGCCCTCTGCCGCCGTTGCCGGAAGGCTCGGGCCTGGAAACGCTTGGCGTGCATTTTGATTTCGTGGCAACTTGGTAATTCAGGAGTGATGAAACAGGATACCTCGACATGAGATTGCAAAGTACCAACTTCTACTTATTTTTTCCCCAACATATAACCACGTTTAAAACGCGTTTTGTGACAAGGCAAAATTTTCTCCTGCGCGTCGTGCTCGCCGGAATGTTACTTTCCAGCGTCGCGCACGCCCAATCGGAAGTCTACTTGCGGCTTGAAACCAATGCCTTTGCGCGCATTCCCGTGGAATTAAAGGAATGCCACCCGCTGCAACAGGCAAACACGAAAGATGCCAGCCGCGTACTCGACATTCTGGATAATGATTTGTGGATGTCGAGTGTGATCGCGTCGTTTCGCACCGATGAGCAACTCGGCGGCAGCAATTCGCCCTGGCTTGAGATCGCCAGCAAAGGGCCGGCGCAGCCCTTTCGCCTGGAGGTTCATCCCAAAGTCATGATCGTCAGTGATCGCGTGAAACTGGAAGCGGATCTGATCGACAGCAATTCGCGCCGAACACTGGCGCAAAAAACCTACAACGGCTGCCGCGACAATTTGCGATTGCTCGTGCACAGTCTGGCGGACGACATCGTCAACATTCTGACCGGCGAAAAGGGCATTGCCAAAAGCCGCATTGCCTTTACGGCCAAGACGGGCGAGAGCAAAGAAATTTTCCTCATGGATTTCGACGGCACCAACGTGCGGCAACTCACGGCCACCGGCAGCCTCAATCTCACGCCGGCGTGGTCGCATGACGCGCGTTTGCTTGCCTTGACTTCCTATCAAAATCATAATCCGAATCTTCTTCTCGTGGACGTGGTCTCGAGCAAGATTACACGCCATTTTCAAACGGCCGGCCTGCAAACCGCGCCGGTGTGGTCGCCTGACGGCGATCAAATCGCTTTCACTTCAACGCATGAAGGCAATGCCGAAATCTATGTGATGAACCCCGAGGGCAAACGCGTGCGCCGTCTGACACATCACCCCGGCGTGGATTCTTCGCCAACCTGGTCGCCGACCGGCCGCGAGTTGGCATTCACCTCGGATCGTCTGGGCAATCCGCAAATTTTCATCATGGATGCCGAGGGCAGCAACGTGCGCCGCCTGACCCTGGAGGGCAATTACAATGATTCGCCGGCCTGGTCGCCTAAGGGTGATAAAATCGCATTTGTGTCTCGTATCGCCGGCCATTTCAACGTTATGACCATTGATGTGACAGGCGAGAACCTCATGCAGCTTACGGCAGAAGCCGGCAGCAACGAAGACCCGGCGTGGTCGCCGGATGGCTATCGCATCGTTTTCAGCTCGACGCGCAGCGGCGGAAGCGACATTTACAGCATGGAATGGAACGGGCAGAACGTTCGCCGTCTGACTCACAAGGGTTCGTGTACGAGTCCGGCGTGGTCAAACAACGTGCGCCCGCCGGGCGATTCGGCGTGTCGAAATTAAAACTTGAAATTGTCAACGAACGAATTTATGTTGCCGTTGTCTGATGATGTGAAAACTTGAAAAGCCCGTACCCTGATCGGGCGTTGACAAGCGTCGTCTGCATTGGAAGCCAGCGTTTTCACATGTTTTTTTCGTAACAAATGATCGCCTATAAAAATATCAAACGCAGGAGGTGTTACATGCCGCTTCGTCGCTTCAACAGCCGGGGCCTCATCACGCTTTTGGCCACGGTTTTGTCCCTGGCATTCCTCGGTTGTCCGAGCAGTAAAAAAGTCGCTCAAACTGAGACCGCACCGCTGGAGCCGGCGCGCGAGGAACCGGCGCCGCCGCCGGCAGAACCCCGGCCTGAACCTCCCCGAGAAACCCCGGCGCCTCGTCCGCTCGTTCTTGGCAATGTCAACTTTGACTATGATAAATTCGAGCTCACCCCCACGGCGCGCAGTATTTTGGCGGAACATGCCAGCGCGCTGCGCAACCGGCCGGAGGTGAATATTCGTATTGCCGGGCATTGCGATGAACGCGGCACGATCGAATACAATCTCGCGTTGGGCGAGAAACGCGCAAATTCCGTGCGTGATTATCTTGTTTCTCTCGGCGTTGAGCGTTCGCGCTTGAGCACGATCAGCTATGGCAAAGAAAGGCCGCTGGATTCACGCAGCAACGAACAGGCGTGGGCCCAAAATCGCCGCGCCGAGTTTGTGATTTTGAATCAGTGATGATACGGCTCATTCAAAACGGGTGACAATGATGCGTTACCTCCCTGTCCTGTCGTTTGCAGTTTTGAGTTTTGCCTTCATGTCCTGCCTGCCGCCGAGTCAAATGCGGCAAGTCGAAACCAACAATGCCTCCCTGCGCGCGCAAGTCGATTCTTTGCGTGCGCAGATGCAACGCTTGCGCACGACCATCGCCAAAGCTGAACTGGCAGGCCAGAAAGCGGAAGAGGCTTCCCTGCGCATGCGCGCGGACAACGATTTGCGGCTCAATCAGTTCGCGGAGCAAATTCGCATTCTGAGTGATCGCATTGATGATATGGACAATCGTCTGTCCAATATGCCGGGCAAACTGCGCATGGTCTCTGACAAGCCGGCGGCCAGCACCGCAAATCCGCCGGGCGGCGCTGCTCCGGAAACAAAACCGGAAGAGGCCAACGCCGAGGAGGTCAAGAAGCTGTATGATGCGGCGTATCAAGACTTGGTGCGCGGCCAGGGCGATCTCGCGCGCGAGGGCTTTCAAGAGTTTTTGCGCAAGTATCCGCAAAGTTCGCTGGCCGACAATGCCCAGTATTGGATCGGGGAAAGCTACTATTCACAAAAAAACTATGCGCGCGCGGCCGCAGAATTTCTGGAAGTTTCAGCGAAGTATCCCAACAGCGACAAAATCGCAGCGGCGGCATTGAAACGCGCATACGCTTTGCTTGGCATGAATCGGCAGGCCGAGGGCAAGGCCCTGCTCGAACTAGTGATCAAACAGTTCCCGCGCTCTCCGGAGGCGGATTTGGCAAGGGCCAAATTGCAGGAATAAAACTGAACCATTCCGGTTTTAGTTGATGATCACAGCCCGTGCCTTTGCCTCAAGTTATCATTAACGCCGGCCTTCGCGTAGATTACAATCCCTGCGAAGTGTTCCAGGGGTGAGTTTTGCTTTGCCTCGAATTCCGGCGATGAGGCTTTCTGCCGTATGACATCACCTTTGATCGAGTCTATGTCTCGCTTCGAAAAACACCTCTTCATTTGCACCAACGAACGCGCGCCGGACAACCCCAAAGGTTGTTGCGCCTCCAAAGGCGCGCGCGAAATCGCCGAAAAATTCAAAGAGGAGTTGCACCGGCGCGGCCTGAAAGGCCGGATGCGCGCGAACAAGGCGGGGTGCCTGGATATGTGTGAGCTGGGGCCGAGCGTTGTGGTTTACCCGGAGGGCGTTTGGTATCAGCGCGTTACGCTGAACGATGTCGAAGAAATCATCACTTCACACTTGCTCGACGGACGTATCGTGGAACGATTGCGCACGCCGGAGGAATACTGGCAAAAGCCCAAAAAGAAAGATTGAACACGGATGATATCCGATCCATTTCATCCGTGTTCCTCCGCACTTTAGCCTACTTTGTCGCCTCCTCCATCAACTCCGTCATGCGGCCAACGAAGTCAACCGGAGAACTCAGGTTTCCTTCCAGCAATAACGCGCCTTCGTACAACTGCAAAATGCTCTTGCGCAGCAGGGGATCTGTCGGGCTGGCGAGATTTCGGCGTGAGAGATTCTTGATCAGCGGATGCGAGACATTCACTTCCAATATTCTCTTGGAACCGCTGTAGGTCTTGTCCATCAACTTCATCATTTTTTCCATCTGGGTATCCATCCCGTCTTTCCCCACTACCAGCGTCACCGGCGAATTCACCAGCCGCTTTGATTCGATCACGTCTTCGACTTTATCGCCCAACGTTTCTTTGAATACCGTCAACAAGGATTTGGCCAAATCGCCGCTCAACGCTTCCGGCTTGCCGGCTTCATCCGCTGCCAGATCGAGATCCGCCTTGTCAATCGACTGCAGCGGCTTTTTGTCGTACTCATTAATCGAGGGCACAACGAACACGTCCACCGGATCGGTGAGCAGCAACACATCAAAATCGTTCTTTTTGAAATACTCAAGGTTGGGGTTCTTTTCCAGCAGGTCGCGATGCTCGCCGGAAAGATAATAAATTGCCTTTTGCTCAGGTTTCATGCGCGCGACGTAATCCTTTAACGAAATCAACTCGCCCTTTGCCATTTTGGTGGACTCGAAGCGCAACAGATCGATCACTTTCTCGCGATTGGCAAAATCCGTGTTCACACCGGTCTTAAAAAACGGGCCAAAAGTTTTGTAGAATTTTTCATACCTGTTTTTTTCTTGCTTCGACCAATCGCCCAGAAAGCCCAGAATTTTCTTGGTCAAAATATCCCGGATTTTTGCCATGGCCGGGCTGTTCTGCGTCACCTCGCGCGAGACGTTCAGCGGCAAATCTGCGGTGTCCACCACGCCTTTGACGAAGCGCAAATACTCCGGCAGCAGTTCTTTGCAATCATCCTGAATAAAAACCTTGTTGGAATAAAGATGCAGCGACTTCTCGTGCGGATCGCGAAACCACATGGGCGGTGCGTTCTCCGGAATGAACAGCAGGGCGTTGAAACTCACCGCGCCTTCGATTGCCAATTGCAGATGTCCGAGCGGCGGGTTGTAGTCATTCGAGATGAACTTGTAGAACTCGGCCAGTTCTTCTTCCGTGACTTGATCTTTGGGCTTGTGCCAGAGCGCCGCGACCGTGTTGACCTTTTCGTTGTCAACAAAGATGGGGAAATCGACGAAATTCGAATATTTGTTGATGATGTGCTTGACGGTGTAATCTTCGCTGAATTCTTTCGCCGATTCTTTCAACGTGAAGTAGATTTTGGTGCCGCGCGTCGCTTTATCAATCTCCTCGATGGTGAATTTGCCTTCACCGCCGGAACGCCAGCGGTAGCCTTTGGAATCGGTGTCCGCGTGGCGTGTCTCGATCGTCACTTCTTCAGCCACCATAAAAACCGAATAAAACCCCACGCCGAACTTGCCGATCAAATTGCCGTCCAGAGTGCGGTTTTCCGTTTTCACTTGCTGCAAGAATTCGAGCGTGCCCGAGCTGGCCACCGTGCCGATTTTTTCGATCAAATCCTCTTTCGTCATGCCAATGCCGCTGTCTTCGATGGCGAAGGTATGCTCTTTTGCGTCGAGCGTGATGGCGATCTTCAAATCAGCGTCGGCATCGAGCACGTTGCGATCGGTAAGCATGCGAAATCTGATTTTGTTGAGCGCGTCGGAAGCGTTCGAAATCAACTCGCGCAAGAAGATTTCAGGGTGGGTATAAAGCGAATGCACGATTAAATGCAGCAACTGCTTCATTTCGGCTTTATATTCGAATTCCTGTGCGGTGATTTTTTCTGCATCAGCCATATGAATCATCTCCCAGGTTCATCGGTTTTGTGCCTCTGGCCTGCGCCAGCTGGCCCAACAAACAGGTGAATTGCTTTGAAATTTTCCAGCAAAACTCGCCAAGTGAATGAACGAATCTCAACAGGCGTTTGATTTGGAGTAATCCCACAACGCCCCGGGATCAGCCTGCCAGAAAACTGAGATTGCTTTTAACGGCGGGTAAATTTAAGGCATCGCGGCGGGATTTTCAACTTAATTGTTGCTGCCGAACAGCCCAGCCCGGGGAGAAAAGTCCGCCCCTGACCGCTAGGTTGACAAAACTGAATACTCAACCCTCTCACATGCGAACTCATGCCGCTGAGTTACGCGCGCGTTTTTTCTGTTTGGCGTCGGATACGCTCTCGCGTTCTTTATAGTGTTCGAGGCCCAGGCCCCGCACGAGACGCTCAAACAGCGGAATTTGATTGCGCAAGGTAAAATTCGCGCGCTGTTTCAGGTAACTCGTAAACATCAACACAAAAAAACTGAAGCCAAAAAGCAGCGCCCAGCCCAACAACGACACAACCAATTTTAGGGTGGGCGCTTCGAACAGCGCTTTGCTGGCATCAAAGATAACCGTAAAGCACACGATGCTGAGGGCAAGCGAAAGCGCCTGGATGAACCAGCGCAGGTTGAGTTTGATCATAACTTTTGAAAAAACGGCGCAGCGGTTTAAGAATCGTTTACCGGCAAGCCGGCTACGGCCAAGCCGTTGCGTGCCATCATTAAACAAAAGCATGTCATGGCCAAGCCATGACAGAACCACGGATGGAATTTAATGGCCTTTGGCTTCGAGATATTTTTCGACGTCCATCGCTGCCTGGCAACCCATGCCGGCTGCGGTTATGGCCTGGCGATAATAGTGATCGACCACATCGCCCGCGGCAAACACGCCTTCCACATTTGTCATGGTATGCCATTTGAGTTTGATGTAACCGACCTCATCGGTTTCGATCTGCCCTTGCAAAAATTCGGTGTTGGGTTTGTGGCCGATGGCAACGAACACGCCGGAGACCGGCATCTCCGTCATTTTGCCGGTTTTGAGATTCTGCAGCGTGACGCCGGTTACCGTGTTTTTTGCGACATCATGAATATCGGCGATGGTCGAATCCCAAATGATATTGATCTTGGGATTCTTGAACGTGCGCTCTTGCATGATTTTCGAGGCGCGCAGCTTGTCGCGGCGATGCACGAGATTGACCTTGCTGGCGAATTTTGTGATGAAATTGGCGTCTTCCATCGCCGTGTCGCCGCCGCCCACGACAATGACTTCTTGATTGCGGAAAAACGCGCCGTCACACGTTGCGCAAGTGGAAACGCCGTGGCCGATCAACTTGCGCTCCGCCGGCAAGCCCAGCAATTTTGCCGAAGCGCCCGAGGAGATGATGACGGTTTTGGCGGTATATTTTTTTTCTCCAACGAAAACCTCGAAGGGCGAGGCTTTGAAATTCACGCGATCAACGGTGTCATGAATCAATTCGGCGCCGAAACGTTCACATTGTTTGCGCATATTTTCCATCAATTCCGGGCCCATCACGCCTTCCGGAAAACCAGGGTAGTTTTCCACCAGGGTCGTGAGCGTGAGTTGGCCGCCCGGTTCCGGGCCCGCAAAGACCAGCGGCGCGAGATTCGCGCGCGCCGAGTATAACGCCGCCGTGTAGCCGGAAGGGCCGGTGCCAATAATAATCACATTGCGTGTTTCAGAAGATGACATTTTCTATCCTTCAAAAATTATGTTTATGATTTGAACCTATGGTCGAAACGCTGCAAGCGTTGCTGAATTTCTGCAACGATTTCTTTGAAGGATTGGAGGCCGGTTTTGCTTATATGGCGCGCCAATTCTTCAAACAAGGAATCAAGCCGCGGTTGATGGGCAGGTATCAAAGTGGCGATGTCATTCTCATCACAATTCGTTCGACAAATTATCCGGCACTTGCAGAATCGCTGTCACCGGCAGATGATCCGAAATTTTCAGCGTGTCATGCTGCCGCACATAATGGGTATCCACGTCGGCTGTCTTTGAAAAAATCAGATAATCAAGTGTGCGATCGGGACCGGAAGCCGCTGGATCGTTGGGAAAATGCGTAAACCACTTTTGATAATGAAGTCCTGTGACTTCCTCCCAATTTGGCAAGACTTGATATTTTTGATACAACGGCGCGATCTCCGAGTTATGCTGATAGTAACTCTTGTGGCTCTCGGGCAGGCGCTGATACGCGGCTTCATCCGGCGGCAGGAGATTTAAATCGCCGCCCATGGCCCAGGCCGCGCCGGTCTCACTCAGCGCGGTTAAGATACTGTCGATCTCCGCCACTTGCAAGTGCATTGTATTGGTGCCCGCTGCGAAGGCATCGAGGTGGGTATTGAACACAACGACATCATTGCCGTTGGTCAGCGGCAGGCGCGTTTCCAAAATGGCGCGTTTGGTGCTAAATTGCCGCGTGACGAAATCATTTGGCGGCAGCGCGAGTTGATGGCGCCGCGCTTGTGAGATTTTGTATTTCGAAATCGTTGCCAGCTTCATGCCGGCTGCGCCCAGGATGCGCGGATGCGGTACAAACCCAGTCTTCCAATAAAATGCTGAAACGTGCGAGGAATAGTCCGGCGGCAGCAGGGCCAGTAGACGGGCGAGCTGATCTTCATAATCCGTGCGACGCCCGCCGTCGTCGACTTCTTGCAACAAAACGATATCAGGATTTTCAGCGCGAATCACGCGGCTGACTTCTGCCAGTGTGTGCGTGATGCTTGCTGCCGATGGCCGTTCATGCGGACCATCGAAATTGGGCGTGTCATGCCAGAAGACGTAATCCTTGCCGGCCATGAATTGCACGTTCCACGTCAGGATTTTGAGTTTTTGGCCGGGCTGCAGCAGGGGCGCTTCGGCAGGGCAGGTGATTGGTTCCGGCTGAATTTCGCCCGGATGAAAGGTGCCGAGCCAAAGCAACATCAGAAATAAAATGCCCGGCGCGATCAATAGAGAAATGAGCAGGCGTTTTGTCCTTCGCTTCGCTGGCATTGTTCAAAAATCCACGCCCTTTTGCGCCAGTTTGCCTTTTTGATAGGGATGTTTGATCTCGCGCATTTCGGTGACCAAATCCGCAGCTTCAATCACTTCCTCAGGCGCGCCGCGTCCGGTGAGAATCAAATGGCAGCTCTCGGGCTTGGCGGCAATGATCTCCAGCACTTTTTGCGCCGAAAGCAGGCCCGTCATTACCGCGACATTGATCTCGTCGAGAATTACCATATCGTATTGCCTGCTGCGCAGAATCGCAATGGCATGCGCGGCCGCCGCTTCTGCCGCTTTGCGATGTTCTGCTTCGGGAAGCTTGTCGTCGACGATTTTGTAGAAGCCCTTGCCCATGCGCTCGATGGTGAGGTGCGGCTCCAACAACTTCGCACCATCCAGCTCGCCGTAATGCCACGAGCCTTTGATGAACTGCAGCATGTAAATGCGCAAGCCGTACCCGGCGGCGCGCAATGCCGTGCCGAGCGCGGCCGTGGTTTTGCCCTTGCCCTCGCCGGTGTACACGAGAATCAAACCGTGCCGTACTTCAATTTTCTTTTTGATTTCCATGATGGCGTGAAAATACCGTGAGAGGAATTGAGAAACAAGCAAAAGTTAGCATGAGAATATGTTGGGTGAAACGTCTTTGGGCGTTTGCTCTTCAGGAATTTTATGGCATCTCGCGAAGGCGGCGCAGCACAGTTTAAATTTGGGCCCGGCTGCAATAAAATGCCACGGCCAAGCCGTGGCGGAACAATTTCCTGCGCTTCATAAAAAAACTAAACAACAAAGCCCCGGTTTGCACCGAGGCTTTTTATGTCAAACAGATCACCCTGGCGGATCGTTGCAACCCAATATCGCAATCTGGAATTGGGCTGGAACGATCCGTCAGGGCTAAGACGTGAGAGACTGCATGTCCCGGCGGTTCTCCTTTCCTACTCATTTGAGGAGCAAGGCCGCCGCCAAATCATTCAACAGGCGCCGGCATATGTCATCCGTCACGTGAAACGTCTCCAGCGCGCGGTCGGGCTGACCGCCATTTGCGGCATAGCGTGCAAAGGTCAATGCGCTGCCTTGTTCCAGCATGACTTCGTAGTAATGAATCGTTTTATCTTCGCGATAAGGCGTGACGCTGCGCACTTGCGCGCGCTGCGCCAACTCGTCCAACTCCACCAGACGAAAACTTTCGAGTAAATAGGTAATGCGCTGGCCGATCGCCGCGGCTTGCCCGGCCAGCAGGTTCTTGATCACAACGCCCGCGGGCAGCGAAGCGGCGCGCACCGCCGTGATTTGTCGCACCAGAAATCCGAACTTGTCAAAATCCGCAATGGCGATCTTGAGGTGGACGCCCTCAACAATTTCTTCATGAAGCCATCCCTCGCTTTGTGGTCGCTGGGATTTGTCGTACTCTGTGCGGCGCAGCTTGTCAAGCTCAGCCACAACTTTCGTGCCGGGGTTCATAAATACCTCCGTGGGTTTGATGAAGGGATTGGTTTGTTGCCTTAATCCAGTTCCGTCTCCTTGTGCTGCTCGCCGTCGAAGGTCAACAGGGTTTTGGTTTCATCCAGAATCGTTTCGAGATGAATCGGCCGCGTCCAGATGGTGTAGAGATTTCTCATGGTATCGCGCGCCTCATCGAGTTTGAGATCAATGCCTTCGTGGCGGTGCACCAGGTATAGCTCGCCGCGATTTCTGAAATTGCCATCTTCCACCGTAATGAACGGCTGACCGTGATTGGTGAGCATGAACAAGAGCCGCTGTTTGACCATATGAAACTCACGATCGGAAATTTCATAATACCCGCTGCGATCATTGTAGTCATACACGAACATCTTGTGTTCGCGGCAGAACTCCGGCGTCAGAAACGCATCGATGAAGGTGACGTCGTTGTACAGCTTGCGCACTTCGAAAATTTTCTGGCGGCCGAGTCCGGCTTGCTTGTCCCAGTTTTTCTTTGTGGTATAATCGTCGCATTCCTCATACTCTTTGCCGAATTTGCCCTTGTTCCAGCGCTCTTCGATGTCGCGAAACAATTCGATGCCGAGTTTGTAGGGATTCAAGCGGCCGGGGCTGGTGAACAACGTGCCGGAATGATGATCGGCGTAATCAATCACCTCGGAATCGTTCAGGATGCGCTCGGTCATCATTTTTGAATGCCAGTAACTCGCCCAGCCTTCGTTCATGATTTTGGTCTGGCCTTGCGGCGCAAAATAATAGGCTTCCTCGCGGATGATGCTCAGCACATCGCGCTGCCATTTTTGCAGGGGCGCATATTCGATCAGAAATTGCAGCACATCGCGCTGCGGCCGCTCTGGAACCTTGCGAAAGCGCTTCTTGCTCTCTTCCTCTTCCCTCTTGCGCTGTTCTTCGATGAAGGACGGCGGATTGATGAATTCCTCCAGATAATCTTTCGGGCTTTTGAATTTGTGCTGTTTGGGCTCCTCGGGTTTCTCTTCTTCCATGACCGGCGTCTGGCCGTTGTCACCGCCCATAAAGGGTAAATGCGGATCGATGAGATTTTCCAGGCTCAGGCAGACGTCGATGAAATTCTCGACTTGCTCTTCGCCGAACTGCTCGAGGTAGCGCCGCACGCGCGTGGCATGATTCGCCATCTCGTCCATCATCTTGCGATTGGTTTTCGAAAACCAGAGGTTGTTTTTGAAAAAATCGCAATGGGCATACACATGCGCCATGACGAGCTTTTGATCGACGAGGTTGTTGCAGTGCATGAGATAGGCATAACACGGGTTGTTGTTGATCACCATCTCGTAGATCTTCGAGAGGCCGTACGAGTAACTCTTCGACAGTTCTTCGTATTCCATGCCGTAGCGCCAGTGCGGGTAGCGCGTGGGAAAACCGCCATAGCTGGCAATCTCGTTCAGCTCATCGTACTCGATGACTTCGAAAATCGTCTCGTAAAAATCCAGGCCATATTCCCAGGCGTAGCCGCGGATTTCATCCTTAATCGCAGAAAGGTCGGAAGGCAGACTCATAGCACAATATCAAATGGGTTTATGGTTGCAGGGATTGGGGATCGTTGGAGTGACGCAGAGACCCATCTCCATTACCTCATCATTCCATCAATCCGGTTATTTACCTTTGCCTAGAAATTCTTGAATTGATTTGTAAATCGCTTCCTTGTCGGGAATTTCCGACAACACCAGTTTTTCCTCGGAATCGAAGTAATCGTCGAGGTCGCGAATAAATTGGCCGCTGCCGTAGGGGCTTTCCACCTGGCCATAGCAAAATAAATTCACCACCGGCAAAACTTTTTTCTCGAGGATCTGAATGCACTCGTCCGTGTCGATTTCGCCCCAATTATCGCCATCGGAAAAGTGAATCATGTAAATATTCCAATCGTCCGGGTTGTAATGCGCGCTGACGATTTTGTGCGCGAGCTTGTAGGCCGAGGAAATAATCGTACCGCCGCTCTCGCGCGTGTGATAGAAGGTTTCCTGATCGACTTCACGCGCCACGGCATCGTGAATGATGTAGCGCGTCTCGAGATTCTTGTATTGATAGCGCAGCCAGGTGTCGATCCAAAAGGATTCGATGCGCACGATTTCTTTCTGCTCGTCGCCCATCGAGCCGGAAACATCCATCATGTAAATGATGACGGCGCTGGCCTCGGGCTGCGGCACGGTTTTCCAGGTGCGATAGCGCCGATCTTCACGATAGGGAATGATGCGCGGCGCTTCGGGCCGGTATTCGCCCGTGATCAACTGCCGCTTGAGCGCCTGCTTGTACGTGCGCTTGAAATGCCGCAACGATTCCGGGCCCGAGGTGCTGATGCCGGTATACTTGTCTTTTTCGCTGACAATGTTCTTTTTGCCTTTGGGTGAGATGTTGGGCAGTTCCAGTTCTTCGCCCAGCAACTGCGCCAACTCTTCCAGCGAGACATCAACTTCGAGCAGGTGATCGCCCGGGGCTTCACCGGCCTGGCCGGAACCGTCCTGATCGTCGCCGCGACCGATGGGGGTTCCGACATCGCCTTCGCCCTGGCCCACGCCGCCGGTATTTTTGCCGGAATAGCGAAAATGCGGCAAATTGATTTGATGCACCGGAATGCTGACGATGTCTTTGCCCTGTTTGCCGATCAGCTCGCCGCGGCTGATGTATTTGCGCAGTTCTTTCTTGATCTGCCCGCGCAGAATTTGCCGGAACCGGCTGCGGTCTTTTTCGATGCGTTTGATCATGAACTCTTGCGAGAATACTCTTTTATTTGAAATCCTTAAGCCTATCCCATCAATGTCATTTTCTTTCGTTCAACATTTTTGCCGACAACCAATTCGTAGAAATAAACCCCGCTCGCTACTGCGATGCCGTTTTGATTTCGGCTATTCCAGGTTATTGTATGATCGCCCGCTACAAACTCGCCGTCGGCTAAGACCCTTGTCAACTGGCCGGCGACATCATAGATAAGCAAGCGAACCCGTTCATTCTGGTTAAGATGAAAACGAATGGTGGTTGAGGGGTTGAAGGGATTGGGGTAATTTTGCGTAAACGTAGATACATTTGATTGATTCAAGGGCGAGGGCCGCCGTATTATCAGTTCATTAAAATTTGTGTTTCCACCAACAACGAGCCGTTGATCGTCATCAAGCAGTACACCAAGCATCTTGACATGCGTTACCGCCGAAGAATCCCCATTCGCAGCCATTGCCTTCAATTCGTCGAGAACTTTTTGTGCCGCAGGCAGATCATTTTGTTGATAGAGATGAAGCAATCCTGCATTTGCTAGTAACTCAGCTTTATGTTCCGCATTACTTTTGCCAAACGCCTCCAGTTTTGCGAGGGCGGCGTTCAGATTCTTATCTAATCTATCCTTTTCAACCAACAAAAGCGCAAGCGCCTTTCGAATAAAAGACGCCACCTGCGGATTATTCGCATATCCTTCAGCCGCCGCAAATTCGACGTTAGGAGCCAAACCATTTTGCAAATCCAAATGGAGCAACGTAATCAGTTCGCTTGCTTCACTCCAATCGCCTGTAGCTATACCCTTGGCAATCGCCGTGTTCAAGTTGTTTGGTGAGTTTGAAAATAAAGCTCCATCGCTTGAAGCTGAGGTCAAGGGCAAATTATTATCTACGCCCATGGATATTACTTCAACGTCGGCATCATCCGGGTTCGCTTTAACAATATAACTTGGATCGTAGCCATCACTTTGGCCCCACCCCACAGGGTTCGGTAAACTGGTAAGGTAGGGCGTAACATCCACGTTACCGTAAATATTGGTTTGTTGTCCGCCCCAATAACAACGCTCCGCACGCAAAAGATATCCAAAACCGTTGTCGTGCGCTTCATAGCCGGCATTATCTTGAATCCAGTTGTTTCCCCATTGGTTTGTCACATCCTTGCCAAATATTGGCGAGCTCTGATCGGAGAAAATACCCTCTCCGTTCAGGCGAATTTCATTTCGGCCATTGGTTATGCCTGCACCATAAGCGGTCACATTCGAGTTTGAAGTCAGCCATATGCCGACGAGATCGTTGTTCTTGATCGTATTGCGATGCACTTGCGCTATACTGGAATAACCATACCACAAACTGTTTTCCATATGACCGGAGATGAAATTGTAAGTGATAATTGCTGAACTGCTGCTCGAAGAATTTACAACCAGTACAGAATGGAGTTTTGGCTCAGAAAGATAAAGCTTCTGCTTTGCTGTGGAAAAAGCCGCCCCTTTTAAGCTATCATATCCTCCCAAACCAGGGTTTCCCCCGACTTTGGCATACTCAGATTTTTCAATATCAAAAATATAAGTAGAATGTCGCTTGCCTACGATACAAAGCTTCATTTCGTTTGGAGATATGATTAAATCCGTTCCTTCTAATGTCATATACCCTAGAATTTTCTTCACGGTCACACCATAAATTAGCGGTGTTG
The DNA here is from genome assembly GCA_964457925.1 of uncultured Cytophagia bacterium. Lineage (GTDB taxonomy): Bacteria > Zhuqueibacterota > Zhuqueibacteria > Zhuqueibacterales > Zhuqueibacteraceae > Coneutiohabitans. The sequence goes on from CAYWGH010000022.1 coordinate 58,608, forward strand.
TTGGAATAAAGTCACAAGAGGCTCCGTGAAATCCTGCACCAAATAATTTGCCATCCGAGGTTATTGCAAAAGCATTGAGATAGGCGCAAGCGTTAGAAAGTTCCAACGAATCAATTATAGCTTTTGTATCCAAGTCCATAACCATTATCGGTCGGCACCAATAATTAATCGTATCTCTTTGAATAAGGACGAGCAGGCGATTCTGCGAATACGCCTTACTTTTTAGCGGCAGTCCTCTCAATTCGAAATCAGCCAATTTCGTATCCGTCAAAACATCCACAGACGAGATGTTCTTTGAGATGAAATTTGAAACATATAATTGTTTTCTCGATGAAGAAAAAGTCAATGCCGAAGGCTGTCGTCCCACGGCAATGGTTCGAATAACTTCATCGCAATTGGCATCAATGACAGAAATCGTATTTGAACCCGAATTTGCGACGTCTAGCTTGGAAGTAGTTTTGAGCTCATCATTAGGCGGCGTCATCTGAGTTTCTCGCTCACAAGCAAGAAAGAGTTGGCATAACAGAATCAAGCAAAAGCCCAACACGTTTCTGGGCAGTGCCGCTTTCATAAAAACACCTTCCGTCTGTTTGACCATCTCAAAAACTCTATCCAATTCTCTTCGCCAAGATTAGCGTATAGATGGATTGTTGAAGCCACAGCACCAACAATCCACGAATCCATCAATCCAATTTCTTGATGTGGGCCAACTTCAAAGGCCGCGCAACAAGATCAACGTTGGGAGGCCATGGGAGTATTTCTCCGCTAAAAAGGACTCTCAGTCCCTCATGCTTAAATTCCTCTAGCAGATTATTCTCAGGCATATACTCTGGCAAACCTGTCAGCGCAAAAGCAGCTTTGATAATCGGCCCGAAATCGGCAACGACGGCGTAAATCGTAACTCAGTGACCGCGATTAATCTCTCGTATCGTTCCTCTGGCCCTCCGGATGACTGTAGAAGTTTTTATGATGCAAGTCAACCGTAAGGGCGGCATGGGAAGCTCAATGTTAGGAGGAATCTCGACCACTTCGCCGCAGAAGTAGACTCTCACTCCCTCGCCCTTATACTCGTCGGGCAAATTTTCCGGCGGCAGCAAAGCGCCGGTAAGCGCGAAGGCAGTATCCGGGTTAAAATCGGGAACCACGACATAAAGTGTGGAGTCGATGTCAACTCGCCACCTTACTGTGCCGGTTTTACATCCTGAATGATTTCCTTCTCTGGCTTGGGATCTCCCACTCCATCTTTGCAGCCTGAAAAAGCAAAAAGGCATAACGCGATCACTGGAGCAGCAAGCCTGAATATTGGTGCGCTCCTGTGTCGAAGCAGAGATTCGATCCTCATGCCACTACCTCTCAACTTTTTTTAGCGCTGCTTCACATCGCCGCGGGCAAAAATACTCGCCACGTAATTGAGCACGTCGGTCGCGCTTTCGTCGGTGTAACCGTAATACTTGATCATGCGCGCCTTGACCACGTCGATCTTCTCCTGCGTTTCCTTGTCCACCACGCTGGAGATCAGCGTCGTCAGCTTGATGGTGTCCTTCTGGTCTTCGAAGAGTTTGAGCTCCAGGGCTTTTTGCAGGCGTTCGTTGCTCTTGTAGTTGAAGGTTTTGCCTTCGAGCGCGAGCGCGCCGATGTAGTTCATGATCTCGCGGCGGAAATCGTCCTTGCGGCTCTCGGGAATGTCGATCTTTTCTTCGATCGCGCGCATCAGCCTTTCGTCCGGCTCCTCGTCCGCGCCGGTGTATTTGTTTTTCACACGCTCGCGTTGGGTGTAAGCCTTGACGTTGTCGATATAGTTGCCACACAGGCGTTTGAGCGCGTCTTCGTCGGCGGCAATGGCGCGTTGCACTTCGTTCTTCACGATGTCTTCGTATTCTTCTTTCACCACGGCGAGCAACTCCTTGTAGCGTTTGCGCTGCTCGTCGCTGGTGAGCAGCGAATGATGCCGCAACCCGGTCTCCAATTCATTCATCACCATAAAGGGATTGATGCTCGAGGTGCTTTTCTCGCTCACCAACGCGTTGGAGATTTTGTCTTGAATGTAACGCGGCGAGATGCCTTCCATGCCTTCGCGCGCCGCTTCCAGCCGCAATTCCTTGATGTTGTCTTCGGTGAAGCCGGGCAAGGTTTTGCCGTTGTACAGTTTCAGTTTTTGCAGCAAAGTAAGCTGCGCTTTTTTAGGTTCTTCCAGGCGAGTCAACACCGCCCACATGGCCGCCGTTTCAATGGTGTGCGGGGCAATGTGCTTGCCTTTGATGCGCTGGGGATTGTAATCCTTCTCATAAATCTTGATTTCATCGTTGAGGCGAGTAATGTATGGCACATCGATTTTCACCGTGCGGTCGCGCAAGGCTTCCATGAATTCGTTCGAGAGCAGCTTGCGGTATTCCGGCTCGTTGGTGTGGCCGATGATGACTTCGTCGATGTCGGTTTGCGCAAATTTCTTCGGCTTGATTTTGTGCTCTTGCGAAGCGCCCAACAAATCGTACAAGAACGCAACGTCGAGCTTGAGCACTTCGATGAATTCAATGATGCCACGGTTGGCGATGTTGAACTCGCCGTCGAAATTGAAAGCGCGCGCGTCAGATTCGGTGCCGTACTCGGCAATCTTGCGGTAGTTGATGTCGCCGGTCAACTCCGTGGAATCCTGATTCTTTTCATCTTTGGGCTGAAATGTGCCGATACCAATGCGGTCTTTTTCAGAAAGCGTCAGGCGCTCGACGCGCACGTCTTTGATGAGATCGAGCCACGAGCCTTGATGTTGCTTTAACAAGTCGCGATAGGTCTGCCGGCAGAAGGGGCAAAGCTCTCCGGAGATCATCACATGTTGATCCGCCGGACGGCCGGTATTCAGGCGCTCCAAGAGTTTGGGACGCATTTCCTCCGGCACCAGATGCAGCGGCTCTTCGTGCATTGGGCAGCGTTCCCACACTTCCTTGCCGTTGACATGCTGCCGCCAGGAATAGGTATAGAGCGCGCCTGCGGGCGTGCGCGAGTAATGTTCGAGTCCTTTCTTCAGCAGGCGCACGATCGTGCTTTTGGCGCTGCCCACCGGGCCGTGCAGCAACAGCACGCGCTTTTCCGTGCCGTAGCCGCTGGCCGCGGCCTTGAAAAAATTCACGATGCGAATGAGCGTGCGCTCCAGACCATAGACGGCGTCACGGCCATGGTCTATCGGATCATCGAAGAATTTGTATTTGACAAGCTTCTCTTTGAATTCGATGACTTCTTCCCGGCCGTATGACAAGATCATATCGTAAATGCGTTGAAATGCCGTGCGCGTCACTGCCGGATTTTCCTGAACGATGCCGAGATAGTTTTCAAAAGACCCTTCCCAGTTCAGCTCGCGGTAGGTCTTGGTATCGTGCATTGAGCTAATGACGCCCAATAAACTTTCTGCATCCGAACGATGGTTATGTTCTGGCATGGTTATGAACCTCCATTTCCACGAATTTTTATGCAGGTATGCGTCGCAACGCTCATGACGGTAGAACATGTCGGCAACGTTGCCTGCACGGTGATAACTGCTGAGCCGCGAAGCGCAGGCCTCGATTCGGCGTGCGCGCGCTTTACTTCAAGTGCCTTCGACGAAAACGTGACAACGGCTGTTGGTAGGAGAACGATCGAGCGAATTCAACAAGGGTTGCAGTATTGAGGTAGTTTACGCCGGCCAACCTTTGCTCTGTCAGTTTGCCGGTTCACAGAAGGTTAATGACAAGTACACAAAACATCTTGAAACATCCTGAGACAAAAAAAGTCGAAATCAAAAAGTTTCGACTTTATAGACAAAGAGCGATGGTTCGTATGATGGCCGGATACTACAAATGTGAAGACTAAAAGTCAAGCCCTTTCTCCGGCACTTTCAAAAACGGTTTTTACAGTGCCTCGCGCCTGCCGTTGAGAGGTTCCGTTTCGGTAAGCTATCCAACTCAAACGCCTCGGAAAAGTTCCGGCTTTTATGTTGAGAGGCCCGAGCGCCTTTCCCCGGCGTTATCACAGCAAGATTTTCAATTTGGCATACCCCGCCCGGCTTACCGGAATTCGGGCGCCATCACGCAAGATCGCAATCCGGCTGTCTTTCGCATACAACTCCAGACGCTCAAGCCGTTCTACATTCAAGATATAAGAACGATGAATGCGAACAAAGCGCCGGGAGTCGAGCATCGCTTCCAAATCACTGAGCCTCATTTGTTTAAGATAGCTTTTGCCTTCAGATTTCACCTTCACATAATCATCTTGCGCTTCAAGATAATCAATCTTGGCAACTGGGATCACCAAAACCTGAGCGCCCATTCGTATCAGCACTCGCTCCAAAGGACTGCCAAGCGCGCGCGTTGTAGCCGCCAGTTTTTCCAGTGGAAGCGTTTCACGTTGCGCCAATCGCTGCTTGGCGCGGCTGACAGCCTCGTGCAAGCGCTCCGGGCTGACGGGCTTCAAAAGATAATCGACGGCATGAACGTCGAAAGCGCGCAACGCATGTTCTTCATATGCTGTGATGAAAATCACGGCAAGATCAGATTCGATCAACTCCAGCACCTCGAACCCGCTGAGTTTTGGCATCTGAATGTCGAGCACGAGTAAATCCGGCTTCAGCTCGGCCACAGCTTTCACCGCCTCAAAGCCGTTGGCGCATTCCGCCAAAATTTCCAGATCGGAATCCGCGGTGAGATACTCGCGCACGAGATGGCGCGCCAATTCTTCGTCGTCCACAATCACGACGCCGATTTTTTCTCTCTTATGCACAGAGGCCATTTTTTGACATCACCGTATCTTGGCACGAAATTTACACGCCAATTCTTGCTGATACGTTTTTCATTATCCAAAATTACTTGAAGGTTTGCAGAAATACTTGCACCCTCCGCAAGGCTTCCGCGAAATTTTTTCGCCCCACGCCAATACGAAAATGATTGCCGGCCGCGTCGAAAATGCTGCCCGGCACGATCATCACACTTTGCCGCGCGAGAACCTCCCGGCAAAAATCATCAACCGGAGTATCCGCCTTCCATTTCGGAAATGCAACTGAGCCAGCCTGCGGTTTGATCCATAAAAATTTATCTAGATGTTCTCCAAAAAATCTTTCGGCGCAGCCGAGATTTTTTTGAATGATTTCCAAATTGCGCGCAATTATCATTGCCGCTGAACGCAAGGCCACGATGCCCAAAATTTCGCTGGGCGCGCTGCTGCAAATCGTCGTGTAATCTTTGAAGCTCAGCCATTGATCCAGCCAGCTTTTATTCTGGCTCACCAGCCAGCCGAGGCGCAAACCCGGCAATGCAAAGGCTTTCGACAAACCGGATAAGGCAATGCCGTTTTCATAAATTTCGCAAATCGAGGGCAGACGCTGTTCAGCCTCGTACTCGAGCCCGCGATACATTTCATCACAAAAAATGTAGAGATTGCGGCGGCGCGCAATCGAGAGGATGGCCTCCAACTCTGCAACCGTGGGCAAATAGCCCGTGGGATTGTGCGGAAAGTTCAAAACCAACAGACGGGTGTTCTGCCTGATGTTGCTTTCAAGCTGGTTGAGATCAAGCTGCCAATGTGCAGAGTTGAGCTGGAATTCCCAGGATGTTACCTCACAACCGCGGCTACGCGCGACTTCATAGAGCGATTGATACGCTGGAAAAATTGTGATGACATGATCGCCCGGATGGAGCAGCGTATGCATTGCTATGAAAATGGCCTCCTCGGGCGCGGCGATCATGACATTCTCTGCTGCTACATTTTTGTACCGCCGCGCTACTTCTTCGCGCAAAAGCGGATGCCCGGCAGATTCGGTATAGCCGAGTTTGAGATTATGCCACAACTTCAGGCATTCGTCATCGGCCAGCTGCAGCAATTCCTCAAGCGCCAGGCTTTCGCAATCCGAGGCGCTCAACAGGTGTTTGACTTTGAATTCGTGCTCGGCAAAGTAGCGTTCGAGTTTGAAGGGGGCGATGGGCATTTTTTATCACGCCAGGCGCATTAATAATTGATGACAGGCTTGGATAAAATTTATGGCCGGGCCGGCAGCGATAGTTCCACGCGAAAATCATGCGTATTGGCAATGATATCAACCCGGGCATCGCCGCCGAAAAGGGTAAACAGGCGCTTTTTCACATTCGCGAGACCAATACCCGTGCGACGCGGCGATGGGCGTTCGGGATCACAAGGATTTTGCACGGCCAGCTTGAGATAAGAGCCATTGCGCGAGGCTTCGAGCGCAATCGTTCCGCCCTCGAGCAAATGTGCAATGCCATGATTAATGGCGTTCTCCAGCAGCGGTTGCAGCAGCAACGGCGGCACTTCGCAGGCCGTGCTTTCCTCTGCAATGTTTTGCGCCACTTGCAGACGCTGGCCAAACCGAATTTGTTCGATCGCGAGAAAATCCTGAGCCAGGGCCAGTTCCTGCGCCAAAGATATTTTTTCAAGCGCGCCGAGATTCAGGCTCTGCCGCAAAAAATCCGCGAGGCGCAGGCACATGCGCCGCGCTGCCGCGGGATCAATCGTGGTCAGCGCGCTAATCGAATTCAAACTATTAAACAGAAAATGCGGGTGAATTTGCGCCCGCAGCGCTTTCAACTCTGCTTCGTGCGCGAGAATTTGCAGCTCCAATGCGTGCTTCTCATTCAAGCGCACCGTTTCAAATGCAATAACGAGATAATGCCCCACCACGCTAAGCCCGAATAGCATCAAGCCAATGACGGCGAACAACGGCAAGACTTGTTCATATTGTGAGGCGAGATTTGGAAAGAAGTCCGGGCGCGCCAGCAACAGGCTCCATCCTTTGCCGAGCGCAAGCCATGAGGCGCTCGACAAAATCGCAGCAACACCATGCACCGACACCAGCTTGGCAGGCGGCGTCTGGGCCAGCGGGAATTCCCGGCACAAATACCACGCCGGCAAACACATGAACGCGTAAATCATCGCCAGAGGCAGGGCCAGCGCCAACGCCTCGAGCCAGGGCAAACTGGCCATAAACTTCACCAGGGCTGCCAGTAAAACGCCCAGTAAAACCCAGGCGATGAGATACAACCCCAGACGATTTTTGTGCGCGAGTAAAGGATGCATGCTTTGTAAGAAAAACCGTCCGGCGCTTCGGCTGGGATCGACGTCAGCCGTTCGCGCTTCGCTGCTCGGCGAGAAAAAACGAGCGCTTGAGATTAATTTTTAATTTCTGCGCCGCCCATGATGGCAATGCCTTTCACAATCAGGCGTTTGCCGGTGTCGGACTTGGGCGGGCGCGTGCTGTCGGCAAAACCGCCCATAATCGGCAAGCCTTTGAGCGTGACGCTCCAATCTTCCGGAACTTTGATTTCGACGCCGCCCCACCAGGCGAAGACATCGATAACCGCGTCGCCGCTGCGTATGGAAGCCTGGCGCAAGTCCAGAACGCAACCGCCCATGATTGCGGTCAATTCTCCGCCTTGAAAATCAGGCGAATTGCTTTTGCGCTCGAAACCGCCCATGATGGCGATGCCATTAATGCGATTCTCCGAATCGATCTTATTGTCGCCGCCGCGATAGCGCGACCATGCGCGCAGCAACATACTCACGCCGATGGAGATTAACAACACCGGCCAGAAAAAATCCCAAAAGCGAAAATAAATGAAGTCGAGGCTGCGCATTAACAACAACACGCCGATCACGGCGATCAACAAGCCGCCCGCGCGTCCTGCCGCGCCCTGGCTTTGCGCAAACTTGACACCGCCGAGTGCAATCAGCAGAACCGGCCAGTACTGCAAGTAATCGCCTTTGTAGATGATGCCCAGATTATCCAGCACGAAGATGAAGCCGAGCAACATCAGCGCGAGGCCGAGCACAAGCTGGGGGGTAACCCGAAAAGCTTTTTGATCAGTCATAGGTTATTCTCCTTGCGGCTTGAGGTGACGGGGCTCGGTTGACAAGGCCTGCCACACCGAACTGATGCCGGCGGCAATCAACAGCAACGGCCAGGTTTCGCCAAAACCCAACCCCCAAACTTCAATAAAAGAAATTAACAGCCAAACGCCGATGGCGATCAGCCAAAAACCGTCACGGCGTTCTTTCATGCTGGAGGCATCCCAAAACTTGGCAACACCGAGGAGAATGAGTAACAATGGCCAATAGCGCCACAATTCCCAAATCGACCCGAGATACACCAATTCGAGGTTGTCCAACAAAACCAGCACGCCAGCGGCAATCAGCAATGCACCGAGAATAAAATGCGGGGCAAATCGAAGTTTTGATGTTCTACCCATGACGAGCCTCCTGAAAGGGTTTCAACTTTGACGTCATATACGCCTTGCGCTTCAAAAAGCTACGTCATTTTCGGCGGATGAAGGAGAAGCATCGGCGAATAGCGCCGCCGAGACAGTGATTGCGGCCAACATCAGTCAGGGTGTTTTTTTGTTCTCGTGAATTGAACATACAGCGTGTTTTATTGGCCTGTCTATAGTGTCACTCTGCAAGAATCTTGTGAAACTGCCATCCTAAATCGCATAATCACAAGCTTCATCAAATGACATATTCACTCAATCAAAAAACGCTGTAAATATCAACTCCCTTGTGCGGCTGAACTGATTTCAAAACAATTTTAACGAGAACTTTCTTCAGTTTGTGTGTCTTTTTGAATAGCGCAATTACTCCTTCAACTAAACTCGCCATTCCGACCGCTGCAGCCTCAGCGGGAATCGGAATCACTGATAAGCGAGAATATCAAGAAAGAATGTCAACTATGCCAAAGGATAACCGAATCAAAATTCGCCGTCTGGACGCGCTTTTACAAGCGCCGCGGGCTCGCGTCCAATGCCTTCCCTTAAACCGCCGCTATGCGATTTTGAGCGATCTTCATCTTGGCAATGGCGGCCGCGCCGACAACTTTCATCGCAATGAACAATCATTGCTGCGGGCGTTGCAGTATTATCGCAAGCATGGTTATTCCCTGATTTTGCTCGGCGATATCGAAGAGCTGTGGCAATTCGATCTCCATAAGATCCGCGAACGCTATGGCGCCACGATTTACAAGCAATTGCGCGCGTTCCCGCGCCAGCGGCTCTATCGCGTTTTTGGGAATCACGATTATGACTGGGAAGTGCCGCCGGATCCCGCACGGCCGGCGCGCCGAAATCACCTCGGACAAGCTGTGGAAGCGCTCAAACTTGGCCGCCATATTTTGCTGGCGCACGGCCACCAGGCCGATCCGCATGAGAGCCGCGCGCATTGGTGGTACCGGCGCCTCGCCGTGCGGTTGTTTAAAATGATCGAGCCACTGGTGGTGCGCCTCTTCGGCTTTCAAAACGAATCTGCCGCGCAATCCCAGCGGCCGCGCGATTATGAACGCAAGCTCTATCAATGGGCCAAAGCGAATCAGACGATGCTGATTTGCGGCCACACCCATCGCGCGATTTTTGCTTCGCTGTCTTATGCCGAGCGCCTGCAACTGAAGATGGCGGCATTGGAAGAACAGATGAATGCAACCTCAGACGAAGAATTGTTGGCAGATTTAACCGAACAACTCACAACGCTGCGGGCAGAATTGGAACAGGAGAAACAGCGCAAAGGCATGATCGTCCCGGTAGAAGCCAACGGTAAACCGTTGCCGATTTATTTTAACAGCGGCTGTGCGCTGTACAACGACGGCCTCACCAATTTAGAAATTGCGGACGGCAAAATCCGTTTGGTAAAATGGCACCGCGTCGTCAATGCCGGCATGGCGCCGACGGTTTATCAAGAGGGCGATTTGAAAATCTTTTTGGAAGAAGCGATCGGGCAAAGCATCCCGCGCGCCGCGTTTCTGAATCCTCGTAAAGAAAAATTCCGCAAAAGGAATCATCGCATCAGCAAGGCATTTGCCACCCATTGAAACGCGAAGATGCCCAGTAAAAAAATCCAGAACAATGAGCTGGCGAGAGCAATGTCAAACAAAGCGAGTGTGAGCAGCGCAATCGCCAATCCCGCCAAAACCAGCGTGTACCTCATCAACGTGCGGCGCCGCTTTCCGCTGGCGTAAAAACTTCCGGCGATTGGAATCACCATTGCGCCGCCGGTAATCGCGGCGGTTAACGCGGTGGGATGCTTCGTCAGCAGCCAAATAACCAGGTTGAGCAGCGCAAATGCCAGGCATCCGCCCACCCAATTGGAGGCAATCACCTGCTCGCGTGAAAGCGCCAAACGGCCAAAGGGATGCAAGCGCAGCAATAAGTTGAACAGCGGCCGCGCAATCCAGGTCAACACTGCAAAAATAATATAAAGAATCAAAACCGGCCAGATGAACGGCGCTGCTGCGGGGTTGTTTTCGGCAAACGAGAGCAAAATGCGATAGCCAAAATATCCGCCAATCACCACGCCCCATTGCGCGCGGCTGCTCAGACGCGACATCCAAAAGAAATAACCGAGCATAATGCGATAGATGAAATGCCGCGCTTTAAGCGCCTCCACAATGCCTTCGCGCGCCCAGTCCAGCTCGGGATTGAGGCGCAGCGCTTCGCGAAAATGCTCCATGGCTTTTTCCGATTCGTTGCGCTGCAGCAACGTCCAGCCCTGATTCGCGTGCGAGATGGCGTTTTCCGGCTCACGCGCCAACGCCGTGGCAATCGTGGCCCCGGCTTCTTCTTTGCGATTGAGCTTGACCAGCGCGATCGCGCGCAGGTTCGTGCAACTGACATGCTCGGAATCCAGTTGCAGGCCGCGTTCGGCCGCCTCCAGCGCCTCGGGCCAGCGGCGCTGATTCAACTTGATCTGGCTGAGCATGGCAAAATAATCCGGGTCTTCGGGATCGAGGCGCAGGGCTTCCTGCACGGCATCTTCGGCTTCGTTATAGCATTCTTGATCGTCGAGCACGCTGGCCAACACATAATGGCCAAATGCCAAATCCGGCCCAAGGTGAATCGCGAGTTTGGCCTCACTCATCGCCTCTTTGAAATTTTTCGCGCGCGCCAAACACAGCGCTAGTAGCGCATGCGCAAGCGGATGATCCGGATCATCCGCCAGTTCGATGCGCAATTCTTTTTCTGCCAGTTCAAAACGCGATTGTTCCAACAAAATCTGCGCACGGCCCAAATGAGCGCTCATTAAACCCCTCCGCTTGTGTGAATCTCATGAAAAATAATTTTATGAAAATCTAGAGGCGTTCCGCCGGAACGTCTCTACGGTGCGTTGGTAAATCTCGATATGCCGGAACATTCCCAAATCCGGGTTGGGTGGATATATCACGACACCTAGAGTGGAGACGCCCCGCCGGGGCGTCTCTACGCGTCGGAACAAACCCGCCGGCGTCGATCATTTCAAAATCACATGAAAATATTCGCAGAATTCTCTTTATCCTCTTCCCACCGCGACGGGTTATTGATAGCGTATTTCCGTATCTTCTGCAATGATTTTTCATTGCAAAGGATGCGATCATAAGATCGTGGTTGCCACGCAAAATCGCGAAACCCTGCGGCCCAAATGCGTTTGGTGCAAACCGATTTGAATTGGCCGATGATTGATCCGAGGGAGTTGGATTGCAAACGCGGAGTGGCGGCATTGGCATTCGTGGTAGAGATAGAGACGCCCCGGCGGGCGTCTCTACCATTTCTACAAATAAAACATCTCCTCCACCGGCCAGTTCAGCCACAGCGGCTGGTGCAATCCTGCCGTGTCTCGACCCGGGCGCGCCATCTTCAACCATTCGCGATAAATCTCAAAAGACTTCTGCGTATCGCCAAACGCGTCGCCGTAAACGGCCATTGCGCGTGTATCTTCGAAATGAAAAACAGCGCGTTTCACCACTGCGTAGTTACCAAACCGCTGGCGATGATTTTTTCATCTTTGGTGAGACATGCAGCCGCGAGCTTCGCCGCTGAAGCCGCAACAATACGGTCATGCATTTCGGGGATGGCAGAAAAGTATTTGAACTGGAGGGTGTCTTCTGCGACAAAATCAATGAAGGTGAATTGCTCGGCTTGCTCGAGTTTTTCAAACAATTCGCTAAAGAGGAAGGGACGGCCCTGCTTTTCCAACAAATAGAACATTTCGGCAAGAACGATGCTCGAAACCCAAATCTTTGCGTTGCCCGAGGCTGCCTGCTTGAATGCCGCTTGAGCCTGAGTTCCGAGGCGGGGATCGCTCGTGAGATACCAATATAGCGCATGGGTATCAGCGACGTAATCATTCATGGCCATTCCACTCTTTTGACCACCCGCTACGCATCTCTTGCAGGGCTTGATCAATATCGAAATTGGGATCGACCTTGCCCGCAAGGTAACCGGCTAAATCAATTGGAGATTGTGCGCTGTGCTTTTTTTTGAGCTTCGCCGCAACGTGGGCAATCAAGTCGAGCTGCTCTGTCTCGGATAAATTTTGAAGCAGGCAATCAAACTTGTTTTCAGTAGCTGTGTTCATGGCCGCTCCGGCTTCATGGTAACACGAGTTAGCGAGCCTGGCAATTTTGTTCAATAACGAAAATTTGATCCTGAAAATCAATGGAAAATTCGCGCGTCCAAAGCCGGTAACAGAGAAATTGCTGCTTACCCTACAAATAAAACATCTCCTTCACCGGCCGGAGCGGCCGGTTCAACCACAACGGCCTGCGCAAGCCATTCGGCCCGGGCGCGGGGCGCGCCAGCTTCAGCCATTCACGATAAATCTCGAAAGATTTTTGGGTGTCGACGAAAACGTCGCCCTAGTGATCATCGGCATGCGCCTTTTCAATGCGCACTTTTTGATGCCAGCAGTGCATGCCGCTGATGGGATCGGGATGCACCGGAAACGTGATGTTCTGATGCACGCCGCCGTCGCTGCCTCCAAGCCATCCAGCCAAAATCAAGGCACAATCAGCTCGATTTCATCAAAACGCTTAAAATCATCGGGGTTGAATGTAACCAGGCGGGGAACCTCATGTGCCAACATGACAGCCACGATATTCGTGTCATGAATCTGCTTACCACGTATCGCCAAGCGCTGGCCCAATTCGATTAGAAGTTTTGCGGAGAATTCAGTTTCGTTGAGGAATATGGTTTGAGAGAAAATAGGATCGAGTTGCATTCGCAATTCTTCCCAAGCCATTGCCCGGGAGAGATTCCGTCCCAATGTGCATACCGATATGATCTCTCGAATGATTTGACTGGAAAGGCCGAGGCGTTTTTTGCCCTGAACCAACTCATTCAATCTTTCCCGCGCGCGTTCGTGAAATGGATGATCTGCAAACATACGCGCCACCCAAACGTTGGTATCGATGAACACTACTTCGCCTGGCATCGTCATCGCCCCGACTCATCATAGAGATCCTCGCGCCTCAGGAAGGGATCGCCAACAAATTTTATTTCACGAACAACAGGAAGATCCAGTGTTTGGGGAAAGTGGCTTTGCGCCGCTTTGGGCGAGCCGTTTTTGATCTTATGCGAAAGAAATTCGGCAAAATCGATCACTTCTTCCAACTGCGGTTCAGGAAGTTGATCGACTATTTGCTGTAACTTGAGTTTAGCAGGTGTCATGACCAATTCCCCTTTGCAGTAGCTGAATCGTTGTTTGATGAAATAACGAGAAAAACCGCCAGAAAATCAACTGGAATTTCATGAAGCCGAGCGAAACGTTTGGTTTCCCATCGAATGAGTTACAAATAAAACATCTCCTCCACCGGCCGGAGCGGCCGGTTCAACCACAACGGCCTGCGCAAGCCATTCGGCCCGGGCGCGGGGCGCGCCAGCTTCAGCCATTCACGATAAATCTCGAAAGATTTTTGGGTGTCGACGAAAACGTCGCCCTAGTGATCATCGGCATGCGCCTTTTCAATGCGCACTTTTTGATGCCAGCAGTGCATGCCGCTGATGGGATCGGGATGCACCGGAAACGTGATGTTCTGATGCACGCCCCCGTCGCTCCAAAAAATGCGCGACGTGTCCGGGTCGCTGCTCTTGAAGGGGCGGATGGTGTCGAGCGTGCGCATACGCCATTGGCTGCCGTTGATTGTGGATTGTGGATCGAGGATTGTGGAGCGGGATTGTTGATCACTGATCACTGACGACTGATTACTGTTTACTGACAACTGATCACTGTTCACTTGCTCAATCTTCACGAGACTCGTTGCCCAGCGGTTGCCCGGCGCATCTTGCGGACGCCGCCAGCGGCCAAGATGATGCGAGCACGCCACCACGCCAGGCTTCATGCCCTCGGTCACCCACACGCGATCGACGAAATAGCCGATCTCCGTATTCACGCGAAGCAAATCGCCGGTTTTGATACCGAGGCGCGCGGCATCGGAGGTGTGCATCCACACGGGATTGCGATTGGAAATTTCATACAGCCATTTCGCATTGCCCGAACGTGAATGAATCAATGTGGGCAAACGAAACGTGGGTACGAGTGGAAACTCGCCTTTGTCATAATCGATCTGCGCTTGATGGATGTGGCTTTTGATGTAGGTGGGAATCTTGAACTCCGGCCAGCGCCAATCGATCATGGTTTGCGAATAAAACTCCTGTTTGCGCGAAGGCGTGTTGAAGCCGGTTTGCGCCACGCCGTCGATCATCACACCGACGGCCTTGCCGTTTTTGGTGATGATGTTCGTCGTCGCGTCAACGCTCGCGCCTTCCAAATCCGCTTTCGCAACGGGCTGCTGATGTTTGTTATATGAAGTTCTTTCGACTTCGAACGCGCCGTATTTGCGCATGTAATCCAGCGGAGCCAGCCCCTCTTGCGCCGCCTTTTCCGGCAGGCCCGGCGTGCGTTCGAATATGTATTGATAGTATTCGTCGATCGTCATTTTCTCGCCGGGGCGATAGGGCGAGATGAAATGATTTTTGATGCCGAGGCTGCCATCCGGATCGATACGCCACGACAGCTCGATCCAAAACTCATCTTCCTCCCACACCTCGCCGGGATTGGCTTCATACGTGTATTGCACGGGCCGGCCCATCTTGCGCCGCGCCTCGCGCAGCACCGGCTGGCGAAAGCCGATCCACAAACCCGAATGCGTTTCATAACTCACGATGTCGTGGCGCTCGCCCGCGTGTCCCATGGGCAAAACATAATCCGCGAAATAGGCGGTCTCGTTCCACGTGGGCGTGAGCGCAGCGTGCAAGCCGACTTTGCTTTCATCGCTGAGCGCTTCGATCCACGAGAAGCCGTCGGGATACGTCCACACCGGATTGAACACGCGCGTGAAATACACATCAAGCTTGCCGCGGCCTTCCTTCAAAAAATGCGGCAGGAGAAAACTCATTTCATAATGCGCGAGCGGATACTCATTCGGAAAGTGCAGCTCGTTCCAAAATTTTTGCGCCGGTGCTTTGTTCGGCACATTGGGTTTGAATTTATTCCACGCGCTTGGCGAGGTACCGCCGACGGAGCCCACGCTGCCGGTGAGCACGTTCAAGAAATGCAGGCAGCGCGCCACCGCCCAGCCGCCGAGATTGCCGCTGCCGGCGCTGCGCCAATTGTGCGTGGCGAAACGGGAGCCGGCTGCACCGATTTGCCGCGCGACCTCGACAATCGTCTGCGCGGGAACGCCGCTTTCCTGTTCGGCAAATTGCGGGGTGTATTCTTGATATTCTTTTTTGAGCGCGGCGATGAAATTGGCGAACGTCACTTCCACGCCCGCATGTTCCTTCATCAAATACTCCTGCCAATTCACCCAATCGCGCAGAAATTTTTCGTTGTAGAGATTTTCGTCAATCATCACCTTCGCCATCGCGAGCAAAACCGCGGCTTCACTGCCGGGATACGTCGGCATCCAGTAATCCGCCATGCTCGCGGTGTTCGAGAGGCGCGGATCCATGACCGCGAGTTTGGCGCCGTTCATCATGCCTTCGATGATGCGCTGCGCATGCGGATTGAAATAATGCCCGGCTTCGAGATGGGAACTAATGAGCAGGATAAAACGCGCATTGGCGTGATCGGGCGAGGGCCGATCGTAGCCGTGCCAAATCGCATAACCAAAACGCGCCCCGCTCGAGCAAATATTGGTGTGACTGTTGTGCCCGTCCACGCCCCATGATTGCAGGATGCGATCCATGTAGCCCTCATGCCCGGGCCGGCCCACGTGATATGCGATTTCATTGTTGCGTTTTTCGAGCAACGCTTTGCGAATGCGGCCGGCGATGTCATCAAGCACTTCATCCCACGACACGCGCTGCCATTGGCCCGCACCGCGCTGGCCAGTGCGCTTCATGGGATAAAGAATGCGGTCGGTGTCGTTGATCTGATTGATCGTGGCCGGGCCTTTCGCGCAATTGCGGCCGCGGCTGCCGGGATGATAGGGATTGCCTTCGAATTTGCGCACTTGCAGCGTCTGTTTATCAATATAACTCAGCAAGCCGCAACCGGCTTCGCAATTGAAGCAAATGGTGGGCACGATCATGTAATGCTTGGCTTCGCGCCGCGGCCAGCGTTTGGCTTCGTATTCAACCCAATCATCCCACTTCTCCGGCGGCGGATAGTTGGTGAGATCGCCAGGCTCCGTTAAGCGCGGCAGTTCTTCACCAAGCTCTTCGTGCAAGTTGGGAATGAGATGAAGTTTTTCAGCGAGACGTTCGATGAAGCCGGGACGATGAGATGAGGGCATGGCGGTCTCCGAGGTTCACATTTAAAGAAGGATTTATTTCGAGTGCGGATATTTCGCGCGAAGGAGTGCTGCGAGTTTCACCAATTCCGGGTAATAGCTTTTGATACGGTCGCGTCGAGATAAAGCGGGTTGGAACTATCTGCGTCGAGCGCTTCTCCGAGGCGAGCCACGGCCGCACGGATTCATACTTGTCGATTCTCTGAATGAATGTACGAAAAGGGCGGTTTTCGCCAAAGCCCAATTTCGCGTGAGCGAAGCGTTGCATCGCACCAGGAATCTCTTCGCCATATTCAACCATATTGCTGGCATTGGCAACATGGTCTATTGGCTGATCATTTTGCCGGCGGCGGCAAGGTGATGCGCGCGATCGATGACGGATTTCTTGAAGGTTTAGATTGTGTCATCTTCATCCCGCCACGGGCCGCCCGCAGGCCAAACTTTTCTGAATTTTTGTTGTTGAACCATTGCCAGCGTTGGCGGCAGCAGAAATCTTCGTATCGTTTCAACGACACGCACGAAATCAGTTCTTCCAAGCTCTACGCGGTTCTTCATTAAAAAAGCCTGCCACTGCTTTTGCTTATTCGGGTCTTTGGCAAAAGCAGAGGTCAACGCAATGGGTGTTTCTATTGGCAGCGCGGTTTTCCGCCGTTTGAAGGTTGCTTGAATCGCGCTGCTGAGAAGCTTGCCGTCGAACGGGAAGGTTTTTGCCAGCAGGAACAAATCGTAGAAATCTTTGAAGCGGCTGTTATTGATTCCAAGCGTGACCAGAGCATGAAATTTTTCCGCGACAACCGTTTCGCGTTGATAAGCCTTGAGGCGGGGCGCGGGAAAATCGAGCAGTGAGGGGAATTTTATAAACTTCGGAGCCGGAGTCGCAACGTCGCCAAAGCCGATGTCAATTTGCATCGCGCCTTTCGCCTCGCCGAGACGATACGCAATTCGAATGCGCGCGCCGCGGTATTCCGCATGTTCGCGAATCTCTTCGCCGCGCACGGTATCGGCGAGAAACTCGATGCCGTCCGGTTCTGCAACCGGTTGGCGGCAAATGTTGCGAAAGATGTTTTCCAATTCAAGGAGTGCAGTCGCTCCGTAGCGCAGCAAATCAAGATCGCGCGTCGTGCGGTGCGAGGCTTCGAGCCACACGTAAAACAACTGCGCGCCTTTCAGCACGAACTCTTCGGCATATTGCGATTTGCTCAAACGATAGAGCAGGCGTTCAACCGCATAACGAGAGACGATCAAGTTGAAGTCCTCGCCTTGCGAACGCGCGCGGTTATAAAGCCGTTGGCGCACCGAGGCGGGAACGTTTGTGATTGGTTTCATGAGGTCAGCGCTTCGAGATAGGGACGCATCACATTGGCAACGCGGCAAATCGTGGCGTAGCGCCAAAGCTCATCCATCGTGAACCTGCGCTCGCGCCAGCCTTCGCGCAACGCCTCCAAAGCGACGTCGAGGCCGATTTTGTTACGGTACTTGAAGCAGTCGGCAATGGTCTTGGCGAGATTATAAACGCGCACCGGCACGCCTTCGAGTTTATGCTCCTCCACGCCCGCGGTCAAGGCCGCGCCGGAGAAACGGACGATGCGCAGCGGAATATTGCTTTCCCGCGGCCGCCAGGCTTTGCGATCAATCGCCAGCCAGATTTCAAACGGCAATTGCGTGGTCAAATCATGAAAGCGTAGCGCCGAGAGCAAACAGACAACGCCATGCGGCACGCGCTGACTCGCTTCGGCAATGGTGCGATGCTCGGTGGGCTCGGCTTCCGCGAGACTATAAAGCCCGTGACCCAAGCGCTGCACGATGCCCTGCTCATGAAGCTTGCGCAGGTATTCGCGAGAGATGCCGAGGGCTTCAATTTCGCGAGTACGCACGACGCCTTTCTTGCGCAGCGCTTGAACGATGTGCTCGGTCTTTGGGGAATCCATAGTGCCGTGTGCGGGTTGATGATACGAACAAAAGCTTGGCAAATGTAATGATGTGCCGAGCTTTTGTCAACGCCAAGTTTTATTTGCAGCGGTTTCACCTATGAGTTTTTGTGGTGGGTTATTCCAATGGCTGACGCAAACGGCCTTTGTGGAAACAGTTGCGCCGTGAATAAAAGACTTGAGTATTTCTTTGCTACGTTGCTGCTTTTTGGCGTTTAGCCGTGCGTTGACGAATTTTCTCTATCGCATCCAATGCAGCACTGGATGCTGTGCCACTCCGAAATCTATTAGACTTTATCCGAAATAAGTATTTTAATTCATTGACGTAGTTGTCGTTTCCGGTTTTGAACGCGGAAATTATGTAAGCCACATGCAATAACCATAATCAAATCGGAGAAACCTTCTTTCGTATTGCGCAACACATCTTTCACAATGCGTGAGCGCTTGATGCCAGCAATTGCATGTTCGACTTTGACACGAATTCGGGAGAGGTTGCGATTTTCCCGTTTCTCTGACGCGGTTAACTCTCCCTTGCGAGGCTTTTTTTCGGCTGCCAAGTTTTATGAACACGCGGTTCATATCCCTGAAAGCCTGTATCTTTGTAGAGCGTGGCTTCACGCGGATAAGCGATTCGTTCATTCTCCGCGACTTTCTTGTCGTGAGTTTTACCCACGCAGGTTTGACTCAAATAGCCCACGCGCGTTGTCTTGACATCGACAAGCACGACGTTTTTGTCACTGTGAACTTTCTTCTTGCCACTATAGTGCAAGGCCTGTTTTTCAGGGTTTTTCGGGCGTTGGCGACGTCGTTCTGTGCCATCGATGATTACTTTGATGGTTTTAGATTTCCGCCGTTCATGGCGGGCAAACTGATGCGGATTGCGTTCGGGTAAAACTCTCAAGTTCGCTAATGCTTGTTTGAGAACAGGCAAAAGTTGGTGAATCCAATCATTGGCACGGGATTGACTTATCCCGAACAATTCACCGATCAAGGCTTGGAGCGGATAGGTTTTTTGATAGACCAAGGCAAACAATAACTTCTGTTCAACGCCGTGTAAATTGCCTTTACGTCCTCCGCCCGCCTTCCGCTTGCGCGCTTTGCCTGCACGCGTCTTCTTGGACGGATATTTTCGTCCATACACCCGCTCGAAAGCGGGTAACAGGCGTGTGAATTCTTTTGGCGTGAGGCCAGTCAGCGCAAGAAACTTGCGTCGGTTTTTCTTAAGTTTGTTGTAAGTTAGCATTCATAGAATATAATCTTTATTTCGGATAAAGTCTATTGTAATACTCATTCCACACCACGTTTTTTAATGCTAGTAAAACTTGTGGGTCATCTATTTCTCCTAGTGCGTGTGCCGCGCACCAACGCAAGTGCTGGTCCGAGTATTCGTGTAACATTGTAATGAGAGGGTCAATTGCACGAGACTCACCCATTTTCGCAAGCGCTTCTGCTGCACGCAATCGCACCCAATTGTCTGAGTCTGTAAGCGCAGTAACGAGGGGCTCGACCGCAGATGAGTCGCCTATTTTCCCCAACACTTCCGCCGCGCGTTGTCTCAAATATTCATCTGAGTCTGCAAGCGCGGTAATGAGAGGCTCAATCGCACGGGAGTCCTTCATTTTTCCCAATGCCTCTGCTGCGTGTAGTCTCACCCATTTGCTTGAGTCTGCGAGTGCGGTGACAAGCGGCTCAATCGCACGAGAATCGCCTATTTCTCCTAACGCTCTTGCCGCACGTTCGCACACATCTTTGTCTGAGTCATTCAACACATCAATGAAGGCCTCCACCGCCAAGCTGCCACTCTTGATCAGCGCTCTCGCTGCATAACTGCGTATATCAATGACTAAATCTTTCAGTGCAGCGATGAGAGGATCAACTGCGTTAGGGTTACCCATCTTTCCCAGCGCTTCCGCTGCATGCAAATGCACCCACTTATCAGAGTCCCTAAGCGCGGCAATAAGGGCATCGATTACGCGCGGGTCACCTATTTCCCCCAGCGCTTCTGCCGCATGACGGCGCACTTCTCCATCCGAGTCCGTCAGCGCCAGAAGAAGTGGTTCAACCGACTCGTTGCCGATTTTCGCGAGCGCAGATGCCGCGCGTCTACGTACATCGCCGTTCGAGTCTTTTAACGTAACGATAAGAGTTCCAATTGCTCGATTGCCAATTTTAGCCAAGGCGCTTTCAGCGTGGCCACTTACCCATGCTGAATCCTTCAACGCGACGATGAGGGGATCGATAGCATTGATGTCACCAACTTCGCCTAGTGCTGCCGCCGCGTAAGCACGCACCCATTCCTCTGAATCGTTTAGCGCAGCGATGAGCGGAGCAACCGCCCGACGATCAGCAATTTCCCCCAGCGCTTCTGCCGTGTATCGACGTACCCATTCGTCAGAGTCCTTCAAGGCGGCGACGAGGGAATCAACAGCACGAGGGTCACCAATCTTACCGAGGGCTTGTGCCGCATGCCAGCGTACCCAGCGCTCCGAGTCCTTCAGCACAGCGATGAGAGGTTCGACCGCCTGAGTGGAAGCGATCTTTCCCAGCGCTTCTGCTGCATGCTCGCGCACCCATTGACTCGAATCCTTTAGCGCGTTAATAAGGGGATCGACAGCTTCTTCACCTACGGTAACCAAGATTTCAGTCGTTATTTTGCGTTCCTTTTCGTCACGTATCGCTTTGAGCAAAATCTCATTCGCTTGTTTGCTTCTGAGAGCACAAAGTAACGCTGCCCCTTTTGTCTTTACTCGGCGTTCAGGGTTGTTAAACATAACGCGAAAAACTTTTGTGGCCTCACCGCCTAGCATTCGTCCCAATTCTTGCACCGCAAATACTTGCCCTGGTGTCAGTTTTTCATCAAGCGACTCCATAAATTTTGTAGTTACGCGATTGGCAAGCTCTGCTGGCGGATTCTCCACACTCCGCAAAAGCCCAATTGCCCCAAACAAGCGCTGATCATTCGTGCCGTCTCCCATCACGCGTTGCACGAGATCACTATAAGCTTCCACAGAGCGATTCGTGCCAAGCAATCCTCCCAAAAGAAAAAGCGTTTCCCACCATTCAACTTGTTGAGAGATGCGGTCGATTTCTTGTTCAAGCAGTCTCTTGTCGATCATCAGCATCCAAGCTGTCATAAATTCCTGCAGCAAGCGATGCCTGAACTTAATGGGGCCAGGATCATAGACGAGTATTTGCGCATCGCGGCCCAGGCCTAAAACATCCTGAGGCCTTAAACCCTTCACGCCGGCTTGTTGCCGTGTTGCAAGCCAGCCTTTTTCAAATGCGATCAAAACGCCTTCTTGCTCAATCGCCACCATGTTTCCGGCTGACATCCAATATCCTAAGAATGCCAGTGCACGTTTGGTTTCTTCCAATTGCTCATCGCGTGGCAGCACTCTTTGCCACGAACGCTCGACATGAGGCTTCTCGTCCCACTCGCGCGCCAACAATTTATCAACGGCTGTGTTCAAGATTTGGCCTTTATTCCCTTCGAATGCGCCGCTTGCAACAATGAGCCGCAGCCAAAAGGGATTTCGTCCCAAACCGCCGGCTTCAAGCAAACGATGCGACTGCAAGCGTTGCATGATTTCAGCTTCAATGTGCTCCGGCTGTTTGTATGCGCGAATGAATGTGCTCACTGCTTCATCGTTCAAATCTTGAATCTCAAAGACTGTCAAACCTTTCAGTGCCTCGCCAGGGTCTTCGCGTGTGCGGCTCGTGATGATGATGGGCACATTCTGGTAAGCTTGGCTCGTCAAAAGATTTTTGAGCTCTGCGATGACCAAGTCACGCCGCGCACCCAAAGCTTCATCGAGGGCATCGCACAGAAGAACGACTCGGCCTTTTTCCAAGAGCATCTCGATTCCCTTGCCCAAAATTTTGCCGCTGCTGTGCTCGGTGCTGTGACGCATGGTTTGGGCAACGTGATCGACAAGCCTGCCTTCCTGAAAATTGCCAAGCCGCACGAGCACCGGCATTTGGCAGCCGAGTCCCAGTCGTCGCTTTCCTGCGCGAGCCAAATCCAAAGTCAATCGCTCAAGGCCGGTAGTTTTGCCGGAGCCAGGTTCACCCAAAACCATTGTACGACAAATCTTCCCTTCACGATCTTTGATCAAGCCACGCAATGCGTCGATTAGATCTTTGCGAATGCCTTCTGCCAGCACCTCTGCACTCGAGATTCTTGCGCGTTTGCCTTGCACCATCTCCAAGCGCGCGAAGTCAGATTCCCAATGTCGAAGCTCGGGATTCTTGAACAACTCCCGCAAATACCAGAAGCGATGCCAGCGCCAATTCCACGCTCGGTTTCGAGGGAAGCGACGAGCAGTAACATCAACACAACACTGCCTGCCGTCACGAGGAGCCGATCAAGCGTGAATACGTTCGACCAAACATCCTGCTGCACATAGGCAGCAATGAGATTGCCCAACACGCCGGCAATGAAGCCGAGCAGGATGATTGTGATGCGTTTGAGCATTTGAGAATCTCAGTCGTTTTAAGGTTTCAGCGCTTTGACTTTGTCATACAAGCGCCTATACACCGTCAACATTTCCGGTTTCTCCAGCGCTTCGGCGAATTGCGAGAGCCAGTTTTCGATATAAGCTTCATCGAATTTGCCGCACTGTTCGATGAGCAGGGCTTCCACGTCGGCCCAATCTTTCTTTCGATCTGCAATCACTTTTTGAATGATCAAATCCTCAGCGGAACAAACCCAAATGGAGAAACCATTGAGATTTCGGCGGACCGCGCGGGCGATGATCTGCTCTTCATAGCCGGGAGCGGTCAATAGAAAATCGACGATCACGCCATCAATTTTTAC
Source organism: uncultured Cytophagia bacterium (assembly GCA_964457925.1). Classification (GTDB taxonomy): domain Bacteria; phylum Zhuqueibacterota; class Zhuqueibacteria; order Zhuqueibacterales; family Zhuqueibacteraceae; genus Coneutiohabitans. The sequence goes on from CAYWGH010000022.1 coordinate 81,853, forward strand.
AGCGACAATAAAAGGATTATGGGGGGCTTGGCGTCGTGCGGGTTCGGGGAAAACGCGCGTTAAAAACGTGCGAACACCGGCATAATCAAGATTCGACACCAACACCTTGAGATCTATATCCTGGGTTACTCTCACCACACCCCATTGCGAGAGCGCAATGCCGCCGATAACGGCATAGCGGTGGCCGTTGCCTTCCAAAGCTTTGATGGCTTTACGCAGAGGTGTCTCGAGTCTTTTGGGTACGCGCGCGCCGCCACGCTTCGAATTTTTGGATCTTGGCATAATATTCTTCCCATTCTTGCAGGCGCAGTTTCAGCCGCAAATCGCTTTGGGGTGGGGCCGAGTTCACGGCGAACTCCCATAAATCAACGTACTGTTGCCATGCCTCTTCCGGTGAAAGTCTGCCGGCATTGCGCGCGCGATCGGCAAGCTCAAACTCATTCCACTCGCGATACGCCTCCAGCATGCTGCGATAAAACTCTTTGTCGATTGCCATGATGAACCTGTTCCTTCCTGCCCGGCTTTTTTGCGGGCGCGCTGAAATTGATGAGCGCACTTTCATTGCCCGGCGGCATGGTGCACGGCCGTGTCAATGTCTTCGCGAGTCAGAGAAGAATGGCAGCGCAAAATTTCTTCCTCGCTCGCACCCGCAGCGCGATTATCCAGAACAACCGGGATCATGATGCGCGTACCGCGAAGGCACGCTTTGCCGTGGCACACGTTGAGGTTGCTGCTGAGGCGATTTTGCCGGTTGTTGGCCATGTTTTCAACCGTGAGTTTCTTGTGAAGGATCAATCTAAAATTTGTTTTCTTTGCAAAATGTCACGGCCTGCGGAACTTTATCTTCACACTTCGCAATATAACAAAAGTTTTGTGGAATACAATACACGTCGAGTGTGCCGGGCGATGTCGAAGGTTGGGCGTTCAATTTTCCGACCGCAAAAAATGTGTTTTAGCAAGGAAGCCGGGCAGGGTGATTGTGATTCGTTTGAGCAAGCGAGATTCTCAGGCGGTGGCAAAAGGCTGAATCAATTCTCCAATGCGTTCACGATTTTCCTCGACAAGCTGCTTTTGCTCCGGCCAGAACAATTCCGGCACGGCCTCGAGCGGAAACCATTTGATTTCGTAATCATGATTCGGATCAGTGGGTTTGCCCGAGCTTTGATTTGTAAGAAAAAGAAAATAATGCGTCTTTTTCCACGAACGTTTGTTAAAATCCAGGCGTTCTTTTATGCCCAGCGGCGCAATTAGAGTAAGGTCCGACAGCCCGGCTTCTTCTGCAATCTCGCGCATTGCCGCCTGCTCGATGGATTCGCCCGGCTCGACATGGCCCTTGGGCAGAACATAACCGCTCAATCCACGCTCGCCAATGAGAGCGATCTGACTGCGATTGTTTTCGAGGCGCGCCACGACACCGCCGGCAGAAACGTGCTCCGTCACATGCGGCGGGCGTTGGTACCAGGTATGATCGATATTCACTCAAAAATTCCCTTATGGCTCGTAATCTCTGGGCAACATCTCGGCAACACGCTGGCCCGCCCAGTAGCCATAAACCATAACATCGAACGGGCCGGAGACATAGCCGGAAATGTTCAGCGTGATGGGATTACCACGGCCGTCCAACCAGGAAATTTGCTCCCCCTCTTTTTCGTCATAGTAAATCACTTCCAAATATCCGGGCAGCCGCAGTTGGCGTTCGAACGGTACGGAGGTCTTCGCCAACAATTCCCCTGAGGTGATCGGCCGGCGTTCTGCTCTATCTGTCAGCCAGGGCAACGCCGGCATGCTGAACAGGCGAAATCCCTCGGCCAGCAAGCGATCTGCCACCAGCGCGCGATAAAAATGCCGTAACGAACCGCGATAAGCGTGCAGACGGTTTTGTTCCCATTTGCGCTCCTCCCGATCCTGCGCGGCTGCCAGTGCTTCAAAGCGAGGGATGATTTGATAGCGCAAGCTTCCATCATTCAAGTTTTGTTTGAACTCGAGAAGAATGATTTCAATTTTAAAACCCAAGCCGTGATTTTCTAGGGCAAGGGGCTGCTCCGCGCTGGCCATGAACGTATTCTCACTTTTGGGTGTATGGAAGTCCAATACCTCCGGATTCACAATTTTGCATTCGGAGACAAGACGCGACGCGCCCCAAAAGAGTTCTTCGAATTTTTTGAGATTTTTCCGCCATTCATGCGGCGGCTCGGCCACCACCTCGATAGCCGGGGTTTCGAGAGTCTTGGGTTTGAGACTAAAATTTTGGCTGTCTCTGGTCGCTGCCGTGACGCGAATGCTGCGAGTTTGCGTCTCATATCCGATGATGGAAACCACCAACTGGTGCGTGCCGGGCGGCACACGCGTGATTTCAAATGCGCCCTGAGCATCGGTGGCATCGCCCAACGTGGTGTTCGCAATGAAAACACTGGCCGAAACAATCGGCGCGCCGCTCTCGGCGTCGATGACCACGCCGCGGATGGTCGCCTGCGGAAGATTTTGGCCAAACGCCGGCAGAGCGATAAAGACCAGTGTTGCGCAAATGGCGCTTCGATAACTTGATTTCATTATTCTATCTTTTGTAATTCTGTCTTTTGCAATCAGAATGATTACAAATTACCTTAAAATAAATTTTCTTGTTTCTTAGCTGCTTTTGCGGCGTTGCAATAACAGCCAGATCCAAAACTCCGTTTCGCCGTAAGCTTGATCCCACGAGTTATGGCCTGCGCCGGGATATTCCGTGTATTTCACATTGCCGCCCAATGCTTGCAATGCGGCGTGCATGTTGCGCGATTCCGTGACGGGAATCACGGGATCCGCCTCGCCGTGAAAAACCCACACTGGGGTTTTGCCGATTTTTTCGGCGATAGTTTCGTGGGGTTTGTCTTTGGGGATCAACGCGAGGGCATTGCGCGGGAACAGCCGCCCCGGCGGCGGAATGATGCCGCCGCATATCGGCGCGATGGCCGCGAATTTTTGAGGATGGCGCGAGGCGAGATACCATGCGCCATAACCGCCCATGGAAAGCCCGGTCAAATAGATGCGTTGCGCATCGCCGTTGAAATCTTTTATGGTTTTATCCAATGCGGCAAGCGCCACCTCTTCCATTTTGCCGATCCAAACCGAATCCTGCCGGCATTGCGGAAACACGACGAGCGCGCGAAAGTCATCCATTTGTTTGCGAATCGCCGGGCCGAGGCCGGTTTGGGTTTGGCGCTCGCAATCGGCGCCGCGCTCGCCCGCGCCGTGTAGGAAGAGAATCACCGGCCATTTTTGGGCGGAAGTGAATTTCTCTGGCAGGAAGATTTGATAACAATAATTCTTGCCCCCGATGTTAATCTCGCGTTTGAGAAAGCCTGTTTTCATTTCTTGCGCGCAGGAGATGGAGTAAAATGAACCGACCATAACAAAAATTGGGAAAAAAGGCTTTAGTCGCATAATCATACTCATTTCATTTTGGCTTTGCGAATAAAATGGCGCATGGCAGGAAATTCTGTGAAGCCTTGGCGCTGTATTCGATGCTTCACAATATCCCTCCTGATGGTGGGGTGGTTATGGAATGTGATCAAGGCGGTTCACATACTCCGATTTAGCTCAACGGAATGAGTTGTGGCGCGCGCACCCAGATATGCTCGGTGAGATAAATGCCGAGTAGAACCAATACGCCAGCACAAGCCAACAGCAGCGACCCGCTAAAGGCCAGCATCACTAACGGCGCGGCGTTGCCGAACAGCAACGCACCGTACCAAAACGTCTTGCCAAATCTCCCGGCGACAATCATATGTTTTGCGGCTTTGGCATCGGCCGTCGGGTGCGGGGTGAGCAACTCCACGGCAACGATGATGAGATTAAAAATAATCGACGCGTAAAGCGTGAAGCGTAAATACGACCTCCACGCTTCCGGCGCGGGCATGAACAATGCGCAAACGGCCAGAATCGCCGCGCCCGCCATGAACGCATGCACCAGCATGTGCAGCGGCAGCACGGGACTTTGCCAGAAGTCGCGGCCTTTTGCCTGCGCAAAAAGGAATGCGGTGTAAACCGCCGTGATCACAGCGAAGACAGCGGCTGCCCAATTCGCAAACATCTCCACATTCGGCCAATTGAAGAATTTCCCCGCCGCTGAGAGCGTGAGCAGCGCGCCATAAATCGTCAGCGCATAACCGCCTTTCACCAGCCAGGATTTCCACTGCGGCCGCAGTAGCACATAAATGAATCTCCGCGCTTGATCCAAATCCTTCACCAGCAGCACGGTAGTGGCCATCAAAAAAAACAAACCCAGCGCCAGGCTCAACCATTGCACGTTTGAGTAAACCTCGGCGAGATTGAAAATCACTGCGACAAACGGCACTAAAAATGCGCCGGCAGCAATCGCTTTCGTCCAGACATATGCGGAAACTTCCCAGCCCCAGAGCACGCCCTTGCCGGGCGCATCATAAACCCGGCGCGCTTTTTCCAGGACCACTTCCTGCGCCTTTTGTTGCATCTTGCGCGCATCGCCGCCGCGCGGAATCAGAACTTCTTCTCCCGGTTGCTCATGTGTCCGCATGCTCTTTCCCGCCAATTGTTCCGCCATTTGAGCCGGATCCGCCTGCTGCATGCGGCCTGCCGCAAAATGCGCGAAGTGGCCCACGCCGGTGGCTTGTGAACTCCACATGTAACTGCCGGCAGGTTCTGTGGCGCTTGGTTTGAGCGAGGCATCGTCGCCTTCGATGTAAAATAATTTTGGTCGCGTGCCTTTTTCCACTTTGCGCGCGGTGACCTGTTCGCGCGCCAGCAGTTGCGAGATTTCGGAAAGGGGATTATCGAGGTCGCCGGAGATGATGGCGTGCTCGGGGCAGACATTCACGCAAGCCGGCTCCAGCCCGATTTCCACCCGATGCGCGCAGTAGTTGCATTTCGCTGCCGTTTGCGTGTCGGGATCAATGTAAAGCGCATCATACGGACACGCCTGCATGCAGCCTTTGCAGCCGATGCAGCGGCGGTTGTCGAAATCAACAATGCCGTCGTTGCGGCGATAAAGCGCGGTCACCGGACATATTTCTACACAAGGCGCGTCGTCGCAATGATTGCAACGCAGCACGGAAAACAGCCGGCGTGTGTGCGGGAACTCACCCTTCTCGATATACTTAACCCATGTACGATTGACGCCAATAGGAACATCATGCTCGGCTTTGCAGGCCACAGTGCAAGCGTGACAACCGATGCATTTGCGATTATCAATGATAAAGCCGAAGTTCATGCTCCCTCTCACGAGTAAATAAGGATCACATTTTACGCCAGCACTGCAGGCTCGTTGGCAATTATAGTTCTTGCAAGCGGACTTTCACGGAGGTTTCCCGGTCGCCGCGCAAAATGTTGACAGTAACCACTTCACCAATTTGATAGCGTTCAAGCTCGGTGCCCAATTCATCAAAATTGGTGACCGGCTTGCCGTTGATGCCGATGATGATGTCGCCCAATCGAATTTCGCCCCAACGATTTTGCGTGATGCCCTTCAACCCGGCGCGATCGGCGGCGCCGCCGGGCTGCACACGCGCAATGACCACGCCCGTGACGCCCCAGCGGCGCGCGATATAATCATCGACTGTGCCAATGCCCAGGCCCGGCCGGATCACTTTGCCGAAATTGATCAATTGCGGCACCACGCGCTTGACAATATTGACCGGCACGGCAAAGCCGATGCCCGCGCTTGATCCGCTGGTGCTGTAAATCGCGGTGTTGATGCCGATCAATTCACCGCGGGAATTCAACAGCGGCCCGCCGGAATTTCCCGGGTTGATGGCGGCATCGGTTTGAATGACGCCTTCAATTGTGCGGTTGTTGCTGGATTTAATTTGACGGCCAAGCGCGCTCACCACGCCTGTCGTCAGCGTTTGATCCAACCCAAAGGGGTTGCCGATGGCGATCACTTTTTGTCCCACGCGCAAATTTTCGGAGCCCCCGATGGCCACGGGCGCAAGCTTGGCCACCGGCGCATCGATTTTCACCACTGCGATATCCTTGCTGGGCTCGACGCCGATCAACTCGGCATCGTAGGTGGTATTGTCATTCAGCGTGACGCTCCAGGAATTGCCGCCTTGCACAACGTGATAGTTGGTCACGATATAGCCGCTGCTGTTCCAGATGAAACCGCTGCCCGAGCCTTGCTGCACCTCCATGACATCCATCGAGAAGAAATCTCGGCGGATTGCTTTGTTAATGACAAACACAACGGACGAAGAGACGCGCTGAAAAACCTCGATGGTGTTGCGTTCATCCTCGAGCAACACGGCGCTCGTGCTGGTTGCCGACTGCGCCGCAACCGGCGTAATCGCGGCGGAATCCAAACCCAATGCCGGGCTTGGTTGCGTGCGCGGGGTGAACGATGAATGAAAAAAAACGGTTGCCAAGACAACGCCGGCAACGACGCCGACGATCAAGCTCGGCACTAAAGACGCACGAGAACGTGACATACGAGTATCCTTAAGAATAATTTTGCTGCGGTTACTTCATAAACGCCTTATATTTGGCAAACGGGTCAGACTCCCCCGCAGCCCGTTCGGACGTCCCCGCAATTTGCTTGACGGAAATGATGCGTTTCTCCTCCAGGCTCAGGTGAATGCGAAACTTAATCGCCCCCACTTCTTCGACAAAAATACCTTGATGCCCCGGGCTAAAAAATTCAACTTGAAGATGATGCGGATCGAGATTGAATGCTTTCGCCACGTTAAGAATTTCCTCATCCAAACTGATTCCGACTTCATTGAAAGTCATGGGGTCGCCTCCCTGGCATGCCGTGAACCGGTTTGTGTCGCGCTAAAGAGTCTTCATCACCTGCAATAAAATAGTACCGATTTGCGCCTGAACGTGCAAGCTTTTTTTCTGATTGCTTTCCCTCGCTGCTCGCGCTATATTGCAAAAACATAAGGCGGACGAATCGCAACCCCAAAGCTTGCTGTAAGCGGATAAAGGCAGTCTCCGCTTACGAAAGGTTATACTTTTTGCAAAGAGGTTACTTTCGCCAGATTTCAGACAAGTTGAGCATCAAAGTTTCTCGAGCAACTTTGTGAGCTTCGCCCTCAGCAGTTAAGCTCCCGCCCAAAGCACTCCCCTTTTTCCGTGGAGTTCAAGTTTTATGGAAAAGTGCTGGCGAGGTAAATCTTGCAATTCATGCCGGAAGTTCTAAATTGCGTTCCAATTATTACCCCATAGAATTTTTTGTTTCATTGGTGATGATGCGATAATACCAGGATTCTAAATCGAAAGGCACCACAGCGCGAAGCATACATGTCCGATTTCCGTCTCGAAAAACTCGCCGATGTGCTCGTTTATTACTCCGTCAACGTCCGTCCGGGTGAAAAGGTCGTCCTTCAAGGTGAAGCCATCGCCGCGCCGCTTTTGTCCGCCGTCTATGCGCGGGTGTTGCAAGCCGGGGGCTATCCCATCGTGCTGCCGGAGCTGCCGGAGATCGATGAATTGTTCTATCGTCACGCCTCCAGTGAACAATTGCAATATGTTTCTGAAATCGATCGTTTGGTGCGCGAGCGTCACGATATTCTCATTCAAATCGACGGCGCCAGCAACACCAAGGCGCTGAGTAATGTCGATCCGAAAAAAATCTCCCTGCGCGCGCAAGCGCGCGCGGATTTGAACAAAATTTTGATGCAACGCACGGCGGCGGGAGAATTGCGCTGGGTCTACACGATTTTTCCGACGCACGCCTATGCGCAAGACGCCGAGATGAGCTTGCATGAGTTTGAGGATTTTTTTTATCAAGCCTGCCTGCCGGATTTCAACGACCCGGTGGGGTATTGGCAGCGCGTTGCTGCGCAGCAAGATCGCATCGTCAACTGGCTGAAAGGCAGGCGACAGGTGCAGGTGAAAGCGCCGGGCACGGATTTGCGTTTGAGCATTGCCGGGCGGCCCTTCATCAATTGCGCGGGAAACTTTAATCTGCCGGACGGCGAAATTTTCACTGCGCCGGTCGAAGACAGCATCGAGGGCCAGGTGTATTTCTCGTATCCCGCGATCTATGGCGGCAAAGAGGTGGCAGGCGTGCGTCTAAGGTTCGAACGGGGTAAAGTCGTGCGCGCCAGCGCGGAAAAGAATGAAGAATTTTTGCTGGCTACGCTGGATACCGACGAGGGCGCGCGCCGCGCCGGGGAGTTTGCCATTGCCACCAACGAGGGCATCACGCGCTTCACGCGCCAAATTCTGTTTGATGAAAAAATCGGCGGCAGTTTTCATCTGGCGCTGGGTGCGAGCTATCCGGAATCCGGCGGCGTCAATCAATCCGCAATTCATTGGGACATGATTTGCGATTTGCGCGCCGGCGGCGAAATTTGGGTGGATGAGCAGTTGTTGCATAAAGACGGGAAATTTGTGATGGAGTTTTGAATGGTTTCACGGCAGCTCATCGTGAAGATAATTTGGGTTGGAATCTCCCTCTACTATTCACTTCTAACTGGAGATGTTCGAGATGCCACAAACAACATTGCGCGCAGCGCATCTGTTTTTCTTCTGCGCCCTGGTCGGTTTTTCGAATTACCTGGCTGCGGCGCAACCTCATCTAACCTCGACCGCCATCAAAAGGCCGCTCACGCAGGTGCAGCATTTTTCTGAAGCCGAACGAATTTCTTCGCAGGCTTTCTTTGAAAATTACCGCCGCCTCTTGAATTTGTCTATGGATGACGAACTCAGGCAGAAGGCAATGACCACTGATCAACTTGGCCACAGGCATTATCGCCTGCAACAGTATTACAAGGGCCTGGAGGTCGCGGATCGTCATTTTTTAGTGCATGAAAAAAACGGCAATGTGTTTTTGACGCACGGCGATCTCGTGGCCGGTTTGAATCTCGAAACCCGACCGGCTCTCTCCGAAGCCCAGGCGCTGGGTTTTGCGCTGGCTCACCTCGATGCGGAAGCATACATGTGGGAAAACCCTGACAACGAAACGTTTTTGCGGCGTGAACAGAACGACCCTCATGCGACTTTCGCGCCTGAGGGTGAGTTGAAAATAAGCGCCGGCCACCAAGCACAATCTTCCGATGATTTTCGGTTGGTGTATCGGTTCGACATTTACGCCGAGAAGCCGCTCGGCCGCTACGCCGTTGACGTGGAGGCAAACACCGGCGCCATCGTGAAAGTCTCTTCGCTCTTGCACGATGCAGATGTTCCCGGCACCGGCATGAGTGTGTATAACGGCGCCGTGGCAATGACGGTGGATCAAGTCAGTGCTCTCAGTTTTCGCTTGCGCGAAGCGGGACGAGGGCGGGGCATTCAAACGTTTGACATGCAGCGTACGGACAATTTTGGCAATGCGCGAGATTTCACCGACACGGACACTGAATTTGACGACGGCTATCAGGCGGCGGGCGTGAGCGTACATTGGGCGGCGGAAGCGACGTATGACTATTTTCTCAATCGCCACAGCCGCCGAAGTTATGACAATAACGATGCTGTCATCCGTTCCTATGCGCATTTTGACAACGGCTGGTTCAACGCACAGTGGGACGGCAGCCGCATGCGGTTTGGCGACGGCACGAATAACGCCACCCCGTTGGTTTCCATCGACATCGTTTCGCACGAATTTACCCACGGCGTCACGCAATTCTCCGCAGGCCTGATTTATGCCAATGAATCGGGCGCATTGAACGAATCGTTCAGCGATATTTTTGGGAATGCTGTCGAATTTTTTCTTCTGGGTTCTGAGGGCAACTGGGACGTAGGAGTAGACGCAACCCGTATTCGTTCGATGGCCAGTCCCAACGCGCTGGGTGATCCTAGCACTTACTTGGGCCGCAGTTGGGTGCCGACCACGAACAGTCCCAACGCCAACAATGACTATGGCGGCGTTCACTCGAACAGCGGCGTGCAAAATTACTGGTTCTATCTGCTCAGTGAAGGCGGCAGCGGCGTGAATGACAATAATGAAGCCTATGCCATTAACGGCCTCGGTCTTGAGAAAGCTGAAAAAATTGCCTATCGCAATTTGACGACATTCTTGACGCCGAACTCAGGTTATTTGGACGCCCGCTTGGGGACGATCTATTCCGCCATGGATTTGTATGGCAATAACTCACAGGAATATCAAACCGCCCTGGCGGCGTGGTCTGCCGTGGGCGTCAAATATCCAAACCTTGACGCGACGTTGGTTGCTGACACGGATACGGTGAGATTTTTAGCAGAGTCTTCTGTTAGCAGCGACACAACGGTGCTTACTCTTACTAACTTGGGCCTTGCGAACCTGGTGATTTCCGCGCTTCAGATTTCCGGTTCCGCATTTCGTTTCCTTTCGACGCCCAATTTGCCCGTGTCGTTGGATTATGGCAATCGTGTAAACGTGCCGGTTGTCTTTCGCCCCACGACGCCAAGCGTCGATTTCGGCGCCGTGCAAATAACGAGTAACGATCCCTCGAATGCTACAACCACGGTAACCTTGCGCGGCAAGGGATTCGCGATTCGACCCGCAGCGCAAGGTTCAATTTATGCGAATGCCGGCCGCAGTTCGGAAGGCGTTTTGTTCACAATCAATTCCAATACCGGCGCCGGCGCCGCCGTGGGCGCAACAAATTTTGACGAATTAACCGGCATGAGTCTGCGGCCCTCGGATAATGTGATCTATGGAACCGTTGCCAACAGCGTTGCCACGGTAATCGTGCGCGTCGATGCGCAAACCGGCGAAGCTTATCCTCTCGTGACAATCCCTGTGCCCAACTTGCGTGCCATTGCATTCGATGCGAACGACGATCTTTTCGGCGCGGAATTTACGAAGGGCAAATTGTATCGCATCAACCTCGCGAATGGCGACACGACGTTGGTGGGCGATACAAATCTCACACTGCTGTCCGGCCTGGCGTTCAACCCCGTTGATGGATCGCTGTGGGCCGCGCGGGTGGGACCAAATGTTTATCGCATCGACAAAACCACCGGCGTCGCGACCCTGGTGGGAAACAGCGGCTTTGCCCGCATGCCCGAGCTTGAATTCGACGCCGCCGGCAATCTCTTCGGGCTTTCCGGTTTTGCGCTAAACACCGTGAGCGATTTCCTGCAAATCAATCCCACGACAGGCAAGGGCACGAAGATCGGCGCCACCGGCTACAATTCGGTTTATAGTCTGGTTATCCGAGGAGCCATTACCACAAGCGTCACTGAATCGGCCAGCGTTCCTGTGCCGAAAATTTTTGCGCTCGCGCAGAATCATCCCAATCCCTTTAATCCCGCGACGCAAATTAGGTTTTCACTTCCGGCAACAGCCGTGATGACGCTGAAGGTTTTCGATCTTGCCGGACGTGAAGTGGCTACGCTGGTTGACGGTAAGTTGCCGGCGGGAGAACATCAGGTGCATTTCGATGCGAGCAGGCTCGCTGCCGGAGTTTATTTGTACCGTCTGCAGGCGGCCGGGCAGGTTGCAACACGCAAGCTTTTGCTGGTAAAGTGATTCGAAGTTCTTAGTCACTTTAAACTGAACTCTTTGCAAAAGGCAAAAATTTTCGTCAGCGGATTAAATGGCACGGTGAGACTGCTTTTGCTTTACCCGTTCCGCAATTAAATCCGCTTACAGCAAGCGTTTGGGTTGCGGCTCGAACGTCGGGATGGCCCCTCCCGGCTAATTTACGCCTTGCCAAATTCGTTTATGGGAAGCTTTGGAGCGCGCCAACTCGTGTTCATGGGTTTTAGACAGATTGGAAATTGTACCACGAAACGAACAAATAACTTCAAAAGAATTTTTCGGGTGTTTCGTGATCAAGAATTTGAATCTGCCTAAGCAGAATGAGATGCCTGCATCTCTTCAAACGCCCGGCAGCATCATCGCCGATTTGCGCGAGCGGGGCATTCCGCGGCGTCTGAGTCAGAAAGGTTGGAGGTGCGCCTCAGAATTTACCCGCAGGCGACTATTGGCTCTTGTCTAACGTCGCGATCGAGCACAAGACTATCGCAGACTTCATCCAATCCATTTTTTTGACAAGGCGTTGTTCGCTCAGATCGAGAAGCTGGGGGCGGATTTTCCTCATGCGCTTCTGCTGCTGGAAAAAACTGAGGCGCCGGCTCGTGTAATTCATCCTTCTGTTTGTCGCGGAGCGCTGCTCCATGTCATCGTGCGTCATCGTATTCCGATCGTTTACGGCGATAACACCACTAAGACGGCAGAACTCTTGTGGGCGATCCACCAAATGTTGCACGAGCGCGGCAAACAGCCATTTTCGCTGCACGCCAAGAAACGTGCGGCGTCGTTGCCGCGTGCACAGCGTTACATGCTCGAAACCATTCCGGCTCTGAGGGCTCATTTGGCAAGGGGGTTGCTGGAAAAATTCGGCAGTTTGCAATTCGTTTTGCGGAAGAACTGATGGACGTGGCTGGTGTTGTTAAAGGGCGTGCCCGTAAAATTCACGAGATTCTGCATGCCGAGTATAACACGCCAGCGCGCGGTCGCTTAGGAATTCAATCCCATTCTCCCAAATGGCTTGATGCTTCCCGGCGCTTTAAAAACTTGATAACTCCATTTTTTTCAAATGGGCGAACTTTCGCTCTGGCAGAGCAAAACCATTTTGCAAAGCTTCTTCAACCGGAGAAATCGCTTGCATCCCACTTTGTTTTTTAATACATTTCGCGGCTCTAAAATCAAATGTGGGTTCGATTTCGCACTTAAGTATCCGCGTCGCGCGGATTTTTTAATTTCGTAATTGCATGTTTCAACAGCTCTCTGGTCATTTCGAAGAAATCTTCAAAAAGCTGAAGGGGCACGGCAAGCTCTCAGCGGAAAATGTCGCGGAGACGACGCGCGAGGTGAGGCGCGTGCTGCTGGAAGCCGATGTTCATTTCAAAGTCGCCAAAGATTTCGTTGAGGCGGTTGAAAAAAAGGCGATCGGCGCGGAGGTGCTGAAAAGCATCACGCCCGCGCAGCAGATGATCAAGATCGTGCATGAGCAACTCACGCTGTTGCTTGGCGGTAACGACGCGCCGATGCGCGAAAGCAGCATTCCGCCGGCGTTGATCATGGTCGTAGGATTACAGGGCACGGGCAAAACCACGTTCTGTGGCAAATTAGCGAAGTTCCTGAAGGCGAAGGGTCGCCGGCCCTTGCTGGTTGCAGCGGATTTGCAGCGTCCGGCAGCGGTCGAACAGTTGCGCCTTGTCGCGGAGGCCGCAGGTGTGGGATTCTTCTCAAAGCCAAATTCGACCCCGCTCGAGGTTTGCAAAACCGCGGTTACCGAAGCTCGGCAACGCATGCACGACATTGCGATCCTCGATACGGCGGGCCGCTTGCATGTCGATGAAGAGTTGATGAACGAGTTGGTGACGATCAAGAAGAATCTGAAACCGCACGAAATTCTGTTCGTCGCCGACGGTATGACCGGGCAAGATGCGGTGAACACAGCCCAGGCCTTTGTGCAGCGCCTCGATTGCACCGGCGTGGTGCTGACGAAAATGGACGGTGATGCGCGCGGCGGCGCGGCGCTGTCGATCAAAGCCATTACCAACAAGCCCATCAAGTTCATCAGCACCGGCGAAAAGCTTGAAGCGTTGGAAAAGTTTCATCCGGAACGCATTGCCTCGCGCATTCTCGGCATGGGCGATATTGTTACGCTGGTGGAAAAAGCGCAGCAAGCGGTGGATCAGGATAAAATGCGTGAGTTTGAAGCCAAGCTGCGCAAGGCGGAATTCACGCTGGAAGATTTTTACGAACAACTGCAATCGGTCAAAAAAATGGGGCCGCTTAACCAGTTGGTGGGCATGATTCCCGGGCTGGGAGGAAAGCTGCCTAAAGATGCGGAGGTCGACGAGAAAGCCCTGGTGCGCGTCGAGGCGATTATTCAATCCATGACATTGGTCGAGCGGCAACGCCCGCAGATTTTGAATGGCAGCCGGCGTTTGCGCATCGCGAAAGGCAGCGGCACCGCCGTGCAAGACGTGAATCGCCTGATCAAGCAGTACGAAATGATGAAAAAGATGATGAAGCAAGTGGGCGGCGGCCGCAAAGGGCGCAGATTTTAGCGAGCCGGCTGGCGAAAACGCATCCTTCATTTGATGATTATCACGGGGATGCTGCAATTAACCCCGACGAAACAACCTATAAAAACTCAACCGATGTAAGGAGGTTCATTTTGGCCGTTCATCTTCGCCTGAATCGCATGGGCAAGAAGAAACAGCCGTTTTACGGCATCGTTGCGATCGACTCTCGCGCCGCTCGCGACGGCAAATATTTGGAAAAGATCGGCACCTATAATCCGCGCACGGATCCGGAATCTGTGACGCTGAATGAGGACCGCGCGCTCTATTGGCTCAGCACCGGCGCGCAGCCGACAGATACCGTGCGCAACATCTTCAGCCGTCGCGGTGTGATGCTGAAATGGCATCTCAAGAAGCGCGGCGCGGATGACACAAAAATCAGCGACGAGGTGAAGAAGTGGGAAGCGCTGCAGGCGGAGAAAGCCAAGCGCGCTGAAGTGTTGCGTCTGCAAAAGAAAAGCAAAAAGGCAAAGCAGAAGGAAGCTGAAGCCGCCAAGGCAGAGAGCGCCCCTGCCAGCGCCGAAAGCAGTTCCTGATTGCGGCAACGCCGATTATAGCCGTCTAGCTGCGACAGTCAGTCATTGAGAGATATTGCATCAACCTCCCGCTTGGGTAGAGAAATTTCGCCTATTCCGGATGATTCGCATTCTTGTGTAAGTTGACGTGGATGATGCGGAGGGACACAAGCTGGTTTCAGCAAAACAACGCTGAAGTTGGAAGCGATTTCGGCACGAAGGAGCGAAAATTCCTAGGATTTTGCCCCGCTTTGGGAAACGGCGTCGACTGCGGAATCACTAGGATGAACCCTTGGAGGGTTGATCATGAAGGAATTCGTCGAGTTCATTGTCAAGCATTTGGTGGACAAGCCCAATGAAGTTGTGGTCGCGGAAGTCGATGGCGAGCGCACCATCGTATTTGAATTGCGTGTAGGGCAGGGCGACATGGGCAAAGTTATCGGCAAGCACGGCCAAACGGCAAAAGCGCTGCGCATCTTGATCGCAGCCGCCTCTGCCAAAACCGGCAAACGTGCTGTGCTCGAAATTCTCGAATAGGGCGGGAAGCACACAATCACCGTCTTTCGCAGCGGCAATATTCGAGGGGAGAAAACCGAGAGCATCGACGCGGCTGCTTGGCGAAGCCGTGAACGGCATTTTATTTCACAACCTCATGGCCGAAGTTAAAGTCGTCACGATCGGCGTTATTCTACGCCCGCACGGCGTGCACGGCATGGTCAAAGTCATGCCGGAAACGGAAGATCCCGGGCGCTTTCATCGGCTCCGGCAAGTCGAATTGCGCCTGCGCGGCCAATCCTTGGGCGTTTTCGATATTGAGCGCGTCATCATCGAAGCCCGGGGTTTACGGGTTAAGTTTCACCAACTCGATTCTATCGATGCCGTTGAACCGCTGCGCGGGGCTGAGGTCACGATTCCCCGTGCATTGTGTTTGCCCACGGCCCCAGACGAATATTATGCTTTTGATTTGATCGGGTTGCCGGTCTTCACGAGTGCGGGACGCCGCCTCGGCACATTGAGCGACATTTTGCCTTATCCGGCAAATGACGTGTGGGTGGTGCATGACGAGGCCAGCCACGAATGGCTGATTCCGGCGATTAGCACGGTGATCAAAACTGTTGATCTTGCGCAGCAACGCATTGAAATCGCGCCGATACCGGGATTGCTCGACGAATCTGAAAGCTAGTTATTGAAGAAGATATGCAGTTTCACATCGTCACCGGCTTTCCCAGGATTTTTGCTGGCCCGCTCAGCGAAAGTATGATCAAGCGCGCGCTCGATCGTCAGCTCGTTGAAATTTTTATTCATGATCTGCGCGATTTTGCCACGGATAAGCATCGTTCGATCGACGATTATCCTTACGGCGGCGGCCCGGGGATGATATTAAAGCCGGAGCCGATCTTCGCGTGTGTCGAGCACATCCGGGAAACGTATCAGCTCGCCTCCGCCAAAGTCATCTTGATGTCGCCGCAAGGCGCGACCTTCACCCAGCGCCGCGCCAACGAGTTGGTGCAAGAAGCGGCGCTGATCATTATCTGCGGCCATTACAAAGGCGTCGACGAGCGCGTACGGGAATTTTTGGCGACGGAAGAACTTTCGATTGGCGACTATGTCCTGACCGGCGGCGAACTGCCGGCAATGATTGTGATCGATGCGGTGGTGCGGTTGATTCCCGGCGTGTTGAGCGACCTCGACTCGGCAATTGGAGATTCGTTTCAGCAGAATACACTTGATTATCCGCATTACACCCGGCCGGAAGAGTTTCGCGGCCATCGCGTGCCGGAGGTGCTGATTTCCGGACATCACGCCAAAATAGCGGAGTGGAGAAAAAACATGGCGGAAGCCCGCACCCGCGAGCGCAGAGCGGATTTACTCGAACCGAAATAAATGACCAAGGTCAAGGAGGATATCTCACATGAACATCATCAATGCCCTAACCGCGCCGCAACTACGCAACGATCATCCGGATTTCTGGCCCGGCGACACCGTGGCGGTGCATCACAAAGTCGTGGAAGGCGACAAAGAACGGACGCAAACATTCGAAGGCGTCGTGATTCAACGCCGGGGCAACGGCATCAACGAAACCTTCACCGTGCGCAAAGTTTCTGAAGGCATCGGCGTGGAGCGCATTTTTCCGCTGCATTCGCCCAATATCGAGAAGATTGATCATCTGCGTCGCGGCAAAGTGCGGCGGGCGCGCTTGTATTATTTGCGCGAATTGAAAGGCCGCGCCGCCCGCATCGAAGAAAAAAGGTAAGCCAGGACGATTTCAGAAAACCGCTAACCCCGGCTGGCAGCGTTGGCGGTTTTTTGTTTAAAAATTATTCATTTTGGCCTCGGACAAAGTGCTTGACAATCAAAATCTGAATCTGTACATTGCGCCACAATTTTAAAGCCTGCGACTGATAATCCAATCTAACATACCTATCGTCGTTCTGAACCACTGAGTACCCATCCTTTAATATGGCCCGTGTTGAATTGCGCGATGTCAGCAAGGTCTATGACAAAGGCGTGATTGCCGTTAATCGCGCGAATATCTCCATTCATGACAAAGAATTTGTCGTCCTCGTGGGGCCCTCGGGTTGCGGCAAATCGACCACCTTGCGCATGGTGGCCGGGCTTGAAGAGGTGTCGAGCGGTGAGATTCACATCGGCGAGCGCATGGTGAATGAGGTGCCGCCCAAGGATCGCGATATCGCGATGGTGTTCCAGAATTACGCGCTTTATCCGCACATGACGGTGTTCGAAAACATGGCGTTCGGCTTGAAGCTGCGCAAGTATCCGAAAGCTGAAATCGAAGCGCGCGTGCGGGAAGCGGCCAAAATTTTGGATATTGAACAATTCTTGACGCGCAAGCCCAAAGCGCTTTCCGGCGGACAGCGCCAGCGGGTGGCTGTCGGGCGCGCGATTGTGCGAAAGCCCCAGGTGTTTCTCTTTGATGAGCCGTTGTCGAATCTCGACGCCAAGTTGCGCGTGCAGACGCGCATCGAGATTTCCAAGCTGCACCGCCGGTTGGAAACGACGATGATTTATGTGACGCACGATCAAGTCGAGGCGATGACCATGGGCGACCGCATCGTGGTCATGAAAGACGGGCTGGTACAGCAAATTGACACCCCGTTGAATTTGTATCATGTCCCTCAAAACAAATTTGTCGCGGGCTTCATTGGCTCGCCGGCCATGAATTTCATGCCGGGCGTGATCATGCGAAACGGTGGTTTGAAGTTCAAGCACGAACGCTTCGAGGTTGCGGTTCCAAAGACGTTCGAGCCCTCCTTAGGAAGATTTATTGATCAGGAAGTCGTGTTCGGCATTCGGCCGGAGGACATTCATCTCGCTGACGATACGGCGGCGCTCACGCAGAAAGCCGAAGTCGTGGGCGAGGTGGAAGTGGTCGAGCCGATGGGCAGTGAAATTTTTCTGTATGCGAACCTAGGCGCGACAAATTTGGTTGCCCGCATCACTTCGCGCACAGAGCCCCCGATCGGCAGCCAGTTGCCCCTCACGTTTGATATGAGCAAATCCCACTTCTTCAGCGCTCAATCCGAAGAGAGTCTGAGACCTGCTTGATACGCTTCTGATGGATTTACTGCTTTAGGCTGTGCAACAGCAGACGTTCTTCCCGCGCATGCGCGGAATCCCGCAGGCAGAAAGCCCGGTGTGCGGGCTTCTGCGCGCATGACGTATTTTCTCTGCCCCAAAATTTTTGAGGTAATGGAACGCGTGTAAAAAATTTTAATGCAAAGGGTTTACCATGGATATCGCCGAATTGAAGGCCATGAAGATCGCGGAACTGAACAAAGTTGCGCAGGAGTTGAATGTGCAAGGTTCTGCCGGCCTAAAAAAATCCGATCTCATTTTTCGCATTCTCGAAGAACAAACCAAAAAAGAAGGGTTGATCTTCGCCGATGGTGTGCTGGAAGTTTTGCCCGATGGCTATGGCTTTTTGCGTTCGCCCGATTACAACTATTTGCCGGGTCCGGATGACATCTATGTGTCGCCCAGCCAAATCAAGCGCTTCGGGCTGCGCACCGGCGACACGGTTTCCGGGCAAATTCGACCGCCGAAAGAGAACGAACGCTTTTTCGCGCTGCTCAAAGTCGAAGCCGTGAATTTTGAAAATCCCGATGTTGCCAAGAGTAAGATTCTCTTCGACAATCTCACGCCGCTGTATCCGCTCAAGCGCATCAAACTTGAACATGACGCGCGCGATTATTCCTCGCGCATCATCAATTTGCTTGCGCCCTTGGGCAAAGGCCAGCGCGGTTTGATCGTTGCCCAGCCCAAAACCGGTAAAACCACCATCCTGCAGAAAATCGCCAACGCCATCACCGCCAATCATCCCGAAATCAAATTGATCGTCCTGCTCATCGACGAGCGCCCGGAAGAAGTCACCGACATGGAACGTTCCGTGGATGCCGAAGTTATCAGCTCGACTTTTGACGAGCCGCCGGAGCGTCATGTGCAAGTGGCGGACATGGTGTTGGAAAAGGCGAAACGCTTGGTGGAATACAGCCAGGATGTGGTGATCCTGCTCGACTCGATCACGCGCCTGGCGCGCGCCCACAACGCCGTCGTGCCGCATTCCGGCAAGATTCTCTCCGGCGGTTTGGATGCCACCGCGCTGGAACGCCCCAAACGCTTCTTTGGCGCGGCGCGTAACATCGAAGAAGGCGGCAGTTTGAGCATTATCGCCACCGCTTTGACGGACACCGGCAGCCGCATGGATGAAGTTATCTTTGAAGAATTCAAAGGCACGGGCAACATGGAATTGCAACTGGATCGCCGGCTCGCCGACCGCCGCATTTTTCCGGCGATTGACATCAATCGTTCCAGCACCCGTAAAGAGGAATTGCTGTTGAGCGAGTTCGAATTGAATCGCGTTTATATTCTGCGAAAATTTTTGAGCGAGCTGTCCTCCGTGGAGGCGATGGAATTTCTTTTGGAACGCATGCGCGGCTCAAAATCCAATGAAGAATTTTTGCAAAAAATGAATTCGTAAGCCGCCGTAACCGATTTTGCGTGGTCATTGATGAGCGTTCGTTGAGGATGGTGCGCGGTGCGCACGATGAGATTTATACCCCGCTTTAGGCTTTCCTCACGATCCTGCCTCGCGTTATTTTACACCTAAACAAGGATTTTTTCTTCTGTTTTATCCCTTGCAAAATCAGTGAGATGTCACACTGATTAAAGGACGTTTTTCGCGGGATAAAAGCTTGACAATCCAGGCGATTTTTGTTATCTTACGCGGTCTTTTTTGATTTGAAGCGCTGTTTTACGGCGAATTTTCGCAGGACTGGAGATAAACCTTGAGGACGTTACTTGTTATGGAGGACCGAGTTGTATGAGAATTGGTATCTTGACCGGAGGCAGTGATTGCCCGGGCTTGAACGCGGCGATTCGCGCTGTTACGCGGCGCGCCATCACCGCTTATGATGACCAGGTTTTGGGCATCAAAAACAGTTGGGATGGTTTGATCGAGGGCGACATCGAGCCGCTGAGTTTGTATTCGGTGTCCGGCATTCTACCCAAGGGCGGCACGATCTTGGGAACCTCGCTGCACAACCCGTTCAAAAGCGAAGAAAACATCGCCAGAATCATCGAGAACACGCAGCGCTATGAAATCGCTGCGTTGGTGGTCATCGGCGGCGAAGACACGCTGGGTGTGGCGTATAAATTGGCGAGCAAAGGCGTGAAATCGGTCGGCATTCCCAAAACGATTGATAACGACGTGGAAGGAACCGACATTTCTTTCGGTTTTGATACCGCGGTGGGCATCGCGACTGAAGCGATCGATCGCCTGCATAGCACAGCGGAAGCGCATCACCGTGTGATGGTTTTGGAAGTTTTGGGCCGTTTTTCGGGAGCCATTGCTGCCTCCGCGGGCATTGCCGGCGGCGCGGATTATATTCTTGTGCCGGAGCAGCCGTTTTCGGTCGAGGAAGTTGCAAAAGCGATTGAAGCGCGCAAGCGCCGCGGCCGGAATTTTAGCATCATCGTGGTGGCCGAGGGGGCACGGCCGATTGATGCTGATCGCGAGTTCGGCGTTGCGAAACGCCTGGACGAATACGATCATCCGGTTTATGGCGGCGCCGGCGATTACGTTGCGCGCAAGCTGGAACAATTGCTGGTGCAAACCGAAGTGCGCGTCACGGTGTTAGGCCCGCTGCAGCGCGGCGGCTCGCCCACCTCCTATGATCGCTTGCTGGCGACGCGTTTTGGCGTGAAGGCCGCGGATATGGTGCACGAGGGCAAATTCGGACGCATGGCAGCATTGCGCGGCACCGAGATCGTGGATGCGTCCATTACCGAAGCGCTGCAAAAACCAAAGACCATCGACCCCAAAATTTTGGAAATTGCCAAAGTATTTTTTGCATAAGCGTGCAACGGATTTTCATTTAACGAACCGAGTGTGGAGGAGTATATGGCTATTCAAGTTGGCATCAACGGATTTGGCAGAATCGGGCGCAATATCTTTCGCGCTGCGATGAACGACAAAAACATCGAATTCGTCGCCGTCAATGACATCACCGATGCGAAAACCCTGGCGCATTTGCTGAAATATGACTCGATATTGGGCAATCTCGACGCGCAAGTCGTGGCGAAAGACAATAACATCCTGGTGAACGGCAAAGCGGTGCGCGTTTACGCCGAAAAGGACCCCGCAAACCTGAAGTGGCGCGATTTGGGCGTCGACATCGTGGTGGAATCCACCGGACTTTTTACCAACAAAGATACGGCGGTCAAGCATATCACCTCCGGCGGCGCAAAAAAAGTCATCATCACCGCGCCCGCCAAGGGCCAGGATCTCACCGTGGTGATCGGCGTGAATGACAGTTCTTACGACCCCGCCAAGCATCACGTGGTCTCCAACGCCTCGTGCACCACAAACTGCCTGACGCCGGTGGCCAAAGTCATTTTGGAAAAATTCGGCATTAAAAGCGGTTTGATGACCACGATTCATGCTTACACCAACGATCAAAAAATTCTCGATTTGCCGCACAAAGATTTGCGCCGCGCTCGCGCCGCCGGCCTGTCGATGATTCCAACCACCACTGGCGCTGCAAAGGCCGTGGCAGAAGTGATTCCCGAGCTGAAAGGCAAAATGGACGGCATTGCCGTGCGCGTGCCCACGCCGAATGTCTCGCTCGTCGACGTCACCTTCGAAGTTGAGAAAGCCACCTCGGTTGAAGAAGTGAACAAGGTGTTGATGGATGCCGCAGACGGCAAGATGAAAGGCATCTTGGGCTATACCAACGAGCCGCTGGTGTCGATCGATTTTCGCATGAATCCCAACTCCTCCATCGTCGATTTGCTGTCAACCTTTGTGAATAATGACGGCAAGACGGTGAAGATCTTCTCGTGGTATGATAATGAATGGGGTTTTTCGTGCCGCGTGATCGACTTGATTCATTTGATGGCGCGTTCGCTCTAAGAGGCAATCATGGCAAAGCGTGAGCGCCGTCTGTTCGTTGCCGGCAACTGGAAGATGTTTACCACTTTGCCGGAGGCCGCAGCGTTGATCAAGGCGCTGAAGGTCAAAGTTCTGAATATCGAAAAAGTTGACATGGCGGTTTTTCCGCCGTTCACGAATCTCAGCACCATCGCCGAGCTGTTGAAAGGCTCGGCGATTAAGTTCGGCGGCCAGAATCTCCACTGGGAAGAAAAAGGCGCATTCACCGGCGAAATCTCCGCCGCCATGCTGTTGAGTGTCGGCTGTGAATTCGTGTTGATCGGGCATTCGGAACGCCGGCAGTATTTCGGCGAAACCGATGACACCGTGAATCGCCGGTTGCAACGCGCCTTGGCCGCGGGTTTGCAGCCGATTGTGTGCCTCGGCGAAACACTGGCGCAACGGCAAGCGGGCGATACGCAGCGTGTGCTGGAAACGCAAGTCCGCGGCGCGTTCAAGGGAATCACAGCAGAGAATTTTAACCGCGTGACGATTGCCTATGAGCCGGTTTGGGCGATTGGCACGGGCGTCAATGCCACCCCCGAGCAGGCGCAAGAAGCGCATGTTTTTATCCGCAGCCTGCTGCGGGAGTTGTACAGCGAAAATTTGGCAAAAGCCTGCCGGATTCAATACGGCGGCAGCGTGAAATCGTCCAATGCCGCAGAGTTGTTGCAGCAACCGGATATTGACGGCGCGCTGGTGGGCGGCGCGAGTTTGGAAGCCGAGGGCTTCGCGGCCATCATTAAAGCCGCAGAAGCATTGTCTTGATTCAAAATTATAACCAGGAAAACTTGTATGTATGCATTTCTGATCACGATTTTTCTCTTGATTGCCGTGTTGCAAACCATCGTCATTCTCATGCAAGCCAGCAAGGGCGGCGGTTTGGCCGGCTCTTTCGGCGGCAGCACCATGGGCACGGTTTTCGGCTCGCGCGGCGCTGCCACGTTTTTGA
Organism: uncultured Cytophagia bacterium; assembly: GCA_964457925.1. Lineage (GTDB taxonomy): Bacteria > Zhuqueibacterota > Zhuqueibacteria > Zhuqueibacterales > Zhuqueibacteraceae > Coneutiohabitans. The sequence goes on from CAYWGH010000022.1 coordinate 104,744, forward strand.
GCAAGCTCACGGCAATTCTTGCGGCTTCCTTTATGGTAATGGCATTGATCCTGGGCTTGATGAAATCGGCCGCTGGCCCCAGCAGCAGCCTGGTTGGCCGGGAACGTGAAGAGCGCCAGGTGAGAACGCCCTCGCCTGCTGACATCGGCGCGCCGATTGCCCCGGGTTTGCAGCAACAGACGCCGCCGCCCGCAGAGCCAAAACAAGAGTAGTTTTAGCCGGCTGCTTTTTGTTTCGTTACGCGCATTGTCATTCGGCAAAGATTTGGTGGAGTACTCGGCAAGGTTGTTCATCGTTCGATTTGAAACTCTTGCGTCAGAAAACGAATAGCATTAATTGGGGAATTCTCAGTCGCGGAAGTGGTGAAACTGGTAGACACGCTATCTTGAGGGGGTAGTGGGTTCGCCCGTGGGGGTTCAAATCCCCCCTTCCGCACCAAACTTGATTCCCGCTTTGATGTCAAAGTGCGGAAGCAAAACGAAAAAGGCCAAATTGACGAATGTGTCAAGGTTGGCCTTTTTTGTTTATTCTACCGCCCGGGCGGTGAAACTTACGGAAACTTCAATTCCAGCCCGAAGCGCGGATAAGCCTGCAGCTTGAGCTTGAAGGGGTCTTCTTCCCCCAAAACCTGTTGTCCGATTTGAAAGCCGCTTTTCAATTCATTGCGAAACGCCAAACTGCCGCCGGCAAACACATGCAGCGCGAAGTTGGCAATCGGCACGCCCAACCCGAGGCCGAGCACCGGCTCGACATGCGTTGCCAAGCGCAAGCCGCCAAGCAAATGCACCGAGGAAGCAATCGTCGGCGCTTTGGTGTCAACCGGCTTGAAATGAAAATTGATGACGCCGAAAGCCGCGAGATCGCCGCGCGGCTGCGGCCGCACGATGATGGTGCCGTCCTCGCCGATTTCGAGCACGATATCGTTGAGCGTGGTAATGGCCGTGGCAATGCCGTAGCTCCAGCGTTCCAGCGGCGTATTGTCGAACACCGCGGAGGCCAGAAAGCGATCTTCCTCCAACGTCTTTTTCACGACTACGGCAATATCCGAAGATTTCTTGAACTTGTCCGGCAGCTCAAATCGCCGCACATCGATCCACGTGGTTTTTTGTTCCGGAGATTCGAGCGTGGCAGGCAACCCAAACCCGATGAGCTGCAGAAACGCCGGCAGGTTTTCTTCAAAAGGCGTGGGTTTCGACTTCAACATGACGGAAACAAACGAGGGGGCGTTTTCCGTGCGTGAGACAAACAAATAATACAGGCTGTCGCTCTCCAGGCCGTACAGCCGGGTGTCGAGAAAACCGGAGCCTGCGTGAAACATGCCGATGGGCGATACACGATCGGTAAAATTGGCGACCACAATGTAGTACGCTTCGGGATTCAGCTTCAGCCCGCTTTGGTCGATCAACTTGCGCAAGCTGTCCGCCGCCATGTCCACCTCGCCTTCAATAAAGAAGCGATAAGACTTGGCGAAAAGGTCGGTGCTGTCATTGACGACATAAGGCGCGCCCGCGGTGCGCTTGGGCACAATGACAACCTTGTCCTGGGCGACGGCAAATTGCGCCAACATCCCAACCAGAACAAAACTCCAGATCAAACGTCGTTGCATAAATCTTCCTTCCTGAGAATTGAATGATTGCTGAAATTGATTATGGCAGATAGTGCGGGGCCAGCGTGATTTGCAGGCGCGCGAGCGCCTCGGCAGAATCCTGCAAAAACTTGCCGATCACTGTCGCGCCCACGGCATACGCCGCGCCGTAGTTGATCATGTTGATTTCCTGGGCGCTGATCTGCGGCAAATCCGCGGGATTGAGATTTTCGCCGATCAAGGCATTTTGCGGCGGCGCGAGATAATTCAACTTGTCCGAGGACACGCCGCGCACAATGCCGGCGAGTTGCAAGCCGTGCTTCGGTCGCGCCACGAAAACCGGCCCGCCGGAAAAGCCCGAGCGCGCCACGGCATCGATCAAGAAAAAGCCCTCGTGCGGCAGCAGGCTGATCAGGCCGCTGGTCAACTGTTTGGTTTCTTTGGGATAGCCGAACAGATAGCAGAAATCGCCCCACGCGACCGGCTCATCGAAGGCGATTGTCGAAGAATAAGCAAATCCAATGTTGAAGGTGGAGGGCACACGCAGCAGAGCCAAATCCGCGCGCTCATCTGCGATGACGATTTCCGCGGCAATGAGATGATTGCTCTGATTGAGGATGTAATATTCTTTCCTGCGCACGATGGCGCGCGAGTGCAGGATATCCGTGCGCCGGCCTTCGCTGTCGCGATAGTAGCTGTTGATGGTGTCGCGGTGAATGACGACATGCGCGCAGGTTAGCACGATGGTGTGGCGCTCGTCGCGATGAATGATCAAACCGGCGCCGTTGACTCTCTCGGTTTGCTGGCTGCGCATGATGCCATTACCGGCTTGCAACTTGTAGCCCGTCGGGCTGGTGGAATCCGGTTGAAACTTGCCGTCGACGAGTTGATGATTGTAGGCTTCGACGCGGTAATTGGAAATCGCGCCCACGCCCACGATGGAGTGCACCACGGTTTCCAGAGACTTCTGAATTTCGCGGGAGAAGATCGCCTGGTCGGGTTGAAACGATTTCGACTCAAGACCGGCGCCGCAACTGGACAGCGCGACGGACAAAAGGCCAATCGCAAGGCAACACCCTGTTTGCCGGAAGTTCATTTTATTTTGTACACGGATATTCGCATTTCTGCTTTTCGCCGCAGAACAAGATTTTTGTGCCTGATTTCATTTACAAGGACGCGGCGCCGGTGAATATGTTGAAATGCCGGTGAAATGTCAATCGCAAACTTACTGAAGGAGCATGAATGGCTGGAAATCTGGGAGCAATTCCCCAAAGTTGCTTCTTGGGAGAATTACAGAAGCTACCTGGTCACGTGTGAATATTGTCATCCTGCTAACTTCTCAAAAAACCACTAACGTGAGACGCGATCAACTCTAAGAGTTGATAAAAGTTTCAAGCTTTACGAGTAATGAAAAGCACAGCGATAGATACTTAAAGGGCGGCTATTGTTATTTGAAGTTGCATAGCAGTGATTCGTTTGGAGCATTTCCCGGACGGCCCTGTTTATCGGGCATTTGCCAGAGCAGTTTTGACGCACTCCAACAAGGCGCGCATGCTTACCGGTTTAACGAGATAAGCCGCGGCGCCGGATGAACGCTGCGCAATCTCCTCGGGGTTGAGAGGCGCGGTGGTTAGAAAAATGGCAGGTATATCTTTGGTAATGTTTTTTGAACGAAGCAATTGAAAAACTTCCCCTTCACTCTGATCGGGCAGCTTTTCTTCGAGAATGATTAAATCCGCCCGGTTGTGCAACCTCGCAAGCGCTTGCAACCCGTCTCTCGCTGTGACTACCTCATAGCCCTCGGCTTCCAGGTTGAACTTGAGGAGATCGAGTACGTCTTGATCTTCTTCAACGAGCAGAATGCGTTTTTTCATTGCCGCGCAGCGACTTCTCATGAATTTTGACATTCCCTCACGCTGCTTGCCGCTCTGTTGTAGGAAGGGTAAGCTTCACTGGCGCCGGTGCCGGCGTTTCGCCGAATAGTCTTTGCTTGGTGGCGCGCGCAAACCATACCAACACCAGCATCACCGGCACTTCGATGAGCGGGCCGACCACCGTCGCCAGGGCCACGGTTGGATTGAATGCAGTGATGGCAATCGCGATGGCGATTTCAAAATCGCGCCCGGTGGAGTTGAATGCGACGGCCGTGGCATCCTGGTAATTGAATCCCAGTTTCCATCCCACCAGATAGACCACAATGAAGACACTCCAGAAGAACAGCGTCATCGGTATCGCCAGCTTGAGAATAATGCCCGGCTCCGCGACAATAAGATCGCCCTTAAGCGCAAACATGACGATAAGCGTGAACAGCAGGCCGATAATCGAAAGGCTGTCGAGATAGGTTTTGACTTTCTTGAAGCCATCTTCGCCGTATCTTTTTACACCCCAGCGCCGCGTGAAAAATCCCGCCACCAGCGGCAAGCCCAAATAAAGTACGACGCTTTGCGCCACCAGCCACACGTCGAAACTTACCTCTCCCAACAGCCATTTGGCGTAAACCGGGATCAGAATCATCTGCAAAATGGAATTCAGCGCCACCAACACGATGGCCATGGCCGTATTGCCGAACGAGAGAAAGGTGAAAATGATCACCATGGCGATGCAGGGCGCGAGGCCGTAGAGCACCAAGCCGGTGTGAAAATCACTGCCGGGCGTCAAAAAGAAATTGGCCAGTAGCAGCATCCAAAACGGCGCGATGGCAAAGTTAAAAAACAACACAACGAATAATTGTTTGGGCGATTTTAGGGAACGGCCGAGATCTTCAAACTTGATGTTGGTCATGGCCGGATACATCATGAGAAACAAGCCGATGACCACGCCAAGTGCCAGCGTGTTTGCCAGCGAAAAGGTGTAGGTGCCGTGGAGGATCGAGATGATGGCGTCGATGGGCGGCGTCATCTCAAAATTCGAAATGCCGTAAATTTTGCCGATGCCGATGCCGATCGCCATGCTAATCAATACAAAAAAAGGGAGGAGTTTGAAATTTTGAATTTTTTCGAGGAGTTTACCGGCTTGCATGTTGTTTCCTTTTAATTTTTAAGACGACCGGAAAGCGCAGTCTTCGCGCGGCTTCAGCAAGATTTGCAGCCGTCGCGCGATTTGATCGCGAATCTCGCGGAATTTCGTCAAGCGTTCTTCCTCGGTACCAACGGCGGCAGAGGGATCCTCAAAACTCCAGTGCCACCTTGTTTTGTTGGTGGGAAAATAGGGACAAGTCTCATTCGCGTTATCGCACACGGTGACGACGTAGTCAAATTCCATTCCCATGTACTTGTTAATATGATCCGAAGTGTGCTGTGAAATGTCGATGCCTTTCTCCGCCATTGCTTTGATCGCCAGCGGATTGACGCGAGTCGATTGCGTGCCGGCGCTGAAGACTTCGTACTTGTCACCCGCAAAATGCCGAAGCAGGCCCTCGGCCATCTGGCTGCGGGCGGAGTTGTGTGTGCAGATGAAAATAACGCGCTTTTTCTGGTTCATCGAGTCACCCTTTTTATGTGTGCAGCAGAACGCAATGTTTTGGCCGCAACGAATCCCACGACACACCTGCCGTTTTTACGCAATGCCAGCCGTTTTTTCAATTCTGCGGCGTCCTGCCGAAAAACCGGTTGCCCGAGATGGCGGCGCAAGGCCTTGCTCAAATCGCGCCAAAACGCAGCCTCGTCGTGGTTGAGGCTGTAATAAACCCATGTCCCTTTGCGGCTGGCATGCAGCAGGCCGGCATTCTTGAGAATGGTGAGATGTTTGGAGATTTGATACTGCGGCAATTTCAGGGCGTCCACCATCTCGCAGACGCAGAGATCTTCATCGGTCTGCAGAAAGAGATTAACCAGCCGCAGCCTGGTCTCGTCGCCGAGGGCTTTGAAGATTTCGACAGGATCGGCCATGTTCGTATATGTTTATATGCACTTTCTGGCATATAGGATAACCAAAATATACTTTTGTGTCAAGCCCCTTGTTGAAAATTTTATCTCAGAAACCAACCATTTGTTACAGACTCAATTCACCACAACAGCCATGCCAAGTTACCGAATACGCAAACATCGCTTTTTGACCCTATAGTTTATAGTATTACCCTTAAAAAACTATCACAACCGCGAAGATTTTGTAGCGCAGGCATCTTGCCTGCTTAGTTTGCAGACTGGAAGCCTGCGCTACGACAACAACATCATCATCAAGAATCTACGCTTGTTACGAAACAAAAGGTTCGAACTGACTAAAAAAATTTCTAACGGGCAAAAATATGGATGCAGGGACGCTGGTGCGGCTCAAGTCTGATCCGGGCAAAAAGGGCGTTACGACCGGCAAAATTAAAAGCAAACCGGATCGGAAACTCATTCAGGTTCGCTTTCCGAATAGCGTGGAATACATTCCCGATGATCAACTTGAAATCCCACCACAATCTCGCGAGAACCCGCTCGATTTGCTTGAACAAGGAAAATTGAGTCTGGCCAAAGATCTGCGCCGGATCATCACGCATGTACGGTTGAGCGGCCGACTGGCCAATCTCATTTATAGCATGGAAATCACCAACACGGATTTTTATGCCTACCAATTCAAGCCCGTCTTGAAACTTTTGAACTCCGCCACCAATGGCATTCTGATCGCCGATGAAGTCGGCCTTGGCAAAACCATCGAAGCGGGTCTCATTTGGACGGAATTACGGTTGCGCTATGATTTCAGGCGCCTGTTCGTGCTCTGTCCGGCAGTGCTGCGGGAAAAATGGCGGTTGGAGCTGCGACGACGCTTTGGTATTGAAGCCGAGATACTCGATGCCACAGAAGCTCTGCAGGCGTTGGCGAATACGCGCCAGCAGGGGCATTATGCTTCCTTCGCCATCATCGCCAGTATGCAAGGCCTCAGGCCGAGAAAAGGATGGGATGATGAAGAAAGTGGTGATGCTAGCCCTTCGTCTGAATTTTGTCGCTTTCTTGCGGAACAGAAGCATGATCAACCGCTGATCGATGTTCTCATTATTGAAGAGGCGCATCATTTGCGCAATTCCAAAAGCAAGACGGCGGCGCTGGGAAGGCTCTTGCGAGATGTTTCAGATTACACCATTCTTCTCTCTGCCACGCCAATTCATCTCCGCAACGACGACCTTTACCAGCTCTTGAATCTCGTCGATGAGGATACCTTCAATCACCGGGCGCAATTCGAAAATATCCTCACCGCCAATGCCCCTTTGACTCGTGCACGCGATCGGGTGCTGCTGAAAAAGGTCAGTCGTCAGGAACTCCTGCAACTTCTCAATCAGGCCAGACAGCATCCGCTTCTCTCAGAAAATCGTCAATTGCAAGCGTTGCTTACCGCGCCGCCCACGGACGAAGAGCTTCATGATCCGGAAAGACGAAGCGCGCTGGCACACCGCCTCGATACGATGAACATCCTCGGCCATGCGGTCACGCGTACCCGCAAAAGGGAAGTGACGGAATGGCGCGTGGTGCGCGAACCCTTTGCGGAAAAAATTCTGCTTTCCCCTCCGGAATCTGCGTTTTATGAAAAGGTCACCCATCTCGTTCGTGAATTCTGCGCGAAATATGACCGCCACGAAGGCTTTCTGCTCGTTACTCCGCAATTGCAGATGTGCAGCTCCATGCCAGCAGCATTGCGGGAGTGGCAAAGACGAAAAAATGAGTTTCTCTCCCGCCTCAGCGCCGGTGAGGATTTCGACCCGGAAAAGGACGTTACCGCCGGGCCGCTGGTGCTCGAAATCATCAGTAAAGTCGGGAATTTGGGGCGAGTTGATGAACTTGAAGCGCATGATTCAAAATTTGGCCGGCTGCGAAAGGTTCTAACCAGGATACTCGATGAGAATCCGGATGAGAAGATCATCGTGTTCTCACGCTTTCGCGCAACGCTCGAATATCTGAATGAGCGATTGAGCAATATCGGCATCGCAACCATATTGATGATGGGAGGCAAGGAATTCGACAAAGACGCCATCGTGAAAGAGTTTGCCCGGCCCAAGGGTCCGAGTGTGCTGCTTTCCTCCGAGGTCGGTAGCGAGGGCATCGACTTGCAGTTTTGCCGCATCATCGTCAATTATGACCTGCCCTGGAATCCGATGAAAATCGAGCAAAGAATTGGCCGTGTCGACAGATTGGGACAAAAGGCGGAAAAAGTTCTCATCTGGAACTTGTTCTACAAAGACACCATCGACGGCCGCATCTATTCCAGATTGCTCGAACGATTGCATG
>CAYWGH010000023.1:0-94419 GCA_964457925.1 uncultured Cytophagia bacterium
AAATCCCACAACGCGGCACAGCTTGTTTTACTACTTTAAACCGGACAGCAGTGGTAAAAAATGTATTTCCAGCAGCCGGATGACGGCGGGATTTGCAAAGCCATGTTAAGCGACTAATGTGATTGAAAGAAACCCGGAATTTTACCGAAAAAACGACGCCGGATTGGTTCTCGATGCCCTTCATGATGTTTTGCTGCCCGAGCTTAACACCAACGTCCAGCCGGACATTCTGTTTGTAGCCGGAGAACGCCTGAACATCGTCAAGCCGGAACATACCGTTGGCGCACCGGATCTCATTGTCGAAGTTATCTCGCCTTGGAATTGGAACGCCGATCGCCAAAAGAATCTCAACGTTTATGCCCGCGCCGGTGTGTAGGAAGATTCGATTGTCGATCCCGAAGCCCGCACCTTCGAATTGTTTTCTTTCTGCGCGGGAATCAGTATCGACTAATCGGGAAATATGATGTAAAAAAAGCGTGCGCTCGAAAGCCCGAAGGGTTTTCACGTGACGGTGAAAGAGGTTTGTCCGAAAGAATAATTTTGCTGCAATGATACTGACGCTTTAAAACGTTTCGCTTGATCGCTGGCTGATTTTACCGAAGCCAGCGCCCTTTGACGGCGCGAGTGAGTTCGCAGAAGTCCGGCTCGGGGCGCAACAGACTCAACACACAACCTCATCAAAAAACTCCCGTAACAAGGCGTTTACCTTTTCTGCCTCCTCATGCTGTATCCAGTGACTAGCTTCCTCACTCATCACCAACCTCCCCCGCTCACATAACGCAACGCTCGACTGCGCCATTTCTCGTCCAAGAAAGCGATCGCGCGCGCCCCAAAGCAGCAACGTGGGAACACGAATCGCCGCAGGGCCGGAGAGCTTGGGTTGCCGGCGCAAAGCCGCGCGATACCAATTGATCATGCCGGTGGCAGCACCCGGTTGTGACCAGGCTGCGCGATATTGCACGAGATCGGCTTCGGCAAACGTACCCGGGCGGCTCGTCTTTGTTAACGCACGCACACCGATCACCCAATTGTCTTTTGCCAATCGCCATTCCGGCAGCCACGGTAACTGAAAGAAAAAAATGTACCAGCTTTTGCGCCGTTGCGCCGCATTATGAAACAGATGTTGCCGCATGATTTTGGGATGCGGCGCATTCAAAACCGCCAATTTTTCCACGCGCGAAGCGTGTTTGACGCCCAGCCACCAAGCCACCGCCGCGCCCCAATCATGACCGACGATGAGCGCCTGCTCGCGACCAGCAGCGTCGATCAAACCCACAATGTCTTTGGCCAGTTCATCGAGATGATAGGCGGAAAGATCCTTCGGTTTGTCGCTGAGATTATAGCCGCGTTGATCGGGCGCCAGCACGCGATAACCGAGATTAGCAAAAAAGCCTATTTGCTTGCGCCAGCCGTACCAAAACTCGGGAAAGCCGTGCAAAAAGATCAGCAAACGCCCGGACTCCGGCCCCGCAGAAACAACGTGCATCTTGATGCCGTTGGTAGAAATGATTTGATGTTGCAAAGCGTTCATAGCAGCTATTTGGCCATCGCCGACAATTCTGGTTTGCTCACGACAGGAATGAATTGTTCCGAGATCAGCCGATGCAGCTTTTTCGCGAGAGTTTTGCGATCCGATTCCTGTACCGTGCCATTCCCGAAAGTTAGCGTGGCATAAAATGCCGGCATTTGCAGTAAAGCGAACACATGGCCCAAGAAAGCCATCTCGCCCCACCAACAGACGGATAGATGCGCCGGCGCTTCGCCGGTTTGCGTGCGATAACTCAGACTGACATGAGAAACAGGAGAATTCATCTCAGCCGCTACGTTCAACAACGGTGATTTGAACGGCTTAACCTCGGCGCCCGCCGTGCTCGTCCCTTCCGGAAACAGAATGATGCCCTCGCCTTTTTGCAGCGCGGCCTTAAACAGGCCATTCACACGCAACACATCCTTTGCTTGCTGACGATTGATGAAAAGCGTGCCTACCGACTTGGTCAATAAACCGATCACCGGCCAGTCACTGACATCATGACGTGAGACAAAAACGCCTTCAACCTGGGTTGCGAGCAGCAGAATGTCAATGTAACTGAGGTGATTCGACACGAGAAAAAACGGCGGTTGCGGGGGTTTACCTTGCACAACAATATTCATACCCATGATCGCTGCCAGCACACGCGCCCAGCGGCGAAACAAAAGCCTGCGCCAATGCCTTTGTTTTGGCGGTGACCAGAATAACAGCGCTCGCCCAAACAACATCAAAAACAGCGTTAACGCTGTCACGATACTTATCAAAACGATTCGAACAACCGCGCGCAGCTTTCTCATGCGAATTTGCGCCAACCCGAAAATGCTTCAGCCGGGGTTTGACCGAGGTTTATTGAGACTTGGTGTGTGTGAACTCTTGAGTTTTAATACAACGGCAACGCCGTCACGGGAACATGATCAAAAACAGCGTGTTTACCGACGAAAATGAAGTCTGAAGACCACCCTGATTTGCAGACAAGCTGCAAATCAAAGCTTTTCGAGCAGTGTTGAGGGCTTCGCCACAAAAGAAGAACTGCCACGGAAAAAGCCTTTTCAGCGGGATTTCATTTCCGTGGGCGGAAAAACTTCCAGAATTTATTCTGACTTTGAGCGTCTTATGGCCCTAACGAGGTCGGTATGTTTTGGGATCGGCTTTGAGCAGCAGCAAGTCACCTTGCTGAAAAACTTGTCCGCTAATCACGAGCGGCTCAGCGACCATGTGCAACACATCATTGTTCACAGTTCGTCCGTCGGGTGAAACGAGCAAAAGATGAATGGCGTTGCCGTTTTGGTCACGCACAACAAAAATCGGCGGAATGCCGCCGCTGATGCAACGCACGGCGCACGCGCGATGCGTTTTAAGATTGCCGGGATTCATGACACCGAGATAACATTTACTATCAACGATCTCACCTTCCAGCGTAAACGTGCCCAGCGCAAACTCCGGCGTGGAATCTGCCGGCATGAACGCGTGCGCTTGCGGAGCAGTCCAGGGCTTGATAGAACCCGACACAAGTTCGAGCATGGTTTGATTATCGCGATAGATCAATTTGCCTTGCAGGGTTACGGGTTTTCCCTCCCAACCCTGCAACGCCTCCTGCGCGCCATGTTTGCCTTCTGCCACCAAACAATAGCGCGAAAAATGCGAGGTTTCACCGCTTTTGCCGGGCCGCAGGGCGAGCAGCATGGGAACCGGCTGCATGCTGATGACGCCGGTAAATGAGCGCGGCTGCAAAAACTCAAAAACACCCGGGGAAAATGAATCTTGGCCGCGCACGAACGCTGCGGCAAACAATGCCGTTAGCAGCATAAGCACAAGCGTCGTTTTGATGGTGAAACGGCCGATATATTTCGGCGCTTTTGGCATATAGCCGACATAGAACTCATCTGTTTTGGTAACTGTGGGCATTGGCGCCTCGTATGGAATCGTTTGGTTCAGAATTTCCCTGCGCAGCGGGTCATGCACTCATTTGACTTCCAGTTGCGGCATGACCCACTTTCGCAGCATCAACGGCGTGATCATTGTTGTAACGACTCCCATTAAAACCAGTGTGGAAAATAACCCTTGCCCAATAAAGCCGCGTTCGTAGGCAATGCTGGCGATCACCAGTTCCATGATGCCTCGACCGTTCAGGATGACGCCAATTCCGAGCGACTGTGCCTGTGGAAGTTGAATTAAGCGCCCTCCCAGCCAGCCCGCAAAAACTTTTGAGGCGATGGACACCACCAACACGATAATGACAAATTCAAACGAGCTCATGGCGCTGATATTGAATTCAAGCCCAAGATAGGCGAAGAAAACGGGCGCCAGAAAGCCACCTGTGACCGAACGCAAGGTATGTTCCAGAGCATCATAGTGGGAAGTCGAAAAAAATTTCCGTTCGATTAAGAGCGCGCCAAAAAATGCGCCGATGACAAAGTGAAATCCCAGAGCCTCGCTAACAGATGCGAAAACCAGAACAAAAAGCACAAGAATTCCAAATAACGCTTCATGACCGAGGAAGGCGACCAGCTTCTCCGAAAGTTTTTCGAAATGAATGCCTCGTTCAATGGCTTTTTGCAGTAACCAGTTAAAACCTAATATAAAGCCGCCCAACACAATGGGCTTCCAGCTTGTGACAAGAATCGAAACACCCACGGCCTGCACGGAGCCTTGCGGTGGCAAATTCAAAATGACGCCAAGAGCCAACAAGGCTGCAACATCATTAAAGATGGCCGTTGCTATGGAATAGCGTGCGATGTCTGACTCGAGCAAATTAAAGCTCTGGAGAATGCGAACGGTAACGGGAAGCGCGGTAATGGATACGCACAAGCCAAGGAAAACCGTCCTCATCACATCCAATTGAAAAGCGACCCCGACAAGCATTCCGGACGCCAGCGGCATCACAAAACCCAAGAGGGCGATCACTATTCCTTTGCCACGCAACGCCTCGACAATATCTTTAAAATTCATTTCCAATCCGGCAGAGAGCACAACCAGAAAAACAGCAAGCTCGGAAATGCCGGATAGCGCGGCGTTGGCTTGAATGAGGTTCAGAACACTGGGACCCAAAAGCACGCCGGCTAACATCTCGCCCACAATGCCAGGTTGGTTAAAACGCTGAAAGATTTGTGCAAAGAGCCGGGCAACAACAATAAGAACGAGTAAACTGGTTAACAAAGGCATGGCTTAAAGGAAGCGGCATTGTACAGCAATCCGCAATGAAAAAAAGTTGTTGTCATTTGATTTGTTCTGTTTAAGCGACGGCGCAAATCTTTCTTGATGCGAATTGTTTGTTCGATCATCATCAGGTCATTTAAGCATGTTCAGGCATTGTTGCGGGCTCAACGCGTGTGCCCGGCGGATTGGGTTTAACATCTACTAAGACCCGCCCCTTTCTCAGCTTAACGTTAAACGTCGGGATTTTCTCTGAGAACGGCGGTGGCGAGGCGCCGCTGTCAGGCAAATATTGATAACCATGCCAGGGACACGTGATGCAGCCGTCAATGATCCGGCCTTCGCCCAGCGGGCCGTTTTGATGTTGGCAGACGTTTGAAACAGCCGAAATTTTGCCGTCATATTTGAACACGGCCACGCGTTCGCCGGCAATGTTGAAGATCAAGGCGCGTTTCTCGGGAAGGGCGGCGACATCACAAACGTCAACAAAGCCGTCGGCACGCGCCGCCAATTCCTTTTCGTCACTCTTCGCTTCTTTGCGACTCGCGATCAGATGCAGACTCAAAACCCAAATCATGCCGAACGCTATCAAGCCCGAAAGAATGGGGCTGGTCTCGGCTTGCAGAAAGCCCAACGCCACATGCATCACGATCAAACCATATGCGACATACACCATCATGTGCAGCGCTTTCCACACCGGGGCTGTCAGATTCGTCAGCCAAAAATCGTGGCTGGTGGCAGCCATCAAAAAAAGTATGATAAGCGCAAGCAGCCCGAGAATTTCAAATGGAAAATTGCCGAGACTCGCGTAACGCGTATTCCCCACCAACAAGCTGACGAAGGGATTCAAATTGCCCAGGGCATGATATTGAACCACCGAAAACCCGCCGTGCGCCAATGCCAGCACAAACATGGTCACGCCCAGATGCCGGCGGTTGTAGAGCAATGGCAAAAAGCGGGGATGCAATCGGCACAATGGCCCAATCGACAAGATGAGGTGAAGCAGGAGCAGTGCGGCTGTGCCGAGACCGCGGATCAACAAGGTTTCGAGCGTGGCATTCGGATGCCAGTGCAAGCCGGCAAAGATAAAAACGGCGAGATAAAGCGCCACGCCGGTGAGCAGTACCGTGTCATAAATCCGCTTCTGGCGATTCCACAACACGGCGCGATAGCCTACGCTCACTTCACGCTCCCAGAACTTATAAGGGAAGAGGTCGGCAACGTTGTGGTTGCCAGGATTTGGTGATGGGCAAGGCTATAAAGAACCAATTGACCTTCGACCAAACGAGCGGGTTCCGGCAGAACGAAGCGGCGCAAATGTTTTCCCACAAGCGCGCCCAGCAGATAAGCATTTTCCGGCAACTGATTTCCTGAGGCTGTCACGGGTTCGTGCCAATAAACCAAAATGTCCGGTTTGCTGAAGGTCTGCCGCGGCTGTAATTCCAACACCAACCGCTGCGGCGGAGTTTGATCGGCGCAAACCCGCGTCAGAAGATTGTGACCGGGCCATAAATTGTTTTTTTCGAACAGAACGCGAGGAAAGGCGGGCGTTTCATTCACCAAGAATGGTGGAATTTCGTGCGCTGCTGGCCCGGAAGATCGTGTGGCCAACGCTGCAAGAAATAAAGCAGGTAGAATGACAATGAGAATGACAATGATATTTCGATGGCGCTGCCGCAGGCGTTGAATCATGTGTTCATCTCCTTGGCGCGATTATCAGCAGCGAGACGATGCGCGTTGCGCTCTTGCGGCGGATGAGAACCGCGGCGCAGCCATTGCCACAACAGCGCCGGCCAGAGAGCGGCCGCGCCTGGAAAAATCATCAAACGAAAGCCGGCAGTAGCTTGCCTGGCTGAGGGGTCAATTTTGCCGGCGCCGCGCCAGACAAACAAAACGGCGAACAAAATACCAAGAGCCAGGTAAATGCCGGTAATCCTCACAATCCAACTCGCCACGAGAATGCTCATGCGAGCGCTTGCTCCCGATTTGAAGTGTTTCGCGACATCGAATGGTCACAGCCAGAATCTGCGCGCAAGAGGAGTCTGTGTCATGCGTGGAAACAATGATATACAATTTCGGCCATCGACGCAAGCAAGAAATTGCGCGATAAGATCCATGACAAAATCATGCCGTTAGATGCCGGCCGTTGCGCGAGCTTGTTGCTCGGTGAGCCGCAAAAATTCCGGGGCATTTGCCGCAACTAAACGAAGCTTCTCCCGGCGTGATAACTTGCGCAAACCGGCCTCTCGCCTCAGCGCCTCACTTCGGGAAACACAATTTTCCACATAAACCAACACTACGGGACGGCGACCCGCGGTGTAGCGTGCACCTGTCCCGGCATTATGTTGTTGCACACGGCGGTGTAGATCGTTTGTCGTCCCGGCATATAAAGTGCCGTCAGCACAGCGCAACAAATAAACAAAATAGCTTTGCGATTTGGTTTTCATAAATGGCGATAAAAACCGGGAGCCTTCATTTTTAGCTCTTCGACCGGGCCGTACGCTTCAACCAGTTTGCGCAGCTTCTTGGCGGGTCCGGCAAACACAAAGGCAAGCTTATCATGAGGAAAATATGTCTGCGCCACTCGGTTTGCTTCCGCAACGGTGAGCGTATCGAGTTTATCAAGATAGGTGTTGATCATTTGCGGTCCGGCGCCGTAAAATTCCAAATCACAAGCGAGTCCGGCAATTTGATCAAGCGTTTCCAGCGTGGTGGGATATTGTCCCCGGATAAAGTTTTTTGTGGATTGCAATGTTTCAGCATCGATGCCTTCCTCGTGCAATCGGCGCAATTGATCCTGGCAGATCGTGATCGCGCGCCGCAGCGATCTTACTTCCGAATCCGATGAAATGATGAAGGCGCCCGGCAAGCGATGGCGATTCGTAAAAGCCGACGCCCCGTAAGTCAAACCATCATGAATGCGCAAGGCCGTGTTGAGCCAGGAAGTAAAACGGCCGCCTAGAAGAGTTTCGACGACGTCAACCGCGACATGATCAGGATTATTCACCGCAACGCCAACATTACCCAGGCAAAAATAAACCTGTTGTTCATCAGGTTTATCGACCAGAAGCACTCTCGAATGTGACACGCTTTCCGCCGGAAGCGGCTCCGGCAACATTTCATCGCATGCGCTCCAATCGCCAAAGCGTTCCTGTATCTGCGCGATCATATCGGGCGTTGAAAAATCTCCGGCCAGCGCAAAAATGAACCGATTCGGCGCATAATGGCGGTTATAAAACTCGCAGACCTCGGCTCTTGACAAGTTTGCCAAACTGGCTTCATCACCCAGCTCCGATCGTCCGTAGGCGTGTCCCTTAAACAAAAACGAATTAAAATAATTCTCCATCACGTTGCTGGGATTATCCTTTGCCTGCCGCCAGCTTGCAATCGCCTGCTGAATTTTCTTGTCGAACTCTTGCAGCGGGAAAGTCGGATGGCGCAAACAATCGGCGAGAAGATCAAGCGCGAGTGTTTGCTCAGTGCTCATCATTTCAAGCGAGAGCAGCCCATTTTCCAACAACGGATCAACGCTATAGCGCCCGCCCGCGAAATCCAATACTTCCGCGAATTGCAGCGCCGTGCGCTGCCTCGTGCCCTTGCGCAGTAACGCCAGGGTAACGGCCGAAAGGCCTTCTTTTTGAGGAGGATCGCATATCGCGCCGGCTTTCAACAGGATTTCAAAGGTAAGCAGAGGCAATCGATGATCTTCCCATAACAGCAGCGTCAAGCCGTTGGGTAAGGTCTGTTTAACAAAATCAGGAAAGCGAATCGTTGGGGTTCTCAAGTTCTCAGTCAGGCTCCGGAAGCAACGTAACAACGGTACGATTTTGCGAATGAAAATATTTTTGCGCCACTCGTTGTATATCGCTTGCCGTCACGTCCTCATAAGAGTGTGGCAATTCGCGCAGCTTGCGATAATTCCCCAGATAAAGCTCGGCACTTCCCAAAGCTTCGGCCTTGCTTGCCATGGTGGTCAAACCGCGAACAAATGCCGCCTGACAGATATTTTTTGCCTTGCGTAATTCGCTCGCCGCGACCGGCTCTTCACTTAATTTCTGCAGCTCTTCATAGAGCAGCTTCTCTCCCGTCGCCAATCCCCGCGCCTCTCTAAGCTGAACGGTGAGAATGAATAAGCTGGGATCGAGTGCAGGCGCGTATTCACTGCGAACCCAAACCGCGGCTTGTTCGCGATCAACCAAGCGTCGATAGCATCTCGAACTTTGGCCGGCGGCCAGCAAGATTTCGAAAAGGTGCAGGGCAAAGTAATCCGGATGCGTGCTGGCGGGCACATGAAAGCCGCACGTGAATGCCGGCAATTGCGCGGGACGCTGCACACTTGTCCGTCGTTCGCAAGTTTGCGGCGGCTCGGCCTCGAGCAACAGCGGCGGCGCTGCCCGTATTGGAATATCACCGAAATAGGATTCACACAGGCGCATGGCGGCTTCCGCCTCAAAATCGCCGACGAGCACGATGGTCGCATTTTGCGGCGTGTAGTGGCAGTGATAAAATTCCTGCAAATCGCGGAGCTTCCAGCGCAAAATATCTTCATGCCAGCCGATGACGGGCCAGCGATAAGGATGAGATTGAAACGCCGTTGCCCAAAGCATTTCAGACATCAACTCGAAATTGTCACTCTCAACCGTCGTGCGGCGCTCGGACGCAATGACTTTGCGCTCCGCCGCAAAAGCCGCCTTGTTGAGATTCAAATGAGCGATGCGATCGGCTTCGAGATCGAAAATTATTTCCAGCGCTTCGGCGGGGAAACTGTTTTGATAAACCGTGATGTTTTGATTGGTATACGCATTGTTGGCGCCGCCGTGCGCTTCCATAATTTCATCGAATTGATGCGGCCCATACTTTTTGCCGCCGTTGAACATCATATGCTCGATGAAATGTGCCAGGCCGGTCAAGCCCGGCTGTTCATTGCGGGCACCGACTTGCCAAAATGTGTGCATCGTCGCATGCGGCAGGGTATGATCTTCGTACAAAAGAACCTGCAAGCCATTTTTAAGTTTGCCGGAATAGACTGCATCCACCAGTTTTTCGATGTGATCGTGCATAATGAACCGTTCGAGCCTGTCTAAGAATGATGAAAGCGGACGAGCATTTGTTGTGAGAACATCTTAAAACCGCTCATGTCTGCGATTCATGCTCTTTATCCGTTATTTCATGCTCGGGCGTTTCGGTTTCATCCGGCGCCGCCAGCGCAAACGAGGCGGTTTCCGCTTTGCGCGCAAACGTCAAAAAACCGGTGTGCCCGACCATGCGCAATTCCGGCCGCACCGACAAGCCCGAGATATTCCACGAACGCACCAACGATTCAACCGTGTCGATCGCAACGTAACTGCGTTCCGCCCGCAACGCTTCGACAAACGATTTTGACTGAATGATCGTGGGAGAATAGCTGCACACGATGGCGCCAGCGCGCAGCTTGGGCGTTGCCAATGGAATCACGCGCCACGGCTCTGGAACATCCAACAATAAACGATCGACGTTCTCATCGTCGAACGTCTCATAAATATCCGCCACACGCACGAGGTGATTCGGTGTTTCTCCCAAAAAGCGCAGCATGTTGCGCTTTGCCAGATCAATAAAATCCTGGCGCACGTCGTAGCTTGTCACGCTTCCCTCCGGCCCTACCATGCGCAACAGAGTCGTCGCCAACGAGCCGGAGCCCAGGCCTGCTTCCACAACCTTGGCGCCGGGATAAACATCGGCGTATTGCAGCATCACGGCGAGATCTTTCGGGTATATCACGGTTGCACCGCGGCGCATATGCACGACATGATCGTTCAGCGTTGGGCGGAAAACCCAAAACGGTTTTCCGCGTTGTGACGGGAGTAAGAACCCTTCCATGCGGCCGATAATTTGATCGTGCGGCAACAAATCACCGCGAATATTGGCCTGCCGGCCGCTGCGCAGGACATCGTAGTAAATGCGCTCTTTACGATCATAGAATATCACCGGATCATTTTCGCCGAACGGGAGACTGGGATTTTTCATGAGTGTGAATCATTCCAATTTACATGAATGAATGGAAACAGTGTGAGGCGCCCTTGGGGGATATTATGCGGAAGGAATGCCGTTTCAAACAAACACGGCTCGAACGGCAAATTCGCTGCTTGCCGCACGATGCTTTCCCTTTGCAAACGGCAACAAAAGTTCAGTTTCTTCTCCGTTTGGCGGTCACATGCGCGCCGGTTCGCGCCTCAGTTTTCCGGGGCCGCCGCCACTTCTTCACAAGACTGGTGTTTGAAACGATACCGCTTCAGAACGGCCTGCCATCGGGCTTTTTCGATTTCCGGCTCAAGGTCAAATTGCGCTTCGCACCGTAAAACGCCCTCCAGCCGGGCATGGGTTTCAGGATTGCGTGCGGCAAACAATGAGCAACAATCTTCGAACGGCTCGACCGAGATGTCGAAGGTTCCAATGCGCCGCGCTTGCGTGATGATTTCTTGCTTGTCGTCGCCGGCCAGCGGACGAATGACTGCCAGACCGGTGGCTTGATTGATGACATTGATGTTGGCCAGCGTTTGGCTGGCGACCTGTGCCACGTTCTCACCCGTTACCAACGCCTGCGCATGATGACTCTGCGCAATGCGTTCGGCGATGCGCAACATGGCGCGGCGATATAACACCATACGCAAACTGGGCGGACTGTGCGCCACGATATGCCGCTGCACTTCTGCAAACGGCACCAAATAAAGCGATGAGAGAAACTGATAGCGGGTGAGCAGTTGCACTTGCCGTTCGACCAAACGTTGTGATGCTGTATTCGTGAACGGCGCGCTGTGAAAGTGAACGAAAATGAGCTTGACGCCTCTCTTCATCAGGCGATAAGCCGCTACCGGGGAATCAATCCCGCCGGAGATGAGACACACAGCGCGCTCGCCCGTGCCTACCGGCAACCCGCCAGCGCCCAAAATGCGGTCGCAATAGACCAGCGCATAGTCATCGGAGATTTCCAGCCAGAGCGTAATTTCCGGTTGAAATAAATCGACGCGCGCGTTGAACTGCGAGCAAATGCGCTCACCCAACAGGGCATTGATTTGGGGCGAGTTTAAGTGAAAAGCTTTTTGCGCACGCTTGGTCTCCACTTTGAAAGTCGTGAAGGTTTTTCCCGCAAGCAAATTCAGTGCGGTTTGCGTGATGGCCTCAAGATTTTGCGCGGTTTTGATCATCGGCGCGAAATAAGCGATGCCAAAAATATGGCGCAGCGCTTCCGCAATCTTTTCCCAATCGGCATCTGGCGTTAAAACGCCCATCAAGCGGCCAGAAAACCGTTGCAGCTCCGCCAATCCTAAACCGGCGGTTGCACGCATGACGTTGCGCTGCAATTTCTTTTCAAAAAAGCGGCGATTGTTGCCTTTGAGCGCAATTTCATGGTAATGAATAACCACATGCGTGACGCCTCTGGCGTTACTAGGCGCGACGCGCGGCTCGGCTATCGGCGCAACTAAATTTGCCTTTTTGCTCACGCGATTCATACCGTGCTTGCTGTTTATGCCCGGCTGCAAAGTAAGATTATTTGTGAGACTGTTTTCAATCAAACGCCAGAAACATAATCAAAATGCCTAGAAATTGCAAGCAAAAGCTGGGACTTACAAACAGGCTTCACAAAGTTTGCTTGGATTCCGCATTCAATCAATCTTTGTGTAGTTATATACGTGAGCATGAAATTGCGAAAGTCTTATTTCCTGCAACCGCTTCTACATGCCGCAAAGGCATATGGAATTGAATACTCGTCTGTGAGGAGTACCGATCATCTAACATCGGGGTTGTCGTCCACTTGTTTTATCCTCTCGAGCGCCGCCGCGACGACATTTTCCGGGAGCTCATCGATCATCCTGTTGACAAAATTACGCCCGAGCACCTCGATAAATCGCATTTCTGGGCCTGTCAAACAGCTTGATTCCACATCTATGGAGGCACCACCCATGTCCTTTTCACCATCAAGGCTGAGACTGTTTGGAGCGGCGTACATTATTTTGGGCCTTTTGCTTGCCACCACTGTATTGCACGCCCAAACAGGGGCTCCCTTGGCGTCCACCACCACCGGGGAGTATCGCAAATCCAACCAAAGCAAGGTTTTTTACTATGACGGCGCTTGGTGGGCCTATGGATTTCATGAAGCGCAAGCGAAATGGTACTTGTGGAAATACACCGGAACCCCGTGGACCAAAACGAACAAGCAAGAGGAAACCACGAACTATACCATTGATGCCGTCATCGATGCCGCCAACAACAAACTCTACACGTTTGCCTCGCACCAATCGAAGCCGCGATTCCGGCGCTATAGTTACAATGGCAGCGGTTGGGTAAAGGAGATCCAGCGTTCCAACCTGCAGTATTTTGTACATCCCAACAAACCCAACCCGGCAAGCCTGGTTCAAGGAAAAGATGGCCGGCTCTGGGTTTTTCGTACCGATGGCAGCAACAACTTGCAAACGATGTACTCGGACAACTTTGGAAATACCTGGAGTCCCGCCGTCACGATTAAAAGCGGCTTGAATAGCCCGGTCGGAACCGCGGATGCCGTCGCCTTTTCGCTGAACGGAGAGAATTATGTCGGCGTGGGCTATGCCGAAGAAAACGCCGCAAACAGCCAATATGGTTTTCTGATTCATCGCGATGGCGACGCCGACAATCTCTGGAGCGATGAAAGCAACCAGCTCACATTTTTTGGGGCCGAAACTGCGCTCAACGAAATATGCATGAGCGTCGACGGCAGCAATCAGGTTTATATGTTTGTACGTACCTCCGGCGGCAGTCCCTCCGATCCTCGAAACACTCTTTATAAAAGGAACACGGCCGGAGCCTGGACGGCCTATCGCGTCAACAATATCGGTGACGGGCCGCTGTGGACCTCGCCGGCAATTGCAATCGACGGCGAAAACCAAATGTTGTACCTGATCGGAAGAAATACGGTTTCCTCGATCGTGGAATACAAGGCGCGTCACATCGGCGAAGAAAGCTCGCTGCTGACGGCGCCTGTGGATACTCTTTTTGCGTCCGGCACGGATCAATTCGCCACACTCAGCGTTCCGACTGGTTTGTTGAATTCGACCACCGGCCTGATGGCCGTATCCGATAATGCAACGGATGACGACCTTTGGTTTAATCTGTTGACGATTAATCCCGCAACAAACCTCACCATCAGCGAGGTGACGGTTGATCCGGATACCACCAACACCAATGCGGCCTACACTGTTGATATAATCACGTCTGCCAGCGGCGCAATGCTGGCGGGCGTTGGTGAAATTCATTTGCGCTTTCCCAATAACACCATTGTACCAGCGGGCATTACAGCCTCCACGATCACGGTAAATGGCACGCCGGCAACTACGGTCTCCTCAAATGCTGCAACGCGAGAACTGACTATTGTCACGCCCGTCGATATTCCAGCATCGGATACTTTTTTTGTTGCGATTGCGAAAACAGCGGGTTTGATCAATCCTTCCGCGGCAGGTGATTATACCTTAGAGGCGTGGACCAGCGCTCAGCCGACGCCTGTTGCTTCACCACTCTACACGTTGCATGTTATAAATTCGAGCATAAGCTCAGCCAAGGTGACAATCTTCCCGGCTGACGCCGATAGCGCTTCACAGTATACCATCGGATTTCGTGTCGGCCTACTCGGCGGCATGCTGAGCGGCAGCAGCACATTTCTGGTAAACTTTCCTGCGACAACACAGGTTACTGAAGGCGCTTTGAGTGGAGTAAAGGTCAACACTGTGAATGCCAGCGCCAACGGCAACAGCCTGACGCGCAACATCACCATCACATTGCCGGCTTCCGTGACCATCAATAACAGCGATAGCGTCACCTTGTTCATTCCGACGACAGCGATTATCAACCCGTCTTACGCCGATACTTTTAACTTGAAAGTGTCCACGAGCGTGGAACCCACCCAAGTCACCTCGCATGGATATGTTGTTCGCATCGGCAGACTTGTTGCGAACACCACCCGAAACCTTGAAACGCAAAATCAAAGCAAGGTCTTTTATCACGGTGGCTTTTGGTGGGCACTGTTGCAAGATAAACCCACGAAATTCTGGTATCTCTACAAACGCGCAGATACGACCTGGACCCAAGTTCTTCTGATCAGCGATAACTCCAAGGTTCGGCCGGATTGTGTCCTCGACGCCCCCAACAATCGCGTTTACATTCTTTTGCCCGGACCGAGTACTGCGAATTTAGCACGATTGACCTATGCCTCCGGCTCTTGGACGATGAATAGCGGCTTTCCCAAAGCTGCCTGGGCTCAGCAGGTTATGGAAATGAATCTGGTGCGCGCGAAGGATGGCGATCTCTGGGCCTTTTTCGTATCAGATTCAACGCTTTGGGGACGCCGTTCAGAGGATAACGGCGATTCCTGGGAAGACGCCGTTATCGTTAAGGATAGCCTGAACAATGGCAAGGCCTTGACTGATGCCGTGGCCTTCACATACTCGGGAAACAATTACGTTGGCGTTGGTTACGCCGAAAACAACAACGCGATCTCGGTTTATGGTTTTCTGCGCCACCGCGATGGCCAGCCCGATACTGTCTGGACGGATGAAACCTCTTCGGTGGAACAATTTCCCAATACCGAGGCGGACGATCATATCAATATGCTGGTTCACAATGAAGAAATTTTCATGACCGTGAAAACCTCTGGCGGCGGCAATAGTGCAGCCAAAAATGGTTTGCTGCATCGGCAAACCAACGGAACCTGGACTGCTTACGCCATCAATTTCGAAAACGGCTGGACCCGGCCAGTGGGAGCCATTGATGCAACAAACGGGGTCTATTATGCGCTTGGTACGCGCGAGGGTGCACATCAAATTGGGGAAATGAAAAGCGTGGCTCTCGGAGATTATGGCGCGCTGGCCACCGCCGTGCGCGATACCATCTTCGACAACGGCTTCGACGATTTTTTTGATTCCTCCGCGCCGGCGCATGTGGTCACAGGCGCCTCGGATCTGGTTTTATTGGCAAACAATACAGTACGGGATCAAACGTGGGCGCAATTCATCCATTTGCCTGGCGGGGGCTTAGCGAAATCGGCAGGCCCTCTCGACGAGGTACGTCCGGTCGCCGAAGCCGAAGCGCAATTGGAGAAACAGGCTGTCGTCGTCGCTTATCCCAACCCGTTTAATCCGGAGACACATATTCGCTTCCGGCTCAAAGATGCGGCTGCCGTGAAACTTCAGGTCTTCAACGTTAACGGCCAATTGGTGAAGACACTGATTAACGGCAAATTGGCGGCGGGCTTGCATGAACGCCGGTGGAATGCGCGCAATCATAGCGGTATCGCGGTTGCCAGTGGGACATACTTGTATCGGCTGCAAATCGATGGGCAAGCCGTCACTGGCCGGTTGCATTATATCAAATAAGGCAAGCTGAAAGCCATCACAGTTGTTACGCTTGACTGCGTTACGTGTAACTCGGCAAAATCGATATCCCTGAAACGCCGATTGTTCGAGCAGGTTGGAATAATCGGCGTTTTGCTTTTAGGAACACAGGGCGTCAGGCTTACCGGTCATATTCCTGGTCGCACTATTTTTCCGCAGTTATCAATATCCTGGGGTACTATTAGCGCATTGTAAGTTTATCTTCGTTGCGCTTTCCAGAGTTTCACCTTCAATCGAGGGTGCCCACGGACGGACCTCACCTGAAGCGACATCAGTGATTTGAATAATCCAACGATCGATATCAAAAGGAGTTCAAAAATGGTTCATGCGTTGAAACGGTTTCGGCGGCATACTGGCTTAGCACTTGCTTTGCTGTTTTCCTGCCTGTGGTGCGTCACTGGCGTCTCGGCGCAGCCCGGCGCTCTCATGCATATCAACACGACCGCTAATTCCTCCAAATCAAATCAAAGCAAAGTATTTTATCATGATTCCAAATGGTGGGCGATTGCGCTCGATGCGACCAACAATCGTTGGTACATTTGGCGTTATGACGGCAATGGCGTGTGGGCCAGAAATAAAGCGTTGGATAAAAGCACGCAAAATCGTTATGACGCACTTTTGCATGAAGCCACCGGCAAGCTGTCACTCGTGCGCTCACATACCAATGCCACACGGTTTTGGAGTTTAACTTACAATCCCTCCGGTACGTGGAATACGAGTTTTACCGTGGATATTCCTCTGTTTGGCAACATTGACAACAATCACCCGCTCACTCTGGCGCAAGCTTCCAACAGCGACTTTTGGGTGTTTCGCATCGCCAACAGTAAGCTTGAGGCAAAGAAATCGAGTGATGGCGGCTTAAGCTGGTCTCTCACGCCAATTACGATAAAAAGCACGTTGAACCAGCCCAGAGGCGTGGTCGATGCCGCGGCCTTTTCACAGGGCGGCAACAACTATATAGGCGTGGCATATGGTGAAGAAGGCGTCTCCGGGTCAACCAGCCGGTTTGGCTTCCTATATCATCGCGACGGCGATCCCGACAGCGTGTGGACTGATGAATCCAGCCTCATCACCTACCAGGGTTCAGAGCAGGCGAATAATCAACTCAGCATGACGGTTGATGCGAACAACAATATCTATCTGTTGACCAGAACGTTTGGCGGCAGCGCCGGCGTTCCCCGCAATACGTTGTATAAACGCACCAATACCGGCACCTGGCAACGGCGTCCTGTCATTTACAGCCCGGCAGCCGGCTGGACTTCGCCGGCAATCGCGATTGACACATCTACGACTTCGTTAATTCTTTCAGGCATTCGTCAGGACAGCAGTTTTGCGGAATATAAAATTGTGGCAATCGGCTCGGAGGCGACAGCCAGCAGCGCCGCCTCCACCAGATTGCTTTTTGCGGCCAGCAACACGTTTCAAAACCTGACGGTGCCGCGCCAATATGTCAACGGCGTTGTTGGCATGATGGTATGCGCTGCTAACAGCACGACAAACGACATGTGGTTTAATTTATTCCAAACCGTGATTGCGCCGCCGGTGGTAATCGATTCTGTTCAGGTCGAATCGAACCAGGTGAATGCCAAGGCGCGCTATACCATTCCCATTGTTACAGACGCTTTGACAGGCGGTTTGGCTGCAGGCGCGGGAACAATTTCTTTGCGTTTCCCCAACAATACTTCTGTGCCGCCCTCTCTCACACCCTCACTCGTGACGGTTAACGGCACGCCTGCCAGCACAGTGACCACGAACGCTGCTTTGCGTGAAATTTACATCACTACACCGGCTGCCATAATTGGCGGCGACACGGCTTTCGTGGTTGTTGATTCACTGGCCGGCGTCATCAACAAAACAAGTTTTGGGGTTGATTCGTTACAGGCGTGGACAAGCGCACAACTCACGCCGGGATTTTCGCCGGGCTATACTCTTGTGCGAACCACAACGACAGTTACCGCTGCCAAGGTGACGCCGTTACCAACGGATCCGGATTCCATTGCCAGCTATACTATCGGCTTCCATCTTGGCAGCCGCGGCCGCATGCTAGCCGGACTTGACACGTTCCGCGTGCGCTTTCCCACGGCAACGGGCATGGCCCACGGCGCCTTGAGCCAGGTTCGCGTGAACACGGAGCTTGCAACTGCCACGGCCGACAGTGCCAAGCGCACGATCAGAATCGTCATGCCCAGCGCTGTGACAACCGCAAATAACGACTCGATTACGCTTTTTATTCCCGAAACGGCATTGCGCAATCCAGATACGCTGGGAAGCTACAATTTATTTGTTTCCACCAGCGTTGAAACGACGCAAGTCGCCTCTTTGCCCTATACCATCGAGCCCTATAGCTTGATTGGGGCGCCGGTGGTCGGCACAACCGACAATTTCAATCATCAAAATCAAAGCAAGCTTTTTCATCATGGCGGTTTTTGGTGGATGGCAGCGCAATCCAAAATCGACAAAGACTGGCATCTGTGGAAATTCGACGGTTTCACTTGGACGCCGGCGCTTGTCATTAGCAATTCAGCCAAACCTCGGCCGGATATTGTGCTCAACGCCGCTGCCAATAAAGCCTATATCCTTCTATCCGGCACCGGCACGGTGCAACTCTTGCGCTTGAGTTTCAGTGGCGGCGCCTGGAGCATTGACAGCGGTTATCCCAAAGCCGTGAACTCGGTGCAAACCGATGAAATGATTCTGGTGCGAGGATTGAGCGGCAGACTATGGGTTTTCTGGGCAAATGATTCAACGCTCTATGGCCAGCGTTCCAATAATGACGGTGCGTTATGGTCCTCGCCCTTCGTGGTCAAAAGCAACTTGAATGACGGGACAGCATTAACCGATGCCGTGCCTTTCAAAATCGGCGGAACCAACGTGATCGGCTTTGGCTACGCCGAAAACAGCAGCAACAACAATGTGGTTTATGGATTCCTGCGCCACAAAGAAAATGATCCCGACACTATTTGGGTTGACGAAACGGCCTCGCTGCCCCAGCCGGTCGGCACTTCGGCAGACAATCACATTTCCATGGCAACCCACAACAATGAAATATTCATGGTGGTAAAGACTAAAGGCGGCGGCGGCGCCACGACCACGCAAAATGCCTTGTATCACCGCACCAGCAGCGGCACTTGGTCGCTATATGACATCAATCAAGATCACGGCTGGACCCGGCCGGTTGTCGCTCTGGATATCACCAATAATGTGCTTTATGTGTACGGCACGCGTGAAGGCGGCTCGCAAATCGGCGAGATGAAACGCATCAACTTTGGCGATTATGGGTCGTTGCTGGCGGCGCCGATAGACACCAGCTTTTTCAGCAATACCGATCTATTCTTCGATTCTTCGGGTCCCGCACACCCCGTCACGAGCGCGACCAATCTTATGATCGCCTCGTCGAACACAACGCGTAACGAGGTGTGGTACAATCTGCTGACGCTGACAAGCTTGCCGAAGGTTGCCGGCCAAGCTCCGCAAGAACACGTCGCGCAGGGCGTCATTGAGGCTTACAAGTTCTCCGCAGAAGTTTATCCCAATCCCTTCAACCCGGAGACGACGATTCGCTTCCGCATTGATCAGCCGGCGCGCGTCAAATTGCAAATCTTCAACATCAACGGCCAGCTTGTGCGCACCTTGCTCAATAACACCCTCAATCCCGGCGAGCATTTGCAGCGTTGGAATGGCCGCAATCAAGCCGGCATACCGGTGGCCTCTGGAACGTACATTTTGCGCCTGCAATACGGCGATCGCGTCACGACGGCTCGTATGCAATTGCTCAAGTAAGCCGGTTGTCTTTTCATAAAAACAAAACGCTCACGGAAACCAGTTTCCGTGAGCGTTTGCATTTTAGCGTCCAGGGTTTGTTCTTAAAATTTCCTCCGCTCGAATCCTTCGCATGTTTGCGCAGCTTTACCGGTGCGGCTGATGACCCAGTAATGATCATATCCGTCGATGCGCGGTTCAGGGTCAAGAAACGTGCTGAGCACGCCAAGAGATTCCCAGCAATTTTTCGCAAGCCCGGCCTTGATCAAAAACCATGGGATAATATTGGAATGTGAAACCAGCGCCACGGCTTGGTCGGGTTTGAATCGCTTCGCCAAATCCGCATAAAATGCGAGTATCTCTGCGGTGTCTGCACACGCTGTCGCAACCGTTACCGGGGCGTTTACTTTTTGTGAAATGACCAGCGCCGTGTGCAGCGTGCGTGTCGTCGCGCTGCTGAAAATGGCCGCGAGTTCACCGACTTTGAATTGCGCCGCAACACGTTGCGCGGTGACAATGCCTTCCGCGCTCAAAGGCTGAAAGCTGTCAAGCTCTCCTTCTTCAAACCAACCTTCCAGTTTTTCAGCGTGCCGAATGAGATAAATTTTCGGTTGCGCCAATGCATCCGCGATAACCGAAGTTCCCAACAGAAAAACGAACGAGGTCAGGCAAAAAGTTCTCATCACGCTTCCTTTCAAATTTCCATCTGTGCAAACATCGAGCTGCAAGCATCCCGCAACTAGTGCCAACGCCGGGTACTTCACAAGCTCCCGGCCGGATGACATTTCGAGAGGCACTCCTACAAATCAATCTCGTAATAGTCAAATCTGGGAAAAAAGCAGAGTTTCTTCGAGAAGTGTCATTTCATTCAGTATTCATAGGGGTTTTGTAACAATTCAAAAAGTTTCCAACTTTGCCCTCACGGATAGATGAACCCGACGGTAAAAAGCCTTTCTGCTGGATTCATCTATCAGTTGGGGGGATTGGTTTTATAACTTTTTGGTTCTGGCTCGCCTGCCTTGTGGTAGCAGAACATTAGTTTGTCGCCTTCATAACCGGCGCATCATCGTGCCAATACGGTTTCGGCAACTTTTTTTCTACTGGCCACAATTGCTCGAGCGAGTTGGCGTCATACATCAAGCCGTTCTTCATCACGTATTGAATGGAATTGGTGTGATGAATACTTTCAAGCGGATTCTTCTCCAGCACCAACACATCCGCGAGCTTGCCTGCTTCAAGCGAACCCAAATCTTTTTGAAAGCCGATGGCCTCCGCACCGAAAATTGTGGCGCAGCGCAAGGCTTGCATCGGCGTCATGCCGCCGGATTGCACCGCCCACAATTCCCAGTGATAGCCCAATCCCTGCAATTGGCCGTGGCCGCCGATGCACACGCGGCCGCCGGCATCGACGATTTTCTTTGCCTGCTCGGCATGCTGTTTGAAAACATACTCGTCTTTGTCGAACCATTGCCGCCGGCGCGTGAGCTTGTCCAATTCCTCGTGCGGAAAAAAGCGCCGCAGCTTGGCATCGTTGTGAACGTCGGTGGTGGTATAAAAATAATCCTCCGCGAACGGCCCGCCGTAGGAAACCAATAACGTCGGCGTATAGAACGTTCCGGTTTGCGTTACCAGCTCGACCACATCTTTGTACAGCGGCGTGATCGGAAAGCTGTGCTCGTGGCCGGGATAGCCGTCGATGATCTGTGTGAGATCGAGTTTCATGTCGAGCGCGCCCTCGGTGGTCGGCATAATGCTCTTCTCCTTCGCCGCCATGATCAGCCATTGCCGCGCATTGCGGTCGCCCGCGACATATTGCTTGATGGTGTTGGTGTGATAATAATCCGAGTAGCGCTGCATGATCTTCTGCGCATCTTTCAAATTCTTGACTTGATCGGTGCCGAACACGCCCGGGCCGGTGTAAAACACGCGCGGCCCCAGCAAATCCCCGGTTTCAGCGAGATCGCTGTAAGTCAACACATCCGTCGTCGAGGTTTGCGGATCGCGCGTCGTCAACACGCCGTAAGCGAGATTGGCAAGATATTCCCACACCACGCCGCGGTGCACGCCCCACGCCGGCCACATGTGCGCATGCACATCGATAAAGCCCGGCAACAGCGTTTTGCCGCTGACATCGAACTCGCGCGCACCCGCGGGTGTCGCGATTTGCGCGCTCGCCCCGGCTTGCGTTATACGATTATCGACGATCACCAGCGCGCCGTTTTCAATCACACCATCGTTGGGCGCATTCGGCGCCATTGTCAAGATGCGGCCGCCGCGCAACACCACCACGCCCCTGCCCTTCTGCCGCGGGAATTCGAGATTGATGGTGAAAGTTTTCGGCTCGTAAACTTTTTCTTCCTCCTCTGCCGGTTTCTTCTCCTCTTTCTTATCGTGTGACGGCGCTCGCTTTGCGGCCTTCACGGAATCTTCAAACGCCTTGGCCGCGGCAAAGTTGTATCGGAAAAAAGTATTGCCGAGCGACCACGTCACCTCCGCTGTGCCGTTCGCCCAATTCATGAATTGACCGCTTACCGTTGTCAGCTTTTTCACCGGAAACGTGGCGTTGCCGGGATCGAGAATCGATATCGTCGGCGGGGTTTCGCCGATTTGCGGCACATGAATGCGATAAACATGTTCATGCACCAATGCCAGCGCATATTCCCCATCTTTTCCCATCACGATTTCGTCAGCGAGTAGCGGCTTCTCCCCGCCAAACGGTGGCATCATGCCGGTGACCTTGACATGTATTTTGCGATCTGTGCCGTCAAGCCGCATCGAGACCAAACCTTCCTCGCCTTCATAAACGTAAATGCGGTCCGCTTTATCTGCAAAATGCGGACGGCTGCCCTTGAGCGGCGCAATGCGAATTGCCGGCCCGCCTAGCGCAGGAATGCGCACGAGATCGAGGCCTTGCGCTGGAATATAATTGAAATAACTCAAGCGGCGACGTTGCTGCCACGGGCCTTTTTCCACGATGATTTCTTTGCCATCCGGCGTCCAACACGGCTCATCATAAAACGCATTGACAGTGCTCAAACGCTGTGCAGCGCCGCCGCGTGCCGCAACTTTGTGGAGATGGCCGCCGTCATTTTCCGACCAGGTGACGAAGGCAATCCATTTGCCATCCGGACTCCACGTCGGCGCGAATTGTCCGGCATTTACTTCACTCGCCAGGCGCGTGTTCGCGCCCGTAATCAAATCTCTTACATAAAGCTTATCCAAAACCGTGAATGCCAGCTTGCTGCCGTCGGGAGAAATCACGCCGTAGCGAATTTGCCGCGCTTGCACCGGGCCGTCCTCGACGCGCGTTTCAAAATGCACTTTCGGCCCGAGATCGAGATCAACGTTCACATTGAAGGGAATCTCTGTGCTCTCTCCCGCGGGCACGGTAATGCGATAAATTTTTCCATTGAACGACGTAATGATTGACTTACTATCCGGCGTGAAGGAATAGCCCGGCATGAAATCGCGCGTGAAACGGGATTCCTGATCATCGCGCTGCACCGGATACGCCAGCCAATTTTCCTCGCCGGAGTCGAGATTGCGCACGCGATAGCCGGTTTGCGCATCATGGCGCGAAGCATACACCAGCCACTTGCCGTCCGGCGAAAGCGCCGGCCGCACGCCGCCGCCGACTTCGCCGGTCAACGGGAAAATCTTGCCAACTTCACGATCGTAAATCGCAATTTGAAAACCAAAATTTTGGAGATTGTAACCCCATCCGCCCATCTTCGTCGCAAAGTAGATGTAACGATTATCCGGCCCAAACGCCGCGCCCAGCGCGTTGCGCGATTTTTCCTTCTCCATCAAATCCGCGCCGCTGCCGCCGTCAATGTGATACATCCACAAATGATGGCCGCCCAAGCCGCTGCCTTTCGAGCTGATGATGTATTTGCCATCCGGCGTCCATTCCGGCGAGGTGTAACTCGTCTTTTCGCCTTTGGTGAGCTGCTTCAAACCGGTGGTGTCATCTGCTGCTGTCGTGTCAGCAATCGTGTACCCCATTTTGAGCAGCCAGAGATTTTCATTGCCGCTGCGATCACTCACAAACACAATTTGCTTGCCATCGGGCGAGTAGCGCGGCTGGCTGTCGAATGCCATGCCCTGCGTGATGCGCGCCGCTTGGCCGCCAGTAATCGGCAGCGTGTACAAATCGCCGAGCAGCTCGAACACAATCGTCTTGCCGTCGGGCGCAACATCGAGCGAGAGCCATGTGGCTTCATTGGTTTGAAAATTAAGTTTGCGTTCGGGCTTCAACGGTAAGTCGCGTTTCTTTTCATCTTTCTTTTTGCCGGTAGTATCGGATTTAGCCGTGCCTGTGGTGTCAGTTTCTGCCGAAACAGTCTTTGTGGCAGTCAAAAATGTTTGTGGGAAGGATATTGTGAAAAAGGCGAGCAGACTGATGATTATCATGAATAAAAACTGGCGGACGCGCAGCATAAAATGGCTCTCCCGAAATGGTTCACAGCTTTATCGTCCGGGCGTTTGTTCTCAAACAAAGCACCTTGATGGGCTTCTCAAATAGAATGAACCAGCGCCTGGCGGTTTTATTGGCGGGCACGATACAGAATTACATTGGGAAAGTCAAGGTGAGGAAAACGAACGGAAAGTCTCAGCGGGATAGCAATTGTCGCAACTCCTCCACCGCCACGCGATCCGTCACGTAATACTGCTGCTCTCCAGAAAACTCGGCGTTGCCAAATTTGATCTGAGGCCGGCCGCGCGTTGAAGCATCGCTTCGAGGCATGGTCAGAGAAGCATGGACTTGCTCGCAGCCGGTGCGCGCGAGAATATCTGCCATCGTAAACCGGTTGATCCCTCCTGCCGGCAGAATTTGAATGCGTCCGGCTGCTTGCCGGATCAATTCAGCGATCTTCGCTGCGCCGTTGTAGGCGCTGCTCTCCTGACCGGAAGTCAACACCCGCGTTACACCTAAATCGATCAACTGTTCGAGCGCAACCGTTGCGTCAGGCGTCACATCGAACGCCCGATGAAAAACGATTTCACGGCCGGCGGCTTGTTGAATGACGCGCGCGCAGCGCGACTGGTCGATCGTACCGTCTTGGTGCAAAATGCCGAAGGCAATGCCATCCGCGCCGTGCGCCAACGCCGATTCGATGTCGCGTTGCATGACGGTGAATTCTCCCACGCTGTAGCAAAACCCGGCTGGCCGCGGACGAATCATGACGATGATTGGAATGCGCAGCGCTTGCCGAACTTCTTGCAGCAGCCCGAGTGAAGGCGTCAATCCACCGAGCAGCAATGCGGAGTTCAGCTCCACGCGATCCGCACCGCCTTCTTGCGCCGCAAGACAATCCTCCAGCGAAGCGGCGCAGATTTCCAGGAGTATTTTCGTGCGCTTCGAAGTCATGTAATTGTTTTTTGGTAAAGGTACTCCGGCGGGAATTTTTTCCATATGCTTCAGCCTCAAACATTTTATGCTCGGAAAAGTGATGCCGTTCGTGATTTCATTTGAGCTTGAAAATTTGCCCGCGTCTGTTGCAACCCCGCCAAGATTGCCTCTCTCCCTTCTTTGCTCTCAAGGGCCGCGAAGAATTGCGGCAGCCATTCGTGGTGCGGGGCGAGGACTTCGTTCGTGCTCGTGAAAGGCCTTTCGACAAGACAGCACAGATAACAAAGAAATCATGCCCCTCTCAGCTCGACTCTGTTACATTCCAAAAATCACCGCAGTGGCGCGGAGATCGCAGAGTAAGATTTATTAGAATTCCCAGCGAACTCTGCCTCACAGCGGTGAATTGACATGGTCAAGCTATGTAAGTTCATTTCATATTTACAAATCGAGCTTCTCATAGAATTTTCGGCGAGATCCTGAATTTTGCACAAAGTCTGACCGAATCTGCGATAAATACGGGTTTGATCAGGATGCCAATCTACCAATTGGGTGATGCACAAAAAATTTTTCACGAGAGCTTGCTGACAACTCCGAAGCAGCTTCTATAAACATTCCATTCCCGCGGAGTTGTTTGTGGCGGGCCGCCGAGCTTTAACGAGTGGCAACCATCGTACAAAATTCAGGCAGGTACTTTATTGTTGCACGCGTTCAGCGTTTTGCGCGCATTTGGGAGCCAGCTTTTTTCGTGGAAACAGAAGCCTCTGGCAACCCAAACTCTTTCCTCTGCTTCGCCGGCAAGCCTGCAGCCACGAGTTGGTATGATTCACGCAGCAATTGCTTGAGCATCGTCGCGGGCAGGGCGTGCGGCTTGGTTACCAAAACCCAATTGTGGCGCGCGAGATACGGCGCCGGCTCGATGCCGTCTTTGCCGGTCAGCGTTGCAAACAGCCAGGGAGTCGCGCGGAAGGAAACATGTGAAATATCGGGAAGGTCGAACACCGCGAACATTTTGCCGCCGATTGAAAAAACGAGATTGTTTTCCCATTTCACATCTTCGGTGGCATGCGGCAATTTGCGGCAGAAGGCGGCAAAAGTTTTGAAGCTCATATGAAATCATCCGGCATGTATTTGATACACAATGTAAGATTGAGGCGTCGACAGGCCCTTTCGAGAACTTGAAAATAAGGCAACCAACCGGGCGTTTTGCGCGGTCGCGCATAAAAAATCAGCGCCATGACTCTCCTATGCATGAGTTGTGCAACGACTTTTTGCGCCAATTGCGCGACCTCTGCGCGGGAAAGCGCCTGATCATAATGAGGAATCTTTGTGTGCGGAGAGAGCAGGCCATATCTTCCCGACAAGATCAGCATCGGTTTACCGGCACGCTGGCTTTCACGCCAAACCCAGCGAATGCGCCGGCTGAGATATCTTTCTACCGCAGGCAATCGTTCATGGGATTTGCGCTTGCGTTTGCAACATGTCGTACAAAAATATTCCACCGGGGCCGCTTAGCTTTTCTCGTTTTGCAATCTTGATTTTTCCAGTTCAGTCTGCAAGCTGCCGGTGAGCATCAAGGCCCACATTTTCCAGTCGCCGAGAAATGAATAGAGCGGATACGTAAAGGTTGCCGGACGGTTTTTCTCCAGGCAGAAATGCCCGATCCATGCAAAACCATAACCGGTGAGCAGAGCCGTGAGCAAAAACCAAAATCGTTGCATGGCAAGAGCATAGATGATTTGCAGCACAGCCAAAGAAGTTCCGGTGAAATGCAACCAGCGATTGGCCGGCGCGGCGTGCTCACCGAGATAGAACGGCCAAAATTCTTTGAAGGTTTTGAAGGTCTTGGGCATGTGAATTTCCTCCTTAACTGGTTGGTTTGAAGCGCGAGCAGTACCCGCTGCATTGTTACCTGATTCTGACGAACGATTCATCTGTAATGTCAGATGGAATCTTGTGAAATACTCAGCGCAGTGCCTGGATACTCACAGGATCCTTTCAGCATGACAACCAAGGGAAAATTGTTGTGCACGATTGTGTTGCATGAATCTTCTAGCCTACTTCATAAGTTCATTGATAAAAAAATACAACGCATGCAAATGATCGACATGATCCGGCGCGGTGTTACCGGCAAAGCCGAGAACCGCAAAATCGCCGCGCCGCGATTCGCTAATTTGTTGCAAACCGAGCGGGCCCCAGTTGAGCACGGGACGGCGTTTCATGCCAAGCTTCTGCAAGATAAAATCCGTCGCCTCCGTGGTGCTGACAAACGTGCCGGGAAAAATTTCCGAATGCGTGAGCAAAAACTTTTTGCGGGAATTTTTGGCGGCGGCGTCACGCGCAAAACGCACGAAAGCCGCCAAATCATCGGCTTGAATCTCCCCGCCTTCCGCCAGCACCTGGCGCTCGGGAACGTAACTCGCATGAATGCCATCGAGCAGAAGAACGGCATCGACTCGGGCATAATTTTGTGGCGTGCTGAGGATTCTGCGAATCGCGCCGTAGCCCGCACTGAAGCCGCTCAAGATGATGCGCTTGATCGTCATCGATTTTGCAAGCTTCGTTTGCAGGCTATCATGCACGACGTGCAGCAATGCCGGAAATACGGTGGAATCTTCAAAGGCCCTGCCATAAACACCTGAGCCGGCGCCCAGATTGATCGAAGCCGTGAGCAAGGCATTACGATGATGAACAGCGGCGTATTGCGTAATGAATTCAGCGCCATGAAAATGCAGAAGCAAATCGAATGTTCGGGTCTTTCTTCTGTTATCAGGCAAAAAAATCTTAACCGGCTTGGGCAGCCGTGCTGAAATCTCGAAATGAACGCCGGCGTATGCCTGTTCAGGAATGCGCTGATGCCTGCGGGCATTTTCAATCATCGGCGAGGGATTTTGCGCCTGGGGTTTTAGGCTGTCGGATTGCTGGCCGCGGGCGGGCAGGGAAAACAGCACTAGCGAAAATGGAATCAACCAAATTTTCATGCGGCATGCTAAAAATTGATCTGCGGCGGCTGGGCCGTCGCCTGGGCTTGTTGTGAACTAGATGGGCCAGAGTCAAAACAAGCTTGAGGTACATCTACAACTCAACAACAAAAAACGCTGCGGCCAAGCCGTGGCAGAGCTGGCATCACTCACGCCCCAACCATTTTTTCGCTTCGCGCAACTGCCGTTTCACCTGCGCCAGAGCAGTTCCACCGAGGGCATTACGCCGCTCGACGCTGAGGCGCGCATCGAAGCAATTTAAAACCTCATCATCGAACGACGGATGCAATTCCCGCCAAAACGCTAATGGCAATTTATGCAAGCCGCATTGCTCACGTTCAGCGCGTTGCACGGCTTGCGCGACGATATGATGCGCTTTGCGGAACGGAATGCCTTTGCGCACGAGATAATCGGCAATATCTGTTGCGAACAGGCTGGTGTCGAGCGCGGCTGTCATTTTCTCCGGCCGGAAGCGGCTGGTGGCGAGCGCGCCGGCAAACACGTCAAGACAATCCTGCGCGATTTGCAAAGCGTCGAACACGATTTTTTTATCTTCCTGCAAATCGCGATTGTAGGTCACCGGCGTACCTTTTTGCAAAGCCATAATCGAAGCTAAAAGGCCGATCGCCATGCTCGCTTTACCGCGCACCAGCTCAAACGCATCGGGATTCTTTTTGTTCGGCATCATGCTCGAGCCGGTGGCGAACTTTTCGCCGGGATCGAGAAAGCCGAACTCTTGCGTGCTCCACAAAATGAAATCATGCGCATAGCGGCTCAACGAGGTACAGATATCGGCGCAAACAAATGCAATTTCATTGCAAAAGCTGCGTGTGCCGGTGGCATCGATTGAATTAGCCGCAATGCGCGCAAAACCCAACGCGTGGGCCAGCAAACGCCGATCAATTGAAAACGCCGTGCCCGCCACCGCGCCTGCTCCCAACGGCAACTCATCGACTCTTTGCAAGAACTGCTGCAACTGCTGATGATGCCGGCGCAACGCTTCGAACGCTGAAAGCAAGTAGTGCGCGAGCCGAACCGGCTGCGCTTGCTGGGTGTGAGTATAACTGGGAAGGATGATTTCTTGCGAGGCTTCTGCTTGTTGCACAATCGCATTCACACAATTGCGCAGGGAAGATTGCAACTCGCGAGTTTTGCGTTTCAGATAAAGGCGAAGATCGGTAACGACCTGATCATTGCGGCTACGGCCGGTATGGATTTTCGCGCCGGCATCGCCGGCAAGCTCGGTCAGCCGCCGCTCAAGCGCGACGTGAATATCCTCGTCTTGCGGCAGGAATTGAAAACGGTTGGCGTGAAACTCTTCTGCTATGCGTTGCAATCCCTTTTGAATGCGCTTCTCCTCCGCCGCGGATAGAATCCCGGCAGCGCGCAAGGCCTTTGCCCAAGCCTGATTGACGCGAATGTCTTCCTGCCACATACGCCCGTCAATGTCAATCGAGCGGCTGAATTTTTCCATTAACTCAGCCGGGCCGGAGGTAAATCGTCCGGCCCAGACTTTTGTCGCAATCTTGTTTACCTGCTTGCGTGTTTGCTTCTGCCTTGAACTTTTCTTCATGAATTTTCTTTCGAACACTCTCCTCTCACTCACCTTCCTTCTCTCGATTCTAATCCCGCTTGAACTTGCTGTAATCCGGATGGCGATACTCACTCATGCCGGCGCCTTCAATATCGATCAAGGCCTTCACTTTCAAGGGCAAACCAAAGAGATTGATGAAGCCTTCGGCATCTTGCTGGTTGTAAACATCGTCTTCGCCGAAGGTGGCGTAATCTTCACGATAAAGCGAATAAGGCGATTTGCGGCCTTCAACGATGACGTTGCCTTTGTAAAGCTTGAGGCGTACCGTGCCGGTGACTTTCTCCTGAGTTTTTTGCACGAACGCATCGAGCGCCTGGCGCACCGGCGTGTACCATTGGCCGTTATAAATTAATTCGGCGTAGCGCGGGGCAAGCATTTCTTTCATGCGCAGCAATTGGCTGGTGAGCACCAGGCTTTCCAATTCGCGATGCGCGGCATAGAGAATCGTGCCGCCGGGTGTTTCATAAACACCGCGCGATTTGATGCCAACCAGGCGGTTTTCCACCATATCGACGCGACCGATGCCGTTTTCACCGCCGAGTTTATTCAATGTCATCAGTAAGTTCACCGGCGACAATGCTTCGCCATTCAACGCGACCGGTTCGCCCTGCTCAAAATCAAGCGTGATGATCGTTGGACGATCGGGCGCTTGCTCGGGACTGACGCTCATGCCATATATAGATTCCGGCGCACTTTGCCACGGGTCTTCCAGCTCGCCGCCCTCGCTGGAAAGATGCCAAAGGTTTTGATCATGGCTATAAATTTTCGTGAGCGTTGCCGTGATGGGAATGTTGCGTTCTTGGGCATAACGAATGGCATCCTCTCGCGAACGAATGCTCCATTCGCGCCAGGGCGCAATGACGCGCAGCTTGGGATTGAGCGCTTTGTAAGTCAACTCGAAACGAACTTGATCGTTGCCTTTGCCGGTGCAGCCATGCGCTACGGCGTCCGCGCCTTCCTTTTCCGCCGCCAAAACCTGATGCTTGGCAATAATCGGCCGCGCGAAGGAGGTGCCGAGCAGATACTTGCCTTCATAAACCGCGTTCGCTTTCAGGGTGGGATAGATAAAATCGCGAATGAATTCTTCGCGCAAATCTTCGATATATATTTTGCTCGCGCCGGTTTTGAGGGCTTTCTCTTCCAGGCCATCCAATTCTTCACCCTGGCCGATATTGGCAGTGTAGGCAATCACTTCGCAATGATAATTTTCCTTGAGCCACGGAATGATAATCGAAGTATCGAGGCCGCCGGAATATGATAAAACAACTTTACGAACAGTTTTGTCCATTAAGACTTTCCTTTCCTCAAAAACAAAAATGATATGTGAGAAGATTTTTGTAAGGCGGGGGTGATCATACATAAACTTCCCGAAACAAGCAATGGGGAACTTGCACAAGGCCTCATTTCGGCAATGAGACCTTGTGCGGTCACGCGTCTGTTTTCCAGGAAGCCCGACGAGGAATTCAAGCAAAACAAATGGTACCCGTCCGAAATCGCAGCTTTTGCACAGGAGTGTTCTTGCAACAACTAAGCCGTTGCTGCCAAAGCCTGAGAATTTCCAGAGTG
This sequence comes from uncultured Cytophagia bacterium, assembly GCA_964457925.1. Lineage (GTDB taxonomy): Bacteria > Zhuqueibacterota > Zhuqueibacteria > Zhuqueibacterales > Zhuqueibacteraceae > Coneutiohabitans. Next base: position 31,328 of record CAYWGH010000023.1, read on the forward strand.
TTCGATGCGTTGGCAACCTCGGCTGAGCCGAGATTGGAACATTTTCAGACAGGCGCTCAATACAGCTAGAGACGATCGGTCATTTGACAAACAACATTTCACTGTAAACCGGCAACGGCCAATAATCATCCGGCAAAGACTTTTCGAGTTTTGCCGCCGCGGCACGCACACGATTCATGGCCGGGATGACGTTGTCGCGCATGTGATAGGCTTTGGAATGCACCGTATCGCCGCCAAGATCGGCATTCACGATCAGCAATTTATCGAGCGTCTCGCGCAGTTCGTTGGTGTAGCCGTTGACTTCCTGCAACGTCCTGGCCACGCCGGAGGGTTCAATGCCGCTGCGTTTCACGCTCTCGCTGGTTGCCGCAAGATCCTGCAGATACCGAATGGCTGCCGGCAGAATCATGGTTTGCGCCAACACGGCCGTGGTCTCGGCCTCGATATTCACAGTTTTGAAGTATTGATCAAAGGAAATTTCTTCGCGCGCTTCCAATTCCCGATGATTCAACACCTGATACTTCTTGAACAATTGCACGTTTTTGGCATCGTGCAGGCGTTCAAACGCGTCTAACGAGTTTTTGAGATTCCACAAACCGCGCTTTTCCGCCTCCTGATGCCACTCTGCGGTGTAATTGTCGCCGTTGAAGATGATGCGCTTGTGCTTGTGAATCACCTCCTTCAACACCGTGTGCAACGCCTGCTCGAAAGGCATTTTCGCGTTTAAATGGGTTTCAATTGCGGAAGTCAACTCATCGATTGCCGACGCCACGATCGTGTTCAGTACGGTGTTAGGAAAGGAAATCGACTGGCTCGCCCCCACGGCGCGAAATTCGAATTTGTTGCCGGTGAAGGCAAACGGCGAGGTGCGATTGCGATCGCCGGCATGGCGCGGCAGATGCGGCAGAACGGGCGTGCCCAGGCCGAGCAAATCTTTCGACTTGCTGCTTTCCGGTTTGCCTTTTTCAATTTGATTGAAAATATCTTCAAGTTGCTCGCCGAGGAAAATCGATATAATCGCCGGCGGCGCTTCATTTGCGCCCAAGCGATGATCGTTGCCGGCATGCGCCACACTCACGCGCAACAAATCCTGATACTCATCCACGGCCTTGATCACGGCAGCACAGAAAAACAAAAATTGCATGTTGTCATGCGGCGTCTCTCCGGGCTCCAGCAGGTTCATACCGGTGTCGGTGGACATCGACCAGTTGTTGTGTTTGCCGCTGCCGTTGATGCCGGCAAACGGTTTTTCGTGCAGCAGACAAACCAGGCCGTATTTGCGCGCGGTGTTGCGCAACACTTGCATCATCAATTGTTGATGATCGGCGGCGAGATTGCTGTTTTCGAAAATTGGCGCGATTTCATATTGCGCGGGCGCCACTTCGTTGTGCCGCGTTTTTACCGGGATGCCAAGGCGATAAAGCTGATACTCCGCGTCTGTCATGAACGCCAAAACGCGCTCAGGAATCGAACCGAAATAATGATCTTCCAATTCCTGGCCGCGCGGCGGCTTGGCGCCAAACAGCGTGCGGCCGCAGTTCACCAAATCCGGGCGGCGATAGTAAAATTCCTCGTCGATCAGAAAATATTCCTGCTCGGAGCCAACCGTGGTGTAGACTTTATGCACGTTCTTCACGCCAAACAAGGTGAGGGCGCGCAACGCTTGCTTGCTCAACGCTTCCATCGAACGCAACAAAGGCGTTTTGTGATCGAGCGCTTCGCCGGTCCACGACGCGAATGCCGTTGGAATGCATAATGTTGCGCCGTGATGGTTCTTAATAATAAACGCCGGCGAAGTCGGATCCCATGCCGTGTAGCCGCGCGCTTCAAACGTCGCGCGAATGCCGCCGCTGGGAAATGAGGAGGCGTCTGGCTCGCCTTGGAACAAATCTTTGCCGGAGAAACGCGCAATGGCGCCTCCCCCGGCATTGGGCGTGACGAAGCTGTCGTGCTTCTCCGCCGTCAGGCCGGTCAACGGCTGAAACCAATGCGTAAAATGCGTGGCGCCATGCTCCACCGCCCATTCTTTCATGGCGTTCGCGACCACATCGGCAAGCTTGGGATCAAGCTGCTGGCCCTTGTCAATCGTGGCGAGCAGCGATTGCAACACGTCTTTGGGAAGCTTGTCGCGCATAACGTCCATATTGAACGTGTGCTCGCCAAAGATGGAATTGATGTCAGCAGGCAACTGTTGTGGCGCGCTGCGCAAGGTCCAACTCTTGGCTGCCGCTACCACGTCATAACGTCGCGAGGAATTTTTTGACACAGCAGAATCCTCCTAAAAGAGTTAAACATGCCGATCAAATCCTGATGCAGAGTCATCGCTCACGGATTTGACATTCATTGTCGCCGTCGGGTGCTTAACGGTTGGGGGGAAAGATAAGTTGTAAAAATGAATTTGAAAAGATATTTTTCATTACTAACATAAATTTTTTAATAATTCAATCATATTATCTTCATGTATAAAAACAATTCATGCTGCTACCTACTTAAGTAAGGCACAAACATTAAATTCAAAAACACGAATATTTAATCATACGCGAATTTTTGCCAGATGAGCCACCGCCAGTTCGACGCATGAGGAGAAACGAAATTTTTTAATATCTAGTTTATGATAATCGTCAGTGAGGTAACTTTTGAGGATGCCAGACGGGAGGTTCAGCAGTATGTCATTGCTCAATGGACAGCTTGGGGGGCTATTTTCTCCTGATCTGAATAATATCGTGTCCTAAAGAAGAGAAATTATTTTTTCTCCCAAATTCCCAACACATTGTTGTCGGGATCGCAGATCAACGCAAAGCTGCCACTGCCCTTGTCCGGCGCTTTCGAGCTGATGATTTTTCCGCCTAATTCGGCCAGGCGTTGCAGCGTGTGGTCGATATCATCCACACGAACATAAAGAACGATGCCCTGCTGGCCGGTGTGTTGCGGTGAATGATAAAACGCGCCGTTCACACTCTCTCCGGTTTCGAAGAGCATGTAATCCTCCTCCTCCACAAAATCCATTTTCCATTCGAACAACTCGCTGTAGAAACGCCGCGAACGTTCGAAGTCCGCGCTGGGGATTTCGACATGAACAAAGCCGTGAGCCATATGGTCTCCCTTCGTTCTAAAATCGGTGACCCGCTGTTGCATAAAGTGATTTGCAGGAAAGAAAAATGATGCGAGAGAGGTGAGCTTCGCGCGGCATGACCAAGACAAGGATCGTGAGCAGTCAAACGTCTTCATGCCGCGCGCGGCGGCGGAACGGGAATCGTTTCGGTAAAATCAAGAAACCAGAAGTAAACTCGTAAGCCGGTTTATTCGTTTATTTCACCGCATGCTTTACACGGCGCGAATGGCGCAACCGCAGACGCGCAGCGGCCAATTCCAGAATGCGATAGACCAAGGGGCCGTAATCGAAGCCGGCTGATTGCGCCGCCATCGGAATCACGGATTCCGGATCGAGATCCGGGTTGGGGTTGACATCGAGCACCATGGGCGCGCCATTCCACAACCGAATGTCCATGCGTGCGTAATCACGACAGCGCATCGCACGATAGGCCGCTATCGCCGCATCTGCCAGCAAGCCGAACAACTTTTCATCGATCTCCGCCGGACAAAACCACTTGATGCCGGTCCACCCGTCGGAGTCGGGGTTGAATTTCGAATCGAAGGTGTAGATGCGATCGTGCATGTCGGAGTAGCGCGAATAATCCAACTCCACCGGCGGCAACACATCGAGCTTGCGATTTCCCCACACACCGACATGAAATTCACGGCCGTCGATGAAAGGCTCGACAAGTGCGGGCGATTCAAATTCCTCTTCAATGCGCAGAATTTGACGCGCCAGCTCGGCGCTGGATTCCACCACCGAAGCGCGCGAGATGCCATAGCTGCAATGTTGATTCGCGGGCTTCACCATCGCAGGATAATACATCCACTCCTTCACCTGACGATGGTGCATGGCCTGGCCGGGCGGCGTGGGCGCGCCGGCGCTGAGCAAGGCTTTCTTTACGGTGTACTTGTTCTGCGATTTCTTCAGCGTGCGCGCATCCGCGCCGGTATACACAAACCCGCGCTGTTCAAGCTCCCTCGCGACCAAAGCATCGGACCACGGCTGGCCGGCAAATCCCTCGCACCAATTGAAGATGATCCATTTATCGGGATCATACTTTGACAGCGGCGTCAAATTCTCTTGAATCTGCACTGGCTCTATGCGCAGGTTCATGCTCTCCAGGCTGGCGGCCATGTGATCGACGAGACGCAACGCATTTGTCTGATCCGACTTCGGCCAATCCGTATCCAAATTGTACAACACAACAACACGTTCGAGCGTTTCGTATTTTTTTTCCGCCATTCGGCCTCCACAACTTTGATTCGCGATAAATCTGCTTCACCGGGTTTAAAAAACATCCATATTATGGCTCAAAGATTTATCGCGGCAAAAATTTTTGTGAGAATATGAATCACAAATGATAATTGCAAGCAATAAAATGAAATACACCGGAAAAAGTTTGATCGTGACTCCATCAAAACCATTTCAAGCAACCAACAAGAACTGCTGACATCACTGTATCAACGGCGAAGTTATGTTTTTCGTGTCATATTTCTGCGCACCTCACCGCGCACACGTGAGTTGACGCCCGCCATCAATGTTGAACGTGACGCCGGTAACCCAACCGGCGCGCTCGGAGGCGAGAAATAATATCGCTTCTGCAATTTCCTCCGGCGCGCCCACACGCCCGAGGGGATGTGTCGTCCGGCTGTGCGTAAGAAACGTTTGATACTTCTCCTCGTCCATGCCGCCGGCGCGATGCAGATTCGTGCGCACCACGCCCGGATTGACGGCGTTCACGCGCACACCCGTGGGCGCCAAATCCAGCGCGGCGCAACGCGTGAGTTGATCGACGCCCGCTTTGCTGACGCAATACGCCAGCACATTGGGAAACGCGCGCGTGCCGGTCACGCTCGACACATTCACAATGTTGCCGCGGGTTTGCTGCAAAAACGGCGTGGCTTCCTGCATCATGTGAAACACCGCGGTGAGATTCAGGCGCAACATGATCTCCCAAGCCTCCGCGGTCGTTGTTGTAATCGAACCGTTCGCGATCATGCCGGCGGCATTGACGAGAATATCGAGTTTGCCGAATCGTTCGATGGTTTGCGCCACCGCGTGTTGGCATTGCTCTACCTGCGTGACATCGAGCGGCAAAATGATGTGCTGGCCATCGCTTTTTTCGATTTCGGCAACAACCTTTTGCAAACCTTCCCGGCTGCGACTCACCAGCACAAGATGCGCGCCCGCTTCCGCCAAGCGCAACGCGGTGGCCCGGCCAATGCCGCTCGAAGCGCCGGTGATTAGCGCAACTTTGTCCGCAAATTCCATAAATGTTTTCCCTGCGCAACCCTTCCGATTGTCCGGCGAATTGCAATCGCAATAATCGTTGCAACAATCGCCGCGTCTGCACTTTATTCTAAGACCAAAAGCTTTCGCGTTTGCGCTTCATTCCCGGCAGTGAGGCGATAGAAATAAACGCCGTTATGCAAGCCGCTCGCGTTGAAGGTCACACGATACTCACCCGGCGTTTTGACCGTATCGACAAGTGTCGCGACTTCACGTCCGGATATATCAAAAACGATGAGCCTCACATGCGCGCGTGTGTTGATCGTATACTCGATAATCGTGGCGGGATTAAACGGATTCGGGAAATTTTGCGCGAGCGTAAATCCCGAAGGCGGATGTGCGCCAACAGGTGTTTCCACCTTGGTGGGATTTCCCATAATGAAATCAGCGAAAACCGGCAAATGATCCGAGGCCTCGTGTAGTGCATTGGCAACGCTTGCCGCCACTGCGCCGTTCGGGCCGGAATTGATGGCTTGGTTGAAATGATTGCCGTCGTTGCCGAAAGCACGATAGGAGCCCGGTAAAAGATACATTCCCCCGGGCGTCAAAACATTTGCCGAGACGAGCATGATATCGAAACGATCGTCAAGGCCACCGGCGCTGCCGTCGCCAAAAACCGTGGTGCGCGTTGCTTGCGTATGAATGCCGGCAAAGCTGGCATTGTTATTCCACGTGCCGACCGCATTCAAGGGATCAAACAAACGGCCGTCGTTATCCGGCTGGCTTTCGACGAGCCGTTGAAAACCCGCTTCGGAAGAACGATAGGTGTTGAAATCGCCGGCGACTACGAAATTTTCCTCGGGATTGAGGCCGTTCAAGTAATTACGGAGAGTCGAGGCCTCGCTGGCGCGCTGGCGTTCATCGTTAAGTTCCGAGCCCGCTTTCAAATGCACGGAGAACATGCGAAATTCCACCCCGTTCGCCAACAAAGAATATTCAAAAATATCGCGCAGGCTCGTGCGAATCTGTTGCGCGCCCAGCAGCGTGACTTTCGAGGTTTTGTAAAACAGGGTGTTGTCCAAATCAAAACCATCAAGATATGGCGCGCTTTGATATAAATTAGATTGATTGAAATTCAACACTTGATTCAAAAACAAAAGCTGCCCGTCGAGGCTCTCCAGCTCCTGCACCACCAGAATGTCGGGCTTCATCGCATTGATAACCGTGCGAAAATTGGGCAAACGCGCCACGCCTTGACTGCTGGGAAAAAATAATAAATTGTAACTGGCGATACGCAGGGTGTCGACCTGCGCAAAAGCACTCGCCAAACTCAAACATAAAAGAATGAAGATTCCAAGAGTTGTTCTTTTCATGAGTAATTGAGATTTTGAGTCAATGATGATACTTCTTCATGAGCTGCGGTAAGCGTTCGAGCGGCAGCGCGTATGCCGTGTTACCATTGATGCCCACTGTCGTTTCTGCCATGCACAGCGCATTCAACACCGCTTCTTCGGCGGCTTCGCCGGCAGCTTGATGCGCGCGGCTAATCCATTCGTCGTTGAAGATTTGAATGTCCGTATAAACATCGTCCGGCCGGATTTTAATGCCGGTGGAAAAGAACAGCAACAAATCACCGGAGCTGTGCGAGGATCGCGCACCTGTGCGCGCCAGTCCCAAAGCCATGCGTTTGCACAGGCGTTGTAACTGCGCAGGAATCATCGGCGCATTGGTTGCACCAATCAATATAATCGACTTTGATTTGCGCCCCTCCTCCGGCTGCAAATCGGAAATTTCTTTGCCCACGGGAACACCGTTAATCGTGAGTTGCTCACGGCTGCCAAAATTCGCTTGCACCAAAACGCCGAACGTATAACCGCCGTATGAAGACGGCAAAATGCGTGACGAGGTTCCAATGCCGCCTTTGAAGTCATAACACACCATGCCCACGCCGCCGCCGACAACCCCCTCCTTCACCGGACCGGTTTTCGCATCCGCCAGCGCGGCCAAAACATGCTCATCATTAAGATGACGGCCTTCGGCATCATGCAAGAACGCGCCCCAGGTTTCAGCAACGAGCGGTACAGGCACCGGCTTGGTATCGCCGATGTCAGGATACGTTTGCAAAAACCAGGTGAGCGCGCCATTCATCACCCGCCCAATGTTCGAGGTATCGGTGAGAAAAATGGGCGAGGCGAGCAAGCCGGCCTGATCGATGCGCCCAACGCCGGTCATCTCGCCGTTGCCGTTCAACACAAAACGTCCGGACGTAACGTTCTCATGAAAAACATTATCACCCGGCATGATCACCGTAACACCGGTACGAATGGGTCCGCGGCCGATTTGCAATTCGCCCTCCCCTTCCATGCGTGTGCAATGTCCGACACGCACGCCGGGCACGTCGGTAATGGCGTTCCATGCTCCGGTCGGCAGCGAACCGATAACGATGCCAAGATCGCGCAGGCGTTTGCGCGTTGAGGATTGTTCATGTGACGGATTGATTTTGAGCGCCGGCGCGCATGCGGAAAGCAGCGCGGCGCTCACGGCTTGCTGGCAAAACGTTCGGCGAGAGATCAGGCGAGAGGGCGTTGGCATAGATAAGAGATTCATGACCATGCAAGTCGAAAAACGTTTTGCAATATAATACGAGAGACAAGGCCTGTCAAGGTGTTTTTGGTTTGCAAGGCGAGGAGCTATCATTCGGGCGTACGCCTCGACGCAGAAGCAGAATCATACAAGCGTTGAAACGGTTTGTTGCGAAGGGTTATGATGGGAAGGAACCCCATGTTTGTGCATGGGGTCTATGAGAATTTCGCTCCCCGGATGAATTCATTTACATCGATAGCGAATCACAAAGGTTTAAACCTGCATGGCGAATTTTGAAAAAACTGCCCCAAACCATCTACTTCCCCTTGCGCACATAAACATCGCCGTTGAGCGTTTCGAAGCTAATCTCCGGCCCGCCGCCGTTGATTTTGCCCTGTATGGCCTGCTCGATGCGCAAGCGGTATTTGCCCCCGCCTTTCCCGCCCTCTTCGATTCGCTGCGTTGTCGGTTCCATCTTCATTTCAAAATCGCTGTAGATGTCGCCGTTCTCCGCTTTGAATTTGATGTTGGCGCGCAAATCCGCGGGAAACGTCACATCGATATCGCCATTCAGCGAGCTGAACGACATGGGTTTGCCGGGATCGACCTTCACGAAAGTGGCGGTCACGTTATCGTTCAACGCATGCGCAATCGCAGCGCCCGAAATTCTCGACAAGGTGACCGCGCCATTGACATTCTGCACCTCGATCTCGCCGCTGACGTCTTCGACTTTAATGTCGCCGTCATTTACACAATTCAATTTGAGCGAGGTACGCGTTGGCACTTGAATCGTCAAATCAATCGTGCGTTGATGCGAAGCGGTTTCGACCTGCATGACGTTGTTCTGCTCCTCCACTTCCAAGCCTGTGGTATTGATCGTCAGGCGGCGCAAGCCCTCGGCCTTTTTGCTCGACTTTTCTTCGTGCTTGTACTCGCGCGTGCGTAGTTGCGCTTCGATAATCACTTCTTTGCCGCTGTAGCCTTTGACGGTGATGCCGCCGTGCAAAATACTCACCTCCACGACGCCGGGACGTGAAGGATCGCTGAACGGCACGGCGATCCGGTCGCCGGGTAGCGCCTCCTGTCCCTGAAGCGCAATTGCATTGAACAGAAGAAAGGCGAAGACATAGGTATTGCGATTGAAATTCTTCATGATTATAGCCTCGTGATAATGTTTATTCCAGCTTATAAAAACATTCCGTGTACTACTCGCGCTTGAGCATGCGAATATCGCCGTTAAAAGCGTCGAACGTCAATGGTGGCCCGCCGTTGCCGATGCGCACGCGCGAGAATTCGTCGCTTTTGTAAACATAGCGGCCATGCTTGCGCTTGCTCACCGGCGGCTTGCTGGCAAGATACGTCACTTCAAAATCTGTGTAGATCTCGCCATTGAATGTCTTAAAACCGGCTTCGGCAGCCAATCCCTCGCGAAAGATAATTTCAACGTCGCCGTTGAGTGAGCCAAAATAAGATTCCGATTTGGGATTTTCCCGGAAAAGCACTTTGACTTCGCCGTTCAAAGCGTAAACCCGCCCGGAACCCGCGATTTCTAATAAACTCACGCCGCCGTTGACATTCTCGATGTCATAATCGCCGGCAACGTTTTTGACATCAATCTCACCCTCATTGATCGTGCGCAAATACAAGCCCGCCTCACGCGGCACGCGCAGCTCGAAGTCCCAATTGACTTCGTAGCCGTAATAACGCCAGCCGCGATCATTCACCTCGCCGTTGGCGCAGCGAAACGGGCCGTCAACGTAAAACTTGACCGCGTCTTCCTCTTCGGCAATGTCGAGCACGACTTGCTCACGCGCTTCTTGCAACTTGCTTTCGGAAGTCGCGCGCAAGGTTTTGTAAACCACCAGCTGCACTTCGCGAATATTCTCGCCCACCACGCGGATCGATCCGGAAACGTTATCGACCAACACGTGCTTGACAGCGCTGGGATTTTTGAAGTGCAACGTCCTTCGGATTTCTTCCTTCTTGACAATATCCAAATCCGGCCCGAGCTGTGCGCAGTAAATCAACACCGGCGCAAAAACCAGCAGCCGCGCTAAGTTGTTCTGCAACATGGAATCATCTCCTCACAAATGGAATGGCCTGAGCGGAATCGCCCATTGGATTTCTTGAGCTGCTTGCCGGCTTGCGTCACATCGGAGAACTTTCTCCACTGCAAATTGTCTCGCCATTAAAGCAATTGCTGGATGCCCCATTCCACGCGTTGTTTGACTTCCTGATTGAGCTGTTCATCTTGCAAAAGCTGGCGAAACGTATCAAGCGATTGTTTCTCGCGCATTTTTACCAACAGATCGATCAACGCAATCTGCACCAGCGGCGAGGTTTGCCGGCGCAGCGATTCGACCAGCTGGCGCCGCATGCCAGGCTCGTTGCCAAACGAATGAAGCGCCTCCAGCGCCGCCAACCGCACATTGACGTTCGGATCATAGTTCAACGTATGCAACAAAGCGGTTTGTACTTCTTGATCCGGCTCTTGCACAAGTTGGCTGTAACCCACGCCGCGCAGCCGCTCGGTCGGCGAGGATTGTTGCAACAGCGACAACGTCACCAACTGACGCATGCTTTGCAATTCCGTGCGCAACTGGGCCAGTTGCAGACTGTCATCGGCAACCTTGGTCTGGCGCTGTCCGAGCCAAAGCCCGAACAACAACATGGCCATCGCAAAACCAAATTGCCATGCTGGGCGCCTCGGCCACCAGCGCGCCAGCCAGCCATCTATGGCATCGCGCACGCCGGCAGCGGGCTTGGCTTCCTGCAAGCCGTGCTGATAAGCCTCGAGCATGGCATAAAACCGCGACCGCAGTTCCGCGCTCGGTTGCTCGGCGGGCAGCGTTCTGAGATCCGCCCACAGCGCGCGCAAGCTTGCGGCCTCGGCTTGACACGCCGCGCAAGTCTCCAAATGTGTCTGCAATTCCTTTTGCGCCGCGGCGCTCAGGCTTCCCATGAGATAATCAGGAAGATGTTCATTTGCTTGATTGCAAGTCATGTCGCGTTCTTTATGTTGAATTCAAACTCGTTCATCCGTCAGTCCGGCATAAATTTCCCGTAAATCCTTCAACGCGCGATGCACCCGCACTTTCACCGTGCCCACCGCACAACCCAGCAATTGCGCAATCTCGTCGTACTTCATCTCTTGAAAACGGCTGAGCACCAGCACCTCGCGTTTGTCCGGAGAAAGCCGCGCCAGCGCAGCATGCAGCAAATTCATTTTCTGATTTTCTTCCACGTTTTCACTGGCAATCGGATCGAGACTCAACGGCTCGTCATCCTCATCATTAAAGCGCGCCTCTCTTCGGTTCTTTCTGAAATGATCGACCCAGGCATTGCGCGCGATACGGAACATCCATAAGGCAAACTCGCTTTCGCCGCGATAAGTGTGGCGATATTTCAACATGCGCAGAAAAACGTCCTGCACCAAATCCTCGCTGCAAGCACGATTACCGGTTTGACGCGCAAAATAATTGTACAGGGCGAGATGATGCCGCTCGAACAACAAGCCGAGCTTGCTCACCTCACCGTCACGCACCTGCAACATGATTTCTCGATCCGTCAGGGCATTCACACGTTTCTGCCTTTTCCTTCGTCGTTTCACTAATAATCACCGCAATACCGCCGAAAAGGTTACAAAAAATCTGTGGGAAGCGCAAGCAAACAGCCGAATAAACTTGAAGAATGCTGCAAGACTTTGCCCTTGCTTTAGCGGAGGCTTTTTGTTACTGTAGCAGCCGGCAAAGTCATACAAGCTTCTGCCCGTTGGCTGCAGCGAAAGCTGCATTCTGTTCAACTCACATGAAATTGGGAGCACAGCTCAACATGACTTCCCCCACCCTGGCCGACATTCGCGCTGCGGCCGAGCGCATCAAGCCGCATGCGCATCGCACGCCGGTGCTGACCTGCGAGAGCATCAATCGCATGGTCAATGCCCAACTGTTTTTCAAATGTGAAAATTTGCAGAAAGTCGGAGCTTTCAAATTTCGCGGCGCGTGCAATGCCGTGTTCTCGTTGACCGAACAAGAACTGGCGCGCGGTGTGGCGACGCATTCTTCCGGCAATCATGCCGCCGCATTGTCTCTGGCAGCGCGTTTGCGCGGCGCGCCGGCGTTCATCGTCATGCCCAAAACCGCGCCCCGCATCAAGAAGCTGGCAGTCGAAGGCTACGGCGGTAAAATCGTTTTTTGTGAACCGACCCTGGCAGCGCGTGAAGCGACCCTGGCGCAAGTGGTGACAAAAACCGGCGCAACGATTGTGCATCCGTTCAACGATGCGCGCGTCATCGCCGGGCAAGGCACTGCCGGCCTCGAATTACTGCAAGAAGTGAGTGATCTCGACTTCGTTCTGGCGCCGGTGGGCGGCGGCGGATTGCTGAGCGGGACCGCGCTCACAGTTGCCGGAATTTCACCAAAAACAAAAGTGATTGCCGCCGAACCAGCCGGCGCAGATGATGCCTATCGTTCGTTGCAAGAGGGCAAGATCATGCCTTCCACCAATCCCAAAACGATTGCAGACGGTTTGCTCACTTCACTTTGCGAATTGACTTTTGGCATCATACGCAGCCACGTGCAGCAAATCGTGACCGTTAGCGAGCAGAACATCATCGCTGCGATGCGGCACATTTGGGAGCGCATGAAGATTATTGTCGAACCTTCCGCGGCAGTTGTGCTGGGCGCGCTGCTGGAAAACAAGCTCGATTTCAGCGGCAAGCGACTGGGCTTGATTCTCTCCGGCGGCAATTGCGATTTGGAAAAACTGCCGTGGCTGCCGCAGTGAGGCTGTTGTGAGTTTGACGAGATGCAAACCGCAAATCATTCGCCCACCGAAGTTGAAATCCCACAGAAAAACAATGCATTTTCCATGGGATTTCATTTCGGTGGACGAGGAATTTAGTGATTTCCCTTCCACTATCCTCTCTCTTTACACTTTCTTGACCTCCTTCCTTTCAACCTTGATGGCGGCATGACGCCCGATAATATTATATTGTGGCAACAATTTCGGAGGCCTCAACATGGATATTCTCTATGTGCTGTTGATTCTCGTGTTTTTTGCCGCTTCGCTCGGATTGATCAAGCTTTGTGAAAAAGGCGACGCGGAATTTCATGTCCGCGAGGCTTCCCAAAAAGTATCCGGAGAATGATATGAACTGGCTTTATCTCATCAGCGGCATCATTGCCCTTGCACTTTTCGCATATCTGTTCGTTGCACTCTTGAAACCGGAGAAGTTCTGATGACTCTGAATGGCTATCTTCAAATTGGATTCTATCTCATCGTGTTGATCGCGCTGGCCAAGCCGCTGGGATCGTACATGGCGCGCATCTATGAAGCCAAAGCTTTCGGACTCGATCGCGTGCTTGGTTCCTTCGAGCGCTTGATTTATCGCTTATGCGGCGTGCGCAGCAATGAGGAGATGAATTGGAAAACCTATGCCCTGGCGATGCTGTTGTTCAATTTCGCCGGCTTGGTGGTGGTCTACGTGCTGCAGCGCTGGCAGCATTGGCTGCCGCTCAATCCGCAAGGCTTCGCCGCGGTCACGCCGGATTCATCTTTCAACACCGCGGTCAGCTTTGCCAGCAATACCAACTGGCAAGGTTACGGCGGCGAGACTACGATGAGTTACTTGACGCAAATGCTCGGCCTCACCGTGCAGAACTTTGTTTCAGCGGCGACTGGCATGGCAACGCTGGCAGCATTCATTCGCGGCCTTGCAAGGCGGACAACGAATACGAATACCATCGGTAACTTCTGGGTCGATCTGGTACGCACGACACTCTACATTCTCTTGCCCCTTGCCCTCTTGCTCGCGTTGCTGCAAGTCTCGCAAGGCGTAATTCAGAATTTCGACGCGTATCAAAGCGCGCCGCTGATGCAGCCAACGGATGATGCGAATGGCAATGCCGCCAACGAGCAATGGCTGCCGATGGGACCGGCGGCTTCGCAGATTGCCATCAAGCAGCTTGGCACGAACGGCGGCGGTTTTTTCAACACCAACGCCGCGCATCCGTTCGAGAATCCCACACCGCTTTCAAATTTTTTTGAAATGCTCGCGATACTGTTGATTCCCGCGGCTTCTTGTTACATGTTCGGCAAAATGGTTGGTGACACGCGCCAAGGTTGGGCCGTGTTGGCGGCGATGACCGTCATCTTCGTCGCGCTCCTCGCATTGTGCGTGGGCGCGGAGCAGAGCGGCAATCCCGCTTTCACCAAAATGGACATCGATCAAAATGCCAGCGCGCTGCAAGCCGGCGGCAACATGGAAGGCAAGGAAGTGCGCTTCGGTATCGCCAACTCCGCGCTGTGGGCGACGGCCACAACCGCTGCTTCAAATGGCTCGGTCAACTCGATGCACGATTCTTACACGCCGCTTGGTGGTTTGGCGCCGATGTGGCTGATGCAGCTCGGCGAAGTGATTTACGGCGGCGTTGGTTCCGGACTTTACGGCATGTTGGTCTTTGCTATCATCGCCGTGTTTGTCGCCGGATTGATGGTTGGCCGCACACCGGAATATTTGGGCAAAAAGATCGAAGCGTATGAAATGAGGATGGCTTCGTTGGTCATACTCATTCCGCCCCTCGTCGTGCTCGGCTTCACCGCGCTTGCTGTTATTACCGCCGCCGGACGTGCGACGATTTTTAATCCCGGCGTGCATGGCTTCAGCGAAGTGCTTTATGCGTTTTCATCGCAAGGGAACAACAACGGCAGCGCCTTCGCCGGATTGGGCGCGAACAATCCGTTCTACAATCTCACCGGCGGATTGGCGATGCTGTTCGCGCGTTACTGGCTGGCGATTCCAACATTGGCCATCGCCGGCTCATTGGCGCGCAAGAAAATCGTGCCAACCGGCCCCGGCACATTGCCGACGCACAACGCGCTGTTCGTCGTTTTGTTAATTGGCGTCGTCATCATCGTCGGCGCGCTGACGTTCATCCCCGCGTTGGCGCTCGGGCCGATTGTGGAGCATTTGATGATGTGATAGCGCGGAGGGCAGAGGGCATAGAGCAGAGGGCATGCACTCTTTGCGCTAAGCCCTCTGCTTTTCCAAATGGAGCGAAAGGAAAATTTGTATATGTCCGACAAACCCAAATCCCGTCCTTTGTTCGATGCAAAAATAGTCAACCGGGCAATTATCGATTCATTCAAAAAGCTCGATCCGCGCGTGCAAATCCGCAACCCGGTGATGTTTGTCGTGCTCATCGGCAGCGTGCTGACGACCACCTTGTTTGTTCACGCCTTGATTGGACAAGGCGAGGCGCCGGCGGGTTTTATTATCGCCGTCTCGCTTTGGCTGTGGTTCACCGTGCTCTTTGCCAACTTCGCGGAAGCCATGGCCGAAGGCCGCGGCAAGGCGCAGGCGGAATCGTTGCGCCGCGCGCGGCGTGACATCAGCGCCAAGAAACTCTCACGCCCGGAACGTGGCGCGGGCTTCGCCACCGTATCCGCAGCCACGTTGAAAAAAGGCGACGTTGTGCTCGTCGAAGCTGGAGACTTCATTCCCGGCGATGGCGAAGTGATCGAGGGCATTGCCTCGGTGGACGAGAGCGCCATCACCGGCGAAAGCGCGCCGGTCATTCGTGAAAGCGGCGGTGATCGCAGCGCCGTCACCGGCGGCACGAAAGTGTTATCGGATTGGCTGGTCGTGCGCATCACCGCCAATCCTGGCGAAACGTTTTTAGATCGCATGATTGCGATGGTCGAAGGCGCCAAGCGTCAGAAAACGCCGAACGAGATTGCGCTCAACATTTTGCTCGCGGCGCTGACGATTATTTTTCTTTTGGCGACAGTGACGCTGCTGCCGTTCTCGATCTACAGCGTTGACTCGGCCGGACAAGGCTCGCCGGTCACCGTGACCGTGCTGGTCGCTCTGCTGGTGTGTTTGATTCCCACGACTATTGGCGGCCTGCTTTCCGCCATCGGCATTGCCGGCATGGATCGCATGATTCAAACGAACGTGATTGCGATGTCCGGCCGCGCTGTTGAAGCCGCTGGCGACGTCGATGTCTTGCTGCTCGACAAAACCGGCACGATCACACTTGGCAATCGTCAAGCGACGACATTTATTCCTGCAAATGACATTGGCACAGAAGCGTTAGCTGATGCTGCTCAACTGGCATCGCTTTCTGATGAAACGCCCGAAGGCCGCTCGATTGTCGTTTTGGCGAAAGAGAAATACCGCCTGCGCGGGCGCGACATTCATGCCTTGGGCGCCACGTTCGTTCCCTTCACCGCGCAAACTCGCATGAGCGGTGTAAATCTCGATGGCCGCCAAATTCGCAAGGGTGCGGCGGATGCGATTGAGGAATACGTCAAAAAACAAGGCGGCAAATTTCCCGCGGAAGTGCGCACCTCAGTCGAGACCATCTCGAAAAGCGGCGGTACGCCTTTGGTAGTTGCCGATGGCGCAAAAGTGCTCGGCGTTATTGAGTTGAAAGACATCGTGAAGCGCGGCATCAAAGAGCGTTTCGCCGAATTGCGCAAAATGGGCATCAAGACCGTTATGATCACCGGTGATAATCCGTTGACTGCGGCCAGTATTGCTGCCGAGGCCGGTGTCGATGATTTTCTCGCGCAAGCCACGCCCGAAGCAAAGTTGAAACTCATTCGCGAGCATCAAGCCGGCGGCAAATTGGTGGCGATGACTGGCGACGGCACCAACGATGCACCCGCGCTGGCGCAAGCCGATGTGGCCGTGTCGATGAACACCGGCACGCAAGCCGCGAAAGAGGCCGGCAACATGGTCGATCTCGATTCGAACCCAACCAAGCTCATCGAGATCGTCGAGATCGGTAAACAGTTGTTGATGACGCGCGGCGCGCTCACGACGTTCAGTATTGCCAACGATGTGGCAAAATATTTTGCCATCATTCCGGCGGCGTTTGTGACCACGTATCCAGCGCTGCAAGCGCTCAACCTCATGAAATTGGCAACGCCCGCCAGCGCCATTCTTTCGGCGGTCATTTTCAATGCGCTCATCATCATAGCACTAATTCCGTTGGCGCTGCGTGGCATCAAGTATCGGCCGGTCGGCGCGGCAACGGTTTTGCGAAACAATTTGCTGATTTACGGACTGGGAGGCTTGGCCATCCCGTTCGTCGGGATCAAGGCGATTGACTTGATTCTGGTGGCGCTGGGGCTGGCGTGAAAAGTTCGTAGTAGCCGCCTTTAGGCGCTCTCGCGTCATAAACGCCCGGCTCCTGAAGGAGCTACTACAAACGTTTTTTAACAAGGATAAAATACCATGCGTTCTCTTTTCAAACCTGCTCTACTCCTGCTGCTCGTGCTGACGCTCGTCACGGGCGTGGCATATCCGCTGCTCGTCACCGGAATTGCTCAGCTCGTTTTTCCAAATCAGGCGAATGGCAGCTTGATTTACCAAGATGACAGGCCGGTCGGCTCGGCGCTCATCGGGCAGCCCTTCGATGATCCGAAATATTTTTGGAGCCGCTTATCGGCGACCGGCCCGTTTCCATACAACGCTGCCGCCTCTTCGGGCTCCAATCTTGGGCCGACCAATCCGGCATTGTTGAACACTGTGAAAGCGCGCGTGACAGCATTACGAGAAGTTGATCCGAATAACGCTCAGTCGATTCCGGTTGATTTGGTGACGGCTTCGGGCAGCGGCCTCGATCCGCATATTAGTCCCGCAGCAGCTTATTATCAAGTTTCTCGCGTCGCACGCGCGCGCAACCTGGATGAAAATTTCGTTCGTCGGCTTGTAGATCAACACATTGAGGGCCGGCAATTGGGCTTTCTTGGCGAACCACGGGTAAATGTCTTGCGCTTGAATTTAGCATTGGATCAACATTGAGACCTGATCAACAAAGAGATTTTTCGTATATTCCGCCATGATCGAACCTCGCCCTGATCCCGACAAACTGCTCGCACGCCTCAAGTCACAAGAGGCGCAAGCATTGCGCGGGAAACTCAAAATCTTCTTCGGCGCCTGCGCCGGCGTCGGCAAGACCTACGCCATGCTCGAGGCCGCGCGCAAAGCCGCGGCGGAAGGCATTGACGTTGTCGTGGGATATGTCGAGCCGCACGGCCGCAAGGAAACCGAAGCGCTGCTGATTGGTTTGGAGGTGTTGCCCTCGCGCATCATCGACTATCGCGGCGCAAAACTGCGTGAATTCGACCTCGACACCGCACTCGCACGCAAGCCGGCGCTCATTTTAGTGGATGAATTGGCGCATACCAACGTCGAAGGCTTGCGTCACGCCAAGCGCTGGCAGGACGTCGATGAGCTGCTCAGTTTGGGCATCAATGTTTACACCACCATCAATGTCCAACACCTCGAAAGCTTGAATGATATTATTGCGCAAATCACCGGTGTGCGTGTGCGCGAAACCGTGCCGGATGCGATCTTCGAGGCTGCCGCTGAAGTCGAGTTGGTCGATTTGCCGCCTGACGATCTCTTGCTGCGTTTGAAAGAAGGCAAGGTTTACGTGCCGAAACAGGCAGAGGCCGCGATCAAAAATTTCTTTCGTAAAGGCAATCTCATCGCATTGCGCGATTTGGCGTTGCGGCGCACAGCAGAGCGGGTGCATGCGCAAATGCAGACTTACAGGCATGAGCATGACATCACCACTACCTGGCCGACCGCCGAGCGCATTCTGGTATGCGTCGGCCCAAGCCCGTCCTCGGCGCGGCTGGTGCGCGCAGCACGGCGGCTGGCGCAGAGTCTGCGGGCGGAGTGGATCGCGGTGCATGTCGAAACGCCGGCGCACGCCCGTCTTTCGCAAACCGATCGCGACCGTTTGCACCAAAATCTGCGTTTGGCCGAAAGCCTGGGCGCGAAAACAATCTTGCTGAGCGGACAGCGCATGAGCGAAGAAATCGTCAACTTGGCGCGCAGCCGCAACATCAGCAAAATCGTGGTCGGCAAACCAACCGATTCTCGCTGGCGCGAGGCATTGTTCGGCTCGCTGGTCAATGATATCATCAAACAGAGCGGAGACATCGATGTTTATGTCATTCGCGGCGAACCGGAGGACGAATCCTCGGCTTTGCCGCTCGTTCTTCGCAGCACGCACAACTGGTCGTCTTATCTCTTTAGCCTGCTCGTCGTTGCCCTGTGCAGCGGCGTGGGTAAGCTTTTGTCGTCTTATCTCTCGCCACCGAATTTGGTGATGATCTACCTGCTCGGCGTCGTGTTCATCGCGGCGCGCTTTGGCCGCGGGCCCGCGCTGCTCGCTTCGCTGCTCAGCGTCATTGCCTTCAACTTTTTTTTCGTCCCGCCGATTCTTACTTTCAATGTTGCCGATCCGGAATATTTCATTACCTTTGGTGTGATGTTCGTCGTGGCGTTGATCATCAGCACGCTAACCCTGCGTTTGCGCCATGCCGCGGAGGCCGCGCGCCGGCGCGAGCAGCGCACCGCCGAACTCTACGACATGAGCCGCGAGCTGGTCACAGCCAAAGGCCTCGAGCAGGTTCGCGAGATTGTTCTGCGGCATATGCAGGAAGTTTTCGAAAGCGAAATCGCCTTGTTGTTGCCGGATGAAAATGGCCGTTTGACCACGCCGGCGGGCGCGGGTTTCGCCGCGGAAGCGAAAGAACAAAGCGTGGCGCAATGGGTTTATGATCTTCGCCAGAAAGCCGGCCTCGGCACCGCAACTTTGCCGGGCGCGAATGCCCTGTACCTTCCGCTCTTTGCCTCGCGCGGCATCGTCGGCGTGCTGGGCGTGCGACCGCAGAATCCTGGGAACGTGCAGAATCCTGAAC
This sequence comes from uncultured Cytophagia bacterium, assembly GCA_964457925.1. GTDB lineage: Bacteria > Zhuqueibacterota > Zhuqueibacteria > Zhuqueibacterales > Zhuqueibacteraceae > Coneutiohabitans. The sequence continues at coordinate 50,964 of CAYWGH010000023.1, forward strand.
TTCTGCAACTGTTGGAGACATTTGCCAATCAAATCGCATTAGCCGTGGAAAGCGCGCGTTTGTCGGAAGAAGCGCACCGCACCCAGATTCTGATCGAAACGGAAAAACTGCGCAACACTCTGCTCAACTCGGTTTCGCATGACTTGCGCACGCCGCTCGCCTCCATCACCGGCGCGGCCAGCAGCCTGCTGGAACCGGAGAACTCGCTGCCGGCCGTAACGCGGCGTGAATTGACGCAAACGATTCACGATGAGGCGGCGCGCTTGAATCGCCTGGTGAGAAATTTGTTGGACATGACGCGGCTGGAATCCGGCGCGGTCAAATTGAACAAAGAATGGCAGCCGCTGGAGGAAGTCATCGGCGCGGCGCTCACCCGCTTGGAGGAACAACTGGCCGACCGGCAGGTTACGACTCAGTTGCCGCCGGACTTGCCTTTCGTCGCATTTGACAGCGTGTTGCTCGAGCAGGTTTTCATCAATCTTCTGGAGAATGCCATTAAATACACGCCGCCCGCAAGTCCCCTCGCGATTTCGGCGCGCGTCATAAATGAAAATATCGTGGTTGAAATTGCGGATCGCGGCCCGGGCTTGCCGCCGGCGGAGATCGAACGGGTGTTCGACAAATTCTATCGCAGTCGTGCCGCCGAAGGCAGGGGCGGCGTGGGCTTAGGATTGACGATTTGCAAAAGCATTATCGAAGCGCACAACGGTCGCATCTGGGCGGAGAATCGGCCGGAAGGCGGCGCCGCGTTTCGTTTCACGCTGCCGCTGGAACGCTGAAAATAGAAGCTCTTCGAACAGATTCGAGGACTTCGCCCACAAAAGTAAAACTGCCTCAGAAAAAAAATCACCAGCGGATAGAAAAACCCAACAAATGCGGGAAGCTTTATCAGTTGGGTTTTTCAATCAGTTGGAAAAATCCTTGTTTTTTGCAACGATTCAACTTTACCGCGGTACAACTATTTTGGTTCACCTGTATCATGCCCCAACCAGGCACACTCATTCTCCTGATTGAAGATGAAGATCAAATCCGGCGCTTCCTGCGCGCAACGCTGACGGCGCATCAATTTCGCCTCCTCGAAGCGACCACCGGCAACGAAGGCTTGCAGCTTGCGGCCTCGCAGCAGCCGGAAATCATCATTCTCGATTTGGGCTTGCCGGACATTGACGGCCTGGAGGTGACGAAACGCCTGCGCGAGTGGGCGAAAATGCCGATCGTCGTGCTCTCCGCGCGCGGCCAGGAGCAGGACAAAATCGCCGCGCTCGACGCCGGCGCCGATGATTATCTCACCAAACCCTTTGGTGTAGGCGAATTGCTGGCGCGGCTGCGGGTGGCGCTGCGTCATGCGGCGCGCGCGGCCGGCGAGCCTGAGGATCCGGTTATTGTGCTGGATGAATTGCGCGTCGATCTGGCGCGGCGGCAAGTGTTCCTGGCGGAAAATGAAATTCATCTCACACCCATAGAATTCAAACTGCTGGCAACACTGGCAAAACATGCCGGCAAGGTTTTAACGCATCAACAATTGCTCAAAGAAGTGTGGGGACAAACGTACAGTCAGGAAAGCCACAATCTGCGCGTTCACATCGCGCAATTAAGGCGCAAACTCGAGGCCGACACTGCGCGCCCGCGCTATTTGCTCACCGAGCCGGGGGTGGGTTATCGCTTGCGGGATGATTGAAAATAAAAAAGGCCCGAGTCATTCGACCCGAGCCTCTTGGCTGTGAGGGGGAGCCACAGTCTGTGAACCGACATTCCGTGTCAGTACATTCCTTTTTTCTTCTGCCCTTTTCTTTAGCAAGCCGCGTGCCGAACTTTTGGATCATTCATTTTTACAATATGAGTTTTTCTCTTAGACAATAAAATCTTGACTTCGTTGCTGTTATTGTCAGTGAGTACTCATTTTGTTCTCCCTCCTGAAAGCCTGGCTATTGTCGCGGCATAAGTAAGGAATACGAATTCGAAATCATTCGTGTAATTGTGATACACAAATCGTAAGCCTCCTGCCGTGATCTTTACTCGTTATGCCTTTTTTGACATGCTTTCCCAACGTCTTCCTTCAAAATCAAAGCGCATCACACAAAAATGTAATCGCTACGAATCGCGTTGCCAAAAATTTTTCACCTTGTTTGCAACGAAGCGCATGGCATATTCGAGCACATTGCGAGAAAGCGCGCAGTCTTTTCGCAGATTTCGCATGTTTCAGGGCCACACAAATTAGACTGTCTTGAATTGTGACAGTCGCTCAATTTTCATGGCCGTATAGCAGTCCCGTAGTTGGTACTCACATGATTGTTTAAGCTGACGATTCCTCCGCCAACTCGAAAATCTCTTCGATGCGCTGGCCGAACAGCCGCGCCATTTTGAAAGCGAGCGGCAAGCTGGGATCGTATTTTTCCGTCTCAATGGCGTTGACGGTCTGGCGCGATACCCCGAGCTTTTCGGCAAGCTCGGCTTGCGACCAATCGCGTTCGGCGCGCAATACGCGTAACCGGTTTTTCATGGTATCGCCTCCTCATTCATAGCGTTTGCGCGCAATCGCCAAACCGATAAAATAAAAAATCGTCAAGAATGGCCAGATGTGCCGATAACTCCAATTCTCCGGCGAAAGCGGCACAGCCAGTTCCAGCAAGCCGAGTGTCATGATGAGCAGAATTGCCAGCGGAAACGCGATAACCAACGCTTCCAGTTGAATGCGCCGCTCCAATTCGTCCAATTCCTTTAGTCCGCGAATAAATGAGAGCAGAAACAGCGCGAAAACCGGAATCGGCAGCAACGCCACAGTTACGCGCAGGGATTGCCCCAGATCAGGTTGCTCGAGCACGATCCGCGCCAAAAAATAGAGCACAAGAAAAACGGCAACTGCCAATAGTGGTTTGGGAATACGGCTAGCTTTTGTGGTCATGGCCACTCTCCTTTTTAGTAAAGTTTGCTTGACACAATTATTATAAAGCATATTTGTCTATTTGTCAAGTATATTTTACTTTTATTTTTTTCGATTGCCCAACCAAAAAGCAATTATTGCCTGCCCTGAAATTGGTTGACCATATGGCCGGCGTTCTCGTACGAAACTTAATTTGATCTTAGGCGATATTTCAGAACAACGGCGGGATGAGATTCAACACTGGTGAATTCTCAGGAGAAATGAAAGAAGGGTTGGATCTACAAAATCCTGAGTAAGGATTACAGGCAAATTTAGAAACTCAAACTCGGCTGCGCAATTCAGCTTTTCGGGTGCGTCTCGACCAAAACAAGGCCAGCGTATACCCGCTGATGATGTGCCATATTCCCCACCACGCCGCAATCAACGCCATGCCGCCCAAGCCATCAAAAAAATTGAAAATGAGAATCAATCCCAAACCGGAATTTTGGATGCCGACTTCGATAGCGACGGCGCGACGATCGCGTTCCGGCAAGCTGGCAAAGCGGGCGGCAAGATAGCCGCTCATCAGCCCAATGGCATTTTGCAAGAACACCGCGCCCGCCACCAGCCCGACATAATTCAAAAAATTTTGCCAGTTCGCAGCCAAAGCCGCAACGATAAATCCCCCGAAAAAAATCATGGAGAAAATTTTCATGGGATTTTTCAGGCGCAAAGCAATTCCGGGAAAATTTTGCGAGAGAAACAGCCCCAGCGCCAGAGGCAATCCCAATAGCAAAAAAATCGCGCTCATGAGATCGAGAGGATTCAAAGAAATCTCCTTGAGCAGCGTGCGTGTTGGCGGGTAAAGCGATCCCCACAGCGAAAAATTAAGCGGCGTCATCACCAGCGCAAACAGCGTGGAAACCGCCGTCATACACACGGAAAGCGCGGTATTGCCGCGCGCCAGGTACACCAAAAAATTCGAAATATTCCCGCCCGGACATGCCGCCACGAGCATCATGCCGAGCGCAACGCTGGGCGCCGGCGAGAGCACTGTGACGAGCACAAACGACAGCCCGGGCAATAGCACGAACTGGCCAAGCAACCCGATCAACATGGCTTTGGGAAAATCGAAAATCGCCTTGAAATCCGAGCGCCGGATGTCGAGCGCAATGCCGAACATCACCACGCCCAGGATGATATTCAAAAGCGTCAACATCGCGGGATCGAAGTTCAGGCGAATCTGATCAAGGGCGTTCAAGCGATCGAAATCCTTTTGTGCGAATCAGTACCCGGTTCCGCCAAGGAGTTGGAACTTGCCAACTCATGGTTATGAGATGACACAAGAATGCCATGGCATTGATCAAACGTTTTGTCGACGCAAGCAAAAACTTAGGCCCTAAGGCGCTCAAGGTTAGAATAAAATTCTGAAAGTTTGTCGCAGAATAATTTGTCGGCAGAGCGATTCCAAATAATTTTGCCGATAAATCATCTTGTCTAAGTTTTTTTTCGGCGATGTTCGGCGACACCGGTGCTTTTCGGTGGAAAAACTTTATCGCTGATGGTCGCCGGAGACACCGAGCTTCGCAGAACAGTTATTTGCTGCTTCGCGAAGCTTTGATTTGCAGCTTGTCTGCAAATTGGTATAGCCACTTATTGACACGGATTCTCACGGATTTTCGATTATAGCTTTATCCGTGTTGATTCGTAATGATCTCCATTCAGGTCAACAACCAAACGCCATTATTTCAGCAAAGCAATTTGCTTTTTCACCAATTTCAGGTAGGTTTCTTTGTGAACGTAATAGGCCATGCGCTCGAGCTTCATGTATTTGAAACCGCCGCTCAAATCCGCATTGGGGTTGCTTTTGACTTTTTTGAATTCAGCGGCGGCGCGGGTTCGGCGTTGTGAGGCAAGAATGAAGCGCGCGATCAGCTCGGCCAACTCATAACGGCCCTGCCAGCCGATGCCCGCAGCTTCGATCATTCCCAAAACAAAAAGATTGTCAAATTGCGGATGAAAAGCGTTGAGATACAAGCGCGGCGTGGTGTCATGCCAATTAAGATACTTTTTGTCGATAAACGGATAATGCAGCTTGTAGCCGGTGGCCAGCACCACGAGATCGTATTCCGCAACACTGCCATCTTTGAAATGAACACATTTGCCGTCAAAGCGCGCGATATCCGGCTTGACCGTAATGTCCCCGTGGCCGAGATGATACAAAATGAGTGAATTGACGATGGGATGCGATTCGTAGAGTTTATGGTCGGGGTGGGGAAACCCGAGGCGTTGCGGATCACCGGTGAAGAGCTTGAGCAACGCGCTGTCGACCTTTTGCTTGAGGCGCGGCGGCAGCTTGAGTTTGCCGCCGATGGTATCCGCGGGTTTGCCGAGAACGAATTTCGGCACGAAATGATAGCCGCGGCGCACGCTGATAGCCGTTTGTTTGGCATGATGAATGGCATCAACGGCAATGTCACAACCGCTGTTACCTGCGCCCACGATCAACACGCGCTTGCTTGCAAAAACCGCGGGGCTTTTATATTTCGCGGAATGAAAAATCTCGCCGGAAAAATTGCCCGCGATGGCCGGAATGTTCGGTTCCGAAAGTGTGCCGTTGGCAATGATCACGCCGCGATAAATATCGGATTCGCCCGTGTGCAGCGTGAGGCGCCAGCCTTCTCCCTCCGGCGTTACTTCGTCGACGGTGGTGTTGAAGCGATAGTGTTGGTGCAGATCAAAATGTTTCGCAAACGCGCGAAAATACTCGCGCATTTCTGTGTGGCTGGGATAATCGGCCGCGCCCTCGGGCATGGGAAACTCTTTGAACTCCGTCATCTTCTTTGAAGAAATCAGATGCGCGGATTCATAAACCGTGCTGCGCGGATTCTCGATATCCCACAAACCGCCGACTTCAGCATGCGCTTCGAAACCGGCAAACGGAATGCCGAAACGCTGCAAATTTCTTGCGCCCGCCAGGCCTGAAGGCCCGGCGCCGATGAGGGCGTATTTCTCGATCAACTGCTACTCTCCCTTCCAAATTTCAAAAAGACTTTGCAGCGTGCCGGTATTTCTGCGCGGCGATTTCATAAATCCAGATCACGACCAGCGCGCACAACACGCCGATCACGGCTCCGCCGATAACATCGAACGGATAATGTTTGCCAAGATAAATGCGCGAAAAGCCTGAGAGAAACGCGCAGATGAACAACGGCCATTTTTGCGTGGGGTAAAAATGCGTGAATAGCATGGCCGCCGCAAACGAGTTCACCGCATGCGAGGAGGGAAACGAAAACGAAGTACTGATGCCGGTAATCACGTTTACGCCTTCCAGAGCGACGCAGGGACGCACACGCTGAAAAAACGGTTTTAACGCTGCGGAGGAGAGCTGATCGCTCAATACCACCACCGGAATGATCAGCAGCGCGGCCGTGCGTCCGGTTTTACCGCCTTTCCACCACAGCCAAACATAAACCACGGCAAACACCGGAAACCAATTGCGCTGCTCAGTAACAATCGGCATCAGCCAATCAAAAAAACTGTTTTGCAGGTTGTGATTAACAAAGAAGAATACGGCGACATCGATCTGATACAAAAACTCAAGCATATCAAAATCCCATCCCGACGCTCAACAGAAATCCGACGCCATGGAGCTTGACCACCGCATCAACCGGCAAGCCGGCCGGTTCTTCGTTTTCCTCGCGATCGAGCGCAGCGCGGTTGTACAGCACGGAGATGCTAGTTGTGACCTTATTCGTCATGGTAAGATAAAAGCCCAGCTCGCTGCCCCAGCCCCAGTCCTTGTAGGTGCGTGAAACGCTGCTGCTGTTCACCTCATTCGATTCTTCAGCGGATAAACGATAATAGCTCACATGCGGCCGCAGAAAAACGCCGGTGTCTTTGATATCAGAAGTGCTTTCCATGCCGGCGCGCGCCGCGCCGCGCACGGGCCGCAACTTGGGCAAGCTGCGTTCAATGAATGAAATCTTGAACGTCGGTTTGAAGGAAACCGGCACGAGCTTGCGCGAGAACTTCACCTCTGCAAAAGGCAAAGCTAAGCCCGAACTTGGATTCAAATAAGGCTCGACGGCTGCCAGGTCCGAGTACTTACGGTGATAATATGCCACACCCACGCCCAGATCCATTTGCAGGACGCCACGCTTCTTGATCGTCTTGTGCAGCGTCACGCCGGGATAAAGCCCGCCGGCCGTCTGCGCCGGATAGATTGCGCCAAAGGAAAAATCCAACAACACGCTTTGCGCCCTGGCATTTGAGAAGGCACAGAGGTTTGCAAACGTCAGAATTGTGATAACGCTGAGAGTTGGTTTTCGCATATCAATCCCGTCGTCAAAAAATTTCAAATACATTATCTGCTACGCGAAAAAGCAGCATGGGAATCATGTAAAGCGTCAAGCTCGCAACCGATTTGAGACATGTTCTTCAAGCTTCACAAGATTCTTACAGAATGACATTAAGAATGAAGTGTGCCGTGACTTGACGTTGTCGTTCTAAACAGATTTGCAGTTTTATGGGGCCACAGCGCCCAAAGACTGATCAACCGAACATACGAACGACTTCAATCCGTTTGTTGTTTCGCGCGCGCGGCTTTCACGATTTCACGCACTTCTGAAAACAGCGTGGGCGCGTGATACGGAATGCCGTCTTTAATCGTCCACGCAATGCCGCCGTGCTCGCCGCGTTGCCTGTCCAGCGTCGGGTTGATGCCGGTGGGAAAGAGAATGTGCAAATTCTCCAGCGGATTGCCATCCACCACGATCATATCCGCGAGATAACCGGTTTTCAAACGGCCCAGCTCATTTGCCTTGCCCAGCACCAATGCGCCGTTGCTCGTGGCATGCTGAATCACTTCGAGCGGCTGAAAGCCCGCTTCTTCATGCAATTCCAGTTCACGCAGATAGCCGAAGCCGTACATTTGATAAATGAAACCTGCATCCTCGCCGGTGGTCACAATGCCGCCCATCGCCGCAAAATCCTTTATCGCTTGCATCCAAATGCGATAGTTTTCCTTCCAAAAAACTTCATCGGTGCTGGTCCAGCCGAAGAAAAATGAACCGTGATAGTCCGGATTCGGCGTGAAAAAGGCTTCAAGCGCGGGATGCAAATAATCTTCAAACCACGGTTGCGTAAGGGCGCGCTGCAAATCACGCGCGGCTTCATAAATGCACAGAGTCGGATTCCAGGCCACGTTTGCGTCAACCAATGTTTGCAGCACTTTTTGCAATTTTTCGGGATTGGCTTCGCGCCACAAACGGCCGGCATAGCGAAAACGGTGCAGTTCGTTGTTATAGTTGAAATCCGGTGGAAAATGTTGCACGCCCTCGAGCGCGGCATCCGGCACACCGTACCAATGCTCGATGGTCGCGGTGCCGGCCTGGGCATCATGCCAGGCATTGGCGTCTTCGACGCCGACATGATGCGCCAGCTTCAATCCCAGTTTCTTCGCTTCATCTGCAACAATCAAATACGTGTCGCGATCCATTTGATGGCATTTGAGGCCGTCGGCGCCTTTGGCTTTCAGCTCGCGCACTTTCGCGCGAATCTCGGTTTCGTTGTTGCCGCCCGGACACCACATGTAAAGCCAAAGTCGCGGCGCAATGATTTCATTCGCGGCGCTTTTGCGTTTTTCCGCGAGCGCCTTGTCGTAATCGCTGCCCACGTCGCGCACGGTGGTGATGCCGCAGCCGAGCCAGAGTTTGTATTGATAATCAAACGGCATGGCCTGGCCGGCGCGCTCGTCCTGCAAATGGCCGTGCATGTTGATGAAGCCCGGCAACACGTATTGATTTTTTGCATCGATAATCGCATCCGCAGTTTTGAGGTAGTCGGCATTTGCGCGACTGCGCGTAATGCGCTCAATGCGGTTTTGTTTGATGAGGATGTCGACCGGACCCTCTGCCGGCGTGCCAACGCCGTCGATCATCAGGGCATTGGTGATCACAAGCTGATTCAAGCGCTGGCCGTGTCTGGGAGATTTCGTTTGGGCTGCGACGGAAAAAATACCAGGCGCGATCGTGATCGTAAAGATGAAATAAAGATATCGCTTCATCGCAAAATTCCTCATAACACGTTGCCGTTTAATTTTATTGATGAACGCCGCTTCTACCGGCTTGCGCTATTTATCCGCTGCCACTTTGCGAGGTTTCATGGCCGGATGATCATCGGACGCGGGCGAACTTTTGCGACGCTGCAAATACGCCAGGGCTGCCAGGCCGCCGAGAACGAGCAGCACGCTGATCAATTGCGCATCGGACAATCCGCCCAAATGATGTTTCGGCGTCATGCGCCAAAACTCCGTGATGAAACGGCCGGCACCGATCAAAATCAAATAGAGTGAAAACTTCGCGCCCGCAGGCCATGCCCGGCGGCGCAGCGACCACAACAACGCAAAACTCATCAACAACAAGATGAGATCATACAGCATGGTCGGATGCACGGCAATGTCGTTGGGAATCGCTTGACCGGGATGCATCTCGGCATAGAGTTTTTGCAAATCAGGATTATTCAGCGTGGGAACGACGCCTTTGGTAAACCGCATCGCCCAGGGCAAATCACTCGGCGGGCCGAAGTCGCCGTCGCCCGCCAGGAAACAACCCATGCGGCCGAACGCCTGTCCCAGCGCCAGCACCGGCGCAAACAAATCCGCGACTTTCAACACGGGCAGGTTTCGTTTCACCGTCATCGCTACCACCGTTAAAAAACCGCCGATGAAGCCGCCATACCACACCAACCCGGCGCCGGAAAAAATATTGCCCCAAAAATTTTCCTTGAGCAAATAAGGATGTTCGAGCAAAAAATAAATTTTCGCGCCCACCATGCCGCCGATGAATGCGGCGACCACCAGCAGGCTGGCATCATCCTTGGGCAGGCGCGTGCGCTCGAATTCTTTTTCCAGCAAACGCCCGCCGATGAGAAAGCCGAGCGCCGCCATCACGCCAAAGCTGTGAATCGTGAGCGGGCCAATCTTAAAAAGTTCAGGAAACATGGAATGATCGCTTAAGGGTTCGTTCGAGCCAACAACATCTGTGATTTTAGGTCTGCGCAAACATTTTACGGAACGCCAGCGGCGCTTCAACTTCGAAACTCATCTTTTTGCCGGTGGCCGGATGCACGAAGCCGAGCTTGTTGGCATGCAAGCCCAGGCGATTGATCGGATTTTTAGTGCTGCCATATTCCTTGTCGCCGATGATCGGATGGCCCAAACCCGCCAGGTGCACGCGAATCTGATGCTTTCTGCCGGTTTGTGTTTTCACCTCCAGCCAGGTGTATTTGGCAATGCGCCGCTGCACTTGATAATGCGTAATCGCCAGCTTGCCGTGCTGTTCGTCTTTGGCGGCATAGACTTTCAACGCGCGATTCTGTCCGAGATAGTTTTGAATTACGCCGGTTTTGTTTTTGACTTTGCCTTCGACAATGGCAATGTAGGCGCGCTCGATTTTATGCTCGCGAAATTGCGCTTGCAGCTTGCGCTTGGCGCTGTCTGTGCGCGCAAACACCAGCAGCCCGGATGCGTCGCGATCGAGGCGATGCACGATAAAAATCTTGTTCTCGGGATTGAGGCTTTTGAGGTGGGCGTAGAGATAGGCGTAAACCGTCTTCTCTTTCTCGTGCTCGGTGGCAATGGTGAGCAGGTTGTGTTTCTTGTGAATGACGAGGAGATGTTCGTCTTCAAACAGAATATCAAGCTCATTGTGCAAACGCCTGGTGAAAACTTTTGCGCCGATTTCAACGCGGTCGCCCGCTTGCAACACGGTTTTGCCGAGGCGGACAACCATGCCGTTCACCTTCACACGATCGTGCTCCAGCAGTTTTTTGAGGCTGTTTTTGGAGGCGCCCGGATGGAGAACGCCCAAATGCTCAATGAGCGTGAGGGATTGTTTAACGATGGATTTCAAACGCGGTTGTCGTATTGCCGTATGGCCGGCGATGATGAATGAACAAAATCACTTCGTCCTTAGTCTTTATGATCCGAGAGCTTGCTGTGAGATTCACTCAAGTCGCTGCAAAGGTAACAAAAAAATCGCTCCGCGCAAACGAAAACTCTCACGTGGCGAGTAAATGCCAAATAGAAACAACAGATTATATCCGTGAAAATAACCATTCCGATATGCGCGAGCGCAAGCTACAATCTTTCATTAGTTTCTTGCCATATTTTATTTCTCGGTGGATTTTGTCTCAATATTAACCGCCTGACATCTTGTTTCTTATGAAAAAATGTCGTACTGTCGTGCTCCATTGCTGTTAATAATCCCCTTTGGAGGTTTATGGTATGAGTCTTAAAACAAAACGCATGTGGTGGATCATTGGCGGCCTTGCTGTGCTGGTTGCACTCGCGTTGCCCAAAGTCAGCTCGCTGTGGGGCCGTTCTTCCGCAAGCAAAAACAACGTTGCCGCGGCCAGCGGACCGCGCGATCAGAGCATGCCGGTGCGCATTGAGACTGTGCAGCCGGAAAAGCTGGGCAACCGCATTTTGACCATTGGCTCCATACTTTCGAATGAAGAAGTGGAGATTCGCAGTGAAATTTCCGGCAAAGTGGAAAGAATCTTCTTCAAAGAAGGCGTTCCGGTAAGAAAGGGCGACCTGCTGTTGAAGATCAATGACGCCGAGCCGCAAGCGCAGCTCATGCGCGCCCAATATCGCCAGGCGCTTGCGGAAGAGCGGGCGGAACGCCAACGCGAATTGTTCGAAAGAAAACTTGCCAGCCAGGAAGAATATGATATTGCCATCAATGAATTGAATATTGTCAAGGCTGAGTTGCTCATCATTCGAGCGCAAATCAGCAAAACCGAGATTCGCGCGCCGTTCGAAGGCGTCATCGGTTTGCGGTATGTCAGCGAAGGCAGCTACCTCTCTCCCACCACGCCCATCACCACGCTGCAAGACCTCAATCCCGTGAAGGTCGATTTCACCATTCCGGAAAAATATGCTGCATCCATCAAACGCGGCGACAAAGTCAGCTTTTCCGTGGAAGGCGTGACGCGCAAATTCGAAGGAGAGGTCTACGCTGTTGAGGCCAAAATCGACCCGACAACGCGCACGCTGCATGTGCGCGCACTCAGCCCAAATCCTGAAGGCGTGTTGATTCCCGGCGCGTTCGCCAATGTCGAAGTCGTATTTAAAGAGAAAGAAACGCTGACGATCCCTTCGTTCGCACTCATTCCGGAGTTGAAAGGACAGCGCGTTTTCTTGCTCAAAAACGGCAGGGCGGAATCGCGCAGCGTGGAGATCGGCAGTCGCACGGATGAACGCGTCGAAATCACGGCCGGGGTGCAGCCTGGAGACACATTAATTACTTCGGGAATCCTGCAATTGCGGCCGGGCATGGCGGTGCGGCCGGCAGAAGGACAATGAGACTGTTCGGTTTGACCAACAAGCACCATCATGATCGAAATCATTCTCAAAAAATTCGACGCCCCGGATGAAATCCGCGTGTTCGAAAAGGGCAAGTTTGAAATTGTGAGAATCGCGGGACTGACAATTGGCCGTGCCACCTATGAACCCGGCTGGAAATGGTCGGAGCACGTGCGGCCATTGGCAGGCACGGAACTTTGTGAAGTCGAGCATATTGGAATGGTTTTATCCGGGCGCGCCATGGCAGCGATGGCCGATGGTACGCTAAAAGAACTCGCCGCCGGTACGATATTCTACATTCCGCCCAAGCCGCATGATAGCTGGGTCATTGGCAATCAGCCTTATGTTTCGTTGCATTTCTTGGGGGCTGAGTATTATTCGAAAAAAGCAGAAGCGGGAAAAAAGTCCGAACATCCGGCTTGAACCATCGTGACTCCACGCCGGCATACCCAAACCGGGGCAAGACGAGCCGCTTGTTCCCAGGCCAATGGAAAGCGAGCTTGCACCTCGTTCGCTGGCATCGCTGAATGTACGGCCGGCCAAACAACATTGGCAGAATTCCTGATGCAACGCCGCGAAATCGCAACCGGGCGCACCCCGGGTTTCGCAGCGATGCCGCTTTGGGAATCTCAGAATTTTTGTTTGAGTTTGAAGCTAGCATCGCATAATTTTGTGAAAAAACGTGTTTCAGTTTTTGATTGAATTCTATGACGGCAGCAAGAATCGGTTTCGCCCTTAGGCTTTTCCTTGCGGGTGTTTTCCTTTTCTCCGCTCTCTCAAAATTGCCGGGCGTGGGCCTGTTTGAAATTGCAATCGTGGATCAAGGCCTGGCCGCTACGCGCGCGCACGCGGCCTATCCGGCGCGATTGCTGATCGCGTTCGAATTGTTTCTTGGCCTCGCGCTGCTGTTTCCGTTTCATCTGAAACGCGCCATTCTCCCCTTGACGATCGCCACGTTCGTGGGATTCATTGCTTTGCAGGGTTATCAACTGACGTTGGGCGAACAAACGCAGGATTGCGGCTGCTTCGGCGAACTCTTGCCCATGTCATCCGCCGAATCCCTGGTGAAAAACGTCATCTTGCTGGGATTGAGCCTCTGGCTGTTTAAAATCACGCCGGCAGAAAAACGCCGGCCCGCTGTGCCCGCTTTGTTGGCATTGGTTAGTTTGATTGCGGTGCTGGTGCTCGCGCCGGTGCGTCAGGATTATGAGGGAAACTTTGCGCAATACACTCAGTTTGAGAAAGCCGGTCGCGTTGATCTGACCCAGGGCGACAAACTCGTGGCTGTGTTCAACGCGGAGTGTGAGCATTGTCAGGAAACCGCTCAATCCCTCGATGAATTGTCGAAAATAAATGAGAAAATTCCGGAAATCTTTGTTTTGATGTTCTCGGAACACGATTCCGCCATTTCCGCGTTTATGGAAAAAACCCATACGGCTTACCCGTATCACCCCATCTCGGCAAACGAGTTCTTTGACTTGATCGGCGAGAGCCCGCCGCGCGTGTATTGGCTGCAAGACGGCCGCATCAAAGCGCGCTGGGATGATCAAATTGCCGAGAGTATTCTGGCGGCGTTTGGTCAACACACCACGGCGCTGACGCCGTGAACTATTGCATCGCGTTTTTCAGACTCGATCAGCGTCATTACTCATAACCTGTACCACAAAATAGGAGATTTTGCCATGTTGCTCAAACGTATCTTCGGCTGCGCCGTTGTCTCTGCCTTAGCGCTGTCCTGCAATTTTGCATTAGCTCAAGAAGGCGAAAAGGACGCCAACAACGGCAGCACAACTAAAGGCCCGAAAATTCAATTTGAAGAAACCAGTTTTAATTTTGGCACGGTCGCGCAGGGCACGGCCATAAAGCATGTGTTCAAATTCAAAAACGTTGGCACCGACACGCTCAAAATCGAGAAGGTGAAAACCACCTGCGGCTGCACCGCGGCAGAAAGCTCGAAAATCATCGCGCCCAATGCCGAAGGGCAAATTTCCGTCACGTATAACACCGGCTCTGCGGTGGGCAAAACTTCCAAGACGGTTTATGTTTTCTCCAATGACGTGGAGGCCAAGCAACGCAGCATTTCAGTTCATGGCTTCGTCGAGGGCAAGGACGAGGAGGAAAGCGAGATGTAGGCGTCAGGCTATGGGATTAGCTTTTTAAAGGCAGAATAAATTCCTGAAAGTGTTCGCCCACTCAAATGAAATCCCACTGAAAAGGCTTTTTCTTTCTGTGGCAGTTCAACTTTTGTGGGCGAAGTCCTCAAAGTTGTTCGAAGAGCTTTCATTTTCAGTTTGACTGAAAATCGGTGCAGGCTTTGTTCGACAATTTTGCAGGCTCGGTCGCAAACAATTCTTTACTCCCCTCATGATGTCTTCTGTTAATGGCTGAGACCAACAAATACTTCCTCCGCTCTTCCCGCCCGGGTTTCCGTTCCTGGCGGGAAGATGATCTTACCCTCACTCTCGGCTTGTGGGGCGATTATGAAGCAACAAAACTGATTGATGCACGCAGACAGCTCACAACGAATCAAGTTCGAGATCGTCTTGGACTACGACGCCAAAGGCAACTTCGCTTCCCTGGAGATTCTCGATGCCTCGCAACGCATCACGCGACCCACTCGCATGGAGTATGAACTGGCAGCTTAAACCGTCCACGAATAATCTACTCATTTCACTTCGATGAATAAGGATGCGCATTCGAATGTCCGAAAACAACCTCATGACCAACTCTGACGTCGTCGTCATCGGCGGCGGCCCCGCCGGCTCTACTGTGTCCGCCCTTATTGCCCAACATGGTTACAAAGTCCAGCTTTTCGAGCGGGAAAAGTTTCCACGTTTTCACATTGGCGAGTCGTTGATTCCCGAAACTTATTGGGTACTCAAGCGGCTCGGCATGCTCGAGAAAATGAAGCAAAGCCATTTTGTAAAAAAATACAGCGTGCAGTTTGTCAATGCCAGCGGCAAGCTTTCCGCGCCGTTTTATTTTTGGGATAACAAACCGCACGAATGCTCGCAAACCTGGCAGGTGGTGCGCAGCGAATTCGATTTGATGATGCTCAACAACGCGCGCGAGCACGGCGTGATGGCGCATGAGGGCGTGCGCGTGCGCGATGTGTTGTTTGACAATCATCGCGCGGTGGGCGTCAAAATTCAATTGCCGGACGGCACACAGCAGGAAATCGGCGCGCGCGTCGTGGTCGATGCCAGCGGCCAAAGTGGCTTGTTGCAAAACAAATTCAAGCTGCGCGTGTGGGATCCCATTCTCAACAAAGGCGCAATTTGGACGTACTGGCAGGGCGCTTATCGCGACAAAGGCCGCGACGAAGGCGCGACCATGGTTTTGCAAACTGCAAACCGGTTGGGATGGTTTTGGTACATTCCGCTGCATGATGATCGCGTCAGCGTCGGCGTGGTTGCGCCGTTCGATTATCTCTTCAAAGGCCGCAAAAGCCACGAGGAAACTTATAACGAAGAAGTCGACCGCTGCCCGGCCGTGAAAGAGAGGGTGTCTTCCGGCAAGCGCATCACCGGCTATTTCGCGACCAAAGATTATTCCTATCGCGCTACGCAAGCGGCCGGCGACGGCTGGGTTACGATTGGCGATGCCTTCGGCTTTCTCGATCCTTTGTATTCCTCCGGTGTGTTGCTCGCGTTAAAATCCGGCGAAATGGCGGCCGATGCCATCGTCGAGGGTTTTCAAAAGAAGGATTTGTCAGCGGCCCAACTTGGCCAGTGGGGCGAGCTTTTCAATCAAGGCGTCGATCGCATGCGCCGTTTGGTGTGTGAATATTATGACGGTTTCAGTTTCGGCCAATTTGTGCGCAACTATCCGCATTTGCGCGGCACAGTGACGGATTTGTTGATCGGCGATCTCTTCACCGATCGCGTGGATGAAGTCTGGGAGCCGATGGAGTCATTATATACCAACGGCAAAACTCCGCCGCCGCGCTGGGATTCCGGCACTCCGCCCGAAGTTGCCGCGAATAAAGCCAATGAGTTGATTTTGCCGGAAGGCGACAAGCCGTGAGTATTTACCTTTTCAAACAGAACAAAATTCCGAAAGTTTTTTCCCATAAACGTGAAAGCTCACCCAAGCTTGTGTATTGAGAAGTCTCAGGAGGTCGCCGTATGAAAAAGAAACAACATCTTGCCCTGACAGCATTTTTGATCTGCGGCGTCACATTCCCGCTTGCAGCCCAACATTCCGTGGCGCGCTTGTGGAACGAGGCGCTGTTGCAAGCCATCCGCAAGGATTTTGCCCGGCCAACGGTGCATGCCCGCAATCTTTTTCACTTTTCAATCGCTGTTTATGATGCCTGGGCGGTTTATGACAAAGTTGCGCAAACCTATTTGTTGGGTAAAACCGTGAACGGCTATGCCTGTGCGTTCAACGGCATTTCTGCGCCCGCCAATGTGCATGCGGCGCGCGAAGAAGCCGTGAGTTATGCCGCGTACCGCCTCATCACGCATCGTTTTCAAAGTTCTCCCGGCGCGGCGCAATCGCTGGCGCGCTGTGATTCGTTGTTATCGGCACTAGGCTATAGCCCTGCAATCACATCAACGGATTATTCCTCCGGCTCGGCAGCGGCGCTGGGCAATTATATCGGACAGAGCTTGATTGAGTTCGGCTTGCAAGATGGTTCCAACGAGCAGAATAGTTATGCCTATCAGCATTATGCGCCTTTCAATCCGCCCCTTATCACTTTGTTGCCGGGCAATCCTGATTTGATCGATCCCAACCGTTGGCAGCCGCTGACGCTCGAAGTTTTCATCGATCAGAGCGGCAACGTCATTCCCGGCAGCACGCCCAAATTTCTTAGTCCGGAATGGGGACAAGTATCGCCCTTTGCCCTCACGCCGGCGAATCGTGCGATTTATCAGCGCGACGGCTATGACTACTGGGTGTATCATGATCCCGGTGCGCCGGCCTATTTTGATATGTCGAACCCAAGCAGCGCACCTTCTGAAATCTATCGCTGGACGTTTTCATTGGTCGCGACCTGGTCTTCCCACCTTGACCCGACCGACGGCGTGATGTGGGATATTTCACCAGCGTCGATTGGCAATGTGCAACAGCTTCCTGAAAATTTCGAAGATTTACGGAATTTCTACGATATGCTGGAAGGGGGCGACCGCGGCATTGGGCACGCCGTGAATCCCAAAACCGGCCGGCCCTACACGCCGCAAATCGTTCCGCGCGGCGATTACACCCGCGCGCTTGCCGAGTTCTGGGCTGATGGCCCCAACTCCGAGACGCCACCGGGCCACTGGTTTACCGTTTTGAATTATGTCAATGATCATCCTGCTTTTGAAAAACGGTTTCGCGGCACAGGTCCGATTGTCGAAGATTTGGAATGGGATGTGAAGGCCTACTTTGCATTGGGCGGCGCAGTTCATGACGCCGCGATTTCAGCCTGGGGCATCAAGGGCTGGTACGATTACGTACGGCCCATCTCGGCAATTCGCTGGATGGCGGATCGCGGGCAAAGTTCTGATCCCAATCTTCCGCATTATTCTCCGCTCGGCCTGCCTTTAATTCCCGGTTTCATCGAAGTCGTGCTGGAGGGCGATTCGCTGGCGCAGTTGGATGCCGCGAATTACGGCAAAATCAAAATTAAGGCCTGGCGCGCGCATGATTTCATCAACGATCCGGAAGTCGATGTTGCCGGCGTCGGTTGGATTCTTGGTGAAAATTGGTGGCCGTATCAGCGGCCAACCTTCATCACGCCACCGTTCGCAGGCTTTGTTTCCGGACATTCGACGTTCTCGCGCGCAGCAGCGGAAGTTATGACCCTGCTCACCGGCGACGAATATTTTCCCGGCGGTATGGCTGAGTTTCGTGCGCCGCACAACGAATACCTGGTTTTTGAAGATGGTCCGAGCGTAGACCTAACATTGCAGTGGGCAACCTATCGGGACGCCTCTGATCAATGCAGTCTTTCCAGAATCTGGGGCGGTATTCATCCACCAGTGGATGATATACCAGGCCGTTTAATCGGCAAAAAAGTCGGCGTCAATGCCTTCCTGCATGCCGAACGTTATTTCAAGGGAGAATTCACCGATGTTGCGCACGCGCCCAGCCGGGCTGCGCCGCCTGCAACGTTTGCAGCGCGAATCTTTCCCAATCCCGTCAGCAGCGGCAAGAGGGTGACGGTGGAACTAAATCAGCCAGCCTCGCCGCTTGAGGTGCAATTCTACAATATTCAAGGGCAATTGGTACACGCACAACAAATTGCTGAAACGCATAACCAACAATATTTCACGCTCAACACCAACAACCTGGCCTCCGGCATTTATTTCTTGAGAATTGCCGGGCAGAGTTGGAATTTATCGCAACGTGTTCTGGTTTTGAGGAATTAATTATGAAAAACTCCGTTCACGGAATTCATCATCTCACGTCCATTGCCGGCGAGGCGCAGGAGAATCTGAATTTCTACACCGGCGTGATGGGCATGCGCTTGGTGAAGAAAAGCGTCAATCAGGATGCGACTGACACTTATCATTTGTTTTATGCCGACGGCGCCGGCACCCCGGGAACCGACATCACGTTTTTTCCCTGGCCGGGCATGGGACCCGGGCAATTGGGAACCGATTTGGTCGTGGAAGTTCCTTTTGCCGTTCCGAAAGGGAGCTTGAAATATTGGCGCGGGCGTTTCGACAAGATAGGCGTGAAATACGGCGCGGTTGAAACGCGCTTCGGCGAAACGACGCTGCCCTTCAAAGATC
Source organism: uncultured Cytophagia bacterium (assembly GCA_964457925.1). Taxonomy (GTDB): domain Bacteria; phylum Zhuqueibacterota; class Zhuqueibacteria; order Zhuqueibacterales; family Zhuqueibacteraceae; genus Coneutiohabitans. The sequence goes on from CAYWGH010000023.1 coordinate 69,919, forward strand.
CGCACGGCTTGCAGCTGGCGTTGGTGGAAACCGACGACGCCCGCGAGTTTGTGCCGTGGGAAAAAAGCGCGGTTCCAGTTGAGCATCAGTTGCGCGGCATGCACACTGTGCGGCTTTGGGAACGCCGTCTATCTGCCACTGCCGAAGTGCTGACAGAGTGCATGGGATTCTCTTTGTTGGGCGCCGAGAACGGCTGGTCGCGCTACAGCGTCGATGGCGGCGGCTCCGGCAAAATCATTGAAGTGAAAGAACTGCCGCAACAACCTCGTGGCCACTGGGGAACCGGCGCGGTGCATCACGTTGCCTGGCGCATGAAAGATTCTGAAGAAGAAATGGCGATGCGCGAGATTATTTTCAACGACGGCCTCTTCCCCACCGAGCAAATCGATCGCTTCTGGTTCAAGTCGGTTTATTTTCGTGAGCCTGGCGGCGTGCTGTTCGAGCTGGCCACCGACGGCCCTGGTTTCGATCGCGATGAAGACATGGAACGCTTGGGCGAACAATTGATTCTTCCGCCGTGGCTGGAGCCGCATCGCAGCGAGATTGAAGCGGGATTGCCGCGTTTAGAAATGCCTCAGATAAAAAAATAAACTCATGAAATTTGCCAAATGGGTTTTTCTCATCGCCGGCATTTACGGCATTCTCGCGGTCGTGCCGATGTATTTTTCCGAAAATCAGATCGGCCGTGATTATCCGCCGGCCGTCACGCATCCCGAATACTTCTACGGTTTCGCAGGCGTCACGCTGGCCTGGCAAATTGCCTTTTTGGTGATCGCCAGCAATCCCAGCCACTTTCGCTTGATGATGCTGCCGGCTGTGTTTGAGAAATTCAGCTACGGCATTGCCATATTGTTCTTATATGCGCAACAGCGTGTTCATACGCTGATACTGGGCTCTGCTGTGATAGATTTGATTCTTGGCATTTTGTTTGTGCTGGCGTTTTGGCGAACGCCAAAGATTTAAATGCAATGCTCTTCAGTTGAGTCATTTTTTGAAGCCACCTTAGGAGATATCATGAGCCTTTCCGCAACTTGCATTCAGCGCCCGGTGTTGACTTGGGTGCTGTCAATCATCATCATTCTGTTCGGCGTGATCGGCTTCACGTACCTCGGCGTGCGTGAATATCCGAACGTCGATCCTGCCGTCATCTCCGTCGATACTTCGTATCCCGGCGCGAACGCCGAGGTGATCGAATCGCAAATCACCGCGATTCTCGAAGAAGATATCAGCGCAGTGCCCGGCATTCGCACCATCAACTCCACCAGCCGCGAAGGCCGCAGCAGCATTACGATTGAATTTGACCTGAGCGTGGATTTGGAAACCGCGGCCAACGACGTGCGCGACAAAGTCGCCGGCGCCGTCGGCAGCTTGCCGCCGGACGCTGATCCGCCGCGCGTTTCCAAAGCCGATGCCGACGCCTTTCCCATTGTCGTGATCAACATCAGCAGCAACACGCGCAACTTGCTGCAGCTCACCGATCTCGCCGACAAAATATTTAAAGAGCGTTTGCAAACCATTCCCGGCGTGGCTGAGGTGCGCATTTTCGGCGAAAAGCGTTACGCCATGCGCTTGTGGATGGACCCGAGCAAGCTCGCCGCGTATCAAGTCACGGCGCTGGACGTGCGCAACGCGCTCAATAATGAAAACGTCGAGCTGCCCTCCGGCCGCATCGAAGGCAACGACGTCGAATTGACGGTGCGCACGCTCAGCCGTCTGGAAACACCGCAGGAATTTAACAATCTGATCATTCGTGAAGAGAGCGGCCGTTTGGTGCGCTTCAGCGACATCGGCTATGCGGAGCTGGCGCCGGAAAATCTGCGGCAAGTTTCGAAAGGTTTGGCCGGGCCGCGCGTCGCGGTCGCCGCCGTGCCGCAACCCGGCTCCAATCACATTGCAATTTCCGACGAATTCTTCCGCCGCCTTGACGAGATTAAAAAAGATTTGGGCGACGACGTCGTATTGAGCATCGGCTGGGACACCACGCAATACATTCGCAAATCCATCTCCGAAGTGAAGGAAACCATCCTGACCGCCTTCGGCCTGGTGGTGTTGATCATCTTTCTCTTTTTGCGCGACTGGCGCACCACACTCATTCCTGTGTTCGCCATTCCGATCTCACTGATCGGCGCTTTCTTCATCATGTATCTCGCCGGCTTCTCCATCAATGTGCTGACGCTGCTGGGATTGGTGCTGGCCATCGGCATGGTCGTCGATGACGCCATCGTGGTGCTGGAAAATATATTTGCCAAAATTGAAGACGGCATGAATCCCATCGAGGCCGCCCTCAAAGGCTCGAAAGAAGTTTATTTTGCCGTCATCTCGACCACGATCGCGCTTATCGCCGTGTTCATGCCCATCATCTTTTTGCAGGGCCTCACCGGCCGGCTCTTCAAAGAGTTCGGCGTCGTGATCGGCGGCTCGGTGGCGATCTCAGCGTTTATCGCGCTCACCCTTACGCCCATGTTGAGCAGTCGTATGCTCAAAGCCCACGCGCATCATAGTTGGTTTTACCGCAAAACCGAGCCGTTTTTTGTAAAACTGCTCAACGCCTACGAAACCTCTTTGGCCTCATTCATGCGCGTGCGCTGGCTCGGCTTCGCCGCCATTCTGTTTTCCACCGGCCTGATGTGGCTTTTCGCAACGATTCTGCCACAAGAGCTGGCGCCGATGGAAGACCGCAGCCGATTTCGCTTGATCTCGACCGCGCCGGAAGGCACGTCTTTCGAACGCATGGATAAATACATGGACAGCGTCATCGAAATGGTCAGAAGAGAAGTGCCGGAAGCCGAAGCGGTGATCGCCAACACGTCCGGATTTGCGGGCGGCGCCAATGCCGGCAACACGACCGTGACCTTGGTTCCGCCGGAACAGCGCAAGCGCACGCAGCAGGAAATCGCCGAGGCGATGTCGCGCTCCGTGCGAAGCTTGAATGACGCGCGCACCATCGTTAACCAGGAGCAAACCATCGCCGTCGGCGGCGGCATGGCGCGCTTTGGCTTGCCGGTGCAATACGTGATTCAAGCGCCAAACTTTGCGAAACTCAAAGAAGTGTTGCCGAAATTTATGGAAGAGGCGAATAACCACCCGGCTTTCAGCGCGGTGGATTTGAATTTGAAATTCAACAAACCGGAATTGGTAATCGAGATCGATCGTGACCGCGCCCGCTCGCTCGGCGTCTCGGTGCGCGACGTGGCGCAAACGCTGCAACTCACGTTGAGCGAATCGCGCTACGGTTACTTCATCAAAGACGGCAAGCAGTATCAAGTGCTCGGCCAGCTCACCCGGCAAAACCGCGACGAGCCGGTGGATCTCACTTCGATCTTCGTGCGCAATCGCAACGGCGAGTTGGTTCAGCTTGACAACGTCGTTAGAACTTCCGAGCAATCCAATCCCCCGCAGCTCTTTCGTTTCAACCGCTACATTGCGGCCACCGTCTCCGCCGGCCTTTCGCCCGGTTACACGCTCGGCGACGGCATCAACGCCATGGATGAAATCGCCGCCAAAGTTTTGGATGAATCTTTCAGCACCACGCTCTCCGGCGCGGCGCGCGATTTTGCCGAAAGCTCATCGAGCTTGATTTTTGTTTTTATTTTAGCGCTGGTGCTGACCTATCTGATTCTGGCGGCGCAATTCGAAAGCTTCCGCGACCCGTTCATCATCATGTTCACCGTGCCGCTCGCCGTGGCCGGCGCGTTGCTCACGCTGTGGTATTTCAATCAAACCGTCAATATCTTCAGCCAAATCGGCATGATTATGCTGATCGGCTTGGTGACGAAGAACGGCATCTTGATCGTGGAATTTGCCAATCAGCGCAAAGCCACGGGACTCTCCGTGCTGGAAGCCGTGCAAAGCGCGGCTTCAGCCCGTTTCCGCCCGATTCTGATGACGAGCTTGTCGACAATTCTCGGCATTCTGCCGATTGCCCTTGGCTTGGGCACTGGCGCCGAAAGCCGCGTGTCGATGGGTATTGCCGTCGTCGGCGGAATGATCTTCGCCAGCGGCTTGACGCTGTACGTGATTCCGGCGATTTATTCATACTTCTCAAAGGAATTTGATCAGCGGCGCACAGGGGCTGCCATTGTGCGACAGAGGGAAGAGTTCGTAGAGGCTTGAACGAACACGCGGCTGCTTTGATTTGTAGAAGCATCCTCTTGAAATGCCATCCAGACGGGGTCTTGTGAGAGACCCGGCATTAGGCCCAGAACTTCACAAGATCCCTCTGGGATGACAGAACGAAGATGGATATAGTTTTCAAGGCAACAGAATACTAGCTACTTTGACAGATTGAAAATTGTACAAAAAACAAAACGCACGAAATACCACAAATGGGTTTTCGAGTGTTTCGTGATCAAAAATTTGAATCTGTCGAAGTAGAACCAGGCACAGTGCTTCATACGGCACAAGATTCGTATGAGAATGACAATACGAGGTATTCCTCCAAATAGCATAACTGAGCATTCATACCTTCTCTCCCAGACTTTTCTTATCCACCTTCGAAAATATTGCACTCACCTCCGGCAGGTTGCGTTTATTAACGAGCGCCAAGATGACGTCTCCCTCGTTGACAATTGTACCGCCGCTGGGCACGATGAATTCTTCATTCTGACTGATGAGCACAACCAGGCTGTCGCGCGGCAAGCCCAACTCAACTAAAGATTTTCCCGCGACGGCCGCGTGCGAAGGCACAATAAACTCCATCAATTCCGTGTCCATCCCGGCCGTTGGCTCAAACTCGATGGGATACTGGCGTTTGCGTGTCAACGGCGCATCAACGTTGAGCAAGCGCGCCACCGCGGGAATTGACCAGCCCTGTAACAGCGCCGAAGTCAATACAATAAAGAAAACGAGATTGAAGAGTAACTCGGCATTGGGAAGTTTCGCCAGCAGCGGAAATGTCGCCAACACAATCGGCACGGCGCCACGCAATCCCACCCAGGAGACGAAGGTTTTTTCACGCATATTTAACCGCGCAAACAGCAATGAGATCAACACACTCACCGGCCGTGCGACAAACATGAGAAACGCAGAAAGCAGCAAGCCGGCGCCAATCACCGGGACAATGTGCGAGGGGAACACCAGTAAACCGAGCGTCAAAAACATGCCGATCTGGCTCAACCATGCCAATCCATCAAAAAAACGCAGCAAGCTTTTTTTATGCACAAAATCGTTGTTGCCCGCGACCAGGCCGGCAAAATACACCGCGAGGAATCCGCTGCCGCCAAGGAGCGCCGTCATACTGAAGGCGAACACGATGAATGCGACTGCAAAAACCGGATAGAGTCCTTCATAGGAAAAATTCAAGCGATTCAGCAGGATCACCAGCAATTTTCCGAAACCTAAGCCAAAGAGCGCGCCCAGCCCCATTTGCATGACGAACAACTTTACAATTCCACCAACAGAGGCGTCTACTTCGGTGAGCAATTGGATCAAACCGATGGTGAGAAAGACAGCCATGGGATCGTTGCTGCCGGATTCGAACTCAAGCAGCGGCTTCAACGTGCCGCGCAAGCTGACATTACGTGAACGCAAAACCGAGAAAACCGCAGCGGCATCCGTGGAGGAAACGATGGCGCCTAGCAACATGCCCTCGAGCAAGGTGACATCGAGAAAATAGTATGTGGCCAATCCAACCATTGTGGCTGTAAGAAAGACGCCGAGTGTGGCCAAGCTCGCGGCTTGCCATAGCGTCGGGCGAACCGAGCGCCAATCAGTGTCCAATCCACCCGCAAAAAGTATGAAGATGAGAGCAATGATGCCGAGGGATTGGGCCAAACCGGCGTCATCAAAATAGATGCCGCCTGGCCCCTCTGAACCGGCGAGCATGCCGATGCCAAGAAACAGCAATAATACCGGAACACCTAGATTCTCAGAAAACTTTGCAATACCAATGCTGAGAAGGATGAGAGCACCGCCAAGCAACAAAAGGTATTCAATCGAGATCATCCACCATCCTGATTTTGTCCGGTTATCTTAGGAGCTGAAATTAACGCTGAGTCCCCCAAAATAATGGAACAACCCAAAGCCGAATCTGTTGGAGAGTTCAATTTATAACTCAATTGAATATATCAAAGAGAAATTTGAGCAAGGCGCTGTTTTATCGGAGGTGCACGCTGAAGGGTGTCAAAATAGTCTTGACATCATCATGGTCAACATCAGAAAGGGCGGGCATGTCACAGAAACAAACGTCCCAGCGTTTTATAAAATGCGGATGGACGCAACCGTTGGACGCTTTCCGCATTTGCAAAACGCCGGGACGATATTTTCAAGCTCGGGCGAAATTCAACTTAAAACAATCCGGTGATCGTTCCATGATCATCGACATCCATCTTCATCGCAGCCGGCACTTGCGGCAAACCCGGCATCAACATCATGTCGCCGCAAATCATCACGAGGAATCCTGCGCCGGCGGACAGTTGTGCATCCGTCACGGTCAGCGTCCAGCCTTTTGGCGCTGCAAGGGCGCGGGGATTATCAGTAAGCGAGGCCTGTGTTTTGGCCATGCAAATCGGCAGGTTGCCATGACCGTGCGAGATAAATGCTTCGATTTTCTTCTGCGCCTTTTTCTCAAAATAAACCTCTTGCGCGCCATAAATTTCCATGGCAATCTTTCGCACTTTCTCCTGCACCGGCAAGTTGAGATCGTATAAAAATTTCGGTTTGGAAGGCTTGTAAGCCCCGGCTTCTGCCACGACTTTTTCAGCCAACGTGATGACGCCCTCCCCGCCCTTCATAAAAGCCTCGTGCGCAGCGCAATCAACTTCCAAACGTTGGCAAAGATCGAAGATCATATTAATCTCGGCTTGTGTGTCGAACGGAAACTTGTTCACCGCCACCAGCACCGGCACGCCGAATTTTCGCATGTTGCGAACATGCGTTTCCAAATTGACCAAGCCTTTCTTAAACGCTTCAGGATTTTCCTTGCTCAGGTCCTGCGCCTGATCCGGGACGCCGCCGTGCAACTTAATCGCGCGGCAGGTCGCGACAATCACCACTGCAGAAGGCCATAAACCCGATTGGCGGCAGACGATGTCAAAAAACTTTTCGCCGCCGAGATCCGCGCCAAAGCCGCACTCGGTTACGACATAATCGGCAAGCTTGAGCGCAATGCGATCGGCAATCACGCTGCTGGTGCCGTGCGCGATGTTGGCAAACGGCCCGGCATGCACCAACGCAGGCGTGTGCTCAATCGTCTGTACGAGGTTCGGCATGATCGCATCATTGAGAATCACCGCCATGCCGTTGTTCGCCAACAAATCGCGGGCTTTGACAATTTCACCATTGCGGTTATAACCGACCACAATCTCGCCCAAACGATGTTTTAAATCCTTGCGGGAACTGGCCAGCGCCAGAATCGCCATCACTTCCGAGGCTGCGGTAATGACAAAACCGGATTCGCGCGGAATGCTGTTCACGCGCCCGCCCAAACCCACGACGATATGCCGCAACGCCCGGTCATTCATATCCATCGTGCGGTTCCACTGAATATTGGTCACATCGAGGTTGAGCGCATTGCCTTGATGCAAGTGATTATCGAGCATGGCCGCCAGCAAATTGTGTGCAGCACTGACGGCGTGAATATCGCCGTTAAAATGCAAATTGATCAGCTCCATCGGAATCACCTGGGAATAGCCGCCGCCGGTGGCGCCGCCCTTGATTCCGAATACCGGTCCGAGCGAGGGTTCACGCAAGGCAATCATGCCCTTCTTGCCGATGCGCGCCAGCGCTTGACCCAAGCCAACCGTGGTGAGAGTTTTGCCTTCGCCGTGACTGGTGGGCGTCATGGCGGTGACGAGAATCAATTTGCCGTCTGGCCGGGAGGAAAATTTTTCGAGCGTTTCGAGCTTGATTTTTCCGGTGTATTTGCCGTAGAACTCAAAATCATCGTCGGTAATGCCGAGTTGATCCATGATATTTCGGATCGGATTCAGCGTCGCGCGTTGCGCTATTTCAAGGTTGGTGAGCATGGCTGCCCTCAAAAAATCATTAGCCCCTTTAAAATTGAATCGTTGCAAAAAGACAGAAATCTTTCCAACGAATAAAAAAACCAACAGATGTCGGCTTAGCCATTGGAATCTTTCTTAAAGGATGTCAGTCCATCTCCGGTTCGGCTACAGGCTCGGAGACATGATATTCCCGCAGCAATGTTTCGAAATCAGCGCCGCCTTCTTGCTTGGCGAGTTGCGTGAGTCTCAACAAACGTTCTTGATAGGTTTGGGCCTGCTTGCGATAAATTACACCGAGCGAAATTTTGCCGGTTTCATTGCTGACCCGCCACGCCTGGTCGAGCGAGGCTGGGTCATAATCTGCCGGCAGATCGACGGCCAACTCACGAATGATGTCGAATTGATCCTTGCCGACAAACGTCACGCACGGGCTTAAGATTTGCACGAATGCAAAGCCGGGATGTTGAATCGCTTGCACGATGAGATCGACGCATTGCTTGACGTTGCTGGAAAAGCCGCGCGCGATGAAAGACACCTCGTAACTCAGCGCCAGCTTGATGGGGTTGATGGCGTCTTCGATAATGCCATAGGGTGTGGATTTCGTTTCATGATCGCTGCCCGTGGTGGGCGAGGTTTGGCCCTTGGTCATGCCGTAAATGCCGTTGTCCATCATGAGGTACGTCATATCGATATTGCGCCGCGCGGTGTGCGGAAAATGCCCGCCGCCGATGCTCAGGCCGTCGCCATCGCCTGCCACCGCAATCACCGTGGTTTCCGGGCGCGCCAGCTTCACGCCTTGCGCCACCGGCAGGGCGCGGCCGTGAATGCTATTGAAGCCGTAGGTTTTGACATATCCCGGCAAGCGGCTGGAACAGCCGATGCCGGAGATGATCGCAACTTCTTCGAGCGGAAGCTGCAAGCGGCCCAGCGCCTGGTAAATCGCATTCAACACGCCGAAATCGCCGCAACCCGGGCACCAAACCGGTTTTACTCCGCTGCGATAGTCTGTTGCAGTGTAGTTTCCCATAACGTATCAACCTCTTGAATGGCATTCAAAATTTCTTGCACGGTGAACAGAGCCGCGCCCATGCGTTTGTGCACGCGCGTGCTATGCGGCAGCGCGAGTTGACTTTTTAAGTAACTATAAAACTGGCCGTCGGCCAATTCCACGATTAACAAACCCCCGAGTTGATCAAGAAAAGCTTGCACCGGCGCCACCGGCAGCGGCGCCAATTGCCGCAACACCAACGCTGCGACTTTGTGCCCCTCGGCCTGGAGTTGGGTCACAGCCTCTTGCACCACACCCTTGGTCGAACCCCACGCCAAGATTCCGATATCGGGATCGTGATCGCCGCAAAGCCAGAGCAAATTCGGTTCCTCTTGCAGGATGACTTGATTTTTTTTCGCGCGTTTGTGCGTCATTCTTTCATCAAGCTCGGCATTGGAGGTTGGCCGGCCGGTTTCGTCGTGCTCAATGCCGGCCGCGGTATACATGCCGCCTTTTATGCCGGGAGCGGAAATCGGCGACACGCCTGTTTCCGTCATTTTGAAGCGTTGATACGGCTGCAAATCTTCACCGGAGGCAAATTGGCGTGTGATGACCTTCGGTTTGAGCACTTCGAAATTCACTTTTGGAATAACTTCCAGGCGTTGCCCGAGAAACTGGTCGCTCAACACCAGCACGGGCACTTGGTATTTTTCGGCAAGATAAAACGCATGCACTGCAATGGCAATCGCATCCGCGGCATCCGTCGGCGCCAATACCACGCGCGGCAAGTTGCCGTGCCCGCCAAACACCGCGTGAAACAAATCAGCCTGCGTGGTTTTGGTGGGGATGCCGGTGCTGGGGCCGGCGCGCTGCACATCGATGATGACCAGCGGCAGTTCGGCCATGGCCGCCAAGCCGATCGCTTCCGTCATAAGAGAAAGTCCCGGTCCGGAGGTGGCGGTCATGGCCTTTTTCCCGGCGAAAGAGGCGCCGATGGCCATGGTGACGGCAGCAATTTCGTCTTCGGTTTGAATGAACACGCCGTCGAATTTCGGCAGCTCTGCCGCCATCCATTCCATAATTTCGCTGGCGGGCGTGATGGGATATCCCGCGAAAAATTTCACGCCGGCGAAAAGCGAACCGATGGCAATCGCTTCATTGCCGGTAAACACGAGTTTGGGTTCGTGGTTCTTGACTTTCCAATCATATCGTGGCCGGGTGTTTTCCGCTTGCGCCAGTTGTGCGCCTGCGCTGAAAGCAGCGAGATTGCCATGCAGCACGGCCTCACTTTTTTTGGCAAAGCGCTGTTGAATCGCTTTTTTAAAACCGCTTTGCGGCAAATCAAACCAGCCGGAGAGAAATCCCAAAGCGACCAGATTTTTGGCCAGCGCCGCGTTCGTTTCTTTTTTAGAAGTGGCGGTAAACGGCACGGCAACAAAACGCGCCTTGGCGGGAAAGGTGAGGCTCTCAGGCGGGGCATCTTCACTGTCATGAAAAATCACGGCGCGCTCGCGCAAATGGACTTCACCGGCAAAGCGATGATAGTTGCTCCAGCTCAACACCACCAGCGCATCGAGGTGATCGCCCTGTGACAGCACGGGCGACTTGCGCAAACGAATTTGCGCCAAACTCTCGCCGCCGCGAATTTGCGGGCCGTAGCTCTTGATCATCATGCTGTATAAACCGTCTTGCGAGGTGGCATGCACAAGAATTTCGCCCGCGCTCACCACGCCTTCACCGCCGCTGCCGACAATCGCCAGCGTTAAGTCTTCTTCGTACATGCGTTGGCCTCCACATCGTAAATCGTAAAAGCGTGACACCCTGCCGTGTCACAAAAATTTCAAAATCTCCGCACCCGCATCGGGCTATAGAGATTGGAATTTAATTGCAGTTTGAATTTCGTTGTTGTGCCCGTGGCTACCGCTGCTTGCACAGCAGCGCCGTAGAATCCCGCGCACTCAGGAATCAAAATCCGCCAACTCGCGCTCGAATCGTGCTTCGTAGCGCTCGGTTGCAGCAACAGATTTTGCGGGCTTAACCGGCGCATAAGTCTTGAGCGGCTGTACGCGGCGCAGGTAACGCCACACCATGAAGGCGCCGATGACGAATGCGACCGCCGGCAAAATATAGACAAGCATATTGAAGCCTGTTGCCGTGGGCTTCGCCAGGATGCGTTCGCCATGGGCCTCCACAAAAGCGGCAATGATCTGATTTTTGTTGTGACCTTTTTGCAGCGCCGAACGAATATAGTTTTTCATTTCCTCGGCAGCCTCGGAACGATGGACATCCGCGGTTTGCGACCAGCAGCACGGTGTGATCAACTCATGCGCAATGGCATTCACTTCAGTCTCACTGACCGGTCGCAGCATTGGGTCAAAAAGTGGCTGTGTCGTATCCGCTGCAGGTTCCTGCGCCACAACAGCAACCGTGTTCAGGGAGACCAACACCAGAGCAAAAAGAAACGCCTGTGATTTATTCATGACAGAGAATCCCAGATACTTTTTATTGACCAAAATGACACCTTTGGCTCAAGCTTCCACAAACATCATGCCGCTGAATAATAGTGACTATTTATAGTAATAACAATGTTTACGGCAACTGGGGCAGGTATGTCTCATTATTAAACCTAAGAATGAGACGGTGAGATTTCTCAAGAATCGGAAGGCAAACAGGATTTGACTCAATGATAAAATCGCGGCCTGTCGGACAAAATTGATCATTCGAATGAGCAAGAAATTGGGGAATCTGCTCAAATCTGTCATTCATTTCACCGCGTCGAGATACTCAGGTTCTCCCTTTGGAAATTGTGCATAGCGCTTCAAGAAATAAAAATCATAATTTTTTGAAGGATGGTGTATTTCATCCGAGGTTGAAGCTTTTCTGCCAGAAACAAAGCCCGCGGTCAGTCCTATAGCCCCGAATACCATTCCGCCCAGGGCTGCTTTGGTTTCGGCAGACATTGAAATACATGATGGGATCAAATTATACCCTTCACTGTAAGATTGCTCGCATGGCCGATCATCGCCGGTTATGAACCCAAGAGCCACTCCGATTCCGGCGCCGACCAAAAAACCTACCCCCGCGCTTTTCAGGACTTTGGATTCACCTTTGACGATTGCGATTCGGATGTCCTGGTTCATAATCACAATGGCGGTCTGCGATTTTTCGCGGACTTCATTTTCTCGAAGCCTGTCAATAGAAATGACCAATGCGCTATCCCGCACGGACAAGAGACGTCCGGCAATTTCCGATTGATTGTGAAGAAGCAGGACAATCTTCGCCCCCCGGCGCGACCCCTTTTTGGGGGTTGATTGAGGCGGCGCCTCGTTCAGAGCGCCAGTAAAATTGCTTTGGCTCTCTGCCGGCATGGCATTGTCTTCCCGCATTTCAACGCTGCACGATGAACAGTTGCCGGCATACAGTCCGGCAAGCCCGTAAGAACTTGCAGCGACACGATCATTTGCTTCGTGATTAACGGTTGAATATTGGGAGGCGCATGCGTTCAGCAGGAAAATCATGATCAACACAGCATAGTTGAACGACTTATGCTGCATCGGAATCTTGTTGTGATTATTCATGATCAGATCCTCGACATTTGAGTGAACGCGCTTATTGCTTGTGCGTGGATTTCATAACATACCAGAATATTCTGCTCATTAAGCGCCGAAAGATGCTTGTTAATCTGCTGCATACGCATGCGCATAAATATACATGCTCACGCTAAAATTCACACTATAAAGTTGGTCGATATTCGAAAGCCCGCCTAAAATCTCGATCTTGCGAAAACCGGCACACTAACGCTTAAAGACCCTGGATAGTCATTTGGTTTCACTATCAAAATTTCAATGGTTTATACTAACTCTTGGGAGTCAAAAACTGGCCTGTTAAGGTCATGCGTGTGGCACAGGCTTTGGAATAACAATATTTAATCTGCGAGAGAATTGCACAGAATCCTCCCCATGATTCTCATATCAATTTTAGTGAGGGCTGCGTTATGATATTCAACATGAAGAGGTTGACGTTTTTGTTCGTAGCCACTGCATTGTTTTTTTCCTTCGCCATCGCGCAGGAAAAAAAAGCCGGCGATGAGGCGCTGGGCACGAAAAAATATTCAGACTATGAAAACCCGAAAGCGTGCGGCGCTTCATGCCACATCGATTTCTATCAGCAATGGACGCAGGCGATGATGTCGCAGGCATACACGCATCATTGGGATGAAATCGAATACTTCAAGCTTGCTGTGCCGCATGCTGAAAAAGATGAGAAAGTAGCAGGCGTCAAAGCGGGTTGCAATGGCTGCCACAGTCCCATTGCCTTTCTCGCCGGCGATGTGCCACCTCCCAAACCGGAAGCCAACAGCCGCGCGAATGAATCTGTATCCTGCGATGTTTGTCACACGATTATTGGATTCAAAGGCGACACACCCTACAACTTCAACTACATTTCCGAGCCTGGGCGCGTGAAATATGGGCCGCGGCCGGGCGCGGTCTCGCCTGCCCACGAGACCCGCGTCTCAGAATTTCTCAAAACCGCGGAGTTCTGCGGCGCCTGCCATAATGAAAAATCGCCCTATGATGTTTGGGTGAAGTCCACGCATTTGGAATGGAAAGAAGGGCCATACGCGCAAGAGGGCGTGCGCTGCCACAACTGCCACATGACTTATGCGCCGGGACACAACGCTGCCATGGGGCCGGCGCTGTTGGACGTGGCGCAGCATCTCTTTCACGGCGCGCATGATGCCGGCAAAGTGCGCGGCACGATCGAATTGCGCGTTCATCCTGATGTCCGTGAACTGGAACCGGGCGAGCGCATGAAAGTTACCGTGGCGCTGTTCAATCAGAAAACCGGCCACAAATTCCCCACCGGATCCGTGGAAGATCGGATCGTGTGGCTGCACGTGGAAGCAACAGATGCCAAAGGCAATGTTTATCATTTGCCGGTAGATAAAAAAGGGTTCGCAGGCGAAGAATACACCATTGCCGCGAACACGCTGGCGTATCAAGATATGGGCATTGCGCTGAATGATCCAAATTTTGCCGGCATCCAGCGCGACGGCGTGCCGGTGGGCGATCGCATCTTCCGTATGCCGTATTTTGACCCGCAAGGTCGCATGACGATTCAGCAATGGAACACAGCCTCGCTGGGAACAGATTATCGCATCGGGCCGCGTGAAACCAAGCTGGAGACGTTCACCTGGACAGTGCCCGCCAATGCCGCGCCGGGGAAAATGGTGATCAAAGCAGTTTTGAACTATCAAAAACTGGTGAAGCCTGTGGCTGAATTTCTCGAAGTGCCCCTGGAAGAAGCGGAGATCATCGCCGTTAATGATCATGAAACGGTAATCACGGTACTGCCATAACGAGGTGAGACTATGAGAAATCCAATGATCAGCATGCTGCTCGGCTGCCTTACAATTGCCGTACTCAGCGAGCAGAGTCATGCCACGATTCCTGCCTTTGCGCGCAAATATGACATGTCGTGCAACGTGTGCCATTCACCTGTGCCAAAACTCAAGCCTTACGGCGACGAGTTCGCTGCCAATGGCTTTCGCTTGCCGGATAAAGAGCCGCCGCGCTTCACCCGCGAAACCGGTGATGATAAGCTGCTACTTATGCGCGAGCTGCCGCTGGCGTTTCGATTGGATGCGGCCGCAAGTTATCAATCTCAACGCACGCCCGAACAGGATTTCGCCACGCCGGTTGTTCTAAAAATCCTGTCCGGCGGATTGATCACGAAAGACGTTTCGTATTATCTCTATTTTCTCTTCAACGAGCGCGGCAAAGTTGCCGGGATTGAAGATGCCCTCTTGTATTTTTCCAATGTCGCCAACTCCGGGTTCGATCTCACTGTTGGGCAATATCAAGTGTCAGATCCGCTGTTCAAACGCGAGGTGCGCCCGACCTTCGAGGACTATCAGATTTTCAAGGCCAAACCCGGATTCAGCAAAGCCGACTTGACCTACGACCGCGGCGTGACGCTCGGCTGTGCACTGCCGACGAATACCGACGTTGTGTTCTCGGTGCTCAACGGCAACGGCATCGGCGAAGCAGAACCAACTTTCGACAGCGATCCTTATAAAAACTTTTTCCTGCGGCTGGCGCAACCCATCGATTCGACTTTTCAACTTGGCGGTTTCGGCTATCTCGGCAAAGAGCGGGAATTTGGCAACATCAATGACTTCTACATGGCCGGCGCAGACATGAAACTGGAGGCGGGAAAATTCGAACTGGCGGGGCAATATCTGTATCGCAGCGACAAGAATCCATTTTTTCTTGCGACCGGCGCCCAACGCTTGAAGACGCAAGGCGGTTTTGCGCAATTGATGTATGCGCCCCAACTCGATCGCAGCAACTGGTATGTCTTCCTGCTCTACAACCGCGTCGCTTCAGATTTAAACGAACTAAAGTATCACACGGCCAGCGGAAATCTCTCTTATTTGATTGCACGCAATCTCAAATTGATGACGGAATACACCTACGATATTGAGCACGAACGCCATCGTTTAACGATGGGTTTCGTCACGGCATTTTGATTTTAGGTGGAGGCGGCTCGGCGAGTCGCCCCTACCTCATCGCCCCTACAACAGTTATTTCATTTTGGTTGGCCGTAACTTCAGCTTGGGTTGTTCACCCAGCAGTTTTTCCCATTCGCCGTAAACCGGATTGGGCAGAATAAACCAATCCACGCCCCAATGCGAGGCGGCAGAATCGACGATTGCATAACGTCGTTCGATCCCGGATAAATGTGTCTCAGCTGCAGAAGTGTGAAGCTTCGCAGCCGCAAATGCCTCGGAAAAATCGCGCAGATTGTCGCCGATATGAAGTAAAATATTGTAGCGTAACGCGGCCTCTTCTCGTCTCGACGATTTGTCTGAGGCTTCGCCCTTCTTCTTCAGCAAAAGGCGATCGTCGATATTTTCGGTGTTAATCCCCAACCTCTCCAACGCTTTGATGGTCGATTGCCGGTTGGTTGCGGAGCGGTTGGAGATGTAAACAATCGTAACGCCGTTGCGCTCGGCTTTGGCGATGAAATCTTTTGCGCCCGGCACCAGCGTCACCTCTTCAGGATAATCCCTTTCATACCTCTCCCACAGCGCCTCGGTGTATTCCAAATCATTCAGATACAAAAACGTTTGAAATGCGGAATTATCCAAAACCGTTTCGTCAAGATCCATCACCACCGCGGGTTTGGGAAAAACCACTTGCCCGGCTTGCAGGATCGTCTCAAGACGCCGTTCGGCGCTTTTGTAAGCCTGCAAACAGCTCGCGCGATATTCCGCGGCAGTTTGCATATAGAGATTGCCGCCCATCCGCCACGCCATCGGGAACGGCAGGTCTTTTTTCTGCGCGAAGGCTTCATCAGTAAAAATGGCTCGCTCCACCGCCGGGCCGGTGAGCGTGCCCATGGCAAAGCATAGCGCCGCGACGATCATGATGGCCGAAAGCGGCTGAGCCGCACCGAAACGGCTTTTGGGCGTGGAATTTTTCATAAATATTTCTTGGCTTTGGCGAATTTCTCCAATTCCTCGCGATACTTCGGATGCGCGATGCTGATCATCGCTTTGGCGCGTTCTTGCAGGCTCCTGCCGTGCAAATAAGCAATGCCGTACTCCGTCACGACGTAGTGCACATCACCGCGGCTGGTCACGACGCCCGCGCCCTCGTTCAAATGCGGCACGATGCGGGAAAGCTGGCCGTTCTTGGCAGTTGACGACAACGCGATGATGGGTTTACCGCCCTTGGCGCGCGCCGCGCCGCGTGTGAAATCAACCTGGCCACCGAAGCCCGAATAAATGGAATAGCCAATACTATCCGAGCAAACCTGGCCGGTCAAATCCACCTCCAGCGCGGAATTGATCGAAATCATATTATCGTTGCGCGACACCACAAAAGGATCATTGGTATAATCAACCTGGTGCAGCTCAAACAGCGGATTATTGTGACTGTATTTATAAAGCCGCTCGCTGCCCAATAGAAACGTGGCAATCACCTTTCCCGGATGCAGGCTCTTATACGCATTGGTCACGATGCCGTCTTCGATGGCCCGCATCACGCCATCAGACACCATTTCCGTGTGAATGCCCAAATCTTTCTTGCCCTTCAACAACGCCAGCACGGCATCCGGAATGCCGCCGATGCCCAATTGCAGCGTGGCACGATCGTCAATAAGAGTCGTGATGTGCTGCGCGATTTGGTTTTCGACCTCAGAAAACGGCTTGGGCGCCAGCGTGGGCAGAGGTTCTGAGACTTCGACAATTTTGCTGAGACGGGATACATGCAAAAAACAATCGCCCAAGACACGAGGCATTCGATCATTCACCTGAGCAATGACGACTTTTGCGGTTTCCGCAGCCGCTTTGGTGGCGATGGTTTCCACGCCGAGCGAGACAAAACCGTGCTCATCCGGCAGCGAGGTATGAATAACCGCCACGTCCAATTTCACCTGGGTGCGGAAGAGCGCGGGAATTTCGTATAGAAAAATCGGATAATAATCGGCGCGCCCCTCATTAACCGCCGCGCGATCGGCCGGCCCGACAAAAAGCGATTTGAGCCGAAAACGGCCGCGCATGTCCGGCTTGCTCAACGGATTTTCGCCGAGCATCAGCAGGGTAAACACGCCGACATCCCTTAAATCATCCTTGCGTTGCGCCAGCGCGTTGAGCAGAACATATGGCGCTGCGGCATTGCCGGAAATGGAAATCTTGTCGCCGCTTTTTATCAGGGCCACCGCTTCTTCGGCTTTTACCAGCTTGCTTCTATAATCTTCG
Organism: uncultured Cytophagia bacterium; assembly: GCA_964457925.1. GTDB lineage: Bacteria > Zhuqueibacterota > Zhuqueibacteria > Zhuqueibacterales > Zhuqueibacteraceae > Coneutiohabitans. Next base: position 87,617 of record CAYWGH010000023.1, read on the forward strand.
ATCCATCTCATTTTACATGGTCTCCTTTCGGCTCGAGCTATTGGCGATCGTTGCGAAAAAGCAAGGAATCAATATTCCGGTATTCGCACTCAATCAAACTTGCGACGGCTTGCTGGGTGCACTGGCCTTGAAACGTATAAACTCCCTTACGCAGCGGGGACATGTCATGCAACGTTTTTTCCAACCCGTCATTGGCAACTTCAAGCACCCACGGTAACACGGAATTATTCAGCGCATGCGAAGCCGTTCGCGCCGCGGCCGCCGGAATATTCGGCACACAATAATGCGTGACGCCATGCTGCACAAAGGTTGGCGCCGACAAGGTGGTGGGGTGGCTGGTCGCAATGCAACCTCCCTGGTCAATCGAAACATCAATGATCACCGAACCGGCTTTCATTTTTTTCACCATGTCTTCCGTCACCAAGTTCGGCGGCTTTTGTCCATGAATAAGCACCGCCCCGATCAAGACATCCGCGAGGCGCGACCAGCGCTCCACCAGCAGCGGCGTGATGATCGAAGTCGACACGCGTTTATCGAGAAGCCGATCCAAATTGCGCAGATTGTTAATATTTTTATCCAGAACCAAAACCTGCGCCCCGAGTGCGGAGAATGCGCGGGCCGCGGTGAAGCCAACCACGCCCGCGCCCAGAATGACCACGCTTGCCGGAGTGACGCCGGAAACACCGGCCAGGATTATGCCGCGGCCGCCATATTCACTCTCCAGCAGCCGGCCGGCAATTTGTGGCAGCAGATTGCCGGCAATCTCGCTCATCGCCGTCAAGATCGGCAGGTTGCCGTCGGGTTGCTCAATGAATTCATATCCGAGCGCAGTCACCCCCGTTTCCAATAATTTTTTAATGATCGTCTTGCGTGCAATGCCCAATCCCAGCAGGGAGAATACGATTTTTCCCTGTTCGAGAGAATTGCACTCCTCCTCCGTGGGCGGCTGCACCTTGACTACCAGCTGGGAACGCCGAAAAACCTCGTCACCAGAGAAAACGATTTGCGCACCGACATTCTGAAATTCTTGATCGGAAAAGCCGCTGGCTTTTCCGGCGCCCTGTTCGACGTGTACCGCATGGCCTTCATTCACCAGGGCGTAGACGCCGACCGGCGTGAGCGCTACCCGGCGCTCTTCGATAGCCGTCTCTTTGGGTATTCCGATATTCATGATTTTTCCTTTCAGAGATCGTCATTATTCGCGTGCAGGAAAAAATTAGTGGATTATTCAGGCAGACGCATTAGGGCAATCCGCTCAAACGCCTACAAAATAACTGAACAGCAGTCATGGAGCAATGGAAATCGCAAATGGTGATCTCGAGAGGATCGCGGCGCCGCCCATCTGCCGGCACAACTTTGACGACGACGTGATTCAGGAGAGCCATGCGGTAACGCGCGAGCGGCCAATTACTTTTAAGCCGAATGTTGAATTTGCCAAATGTGTTGCACGATTGCCATTTTAATCAATAACCATGCCGCTGAAATTCGAGTAAGGCAAAGGAAACAAACAATAAACACCAACTCAATTAAAATCATGCAGGAGAGAAGACTATAGTTTTATTAAACCTGCAAATATTGCAGGAATTTTCGCAAATGCGGTAATCTTACGGTTTATGCAAAAACAAGAAAAAGGTTCAGACTGGTTTCTTGAAAGTGAGAAAACCTCCGCTTGCAGGCTCATGCTTGTTCGCTCTACGTTTAAAATAATCAACTCCCAGATTAACATCGATTTCTGGCGCACGGCTTGCTAAAGCTGTATTACAAAATGCAGGATTAGATTTTAAAGCCCGCAAAGATTCGCAATGATCGCGCTCGAGCAAAACCCCAAACTCAAAATCGGTGAAGTAGCACGCCAACTCGACATCGCGGTTGAAACGATTCGCATGTATGAGCGCGAGGGCCTGCTGCTCGTGCACAAAACCGACAGCGGGCAGCGCCTGTTCAATCAAGCCGACGTGCATTGGATCTCGTGCATTCGGCGCTTGATCGCCGAGCGCGGACTGAATCTCGAAGGCATTCGCCGCATGCTCGCATTGCTGCCGTGTTGGGAATTGAAACCGTGTTCGGAAGCGGAGAGGAACAATTGTCCGGCTTACTTGAACGCCACGAAGCCGTGTTGGATGATCAAGGCGCAACTCTCGGGCAATTGCAAAACGCTGGAATGCCGCGCATGCAATGTCTATGAAAGCGCGCAGCATTGTGATAACCTCAAAGAGCTGTTGCGCCGGCACCAACAAAGCGCGCCGGTGCAATAACCAGCCGGCATGACCATGCCGCATATGCAGGTCATGTCGCTTTGAATAAACCAGATGAAGCGATGTGTACTTGATGAAGGAGGTTTGAGATGATGAAGAGAATGAGGTTTCCCCTCGCGCTGCTGCTCGCATTGAGTAGCGCTGTGTTTGCAACCAACGGTTATTTCTCCCACGGCTATGGCATCAAATACAAAGCGCTCGCGGGCGCGGGCGTGGCGCTGCCGCTCGGCGTCATCAGTCCTGCCACCAATCCTGCGCATCTCGTGTTTGTGGGCAATCGCATGGACGTGAGTCTCGCGCTGTTTAATCCCAATCGCCAATACACGATCACCGGCAATCCTTCCGGCTATCCCGGCACGTTCGGCTTGATGCCCGGCACGTTTGAAAGTGATTCGAAATGGTTCGCTATTCCCGCGCTCGGCGCGAGCTGGAGCTTGAACGACAACGTCGCGTTTGGCCTCGCCGCATTTGGCAATGGCGGCATGAACACAAATTATTCCGCGCAGACCTTCGGATTTTCGCCGACCGGCGTCGATCTCTCGCAATTGTTTCTCGCGCCCACTTTCGCAAAGAAATTCGGCGCGCATGCCTTCGGCCTTACGGTGATTCTCGCGTATCAACGCTTTCAAGCCGAAGGCCTCGCCGCGTTTGGAAATTTTTCCAGCGCGTCGGACAAACTCTCCAACAATGATTACAGCAACGGCTTCGGCTATGGCGGGCGTGTGGGCTATCAAGGCGAATGGCTGAAAAACTTTTTCGTCGGCGCTTCTTATCAAATGAAAACCAAGATGAGCAAGTTCGACGAGTATGCCGGGTTGTTCGCTGAAGAAGGCTGCTTTGACATTCCCTCGAATTGGACCGCGGGTTTGGCCTTCAAACCGGCTTCAGTGGTGGCGCTCGCGTTCGATGTGCAACGCATCAATTATAGCGAATGCAAATCCGTGGGCAATAAACTCATGCCGAATTTGATGACCAGCAAACTCGGCGAAGAGGATGGCGCCGGCTTCGGTTGGGAAGATATGACCGTGTTCAAAGGCGGCGTGCAATGGCAGGCGCGCAAAGACTGGGCGCTGCGCGCGGGCTATTCCAACGGCAAGCAGCCCATTCCTTCCAGCGAAGTGCTCTTCAATATTCTCGCGCCCGGCGTGATCGAGCAACACGCCACGTTCGGCTTCACCAAGACGCTGGCCAATCAAAACGAAATCAGTTTTGCATTGATGCACGGCTTTGCGAAGAGCATCAGCGGCGCGAATCCTTTGGAAGCACCGGGCCAACAGACCATTGAGTTGAAAATGAATCAATGGGAATTTGAAGTAGGTTACTCATTCTGAATTTGCACGGAGCAGAGAGCATGGAGAGAAAAAATGACGTCATGCTCTTTGCCCCTTGCCCCTTGCAAGGGTCTTGTCATGGCAACCAAACTTTCACGACGCGACTTCATCAAAATCGGCAGCCTCGGACTTGGCGGCGCAGCACTGGGCGGCGGTGTGCTCAAAGCTTTCTTCAATGCCGACACGCATGAAGTGTACGCCGCGCCGGCATTGACTGGCTTCACCAATGAGGCCGCGACACTCACGCCCACAGTTTGCGAAATTTGTTTTTGGCAATGCGCGGGCTGGGTGCACAGCGTGAACGGCCAACCGTGGAAAATCACCGGCAATGTCGATGATCCCAATTGCACCGGCCGCCTCTGTCCGCGCGGCACCGGCGGCCTCGGCGCGTATCTCGATGAAGATCGTTTGCGCACGCCGCTCATTCGCACCGAGGCGCGCGGCAAGCAGACTTTCCGAGAAGCCACGTGGGATGAGGCGCTCGATTATATCGCGCAAAAAATGAAGAAGATTGCAGAAGAGCACGGACCGGAATGCGTCGCGCTGTTCACGCACGGCTCCGGCGGCAATTATTTCAAACATCTGCTGCGCGCGTATGGCTCGGACAATGTCGCCGCGCCCTCGTATGCGCAATGCCGCGGCCCGCGCGATGAAGCGTATGTGCTCACGTACGGCGATGAAATCGGCTCGCCGGAACGCACGGATATTCTCAACTCGAAATGCCTTGTGCTCATCGGCAGCCACCTCGGCGAGAACATGCACAACACGCAGGTGCAGGAGTTCGCGGATTTGGTGGGCAACGGCGCGACGGTCATCACCGTTGATCCGCGTTATTCCGTGGCCGCGAGCAAATCGAAATACTGGCTGCCGATTCGGCCCGCGACCGATCTTGCGCTGCTGCTCGCGTGGATCAATGTCATTATCGAAGAAAATTTGTACGACAAAGAGTATGTTGAAAAATACACTGTCGGATTTGATGAATTGAAAAATGCCGTGCAATCGAACACGCCGGAATGGGCCTATCCCATCACCACGATCGAGCCGGGTTTGATTCGCGAGACCGCGCGCGAGATGGCGCGGCATCGTCCCGCGACGCTCGTGCATCCGGGCCGGCACGTGACGTGGTACGGCGATGACACGCAGCGCGTGCGCGCCGGCGCGATTCTCAACGCGTTGCTCGGCAGTTGGGGACGCCGCGGCGGAATTTATGTTCCGAACAAGGCGAACGTGCCTGCCTATCCCACGCCGCCGTATCCCAAACCGAAACGCACGTGGCGCGACGCTTTTCCGGACGTGTATCCGCTGGCCAATTTGGTGCTCGCGAACGGCATCTGCGACGCAACGATTCCCTCGGTCACGCGCAATTGCAATTTCAAAGGCTGGATCGTGTACGGCACCAACTTGATGATCACCCTGCCCGAGCCGAAGAAAACCATCGAAGCCATTCAGAATCTCGATCTGCTCGTGGCCATCGACATCATGCCCGCAGAAATCACGGGCTGGGCAGACGTGGTGTTGCCCGAATGTTCGTATCTCGAACGCTACGATGATCTGCGCATTCTGCCGGGCCGCGTGCCGAGCATTGCGTTGCGTGCGCCGGCGTTCGAGCCGCGTTTCAATTCCAAACCCGCGTGGTGGATGGCAAAAGAGCTGGGCCATCGTCTCGGCCTCGACGCGTATTTCCCGTGGAAAAATTTTGAAGAATATTTGGACGTGCGCTTGCAAGGCATTGGCTCGAGTTTGGAAGAGATGAAGAAAAAAGGCGTGTTGGTTTTGGAAGATCAAAAGCATCCGCTCTATTTTGAAGACGGCGCGGAGCCGGTCTTCGATACGCCGAGCGGCAAGATCGAATTGGCTTCGAGCACGCTCGCGAGTTATGGCTTTGACGCCGTGCCCAAGTACACGCCGCATGAAGAGCCGCCGGAAGGTTACTATCGCCTGATTTACGGCCGCGCGCCGACGCATACCTTTGGCCGCACGACGAACAATCCCATTCTCGCCGAAACGATGCTGGAGAACGAAGTGTGGATCAACCCCACTGTCGCAAAGATGAACGGCATTCGCAACGGCGAATACGTCGTGCTGGTGAATCAAGACGGCGCGCGCAGCAACAAGATCAAAGCGAAAGTCACGGAGCGCATTCGCCACGATTGCGTTTACATGGTTCATGGCTTCGGCCACACGGACAAGCGCATGCGGCGCACGTATCTGCGCGGCGCGGATGATACCGGCTTGATCACGCGCGTGAAAGTCGATCCCATCATGGGCGGCACTGGCATGCGCGGGAATTTTGTGACGTTTGAATCGGTGAGTAGTTGACAGTAACCAGTGATCAGTTTTCAGTGACCAGTAATCAGTACAGGAAACTGGTTACTGAATACTGAAAACTGATTACTGATTACTGATTACTGAAAACTGGAGATAGAAATGCCTCGCTACGGGATGGTCATCGACACCAAGCGCTGCGTCGGCTGCGCGGATTGTGTCGTGGCTTGCAAAACCGAAAACAATGTTCCCGACGGCTTCTGCCGCGATTGGATCGTGCAGGACGTTCGCGGCGCGTTTCCGAATTTGCAGATGGAGATTCGTTCCGAGCGCTGCAATCACTGCGAGAATGCGCCGTGCGTGCGCTGCTGCCCGACGGGCGCGAGTTACATTGCGGAGGGCGGCATCGTGCTCGTAAATCATGACGAATGCACGGGCTGCAAAGCCTGCATCGCCTCGTGCCCGTATGACGCGCGCTTCGTTCATCCCGACGGCTACGTGGACAAATGCACATTCTGCATTCATCGCGTCAAGCAGGGACTCGATCCCGCATGCGTGGCGGTGTGTCCGACGAAGTGCATGCACTTTGGCGATCTCGATGATCCGAACAGTGAAGTGAGCAAGCTGCTCGCCTCGCGGCCCAATCATGCGCTCATTCCCGAAGCCGGCACGCAGCCGAAGGTTTTTTATTTGAATTGAAGTAGAAGTTCGTAGTAGCGCCTTCAGGCGCTAAACAGTCGAGAGTTTAGAAAAACGTTGGGCCTAAAGCATTTTCATTTTCCAAATGTGGAGCCTAAAGGCTCTACTACAAAAGTTTTTTGAACTGGAGCAACCCATGCACGAACTCACCATCACCAGCGGGCGCGACATGCACCTGATCGATCCGCAGCTCACGATTTGGGGCTGGGAGATCCCGGTGTATCTCTTTCTCGGCGGCCTGGTCTCCGGCATT
>CAYWGH010000024.1:0-81623 GCA_964457925.1 uncultured Cytophagia bacterium
GCCATGTGGCTGATCGATAAATCCTGCCCCGCGCAGCGGGGCTCCGTTCAACATTACATCAAGCGGACGGCGCAGCCGTGCCGTGAATTTCATGATTGGTAGATTTCAGAGATCTTACTCGCAATGAGCGGCGTGAAAGCTGCGCCGCCGCTTATGCCTGTGTTAGGCTATCATTCAAAATTAAAAATTGGTGCCATTTCTATTCTTCGCTACTTATACTGACTCATGATGGACAGTACGTCCCCTCGTTTCGTTCAACACAATTTTATCCGTAATTGACTCGTGATCGAATGTACCCCGTCGGGACGTGCACACGCTCTCGCAAGACATTGACGGCCTCAATTACGGATAAAATTCTAAGTGTTGTCTAAGTGTTGGGCAGGCCAAGCACAGTAAATATGTAAAAGAGAGGATTTTAATATGCACAACAACAGAATGACTCTAAACAAAGCTTTGCGGGTTGTGTTCTCAATCTTGCTCGTTTTCATAGGAGCTGTATTAATTCTCCTGGGCGTGCCAGGTACAATCGGGAGTCTCTTAGCGAATGTTGGTCTTGCACTCATTGTTGCAGGCATTGTAGCTGTATTTGAAGAAACGGTGCTGAGCAGGCTTGAACAAGGTGAAGCTGCAAGAATAGTGGCGAACGAAGTTTATGAACGGTTATACCAAAGTCCCTTGCAATCAGTTGGAATACGCCTTGTTTCCCCCGTTCGCAAGGGATATGATGGATATTATCTTTGGGCAATTGCTGCCAAACCACAAAAGATGTTCTTTGCTGGGCGATCAGTTCTACACAGAATCGATTCTGATTTTCGACATCGTGGTCTTGGAAAAGCCGAAGATGTTATTGCCAGAAGATTATCGCAAGGCTCCAAATTATGGGTCATGTTTCTTGACCCAAACTCCAGTCTTATTTCTCGTCTTGCCAAAGAGGAGGGCCAACAAACCGAGCAATTACTTTGTGATATTGCAACATCAATTGGAATATGTGAACGCCTATATAGCATATTGAAAGACAAGGAAAACACGCCAGCTTCGCTTGAGGTACGACTTTACGATGAAATTCCATACTTCGCATATCACAGCGTTGACGACGATGTGACAGTCGGTTTCTATTTCTCATCAGCCTTGGGGCATACATCGGCAGCTTATGATGTAATTGACCAGCAAACTAAAAGTTTTTTTGAAGGTCATTTCCTGTCAATACGTGCAAGAGGTTCAGTACTACTTCAGATACCCGAACACCGCAACAAGGCAGATCTCAACTTGCAACTTATGTCACAGGTCAGACAAGCCCTTATCAAGCATCTGGGAGAAGAGCGTACCGAGGATTTAATTCGCTATGGATCAAGGTGAGAGTTCAAACACCGCCTAACGACTCAGAGTTCGCAGTGGATCGCGCAGCGTCCGCTGCAACTGGAGTGGTTGAACCCCGTTGGATAGTTACATCATACATCGGCACCCATCACTCTTGAAGCTGATTTTATCCAACGGGGTTAACGGGGCCCCGCTGCCCCGTATTGGAGTTTCAGTTGAAGCGTTCTTTGTACAGATGAGGTGATTTCAGGCGAGAAAAAGCGCGGCGCGTGAGTCTGGCCGGCTCTTCGGGGTGAGAATCTTCAAGGTTTTCGCGGTTCTCATGACTTGAAATGCGGTTTTGACTCTTATTGATGCGTGAATCAAGCGGGTTTGGGCGTACGTCTCCTGTGGCAAAATTCTCAACGCTTTTGCCCAAGCCAAATCAGCACGACGATTTTTGCGATCACCAAACAACGTCACTGCTCAGGGCGCGCGGCAGGCAGTGGTGTAATTCTCGTTCTGCCTTTAATAAACACAATTGTCAAAAAATTTAAACGGCAATTTGAAATTGCCATATTTTTATAGACACATAAAATTTGATAAGGAAAGTCAAAGTGCACATAAAAGTAATTTATGCCAGTCAGACAGATGCCAAATTGGACAGCAATGTACTGACAGGAGGTGGAACGGACGATACTCTGGCATTACAAAAAGTCTTGGATCTTTCTCTGGAATACGGGGGTATTCATCTGGTTGTTGACGGCGCTGCGTTAATAACCGGACTAATTGTCCATAGCAACACCACCATTGAATGCTTAAACAAGGCATGCGGTTTCTATCTGGCAGACGACTCAAATTGCCCTTTAATTATTAATGCCAATCCGTCTGCCCAAGAAATCATTGATCGTAATGTTACGCTTATAGGCGGGACATATAATCACAACTGCTTGCATCAGGCTCACCATCTTCCTGAAGATGTTCATTACTCCCAAGCAGACTTGCTTGTCGTCGCCCTTTCCTTTTTGGGAGTAGAAAACCTGCTTGTCAGAGATGTCACGATTCGTAATCAGCGCACATTTGCTTTCTTGATCACCAATTGGCAAAAAGTAACCATGGAAAACATTTGTTTGGAACTTCCTGACTTCATCCATGGCGGGAATCAAGATGGTATTCATATACTGGGGCCCGGCAGATTTCTTATCCTCAAGAATATACAAGGAAGCACAGGAGATGATTTTATTGCGATCAATGCGGATGAAGAATTTCTTGGGGAAAAGAACTTTTTCCATCCATGCGCCTCAATTGGCCCGATTACGGATGTCGTGGTTGATACGATCCTGGTTAATGATGCGGCGCAAATACTTCGTGTTCTATCCCGCAAAAGCATGGTCGATCGCATAATTGTCCGGAATGTTAGTGGGAATTATCGCAGTTTTGGTTTTTATCTCAGCGCGTGGGATTACTTGAGCAAGGGCTATGCGGGAAACTTTGGCTCCTTGTTATTTGAAAATATCAATGTCCGGCAGACAAAAGCAGACTACACCTATACCGAGCCCTTCCTGTTCCGGATTTCTGGAAATCACCGATGCTTGATACTCAAGAATATATACTATCTCGATCCAGCAGACGACCGCTACCTCATCCATGTCGAAGGAGAGTCAGATATAAAAGATATTGGCACAACGCCCGCTGAGGTTGATTCTTTGCTGATAGATGGGCTTCACATTGATGATAACTCTAAAACGCCGCAGTCGCGCCCCTACCTCATGGTGAAAGGTCATGTCCGGCATATGATAGTTAGAAACACAGAAATTTTTAATAGAGAATTTAAAAAAACAATATTTCTAGCTACAGAAGGTGAATATGCAAGAATTGATCAGCTTTTTTTATATAATGTGGCCTTAGAAAACATTGGCCAGCTGATTAATGATCAAGAGGAAAAAATAATAAAGTGTCATTCAACGAATATTTTGAGTTAAATTTTATTAGGCACTTTTCAATATATTTGTTGCGTCAAGCAGGTCAGAGCCGTCCCTTCTCTTGCCTCCCACACCACTGGACAAACTGGTTCGCATCCGGGGTTTCATCCTGCGGAATAGCATGATGTTTCAATCGATAAATTTGCATTGTAAATGAAACTGTTTGGCAGTATATTATCATTAGCAGGATGAGACATCAGCTTCCGTGCTGGTATCAGACAGTTAACATACTCACGGTGTTTGATCTACACCAGAAATAACCCAAAGGAATCCAACATGTCTGTTGATCAAAAGAGAATTGTCACCTTGGCGCTTGCCAAGCTTGAAGAAGAGAAAAAACACCTTGATGCCGAGATTGCTCAACTCCGTTTCCAACTTAAAGCAAAGTCTTCAGCGCGCAAGGATAAAGCAAGCGCAACGAAACCCCGCAAGGCGTCTGTCACACGAAACCGGACGGCCCGACAAAAGGCCAAGTCTGCTGCCGCCATGAAGAAGTTATGGGAAAAAGTGCGGAAAGCGGGGTTTTCGAACATCAAAGATTACAAAGCCAGCTTGAGTAAATCCTAAGCTGTGCCTCCCAGTCTTAATTCCATGCAAGTGAGAGGGCCATTACCGTGGGCGACGGAGTGGCCTTTTGTTTTTCGCCGGTGAAGCCCTACTGCAAGAACCATTTCTCTGCTCATCAGCACGAAAGTACCAACCGCGTGTAAATCGGCCATTTACTCGTCTTCATCGCCGGTCTGTTTGTCTTCAGTTTGCCAATCATTTGAATATGGAACAATTCTTTTTTACTCTTTTGTGTTTTTAAGAACGGGTTCGCAATTCAAGAGGATTGAAGTTACTCTTACTCTACAGTTTAAAGGCTTCGGAGGCAGAACAGCGCTCTGCATACAGGACGAATGATGTAAATATTGAAAGGAAAAAAATGGCGCTCAACGATCCTATTTCAAAAAAATTTTCTCTATCTTCTCAGGCAACCGGATTGGCCTTATTGCTAGCGGCGTTCGTTGGTGTAATGTTGAGCCAACACCTGGCGTTTGCACAAGACATACCACAAACGATTACCGTCAATTCCAGAGCCAGCACTTCCGCAGTAAGCGGCGACGCTGATGACCCAGCGATTTGGATCCATCCCACCGATCCGGGTAAAAGCGTCATCATCGGCACCGACAAGGAAGATAACGGCGGTTTGCATGTTTGGGATATGAGCGGCAAGCAAATCCAATTTGTGCCCTTGGGAAATCCGAACAATGTCGACGTACGTTACGGCATCCTTGTTGGCGGCCAGCTTATCGACATCGTGGCAACGAATTTGCGCTCAAATCCGAAACAAATTAAAATTTTTAAGGTTCATCCGGCCGACGGAACACTGACGGATGTTACCACCACCGGCGGCATCCTCACACCGCAATTGGCTGATCCATACGGAATTTGCCTTTACAAACGGCCTTCTGACGGCGCTATGTTTGTTATCGAAAGCACACAATCCGGTGCGACTGAAAACCTTCATCAGTATCGTTTAGAAGACGATGGCGCCGGCAAGGTGAAAGGAACGTATGTCAGAGCCATCGGTAACGGAGTAATCGCAGATTTCGTTGAAGGCATTGTCGCAGACGACGAGCTGGGCTACATTTACGCTTCCGATGAACCGAATGCGATTCGCAAATTTTATGCTGATCCTGATCGCGGTGACAACAGCCAAATTGTCGCCTTCGGCACCGACGATGGTATTTCCGGTGACCTTGAGGGGCTGGGAATTTATAAATGTCCGGGCGGCGCCGGTTATCTCGTTGCCTCGAGTCAAGGCAACAGCACGGTAAAAATCTACCGGCGGGAAGGCGAACCCGGCGATCCTCACAAACATAAACTGCTCACGACGATTGTAACGAACGGCTCCGCGCAAACGGATGGTCTCGACATCACCAATATGCCGACTTCAGTCAACTTCCCTAACGGTTTTTTGGTGAAGCATGATGCTCCCAGCAGACGCTTCGTTCTCTACGCCTGGGAAGATATTGCTCAAACCTATTTGAACATTTGTCTCGGAGATACTCCCAGCGCAGTTGGCGAGGAGAGCTTTAGGATATTGCCTGATGCCTTCAGGCTTGGGCAGAATTATCCCAATCCGCTATGGCGCGGCGCGGAATTTTCTTTGACAGGAAGTTCGACGACGATTCCGTTTCATCTTGACCAAGCCGCCAGCATCACGCTTACAATTATTAACTTGGCGGGCCAAATCGTGCGCACCTTGGCTAGCGGACAAATGACTGCGGGCGATCACACCACAGTTTGGGATGGCCGCAACGAGGCCGGTGAACTCGTTCCAAACGGCGTGTATCTGATTCAGTTGCAAAACGGCAACAGACGACAGAATAGAAAGCTGCTGATGGTAAGGTAACCCACGCCACTACTCTGAAAAGATACCCGCACACTTTTGACTGCTCGATCACAACAATGATCGGGCATTTTTTTTGGAATGAAACCCTGCGGCGTTTCAATGCGGGCCGGATCAAATTGGAAAAGCAAAATTCAGTTGATATAAGACAAGTTAGTTTTTATCTTGATTCGTTCGCAAATTGAAATCACTGCCCAAACGATGGCTATCAAGCTAAGCATGCCGTGTCCTTGAATTTTAGGTCTGCAAAAAACGATTGTTTACTATCCTGTTTAAGAACACCACTTGCTGTGCGTGTTTCTTCGTTCTCGCCCTGCCCCACCAGCATCGTTGAAGCCGCACACTCAGCGAAATCGTTCTCTATTTGTCTTCTCAAAATTCTTATAACTCATGAAAAAAGCCCTTTCCCTCGCCCTCCTTTTTTGCTTCTGTATCCACGCTCATGCGCACGACTTGCGCCCGTTATCACATCCAACATCTGTGTTTGCACGCGTGCGCCCTCTCTCCGGCAAGCCATTCATCCGCAACTACAATCCCAAGGAATTTGGCGCCGCATTCAATTACTGGGCTATTGCACAGGATCATCGCGGGGTCATGTATTTTGGCAATTGGAACGGTGTGCTCGAGTATGATGGTGTTTCATGGCGGCTGGTTTCCACACCCAACCGCTCCGGAGTGCGATCACTGGCTGTGGATGGCCATGGCCGCATTTTTGTCGGCGCCGTCGGTGATCTCGGCTATCTTGCACCCGATTCTGTTGGTGAATTGCGCTTCGTTTCTTTGCTTGACCACGTCCAGCCCGAGAACCGCGAGTTCAATGAAGTGTGGTATTCCTATGCCACCTCGCAGGGCGTTTATTTTCGCACTGATAAAATCCTGTTGCGCTGGGCGAACAATCGCATGCAAGCATGGAAGCCGCATACGGCCTTTTCAGGGCTATTCGTGGTGCGCGACCGTGTTTATATTCAGCAATGGGAGATTGGATTGCTCGAGTTGGTGCGTGACTCTCTGCGAGTAACGCGTGAGGGCAAACGATTCGCGCATGAGCGTATTTATGCCATGCTCCCTTACCCCGGTGAAAAAATTCTGGTGGGTACACGCGAACAAGGTTTGCTTTTGTATGATGGCGCTTCCTTTCAGGCTATACAAACTGAACCCGCTGCGACAAGTTTTTTGCGGGAAAATCTTCTCTCTCATGGCGCAGTTTTACAAGACGGCACGTTTGCGTTGGCCACACTGCGGGGCGGCGTCGCGATTATTGACCCAAAGGGACGACTTGTCCAAATCCTGGATCAGGCTGCAGGCCTGCTGGATCATGACGTCAATTTCATTTTTACAAATGATCCCGGTGTCATCTGGCTGGCGCAGGGACGCGGTATCGCACGCGTTGAGACGGATTCGCCGCTGGCGTTTTATGGCGAAGCGGCAGGCATCAAAGATTTTGTCTCATCTATCCTTAGACATGAGGGCGTGTTGTATGTCGCTACAGGATTGGGGGTTTTTTATTTGACCTCAAAATCAACTCCAACGAATCCACTTTCATCCCTGCCGTCAAAACATGCGCCGGAATTCCGGCCGGTCGCAGGAATTACGGCACAGTGCTGGTATTTGCTCGCCGCCGGCGCGAGTTTGCTCGCGGCCACAAATGATGGCGTCTATCAAATCAAAGGCGCGCATGCGACCTTCCTCAAAAAGTCCGTCGCGGATTCGTTTTTTTCCATGTCGCTTCATCGCTCGAAAGAGAATCCCCAACGCGTTTGGGTTGGACTCAGAGATGGTTTGGCGTCTTTGCGCTATGATGTTGCTGTATCAAAATGGATTGACGAGGGCCGCGTCTCCGGAATTCATGAACCGATTTGGAGCATCGTTGAAAATCGTGAGGGCGAGCTTTGGCTTGGCACAGAAGCGCAGGGCGTTTTGCGCTTAAGTTTTTTGTCCGGCAATCATAACGCAACGCTGCAAAATAAAATTCAAAAAATCGAACGCTTTGATTCGCGGCATGGCTTGCCCAAAGGCTGGGTGGGCGTTTATTCCGCGGCGGCGCGCATCGTTTTTACAAGCGACAAGGGCCTTTTTCGTTTTGATCGCGAAACCAACACGTTTTTTCCGGATTCGACTTTTGGCAGAATCTTCGCAGATGGCTCACGCGATGTCGAAGTGGTAAATGAGGATCAACAAGGCAACATTTGGCTGGGGTCGGAAGAGGCTGCCGAGATCAACCGCGCCCTTCGTCAACCGGACGGAACATATCTGCCTGAAAACGGATCGGCTCTCCGGCTTGTTAAGACCGCCATCTGGTCCATCTATCCCGAACTTGATTTTGCTCCTCCTCGCATAACGTCTGCGGTTTGGTTTGGAGGCCCGGAGGGTTTGTTGCGCTACGACGTCAATATTCCCAGGCATGATGCGCGAGTTTATCCTGCCCTCATCCGGCGAGTAACGATTGTGCAGGAAGGCGCGGAGGATTCCACTGTTTTCAATGGCGCTATGCACGAAAATCCCGCGCCCAGCCTCGCCATTTTGGCTTATGCTCACAATGCGGTGCGCTTTGAATTCGCGCTGCCAAGCTTTGGTGATGAATCCGGCAACCAATTCCAATTCTATTTAGAGGGTTTTGATCAAGAATGGTCGGCGTGGAGCAAAACTAGCGAAAAAAGCTACACCAATCTTTCAGAGGGTGATTATCGTTTTCGTGTACGGGCGAGAGATATTTATCAACGCGAGAGCGCAGAAGCCGTTTATGCCCTACAAATCTTGCCGCCTTGGTACCGTACAGCGCCGGCCTATCTGTGTTATGCCATCGTCGCAGGCGCGAGCTTGCTGGCTTGGCGACGCTACGATTTGCGACGCCAGAAAAAGAAGGCCGAGCATCAACGCCGCGCCAAAGAGCTTGAAGAAGCGCACCAATTGCAGCTTTCCTTGTTACCGCAGCAAATACCACAATTGCCTCATCTTGAGCTTGCCGCTTACATGAGACCGGCAACGGAAGTCGGCGGAGATTATTATGATTTTCACGCGGGAGAGGACGGCTCTTTGACCGTGGCGCTTGGCGATGCCACTGGCCACGGCCTCAAGGCTGGAACCATGGTCACGGCCATGAAAAGCCTGTTCATTGCGCTGGCGCAAGAGTCGGATCTCGCGCAATTCTTCAAACAAGCGAATCACGCGCTTCGCCGCATTAATCTGCGGCAGATTTACATGACGTTGTTGCTCGTGAGAATAAGCGATGCGCGTCTTGCCATTTGTGGCGCCGGGATGCCGCCGGTCTTGATTCATCGCGCCGCAACGCGGCAAGTGGAAGAAATTGATCTCAAAGGTATGCCGTTGGGAAGTGTGCCGGACTTTACCTATGAACAACGCCGTTTACAGCTTGCGCCGGGAGATGTAATCCTGCTGATGAGTGATGGTTTTACCGAACGCTTCAACCCGAGGCGGGAGACATTGGGCTATGATTTGGCAAAGACCGTGCTGCTGGACGTTGCGCAACAATCGGCGCAAGACATCATTCAGCGCTTCGTGCAAACCGGCGAAGCCTGGGGCAGCGGCAGTCCACAGAATGATGATACCACGTTTGTGGTCATAAAGATAAAAGAGTGATGGATGTTGCGCCGGTTGTTTTAAAATGTTTTGCATTCTTGTCAACGTCCAGAACCGAGGGCGCTGAAAAACCCCATTGGGCGAAAATTTTCTGAAGCTAACCGTTTGCTTTCGATTGGGCGTTTTGAGCGAAAACAGACTTGCCGGCTACACCATAGTCCCATCTCTTCGAGCTATTCTCAGCCTTATCGTTCATCTTCTTACAGAACCGGCGTCAAAGGATTGTCAAACTTAAATCCAAAAATACGCGGGTTTTCGCCGATCACGGCTGCTGAGAAAATATAAAATACATAGTTGTAGGTTTCGTCAGGCAGGCGTTGACGGTAGTTTGTCAACAGGCGCCAAAAATTGCGCTCGCGCGGGTTCTCCGGCATCTTCCGAATCAAATCGATGACTTTGTTCTCTCCCCAGTTGTATGATGCGATAACCAAGAGGCCCGAAGCTTGTGCATCGGTATCATAAATGTCCCGCAGGTAGCGCGCAGCCGCCTCAGTGGATTTTATGAAGTCATGACGTTCATCGCGAGGATCGTAGCGCTGCAATTCGACCAACGGGCCCGTTCGCAAGCCATACTTCTTTGCTGTTTCCGGAATAAATTGCCACATGCCTTTGGCATAACCGTGTTTCGTCAGTGGGCCACATTTTGTGGCATCGAAATTACTTTCTTGCAATGCAAGATAAAGAAATCGCGGCGGCATATGGTGTGCGAGCATGGCCTCGGCAATCTTGGGAACGTAGCCATGTTCATGCGCCCGTCTTATGGCATTTTCCAGTCGTCCAGTGGATTTCCACATGCTAATGAATCGGCGCACCTCGGCGACAAAATCTTTTGGCAAATCCACCTCACATTCGCCCCATAAGCGCGCCATTCGTAAAATCAGCCGCTCGTCTTCCTGCATTTTTTCATTGTAAATCCCCAACTCGTCAACGAAGCGCTCATAGCTTTTTTCAAGCTCCTCACGTTTGGCGCGGTATTTTGAGACTTCGGTCACCGTTTGCGCATTGCCGGACTGCACTACGGCTTTTTCAAGTTTTGCCAACAGCAGTTCGAGCGATTTCATTTCATAAAATATATCCCGTGCCAGCGCCAGTTGTTTACGCATCTGCTGCTGTTGATAGATGGCATAGGCGCCGACGCTTACCAAAAGAATGCTGATCAAGCCGAGGGCAATACCATACACACGCGCTTGACGTTTCTTCACTTGTTGGAAGGCCTGCCTCAACATCATCGTGTGCTCGCTCAAGCCTTCCGTGATCTTGTCGTCGAAATAGCGCTGAATGTAACGCGTCATGGAAGGTACACCCACACGAGTTACCGCGCCTGCATGTTTCCGCTCAGGCATAAAAACAAGCGCCGGGCCTTCCTGACCGAGCATCAGCCTGGTCTCAGCCAATAACGGCGCGCGCTCCACCCTCTCACCATCATCGCGATAAACCCCGTTACTGCTCTGCAGATCATGCACCCACCATTGGCCTTGCTCGAAAAACACTTCCACATGTTCCCGACTTACAATATAGTCCTTAAAATTTATCTGGCAACTCTCATCGCGGCCAATACGAAATGTTTGCCTGAAAGTAAATTCCTTTGCATTGGCCTCGCCTCGCTCGATTTTGACGGTGATGGCCGGCGTGTTTAATGGGGGTGCAGCTTTGCGTTTTATTTTCTTGTTCATTCTTGTGAAATGTGAACGCCTACTCGGATCGATCTTTTGTGCGGACAGCTCTGACATAGCCGGCGCGCTCGCTTTTGACTAGCCCGCAATAGCCCAGACTGAAATCCACACCCCACACCATCTCGTTACTTTCAGCGTCGGTGGTCCATAACCAAGATTGCTTGGCATCGAACCGTGAGGAAATGTGCAGTTCTTTGTAGGCTGCTTTTGGCTCCATCAAAGACATGCCTTCTTCCAGTGTCGGCAAGCGCCAATCGGCAAAGCCTGCGAAGCGCTGGAGGTTCAAATTTTGGACGTACTTTACGGCTTCCGTCAAAGTCATTTTTTCCATCGACCCTCCACTTTGCCACACCAATCCGGTGGCATGATCGATAACCACATCATTACCCCCGACGCGTGCAGATTCATAATCATGAGTAACACCGCCGCCACTGCGATAGAAATTCGCGTCAAAAAAATTTCGCCGTTTCAACATCTCTCGCGTCTGCGCTTCCGTCAAAATGGTGGCTTTGGCTCGCAGTTGCAACACGGGCGCCCGCGCTGGTTGCCTCGGGGGCGACGGATTAATCGGCAGAATATCCGATGGTGCCGGCGGAATGGATTCGGTTGCTGACAATTTTCTTAGCGTAACCGTGTACGGCGAATTCAAACCTGGTTTGAATTGCAACCGCCTTTTCGCTGTTTCATAGCCGTCGCGTGACGCTTGTAAATCATGCCACCCCGGTCCCAATTCCAAATTGCGCAGCTGCAGTGGGCTTACAACCTGGCCATTGATCGTGACTACAGCGTCAACCGGCAGCACCTTAATTGAAACCCGTGACGATTGTCGCAGCGCAACAAAAATCGGCACCGGGCGGCTTTCTGCAATAACGACCATGGTATCGTGGCTCAGATAATCCCGCTTTTGAAAACGCAGCGTATGCGTCCCGGATAAGAGCGAAAAATCGTTAATCGGAGTGATCCCGATGGAATCGCCGTCCAGAAACGCCGTTGCGCCTTCCGGTATCGTAGAAATGAACAACTTCGCCTGCACGGGAGAAGATGATTGCAGTGCGCTGAAAATCCAATACATGGCCGCTAGCAGAAACACCGACACTGCAGCCGCAATTAGGCCGATCTTTTTTTTCGTCCTAGCAGGAATCGGCTTTATCAGCAGTTGTGTTTCATCTGATGCAAGCCTGTTCTCAAAAGCGGTTACGGCGGCCAACATCGTTTCCACGCTTTGGAAGCGCCTAGTGCGCTCCTTCTCGATGGCCTTCATCGCAATGCGAGCCAGCTCAGCGGGCACTTTGGCGTTGAATTGATTCGGCGGAGGAAATTTGTCACTCACGATGGCGTTGGCCGTAACAAGATCCGATTGACCTTTCTGAAACGGCGTTCTGCCCGCCAGCACTTCATAAAAGGTCATGCCCAGCGAATAAATGTCGGTGCGATGATCGACGTCCGGCAATTCCTGCACCTGCTCGGGAGACATGTAAAACAGCGTGCCGCCGGTGGACATCGTGCGCGTGGTTGAGCCCGGCCGCTGGATCCTAGCCAAGCCGAAGTCTGTAACTTTAACCTCTTGCTCTGGCGTAATCATCACATTGCTGGGTTTGAGATCGCGATGAATAACGCCCACGCGGTGTGCATGCGCAATAGCGGCGAGAAGCTGCTTGAACAAAG
Organism: uncultured Cytophagia bacterium; assembly: GCA_964457925.1. Classification (GTDB taxonomy): domain Bacteria; phylum Zhuqueibacterota; class Zhuqueibacteria; order Zhuqueibacterales; family Zhuqueibacteraceae; genus Coneutiohabitans. The sequence goes on from CAYWGH010000024.1 coordinate 12,609, forward strand.
GCAAAGCTACCTGGTAAGGTAGCGCGCCGCTTTGCGCAAGCTTTTGCTCCAAATTCACACCGTTAACAAATTCCATCACCAACACCAAACCATGCTCGGTCTCGCGCAGGGCAAAGACATTGACAATGTGCCGGTTTTCGGATTTGGCCAGCGCCCGAGCTTCCTCCCGAAACCGCTTAAGGAATACCTCATCATGCGCCAGCATGGGATTCATCATCTTCAAAGCCACGATTTTTTCCATATTGATATCGATGGCTTTGTAAACGATGCCCATCCCACCCCGTCCCAACACTTCCAGGAGGCGGTAATTGTCGATGACTTTGCCGATCATGGGGAAGTCCATAAGCAAAACTCCAACCGTTCAGCCATTGAAATAGCGAAAATAGCTTCTGGGCGCAACGAAGCCATTGCGGTAGCGACCGTCATAATGAGCACGATGATGGCATTGATCACACAAAATGACACAATTATCAACATGATCACGTCCGCCCATCGAATGAGGACGCAGATGATGCGCTTCTTCCCACAGATCGTCCAATTTTTCACCGCAAATACCGCAGCGGCCTTTTTGGCGCAAACGGGCTGCTGTTTTTGTGTTAGTAGAGAATTTCATAAGTTCCTGATAAGATGCTTTTTTGATAATTCCCTGAAACGTTGGCCAGTGGAGTATGATCGTTTCATGCCGTCAACAACTGCCCAGCAAAGTACCACCTCCCCGGCTTAAACTGACTGTCATTCACTTTTATCCACGCCGCGTATTTTTCCAATGCCTGCTTTTGCTGCGCGACAAACATATCGGTTTCAAAAGGAAAATCGATGCCGTAGCGGATCACCAACTCTTCGTAAGCCAACTGCCGCACCTGGGCCGGGCTTTTTTCGGATTCGAGATTTTCTAACAAGCAAGCAGGCGAATATGGCTTGCCGTTGCGGTAACGGAGTTTCGGATCGAAGCGCGATTTGTTTACAGCCCACCATTCATGCCAGTCGTCGGGTTTTTCTGAGAGGCGAGTAATGGTGGTGCCGGGTTCTTGGCCGGGAGGATATAATGGCTCGCCACGTTTGAGTTTTTCCAGCTCTTCATCAAAAAGTTCATCTTCGTCAATTTCTTCAGGAATGAAAACCTCTTCATAAAGCTCCGCGCCGGTGATGAGGTTGAGCGCGCGTGCCGCGGTTTCTGCCAGTTCTGTGTCGTTAAGATGTGTGAGAAGTATGTCGATTGCCGAGGCGTGCCCGAGCAAACCCAGCGCGATCAAGCAATCTGTTGCGGGTTGATCGGTACCGGCAATGTCAAGCAAGTATGGCACAACGGAACGGTCGCCGCTCAATCCCAGCGGCAGCAATGGCCAATTCTGTGTGCGCGCAAATTGCAAGCAATAATGGGTTGCCTGCGCCTCGCCAAGCCGCAACAGCGCCAGCACGGCGGCAGAACGAATAGCTTCATCACCTTGCTGAAGGCGTTCGAACAGCAACGCGCGCGCATTCGGTTCGCGCAAACGGCCCAACGCCCAGACTACAGTTGCAATCGTTTCACTGTTATTTTGCTGTAGAGTTTGAAGAAGCTCCTGCCCGGCGGGAATGCGCCGATAGCCGATGACTTCCGCGAGAATCGGAGCGATCTTGGAATGGCCGTCGCGCAACAGCCAGATGAAATTGCTTTGCCAAGCTTCCGGCATTTCGTGCTTGATCGCATCGACGGCTGCTCGCAGCTTTTCTTTGTCCTCTGGAGCAAGCTGCTCCAAAGTTTCGAGCGTCAAGTCGAGACGATTTTGCCGGCAAAACACACGCATAGCCGCATGCAATTCGCCGAAGTCGCCTTCACTGGCTTGTTGTTTGCAAACCTCAAGCGCCAAGTCTTCGCCGACCACCAAGCCGTCAATGTGAGGCTCGAAACGCTGCTCGAAATCCTCAATGTCCTTCCAAGTCAACTCGGTATCGTCGAAGAGGCCGAGGCACTGCTCGTAGAGGAAGGAGGCTTCGGCGAGGTGGTCGAGGCAGAGGGTCACCACAAAATCATTCATCATTCGATTTCCAACTCTTCGATTGAAAGAATGTTTGCATGCAGTCCGCAACAAAGGTTGATGAGAAAATCAATTGCCGCGGCATCTGCATTCCAACCCGAGACGGCGCATTCAACGAGGCTATTATGAATTTTTGCAACCTCGACATGCTGGAGCTGATAGGTATCGAGACTGTGGAATGGGGAGGCGAACCCTCCGGTATAAACCAGACTGGCCCAATCTTCGAGCGCCTTGCGAATCGCTTCATACTCTTTCTCTGCGATTGACCGAGGGAATTTTAAGCGCACTGCATTCATTTCCGTGGCCAAGCTTTCAGACGCAATAAGAGTAAATGGCAATCCTCCGAATCTTTTGCTATAGGGTATGCTCGCGACATTCTCAACAGCAAGGCTGGTGCGGCGCTCAAATTCGTGGCCAAGCTCTGTCACCTTCAAACCAGCAACAGCTTCAATGAAGTGATGACACTGCGTTACCAATTGCAAAAGCACTCGATAAAAACTGGCATGCACGTGAGCAAACTTTATGGTTCCTGCCCAAGTTCGAGCGCCTGAGCTTGCCTTCTTGCTTAAAAGAGCACGCGAGTCTTTTAGCAAAGGCCCGGTTTCAGCAAATGCTCCAAGGTTTGATAAGTCGCAGAGACACTCGACCATATCGGCATATTCTTCCAACGATTCGCCTTGAGCGAGTGTCAATTCCACTGCGGCAGTTTTATGGTGAAGAGGCGGATGCAGTTCCAGCGAAACAGCAAAGGGAAAAGGCTTTTGAGGTTCTTTCATTGAAGTGTTCCATTTCCTATTCGTCAAACCTGGAGAGCCACTCTTCCGTTCGTTCATCAGATGCCAAAACTCCGTCTGCCCCCAGAATGAAAGCTGGGTGCTTGCGGGTGCGCAAATTTGACAAGAGACGGCCAGCGACATGATAGGCTTTGCAGGTTTCTTTGCGATTGACATCTCCAATACACGGCGAAGCGCCGGCTTGCAACATGAGTCCGTGCTGCAGGTGATGCACCACAATATCTGGTGGCGTAGATTTCGGAACAACAAAGCCGCGCTGTTGCATCAAATCATTTCCGACGAAGGTGAGCCAATTGACGCATTTGAGGCCGTCGTCGACAACGAATGAGGTGTTATTCGCGCAGGGCAAATCCAAACCGCAATACCTCCTCGCCAAAGCATAGAACTCAGGCTCGGCTAAACTTGCCAATTCCCCCAAATCATTATAGCAAAGCGCAAAACCGCAAAACCCGTGCGCGAAAGCAATCTGCTCGACCCCGCTTCGCGCCATTTGAAGCAACTCATCCGAGGTAACCTTTTCGGGGTTCATGCGCGCAATGGCATAGCCGACGTTGCGGTAATCCACGTGAACAAGCTCGATTCCTGTGTCAGGCGCTTCATCTTTATGAAGGCGGTTGTCAATGCGTAAATGCCGAGCATCCGCCGGCTCCGAGCGCAGGAGGAAAGCATCTACAAGCTGGTGTGGCATCACCGTCAGCTTTTTGGGTCGTTTCATATTCGTGGTTTGATACATCCTTGCTTCGTCAGCGATTTTCGGCACGAAGATTTCGAAAAAACGCTTGAGGCCAGTGCTCTGCCGCTCAAGCTCTCCGATCCAATAGAGCACGATGCTGTAGCATAGTTTTAGGTATGCGATGCCTTCGTGCTCGAATTTATGCTGCTTATTGAAGTCCGTAGCGTTCATCTTATTTGACTCCTTTGTTGCATCCGCAGGTGTGTTCATTTAATACCGGTGTTTTTTTACCTTTATTCAAAGCATCAAAACTTTCCCTTTGGCCTGGAGAAAATTCGTCGCCGGGCAGCTTGATATCTCCGACCAAGCGTTCGCCTCCAGCTTCAAGAGTGAAGTCCGGGCGCACGCGCAGGAAATCATAAGCTTCACTTGCTAATTTCGCCAGATCCACTGCAGTCGTCACGGCATCATACGCGGTCCAAATGCCGACAGCCACTTGTCCGGCAACGGGTATCCAGCCTACAGCGAGTTTCCCGGCAAGCCCTCTTCCGAACTTGGTGATCGCTTTACGCCCCCATGTCTTGGCCATTCCTTTTGTTGCCGCGACAATGGCCGTGCGCTCCATTCTAGCACCGAGTTTAGCGAGATCATCTACATGCTTTTTAAGCTCGTCGTTGATGACTTGCGTCCATGTGGCTTTACCTTTAGGAAGTTTCTCTCCAGCCTTGATGCGTTTGATGACATCGCAGACGATCGGGCAAACAATCTTCATAAACTCCACGAGTGACTGCTGCAACAAGCCGCTCATGTTCACCGTGTTCTGGTGATTGTGGAACATCTTATCCGTGAGCCGGCACGCGCCCTTTTTTTCCAACTTGACCGTGAAGGAGTAAGTGATCCACGTTGCCTCCTTCATGAACACACCGGACTTGACGCCGCCCACTGTGCCGGGTTGGTCGCCGATACTGCGGCTAAATTGCGAGCCATAATTGGCGCACATGCTACCGCGATCTGCCTTCACTTTCTTCGTGCCATTGGCGAGATCGCTGGACCTAGCGATATTCGGATATGGAATCGGCACCGGCCCGCCCGGGCTGGGCGTTTTGCACACATCCGGAATTGTGGCAATAGAAATCCCGTTGCTTTTTTCGTGAACAAGTGAGAGGCCGTTTACGTTGATCGTCACACCCATAGCCGTCAATTCCTGTCCTGGCGAAACATGTGAAGGAGCGTCGCGCTGCGTTCTCCGCTTTCCGAACTTGTCCATGTTAAAAAGAACGGGCCTTTGGCATATCCTCTCAAACTCGCGGCAATCGCAAGGTTGATAAACAATGGACCCGAGGCCGCTCCCACATCACCCCAACAATCTGCCGGTGCAAGAAAGTCCGTGGCATCAACAAAGTGCTCCGAGGTTCGCGCCACTGTGAAGCCATACTCATCCGCACGATAGCGTTCCCCGTTCATATCGCAAATCACATGATCGACCCTTTGTTGCGAGGGCAAGCTGCGCAAAGCGTCGCGAAAGGCTTTGGTCAAGCCTTCGCCGGTGCAAACCGAATCGGTTTTGATCAAGTTGGTCTCTCGCGCAGTAGCTGCAGCTAAAATTCTACCGAGAGTGCGGAGCCGATATTTTTCCAACGCACGAGCCGAAGCCAGAAGACAAAACCCGGCCGCTTCGCCGGGAATGAAGCCCCACTTGTTTTTTTCAGAATGCAATTGCTCATGCTCATCCAGCCATTCTAAAGTTTCAGACTCCAAATAAGATTCGATGCCGCCAACAAGGCAAAACTCCGCGCGGCCTTCACCTATTCTTTGTGCGCCTTCTTGAATGGCCATCAAGCCGGCTGAATGTCCGCACAAAAAAGTCTGGGCCTCCGAAAAGCGTAGAGTGCCGTGCGCTGTATTCTTCAAATGATTCGTCACGCGTTCTGCAAGATTGGTTGGTAATCCCGGGCGTTGCGCCGGCAAGCCAACGATGAAAGGCATGGGCTCCACTCGCGTATTCACGTTTTGCAGCGGAGCCAAAGCTTCCTGCACGGCGGGCTCAGCCAATGCTACAAAACGCTCAACCCCGCCCACTTCGGCGGATAAATAGGTAGCTCGGGCAACCACCATGGCTTCGCCAGCGCGATCGATCATATAAGGATGCTCGCCAATGCGACTGAGGCCCGCGCGTACCGAGGCCGCGGACATGGGCGCGGAAAGGCCCACAGCCGTGCGCGCGCCGAGGCCAACGATATGAATCGTTTCATCTTTGATTGGCATTGACGGCATCAATGAATTCCTTTTGCATGATCACCGTTTGCTCCAGCTTGTGTTCTTTATTGTGACACGGCAAGCTCGTGTGCCACACCATAATCACGCGCGGGAAATCTGGCTCGAAGATGACCGTGTGCAACTTCGCGTGGTGCGACAAGCTTTCTCTCCCGAACGAGGTTTGAAACATGAGCCAAATACGCGGCAGCTTGAAACGCAACTTGCCGGAGGCCGTCAAGTTGTATAGCTCCACCGGTTCTCCGCCTTTCAAATACTCAGGAGTTTGCTGATCTTCCGGCGCGCATTGATAATAGCGCTCATCAAAATCAACCGGCAAAAGTGGCAGTCGCTCTTTCTCCCACTTTTCGTCAAACGTCCCGGCCAACTCCACGCGCGGCGACCAGTCGCGGGCAACCGGCCCAAAACCGGCTGGACGCGGGCGTTGCTTCCAAGAAGAAATGAGTTCCTTCGGATCTTCCACATTTGGCAGCTTTTGCCCGACCAAATGCTCCGACGCAACCGCGAATCCCGTTCCAAGCGGGTTGCGACGTTCCCAACCGTGCTTCTTGGGATCGTCCGATTTCTGATCTACACCACCGAAAGCGCGCTCATAGACGACAGGCATTTTCACAAACGACTCGGGATCGCTCATCTTTACGCCGAGGAGTCCGTTTTGCCAATAGCGATCGCCATAAACCCGCAACGTTTTTGACAGATTCCCAACTTTCATCATAACGTCAACACTCGTTGCCGGCCTGCTATTTGGAGTATGCGCGTGCCCGTGCAAAATAACGTCGGTATGCAGCTTGGTGTGCACCAAATCCGATTCGTATTTCAGACTCGACTTGCCCGGCTCGCCAAGATATTCCGGTGCCATACAAATTTCGACTTGCTTTTCCGCCAGCGCCGTCGTGCCATCGGGTTTGATTTCATAAGTTCCCTTGACGGCCACCAGCCAAACTTCGGCGCCATTTTGGTCTCGCACGAACGCGCGTTCCGCCGCAAACGGAGTGTTGTTGATCAGTTGCCACATGATGCGATCAATTAATGTGCACAGTGGCGCCTTTAATTTTCTGCGGCCCGCTCGCCCGGCTGGTAATGCTCACCCCCTTCACCACGATCTTGCCGTCCTTGTTCATCAGCAAAACGCTCTGGCCGCAGCGCAATTCAATTTTTTCGGTGGCATTTAACTTAATTTCCCGAAAATCCTGTCCCGGATTAAGATGCGCCACTTTGCCATTTGCCCCTTGCTCAGTTGCTCGGTATTTTTGTATCACCCCGATCACATAGCCGCGCAAGGTGATTTCATCCATCGCATACAAAACGGCATCACCAGGACGCAACTCCGGCAGTGGACCGGCGCTGGTTTGCAAAAAATCACAGGGTAACGGCAATTCCTCTGTGTCGCATTCCACCATGATTTCGCCATCGTCATTGATTATGACAATTCGGCCGCGTCTAATTTGCAGGCTTGACAAAATCGTTTCTGCCAATGCATAGGTTTCCATGCCATGCGCTCCTTACATTTTACCTTTATCTTTCAGTTTTCCGCAATCTTTGCGCCTTTGATGATCACATCGCCGGAGCCTTTGATATTGATCTTGCTGCCGTTGATCAAAATATCGCCGTTGTTTTTCAGTGTGATCGACGCGCTGCCGCACTTGATGGTGATTTCATCTTTAGCAGTCAACGTCATCCTTTTCCCCGCGCTTTCGGAGATATTTCCGCCGGCGTTCACGGATTTATTCAATCCGACATTTTCCATGCTCACGGCGCCGACATTTACCATTTTCGCACCGCCGATTTCCTCAGCCTTCGCTCCGCCAATGGTTTCATTCATCGCAGCCCCCACACTCACTTGATATGCAGCACCAATCGTGAGCGCTTTGGCAAGCGCAATGGTTTCAGCTTTGGCCGCGCCGACAGTTTCACTTTTCGCCGACGCAACCGTTTGCGACATGCTGCCGCCGATGGTTTCGGTATGATTGGCGCCCACTTGAATCGTCTTGTTGCTGCCAATCGTTTCCGATTGATCCAATCCCACGGTTTTGCTGCGATTCTTTGCGATGGAGATCGTTTCATCATTGCCGACGTTACGTGTGCGATTGTTGCCCACAGAAGCCGATTCATCGTGCCCGATGGTTTGATTCTTGTCATTGACGATATCGATCGTCCAATCCTTGGTGCCGTGCAGATAAATATTCTCACTGCCGGTGGTGTCATCGAATGTCAACTCATTCATGCCGGCAGTGCGGATCACGCTTTGCGCTTTGTTGCCGCCGGTGGAAGGGGATGAATTCGAGGGATTCGGCACCGTGCCCAAGCCCACCGGGCGATCGACGTCGCCATCGACGCAGGCCCAAACCATCTCCGTGTCTGCGTGATTCGGAAAGTGCATGCCATAGCCCGAGCCCGAATAGGCTTGCACCTGGCGAATCGGCAGGGTGGCCTCGCCATTGGGCCGGTCCGTAACATCGAACAGCATTTTGGCGCGGTAGCGGCCGTGGTCGTCGATGTAAGCATACTCGTCGCCCGCAGCAGATTCAATCCTTGCACTCATAATGCCGGGAATGCGCGGAATCGGCGTGCGCCGCGGCGGACGATAAGCGATATCACTCGGAATCGCTTCGAAATAATTTTGGTACGTCGGCTCGATCTTGCCAGCCCGCGTCAAGATGCTGAACAAGCCGCGCTGCGTGCCGCGGGAGACGACTCTCGTCAAGATGTATTCGTTGTTCCACTCTTCGCGATAATGCTTTCCCAGCTTGAATTTGAATCCCGCTTGAAATAATCGGCAGTCGCTTTTGCCCTTGAAAATTTTCTTGGCCGCCAAAATCTCTTGATTGCGAACTTTCGCCAGGAACACCGCTTGCCCGTCGTCTTCAAAGTGATCACCGAACTCATAATACATGCCGGGCGAATCCGAGTCGATCTGGCTCTCGGCTGCCAATTGTTTTTCGGGGTAGAGATAGTTGTAGTCTTTCAGTTTCACCAGCCCCGTGACCACGCGCTGCTGGCAAGTCAGCTCGCTTACGGTTTCGTGCTCATCAAGTTGATCCTTATCGGCGCTATAGCGCAAGTCCTCATCCAAGGAAATTTTGGGGAGATTCGCATTCGCGTCCGTAAACACGATTACGTCGTTGTCATTGCGGTGATCGAAGTAGTAATAGATTCCAAAATGTTCCAAACGGCGGTTGAGAAACTGGAAATCGGTTTCACGGTATTGCACAACATATTCAAGTTCCGGATAGGAATTTGTCAAATTGATCTCGAAATCCTGTCCGGAAAAGCCGGAGGTTTCCAACACCTTTTTGATCAACTTTTCGATATTCATCTGCTGATAGATTTCGCTTTGATAGGTCAGCGTGAGCCGCCACATTTTGGGCACCAGCACGGCGTGATAAGAAACGTAGTCCGGCGTGCGGCCGCGCTGCTCGAAATGCGAGATGATGCCGTGAATCGTGATCGGCTCTTCGTCCCCGCGCGTAAGAGTGAAGGTCGCTTTTTTGTTGAGAATGTTGGCGGCGTCCAGCTCCGCCTCTTCGGAGAGCAGATCGAAGCGATATTCGAACAGGCGTGATATGTTTTCCTCGCCTTCGAACGAGAGCACTTTCACGGCGTCTTCTTCCAGCTCGCTGAAATGGAGCTTGTAGAAGGGCTGGTTGGAGAGGTATTGGACCATAGATTGAGATCACATTGGTGTAAAAGTTATTACATGGTTGTTGAGTTACAACGCAAAAAGATCTTGGGACGCAGGTTGCTCGGATTCACGCAGATTAAAATTTTGAAGGTTGCATTTCATGCCGTTTGTTTTAACCATGATAACGAGCCTTTGCGGGAATTGTCAAAAGCCTTTCTTTTTATCTGTGGCTCAGGCCCAAAATTGAGCAGCAACCCGACTTCATAAATCGTGGATTTAAGGTAATGCAGTAATTGCGCCTCGTGCTCTTCCAGGAGAGTCCGCTTTGATTTGGTCTCAACGAAAACTTTTTGGGCAACCAATAAATCCGCAGAAAAATTGCCGACAACCTGACCATCATAATAAACCTGGATGGCGGCCTCCTCGATTGCTTCCAGCCCGAGCTTTGCTAGCTCAATAATCATGGCCTTACGATACACTCTTTCTAAGAATCCGTAGCCCAAAGTATTATAAACCGTGTAAAAAGCTTTGATGATCAATTCGGTGATGTCGACATATTTGTATTCGGTATTCATAGATTCTCTTTCAGAAAATTTTTTTGTGCGCTGATGGCGCAGATTCTCGCAGATAAAGCGTTATTATCTGCGTAAATCTGAGATATCTGCGTCCAAAAAGCTTTTTCCGCAATCCCTTATTCAAACTCATACTGCAGCTCCCGCTCCTCATCAATCTTCACGTTCAATTTGCCGGGCGCCTTGCCCTCGGCCATGAAGCCGAGCAGGCGCGAGGAGATGTCGGGCGCGAGCGTGCGGTCGACGATGGCATCGACGTTGCGCGCGCCGGTTTCCGCGCGGGTGCAGAGCGCCACGATCTCGTCGATCACTTTGCCGTCAAATTCCACGTCGAGTTTTTGATTCTCTTTCAAGCGCTTGGCGACGCGGCCCAGCTTCATCTGCACGATCTGTTTCATCACCTCCGCGCTCAACGGCAAAAACACGATCGGCTTGACACGGCCCAGAAATTCCGGACGAAAATAGCGATTCAAATATGGCCGCAGCTCTTCCAGCAGCGCCTCGGGGTCCGTCATCCCTTCATTGTATTTTTCAAACAACACCTCGGAAGCGAGATTTGACGTCATGAAAATAATGGTATTCGAAAAGTTGATGTTGCGGCGATCGGCGTCTTGCAGCATGCCGCGATCGAAAACCTGCATGAATAAATCTTTCACGGAAGGATTCGCCTTCTCGACTTCATCCAGCAAGACGACGCAATAAGGCCGGCGCCGCACGGGTTCGCTGAGCGCACCGCCTTCGCCGTAGCCGACCAGGCCGGGATCCGCGCCGATCAAGCGCGAGGTGTTATACTCGTTTTGATATTCCGTCATGTTGAGCGTGACCATGAAGCGCTCTTCGCCGAACAGCGCTTCGGCCACGGCGCGCGACAGCTCGGTTTTGCCCACGCCGCTGGGGCCAACCAGCAGAAACACGCCAATCGGGCCTTCTTCTTTTTTCAATCCGACTTTGGCGCCGCGAATCACATCGGCGATTTGCTTGATGGCGTGATCCTGCCCGACGACGCGCTTGCGCAATTCGTTTTCGAGATTGAGCAGCGTCGTCATCTCATCGCGATTCATGCTGCCGGCGGGAATGCCGGTCCATGCTTCGATCACTTCCGCAACGGTTTGCCCGGTGACATCGGCAAAGACTTGCGGGTTTTCGCCTTGCAACTCGTCAAGTTTGGCTTTTGCCCTGGCCAGCTCCTCATCGAGCTTGCCGTTTTTTTGAGCGTCAGGCGCAAATTTCTGCTGGCGCAATTCCATCAAATGCTTCGTCAGCTCGCATTCCTTGTTCCAGCGTTCTTCTTTTGCCTTGATTTCCGCTTCGAGCCTGGCTTTGCTCGCTTGCAATTCTTGCAGGCGCGCCGTGTGATCTCCGATGCTCAAATCACTGTCTTTCTGCAAAGTCGCCATTTCCAGGTTGATCGATTTTAGCCTGCTGATTTCCAGCTCGAGGCTCGGCGGCTTGCTGGTGAGCGACATTTTCACGCGCGTCGCGGAGGTATCGAGCAAATCCACCGCCTTGTCCGGCAATTGGCGGCCCGCAATGAAGCGGCGAGAAAGCTTGACGGCCGCGGCAACTGCCTCGTCGGTGATGTGAATGCCGTGATAGGCTTCGTATTTCGTTTTGATGCCGCGCAACATGAGCATGGCTTTGTCGTCTTCCGGCTCAGCGACGTGAATCGGCTGAAAGCGGCGTTCGAGCGCCGCGTCTTTGGCGAAGTATTTGTTGTATTCCAAATACGTCGTGGCCGCAATCGCGCGAAACTCGCCGCGCGCCAGCGCCGGTTTCAAGAGATTGGCGGCATCGCCGCCGCCGGCCGCCGCGCCCGCGCCGATCAGCGTGTGCGCTTCGTCGATGAACAAAATAATCGGCTGGGCGGATTGCGTGACCGCGGTGATCACGGCTTTCATGCGCTTCTCGAATTCGCCGCGCATCGAGGTGCCCGCTTGCAGCGCGCCGAGATCGAGAGCATGAACCTGCACATCCTTCAACACCTCAGGCACTTCATTCGCCGCGATTTTCAAGGCCAGGCCCTCGACCAGCGCGGTTTTGCCGACGCCCGGCTCGCCGAGCAAAATCGGATTCGATTTCTTACGGCGGCAGAGAATTTCGATCATTTGAATAATTTCATCATCACGGCCGAGGATCGGATCAATCTTGCCGGCTTTGGCTTGCGCCGTGAGATTGTTGGTGTAAAGATCGAGCACCGAGCCGCCCGGCGGTATTTCTTTCGCTTGCTCAACCGGCAACTCCTCCACGGCTGCGCCGGAATCTTCCACCGAGCCGGCCACGATTTTATAAAACTCGCTGCGCAGCTCCTCCTGCTTGATCGGGCCGAGCAAATCCATCAACCCGGCGCTGATCACCAATTCCGAGGCGATGAACACTTCGAACAACGCGCCCGAGCGAATCTTGGTTTCTTTGTGATGTACCGAACTCGTGATCCACGCCTGTTCGAGCAGCTCGGTGAGCAAGGGCGAAAGCTTGGGCTTGCCGGGATTGCCGGTCTGCATTTCATCGAGATTATGCGTGCATGCCTGATGCACACGTCCGGCCTCGATGCCGTAATGCCGCAGAATCAGCGGTACGTCACCCTGGCCATCTTCGAGCAGCGCGATGAGCAGATGCTCCATCGTGATCTCGTAATGATTGCGCTTGATGCCCAGCCCGGTGGCTGTGTCAAGCGTGCGCACGAGATAATTGTTGAGCTTGAGCAGGAGGGAACGGAGATCTTTGCTTTGCATGAGCAGGCTCGTGAGATGATTGATTTACACCTTACACTTTACGCGAGCAGGGTTTTCAGGCGTGAAGTTTAAGGTGGGATGATTCAAACGGTTTTGAAATCAAAATAGCTAAAACACCTTTTTGGTAAACTGCTCATAGCTATAATCGACATTCACGGTTTGTTGCCTCGGCCGCCCCAGCCAAATCGTCGAGCCCAAGCGCAGGCGGCGATCATTCCATGCCACCGAGATGATGGTCTCCGATTTGATGATGAAGCGCACATCGTACTCCAGGCCATCGTTAAGATAAAGATTAAGCAATTCGCACAACAACGCGGCCTGGCGAGCGTGCGGCGTGAATTCAAGATAATCGACAAAATCAATCGGTCCAATTTCGATGCGAATGCGGCTGCTATAGTCGCGCATCGAACTGCCGGCAACGGCATTCACGCCAAGTTTGGGCGCCTTCTCCGGATCCTTGCTGCCCATGACCGGCACTTCGGACAATTTCACCCAGTGTGGAATGAATTCTCGAATTGCAATCTGAAATTTTGGAAAGAACTCGTGCAGTAAAATTTGCAAGCCGGCTTTGTTGCGTGCGCGCCTGGTAAGTATGCCCGAAAACGGAAGCAGCCGAAAGCGCGGGATCGCAACAGCCTGCGTATTGCCCCGTCCGGGGAAAACCCGGCCGATAAACGAAAACACACGCGGAGCAATTCTGTTTTCCGGATCATCGCGCAACTGCAGGTGATAGCGATATTTTTTCCAGGCCTGGTAATAGAGCCAGTAGAAACGATTGTTGAAAATGTCGAGAAAGTTTTGCAACGGCACTTCGCCGGCGCCGTGATCGCCTTGCTGCACGGCAACTTGTTCATGATAGCAGCGCGGCAGCGGCGAGTTGATGCCGTACAGCCCCATGAAATTCAGCACGAACGCCATCACGCCGCCCCGGCATTCGACCGCGCGAATGTCTTTGGGCGGATAGACGTACATCTCATAAGGCCGGAATTTCAAGCCGGTTTGATCGAGCGCATAGTCGTTGCGCTGCGGATGCCATGCCTTGCTGGCGATCTCCGCGAGATAGACGGCCTGAAATACGTTGTATTCCGGGCCATGCCGCTCGAGATCCGCTATCACACGGGCAAGATCTGGCCGAGGCTCGGTTCCCATTTGTATTCCCGATTGGTGCCAACTTCGACGATGGTCAGGAAAACCACGGAATTGATCGTGACGTATTGCGCCAGAAAACGGTTCAACACCAGGCCGAACAGATGAATGTCGCCGGCGCCGTGCTCAAAAGCCGCCGGCTCGAGATCGATCTTGAATTCGATGCCGCGCACCAGGATGCGCTGCTGTTTGTCGAAAATGCTTTTGGATGCCGGCGGGTGAACGGTGAGGATGCCTTGAATCCTCTTCTTGTTCGAATTGGCTTGCGCCGGCGCCCAGTTGTAGAGGCTCAATATTTTCTTCAGATTGTCGGTTTCGGCCAGTGTGCTGTAACTTAATGTGAGATGTGAAATCAACGCCCACAAAAAATTTTGCTGCTCCGGGCATTCCAACGCTTCGGTTGGCGTGGTAAGATTTACAGCTTCCACGCCTGGCGGAAATTTAACCGGCTCTTTCAGCATGCCTGCTTCCAAATAACTCGCGGGCAAATAGCCGTTAGACATCGTCGCTTGAATGCTCAGGGTCTCGCGTGGAAAACCCTGCTGCTCCATGCTCGGTCCGAATAAACGAATATACGTTTCCGCCATGTCTTTCGGCGTCGTGCGCCGGAGAACGGAATAGAAGCGCTTATAATCATGCTCCGGATCGGTGGTATCCAGAATGTCGTAAGAGGTGACCGGCTGGTATTTGAATTGCTCGACTTTGTTTTCGCTGACACCGGTGACGTTCTTGATCGCATAAATCTCGCGACTCTTGCGCCGGTCAAGATCGGGCACGATGTAATATTCCGGCATGCGCTGTGTCACAGAAACTTCTTCCGTCGGACGGTCGAACAGATTCACGACCGGCGCGCAATTCAACAGAATGTTTTCAGTAGTCGGAAAACGTTCACGTGCAAGCTTGCGATCGAAGGTGATTTTCACTTCGAAGGGATGGCCGTCACGCGAGGCCTGGAATTGCTGCAACCCTTCGAGATCAACGAAAAAAAAGCGCTGCGGAAACGCGAAATATTCCTGCAATAACCGATAACCCTTAAAAATCTGGCGGGCATATGGCAAAATGGAGAGATCTTCTTGGGTCTCCCACGACAACTCCGGGATACCGAGGCGGAAGCCGTCGATCTTTTGAAATGCGGATTGCGGGCCGGCAACCTCACGCACCGCCAGTGCTTTTGCATATTTCGTGAGATAGAGCAACAAATTGTATTTCACGGAATCCGCGCCATGCAGATATAACCGCAATTGTTTCAAATCCAGCACTTCATAGGATACGTTGCGGTCAGGCTGAAATTGCAGAATCAATGCGGAAGCCGCCTCCGGTGTTTCCTCGACACGCACTTCCCGCAGACGCATAGGCCGGACTACAAGCGTTTGTGTGGTACGAAAGATGAACTCCGTAGGCTCTTCTTTTTCAATTTCACGCGACAGTTCCTGGGTGCCTGCCGGAATTTTGTATTTGATTCTAGCTTTGCCGGGCGGTGTTTGAATTTCACTGCCGCGTGCAATGATTACCGGCTTTGTGACGACGCCTGAGCGGGGCCGGGCTTCCATGATGGCGCACGAGGGGAATGGCCGCAAAAAATGGGGAAACAGTTGCTCCAGCAAACCACCGGTGATTTCCGGCAGCTCGTCGTCGAGGCGTTCGTGAATTCGGCCCGCAAGAAAAGCAAAACCTTCGAACAACCGCTCGACAAACGGGTCTTTGCGCTGGCGCTCAGTGAGCTTGAGCTTGCTGCCCAAGTCCACATGTTTTTTCGCAAACTCTTCGCCCGCCGTTTGCAGATAATTGTATTCCCGCTCGAAATAGCGTTGAATGCGGTCGTCAGGCTCGTGGCTCATGCTTTGTGTCCCGTTCGAATAAGACTTTGGCCCAACCGGTGGTGGAAAATTCGGTAAGCAGGATTTCGCGTTGATTGGCGTCCTTGATGGTGGCCAAAATGCGCAGAGAGATGCGCATGCTGTTGGGATCGAAGAACTCTTTTTGCACTTTGACTTCGCTGATGCGCGGCTCGTATTTCAAGATTGTCTCACGGATCAGCGTGCGCACCGGATCGAGCGAGCCGCCGGCATCCTGATACACTTGCAGAATATCCGGAATGCCGAAATCAGGCAGATGCAGCACAGAGCCGCGCCGCGTTTGCAGCACCATGGTCAAGTTTTCCGCGATGCTCAAACGCAGCTTCTCGTCTTCCGGCATATCCTCCAGCGCACGCCCGCCTTGCAAGGGATCATCACCGCGGGACATGAAACCGCCCACAAGCAAATCGTACAAACTGAGATTTTCCATCTGTGTCGTGCGATTTGACTTGAACTTTACACCCTACACTTTACACAGTGCAAAGTGTAGGGTGTAAAGCCATGTAAACGTCTTACTTTGAGTATGTCGCATTCCAAAAATCACCACAGAGTCGCGGAGTTCGCAGAGTAAGATTGCGTGAATTCTCAGCGAACGCTGCGTCTCCGCGGTGAATCTGACATAGTCAAGTTAAGCCGAAAGCCCGGAAACCTCGGTGTATTCGACGCCCCCTTCAAGATACTGCCAGGTAAATGACTTCGCCAGAAAGCGCACGGTTTCGAGATGGCCGATATTTTCATTTTGTTCGTATTTCGTGATCGGCATGTGATTGCGCACGGAAATGATTTTGGCGTCCTCGAGGAGGTAGCGAAAATATTCCTCCTCGTCGCCGCCATCCTTGGCAATGCGATAAAGGCTGATCTGCACCTTTTTGCAGTTGCGGCCCTTGCACACAATCTCGTAAAGCTGGGGCGTCAGTTTGTCGATTTCCTTCGTGACACTGAACGCGTCGATGCGCCGCGTGCCTTGCAGCTTGTTGTCTTCGCGATCGAACGGCATGTACACTTCATGCTCATATTCGAAAACCAAGCTGCTCTTATTCGCCCGCGGACCTTCCAATTGTGTGTTTTCATGATTCCACACCGAGAGTTCACCTTTGACTGCCATGACTGGCCTCCTTGGAAAATTGGTTTTATTAAGCTTGAATGGATTGCGGAAGGTTGAATGGCTTTTGTTTGAGCGACAAAGTGTAATGGCTTACACCTCGCAATCTGCCAGTGAATTTCTTCCCGGCCTGACAATTGCTAGATTACCCTTGCAACAGTAATGCCGTATTTGACGCGACAAGTTCATGCGCTGGCAATTGATTTTGCGTGAAATAGCAACCCGCCTCATAAAACAGTTCAGCGCCTATCCAGGTTAACTGTATCCAAAGCATACACTGCGTCCCGAATGTTACATATGCAACATTACTTCAAACGAAAATTTAACATTTGACGAACACAATGTAACTTGACCATGTCAGATTCACCGCGGAGACACAGCGTTCGCTGAGAATTCACGCAATCTTACTCTGCGATCTGCGACTCTGTGGTGATTTTTGAAATGTGACATAGTCAAAGTAAAAGCTTGCATGTAAAGCCGCGGGGCTTTCAAACGATTAGAATAAAGCTATTTCCCTTCCTCGCCCGAATGATACGCCACCAACCGCAAGCTAATGTCCATGCCAATGATGGCCACATGCGGCCGAAATTCTGCGGTGATTTGAAAAAATCCGGGTTTTTCCGCCAACTCTTCCACTGTGAGTGAATAAGAGCGCAGCGGCCGTTCGGCAATGACTTTTTCCTGCGGATTCGGGAAATCCGCCACCAGCGTATCCAGCCAGGTTTTCAACGTTTTTTCGATGTCGCCGGCGCCGGCATTTTTGCCCACGAAGCGTAGCTGGCGATACTTGAGATAGTGCGCAATACGCGTCACCAGCATGGTGTATTGCAACCGTGCGCCGACGGCGCGATTCGCGGTTCCCTCAGGGTCTTTCTTGTCCTCCCACGCGCGTTGTGCGGAAGGAACTTCGAAGAAACAGGCATAATCCGTGCGGTCCCAGTGCGCCAAGGGAATGAAACCGAGCTGGCACAATTCCGCATCTTTGGCCTGTCCGACCGAAGCCTCCACCGGCACCTTGATTTTTTTCTGGCCGCCCACTTCATATGTCGGTGTCGGCAGGTTTTCCACGCGACCGCCGGAATCGACGCCCACAATCTTTACACTCCAGCCCCATTTTTCAAAACTGCGCACCATGTTGCTCGCCAGCGCGAATGAAGCGCTGCACCACAAGCTGTGATCTTTGCCGTCACGAAACACGCCTTCAGTGTAATTGAAATTTTTCGTGGGATCGTTTTCCGGACCGTAAGGCAGGCGGCCCAAAAAACTCGGCAGACAAAGCCCGACATATTTCGAGCGATCATCGTCGCGGAACGAACGCCACTTGGTATACTCCGGATCACCGCTTATTTTTTCGACCAAATTGCGATCATTCATCACACTGCCCATGTCTTTCTGGCCAAAAAAGTTTGCGCTCGCATTCGCAATGAACGGCAGTTGTGCGGTTTCACCCAAAATCGACAAATGCTGCAACAGGCCGATATCCTGCGCACCTTTGTCGAATTTATAGTCGGCAATGATCGCCGTGTAGGGATGGCCGCCGACCAAGTCATAAGCGTTCCAGTAAACGTGATGATACAACGCCGACTCTTTTTCATAGCCGTCGCCGCGTGCAGCGTTTTCCAAATCATCATACAGTTCTTGTTTTGGCGCATCGAGAATCTCGAATTTGACCGGCTTGCTGAATTCGGTTTGCTGCACCAAAAAGTGCAACCCGCGCCAGGTGGATTCCAGCGCCTGAAAATCTTCGTTGTGAAGAATTTCATCCATCTGAGCGCTGATGACTTTGTCGATGCTTTCGATGTAGGAATCGATCAAAGCGCTGTTGATGCGCTCCACTGCATATTTGTCGCCGATCTGCTTGATGAATTCCTCCACGGCGTTTTTTTGATCTTCCGTTTCCAGCATCCCCACCAGCTTGTCAACCGTGCTGGTCGCCACTTCGGTGGCTTGGGTGGTCTTGGGATTGTTCATATCTGCTGCTCCGGTTATGCTGTCAATAGATTTTTGCGAAGGAATATTGAAACATCCTTGTTTTCACTTTACACCTTAAACATTACACGGCTTAAAGTGTAGGACAATTTATGATTTCGCTTCCAGCTTCGACATCAGGTTGCCCACGCTGTCGCCGCCTTCTTTCAAAACCCCTTCCAGGGCTTTGCGCACGTCGGGATTCATCACCATGTATTTCAGCTTTTTCAGCCGTTCGCGTGCCTCCATCAATTCCTGCAGCGGTTCGACTTTCTTGCAGATCTCGTCGGGGTGAAAATCTTTCATATCCTTGACATCAAGGTTGATAGTGACCTTGGCATCTTTTTCGCCGGAGATGTGATTTGGCACGTTCAGCGTCAACTTCGGATTGATATTTTCCAACACGGCCTTGAAGTCGCCCTTGCTTTTGATTTCGTACACGGTACGGTCTTTCAGCTCGCCTTGTGAGCCGGGTTCTTTCTTGCTGAAATCTCCGACGATCAACATGCGATAATCCAACTCGACATTTTCTTTGGCATCGCTGCTCGGCAGAATGGACACCTTGACGCGTTGAGCGATTTTTGGGGTGGGTAATTTTGCCATGATCTATTCTCCTTGGGTTAAGGGGGTGGAATAAAACGACGTTTTTACTCAATGCTCTTGCAGTGTTGAGAGACCGTGATTTGTCACTAGGGTTTATTCCATTCCACCCCCTAAGATTGGCGATTGGCGAGATCGAGCGCTCGCAAAACATCGTGCTTGCTGATCTTCGCAAACAACTCGGTTTGCTGCTGTAGTAAAACAGGCTTTTCCGCCTCGTGATTTTCGGATTGCAGCAGCTTAAGATTCGTCAAGTAGGTTGATTGCCAAACCGCAACACACAAAGCCGGCTCCCACTCGGCCAATTGATACTCATCAATTTTTTTAGTCAAATCGAGCAGCATCGCCTTGGCCAACTCAGGCTTCCTGGCAGCGTAGCAGAAATTGGCGAGATTCAGGCTGCGCAGAAACCGGCCTTTGCGCCGCTCTTCACTGGCCATGCCCTTTTGCATGGCTTCCACATGCCTTTCAAAATTCTCCGGCAAATCAGCGCACGCCGCCTCATAGGCTTGGTTGATCGGTTCGTAATCCTCGCCTAAAATCGGCGGCAAAATTTTGTCCGCGGCTTTGCCCGCGCCGATCATGCCTTTCACCTCGTCTTCAAGCCATTTGATCGTTTCGCCGTCAGCAAAGGGCGTGGCAGCCTTGCCTTTGAAAGCCAATTTCGGCAGCTCCGGGAGCCGCTGAATCAGCCGCGCAAGCTGAAATTTGATTTCCTGCGCCGCCTTTTTGCATTTTTCGCCTTTCTGCTCCAACGCCAAAACGACATAACGCTGGCCGTCAAACCAGTAACGAAAGCCCTCATCGGTATCGGTGATGAACTTGATCTCTATATCAGGAATCAGCCGGTCCCACTCATTGTTTTGAAACCAGGCACGCAACGCTTCTCGCTTTGCCGCATTTGGCCCTTCGAACGCAACGGCCTGCTTCAGACCGTCTTTTTCTTTGATCTCCGGAAAGCCTAGCGTGCCCCAACGGAGTTGCCGTGAGAGGCCGTAGATGGCTACGTCATCACAAACCTTGCGGATTTTCTGCCCATCTTTTTCTTCCTCAAAAAAGTACAACAACGCTTGCACAATATTGCGCAATGCGCTTTCTTTTGATGCAATTATGGCACTTGCGCCAGCAGCCGCAGCGCTGCCGGAGCTTGATTTCATCGTCGTGGCAGCCACGGCAGAAAGCGTGGCAACGGAAGCTGCGCTGGCAGGCGGCGTTGTGGGAATGAGCAAGTCCTTTGCGGTTTCCGCATGCGCCTCGACCATCTGTGCAACGTCTTTCAGCGAGGGGCGATTCTTTTCTTCAAATTGTTTTTCGAATTCACCGGCCAGCTCTTCCAAAACTCGCTGAAGCACAAAAACCGTTTCGGCGTTCGCCTTCACGATATTCTCGCTTTTTAGCATCGCGCCGGTTTTTTTGAGATTTAAGAAGTTGAACGCCTTGCCACGCTGTGCTGCGTCGCTCGGATAAAGCGCATCGGAAAACTGTTGCAAGGTTTTCAAAAGTAAGAGCAGTCCGTTCTTCAGTCCCGATAAGCCCTCTTTGCGATACCAGGCAAACGTCAACCAGCAGATGATTTCCGCATCTTTCGTTTTTTTCTTGAGCAAATCTGTTGCCAAATCGATGCAGACATCATATTTGGGTTTGGTTTGTTTGATTTCACGCTGAAGCTTAAGATAATCTTCATCATTCGTATGTGCCAGCATTTTGCCGGTGGGAGCGGCAGCCGAAATAGGCTTGAGCAGCGCCTTTACCACATCAGGAATCTCAAACTCCGGTGGTTGGATGCTCATCGCTGCTTGCGTGCCACCCGCATCAGCAAAGTCGCCGCCCATTTGATCCGGGACACTTGTTATTGGTTGAGTGTTGCCAGAAACACGCAAGTTCGGTGCGGCGGCGGTTTTAGACTGTTGCAATTGATTGCCGGCGATTAGCGGCTGCTCACCGCCATGTCCTGTCATGGCGCCGGCAGTTTTTGCATGATTCGCGATAATTTGACTCAGCGTGCTCAGATCAGTCCCGTTCGGAGGAAATTGTTGCCGGCAAAGCGCGAGCAGCTTGTCCAGAGCAGAGTGCGCCACAATCGCATCCGGCGCGTTTTCGCTTGAAATGCCTTCCTTGGCGAGGAACTTCGTGATCTTGTCATTCCCCAGGAACCTTACGTCCTTGCTGCGGAGTGCGGCATTTGCCGGGTGAAGCTTATCTCCAAAGCGCTCGAGCAAACCCGCCATGAGCAGCAAGCCGTTTTTCAGGCCGGCGAGTTTTTCCGTGCGATACCAGGCCAAGCAAAGTAACGCCGCCACCCGCACATTTTTACTGTGCTGTTTCAATACCTCGGTTGCCCATATAATACAATCGGCATATTTCGGTGTAGGCTTGCTGATCTCGCCTTCCAACTTGACATAAGCTTCCACCGTGTCGAGATCCTCCACTCCCGTGGGCGCGGATTTGGAAATCGGTTCGAGCAATTCGGCGACGAGCGCGGGGAGTTGTGGATTATT
The DNA here is from genome assembly GCA_964457925.1 of uncultured Cytophagia bacterium. Lineage (GTDB taxonomy): Bacteria > Zhuqueibacterota > Zhuqueibacteria > Zhuqueibacterales > Zhuqueibacteraceae > Coneutiohabitans. The sequence goes on from CAYWGH010000024.1 coordinate 34,464, forward strand.
TGAGTGAGTCATGCTTTTGTAAGAAATCTAAACCGCCGTTTGACACAGGCCGCGCGACGCTTTGCCGTATGGAAAAACGTTCACGCTTCAATCCCGTGATGACAGCAATCGCAGCACATACCAAAACATCAGTGCAACCGAAGCGAACAATTCGAGGCTGGCAGCGACATAGCGATCTTCAGGAAAATGATGCAACACGTTCGAGGTATCGTAAAGAATAGCAGCGCCGGCCAGCGCGATCATGCCAACAGAAAAGAACGTACCGAGCTGAAAGCCGAAGATCACACCGGCGATAATCAGCAAGAGCGCGACAATACCCGCCCATTTCAGCAAACTGCCGAGAAAAGAGAAATCTTTGCGCGTATAATGCACCACAGCAGTCAACGCAGAAAAGCCGATCAGCGTGAGCAGGGCCGCACTTTTAATTGTGCCTGCCGCTTTCCATTCCGCAAGGACGAGTAACGGCACGAACACCAGGGCCTCGGCTAAAACAAAGGCTCCCAGCGCGGCATATTGCGCCGGCAACGACTTTGTGTTGTGCGCCACCCGGCTCGCCAGCCAACTGACCAGAATGAATCCGCCCAAAACCAACAGCCATGAGACCCCGAACATTGCTCGCGCAATGGTAACGGCCAGTCCGGAGCTGAACAGATAAGCTTCGAGGGCGGCAAATGCCAAAATCGCGCCGAGCAAGTGCATGTACGTACGCGTCACAAACGTTGCCCGCGCCTCCGCGCGTTGCGCCGTCAGCGGCATGCTTTGCGAAAAATCATACGATGAGTTCATGGCTTGCTTCTCCAATTTCAGCGGTTAAAATCTGAACTGAATACCGCAATCAACTGCGACTGTAAATGTCGCTGAGCAGCTCGAAAAACGTCTCATGATGCGCTCTCAGCCTATTCCGGTACTCCTCCATTTCTTTTGTATCAATTCCGGAGCTGTTGAGATGAACTTTGGCATAGAACTCCTGCGCCTGCTTGCCATAGCTTCGAAGTTTTTCTTGCGCCGCTTTTTCACCCAGTAACAGAAGCCTTCCTTCGGCGCTGGTCAAATCATGAAAGCTGTCATAAAATTTCTGCTGGCTGTTGAGTATCTTTTTCTTATGCTCAGGAAGCTCTTTCTTGGGATTCTTGGCGTCCAGCCAATCCGCCATCAATGCCCAATAATCCCGCACCTGGCGCGCGAAAGAATCGCATTTTGAAGCGACCTCTTCGAGGAGCTCTCGTCTTCGGCGCCGCCGTTCTTTTTCCATTTCCTTATCGTGAGTGAGCTTGGAAACATAGTATGTGCTAATACCGCCAATGATCGCGCCCAGCCCGATTTTAACGGCCGTATCCAGGATTTCCCAACCGTTCAGCATGTGCTCTCCATCAAAGCAGTACATACCAAAAGATTCACAGGCATACCGGATTCCATAGAAACTCAAAAAGAGGTTTTCCACTCACAGCCTCTGCAAAAACTCCTTCAGTGTCAGCTCCGGGCGCTGCAGCAAGCCGCGATAAAGCGAAGGCAGCGCCTGCTCGGCGCTTTCTATTTTATCGCGGCCTTCTTCTTCCAGTTCACAAATGCTGTCGCTCGCCAAATCCGGGCGCAGCAGGTGCACGAAATTTTTCGCTGCCGGTGTCCGGAAAAAAAGAAAGAGCCGCGCCTTTTTTCCAGCGGCCGGCAGGCTCCAAAAGTAAACCGGCGCGAAGCCGGGATTTCTCGCCAGCTCCAGGCTCGCCTGAATCCAAAAACTCGCCTCGTAAGCTGCGGCCGGCGCCTCTGCCGCCAATGGAAAGCGCAGCCCCAATGCCAGCTCATGAAGAGTACCCTGGCGATAGGGCAGCAGTATCTCGCAAAGATTCTTGAACAATAAATATTTTTTCAAATCGCCGGACTCCCCGAACAACAGCTTCCAGAAGCTGCCGCAGATTTTTGAATTCAAGTAGCTTTGATACTGTCGAATGTCGAGTGCGAAGTCTTGGGGCGTCGAAAGGCTCAGGCTCGCAAGGTGATGCGCGATTTCGTTCATTTCCAAGCCCTGGCGCGCTTCCTGCACGAGCTGGCGCGCCTGCCCGCAGCGGCTGGCCAAAGCGGCCGGAACTTGCGAGGGCAGAATCTCGCCGAGCCTGGTCTGATCTATTTGCCAAGACACCCAAAAGGGATATCTTCTCATACTTTTGTCGCGGCTCGGCACAAAAACGCCGGCGAGCCAATGCTCGGCGCTCGCGGAATAAAACAAAAAGTGTTGAGCCGGCGCGTCATCGTAATCCGCCTCCCAACTGTGGCGGAACTGTGCCTTGGCTGCCAGCAATCCTTGCTGCAGCCATTGGTCGAATGCGAGCATCTCGCGATTGCCAGCGTTATGTCGCACAAAATCTGCGAAGCTGGGAAGCTTGCCGAAACAACTCGCGGGGAAGCCTGTAGCTGCCATTTCCTGTGCCTGTTTTGTTCCTGATTGCTTGATGCCGGCTGCTCGTTGCTGAAATTCAATATCAGACGCCAAAACACGCAACAAGCTTAAAACAACTGTTGCGGGCAATGAAAATCAAAAAAGCCGGGCGTGAAAGGATTACCTTTACCGCGACTCGTGATGGTGCATTCTAATTGATATTCTTTTCTTGCATGAGTTCCTTTGACTCTGAACAGGCATCTGCCGTTACTGCCGGGTTTCCATTTATCCAAAACTTTGAACCAGCCCCATTGCCCCTCAATCGATTCCGTGGCGAGCAACACGTCCGGCAATAACCCTTTGGTATTCCACAACTCCAGCTTTGCGCCGCTGCCCATCGCCCCTGGCCATTCAAATTTTGTTTTGTCGGAAGGCGGATTTTGTTTCACTTTGTAAATGATTTCTTGTCCCCCGACACTCAAACGCGCTTCATCAATGTCGTTGTGTTGCGTTGGGCGCTTTATCTGCACATCGAATTCGATGCGAAGGGTCCCGCCCGTTACCAGCGCATCTCGAATTGCCCGGGCGTCTCGAAAAGCATTTTGCGCTTCGCCGGATAACGCCAAACCCTGGCCGCCGGGCCAACTCAATGGTTGCCCTAAATTGCCGGATCTATAAAATGACTGCAGCTCATTATTTACGAATTTCCAAAGCTCGCCCTCGGCACCGAAGAAAGAGGCCATCTCACCGAGATTGGCATCCGGACCGCTTTTCTTAAAAGGATATGCGCTTGCCAGGGTGGCGGAATACTTGTCATAAACCAGATTCCGCCATTGCACATTCAAATAGCCGGCGGCCGCACCGCGAACGGTTTCCCAGCAGAGTTTTACCGGCGCTTCGCAAAGTGCCGCCAGCGCTCTTTGAAAGTTGATGTCCTGCTGTCCCGGCGACCGGCGGATTTCTGTCAACGCACCGGGCAATTCGCCGCTGCCGGCAACAACTTGCGCTGCAAAATTTTTGGCCGCGCTGCCGCTGACATCTCGTGCCAATTCCTCGAGCTTATTACCCGCTTCCGAGAGCTTGCTCAGAATTCTTCCCAATTGATTTTCCGAACCGCCCATGAAAGCGAATAACTGGATAAAATTTTGATCTACCGGATGACTGGAAATTTGCAAACCGACTCGTTGACCGGCTTTCTCCAGCATGTCTTTCAGACCGGGGTCAAAATTGACTTCATCACCGGTTCGATCCAACAGCTTTTTGAGAGGGGAAATGCCAGGATCGCCCAGGATTTTCAAACGTTCGGCTGCCGTTTCCAAATCTGCAAACTTTTCATAAGTTACCCCCTGCAAAAATTCCCACCATTTTTTGCGATAATCATTGAAATAATATTCTTCCAACCGGGCTTTGAGCAGACTCGGATTGCGCACTTCTTCCGAGAGATTTCGCTTGACCTCGCCGAACACCCAGTCCTCCTGGCTCGGGTCACGACTCACATTTTCGATTGCGCCCTCAATGAATTTTTTGTAGCCCTCTTGTGTGTATATGTTTGGAATGCCGGGACTCTCAAGAAAAATGCTGGCGTGTTCGCCGCCCAATGCCGTGGCGATCGTAAGTGACCCGGGGAAACGGCTAAATCCTTTGCGGCGAATGTCGTTGTTGTAAACCTCGCGCGGCGTGATCAAAACATTCAGAGCATTGCGCGCTTCTTTGATGATGCGGCCATCGTTCTTAAAAGCCGGCATGCCTTCTTTACCAAGATTTTCGACAAAAAACTGCATGTGCGTGCCAAGCAAGCCCTGCCCGTCTTGCAAACCGCTATTCGTCAGCGAGTCTGCCGCGGAAGAACGGCCGAACTTTTCTGTTAATACTGCCATCAACTCCGTCTTCAAAAATTCGTGTTCGCTTTTGTCCAGGCGGTTGATCTCATCGCCCATGAGTAAATATGCTTTAAGGTAATTGATGCCCTGCTCGCTGGAAATACGGCCGCCCGGGCGATAATGATCGAGCCGTGTCTGCAATTCATTGTAAAGATGAAGGTTCACAAAATCTTTTATCTTGCTGAAGTAAAGCCGGCGTGCCGCCTCCAACACGCTGCCGCTGCGCGACATGCCAAAGCTAAAGAACGGCGCATCCTTGTCATAATCGGCAATGCGTTTGCGCAATTGTTCCAGAATGGCGAAGTTTCTTTTCCAATCACCGCGCGGGTCGAGCTGCCGCGCTTCTTTCGTGCCGGTCAGGAGATTGTGCATGCGTGCCTGGCTGTCGTCATAAGCACGATACACTCCAAAGCCGAAGAGCAGCAACCCCAACACCGCGCCAACCACGAGAGCCAGGCGCGCGGCGCGCTTGGTTTGCGCCGCGCGCGAGGTTTGTTCAATCAAAAAATGTTGATCCGGGATGATGACATCGGTAAACAGATCTTTGATGAAATAGGGCCGGATTTCAACATTGAAATGTTCGGGCGGCAAGGGCGGCAGGCCAAATTTGCGTGAAATCCTTTCGATGGCGCGATCAATCGGCAAGCCCTCTTGTGTGCCGCTCGTGAGGAAAAAACCGCGAAACAAAGGATTTTCCTCATAAGGATTGGCCTGAAACAGCTTGCCGGTAAACGCCACCATCTTTTCTTTAATCGCGGCAAGCTGCAAGGGGAACATGAAAACCTTGCGGCGCTGCTCACGCTTGAGCGGGTTGCTCAAGCGCGCCATGCGCGTGTCGGTGAGCGCATCAAGCAAGAGTTGAAATTCTTTTTCGAACTCCGCACGCAGATCGGATGATTTCATTTGTTCGGGCGTGAACGAGCAGCCCCAGACCTGTTCGCGTTCGCTGCGGTTGAGCGCCTCAAAATATTCCACAAAGCCGTCGAGCAAGTCGCATTTGGTGAATACCAGATAAACCGGAAAGCGAATGCCGAGCCGCTGAATCAACTCGTCAATGCGTTTGCGCATGGTTTGGGCATGCCAATCCAACTCCTCGGGCGTGGCGTTGAGCAAATCCGCGATGCTCATGCCCACGATCACGCCGTTAATGGGTTTGCGCCGGCGATGCTTTTTGAGCGTATCGAGGAAAGCATGCCATTCTTCACGATCTTCGTCTTCGGTAACAAAACGCCCGGCGGTATCGAGTAGGATTGCAGAGTTGGAGAAGAACCAATCGCAATTGCGTGTGCCGCCCACACCGCGAAATTCCTTGTCTGCGCCGAAGGGAAATTCCAGGCCGGAGTTTTTGACCGCGGTGGTTTTGCCGGCTGCCGGCGGGCCGATCATCATGTACCAGGGCAAGGCATAAAGCGCGGCTTTGCCGGTGCGGCCGCGCCCAATCTTTGATTTCTTGAGGGAATCGATTGCCGCGGCCAGCTCTTTCTGAAATTGCTCGATCTCCGCGCGTTTTTCCGGCCGTATGCCGCGCACTTGCGCCTCGGCCTGCGCACGCAACGATTGCTCCAGCATGCCGGCGCTGCGAATTTCCTGCATGCGTTCGTACATGATGAGCAAGAGCCAGAGAAACACGATAATGATGGTGCCGAGCACGCGCACGGCCAGTGACCAGTCTAACAAAAATTTTGTGCCAGCGATCCAAATCATGAGGATCAATAAAATGAATCCCAGGGCGACCATCAGCCGCCGCCGGCGCAAAATCTTGGTGAACCAACTCATGGCACTTCCTTGTTCAGAAGTCTAAAGATTGTTCATCGACAGCGTCAGCCTCCCACCAATTGCCTCGCCACACTGCCCGCTTCATTCGAGATCATCACGGACATGATGACGTAAAAAATCAACCCAACCGCCGCGGCGGCGACGCCGATCACCCAGGTGGGCACGGTTTCTTTGGCGACTTGCCGGATTTGATCGCGCGGCTTGCCGTGCGGCGACAGCGGCTCGGCCGATTTACCGGAAATCCGGCGCAAATCATGATACACATCTTCGATGATGGGCTGCACTTTTTCCGGGTTGAATTGATAGCGGCCGCGAAAGCCGAGCGCGAGACAGAGATAAAACACCTCGACGGCATCGACATTTTGACGCGTGCTTTGCCGCAGTTCTTGCAGACGATTGAAAAACTCATCGCCGGCATCGAAACGGTTGAAATATTCCATTTGCAAAGGATAGGCAAACCACGATTCTTTGCCGCTCCATTCCGAGCCGAGAATGGTTTCATCAAGAAACGCCACCAATGCGAACGTCAACTTTTCTCGAATAAAGTTCTGTTCATAGCCCGCGCTTTTGGCCTCACTTTCGAAGCGGCCGATCAACTCTTTGATGCGCTGGCGCAACGTGGCGGCATCACCGAACTCCTTCGTACCGCGCAGTTGCAGAACCAACATCAAGCATTCGGCGCATAAATCGGGCAGGCGCTGTTTTTGGTTTAAATCGGATTTGGTCGAGGGCATAGCTGGAAATGGTTGATCGTTCGAGTCTGTCCAGGATTGAGCAATCGCCCGGGCGTTGCTGCTCTAAGAAAGACGCATTTTTGAATTTTGACAAATAGCTAATGAGTAATGATCAATGGCGCAAGACAATGTTGAATGGCGAACGAATGCCTGGCATTACTCCGGTTTCAACGCAATCAATTCCAATTTCAACTTCATGAATTCAGCAGGCACGAGAATGCCGATGCTGCGGCTGCGGCAGATGGCATCCCAGAAATCGCCGGTTTTTTCAAGATGAAAGTGATGCTGCCCGGGGCCGCTGGGCAGTCCCGCCGGCGGCCGGGGCGCATAGGCGACTTTGAGGCCGTTGATCGCGGCCATGGCGAGCGCATGAATGGTTTCACGCGGCGCGATTTTGAGTTTGCGCGGAAATTCGTCGATCAATTTGCGTTCGTCGGTATCACCGCTTGCAATCAAATAAAACTGGGCCGTTTGCAAAAGCTGCTCGCTGATCCCGGCGCCGTACCATAGATTTTCTCCGCTTTTTTCCAATTTAACACTTTCATAATTGACCGAGGGCACGATTTTATCAAGCTGCTCGCGAATTTGGAAGGCAAGCGTATTGAAGCAATTTGCGAGATGGTTGTGATCATACCGCGGAAAATCCGAAGGCCGAATATCAAAACCCGTGGGATATGTCATGATTTGGCCGGCCAGCGACAGCAATTGCAAGTAGAGTTCCTCCGGCGAGCATTTTCCAATGTGATAATGATGGCTGAGTATCGGAATGAAGCCGTTGAGAATGTTCGACAGCCAAAGGCTGGTGAGCGCGTTCGCATTATATTCCGGGCTGCCAAAGGGCAATTGCGAACGTTGTTCGGCAGCGCGGCTCACGAAATCGCCCAACAGCTCACGTGTGAGCGTCATCAAATTTTCCGATGCGCCAATGGCAAGGCATGGCGGAATATAGGTTTCGCCGGCCACAAAGCCTTTGGGCGTGCGTTTGACTTCCGCCACTTTAAGCCAACTGTATTCATCCAACGGTTCGCCCGCTACTTTTAATTGAAAATTAGCGGCGGCCACGCCGATGGATTTGACATTGGCTTTCATGGCGTCATCCGCCAATTCGATATTCTCCAGAACGTAACGGGTATCGAGTTGATTGTGCGCCGGCTCGATTTGAAAATTTTGCCCGCCGGGCCGCTCTGCGTGAATGGCGAGAAAAACCTCGAGCGTTTCAGCGGTGGCGGGAAAAAGTTCGGCCAAACTGCGCGGTTTGGGCAGGCGATCCTCGCCCGGCATGTCAAACGCCAAGCCGTCAGGCATGACGCCTTTGGCGCTCAACAGGCTGAACTGGCCATTAGCCAAATCCTCCTTGTTGATCTGCAAATCGGCAAAGCCCCAATCATGGCGCATGCGCGTGCGCAGGCGAAAATTCAACGAGGCTTGATGAAATCGATCGGCCTGCTGAAAATGATGGGGATCGAGCGTCATGCCCTCGAACCAAACGACGCGGTTTTGGCGTGTCATGAAAAAAGTCCTATTCAGGATTTTGACTCTTTACCTTAACTGTTATGCTCACACCCGTATGAGATACAGAAAACAAGTTTACGTCTTAGGTTCTACCACAGATTTCAGACAAGCTGAAATCTTAAGCCCTGTGGGCAGCAATGAACCCGGCTAATTTTGAATACCACGAAGACACAAAGACGCCAAGAAAAACTTGAGGACGTGACTTTTGTTTTTTCGTGCCTTTCTATCTTTGTGGTTAAAATTCCTTCAGAATTTTATTTTGAGTTTGAACAGTTAATCGCCTATTTACTCTGCCTCTCACATCCCCGCTTCCATTCGTTCATCATATCCCCTCTTAAAGGCCACCCCGAAGATCTTTTCCTCCAAATAACTCTGATCTTCCCGCAGGAGACGGCGTGATTCGTTGCGATAGACCTGCAAAAGCTTCCATTCGAAAATGAGCGGAAAGAGCAACCAGGGAATCTTAAGCGGGCCGAGATTGAGCGTTTTCGTTGCAAACTCTTTTTTGATCGCGTCGGCATCGAGACTCGCAAGCATTCGGCGCGTGCCTTCGCGCACGGCCACGCGATAGCCATTGAACAGCGCCACTTGGTGTGTGATATCGACCCGTAAAATCCGCTGCAACTCAGCCAGGCGTTTGGCAAAGTCGTCATCGGAAATATCCGGACTCAAGAGTCGTTTTTTAATGGCCTCAGCCGAGGAGAAAAAAGAAGACTGACTCACCGTCTCTTTGAAAACTTCACCGCGAAAAAACGGGGGCTGCTTGATGAAATCCACCGCCAGCTCGAGCAGCATTTCGAATACGCGCCGTGCACGCGCGTCTAAAGGCTCAACAGATATTGCAGGGAGGATTGCAGGCGGCGCGCTGGCAGCTTTTGGCAACGCGTTAAGACGCTCATTCTCTGCCAGCAAGGCTTGATGGTCAGCTTGTAGATTTTCCAATGCGGTTTGCGTCTGCCGTAACTTCTGCGTTGTTTCAGCCAGTTGCGTTGCAAGCACGCCATTATTCTGCTGATCTGGAGAAAATTGCAGCGCTTCTTTGAAAATCTCACCGAGGTCGCTGCCGGCCAACTCGCGCAAAGGCGTGGCCAACGCTTGCCGCAGCCACTCGTGCCGCTGGTTTTCCTGGGTTGCAATGAATTTTTTGCCGATATGCATCAACGCCGTGTTCAGTTCCTGAACTTCCGGGAAAAAGGGATTGGGGGTTATCTGAGGCTCGGCGGACGGTTCCGTTAAAAGAATAAAACACTGCAACCGGTATTCGCCAATTTTAATGACATCGCCATTTTTCAGTGGATAGGGACGGTGCGCTTCGAGCTTATCGTCGTTCAGAAATGTGGCGTTTCTGCTGCCAAGATCGATGAGCTGGTACCCTTCACCTTTGCGTTCAATTTGGGCGTGATGGCGGGAAACGAGTCGGGTGTGAGGATCGGGCAGATGCAGGTCGCACGTGTTTTCGCGACCGATGGTGATGCAGTCTTTATAAAACGGGTATTCTTGCCCGCTCCCGGATTGGCTCTCCTGGCAGAGCTTGAGTTTCACCGGCATTGCTTGTTGGCTCCCTTCCGTCTGCGCCGGAAATAGTACTGCTGCTAATTATGGCAAGAGACCCCAAAGAGTTATGACTTTTCACACAAAATCGTATGGTCAGAATGCCAAATTTTCTCGGAGAGCCATGCGCGCGGAAAACTGTCTCGTTGGTATGATTCGCATGGTTTAAGCGCAGATGAAAATATCCTGCGCCCGGCAGAATGTCAAGGGAAAACTAATCGCTGATAACCAGGCGAAAACCGATCAGCAAATCGGCGCGATTGCCGCTGCGCGGGCTGCGACTGGTGCAGCGTGAATCGTAAGGATCGCTGCGACTGCAGCCGCCGCGCAACACGCGTTGATTGCCCTGTGCCGGGCCTTGCGGATTTTTTTTTGCACTTTTGCCATAATACTTCTTGTCGTAAAAATCAAGGCACCATTCGCTGGCATTTCCGCTCATATCATACAGTCCAAGATCATTCGGTTTCTTTTGCCCCACCGGCTGTGTCCGATTATTGCTATTGGAGTTGATCGAGGCATAGTCGATCAATTCGCCCGGGCTGTTTGCTCCCGGCCAAACAATTCTTTTTCCGCGTGCGCGCGCGGCATATTCCCATTCCGCCTCTGTCGGCAGCCGAATTTCTTTGCCGGTGCGTTGCGAAAGCCATTGGCAAAATGCCATAGCATCATCCCATGACACGTTGATCACCGGCCGGCGGCCGCGACCCCAGCCATTGTCGCTGGGCTTATGCCGGTTCGTCGCTTCACAAAAGGCATCGTATTGCTCGAACGTGACTTCATGCTGGCTCATGCGAAAACTATTGATCTCGACTTTATGCGCCGGGCGTTCGTCCTCCTGTCCGATATTCGAAGCATCTCCCATTTCAAACTGGCCTCCGGCAACTGCAACAAATGAGATTCCCAGAAACGGTTCTGCCAATATTGATTGGGGAAGGGTTTCTGACGCCGATGCGGCGCTCTTTTGACTTACATCTCTGGTCGCGTTGCTATCTGCCGATTGTTGAACAGGAGCCGTTGCATACACGGCAGAAATTTTTTCAAGCATGTCCAACGCCTGCTGATCTTGTGGATCAATATCCTGAATTTGTTCGCAAATCTCCCGGGCTTTGTGGTATTGTTTGCGCCTCATGTATCGTTGTGCTTGCCGTATCAGTTCGGGAATCTCCTGCCAGTGCGTCAATTTGATAAACGCGCTATCGCCACGAAAATGCTCCAAACCCGTTTGAATGAGATTTTGCGCGGTGGGATAATCTTCTTGTGCGAGGGCTGTATGAATATTTTGCAAAACTTCTTCACGAATCTGTTGCAAGCGCAGCCCCGCTGTTGCATTCAGCGAATCCCTCTGCAACACCTGCTGATAGACTTTGAAGGCGTTGCTGTCCGGCGGCGCAAAAAGTTTGTTGTCGCGTTCGAGCAATTCCGCCTGCTGCAAGAGTCGCGCAATTTCTTCCTGCGCCGAATCCTTGCTGGAATTGAGCTGCCACAATACCCCCAAGGCTGATAGTACGAGAATGCCGGCAACGAGCAGCCCACCCGTGTTTATTTTCGAGCGAACCGGCGGAGGAACACTTGCCGGCGCGAGCTGCGTTTTATCATCAGCCAGCGTATCGTCTTCCCCATGTGATTTTGTTGCGGCGCTCGGCGCCGGTGTTTGCGCCGTGGCTTGGTCCATGGCCGCCAGCAATTCTTCACAGCTTTGATAGCGCTGCGAAGGGTCTTTTGCCATACACCGCAAAACCAATGTCTCGATCGGCTTGGGAATATCGCTGCGAATGCCGCGCGGCGCGGTGGGGGCGTTGTTCGCGATTTTGTGCATCGTCGACCAATCGGTATCCCCACGAAACGGCAACTCACCGGTAAGACATTGATACATCACCACACCCATCGAGTAGATATCGCTGACCGGCGTCACGGGCTTGCCGGTAATTTGCTCGGGGCTCATGTATTGCAGCGTGCCCATGATTGTGCCCGGGCGAGTCAACTGCGAAGCCTCGGCGGCGCGAGTCGATTGGGTATCTGTTGTAATGCGCGCGATGCCGAAATCCGTAAGTACCGGTCGATTTTCACTACTAATCAAAATATTCGCGCTCTTAATATCGCGATGAATGAGGCCTTTGCGATGCGCATAGCCCAGCCCCTCGACGAGGGGGCGAATCCAGCTAAGCGTGGTTTTGACCGGCAAAAAACGCTCGCGCAAGATGATGTTACGCAAATCATCGCCGTCGATAAACTCCATCGCGATGAAATGCACACCGCCTTCGACGCCTTCGTCGTAGATCGTAATAATGTTGGGATGATTGAGCTGCGCGGCTTTGCGCGCTTCGCCGTGAAAACGGCGCAGGAATTCCACGTCCGAGGTGAATTGTGGGGGCAAAACTTTCAGCGCCACCGGACGGTTAAGATTTTTCTGAATGGCTTTGTAAACGATCCCCATCCCGCCGCGGCCGATCTCTTCCAGAATGTCATAGCGTGCAATCAGCGCCTCGCGAATTGCGGTTTGGCGAATGACGCCCGCGCTTGCCGGTTCTGCCAGAAAGCTGCCGCAATGTTTGCATTTGATGGCATTGACGCGGATTTCTTCGTCGCAATATGGGCAACGTTTATATCCCTCGGCCATATCGATTTTCTCCCGGTGGCATGCGGGCCCGCTCAACTTATGCAAAGCGGCCGAACATGCACATTTCCCTGGTAAAACTTCAAAGCCGCCTCTTATTGCACAGAAAAATGAATAGAGTCAAGATAAATTCTGCGAAACCGTCATCGCGGGTTGCACGACACACTGTTACCTTAATTTTTATGACTAATTTTCCCCATCATTCAGGCGGAATCTTGTGAAGGATGCGGCCATGAACGGCTTCTCACCAGATTCTTTCAGAATGACATTTATTCCCTTTAAAGTTGAATCGTTGCTATAAAAACTTAGTGGCTTGGTGTCTTCGTGGTAAAATTTTGTTCCGGCTCGTCCGGCTTAGCTTGACTATGTCAGATTCACTGCGGAGACGCAGCGTTCGCCGAGAATTCACGCAATCTTACTCTGCGAACCCCGCGACTCTGTGGTGGTTTTTGGAATGTGACAGAGTCACGTTAGGTGTGGATGTGTATTTCAGGGTAACAATGCATTAGTTCTAAGTTTGGAAAAATCGAGCAGGCAAGGATGGGTATTGGTGGGGGGATCTATTTCTACTTCAACACATTTGATTTTCTGCCCACGAAACACACGAGAAGCCCATTTCGTGTGATCCGCATGTTTCGCGGGCACAAGGTGGAATCTGCCGAAGTAGAACTATAATGGCATGCCGTTACAATACTAGCGCAACGAATCAATGTCAGGTTGCATTCTCACAATGCTTCGCGTCCAACTCTCATCCCATCACTTCGCCCTTTCTATTCGTCAACTTTATCGGGGCAAGCAACGTTTTACTTTCGGATTTGCCAAAACTCAAGGTGTCCATCGGGCACACCGTAACACATATGCCACAGCCGATACACGAGCTGGTAGCATTGTCCAACACCTGTTGCTTGAGCGCGTAGCTCATCACGTCAATGCCGACCTGGCAATTGCGCGAGCATTCGTAACAACCGATGCACTTGTCATTTGCCACGATTTTGAACTTGCCGATTTTCAGCTTGGCAAACAACGCGGCCTCCAACTGCATCAGTTTGGCAAGCGGACACCAATAACGGCACCAAACTTTGCCGCCGAGGAAGGGGTACAAGGTCACGGGCAAAATGCCCACCAACCAGACATCCGCATAAATGCGATAAATGCCGATGCCCAACTCGGCGGCGCCGGTGAGCACGCTGTACACATCTTTCAACAGCATCAAGAGCGTGACCAGCGCGGCAAAAATCAATACGGCAAGATTCATCCATTCCCACTGAATTGATTTTTGACCTTTGGGCGCGAGATGGCGCCAGCGATCTCCGAACGTCTCCGCCAATCCGCCGCATCCGCAAATCCAGGAACAATAGCGCTTGCCGTGAAACAGCACGAATATCGGGATGATGACGAACGTCAATAACACGCCCCACACGACCCAAACGTGATGCGGACTGTAAAAGAACGTGTAAAAAAACAAGGGCCAAGCATAAATGAGGCCATAGCTGCGCCACGCTTGTTCGGCAAATGCTGGATCACTTGCGAGCTTTTCCCCCACCCATTGATATTTCACTGCCGCCTGAAATAAAAACTCGGGAATGAGAAAAAAGAAAACCCATTGAAAACTGATCAAGCTCACAAAACGCCAAATCTGAAATTTATCTTTGCGATCAAGCCCCCAACGTTTGAGCGCTTGCAAGCCAAAAAACGTCATTAATGTGGTGTAGAGCACAGTATACCAAAACGACCACGGGCGATCGAAAAACGAGAAAAACTTATATCCCCAATCTTTATAAGGCCAAAATTCTTCCCCTATGCCGGTCTTTGCGCCGTAGATCGTGTACCACACGAAGAACGACAGGCCGAGCCAGGCAAAGCGATCGCCGCGTATGCCGTAAAAAATCAGGCTGCCCAGACTTAATGCCCAGATGAGGCCGCCGAACCAACCTGGCAAAGCCGGCAAATTCACGCCAAGAAAATTTGCATGCCCCCCCAGACTCACGCCAAAGATTGTCAGGCCAAGAAAACCAAGCACAGTGAGGACAACTGTGCGCACCAAGCTGCCCTCCCATTCGTTTTCCATTTTGAGTCCAAGTGATTTCAAAAAATCGCGGGGCACATCAGCGCCAATGAGCACGAAAGCATGATCGTATGGAATTCTGCGTGTTTCTTGCGAGCTGCCGCGAGTGATCGTGAGTTTCGCCTCGCGCTCACCGAACTCAGTTACGTTGGAATGAAAGATCGGCTCAATACGTTTCGCGGCAATTGCTTCGTTGAGGTTGCGTTCATTGTCTCGGAAGACACGCTCAAATTCACCGCGACGGTAGGAAAGATAGACTTTGTTTTGCTCGCTGAGCGTAATCGCCGCTTCTACGGCGCTATTGCCGCCGCCCACGATGAGAATATTTTCATTCTTATACTTGCGCGGCGAATATAAACGATGATACACATGTTCGCGTGCTTCACCCGGCACTCCCAGCTTGCGCGGATTGCCGCGCTGCCCGGTGGCAAGGATGACGCGTTTGCAGCGATAAGTTGCCCGCGGCGTCTTCACATAAAAAATGCCGCCCTTCTTCTCCACGCCGGTGACGCCCTCGGCAGTATGCACGTTCAGTTTATTGGCTTGAATGATTTGATGCCAGCGCTTGATCAAATCCTCTTTGGTTGCGCCGTCAAGCCAGAGCTTGCCTTTGGCCGGCTGGCTGTCCGGTTCGGCATAAACGTATTTTCCTTCGGGAAAATTTTCGATGGTATTCGCAATTTGTTCTTTCTCGAGCAACACGTAACGCATGCCGCGTTCGCTCGCTTGCAACGCGGCATTCAGGCCCGCGGCGCCCGCGCCAATCACGACAACATCATAAAGCTCACGATCGCTGCCGCCGATGGCATTGGGTAATGTGGCGATATGCTCAACAACCTCGAACCCTTGCGCCATGGCATACTTGATCACCGGCGCGCCGGCGAGATCGCCCACGATATACAAACCCGGGATGTTGCTCTCATTGTGTTTCTTGAGAAACGGCCGTTCATTCGGACCGCTGCCGGAATGCAGAATATCCATGAAAAATTGCTTTAGACGAGCTGGCATCGAAGGTTGTTCGCTTAGTGTTGACATGGTCCGCATCACATGGCATTATCATTGAACTCCGGAATCGGCTTCGTCATCATTAAAACCCTTGCGCGCCTTACGATCGGCGCGCAGGTTATTCTTTTTCTTCTACCAACACCAACGGTTATCTGCCTATTCCCAAGCTAGGTCCGCTTGTTCAAGATAAAACGCCACTGTCACTCTACTTCGTGCTGAATGACGAGACAAATGAAATTTTTGCCCTACAGCAATTCTATTGACTTACTGCCTCAGTCGAATCTTTGGCGACTGCTTGTTGCACTTTCTCAACTTTCGTGCTCAAGTCTGCCGCCAGCGTTTCGGCTGCTTCGCGGAATTGCGCTGACGAAGCGGCTTTCGCATGACACGCGAGCAGCGCTTCTCCGCTTTCCACATGCAAAATGCGGGCATCGGTTTCATAGCCGCCGGCGAGCCGGCTGAGATTGCCCACGGCAACGGCTTGCACGCCCAAAATTTTTCCCACCGCAACCGCGGTCTCCGCCTCCAACGCGCCGGTTTGTCCCAATGCTTGCTCTTCAAAAATGCGGTCGATCTGGCGGCGTTCCACGATACGATAGGCACCTTGGTTGATCAGCGCGGTGACCATCATCTCTGAAAAAGTTGCGCCCAAGCCTTGCGCAGTTGAATCGCCGCCGGGAAAATCGAATGGAAAAACCGCGAGCATCGGTTTCTCGCCGGCGACAGTTATTTCTTGCGGTTCCGGCGCAGGCTCATCAACTTTCTCCGGTTTTGATTGCGTCTTGTTGAACCATTCCGGATGCTGGCCGCGAATGCGCGCGATGACTTGCGCGGCTTGCGCGCGATCCTTACCTCCCTCCGGCGCAAATTTCATAGCCTTGGTGAAATGATCGTAAGCCGCCAGCGACTTGCCTTCCTTCAACAATAAATCGGCATAGGCTAAATGAGCTTTGGCGTTTTTCGGATCGATCCGAAGCGCCTGTTCAAATTTCGCTTTCGCCAAAACGGTGCGACCGCGCTTCATCAGCATCAGGCCTTCGTTGGTCAATTTGCTGGAGCGGGTCTCGGCGTGATCGACCCTAGCCTCGCGCACAGCCCGGCGCGGCGTGATTTGTGCCGAGCCGGAGGAAACCGCGCCGGACAAAAACCATAAACTCAACAGCATCAGAAAATATTTCATAATGAACTCCTGTTTTCCCGTTCATACAGCTTGATTCTTGACATCAAAAGTAAACTGCAAATCAACACGAATTTCAAAAATCATCACCGATGCAAAAAACGGGCTTAATTTCTACTCCTCCGGTCAAAAACGCAAGCATTTTATCCTGGGATTTGCGTTTGCGCGCTTGACATCGCAGGCTAAACTTTGCATATTGGCTGCATCCCAGCACAATCGTTATTGCCGTTCATTATCAAGAGGAGAATTTCATGCCACGTGACCTCAGTTGCCTGTATAAGAAAACCCGACCGCTGGCAAATCATGTTTTGCCAACTGCTGTTCTCATCGTGCTCATCAACACCTGCGTTGCCTATACGCAAATCGCGCCGACCACGGGCTTGCGTGACAATACGCCGAACGTGCATGCCCTCATCAACGCCAGGATCGTGCCCGCGCCCGGGCAAGTGATCGAGAAAGGCGCGGTGATCGTGCGCGACGGCGTGATCGTTGCCGCGGGCGCGCAAGTCGTGCCGCCCGCAGATGCGCGCGTGTGGGATTATACCGGCAAAACCGTTTATCCCGGCTTTATTGAGGCGTATTCAAATCTCGGGCTTCCGGCTGCGCCTGCACCCACTCGCGGCCAGGCCGGCGGCAGTCAACCGGAACGCCGTGCGGAAGAACGGCGCGGGCCGCGGCATTGGAATCCCCTCATGCGCGCGGATGACAGCGCCGAGGAAATGTTTCAGCCGGATGCAGGCAAGGCCAAAGCGCTGCGCGAGCTGGGTTTTGGCGCGGCGTTGACGGCGCCGGCGAAAGGCATTTTTCGCGGGGCCAGCGCCCTAGTCAGCTTGGGCGAAGAAGCACTGAATCGCGGCATCATCAAACCCAGAGTGGCGCAGCATCTTGCTTTTGAAACCGCCACATTCCAAGACGGCGGTTATCCCAATTCCATCATGGGCAGCATTTCGTTCATCCGCCAAACGTTTTTGGATGCAAAATGGTATGAAGCGGCGCTGGCGGCTTATCGTAAAAATCCCGCGCAAACGCGGCCGGAAGAGAGCCCTGCGCTCGCGGCCTTGTTCGAGGCGGCGAACCGCCGGCAGCCGGTGATCATCGAAGTGAACGATGATTTGAATTTCATACGCGCCGTGAAAATCGCGAAGGAATTCAATCTTAACATGATCGTGCGCGGCAGCGGATACGAATACCGCCAGTTGGATCACGTGAAAGCTGCGGGCGTCACGCTGATTTTGCCGCTCGATTTCCCGGAGAAACCCAGCGTCGAAACGCCGGAAGATGCGTTGGAAGTTACGCTCGCGGAATTGCAGCATTGGGATATGGCGCCGGCAAACGCCTACTGGCTGCATCAAGCAGGCGTGAGCTTCGCGTTGAGCACTGCCAAGCTCAAAAAGGAATCAGATTTTCCCGGTCGCGTGCGTGAGGCCATCAAGCGTGGCTTGCCCGAAAGTGCGGCGCTTGCAGCATTGACGACGATTCCCGCGAAAATCGTTGGCGAAGAAAACCGCTTGGGCAGCATTGCCTCGGGCAAAGTTGCGAATCTCGTTGTCACCGACGGCGATTTGTTTGCCGAGAAAACTTCGATCCTGGATGTTTGGATCGACGGCCATCGCCATGAAATCAAGAAGCCGGCATCAATTGATTTGCGCGGCGCCTGGGAAATCACGCTGACCAATGCTGCAGGCAACATCCAAACTTACAAACTCAATCTCAAAGGCGCGCCGGAAAAGTTGAGCGGCGACATTGCCAAAGAAGGGGCCAAAGCCAATCTCACCAAAGCCCAACTCGAGGATAAAAAAGTATCGCTGGTTTTCAAAGGCGACTCTCTTGGCCATGCCGGCGTGATTCGGCTTTCGGGTTTCGCCGAAGCCGGAATCTTGCAAGGCAAAGGCGAACTGGCCGACGGCTCCGCGGTTTCGTGGAGCGCGAAAAAAACTGCGCCGTTTGAAGAAAAATCGCCGGAGAAAACGAAGGCGGCCGCAGCGCCCCCTGCGTTGAAAAAGATTTATCCGTACGGCGGATATGGCCGCAGCAGCGCGCCCGACCAGCCGCAAACCGTGCTGGTACGCGGGGCAACGATTTGGACCAGCGGGCCGCAAGGTAAACTTGAAGACGCGGATATGCTGATCAAATCCGGCAAAATCGCGCAAATTGGCAAGAGCTTGACGGCGCCCGCCGGAGCAATGATCATCGACGCGAAAGGCAAGCATGTCACACCCGGCTTGATCGATGCGCATTCGCATTCTGCGGCCTCATCGATCAATGAATCCGGCCAGGCGGTGACCGCGGAAGTCGGCATCGAAGATGTCATCGATCCCACCAGCATCAACATTTATCAACAACTCGCCGGCGGGCTGACGGTCGCGCATGTAATGCACGGCTCGGCAAATCCTATTGGCGGAAAAAATCAAACCATGAAATGGCGCTGGGGCGCGGATGCCGAGGGCTTAAAATTCGTCGAAGCGCCGCCAACCATTAAGTTTGCGCTGGGTGAAAACGTCAAGCGCAGCAACAGCACGCAGCCTTCGAGCCGTTATCCCGCCACGCGCATGGGCGTGGAACAAATCATCAGCGATCGTTTCAAAGCCGCGCGCGATTATGAGAAGGAGTGGAACACATTCAACGCCGCCAAGAAAACTGCGTCTGCTGTCATCCCGCCGCGCCGCGATTTGGAGCTGGAAACCCTGGTTGAAATCTTGAACGGTAAGCGCTTCATTCATTGCCATTCCTACCGCCAGGACGAAATTTTGATGCTTATCCGGCTGGCAGACGAGTTCGGTTTCAAAGTCGGCACGTTCCAACATGTTCTGGAAGGCTATAAAGTCGCGGATGCCATCAGCACGCACGGCGCAGGAGCTTCATGTTTCAGCGATTGGTGGGCGTACAAGTTCGAAGTGTACGACGCGATTCCGCACAACGGCGCGATGATGCACAAGCAGGGCATTGTGGTGTCGTTTAACTCGGATAGCGGCGAGTTGGCGCGGCGCATGAATCTCGAGGCGACAAAAGCGGTGAAATACGGCAATGTTCCCGAGGAAGAAGCGCTGAAGTTCGTCACGCTGAATCCCGCGATTCAACTCAAAGTCGATCATCTCGTCGGCTCGCTCGAAGCCGGCAAGCACGCGGATTTCGCGATTTGGAACGGTTCGCCGCTGTCAACTTATTCGAGGTGTGAGCAGACCTGGATCGAAGGCCGCAAGTATTTCGACCGCGAGGATGATCTCAACCTGCGCGCGGAAGTTGAAAGAGAACGCGCCGCATTGATCCAAAAAGTTTTGTCGGATAAAGAAGAGGGCGCGAAAGACAGCCCGCGCGAAGCGAAGAAACCCACGGATTGAATTCGCAGTCGCGCCTTCAGGCGCGCTTGAAAATTAAACATCCTGACTCCAACCCAAACGGGCCGGAACCAAAGGATAAATCCAGCGGATGCACGAGACATGATTAATTTGAACATGTCACAATCCAAAAACCACCACAGAGTCGCGGAGTTCGCAGAGTAAGATTGCGTGAATTCTCAGCGAACGATGCGTCTCCGCGGTGAATCTGACAGAGTCACGTTAATTGGGTTTTTCAATCCTCTGGAAAAAATCCATGCTTTTTTTCGCAATGATTCAATTTTGCAGAGACCAAAGAGTCTGCTTTGAACTCGCCAAAACACGGAGCCTTCAGAGATGAAAATAAGATTCGTCATCATAATCAGCCTGCTGCTTACAGCAAACGTTTTTGCGCAAAACTACGGCCAGGTGCCGGCGCCGCTGCAAACCCGGCCAATCGCGCTGGTGGGCGCGACGATTCATCCGATAAGCAGCCCGGCAATCACAAATGGAACGATTGTTTTTGATCAGGGCAAGATTACGGCGCTGGGGCAAAACGTGAGCATTC
This sequence comes from uncultured Cytophagia bacterium, assembly GCA_964457925.1. Classification (GTDB taxonomy): domain Bacteria; phylum Zhuqueibacterota; class Zhuqueibacteria; order Zhuqueibacterales; family Zhuqueibacteraceae; genus Coneutiohabitans. The sequence continues at coordinate 55,034 of CAYWGH010000024.1, forward strand.
CCGCCGATGCCGAACGCATCGACGTTGCCGGCAAGCATGTTTATCCGTCGATGATCGACGCCAACACCACGCTGGGCTTGATCGAAATCAGCTCGGTGCGCGCCACCGTGGACTTCTCCGAAACCGGCGACATCAATCCCAACGTGCGCGCGGAAGTGGCAGTGAATCCCGACGGCGAAATGATTCCGGTGACGCGCGCGAACGGCGTGGCGCTCGCACTCAGCGTGCCGCAGGGCGGCATCATCAGCGGCACCTCGGCCTTGATCATGCTGGACGGCTGGACCTGGGAACAGATGACGCTCAAAGCGCCGGTGGGCATGCACGTGAACTGGCCGAACATGACGCTGCAACGCCGCTGGTGGATCACGCAAAGTGAAGAAGAACAGCGCAAGCAGATGAAAGAAAACATGGAAAAACTCAAAGAGGCGTTTGCGCAAGGCCGGGCATACATGACGGCCAAGGCCGGCGAAGCCAAAACCGCGGGCGTTTTTCATGAAAGCGATTCGCGCTGGGAAGCGATGATCCCGGTATTCGAAAGAAAAATTCCGGTGTTCGTGAATGCCGGCGAGATCAAGCAAATTCAAGCAGCGGTGCAATGGGCGGCGGAAGAGAATCTACGCTTGGTCATCACCGGCGGGCAGGATGCCTGGCGCGCCGCGGATTTGTTAAAGGAGAAAGAGGTGCCGGTGATTTACGGCCAGGTTCATGATTTGCCCAACCGCGGTTGGGAGCCTTACGATACACCGTTCACGGTTCCGGCGAAACTGCATGCTGCCGGCGTGAAATTCTGCATTGCCGATTTTGATAACGCCAATGCGCGCAATTTGCCCTATCAAGCAGCGACCGCGGCAGCGTATGGTTTGCCGCGCGAAGAGGCGCTGAAAGCCATTACCCTCTACCCCGCCCAGATTCTCGGCGTCGCCGATCGCGTTGGCTCGCTCGAACCCGGCAAAGATGCGACATTGATCGTCACCAATGGCGATCCACTGGAAATTCCCACGCAAGTCGAGCACGAGTTCATTCAAGGCCGGCGCATCGATCTCGGCAACAAACACGAAGCATTGTATCGGAAATATTCGGAGAAATACCACCAGCTCAAAAGCGCAGGCAACGTGAAGGCGGGTGGAACGAATTAAGCAATCAGCTTTTCAAATACAGAAGAATCCCGTACCAACGGCACTGAAAAATTTTCAACCACGAAGGCTCTCAGGCACGAAAAACAAAAACGATCTCATCAAGCCTTTCTTGGTGTCCTTGTGCCTTCGCAGTGTTCCGAACCTAGTCGGATTCATTGTTGCCGGCAGGGCTTGAGATTTCAACTTGTTTGAAATCTGGTGCCGGCGCTGACCTGCTCAACCCCGGCATTAAACTCTGAGAATTTTTCGCCGACGAAATTGAAATCCCACTGAAAACAGCTTGGTTTTCAGTGGGATTTTTATTTTGCTGGTTACCGCGGGCATTGCGACGGGCAACAATCGGACGGCTGGCAAACCGTGGGCTCGCAGGGCGGGCAATCTTTGGCCGCCGGAGTTTGCTCGGACGATATCGCTAAACCGCCGAGCGCCAGCAGCGCGAGTGTTGCCAACGTCAACAGGCCTTTCTTCATGTGCAGTTCTCCTTTGGTAAAAAAGTTTGAAACGTGATATTGATTTATGGAATTGCCATGGCTTTCATCGCAAAACCTCCACAACCTGCGCCAACTCCTGGGGCGTGAACTCGCCGATCGCCAAATACTCCGAATCTTTGCCCTGCCAGTTCACTGCCATCACTTCCTTCAGGTTCATAATCGAACATTCCGTGTCACAAACCCGCGTGCGGACAGAGTTGTATTGCCCGATCGTCCACGCCTGCCCCGGGGCGTGCTGAAAAATGTTGATCGTCTTGCCTGCTATCACGCAGGTGAATTGAATGCACTTTCTGCCGTTGCACTCCAGCACGCGCACGCAATCCAGGCGAAACGACTCAGGCAAAGCTTCGATTTGGGCGAGCGGAAAAGAGATCGCCTGCTGCGCTTCAGCTAGCTGGACCATCTGCGCAGGATAGCGTTTGTAAAAACTGGCTTCGGCAACATTGTGCCGGAGATCATCCAAAAAGATGCCGTAATCAATTGTAGTGGACGCCGGCGCAACAATGACAGCCTCGCTGTCGATGTTTTTTTTCAAAATTGCCGCGCCGATCACAATGAGCAGGGCCACAGCAGCAGCCCAGCGCACATTCACCGAGGAAAAATTTCCCCAACGCTTGAAGGACTTTTGCGGAAACGCAGACGTTCTTGCGGTGATGCGCTGCCATAACTGCTCCGTGGGCACGAATAACGAGGCCCGGCCGGCTTGCACCGCCTCGCGGCACCCACGCATGTCGGCAAGCTGCTGCCGGCAGGCGGCGCAGCTTTCAAGATGCTCATGCACGCGCGCCAGTTCGTTCTGCGGCAGCTCGTGGTCAGCATAAAGCATAAGCACACGCTGCCAGCGGCGATGTTGGATGAAAGAGATAATTTTTTTCATGGCGAATCTCGAGGTCACAAATCTTCCGGCGACAGCAAATGGCAAATTACCGGTTCCGCCACGGCTTGGCCGCGGCTTTTGTATTAAAGAGTATGTTGATTTGTCATTCGCAGAAATCTTGTGAAGCGATCGGTGCTGCGCTTAATGCCTCACAAAATTCGCCTGATTGACAGTTCAAGAACATACTTTTTGCAGATTAAGACAACCGTGCACTAGGATTTGAAATAGCCGTGATCGATGCCCAACGTCTCCAGCTCTTTTTTCAATTTCGCATAAGCGCGATGCAACCGCGAAGCCACCGTGCCCTTGTCGATTTGCAAAATCGCGGCAATTTCGTCATAAGCCAGGCCTTCGAAATCGCGTAGCACGATCACCGCGCGAAACGGCTTGCGCAAACGCGACAGCGCCTGTTGCAGTTTTCCCGAGATTTCGACATGCGCGTGCTGGCTGAAATGCTCTCGTGCAAACACCGCCTCATTGACAATCAACGACAGCGAGGTTTCACGTTTTTGCCGGCGCTTGAAACGCCGCAACGCATCGAGGCTGGCATTCACCGTCATGCGATAAAGCCAGGTCGAGAGGCGGGCCTCGCCATGAAATTGTCCGAGCTTGTCATACAAACGGACAAAGACATCCTGCACGATATCTTCGGCGTCGTGGCGCGACGACGTCAGGTGATAGGCCACTTTGTAGAGTTGGCGATGATGGGCCAAAAATATCGCGTGCAAATCCAGCTTGCTTTCCGTCAATGTTTGTGCGATTTGTAAAGACATCTTCGTGCGCTTTTATGGTTTAGACGACGCCGAAGGGAGATTTCTTCCTGGAAAAAAAATCTTTTTTCACTCATCGGCGCGGCATCGCAATCACCAAGACTGGGCAATCATCTTGTGATAATCGAGGAGTTCTCGAAGCAGAAACGGCTTGAGGCGGGCGGCGAGTTCGTCAGGCAAATCCGAGGTGAGACAATAACGGTGCAAGGCGGGCAAATCATCGATATCATACCATTCCGGCAGAAGATGCACACGCAGCCCGAGTTGTTCTGCGGCTGCCAGCGTTTGCTGCAAAACTTTTTCCGTGCTCCAGGCAATGCCTTCGAACAATCCTGCCGGCGCAGCTTTCAAACCGATCAAATAATATCCGCCGTCTTCCGCCGGACCGAGCACGAGATCGTGTGTTGCCATTGCTTCAGCCGCTTCTTTCAAATACGCCGGCGGCAATGACGGGCTGTCTGAGCCGATGGTGATGACGGCCTGATAATCTTGCTGTAATACGGTTTGAATGGCGTGGCGAAGGCGCGCACCGAAATCGGGCGAGCTGATTTGCGCAAACCAGCGCTGCTCGCCGGGAAACATGCGTTGAAATTCTTCGGCTTTTTTCTCCGGCGTATAAGCCACGAATGGCGTTACTTCTGCCAAGGATTTGACGCACGCAAATGTTTGTGAAATGAAATAGCGACAAACTTCGGCTGCCAACTCGTCGCCGATCTCAGCGGCCAAACGCGTTTTGACCCTGCCGGGCTCCGGAAATTTAACGACGGTGAGCAGGGCAAGATTAGTTGGCATGGGAAAGCATCATGGCATGGGAAGGATTGACAGGGGCGATCACACGCAGCGCTTTCGGTTTGATCGAAATTTTCAGCGGGCCTTCACACGTTATCGCTTCGCCATCGACATGAAAAAGAATCGGGCCGTCCTTCTCAATGGCAAGTTCTTGCGCGCGGCGATAACTGATGATGGGCGCCTCGGCAATCGTGCCGTTGAACAGCTTGGGCACGTATTTGATGGCGTCAACAATGCTCAACGGCTCCACCATGCAAATATCGAGAATGCCGTCATCCGGCTGCGCCTGGGGAGCGATGATCGCGCCATTGCCGTATTGCTGCGTGTTGGCGATCGTAATCAGAAACGGCGTTTTTTCCAGGCGCGTATCCTCGAGATTGAGCCGTACGGCTTCGGGATGATAGGCGACGAATTGCTGCGCCGCGATCAAAAAATACGGCAGCGGCCCGCGCCAGGGTGCGGCATTAAATTTCTGGCCGACATTGGCGTCAAATCCAACGCCGCAGACCGCGAAAAAATACCGTGAGCCGGCGCAACCCGCGTCGATTACACGCGCCGTTCCCTGACCCAACACGCGCAATGCTCCAGCCGCCTGAATCGGAATGCCGAGGCCTCGCGCCAAACCGTTGCCTGAGCCGCGTGGAATGATGCCGAGCGCCGTATTCGTACCGACCAAACCCGAGGCCACTTCGTTGACGGTGCCATCGCCGCCCACCGCGGCCACGATTTCATAGTCGCGCATGGCCGCTTCGCGCGCCAAACGCGTGGCCTCGCCCGGCCCGGTGGTCAATTCAATATCACTCGACGGAAATTGCGCGTGCACAAGATTGATGATGTCGCTCTTGTCCCGGCGAAATCCGGAGATGGGGTTGACGATGAAAAGGGTTTTGGAGGTTTGCATTGTGATAAAATAACCCTTGTTACTCTGGCATATCTTCGAAGCGAATACCCTTCCCTGCTCGCAGGCTTTGCCGCGCGGCAGCGATGCGATCCAAAAATCGTGGATCATGCTCGAGACGGTAATCAAACCAATCTTCCTCGGTTTTAAAACCCACCAAAACGCCGGCGGGCTTGCCATGCCGCATGATGACAATTTCCTCTTTTTCAGCCAGACGAAGATATTTGGACAATTGATCCTTGATTTCTGAGAGCGCTATCGGCTTCATAATTTTTCTCCATGTCTTTCAAGCCACGCTGCGGCCCTTGATTTTGGCACGATCGCCAAAATTTCGACTTCAGCTCCTTTACTGTCATAAAAAATCCGGAACTCTTCCACACGCAACCGGTATTCCGGCCGGCTCAAACCCCGCAATCGTTTGGTTCGGCTCTTACTGGTTTTCCGAGGCTCGTGCCTTAAGTGAGTTTCAATTGCTGCACGCACCAACGCGCGTTCCCCCGCTGCAAGCCTTTTAAAATCGTCAGCAGCCTCCGGGGCGAAAACAATGTTGTGCCTCATTCTGGCCAGATTATAGCTATTTTTCTCGAAATCAACAACGCCTAATTTCCCCGCGCCGCATCCATCCGCCGCGCGAATTCATTGCCGTCGACGAAACCAATCACGCGCAGATCGTCGATTTCCTCGCCGGCAGCATCGAGGAAAACGATCGTCGGCAGGCCTTTGATGGCGTATTGCTGCCGGATCGCCTGCACTTCCGGCGAGGCGTATTTCGTCAAATCGCCGCGCAGAAAAACAAAATGATCGGCGCGCGCGCGCACCTCGGCATGCGGAAACGTGAAGCGCTCGAGCTCTTTGCAGGCCAGGCACCAATCCGCTGTGAAATCGATGATCACCGGCTTTGCTTCCTGTTGCGCTTGCGCGAGCGCCGCATCACTCAAAGCCAGCCAGGCGCCGGCGTGCGCTTCCTCTTCGGGCCAGGCAAGCCACAATGCCATGCCTGCAAAAATCGCGGCAGCCGCGCGTTTGAGCCAGGGAAAAAACTTCGAATGGAATTTAGTCGACTCGATCAAGCCGACATACAATCCTCCGGCAAGCAAAATCGCAGGCAACAAGTATTTCGCAATCCAACCCGGCAAAATCGGCGCGGCGAAATATGCCGCCATCGCAAGCAAGATCACACCGAATATTTTTTTTACCCAAACCATCCACATGCCCGAGCGCGGCAGATTATGCAGCAATCCGGAAAACGCGCCGAGCAGCAAAAACGGCGCGCCCAAGCCGAGCGCCAATACGAAAAACATCCAAAAACCGAGCACGGGGTTGGCGGTTGTTCCGACATACGTCAGCAAGCCCAGCACGAACGGCCCGATGCACGGCGCGGCGACGAAGCCGACCGTGAGTCCCATGAAAAACGCGCCCAAGAAACCTGGTTTCGAGCCGCCGGCCATTTGCATCAGCGCCGTTGGCACTTTGAATTCATATAATCCGAACATTGAAAGCGCGAGCGCGATCATCACCAAAGCAATAAAAATGAGCACCGGCGGACTTTGCAGCGCCGCGCCGAACAACGCGCCGCTCAACGCCGCCAGCACACCCAACACGGAATACGTCACTGCCATGCCGAAAATGTAAAGCGCCGCGAGGCCAAAAACTTTTGCGGGGCGTCCGCCGGTTTGCCCGCCAAAATAACTCACGGTGATCGGAATCAATGGATAAACGCACGGCGTCAAATTGAGCGCAAGCCCGCCAAGGAAAATAAACAGCAATGAAACGCCCAGGCCGTGCCGCTCAACCAGCGCGCTGATTTCGTTGGCGCTTCCCGCCTGCTGTTGCCCGGCAATTGTCAAGCCACTGCCGAAATCAATTTGCGAAAAAATTTCATCGTTGATGAGATTCGCGGGCTGATCGAGACCTACCAGCGGCAGTGTGGCGCTGAAGGCCTTCTCCTCCGGCTGCAAACAGGAAAAATCATTGCAGGCTTGATAAATCAGCTTGCCGGAGAGGCGCAACGAATCGCTTTGGAATCTTTCCGAGATTTTGAGCTGGACGCCGATAATGAATTCGTGTTCGTAAACCGACATTGGCGTTTCGGAAAACGCAAAGCGGCGCGACAAACCCGGCGGGTAAACAATCTGTTCGATCGCAACCCCAGAAAGTTCATCCAATATAACCTCAGTCGGAATCAAAAACTCTTCATTCGGCTGATGCGAGTTCACATGCCAGCCTTCGCTGATTTTGCCGAGGATCGCCGCGCGCAGCGTGCTCCCCTTGTAGGCTTGATCAAACGAGAATATCACTTCGGTCTGCAGGATTTCTTCCGGAGGAGAGAAATCGAAAGAAAGCGATTCTTGAGAATAGGCTAACGGCGAATTCATCAATAAGAACAACAACGCCCATTTTATCGCTTGCCTGAAATTGGTAACAGCCAGGTTTCTATAACCCTGAAAATCGCCTCCCTTCCCATTTGTCATTCTGCAAGAATCTTGTGAAAAAACCGTCTTGATGCCAAACTTTACAGGATTCCTTCTGAAGGGCATATAATGCCCATACCAAGCAAGGCTTACAAGAGTTGGAATCGACAATTTCACTTTCATAAATCCGTGAAATCCATGGTTAAAATTTTTTCTCACAATTCCGATTGATCGACCCAGCGCAGCAGGCGCCATTTGCCGTCGCGCGGGTTGCGGTGAAAGGTGAAAATGGCAAAGCCCGAAACGCTGAAGCTGAAATCCGAGCTGGCGAGATCCAGGCGAAAACTGCGCGCCTGCGTCTCATCTTCGCCTTCGGTGATGGTGTAAATGGTGTTCAACCATTCGAGATTGATGACGTCGAATGATCGCAACAAACGCCCAGTGGTTTTTAAATCCGTTTCACGCGTCCAGGAAATAAACAACCCGGAAGGCCCCTGCTCGGGATCGAAATATTGAAACACGAATGCGCTGTCCAGCACATTCGAATAAAGCAGCGAATCCTTGAACGTATAGGCGTAGCGGAAATTGGTCAACACTTCGTCGGGATTGCGCTGTTCGGTGATCAACTCGCGGGTCAAACTGCCGTCATCGAGCTTGGGGGCAAAGGGATTGATGCAACTGAGATGGGCGAAAGCCAGCGTCATCCAAACCAGCAACGTTGAAATGGCAGCGCCGCGCAGGCAGGCGCAGCGATACTTATCGTTGATGCTCAATCGTGTAAGAAATATTGCAAACATAACCGCCAGCGGCATTGTTGATTATTCAAATGACAAAACCAAAGCGCCGACAAAATTATTCCAGGCGGGCAACATCACTGTTGCCTTGCAATGCGCTGCGCGAACGCCTCCTGCAAACGGCGGGTGATGCGGCCGGGTTTGCCGGCCGCGATGACTGCATTATCGAGCCGAACAATCGGCACAACCTCGCCCGTGGTGCGCGAGAGGAAAAGCTCACCGGCCTGTGGCAGCCGCGCTGCAGACGGCGGCGTTTCTTCCACCGGAATGCGCAATTCCCGGCAAAGCTCGAGTACGACTGCACGCGTGATGCCCGGCAATATTTTATGTGACAGCGGATGTGTTATAATCTTACCGTCGAATACTGCAAAGAAATTGCTGTGACTCGCCTCCGTGGCAACGCCTTCGTGGATAAAAATCGCCTCGTCAGCGCCCTGTTCATGCGCTTTCTGACTTGCCAAGACATTCGGCAAGAGATTGATCGTCTTGAGATCGCAACGATCCCAGCGAATATCGGGCATCGTTATTGCGGACACACCCTTTTCGGTCAACTCATGAGCCGGGACGAATTTGCTGGCGGCAATGTAAACCGTGGGCGGCGTGCCTGGCGGCGGAAAGAAATGTTTGCGGGGAATTGCCGCGCCGCGCGTGATCTGAAAATAAATCAGCGCCTCGTCATTTAAAAGATTATTTTCCGCCAACAGCCGCCGTGCGATACTTTCCAACGCGGGGAAATCATCAAACCGCAAATGCAGCGCTTCGAGGCCGTACTGAAGGCGGCGCCAATGCGCATCTTTCTCGAAAAAATAACTGCGATAGCTGCGAATGACTTCGTAGACGCCGTCGCCGAATAAAAAGCCGCGCTCATAAACCGAAACGGTGGCTTGTTCGTGGGGAATATATTTGCCGTTGAGGTAAACCAGCATGGCTGAACGACTCCCAAGCACTTGCAAAAATATTTAGACATTTCGCTCTCGCGCGAAAAATCTTAGACAAGTTTGTGTTGAATGTCAAGGCAATTCTGGTTTATCGCGACGTACCTGAGCTGGCCACAGTAAAACCGGCAGATTCGTCCTTGAACTTTGCACCAAGTCTGACCGAATCCGCGTTGAGCTGGGGTTTGATCAAGACGCCAACTACCGATTCATCGAACGATCAAGATTTAAACTCGCGCCTATGCAACATTTCATTCCTTCGGGGTTTTGAAGGGCAGTGAGGCGAATTTCACGATAACCCTTCACCGCTTCGCGGCTTGTTTAGGACGATTATCGATTCTTTCTTGTCGTATCGCAGCATACAAAATTCAGGTCGTCCCAATCACCGCCAACCGGCCTGGATTTTTTATGTTGAAAAATTGCCCAAACAAAAAGGGCATCCCGGAGAGAGACGCCCTTTGATTTTTGCTGTTCGCGAAATGAGTCTGAGCCGTTTCAGTTCCTGCGCAAGCGGCCGCCCGTATCGCTCAGAGCGGCAAGCTTTTCCGCCTGCGGGAACAGGCGCAACACCTCCGCAAATTGCGGGTCGTCATGCACTTCGACTTGCGCGGCGCGCTCGCGATCCCACAAATGCAAAGCAATTTCCTTCTTGAGCAAAAGCTTGATCAAGTTTTGATCGGCATTCCAACTCGCTTGATCGAATTTGATGTTCTTCGCTTCCAGCAAACGGCGAAAGTCTGCCAGCATGCGTTCGTTCGGCGCCCAGGTTTCTTTGAACGCTTCAAAATTATTTGCAAGCTGGCGGTTCTTCGAGGCGAAGTCGCCGGCATATTCGAGGAAAACATTTTTCACAATCAAATCAACCGTGAAATGCGTCGGCAAGAGCCACTTGATTTGCACGTCCGGGGTAATGCCGCCGCCGCCAAAGACTTTGCGGCCCGAACTAGTTTGATAGACCGGCCGATTTTTTAAAGAATCCGAATTGGTATTGGGATCGACATCGTCATAAGCGGCTTCGACATATTCGCCGAAATGCCCGTTTTCATAAGGCCGCTGAATCAACCGGCCGCTGGGCGTGTAGTACTTGGCCGTGGTCACACGGATGGCGGAGCCATCTTTCAAACCGATTTGCGTTTGCACGAGTCCCTTGCCGAAACTGGTCTCGCCGACGATCAACGCGCGATCCCAATCTTGCATGGCGCCCGCCACAATTTCGGAAGCGCTGGCCGAGCCATGATCAATCAAAATAATTGTTGGAAACGGTTTGTGATGATCGTCGTCCGTCGCCAAATAATCATCGTCGGCTTGTGGAATGCGGCCGCGGGTATAAACGATTTTACGGCCGCGCTCGATGAACTTGTCGGCGACATCCACGGCTTGATCGAGATAACCGCCGGCATTGCTGCGCAAGTCGAGGATGAGCTGCTTCAAACCCTGTGCTTCCAATTTCAGCAGCGCGTTTTCCAATTCTTCTGCCGTGGTTTTGGAGAAGCGTTTCATGCCGATGTAGCCGGTTTGATGATCGATCATAAAAACCGGCTCGACGCTGTAAATCGAAATCTTGTCGCGGGTGATCGTCACATCGAAGGTTGATTCGAAACCAGGCCGTTGAATTGTGATTTTGACTTGTGAGCCACGCGGGCCGCGCAAACGCTTAATGATCTCCTCTTGATTGAGATTGTAAGAGGACTTGCCGTCGATCTGCACAATTTGATCGCCGGCGCGCAAGCCGAGGCGTTCCGAGGGCGAGCCGCCAATGGGCGCAATGACAGTCGGCCATTTTTTGATGATTAAAAATTCAATGCCGATGCCGAAAAAATGGCCTTCGAATTTTTCCGTCACGTCTTCAAGTTGATCTTTTGGAATGAAAACCGAATGCGGATCGAGCGTTTCGAGCATGCCGGAGATCGCGCCGTCAACCAGGGCCGGCGTTTTCACCTCTTCGACGTAATACTTGCTGACCGCGTTGAGCGCTTCGCTGAAACGCATCATCTCTTGATAGATGTTGTTGCGCTCGGGCCGTTCCCACGGCAGGAAGCTCGTCGGCTCGTACAACGCCAAAGTCGAAACCGTGACCACCGCGAACGTTGCCATCCAAACTTTGTGATTTCCTAAAGACTTCATTCGGCACCTCAATTTAGTGGCATGGGTGAAACGCTGACAAATCAAAAAAACCGGTATGCTGAAAAGGTGAGAAGCCATATCGCGCTCAACACGAACACCTGCCCTGCTTTCCTATTTATAGCGACGATGCGCCGTCTCGCAGACCGATAACGAAAATGAAAGTGCACAATAAGACGCACACTCCTGCAAAAAGGTTTCGCCTGATTACAGTTTTACTAAAATCGAAAAGCGGTGGGTGGCGCCCAATTCATTGGCAAAAGGCAAGTAGCCATAATCCAGTGTGCAGCGTCCGCGGCTTGCGCCAAATCCCGCGGTCAAGCCGCGATTTTCACGACCAAGCTGATACCCAGCGCGGCCGGCCACGCCGTTCATCAGCCAATATTCCAAACCGGCGTTGGTGGCATTGCCGCCCGCGAATAAAAGCATGTTCTCCAACACCAGCGCCGCGCGCGGCTCGCCACTGGCTGAAGTCAATTGATAAACCCCGCCGATACGCAGCAAAGCCGGTAACGTGATACTCTCATTCACCAGCTTGCCCATCGTTCCCACATTTTGCGCACTCGCTGCCAAGCGCAAAGGCGCGGCGGGTGTTTGCCAATTTACGCCCACATCAAAGGCAAAGCCGTTGGCCGAGGTCAAATAAATTTTCTCGTAGAGATATTTGAGGCTTACACCCCATGACAAGTTTACGCCACGTTTGCGGCCGTAGGACAACGACAAGGCGAGATCGCGGCCATCAAAACTGCCGATTGGTTCAGCCGTTGGCGTTTCACGCAATTCAATATTGGGAATCGCCTGCGATGTGAGGCCAAGTCCCAACACGCCGCCAAAGCCGGGGAAACTCAAGGCGTAAAAATCGTGATTGATGCTTTCGAGCCATTCCAAATGAGTGAACGCCAGTTGTGTGCCCGAGGCGTTTGCCAATCCCGCCGGATTCCAATAAATCGCGGTGGGATCGTCGGCCAAGGCAACGTATGCTTCACCTAGCGCCGCCGCACGGCCGCCCACGCCAATTTTCAAAAATGCCAGCCCGGACTTGCCGGCATCTTGCGCGACAGCAAACGCCGGCAGACACATGAGGCCCGCGACAACGCAACATTTTAGTTTCAACATATAAACTCTTTTCATGCGTTTAACATTTCAATGAATCGCTTGCTTCTGCAGATTCAAGCTTGAACATGACGTTGAAATTTTGATGGCGGTCAATCCAACACCATCACCTTGCCCCAATGCACGCCCTCCCCAGCCAGGTCAATGCGATAGAAATAAACGCCGTTGTGCACGATGTCGCCGCGGGTGTTTTTGCCATCCCAAATTTCAAAATAATTGCCGGCGCTATTGCGCACTTTCGCGGAAACAACCTCGGCGACCAACTCCATGGCGAAATCAAAAACTTTGATTGTCACTGTCCCCGGCGCGATAAGGTTGTATTGGAAACGAACGTGGCCATCACCGCGCAATTGGTTGTGCCGCGAGGGTGAGAACGGATTAGGATAGGCATACGTTCGCGGCTCGCCGTTCTCTCCGGCAGCAACGGAGCCGCGCTGAATCGTCCACGTCGCGCCGTTGTTAGGCGTAACTGCCAGGCCGTCCGGCCCGCCGACAAACAGTTGATTGCCCAACACGCCAGCGCAAAAGTATTCTTCACTCAGATACGGTTGTTTTTGGTTTTGATCGACGATCACCGGAAACTTGGCCCAGGTGTGGCCGAAATCATCGGAACGATAAAGCCCTTGATCGGTGACGGCATAGGCGCTCGCGCCATCAAAGGCAAAATTGTGGGCAAATTCATTTTCCAGAGTCACGCGCCAGGTAAACCCGCCATCTTCGCTGATGGAGACAGCGCGTGTTTCCTCGGGATCTTCGGCATTTACCGTCGCCGCCCAAATATATTCGCGATTGTTCCATTTTTGCTGACCCAGCGCAACCACGAAATTTCCGGAAATGGGTTGCGTTTGATTTTGATGGGAAAAATTTGTCCAGGTCAAGCCGCCGTCGATGGAACGATTGACGCCGCCGGCCGTGCCGACATACAAGACGCCCTCGGCATTGATTACCGAAAAGGCGCGATGGTTCAAGTTATTGGCAACATCAAGGAAGAATGAATCCGGCGGCACGGATTGCCAGGTTTTGCCGCGATCGTTGGACTTGGAAACGCTGCCGCCAAAGCTCGTAATCCAAACGCCGGTAGGATGCAAAGCGATATCATATGTGACATTTTGCATGACGGTGTTGAATGGCGCAGGCTGCGGCACATAGGTCCAGGTTGCGCCGCCATCCGTCGAATAACTCAGCCCGCCGCCTGCCGGCAGCAAGCCTTCGGGCACCAGCGAATCGATTGCCGTGGCGACCCAAATGATGCTATCTGAAACCGCCAAACCGGAAACTCCGCCGCGCGGCAAACCGTCGCGGTTGGTGTAGGTAACCCACGAATTGCCGCCGTCATTCGAACGTGACAAGCCGCGACCGGTGCCCAGCCAAATTTCGCCATTAAGAATAACAATGTCGCTCACTGAATTTGAGCGCAGCCCCGGCAAAGGCATGGTCGTACGGTTTCGCTCGGAACCAAACTTCCAGCCCATTTTAGCCGGCGTTTGCGCCGGCGCGAGAGCGGCGAAACCGAACATCAGAATCAAAAGCATGCGTTGCATAAGATTATCTCATGGATTGAGCAGCGAGATTATTCGTATCAATAAAATTGCTTGCGGCAATTTCAACAATGATCGCAATGAGTTTTAACATTCTTTTAGGGTGTTACATTTATGACGTGAGTCACGGCACGGCTCAACGCGCCGTTCTTGTCTTGCGCTTGAAAATCAAACCGATATGTGCCGGTTTGATTTTGTGAGGTGATTTGAATGCGCAGCGAATAGCGTTTGTCGTTCGCGCGCAAATCGCCTTCCAGGCCATCATCACGCATGGCGAACGGATTGCCGCTCGCCGGTGTGCCATCCGGCCGGAACGAGTTGAAAAAAACGCGCGACACTGCGTCGGCGCAAGCCGAATCCGGGTCATTCGCGCTGATTGCCAACAAATAGATGTTCGGCGTGGCACTGCGACTGATGGTCGTGGGGGCGGATAAGTCAAATACTGTCGGCGGCCGGTTGTTCTGGCAGGCGATTAAATCGGTTTTGACGGTGCGCACGATCGCAGGGCCAACGCCGCCGGCGCGATCGACGGCACGCAAAATCATGGTCAACAAGCTGCGGGTATTTTTAAATGGCGAGGGTTCCAGGCGCAACCCGAAAACACCGTCTTGCGCGGCGCCGTCGCCGCTTTGGCCGTCATCGCGCAGGGTTTGAATTAAAGAGGGCGTGGGTGAAACGGCTGAATAAATTTCCAGACGAACAAAATCAAGCGAGGCAATGCCGTCCGCATCATCGACAGTCGCGAGAAATTGGGCGCTATAATTCGAATCGGACCAAATCACCTCGGGCACGGTCAGTGCCGTGATCACCGGCAAAGCATTTTCATTGCCGGGCAAGATGGTGAGTGTATCCAACCGCGCCGGGCTGACATTGTCATCACGATCAGCGGCAATCGTTTCAAGAATAAGCTGACCGGTTTGATTTTTGGTTACGGTCGAGTCCAGGGGATAAAAAAACTGGCCATCTTTTGAAAGAATGTCGCCGTTGAGGCCGTCATCACTCATGGCAAGAGTCGCGAGCGTCGCGTTATTGCGGCGCACGGTAAGCGTAACGCCCGCCATGTTCTCTACGCCCTGCGGATCCTCGACGCGAACATGAATGCCGGCGGGATTGCGCGGAAATTGATACACACTTTCCGGAAGTTGCACCGCAACGATGCGGGGTGACGGATCCAGGATTGGTTGCGAGGGATTATCCTGGCACGCAATAAAACCCAACATCAGCAGGCTTACGATCAAAAGATAAGTTTTCACGATTCAAATTTCCTGTATGCAAGCGATTGCTTCAAAATAGGCGCGACAAAAGGCTTCTAAAACATAAACGCCCAGCCGAACACATGATCACTGGCAAGATCATCAGAATGCATGGCAAAGGCATAATGCAACTCCGATTTTGTGCCGAGCAGGCCAAAGCAGTATCCGGCGCCGAAGGTGGGCTGGCCGTCGTTCACTCCGGCGCGCACATTGCCAAATTCCTGCAGGCGCGCAACCGCGCCCACATGCAACGTCGCATCGCGGAATTGGCGTTTTTCAACATCCGCCGCAAGCGTGAGCCACGGCGTGAACCGCGACACGGCAATGCCGGCGCGCATGCCGCGCGGGAATTTCTGTACGATGCTCGTGCCCCGTTCATAAACGCCTTCGGTTTTCCAGGTGTATTTCAGATTCACATTGGTCAACGCCGCGCCGAGTTGAATTCCGGAAACCGGTTGCAGCAATGCGCCCAAATCGAAGCCAAAAGAAGACGCCGAGATCGCGCCACCGTCATTTTTTACACCGGGGAGACGATTGAAAACCACGCGACTGGTCAAGCCGATTCCAACTTTGGGATGCGGCTGCAGCGCGAACGACAAACTGAAGGCATTTTCAGAATTCGACAACGGCTCGAGCTTCCCGCCGTCAAAATCGCGCGCGTCAATATTATCAACGCCGGCGTGAATCCAGGCCAGGCTGATGCCGCCATTCATGGCTTGCCCGCCCTTTGCATCCGTTTCCGGCTGAATCGGCACGCCCAAACTGAGAAAGGCAAACGTACGATCGAGCGTCATGGCGCGATACGATGCAGTAAACTCGCGGTGCTGAAACCACGCCGCGCTCGCGGGATTGTAATAAGCGGATTCGTTGCCTTCAATCACCGCAACATAGGCGCGGCCCATGGCCTCCGAGCGCGCGGCAATTCCGCTGCGCAGAAACGCGCCGCTGTAACCGCCTTGACCAAAAGCGATCAGCGGAACGGCCGCAACGCCGATCATAAACAATGACTTCATTCGTTTTTTCATAATTGTCTCATACAAGTATTACAATTTAATCGCAAAATTTCGCACGCGGTGCGGGCACAGCGCATCGCATTGCCGCAGCATTGCAGATTAAGGCGTTTGAAAGGACTAAGGCCGGTTGGAGGATGGCCCTGACCGCAACATTCCCAGAACGGTTTCTCATGACAAGCCGGCGCGCCGCGTTTTTGCCTGGCGAACTTGCTTGACAGCCGGCTTCAAATCCGTAACAAACTCTCGCGGTCTGGCTCCTGAGTAGGGTGGGTTTAATTATGATTTTGGACGAAGAACGGCTTTTGCGAACTGTTCGTTGTCACTCTTCAATATCCAGGTCTGTCATAGGAGAATAGCGGCCTTCGGGTTTGGGTTTGGCGGGCAGCGGCTGCAATGCCGGGCCTTCCAAGTGACTGATGAGGGCCGGCAGGCGCCGCCGCAATTCCGCGAAATCTGCGACGATGGCATCAGCGTGACGCAGGTAATGCGGCGCAAGTGTCGTGGTCATTGCAATGACACTCATGCCCGCTGATTTTGCCGCGCTGATCCCGAGCGGCGCATTTTCAATGACCAAACATTCGCTCGGCGCAAGATTCAATTTTTGCGCGGCGCGAATAAACGGCTCGGGATCGGGCTTGCCATTGTCGACATCATCGGCGCCGACAATGCAATCAAAATAGCGCAACACCTCCGGGCCGAGCACTGCATCGATTTGCGCGCGTAACGAGCCGGTGACAATGCCCATGCGATAACGATTCTGTTGAAGATATTCCAAAACGTCAACAACGCCTTCGTGAAGGGTGACGTTGTTGTTGGCGAGATAGGCCGCGCCCTTTTCTTCCGCGATTTGCTGGACGAATTCCGAGGAGGCCGCTTTGCGATGGCGATGAAACAACTCGGCCGCCACTTCCATGGTGGTCGCCCCTTCTTTTAAATAAATCTCCATCGGCTCGATTTCAACGCCATGCCGAGCCATGACCTGCTGCCAGGCTTCCACATGATAAGGCATGCTGTTCACCAACACACCATCGTGATCGAATAAAACGGCGTGAATCAAGGCATCTCCTTCCTGTTGTTGGAAACGTAACCACGCCTCTTGTCGTTTTACTGCGACAGTTCATTGATCGTGCATGAATGAGGTGATCGCACAACAGCGCAAGCTGTCGAGAAGCAGGCTGCCGCCTTATTCTACGTCAACCACTCAGATACGTTCCTGCGGAAAATAGAAAATTTCTAGTAAAAGTCAATTCAGAATTCACGTGGCTTCAAATTGCAGCTTCGATCATCCCGCAGACATGGCCGCGGTGATTTTGCAGAACTTCCTGCCGAAAATGCGACAGCCGGTTAAGCTCATCCTCGGTCAGAATCTGTAACTTTTCCAGGAGTGCGACCACTACTGCTGCAAGCGCGCGGCTGCTGCCATCAGCAATCTTTATCGCAATGCCGAGCGGCTGCGGCGCGTTGATTGCCAGGCACTCGATGCCTTCGGCTCCGGTTTTCGCCAGCACTTTACCGCGTGTGGCGCGCATCAAGATCGTGTCAAAACGGCCCTCACCGGCAATCAAATCAGGATTTTTCACAAAGGTCGAGAAGATGCGCTGCGAAATTTCATCAGGCGCGGCGACCAGGCCGGCGTACATGTGCGCCATGCTGATTATCGGTAGGGCAAAATTCGGCGCGCTGCAACCGTCAATCCCGAGCGGAACAGCATCTTCCAGCAACCCGGCGCAGCGTGCAACGGTGCGCCAGAGACGCTGTTGGTAAGGATGGCCGAACTCCAGATAATTGTCGAACGACAGCCCGCGGTTGATGCACGCCGCAATCATGCCGGCGTGCTTGCCGGAACAATTGTTATGCAAAACTGTCGGTTTGCGCCCGGAGGCCGCAAGCTGTTCCGCCACGGCGATTCCAAGCGGTGTGTGCACGCCGCATTGCAAATCCGCCGGCTCGCGCCCGATTTTTTGCAGGATGTTCGCCACCGCCCGCACATGCTTCTCTTCCCCGCTGTGACTCGACATCACCACCGCCATTTCCGCTTCGCTGAGATCAAAAATTTCCGGCACGGAATCTTCATAAAGCGGAATCGCCTGAAACGGTTTGGCGGCCGAGCGAATGTAGGTGATGAACTGGGCATCGCCATACGATAAAACAAGATTACTGTCTCCGTCAACGACGGCGATGTGGCCATAGTGTTGGCTCTCGATAAGGTTTCCACGCGTAATGTTTGCAAGCAGGGCAGCGGACATAGAGTCTGGGCCGGATCACTTTAACGTTGGTTCTTTGATGTACTCAATGATCATAAGACAGCACACAACCTCACTCAACAATCTTGACTCTCGCTTCAGCGCTATTCCCCTGATACTCAGGATAATACATCAAACTCGCGAGCGCGGGCATGACATGATACTCTCCGGGAATTTGCGCGCGATAGAGATATGTGAACTCATGTACGCCCGCAGATATTCGCGTGGCGAAAAAGACGACTTTCTCGTCACGGATTTCTTTGTTGGCGTACATATGCCGATCGCGATAATTCGAGCGTCTATAATAAGCATTTTCCCCCTGAATTGCGTAGCCGGATTCATCTTTAATTACTTCGACGCCGGCCGGCAGCGGATCTTCCAGCATGAAATATTCAAAATCAGCGGTTGAGGTGACGGTGAGTTTCACCAACACTTCCTCGCCGGATTGCAGCGTGCCGGTGAAAGGATTTTTGGCATACTGTAAACCGCTGCCGCCGGGTGTGTGCGTGAGTTTGTAATACTCGCGTTTCACGCCGAAGCCCGTGGAACTGGCGCGTAAATTTTCGCCGGCGTTGTAATATGTCATACGAAACGTGCTGTAGAACTTGCCATTGCCGTCCTTTGTAATACGAATGTGATTTTGTCCCGGATTCAAACTGCTGCCATTGAGCCGCACAGCATATTCCTGCGCCAGGGCATCGGCTTTTGTCATTTGCTTGTCAAGCACGAGTTTGTCATTGAGATAAATTTTAACATTGTAATCCGGTTCGAGTTCTTTGCTTTTTTCGAGATAATCGACCAGCGTGAAGATGATCATCGCCGTGTCTTTTGTCGATCGCCAGGCGCTGCCGCGCTTCTGTGTAAGCAGGAAGCGAATACCTTCGTTGATGCGCGGGCTGGCCGATTTCACCTGCACCAATGATTTCACCGCAAATGCCGTGGTTTCGACATGATCGTCCTGCCAATTGTAATGCCACGTTTTACCGCCCCACGAACACAAGGTTCCGGCAGCGATGCAGTTGTTTTCGAGTTGCGTCGCCAGCGCATTGGCAATTTCACCCTTGTTCTGGCTATGTGACACCAACGCAAGCAGCGCACGGGTGTAATCATTGATGTTGGCCTTCTGCAATTCGGCGAAGCGAGCGTCAAATTTATAATCAACCTGCACCCCGGCTTTAATCGCGGTTTGCAGCGCATAAAGCATGTAGGCTTGCGTTGTGGCATCAATCCACTCATAATTGCCGCCGTCACCGCGGCTGCCGAGCCCGGCAATTTCTTGTTCTACCAATTTTGCCTGCTCGAGCTGACGGCTCAAGGAATTCGCCCCGCGTCGCAATCGCTCATCATCAATTTGATGTCCCGCCTGCTTCGTTAGCGACAAACCGTAAACAACGTAGGCCGTCATGTAGGGATGCGTGTCGTCCTCTTTCCACCAACCCCAGCCGCCGTCGTTGTGTTGATAGCCATAAAGCGCCTTGAGACCCTTGTCCATCATCTTGGGCAGTTCATTCATCAACTGCATTTTGAGATTGAGATTCAACGTCTTCGCGGTATAAGCCACAATCGCGGTCGGCAAAAACCGGCTCATGGTTTGTTCGACGCAACCGTAAGGGTAACCTGCGAGATCCTCGAGCGCGGACAACATCGAAGCAGCCAACGAGGGTGAAACGGAAACCTGCAACTCCGCCGTCGCCGGATTTGCGGTAGCCGGCAACGTGATGGTATGATCGCGCACGGCGCTTTGCTGCTCAATATCAACCGCCAATGCTTCCGAAGTTTTCAGGCCATGCGGCAGAATTGGAACTGGCAATTGCATCGCATCTGAGACTTCATTGGTCAGAGCCTTCGCTGTCAATGAGGCCGTTCCGGTTTTGTCCGTGCGCACGATCCAATCCACGCGTTTTTCGCCGTTCTCCGGCACACGAATCAGCTTTTCCACCGCCGGCGTAATGCTTACGCCTTCACCCAGCAAGCTCACATTCACTTGTTTTGCCTGAGCCAGATAATTGTGCACAACGGTTGAGACCGTCGCTTCATCTCCGGCCGTGAAAAAGCGCGGCGGCTCCATGCGCACGATCAAATCCATGCGCACGAGGTTTTTGAAAATCTTCTCGCCGACTTCGGTGTTCGCCGAAATCGCCCGCACGGTTGTGCGCCAGGTGGTAAGATTGTCCGGAAATTTTACTTTGAGCTTGGCAATGCCGTTGCTGTTCGTGCGCACATGGGCCTGCCAAAACATGGTATCGCGAAAATCCTTGCGCACACGCGCTTCCTTGAATTTATCGGCTTTCACATCCGCAAAGCCGCTGCGCGAGAATCCCTCGGCTTTGCGCGCCGCCATTGCGCTGCCCAAGCCGCGCGCATACCCATAGAACCTGAAATAAACCGAAGCATGCGTGATCACCCGATTGTAGCGTTTGCTGTAAAACACCCGCTTGATCTCGCGCGTCATATCCGGGGCCAGCGCATAAATGCTTTCATCCACCATGCCGACTGAAAGCTCGGCGGCCACCCCCTCACCCTTCTTGTTCGTGACTTTGATGGTTAGTTCACCCTCTTCTTGCGGCTGAAAAATATCCTCATTGAGATTGATATCGATGCTGAGAAATTTTTCCTCGGGAATGACGATGACATTCTTGCTCTCATTATAAAATGCTTCGTTCGCCAACAGCGCTACGCCGACACTGAAGTTGGGTTGATAGTTCTCGTCGATCTTGAAATCGATCACTTGCGAGGCGCCCTCGATATGCACGATCTTATGCTCCAGAATCGTCGAGGCCTCGGCCGTGACCAATGCCCAGACATTCTTCACCGGCGAGATTACCAGCACATGCGCCGTTTCACCCGCGCGATAATTGGGCTTATCCGGTATGATTTCGATACCCTTCGCATCATAGCCAGAATAACCGCCGCGCTCACTCACCCAGCAATATTCTTTTGTTGAAATATTATTGCCGCGGCTGTCGATCGCATTGGCGGCGATGTAATAATAACCGCCCCTGCTGGTTTTAAATTTAAAGAACGCCTCGCCCTGCGCATTCGTCGTCACCTCCTGCGCCGCGGTTTTGCCCATTTGCCGCCAGCCCTTATCCGCAAACCAATTCTGCTCGAACGCCTCCATTTTTACCGTGGCAGAAACCGGTTGGTTTTTGAAATCCATGGTCTTGACCGTAACCGTCACGTCTTCACCGGGCGCATAAACATATTTGTCCGTGTATGTCGAAATCATGAACAACCCGCGCGTGACCACGACCTGCTTCGAGCCGATGATTTGCCGGCGGCTGGCATCCACGACACGCGCTTCGATGCGGTAATAAAAATCTTGTTCCGCCGTCGGCGCTTGATAAGTCAGCGTGAATTCCCCGTTTTCATCAAGATACCCGGACTCGCTTTGCAACAGCTCGGCGCGATAGCTATAGCCTTCGCCATTATCTTCATCTTCATAATACCAGGCGTATTCCGTGCCGTACCACCACGGCCGCCAAAATCGCCCGCGGAAGATGTAATAATCGACTTGGGCATTTGCCACCGGGCTGCCAAAATAGTAATCTGCTTTGATCTTCGCGGTAATCAAATCACCGTTGGCGTACTGATCCTTGTCGCAGGTCACCTCGACTTTGTACTCCGGCTTTTTATATTCTTCAACTTTAAACGAGGCATAATGCGTGATGCCGTCAGGAATCGTGGTGGTAAGCTGATAACTTCCCAGTGGCGGCTCCTCTGCCAATGCCAACTCCCCACTCACCGAGCCGTTATCATTCGTTTTCAGCGTCTGGCGGTAAACATCATTGCCGCGCGCATCCGTGACTTTGATTTCGACCTCGCTGTTACTATAAACTTGATAACCAGCTTCCGTTAATTGCCGCACAATACTCTTGAAGTAAACCGTCTGGCCGGGGCGATAAATCGGGCGATCGGTATAGGCGTGCACGACATATTGCCGGCTGTCGCCGGAAAAATAGTAGTAAGGATCCGACAGCACGAAATCGCTGCCCTTTTGGCCGAGAATAAGTCGGGCTGAACCGAATTCGTCTTCATCACTTTCGCTCAATCGCTTGGGCCCGAATTGCGCCAGGCCGTTTTTGTCCGTCACCACGGTTGCCTGTTCTTTGCGTTGCTGAATCAAGCGAAGATTGACTTCGGGAACCGGCTCACCCGTCATTTTATTGCAAACAAAAACCATCGTGCCTTGCGGCGAGCTTTTGGTGATCATGCCCAAGGGCGAAATAACCACCGCCGTATGCGCCATCAACTTGTCGTTGAATGCTTCAATGAGATATACGCCGGTTTCGCGCAAATCGACTTCGATATCGCGATAGGTATACTCTTCCGTGCTGCCAAATTCCGTGATCTCCCAGGTTTTGAGCAGCGGATAGTTTTTGAGCGGCGAGAGCAGGCGGCTCGCGCGTGTGGCCACGGAGAACGCCGGAATGCCGAGCGTGTTCTTCACGTCGGTGCGCGTTTGCGGCGTCATGTTGTCGCGGAACACCTGGCGCTGATCGCGCTGCAAGCGATTTCTTGCGGCGCGCAGAATATCGACCGCATTCGATTCACGGAGGTTGAGCAATTGCTGCGGACTGTGCGGATCCGACTGCCGCTGAAAAAAGGTGATTGGATCTTCGATTTTGTAGGCGCGAAAGAAAATCGATCCTTTGATGCTCTCCGCCGAAAGATTGATCACGACTTTCTCGCCGGGTGAATAAATTTTGGGCGTTTCGAGACTGAAGTATTGCGCCTGCGCCAAGGGCGTTAGGCATAAAATCAGCGCGCTCGCTAGCAACTTGCCTTTCATACTGCCACCTCAACGATTAGATTTGCCATGAATCCAAACAGCTTCTTTCGAAAAGTTTAATCAAGTATCTTCCAGCGATAAAATCCCAAGAAGTATTGATTCTCCGGCGCGGGATGCCAGCGATCATCCGGATGCTGCAAGAGATCGAGTAGCCGAACTTTTTTGAGCACGCCAGGCTCTGCCTCGCGCGGGCCGGTGTGGTAAATGACGGCATCTTCGAGACTCGCAGGCTTGCGCGGGTCGCCGAGGAAAATCATCGAATGCTGCGGCATGTTCACATCGCCGGCATTGAGATAAAAAAGCAAATCACCCGGCTGCACGTTCTCCAGCGTTTTTCCGAGGAAACCCGTATTATAGCTTCTCATTTTTGCTGCCATTGCGGTGACGGCAAACGTCGTATCGGCCAAATCCGTTTCACGGAACTGGCCGTCGCGCGTGCGAAAAATCTTGGTTTTGAGCAACGGCACTTTGGGATAATTATATTTCTGCACATCCGGAATCGCCGCGTCAAGCAGAAACGGCCTACTGCGCAGCCAATTGGTATCATGTTGCTTCAAAGCTTCACGATAAGCAAATCGAATCAAGCCCGCGCAATCGTGATCATCTTTGCGCCAGGCCGGATCTTCTTTATACAATTGCGATTCGGCGATCGAGACGAACCAGCGCCGAAAATTGCGGCGATCCTGCTCGTCGTGCAATTCTACCACATCCGGAAAACCGTCGGCATCGAGATCAATGAGGGAAGTGAGATCGTCATTCTTTGCCGTCGCTGCCGGCGCCGCGTTTGTCATGGGCGATTGGCTCTCCGGAAGGTCGGCGCAAGATTGCAAAACCATAACTGCAAACAACAATAAAAAATATGGATGCAACCGGAGCGTGTTACTTCGGGCCTTGAGTATACTGTCGCGTCGAAAATTGCGTCCCTCCCAGGCTGTCATTCTGAAAGAATCTTGTGAGAAATCGGCACGGGCTTTATCCCTCACCGGATTCCCACGGAATGACAGGAGGAAACAAGCAACGGTGCGTCGAATTTGAACGTGATAACTCATGGGACATGAGACGCATTGATAAACTCTCACTTCATGCTCAACACCATCTCCCCATTTCCCTTTGCACTGAATTTCCCGGCGCCGGTTTGCGCCGTGGCCTTGAACAGCGCAAATAACGGATCAATGCGCAACCGCAAATCCGCCTCATCGAAGAGATGTGTTTGGCGATCATACGCCATGAGATAGCTGCGGTAATTTTCAAGAAAACCTTCGGCATTAAAGTATGCGACGGCATTTTCCGGGGCGCTGAGCCGCGTCCGCAGCGCTTCGAAGCCGGGGTTTTGTGCAATGGCTTCCGCGCGCTGCTGGCCCGCATCGATTGCAGCACGCAGCGTGGCGCGATCAAATGCCGTCAGCAAATACCCATCCACAATGGCAAAATTCGGCTCAAAACTTGTCGGACTCTTGATGTAGTGAATGCGGCTGCCGTTGTACTCTTCCACCTGCATTTCTTCCTTGGGCGAATAGAAATAAGTCATCAAACGCCTGGCATAGGCTTCCATGCCCGCAGGCTCAAGCAGACGCACGCCTGCCAATTGCCGCCAGAAAAAACGCGGCCCGGTGGTGTCGATGCCGGCAAAGAAATAAAGCATCTGCCGGTCGAGCTTGCGCACCAAATCGCGCTCGAGATTCAAATTGCTGCGTGTTTCAAATCCCTTGATGGCCTCGCGTTCGGCGCGCATGGTGGTGACGTATTGCCAAAATTTGGCGGGTTCAATCGCGGTGGTCGCATAACAAAAAACAGCGTCGGCTGGAATAAAACGCAGGGTTTGAGCTTCGACCGGCGGTATTGTTGGCGCCGGCAACGAATCCGGCAAAGTCTCTTGTGGCGTGGCGACAGTTTCTCCCGTGATTTCTTGCAAGGCATTTGCAACCGTTCCGGCAAGAGTTGCCGCGCTGTGCCCGTTGCGGGTGATCTCAAAATATTTTTCGGGATCGACATACGCCAACAAAAACGAAGCCGGCTCAACTTGCGGCAGTGATTGTTGCAATGCCCGTTGGTAAGCCAGACTGCTTTCGTTGGAGTCGAGATATGAAGAAATCGCGCGGGCCAGCAACTGCTGGTTGTTGGAAACCACCAAGAACCCATCGACAACAGCATAGTGGAAAAGCGAACCCCGGCGCTGCGATGAAATATCAAACAGCGTTTGCTTGCGATAAACCTGTTTTGTCACCGAGAGGTCGCCGCTCTCAAATTTGCCCAATGCGGCCAGCACATTCGTTACGGCCTTGGCTTTGAGATTCGCGGGGGTAACCAAAAGCAAACGATTCTCCTTTTGCATGGGATACGAGGCCACGCAAATCTCGTCGCCGAGAGGGTCAATGAAGTAATTAAAATTGCCGCCCAGCAAACCGAGTTGCTTGTCGAGTTGTTCCCACAAGGCAAATATTTGCTGATATGGCTCTGCGGCTTTGAAATCCTGCCAGGCTTGCAACGTGACAAGCTGTTTGGCGAACGCGGAGTTTTGCAGCTTTTCCCAGTGCGTTTTGAAATTCGGCGCGAACAGACATATCTCGAATTCTGCCGGGACAAACAAGGCCAACTTTTCGCGCCCATTCAGATTCCCCGGCGGCGCCTGGGCCGATTTCGGATAAGGCGTAAATTGCAGGTTAAACTCCGTTCCTGCATTTACCGAAACCACGCGGCCGTGCGCCGTCAGATACGCTGTATCGCGAAAGGGAATATACTCGGCGCGTTGCTGTGTCTGCAAGCTGGAATACAATTCGCGTAACGGCCCGGCCGCGGCCGGGGCGCGCAATTTCATCAACGCCAAAACCGCTTCTTCAACAACCCATGAGCTTTCATCTTTGAGTTTCGTTATAAGCTTTTGCTCGCGACTCGCCTGCGCCGTTTCAAAATCACCCAGCAAGCGCGTGGCCAGCAGGCGATTGGTGGTTTCTTCGTCATCGGCAAGTTTCAGCAGCGCGGCAAGTTTTTGATCGCTGGAGAGGGAATCATACGTCGTGCCGGTTTGCCGGCGCACCGCTTCGAAAAATTTTTCTTCGTCGGCTTTGGGTTTTTGCAGCTCTCGCAACACGATTTGCGGCGCCATCACTTCCTGCATCATCGGTGTTTCGGCTTTCTCGCCGCCAGCTTGCCGCTTCTGCCAGAAAAAAACGCCGGCAGCAATTGCGACGACGAACAAGCCTGCCGCAAGCAGATAGTAATATTGTTTTTTCATAAAAAGCCCTTGCATAAGTTTTGGTTGCTGCCTTCGACAGGCTCAGGCAGCGGCTATTCGTTGGCTGGGCCTGTCGAAGCCAACTTCCCTGCCCTCGACAAGCTGCCTTCGACAAGCTGCCTTCGACAAGCTGCCTTCGACAGGCTCAGGCAGCGGCTATTCGTTGGCTGGGCCTGTCGAAGCC
>CAYWGH010000024.1:81723-93191 GCA_964457925.1 uncultured Cytophagia bacterium
AGCCAACTTCCCTGCCCTCGACAAGCTGCCTTCGACAAGCTGCCTTCGACAAGCTCAGGCAGCGGCTATTCGTTGGCTGGGCCTGTCGAAGCCAACTTCCCTGCCCTCGACAAGCTGCCTTCGACAAGCTGCCTTCGACAAGCTCAGGCAGCGGCTATTCGTTGGCTGAGCTTGTCGAAGCCAACTCAATCATTGCTGCTGAGATTATGTTCATACTTTTGCAGCGCGGTTTTGGGAAAATAATGCCTCAATATTTTTTGATATGAAAACCCGGCGCGCGCCATGCCCATGGCGCCGAACTGGCACAAGCCGACGCCGTGACCCAGCCCTCTTCCAGTAAAAACATATTTATTGTTTTCAAGCTGCAGATCGAACGCCGTGCTCTTCACCGAATTCCAACCCCAAACCCGGCAAACGACGGCGCGAAATCGTTCACCGCTGACGAGATGAAGCGATTGCCCCATCAACGCCAGCTCGCGGACACGGCCGTCCGAGTTGCGCTTGCTAACGCCGAGAGCCACGATCGGCTCGCCCAGCTCCTGTTGCCACAATTGCAGCAGGCTGTCGGCTTTCATGCGCCATTGCCAGCGAAAATGCGGCGATTTTGCGCAGTAACTCGTTTGCCGCGAGGAATCGGAGATGCTGATTAAATAAGGATGATCAAATTCGTTCGACCATACGTCGAGATCATTGGCCGTGCGTCCCCCGCATGTCGAACTGTAGAAAATTTCAATCGGCAGGTTTTTATAGGTAAGAATTTCATCGGCGGTGCTTGCAATTGCATGCTGAATCGTCGAATCGACGCCGGCGCTGCCGGCATAGCGCTGGCAATGCGTCAGATCACAGGCTTGATAGCCTTTTTGCTGATGGCGCCTCCAATTCTTAAGAAGATACGTGCGCGCCGCCACCGCCTGTGCTTGCAACGCGGCAAACGGCGCTTGCCGCAGCTCCGCCGCTAACACACCGGCAAGATAATCCTCTTGCGCCAGCAAATTAATAATGCACAGCTCGTTTCCCGCAACATAAATTTTAACAGTGCCGGCATACGGCCGCGCTGCAAATCTGTCTTTGCCATTGCGGTATTTCACTGCAGCGAGTATTTCTCCTGAAGTTGTTGCAACGGTAATCGTATCTGCCAGATCAATTTCAGGATTAAGGTCGTCACTTTGAAGGTGCACGCGGCGGCCTTGTCGAATGAAGCGAATGGGTTTCGCCGTGTGCCAAGAGGTTCCATTCACGTCTCGCACAACGAACATGGGCAGCGCTTCACTGAAAGAAACCGCCTCCGCCAAGCCCGCGGCGTTATGCGGCGTTATGACTGTGTTGCGCGCCCGCAGCCCGTTCGAAAAGAGACTCTCGTACGATGGTTCTGCAAGCTTCACTTCAAGGGCTTGTGGATGAAGAATCTCAAACAAACGAACCGCTATCTTCTGTTGCGGCGGCGGCGTTTGAGCAAAAAGCGTGTGAGCAACCAGCCACCCTCCCCAAAAGACAGCTCTGCGGATCGACATTCCTGTCCTGCCTAAAAAAGTTGAAGAGAATCAAATATTCATTTTGACCGGGCAAATATACTAGCATTGCTTCAGGTAAGCAAACGGAATATAATTAGGATTTGGGGGTAGGCATATAGCATTGCAAATCCAACAATCCCGTCCCCCCAATTATCCGGAGACTAGGCCGGCCACAATCTGGGAAAGAAACGCGGCGTTTTTGCGGCGTACTGCGCATAAGCTTCCCCGAATTCCGCGGCGACTTCGCGTTCTTCGCGCAACGCCAGCCAGACATAAGCCGCCATCAACACCGGCCATAACACCAGCATCGTCACCGTCGGCCAATGCAGGAGCCAGCCCAGCGTGAAAAGAAACATGCCGGTGTATTGCGGATGCCGGATGAAACGATAAATGCCGTGCGTCACCAATTCTTTGGCCTGGTGAATTTGTATCCAACCCCAGGCAATCAACGCGAGTCCGAAGAACGACAGTAATGTGCCGAGAAACGGCCCGGTATGGCCAAGATGCTGATGCGCCCACTCCCGCAACGAAGGCACTTCAAACAGCGGCGACAGCAAAAAGATGAGCAACGGCCAGCCGAACATTTCCGTGACCAATGCCAGCACGAATGCAATGAATGCGCCCTGCGATTTCCACGTTCCTTTGGTCGAACGGCGATACGGCAACAGCGCCAGGAATGCAATCATCACAACCAGATTCAACCCGATCAAACCGCCTCGGCCGAAATGATCTTGCACCCACGCCACGGTTGCCGGACGCCCGGCGTGACCGAACAATTCAATGCCGTACAATGCTGCAAAAATCACCAAAGCGATAACGCCGGCCCAGGTGAGTAGTTTTGTTTTCATCGCGCCTGCCTTTCCTGAGGTTCACTTTCGTTGGTTTGCTTTGCGGATAATCTGTGGCAATTCGAACATATTCCAGCCCGACCAAGCCGTTGCAGGAACATAGCCTAATTTCACTATGTCACTTTGCAAAAACCACCACAGAGTCGCGGAGCTCGCAGAGTAAGATTGCGTGAATTCTCAGCGAACGCTGCGTCTCCGCGGTGAATCTGACATAGTCAAGTTAAAATACAATGTTTTTAAACGGACACAATTGAAAAAATGCCCGGCAAAAACCAACGCATTTGAACAATTGCGTAATAAACTCGCGCAACTTTCAATATCGTAAATCCGCGTCATGCACTGATAAAAAAATAATCACTTGCATACTCCTAAACCCAAAAATTTTCCTAAATTTCAATTGACAATCTTATGTGACAGTTGTATATTCGCGGCACTCTTTGGGGTAGTCTCCATCAAAACCCGGGTAGCTCTGCGCGAAAGAGCTTAGGAGACTCCCAATTCTCCTACCTAATTCACTGCATCGTTCTCCTCAAGGAGAATGCTTCTCCCATTGGTCTGCCCAGTGAGGTAGATTCTCCGTAGTATCGATGTACAAACGAAACCGGATGTCGTCCCAGAGGTTGCCGCTGTCTCAGCTTCTTTTAGATTTGCTTCGCGTCTCATTATTCCTTGTCCAGCGCCGTACTGTTTCGCCGACGGCTTGATTCATTTTCTTCAGGAGGAAGTCATGAAGCCATGCAACTTTTTTTCATATTCGCGAGTTAGTAGCCTCCTTTCCGGATACTGGTTGGCTGAATATAAGGATCTTTCGTGAAGCGATTCGGCGAATTTCTCTTGAGCCTGCTGGCTCTCCCCTTCCTCTTGCCGTGGTATCTGGCGGAAAAGCTGTTCGAATATTTCATTCAACCGCTGATTTTCAAACACTATCGCATCGGCCTCGATGCCCGCAAGAGAAGAATCGTTCGCCTCGTCATCATCGGCGCCGGCGCGCTTGTGCTTGCCTATCTCGGCTGGAAATTCTGGCAGGTGAGCCAACTGTTTCCCTCGATCCTGGCCTTTCTGTCCAAAGGACACGTTTACTTTTTGGCGATTCTCAACGATGCCATTCGACTTGCGCAAACACTGTTGTGGCCGCTCAACGTTACGTTGACGTTCATTCGGGGCGGGCTGGTCAATTTTTGGCATCTCGCGCTGGCACTCTACTTTTGTTTTTTGCCGGTTTTGTTCGCGTTCAATCTCGTGTTGCGCATTTTCACCACCTCACGCTCGCTGGGCAAGGCCGTCACGCTGCGCAATGAGGCGGTGCGCGATGTTGACATCGTGCGCTTCGCGGAAAAGGCCAAGCCCGATGAGATTTTCATCGGCATCGACATGAACCGCAACAACGCCCCGTTTTTTGTCAAACGCCAATGGCTCAAAGGCCACGCGCAAATCATCGGCGCGGCCGGCAGCGGCAAAACCGAAAACATCATTCAGCCAATTTGGTTTCAGGAAGTACGGCGCAATGTGGCCACCTTCGTCATCGACGGCAAAGGCTCGCGCCGAAATCTCGACCGGTTTTACACCATTGCCACTTCGCTGGCCCAGGGACACGAGGTGTTTTATTTCAACCCCGGCGATCCTGATCGTTCTGCGACTTACAATCCCGTGCTGCGCGGCAATCCCGGCGAGATTCGGCAGAAGATTATCGCCAGCTTGAACTGGGCCGAGGCTGCCGCCGGCGCGAAAGAGCACACCGCGAATTATCTCGATTTGATCATTCGCGCCATCAAAGAAACCGGGCGCTTTATCAGTCTCGACGAGATTTATAAATACTTCACCTCGAAGACGCATTTGCACAACGAGCTGCGCAAGCTGCGCAATCGCGCGGCTTATGAAGGCCTGTTCGAGGTGATGGAAAATTACGCGCGCTTTCAAACCGAGACCGAGTTTCTCGCCACCGCGCTGCGCGAGGTTTGCCAGTCGGATTATGCCTGGTTGCTGGACACTGATGAGCCGGAGATCGACATTGCCGATATTTACCTGCGCCGCAAGGATTGTTATTTCACGCTGCCAATGCACAGCGGCTCACCGGCCATGCACTTTCTCGGCCAACTGATTTTGCAAGACATGGCTACCAGTTTCGCGCGCGTCACGCTCAATCCCATGTCTGAAGCAGGCTCGGGCAACGAGGGCTTGCTGATCATCGACGAGTTGGCGCATTTTGTCAATCCTGGTTTTATCGAGTTGCTGCGGGTGTGCCGCAACGCGCAGGTGAGCGTATGTTACACCAATCAATCGTTTGCCGAGCTAACAAATCCAGCACTGCATTTGCATACTTCTTTTGTGGAAGAATTGGCAGATCACACCAACGCGACGTTTTGCTTTCATCTCGGCAGCGTGGAGAGCATTCGCACCGTCATGCAGCGCATCGGACAAAGCAGCAGCAAAGCTGAAGCAGAACCCGCGCCTGCACCCGCTCCAAAGGGAAAACCCAGGCCCGGCCCCAGCACAGAAACACCCGCAGCAAGCAGAAGCAGCATAGCCATCACAGAAGATTTGCTCAAACATCTCGAAGTTGGGCGCTGCCTGGCCTTCATCCGCCAGCCGCGCGTTCTTGCAATTTTGAAGACGGGCTATTTCAAATTTGAAAAACCGTTGAGTTTTGAGGGGAGGAAGAGCAGCGTTGAGATGGTTGCGAAAACCGTTGCATAGTATTATGATATTATCGCGAGCCTCAAGTATGCAGTACCATTTTTGTACGTGGATAAGTGCTATGCAGGGCCCAAAACGGGTTCTTGAACTAGTTCATTATGATGAAAATTGAACTAATAACGCCTAGTATCGCCACATTATTGTACTTAGGAGCGTGGCTTGAGGGCGTACCGTCTATCACATCGCTAATCGGTGGTTTCATTGGAGGCTTCATCTCCGGTGTAATAAGTTTTTACTTGGCACACCTTGTAGGAGATCCTATTGTTCAATGGAATCAGTTGCGTTCAGACATCACGAGTGCAATAATATACTACATCAACATACTGTTGAGCGACGAGCAAACTTCATCTCGTCAAAATGGACAAGAGGAATTACGAAGACTTGCCGCCAAAATTCGTGGTCTTTCACAAATAATTCGCATGAGATGGATTACTGAAAAGGTGTTCCAAATACCATCCGTGCTTCAGGCAGAAGAAGCGAGCAGCAAACTTATAGGCCTTAGCAATATTATCGCTGACATTAGATCCAACGACAAGTCATCTGCATACAAAAGAATAGGTGTTTTTTCCTTCATTCAATCTATTGAAAAAATTATGCGTATCAAAATTGACCCAAACGTCCAAGAAAAACTCAAACGTGAACATGAGCTTATTAAACTCTATAATCAGTTGTAAAGATAGTTATTGCTACTTTCGTTACTAGCCTGGCCAAGATTGACATAATATTATTTTGTGGCATTCCGTTTCGAATCAAAACTCTCAAATCTACCTTCGGCAACTTTCAAGGAGGAAACTATGCAAACCATCATTCAAGCCCTCAATCAACTGACCAATGCGCTGTTGATCCTGGCCTCGCCGGTTATGGTCATCGCGCTGATCATCGCCGGCCTCAACATGGCGAGCGCAGACGGCGGCCGGCATGAGAAAGCCAAAAAACAACTCATCGGCGTGGCGCTGGCGGCCATCGTGGTGTTTGGCTCCAAAGCCATCGTCTCCGCGCTGGTGTCGTTCGTGCCCGGCGCCAACGTGTCGTTTTAAATCAGCGATCTCGACAATTTCAAGCCGTACAACGCCGAAGGCGTGACATGATTATAGATTCAAATCAATTCCCAAGCTGGAACCCCGTCAGGGGTGACATGTTCGCACAACAAAACAACATGTCACCCTTCCAGGGTTCTGACGAAATTGGGTTCCCACATCTATAAACATGCCAGCCCTAGCGGGCTTAAAAAACAGTTTCATTTCATGCCGTGACGAAATCGGCTTGTCATGACACAAACCGAAACCCAAATGGCTTGAAAATCACAACGAGAAAAGCTCGACAAAAAGCATTATCCGTTGGGTTTTTCAATCCGCTGGAAAAATCTTTCTCAGCTTTGCTCATGACCGAAAAATGCTATCGTGAAATCCAGGCGCACAGCCAGCTCGCGGGCGTCAGCCCGATTGAGGCCATCATCCTGCTGGCCGTGCCCATCGTACTTGCGCCGTTTTTCACGCTGATGGACATCAATCTGCTGTTCGCCTTCGTGATCGATATTTTCGTCTACGCCCTGCTGCGTTTCAGCAACCGGCTGTCGGGATTCGATCACGGGTTGGTGTCATTCATCAGTTATCATTTCATCTGGCCCAAGCAGCTTTCCGGCTTCAAGCTGGATGAGCATGATTATCTGCGGAAGAAAACCGAGCAGGAAAAGCGAGTAAACGCTGCCTGAGCTTGACTTCGGCGAGCTCAGTCGAGCCGTCGAAGGCAGCGGTCGTTGGCTTCGACAGGCTCAGCCGCCGAGTAAGCGCTGCCTGAGCTTGACTTCGGCGAGCTCAGTCGAGCCGTCGAAGGCAGCCAACCGCAAGGCCCGACAGACTTGACTTCACAGCCTCTCTTGTAATTGTCATTCTGAAAGAATCTTGTTGAGCATTCAGATCGTGCTCGAATCTTCAAAAGATTCCTGCGGAATGACGCACTGAGGAGGCGTCATCTAAGAAATATGAATTGAACTGAATGGCAGCAACCAAACTCACAGAGCGGCAGGCTTATCAAAACCGGCCGGCGCTGGCGCTGTACCTGCCCTACCTCGAGGTGCTGGACGATTTCATCGTCAAGAAAAACGGCAATCTCGTGGCGGGCTTCGAATTGCAGGCGCTGGACAACATGAGCCTGTCCGCCGATGCCTACACCAAGCTTTGCGCCAATCTTGAAAACGTGTTGAATGCGATCGACGAAGACGTCAATCTGCAATTCTCCTCGTTCTTTGACTATTTCCCCTATCAAGCGGATTTCGTCTACACCGAGGATGCCACGCTCGATTTCTTCAAGCAGCAGCGCCACAAGTATTACGGCTATTTCAAATACTTGATGTGCAAGATGTATGTGTTCGTGGATTTCGAGGCGGGCAAAAACCTGCGCACGCCCTACAATATTTTTGCCTCGAGCGCGAGCATCAAAACCCGGCTGCGCGCGGAACACGAGCGCCTGGTGCTGGAGAAGAACAACGCGCTGAAAACCATTCAGGCCGCGCTGGAAGGCACGGGCATCAAGCTGCGGCGATTGCGCAACAATGATCTCGCCACGGTGCTGTATCGCGCCATCAACATTTCCGCCAACGAATTCACCGGCAGCCTGCGCGGCAAAGCCACCAACAACGAATTGATTGCGAACGATTGCCAGGTTGAAAAAGGCTATCTCCGCATCGGCAATCAATACGTCGCGTGTCTTTCGCTGAGCTTGCTGCCGGAAGTTACGCGCGATCATATCACGTTCAACGGCATTCCGCTGCCGTATCTGTTTCCGTTGCTGCACAATCTCGCGTTTCCGCATCGCGTGGTGTTTTCGACGCAGAATCTCGACATGGAAAAAGAGACGGCGCGCCTGAGCCGGCAGCTCAATTTCTCGCGCTTCATCATGAACTTCTCACGCCAGCGCGAAGGCCGCAAAAGCGAAGTCAAGTTCCGCGAGTTGAACGAGCTGATGGACGAGATTTACACGCAACACAAGCGCCTGGCCAGCATCAGCCTCAATGTTTTGGTTTATGACGATGATCTCGAACGCCTGAATCAAAAGATCAATCAAACCCAACTCGCATTTGCCGCGGTGGACAAAGCGCAATCCGTGCTCGAAACCCTGGACATTTTGCCGATCTTCATCAGCAGCCTGCCGGGCAACAGCGCGGAAAATTATCACCGGCTGTTGGTGAAAACCTCGAATGCAGCACAGTTCATCAACCTGACCAATTTCAATCGCGGTTATCATCGCGGCGTGCTGATGAAGAACCGCAACAACGAACCGCTGCTGTTCGATTACTTCGATCAAAATTTGAATTCGTGGAACAGCATCATCGTGGGCCCGACGGGAACCGGCAAGAGTTATTTGATGCAAGCGATGTTGCTGCAATTGCTCGAACAGGGCGTGAAGGTTTTCGGGCTGGATGTCGGCGGCGTGGGCGACATGGGCGGCAGTTACAAAAAGATGATCAAGCTGCTCAACGGCCGCTACGTCGAGTTGAACGTCGATCATCCCATTCCGCTGAATCCGTTTGCGCTGGTGAAATCCGAGGGCGTGGTTGATACCAAGAAGCTGCTCTTTCTGCGCGCCTTCATCGAAAAATTGATTTTGGAACGCGAGCAAACTTCGATCTCGAAAGTCGAACAGGCCTTCATCAGCAAGGCGATTGAAAAGTATCTCACGGAGTTCAACGGCAATCGCAATCTCAAAACGTTTGTCGATTTCTTCAGCCAGCAAGTCGATCCCGACGGTTATGTCGATGTCAAGCTGCTCAGCCGCAAGATGTACATTTACACCCACGGCGAGTACAGCCGCTTTTTATGCGCCGATGACATGATCGACATTCGCGAAGATTTAGTCTGCTTCGATTTGAAGGGACTCGAAACCCATCCGGATTTGCAGGGCATTATCGCCATCATCATCACCGGTTTGTTGTGGGATTTGATGGAGCGCAATCTCAGCCACAACAAAGTCATCTTCGCGGACGAGTTGTGGAAGGTTTTGGATGACAATTCGACCATCGGCCATCTGGTCGTTGAATTGTTCCGCACCGCGCGCAAAATGGGCGCAGGGATTTTTGCAATTTCGCAGTCGATTGAAGACATCGACTCCGTAAGTTTTTCCGCGCCGATCAAGGACAATGCGCTGAATCACTTTATTCTGGCGCATAAACCAAAACAACTGGAAACGCTGTCGCGCGCATTCGGCTACGGCGAACGCGAGCTGGCGTTGATTTCCAGCCTGCAGCGCGGCGAGTTTCTGCTGGATCGCGACGGCCGCATCACGGTGTTGCGCGCGGACATGAGTACGTATGATCATTACCTCTTCACCACCGACCGGCAAGAGAACAATTTGTTGGAAGGCAAGTTGAAGAAGCATCAGGGCAACTTGATCAAGGCGATCAAGGAGATTGCCGTGGAAAAGGATTTGGAGATTTCGCCGTATTTGTTGTGAGCGTTTTTATTTTGAATGAGGCCCGAATGCTGCGCCGCTTCATAAAAATTTTGCTCTGTGCTTTTTGCCCCCTGCTCCTTGCCCTTTGCCTCTTGCCCCTGCCCGCGTGCAAGAAGCCGACGGAGCCGAAAGCCGCTCTGCCCGACACCACCAGCCACGACTTTGTGTTCGAGATTGACACCTTCGGCAACGGCAGTTCGAGTGTGCTGAATGACGTGTGCATCATTGATGAAAACAACATCTGGGCAGTAGGCGAGATTTATGTGCAAGGCGCCACCGGCCAATCGGAAGAGGTTTACAACGCGGTGCATTGGGATGGCAAGCAATGGAATCATGTCAAAGTGCCTGTGAAAGACTTTGGGGGCTTGATCGCTACTATTCCACTTAGAACTGTTTTAGGATTTGCATCAAATGACGTTTGGGTCGCCAGCAGCGGCAGTTTAATTCGTTGGAATGGGTCCTTCTGGAGTGAAAAAGCCTTTTTTGTAACGGATCTAACTTTCAATGGGCAAGTGCTAAAAATGTGGGGCGCGAGCGGTTCGAATATTTACTGCGTTGGCCGCAACGGTGCAATTTATCATTTCGACGGCAGCACTTGGCAAAAGCTCGTGAGCGGCACGACGGTGGACATTCAAGACATCTGGGGCGCGGGGCAAACGGTGCTCGCGGTGGCATCGTTAGTGAATTACGGCAGAGCGTTGGATTTGCTGAAAATTGAAGGTGCTACCGTCACAAAACTGGACACAGCAGGTTTACGGATTGCTGAAAGCAGTCTATGGTTTGCGCCTGGCAAAGTTTATTATATCGCCGGTGACGGACTGTTTCAAAAATCCGGATTGGCAGAACAACGATGGCAATTCAATGCTTTTCAACCTTCAATTTATATCGACCGTATCCGCGCAAATGCTTCGAATGATATTTTTGTTTGCGGCTCTTTTGGCTTTTTGGCGCATTACAACGGCTCGACCTGGAAAGATTATACCGGTTCAGAAGCGCCGCAATTTTTCTCGCGCTACAAAGGCTTGAGCGTGAAGCAAGACGTAGTTGCAGCGGTTGGTTGGATGAATGATCATGCTATAATTGTACGAGGCAAACGAAGGTAATTGTATGCAGTTTAGAAACGATGAAAGCAAGGAGGCAGTCATGAAGTCAATCAACCTGATATCGTTCATGGCCATGACATGGATCATGATCCATGCAAACAATGTCACAGCGCAAGCGCCAATTTTCGGAAACACGCGCGCACAATCAGTGGAAAAGGATTTGGAGATTTCGCCGTATTTGTTGTGAGCGTTTTTATTTTGAATGAGGCCCGAATGCTGCGCCGCTTCATAAAAATTTTGCTCTGTGCTTTTTGCCCCCTGCTCCTTGCCCTTTGCTT
Organism: uncultured Cytophagia bacterium; assembly: GCA_964457925.1. Taxonomy (GTDB): domain Bacteria; phylum Zhuqueibacterota; class Zhuqueibacteria; order Zhuqueibacterales; family Zhuqueibacteraceae; genus Coneutiohabitans. The sequence continues at coordinate 92,607 of CAYWGH010000024.1, forward strand.
TCTCTCTCTGCCCGCGTGCAAGAAGCCGACGGAGCCGCAGCCAATTGCCAAGCCTGACACCACGAGCCACGACTTCGTGTTTGGTATAGACACCCTGGGCGCTGATGTTTTCGGCTATCCTAGTTTTCTGAAAGACGTTACCATGATTGACGAAAACAATGTCTGGGCAGTGGGCCAGATTTATTTGAACGATTCGTCCGGGCAATTGGAAAATCAAGCATATAATGCTGTTCATTGGGATGGAAAAAAGTGGAGTTTTCAAAAAGTTCCGGTCAAAGATTTCGGCGGCATCACTTCTTCTTTTCCTCTTGAGGCAGTTTTAGGATTCGCACAAAATGATATTTGGGTTACAAGCAGCGCTGGCTTAATTCGGTGGAATGGGTCATTTTGGAGTGAAAAAGCCTTCTTTATGACGGATTTGTCTTTCAATGGCCAGGTTCTAAAAATGTGGGGCAAGAACGGCTCAAACATTTACTGTGTTGGCAGAAACGGCGCAATTTATCATTACAACGGCAGCATCTGGCACAAGCTGGAAAGCGGCACGGACATCGATTTGGTCGACATCTGGGGCACTGGCGATGATGA
>CAYWGH010000025.1:0-88620 GCA_964457925.1 uncultured Cytophagia bacterium
GGCTTGGGATTTATGGATTGGCCCGGCGCCGTTCCGGCCGTATCATCCCGCTTTGTCACATTTTGTCTGGCGCGGCTGGTGTGATTTCGGCACCGGCGCATTGGGCGACATGGGTGCGCACATTTTCGATCATCCCTATTGGGCTTTGAATCTCAGCTATCCTGAAACCGTGCAAGCCAGCTCGACTCAATTTAATGGCGAGAGTTTTCCCGTGGCTTCGACGGTGCGTTATCATTTTGCAGCGCGCGGCAAAATGCCGGCGGTGGATCTCACCTGGTACGACGGCGGTATCATGCCGAAACGTCCCGAAGAACTTGAAGAGGGCCGCATCATGGGCGACCGGGACGGCGGCGTGTTGTACGTCGGCACAAAAGGCAAACTCATGCACGGCTGCTATGGCAAGAGTCCGCGCCTGATTCCCGAGGCAAAGATGAAGGCTTTCAAATTTCCGCCAAAAACGATTCCGCGCTCTCCCGGCATTCACGAGGAATGGATCGCAGCAATTAAAAGCGGCAACGGCGCGCAAACCACCTCGAATTTCGAGTATGCTGCAAAGTTGACGGAAACCATGCTGCTCGGCAACATTGCCATTCGCATGGCGCAGAAAAACACAATTCTGCGTTATGATGCTGAAAAAATGAGTTTCCCGAATTTGCCGGACGCCGATCAATATTTGACGAAGGAATATCGTCCGGGATGGAGTTTGGAAGGATAGGATCACTATTTAAACAACATCCCCATTGTCCTGAACAGCTAATCAACGCGAATGAACGCCGATTCTTTTTGATTCGCGTTGATTAGCGGCTGCACCGGATTTCAGGCGTTTTGGAATCTAATGTTCTCCGAGCAGCTGCAAAAGCCTCGCCCACAAAATGAGAACCGCCACAGAATCAAAAAACGAAAACATCTTCAGCGGGATTTCATTTCAGTGGGCGGAAAACTTTTGTTAAGTTGATCATCAAACTCTGCCGAAGCGAACGGATGAAAATTGCTTTCACTTTAATATTGGCGCTTTTCGTTTTCTCGATTGGCGTCGCTGAGGTTGCCGCCGCGGCGCAACCAGGCGATGATGGCCATTGGCCCTCGTTCCGGGGCAAGTATGCCGCCGGCATTGCCGAAGGGCAGAATCTGCCCGATGAATGGGATGGCGCAAAAGCCATCAACATCAAATGGAAAACCAGAATCCCGGGCCTGGCGCATTCGAGCCCCATTGTTTGGGGAGATGTTCTTTTCGTGACCACGGCGGTCAGCAGCTTAGGCGACGGCACATTCCGGCACGGACTTTACGGCGACGGCGATGCTTCCGAAGACAAATCCGTGCATCACTGGAAAATTTATGCCCTTGACAAGCACAGCGGAAAAATTCTCTGGGATAAAACGGCTTATCACGGCACGCCGCGCGAGAAACGTCACATCAAAGCCACTTACGCCAACGCGACTCCCGCCACGGATGGCCGCTATGTGATTGCCTTCTTCGGCTCGCAAGGTTTGTATGCCTTTACTGCCGGCGGCCGCTTGGTTTGGAAAAAAGATCTGGGCGTGCTCGATGCCGGCGCGTATGATGCGCCGGACTACGAATGGGGCACGGCAAGCTCGCCCATTATTTATCAGGATTTGGTGATCGTGCAATGCGACACCCAAAACGAAGATTTCCTTTTGGCCGTTGATATCAAAACCGGCAATACGGTTTGGCAAACCTCGCGCGATGAGTTACCTTCGTGGGGAACACCGACGATTTATCCCGGCAAATCGCGAACCGAGTTGATCACCAACGCTTCAAATTTCATTCGCGGCTACGATCCTGCCACTGGCAAAGAATTGTGGCGGTTGGGCGGCAGTTCCAAAATCACGGCGCCGACTCCAATTTTCTTTGATGATTTGATCATCGTCGCCAGCGGCCGCCGGCCCGAGGCGCCGATTTTCGCGATTCGCGCGGGCGCGTCGGGAGACATTACTCTCGCCGAGGGTCAAACCTCGAGCGAGCAAATTGCCTGGAGCAAGAAACAGCGCGGCTCTTACATGCCCACGCCGCTGATTTATGGCGATCATCTTTACGTGCTGGCCAATCAAGGCATCCTAGATTGCTATGATTGGAAAACTGGTGAAGAACTTTATCGCCAGCGCCTGTCACATCAAGGCGGCGGATTCAGCGCCTCGCCGGTGGCCGCCGACGGCAAGCTCTATCTGTCTGGCGAAGACGGAGAAATTTTCGTCGTCAAAGCCGGCCCGGAATTCGAGCGGGTGGCTACGAATGCCATGGGCGAATTGTTGATGGCAACGCCCGCGCTTTCTGATGGAATGATGTTTGTGCGGGCGCAGCATCATGTTTTTGCGGTTGGGCAATAAGCGAAACGCGGTTTCTCAGCAAACAAAAGCCAGAATGATTGGCCCGCAGAATCATTTTTAGATCATTCTACCGAACTATTATTCTATCTTCTGAAATCTGCCCGGGGGTGATAGGCATTTCGCTTTTCAAACTCAAAATAACATTCTGAAAGCTTTGTCTACAAAATCGAAATCTCAAAATTTTTTTAACTTTTGTGAGCGGAGTTTAAAAGCGCTCGAAAAGGTTCGATTCTCAACTTGACTGAAAAACCGGCATAGTTTATTTAATGTGTTGCTCTACAGACCAAGTCAGAATTTTTTGAAAAGAGAGATTGCAGGAATTGAGGAGGAAATTCAGGTGAACGATCAGAAAAAAGCCTCACCATCTCAACTCACCACGCTTGCGCGCCCGGAATTTTCCGATTTTTCCGCGGCCGCGACCCTCACCATCGTGCCGCGCCAGGTTCTGGGCGGGCCGGGCTATGTGCCCCCCAGCGACAAACTTAACATCGCGTGCGTCGGCGTCAATGGCAAAGGTTACAGCGACATCGCCGGGGTTGCGACGGAAAACATCGTGGCGCTGTGTGACGTCGATGATGTGTTGATGGCAGACGCGCTAAAATGGGCCAAGAGAGATAATCTTCCTCATCTTGAAATGATGGAGCGCGCGCCGAAATACCGCGACTTCCGCAAAATGCTGGATTCGGAGAAAAGCATCGATGCCGTCACCGTGAGCACGCCGGATCACACGCATGCCATCATCGCGCTCACCGCGATGCGCATGGGAAAGCATGCGTTCGTGCAAAAGCCGTTGACGTGCACCGTGCAGGAAGCGCGCTTGCTGGCGCAAGTCGCGAAAGAAATGAAGCTCGTCACGCAGATGGGCAATCAAGGCCACGCCAGTGAAGAAGCGCGCCTGATTAACGAATGGATTGCGGACGGCGCGATTGGCGAGGTTACTGAAGTTCACACCTGGACCAATCGCCCGATATGGCCGCAAGGCATCGAACGCCCGCTTGAAACGCCGGCCCTGCCTTCCACGCTGGATTGGGATTTGTGGCTCGGCCCGGCGCCGTTTCGGCCTTATCATCCCGCCTATGCGCCGTTCAACTGGCGCGGTTGGTGGGATTTTGGCACCGGCGCGCTGGGCGACATGGGCGCGCATATCATCGACCATCCGTATTGGGCATTGAACCTCGGCTTGCCGGAAACCATTCAAGCCAGTTCAACAGAATTTAACAACGAAACGTTTCCGCTGGCTTCGACCGTACATTACACTTTTCCCGCACGCGAAAAAATGCCAGCAGTGAAATTAACGTGGTATGATGGCGGTTTGCTGCCGTTTCGGCCCGGAGATTTGGAAGCCGGCCGACGCTTGGGTAATGAATCCGGCGGCGTCATTTTTGTGGGAAGCAACGGCAAGCTCATGTGCGGCATTTTGGGGGAAAGCCCGCGCCTGATTCCGGAAACTAGAATGAAAGCGTACAAGCTGCCCCCCAAAACCCTGCCCCGTTCACCGGGCATTTACGCAGAATGGATTGCTGCGATCAAAAGCGGCAACGGCGCGCAAACTACTTCGAATTTCGAGTATGCCGCCCAACTCACCGAGACGATGCTGCTGGGCAACATCGCGATTCGCATGGCGGATAAGAACCTTGCGTTAAAATATGACGGCCAGAAAATGGCGTTCACCAACATGCCGGAGGCGAACAAATATTTGACGCGGGAATATCGCGCGGGGTGGAATGTGATTGGTGGATAGCGGCAAAGCGATCAAACCAAGTGACCCATTAGCCTCCGTTGAAAAACGTTACCTGTGCCCGTTAGACCGGAGTATTCTATGACCTTGTTTCTAGAGATTCTCGGCGCCAATGTTGTCCTGGTTTTTGTGTTAATCGCGGTTCACGAATGCGGTCACTGGCTCATGGGGCGCATTGCCGGCATCCCGGCTCGCGCAATGAAGATCAGACTGTTCACCTTCCCACAACGCGTGGATCTGCGAGACGGACAGGAGTTGATCTCGGTGAAAGAGTTCGATCGGTACAACGCGTTGTTGTTGAAGTATGTTCGTTCTCGGGGCGGCCGCTTCCTATTTGTCGCGGGCGGGTTTCTGCTTGAAACGTGTTTTCTGGTCGCGTTCACCATGCTGTTGACAACGAACGGGGTTTGGTTGTATGCGACCGTTGCTCCCGGCGTCTCACTGTTGATGTATCTGATCTATGTGTTTGTGATGGATATTCCGCAAGCCCGTAGCGCGCAACGCCCGTATGGCGACACGACGATTCTGTACTCATTGACACCGGCCGGGGGGTTGGCTATTGCCGGATTCATGATCGGCGTTCGGGTAGTGCTGATGCTCATCGCCTGGCTTAAGTTGATATGACGGCCGCAGGTATTGGAATAAACTCAAGAAGAAGTAACCGAAGTAGAAGCCATTATAAAGTTGTCATGTGATTAAATGAAGCCATGTTCTGATTTATGTGCAGAAAGTAATGCTTCTTCACTCCATCCTAAATCTTAGGAGATTTCCATGGCAAGACCCGTCACCCTGTTCACCGGCCAATGGGCCGATTTATCTTTGGAAACGCTGGCACAAAAAGCCAAAACCTGGGGCTTTGATGGACTCGAGTTGGCTTGCTGGGGCGATCACTTCGAAGTCAGCCGCGCGCTTAAAGAGCCGGATTATTGCCAGGGCCGTCACGATCTGCTGGCAAAATACGGGCTGAAAGTTTGGGCAATCAGCAATCATCTTGTGGGACAAGCGGTATGCGACCGCATTGATGGCCGCCACAAAGCCATTTTGCCGCCGCACGTTTGGGGTGACGGCAAGCCCGAGGGCGTGCAGCAACGCGCGGCGGAAGAGATGAAAGCCACGGCGCGCGCCGCTGCCAAGCTCGGCGTCAAAGTCGTAAACGGCTTCACCGGCAGCAGCATTTGGCATTTGTTGTATTCGTTTCCGCCGGTTGACGCGGCCACGCTCGAGGCCGGCTTTAAAGATTTTGCGCAACGCTGGAATCCGATACTGGATGTGTTTGATGAAGTGGGCGTGCGCTTTGCGCTCGAAGTGCATCCCACGGAAATCGCGTTTGACGTTGTCACCGCTGAACGCGCGCTCGAAGCTGTTGGCCGCCGGCCGGCATTCGGATTCAACTATGATCCCAGCCACCTCGGCTATCAGGGCGTCGATTATGTTGCTTTTCTGGAAAAATTCGGCGAGCGCATTTATCATTCCCATATGAAAGACGTGTGGTGGTCACCCAAGATGAAACTGTCAGGCGTGTTCGGCGGCCATTTGAATTTCGGCGACAAGAACCGCTATTGGGATTTTCGCTCGCTCGGCCGCGGCCGCATTGATTTCGAGGAGATTATTCGCGCGCTGAATCGCATCGGATATAACGGCCCGCTTTCCATTGAATGGGAAGACAGCGGCATGGATCGCCGACACGGCGCCGCCGAAGCCTGCACGTTTGTGAAGAAACTCGATTTCAAACCCTCATCAGTGGCGTTTGATTCAGCTTTCGCAGAAAATTGATGCGCAGCTCTAACGAAGCTTGATGTCGCATTTGAATCATTCGTGGCTGATTGCACACAGTGTTGTAAATCATGCACAACAACTGCTAGCAAACGCTTTCAATGAAATTTGTTAAACTCTCATAAAACATTCCGTTAAGACTTGGCAGTTTCTATCAGGATTTTGGCATGAAGCTTGAAGGCTTATGGGGGCATCAAGCAGATTCTCATCCAACCCTTTTAGGAGGAATTTCAATGAACTCATCTCTTTCAAAAAAGTTAATGGCTTGTGCCGTGGTGTGCGCGCATCTCGCGCTCGTGTCCTGCGAAAAAAATCCCACCGAAGCGGACAGCCCCAAACCAAGCTTGCCGCCGGCGAGTTCGCTTTTAACCGATTTGAGTGCTTTCAATCAAGCGCTGCCCAAGGCAGGCTCAGAGCAGGCCGCGACCAAAGACAACTTCATCACCGCGCGAACCACTGTGTTTTTCATCAACACAGCAGTCATGGTACACATGAGTGTGCCAGTATTGACCTTTGCTGCCGCAGCCTCGCAACAACCGGTTCTGCAAAGCGACGGCAAGTGGCATTGGATCTATACCGTTTCCAGCGGTGGCCAGCAGTTTCAAGCTGATCTGGCAGGATGGATTGATGCGAGGGCGCAAGCCTCGCGTTGGGAGATGCGCATCACGACGAACATCGCCGGCGTCCAATTGAACAGATTCCTCTGGTATACCGGAACTGCGGCGCTGGACAACGGCTCCGGGCAATGGATTATTTACGATCATCTCCAGCCGAATGCCGGCGTGCAAGTTGTGACGATCGACTGGGACAATGACAGCGCCTCTCAAGCAAGCCTGAAATTCACCATCGTGAAACCAAATGTTCCCGAAAACGGAGATACGTTGACCTACAGCACCAATGGCAATGCGCGCGCCGTGGTTTATTTCGATCAATCCGCCAACACCACGCTGACGATTTCCTGGGATGCCGTTACAAAGGAAGGCTATATCATTGCGCCTAATTACAATAACGGCAACAAAGCGTGCTGGGACTCGCAATTGAATGACATCACTTGTCCTTGACGGAAAAAGAGCTTGCAAAACAAGGGCGATTTTGCTATACTTGCCCCGCATAAAAAGTGATCGGGGCGTAGCGCAGCTTGGTTAGCGCACTTGACTGGGGGTCAAGGGGTCGGAGGTTCAAATCCTCTCGCCCCGACTCACGCATGAAAATGGCTGCTGATGAGCAGCCATTTTTGTTACAATTTTTTCTTGGGCCTCATTTTCCAGCTTGACAGAAAATCATTTGTTTACTATTTTCCGCCAACGTTGAAATAACACCTGCCTGGTAGAATCTATCCGCATCACGTTGCGATGTTATATCGTCACAAAAAATCCGAGTAACCCTCCCACCCTGTCATGATCCTGTGAGACCATATTTTTATGCGTTTTCAGTCGAAGCAAGTGGCTGGCGTTTATCATTTTGTTGAGCGGCAGGATGGCAATCACGAAAGCAAATTTATTGTGTTAAACACTCGCGGAGAAATCACCAAATTCGCGCTTGCCCTTTCGATAGTTGCGCTCTTGTCTCCTGGATGCGCTCCCACTCGGAACGACGGCTCATCTTTATCCGACGAGGCTATTAAAGATGAACTCATTGCGCTCGACCAGGCTTTGCTGGAAGCCACTGTCAGGAAAGATCGCTTGTCGTTAGAACGCATCTATTCAGACCGGTTTATTCTTATCGACGACAGTACAGGAGAGATCATTCACAAGAAGCAAAACATCGACGAGATTTGCTCACCCGAGTTTAAGCTGAAAGTGCTTGAGGGAAAGAATTATAATGTGACAATTTACAATCACGCGGCATACATGACGCACGATGCCTATGTCGAATCTGGCGAGGGAGAAGACAAGTATGTGGGGCAAGGCAAGGCAGCGCACTATTTTGTGAAGACAGACGGGCAATGGAAGTTAGTGTTTACGTTTGACTCTGACCAGTAACCCGCCGCCCAACATTGCGTCCAGCGGAGGGCGCCGCCGCGCATGAATTTTATCATTGGTTGATTTCAGAGTTCTGAGCCGTAATAAACGGCGTGGAAGCTGCGCTGGCGCAATGCCTGAGTTGAGCGGCAACTCAATGGGTCAAGATGCCTGAAGACATTCATAGGAGAGGCTTCATGATGACTACTATGAGCAATTCCATCACATCGAAACAACTCACAACTCTAGTTCTGATCGGATTGTTGATCTTGGCTTTGTTTGCAGCGAGCTTTGTCTGGCTGGTTTATGGCGGTGCAGAGGTATTTCCTGCATTTGCAGAATATTGGATTTATCCTTACCTGGGCGTGAGTAGTTTCTATGTCGGCTTTTTAGCCGCACGAATCACAAAAAACAGAGGGAAGCATGCTTGGCTTTGGGGAATTGCTGGCCTCGCTCTGACTCTCCTATTCATCATGGGTTTGCCAAGCTTGTTGACGCCCGTATTTCCTTATTCAGACCCGGCAATATTTGCAGGCCATGCAATATTCGCATTCATAGCACCCGTACTCTCGGCGCTGTTCATCCTGCGGTTAACCGCCCTCAGCAGAAAGGCAACTGCCTAGATGATCGAACCAGGCTTTGGCTTTGAAGGTCTAATGAATTTGACGCCAACATGGCAGCACGGCGCCGCGTCCTGCCGGTTTCGACATTCCGTCGTTTGATTCCTAATATACACTTAGCAGAAACAGGAGATTCCATTTAACTCAAGCATCATTCATTCAAATCATCGCGTCATGAAAGATTTAAGCAAAATCGAGCAGAAGCAATTGCGCCATCTTTTACAGGAGAAAAAAGAGCGCATGCTGAGATGGGAGGAGGAAGACGGAGAGTTCGACGGCGTTGAAAGCGCGCCGAATGATTTACTGCGTGAATCGCTGATTCATCAGGCCGTGCCGAGCTTCGAACAGTTGGTAATCGTCCAAGCCTTGTCGCCGCCCGCGCTTTCCCTGGCCAATATCGATCGCGGCTTGATCATCGCCCAGATTGAGGACGTCGAGCCTCTCATCTGTCTGACGAAACTCGATCTCGTGACCGCACGCGCCGAGGCCGACAAGATCGCGCGCATTTATCGCGAGCTGGGCTATCACGTGCTGCTCACCTCAGCTCTCACCGGCGAAGGCATGTCCTCGTTGCGTGAGCGGCTGGAGAACAAGCATTCCGTGCTGCTGGGAGAGGCCGGCGCCGGGCGCAAATCGTTGCTGCGCCGCCTGGATTCCGGTTTTGAAAGTAAGGGCAAAACGCGGGAATTAACGCTTGAGGCGCACAACGGCGCCGCCCGACAGTGTTTCGTCAAGCATCATGACTTGGGCCGGGGCCTGGAGATTACTTTTCTCGACGGTCTGAGCGTGGCGGACTTCTTGAACGTCAAACGTGAAGAAGCGCGTTTGTATTTCGATGAATTCCGCGATTTTACGGATGATTGCGAAAGCGAAGAATGTTTACACTGGCAAGAAAAAGGCTGCGCCGTCAAGCAGGCGGTGGCGCATGGCGAGGTGACCAAGATGCGCTATAAATCCTATGGCGAAATTATGCAATCCCTCGCATAAATGCCGCCGGCAAAATTTTGCTTGCGCGAGTTGCGGCATTTCGTTATCTTGCCGTGCGTTTCATGGTAATACCTCCTGGTGTTTGCCGCTAGAGCCTTATGGCTCTAGCGGCATTTTTATTTTCATGCTGCCGTAGAACAATTTTTTCTTACTCTTTGCCAGTTAAAGGAAAATTCATGCAAAGGATGATGAGCAAAATCACGGCTGTGCTTGGGGTGCTGCTGTTGTTGAGCGCGTGCGCGAAATCCAACAAACAGATGGCGGCAGGTGGAGGCGTGCCCTCCATCACCACCGAGGATTTAAACCGGCACCTCAATTTTCTTGCTTCTGATGAGTTGCAGGGCCGCGACACGGGTTCCGAGGGTTTGCAACGCGCGGCAGAATATGTCGCAAACGAGTTACGCCGTTTGCAGCTCAAACCGGCCGGCGAGAACGGCACGTATTTTCAAAACTACCGCCTCATCAGCCGCCAGCTAACCGACAGCACCCTGATAACAATCGCAGATAAGCAAGGCCAGACGGCTTCCTTTCGTTTCAAAGATGATTTTTTTCCCTATCTGCAAAGCTTGCAAGATGGCCGCGAGACCATCTCCGGCGCGGTGGCTTTCGTAGGCTATGGCATTACCGCGCCGGAATTTCAATACGATGATTTTGCCGGCGTCGATGTGAAAAACAAAATCGTGCTCGCGCTGCGGCACGAGCCACAAACGCCGGATACCAGCGCACGCTTTGACGGCGCCAAAACCACGCGCCACAGCTATATCAATGTGAAAGCGCGCGCCGCAAAAGCCGCCGGCGCAAAGGCGATTATCATCGTGAATGCGCCCAACGACAGCGGGCCTTCGTATGGGGTGGAATTCAAGCAGGTGATCGACTATCTCGCTCAGCCGTTGATGCAACTTGCCGGCAAACAAGCTGAGGAGCAAGAACAGAGTATTCGGGTCATCCTGGCCGACGGAAAGCTGGCCGATGCTCTCTTGCAAGGCAGCGGCGCAAGCCTGTCGCAACTTCAAACGCAAATCGATGAGACGCTCAAATCCAACTCATTCCTGCTCGCCCGGAAAACGCTTTCCCTCACGATTGCCGTCAAAACCAAGCCGGTGGAAGCTTCCAATATCCTCGGTTTGCTCGAAGGCAGCGACCCGCAATTAAAACATGAGGCCGTGGTTTACAGCGCGCATCTCGATCATGTGGGGCTGAGCGCCAGCGGTGAAATTTTTAATGGCGCAGATGATGATGCTTCCGGCAGCTCGGCTGTGCTGGAAATCGCAGAGGCCTATGCCACCAGCAGCCGCAAGCCCAAGCGCAGCATGCTGTTCGCCTGGTTTACAGGAGAAGAGAAAGGGCTGCTTGGCTCGGAATACTATGCCGAAAACCCAGTGGTGGCGCTGAACAATACGGTTGCCAATCTTAACATGGATATGGTTGGGCGGGTGCGCCCGCCCGGAGACAGCAATCCCCAAAATGCCGGCCTGGCCGAAGAGCATACCATCTATGTCGTGGGCGGTTATCAAAATCCAGAATTGAAAGACATCAACGAGGCTTCCGCGCGCGCGGTTGGCCTGTTCTGCGATTACCGTTACGGCGATCCGAATCATCCCAAGCGGGTGTATTATCGCAGCGATCATTACAACTTTGCGCGACACGGGGTGCCGGTGTTGTTTTTCACCACCGGTGAGCATGAGGATTATCATCAAATCACCGATGACATCGAAAAGATCGATTTCCGCAAGCTGCAACGCGTGGCGCAAATGGCTTTCCTCACGGGTTGGCAGGTGGCAAATCAAGCCAAGCGCGTTAAAACGGAGAATGTGCCGGCCAGCAACTAGGCGATTAGCTCTTCAAACACAGAACAAAATCCTGAAGGATTTTTAACCACGAAGGCACAACCTCACGAAAAAAAACCATGTCATCGAATTTTTCATGGTGCCTTTGTGTTTTTTCGAACTCGTCGTGTTCATTGCTGCCCGCCGGGCTTCAGCTTTCAGCTTTTCTGAAATTTGGCGTCGTCTGTTACCTTGAAAAATGTATCCATCGTCGTTCTGTCATCCCGGAGAGATCTGGTGAAGTTCCAAGCCTGATGCCGAGCACTTCACCAGATCCCATCGGGATGACATTTCGAAAAGCACTCCTCGAAATTAAGGTAACAGTGTACTCGAATAACGACCGGCGCAAACCGAGGACTAAAACTCAACAATAAAACTTTCGCACGGTATCGATTGGACTTCGTCCGTTAGCTGAAAGATTTTCTGAAAACAATCGCCAATTGCTTTTCAGGATGCTCTTGCGTATCATGTTGAGAGATCTCATCAAAGAATTTAGGATATGTTCAGAATTCGCCGACTCATTCTTTCCGCCATATTCATTGCCTTGGCCATTGCCGGCGGCTTAACGCTTTTTGCATTTCCCGGCGTTGAGGTTGTTACGGCCACGGTTTTTCTGGCAGGTTTTATGCTGGGCATGATGCGCGGCTTGATTGTGGGCATAATTGCCGAATTTCTCTATACGTTTTTTAATCCGCTTGGCCCGGCCGTGCCGCCGCTCATGATCGCACAGATTGCCGGCATGGCTTTGAGCGGACTTGCCGGCGGCTTCACAGCAAAGTCCTTTACGAAACGCTTTCCTCCCATTCCGGTTTTTACCGCGCTGGGTATTTTCCTAACCTTGTTTTTCGATCTGGCCACGACTTTGGCGTTTGGCCTCACGATCAAACAAACATTTAGCGGCTTTTTGGCGGCATTGACGTTCGGCGCGCCGATTTATCTCACCCATCTCGCCACCAATACACTGATCTTCAGCGTGCTCGTTCCAATCCTCGCGCGCCGCTTGCAGGCGCTGCCGGTCTTTCAAGCGCTGGTTAAACCACAAGCTGCGCCGCGTTTTGCGCCTGCGCCCGATTCGAAGCTAACCAAACCGATACAATCTCAAGTGTGACTGTGATTATCCCGCGTGTAATGCTGTTCCTCTTTTGTTGCTCGCATGTCTTGTCCGCACAAGTTGCGAGCCAACCTGCGGCCTCCGATTCTCTTCAGCACGCTTCCCCGGACAGCATGCAAACGCCCGCGCAGATTCAGCCCGATTCCAGCGCTTCGCGCTTGCCCCTTCCCGTTTTTGTGATGCCGGATCTTCGCTTGCGCCCGGATTCCATCGCCCATTTTGATTATATTTTTGAAGATCTGTTTCACCTCGGCATGAGTACGTTACCGCTGCTTCCTCTGCGCGCAGGAGAAATCGGACAACCGCATTATTTCGCTGCCGGAGCATTGCCGGCGCGTGCGCTTACACATACTGTCGACGAGGTGTTGTGGCTTCCCGGCGTCTATGGCACAACCGATCTCTCCGGTTTGCCGGACGCTGCCGTTGATGCCCTCAGCCAAACGCCATTGCTTCCCGCAAAATTTTCGGATTATCTTTCTGGCAACGCTTTGAATTTTACCGCCGACTCTTTGCATTTCGACACGCCCTTCTCGCGCGCGGAATATGCAAAAGGGCCATATGGCGCCGAAGCGACGCGCGTACGTTTTGGCCGCGCTTTCAGCCAGCATCTGACGGGATTCATCAACTTTACCGTGAGCAACGCCGACGGCTTCGAAAATCAAAACAAAGAATTCGTGCGCGTGCCTCACGACGGTTTTAAAGTGGGCGCAAAGCTTGACTATCGCATCGCTGCCGCCTGGCAGGCGCGTTATCGTTATTTTCTTTCACGGCATGAAGCCGGCATTGTCGCGCCTTTTTTCCCGGAAGAGTGGCAAACCGGCGGAGGCGGCCGGCATAAAGAAACAAGATCGTTTCATGCGCTGGAGCTGGCGCGACGGCAAGCGTTTTCAGCGCGCTTATTTTTGTGGCGCATTGGCGAAGAGCTGAATGATCCCGCGGCAAAGATTCGCCATGATCTGCGCGACGCCGGAGTCGAAGCAAAATGGCAATGGCAGCGGCAAAATTTTGCCGGCGCCGCTGCAACGCGTGTGGGCCGCGAAACTCTCACCAGCCCGACGCTGGACTATGACGCAAGATTTTACCAAAACGTCAACGCATATCTGGCAGCGCGCTTGAGTGATCGCGTTTGGCTAAACGCCATGGCAGACGTTCGCTACAAAAGTGATTGGCCCGTGGGGTATGCTCTGGCCGCAACCGGAATCTTCCAGGTAAATCAATCATTGCATTTTTGGATGGGGCTCGAACAGCGGCAAATTCCGCCGGCTATCGGTGAGCGCAACAATTCACTTCCTTACTTTTCGCGCCATACCTCGTTGCAAGCGGTCAAACTGCAACATGCACAAAGCGGCCTGAAATGGCAAAGCAAAACAGCAGAGATGCAGTTTGTTTTCGGCGGGGCTTGGTGGCATGACGGGTTTGACTTACAGCCCAATCACACCGATACCACGGCATTTCTGCAAAACAGCGCTGAGGCGATCACAACTCCGGCGTTGCAATTTCGCGGCAGTGTGCGCCCGTTTAGCCGCGTGAAAGCCGGATGGCTTTGGGCGCATGCCATCCGGGAAGTACCGCAACAATTTTGGTTCTGGCATCAGCCGCGTTTTTATGGCCGGCTTCATCTCGAAACAAGCTGGCAATGGTTTGGCAAAGATCTGGAGGTAAGCCCGCGCGTGGCGATGCGCCTGTTGGGCGAGCGCGCCTCGCCGGACTTTTCGGCCTTGCCGGAGTTGATCACATTCACGCATTTGCCCGCCGCCAACATGCTCGACTTTCAACTAAGATTACGTTACGGCGACGGGGCTTTATTCTTGGTTTGGGAGAATTTATTGAATACGGATTTACAGTGGCGCGCCGGCGTTCACGATCTCGGCCGGGTTTTTCGCTGGGGATTTTGGTGGACGTTTTTGAATTGAACCATTTCACTGCCCGGGCGCTCATCTTGCGGGCTTTGTTAAAAACGAAGCGCCCGGGCGATGTTGAATAGCCACAAAACTTTTTTAGAACTTCGATGGCAACGCAACAAAAGAGCCATTTTCATCATTTTCAATTTGGCGGCGACAGTTCACAGGCTGGCAGCACACAATTGCGCCGCAGTTTTTTTTCTTGGGGAATGTTGTTGACCGCGGCATTTTTGTTCGGTTGTGAACCACAGCCGCCGGCGCATATCAAAGATCCCGGCCACCTCATGTTCCTGGGATTTCCGAACCGCGAAACCCAGTGCAGCCGTTGCCACGGCGAAGAAGGAACCGGCGGAATGTTCGGCCCCAAAATTCGTGATGTCATGCAGCGCAAAAGCCGCGACTATGTACGCGAGGTTATCCTGCACGGCAAAGGAGAAAACGATGATCGCATGCCCGGCTTTGCAGAGCATTTAACGCCGGAGCAGGTTGAGCAATTGTTGGATTTCCTCGCGGCGTGGAATGACAGCCTGAGTGCACCGGCGACTCCCTAACCCCCCACGATAAAAACACCTGTACATTGATCATGCCTCTGCGCGCAAGACTTCCAGCGGAGGGCGATCGACAATGCCCCGGCTGTTCAACATTCCCAACAGCAGCGTCAAACCCGCAACAACAATCACAATCGCCACACTCGGCGCCAGCGCCGGCGCGAAACTCGTTTTAAATACAAAAAATGCCAGGCCCCACGTGCCGGCGAGCGCAAGCAACAGTCCGGTAATCGCCGCCAATCCGCCCAGAAAAAGATACTCGATTGTCATAATCGTGATGACTTGCCGGCGATTCGCGCCGAGCGTGCGCAACAACACGCTTTCCTGAATGCGTTGATAGCGGCTGGTGATCACCGCGCCCGCCAGAACCGCCAGCCCGGTGAAGATGCTGAAGAGCGCCATGAAACGAATCACAAAAGAAACTTTGCTCAAGATGGTCTCCGCTGTCATAAGAATGAGCGAAAGATCAATAGCGGAAACATTGGGAAATTGCCGGACCACCGCGCGCTGCACATTGGCCGAAAGCTCGGCCTGTCCGGCGCGCGTCACCAGCACATGAAATTGCGGCGCATTCTCCAAGACGCCGCTCGGGAAGATCACGAAAAAGCTCGGCATCACGCGTTGCCAATTGACGCGGCGGATGCTGCCGACGCGCGTCGCAATCGGAACCCCCTGAACATCGAACACGATCTCATCGCCCACACTCACGCGTAAATCATCCGCAATATCATTCTCCAAAGAAACAAGAACAGGCTCCTCAGGATTGCCTCTCCCCTTTTGCAACTGTCCCGCAAGCAAGGTTTCGTTATCATTCAAGCTGTCGCGATACGAGGAACGGTATTCGCGGCGCAACGCCCATCTTCTGATGCCGTTGGTGGTATCCTGCTGCAATTCCCGCACGGATTTGCCGTTGATACTTTCCAACCGCATCGTGACGACGGGCACATGTTGCATCACCGGCAAGCCGAAGGATCGCACCAGCGCGGCAACGTTTTCGCTTTGATCCGGCTGAATATCGAACAACACCAAATCCGGCTGTTGATCGGCGCTCGTCAATTCCACCTGCCGCAGCAATGTTTCGCGCGTCAAATAAAGCGTGGCAATCAAAAACGTGCCGAAGCCGATGGCGAGCATCATCATCACTGTTTGATTGTTGGGCCGATATAAATTCGCCAGGCCCTGCCGCCAGACATAGCTCCAGGAATTGGGAAAATATTTGCGAATGATGCGCGTCAGCAGTTTGGCGGCGCCGGCAAGCAGGCCGAAGGCCGCGGCAATCGCCAGCGTGAACGACAGGCCTTGCGGCCCGCTCTGCATTTGCCGCATGCTAACCAGGCCGATTGCCACAACTATCAACAGATAGAGCAGCACACGCAATTTATCGCGGCCTGCGGGATTCATCGCCTCATATGCCGAGCGCAGGCTGAGCAGAGGCGAAATTTTACGAATCGCAATCAAGGGCAACAATGCAAACAACAATGTCATGCTCGCGCCGATGAACATGCCTTCGAGAACAGCGCCCCACGAAATGGCAACCTGCAGCCGCACCGGCAAAAATTCGCCAAGAATTTTAGGCAGAAGCTGCTGCAACAGAATGCCGAGGCCGGCGCCGATGAACGAACCCAGCAGGCCGATCGCGAGTGTTTGCACGAGAAAGATGTTGAAGGTTTGCCGCGCCTGCGCGCCCAGGCAGCGCAACACGGCAATCGCGCCGAGCTTTTGTTTGATGTAGACGTGAATGGCGCTGGCAACGCCGATGCCGCCGAGCAACAGCGCCATAAAGCCGACCAGATTGAGGAAGTGCGTCAAATTTTGCATGGCTTCGCCCAAATCTTCCTTGCGGCTGGCGACGGTCTCGGTGCGGAGCCGGTCCTCCCGCAGGCGCGGCTTGATGCGCTCGACCAGCTGCGGAATATCGACCGGCTCATCAAACTTGAATAACACGCTGTACGTAATCTGGCTGCCGCGCTGAATCAAATCCGTTGCCGGAAGATACTGCAACGGAATAAAAACCGTCGGACCAAAAACCGCGTTCGCCGCCGATTCGCCGGGAACTTTCTTGAGCCGGCCCGCAATGCGAAACTTTAGCGCTCCGACTTTGATGGAATCATCGACTTCCGCTTGATATTGCAGCAACAATGCTTCATCCACGAGCGCATTTTGGCCGGCGCGAAATGAAACTGCGGCCTCAGCCGGCTCGGTTTCAAACTCGCCATAAAACGGAAAATCGCCTTCCAGCGCCTTGATGCGCACGAGCCGGGTGCCGTCGGTTTTGGGAAA
Organism: uncultured Cytophagia bacterium; assembly: GCA_964457925.1. Lineage (GTDB taxonomy): Bacteria > Zhuqueibacterota > Zhuqueibacteria > Zhuqueibacterales > Zhuqueibacteraceae > Coneutiohabitans. The sequence continues at coordinate 17,092 of CAYWGH010000025.1, forward strand.
ATAAGCCATGGAGGAAAACCGCACCTCGCGCGCCTGTTGGCCGCCGAGCGAATCAAAAAGCGCTTCAGCAGGCGCCGTAAACGGCTGCCGGCCCGAAATCATCAAATCTGCGCCCAGCAAAACCTTCGCCTGCTCGTCGATGGCTTGTTCCAAATTTTGGCGCAGCGAGCTGATTGCGACCACCGCCGCAATGCCCAGGGTGATCGATGAAATAAATAACAACAGGCGGCGGCGATGCTGGCGGCTGTCGCGCCAGGCCATTTTCCAAATCCATGAATTAAAGAAAGAAGGAAGAACTGGCATGAGCATGCTCGAATTTTGATTTTTACTCTATTGCTTCTGCCGCCAACTTTGGCGTATATTGGCCATCCGTCATCTCGTCGGAAATCACCGCGCCGCCTTTGAGGCGAATGATGCGTTGCGTGCGCTGCGCCAGTTCGAGATTGTGCGTCACCATCACTAGCGCGGTGCCGGCTTCGTGATTCAATTCAAACAGCAAGGACACCACCAGGTCGCTGGTATCCGCATCAAGATTGCCGGTCGGTTCGTCGGCAAACAAAATTTTGGGGCGATTGATGAACGCACGCGCCAGCGCCACGCGCTGCTGCTCGCCGCCGGAAAGCTGGGCAGGATAATGATGCAACCGGCTGCCCAGGCCCACGCGTTTGAGCAAGGCAATCGCCGGCGGGCGAACGTTGCTCTCGCCGCGCAATTCCAGCGGTACCATCACGTTTTCCACGGCAGTCAATGTTGGAATGAGCTGAAAATTTTGAAAGACAAAACCGACATGTTCGCTGCGAGTGCGGGCGCGCGCATCTTCGTCAAGCTGGTCGATTTCAACGCCGTTGATGCTCACCGAACCGGTGGTGGGGCGATCGAGGCCGGCGCACAGCCCTAACAAAGTTGTTTTGCCGCTGCCCGACGGCCCGACGATTGCACACGTGGCGCCGGCGGCAAGCGAAAAATTGACATGGTGCAACACCGTTAAGGTTTGCTCGCCGCTTTGGTAGGATTTACTCAGGTTACTGACACGCAACACGGGACTTGAAATCATATTTTACTCTCACTCAAATTAGCCGTAATGTAACCATCGCTTGGTCGAAATAAGACGGTCGTGAAGCTAATAAAGTTGCAAAGATACAAAACTTGGAGGCAAGATGCTGCTGCAAATTCACGCCATGAATGTTATTTTTTTGTTGCTTGGTTTGATGATCAATCATCGAGATCATGCTGCGTTTGCTCAGGATAACAAAACCGCCGAACCGCGCACGATTCTTTTTCTGGGCAACAGTTTGTCCGCCGGCTATGGCCTTGGAACGGAGTTCGCCTTTCCGGCATTGATTCAGGAAAGGATTGATTCTCTTGGTTGGAATTTCAAAGTTGTCAATGCCGGCTTGAGCGGTGAAACTTCTTCCGGCGGGCTGCGCCGCATCGATTGGCTGTTGCAGCGGAAAATCGATGTTTTTTTTCTTGAGTTGGGCGCCAATGACGGTTTGCGCGGCATCCCGCTCGATCTGACCCAGCAGAATCTGCAAGCGATCATCGATCGTGTGAAAGCCAAAAATGCTGGGGTGAAAATCGTGATCGCCGGCATGCTCGTGCCGCCGAATATGGGCCGGGAGTACTCGTCAAAATTTCGCACGCTGTTTCAAGATCTTGCCAAGAAAAATAACGCTGCGCTTGTGCCCTTTCTCCTTGAAGGTGTGGGCGGCAATCCCAAACTCAATCTGCCCGATGGCATTCATCCCACCGCCGAAGGCCACCGTATCGTTGCGGGGAATGTCTGGAAAGTGTTAATGCCGGTTTTGCAGAAAATGGAATAGCTTGATTTTGCGTGCGGAAATTTTCATTTTGGGGCAGTTTGCCGGCGAAAGCTTCTATGAACGTGGCATTTGCTCGAGAACGGAAATGCTCAAAATCTTCCCGCCTGTGCTTTTTTGCGTGATGTTTCTCAATTCCATTTTTCTCGGAAAGAATAATATTTCGAAAACTCCCCTTCCACCCTTTCAAACTACAACTGACAGTCTCGCCGCACCGCGTAACAAACCTTCTTCGCTTGAGAGGCCGGGAAGCGCTTTGTTCAAATCGAGCATTTCTCATGGAAACTCCAACGCGGCAAAAATGAACGGGATGTGGTTGTGGTTTGGACTTTATGTATTAAGTGGGCTTCTGTGCGGCGGCTTGAGCGGCTATATCGCAATCAGCAAAGGTTTGCCGGCACGATCATGCTTTTTTATCGGTTTTTTTCTGAGCCTTCCTGGCTGTGTTTACGTCATGACCCGTCGTTCGCGGGTAAAGCAAAACGTTCCTGCCGGTTTGATAAAAGTGCCGGAAACGCATGCCCCGCTGCCGTGTGAAAAATGCCGTTATACCAATCACCCCGCAGCCAAACGGTGCGCCGGCTGCGGAACAATCTTGCACCCGGCGCTTGAATCCGATATTGACCGTCTCGGCTAAAACTTTAATGCCATTTCATGAAGATTACTTTTAAAAAAGCCTCAAGCGCTGACAAAGATTGCCTGTTGGCATTCATGCGCGAGTATTATAAACTTGATCATCTGGCGTTGGATGAAAAACGTGCGCGATCGGCGCTGGCACAAATTCTACAAGATCCCTCCGTGGGGCAGGTTTGGCTCATTCAAGATCAAACGGAGGCGGTGGGATATGTTGCGCTGACATTGGGGTTCAGTCTGGAATATCATGGCCGCGACGCCTTTCTCGATGAGATCTTCATCAAAGAGAGCCATCGCGGCAGAGGCATTGGCCGGCAGGCTCTGGCGTTTGTTGAAGAGCAATGCCGCAAGTTGGGCGTGCGTGCACTCCATCTTGAAGTTGAGCGCACGAATCTCACGGCACAGAAATCCTACCGCAAATTCGGCTTCGTCGATCATGATCGCTATCTCATGACGAAACCGGTTGCCGGGCGGGATTCGCAGGGAGTGCATACGGAACGCGAACAATAAATCAAGCCTGATCGGACGCGGGGATTTTGATTAATTTTCCGGCCCCTGCTGATGGCCGCAAAGAAAAATAAACCTGAATCGGGAATTTCACCTTGCATCGCCCCTGAAAAAGATTTATTTTCCGCCTGCTTTGACTGAACTTTTGTTCAAACAATTTGGATTTCATGTGGCAATGAAATTCTTGCGAGCCTTCCATCCGGGAGTTTCATGAACGATCCTATGGCAGCGCCTTCCACTCTTTTGACGCACACGCGCGAGCGCAACGGCAAACCCGTGTTCGCTCACGGGGCGCATCCCTGGCCTGAAGTGATTGCGCGCGCGCTCGAGCAGCCGCAAGGCGCGCGAGATTATCGTTGCGCCTTGCAGGTAAATACCCCGCTGCAAGTCCGCTTTAAAGGCTTCGATTCGAAGCATCGCAAAGATACCGAACTCTATAAACGCGATTTCGCCCTGAGTCTGGCGCAAAAATGCAAAAAAGTCGGTATCGACGTTATCGGCTTGTGCGATCACAACAGCGTGGACTACGTCGACGTCGTGCGCCAAGAATTGACGCAAGAAGGTATTGTCGTTTTTCCGGGTTTTGAAATCGCCAGCACCGAAGGCTTGCATCTGCTTTGTCTCTTCGATATCGAGTCGCCGGCCGATGAACTTGATCATGTGTTGACGGAGCTGGGCCTTCCCCCCAAGGATCGCTGGGTCACCGGGCGCGGATTGGCGCCAAAGCAGTCGCCAAAATCGTTTCCTCAAATTCTGGAGATCGTTCAGAAAAATCGCCGCGGCATTTGCATCGCCGCACACATGGATCGCGAGAACGGCTTGCTGTCCGAGTGCGCCAAAACAACGCGCGTCCAATACTTCACAGATAGCAACTTGATGGCCGGGCAAATTTCCGGCGCCCGGCGCGATTTGTCGAAGTTTGAGCGCAAAATCGTCGCCGGCGAACTGAATCACTATCGCCGTCAACAGAAAATTGCGCTGCTCAATTGCCTTGATGTCTACAATCTAAAAGATTTGGAGAATCAGGCATGCAGCACGTTGATCAAAATGTCGACGCCGGGAATTGAAGCCTTGTGGCAGGCATTTCTCGATCCGGATTCACGTCTGGCATTGCTCACCGAACGCGACAGTGAAAAACCGCGCGCGGGCCGGCGAAACGTGCAGGTCGAATTGATCGCGCTGGCGTGGGAGGGCGAAGCCAGTTTTCTGCACGGCTGCGGCATTCATTTCAACGAGAATTTGAACTGTTTGATCGGCGGCCGCGGCACGGGCAAATCAACCGTGATTGAAAGCTTGCGCTATGTGCTCGATCAGCCGCCGCTGGGCGAGCAAGCACGTCGCATGCATGAAAACATTTTGCGGGATGTGATCAAAAGCGGCACAAAAATTTCATTACTGGTGCGCACCAATCAACCTTCTCCGAGCCTTTATTTAATCGAGCGGCTTTACCCCGGTGAGCCTGCAATTTATGACGAAACCGGGCAGCGCCGCAAGCTGCACGTGTTTGATCTGGTACCGGGAATCGACATTCTCGGCCAGCACGAAATCGCCGAGCTTGCCAATGATGCCAGCAAGCATGCCAGTTTGATCAATCGTTACCGCGCTGAAAACGCGAGCCGGCAGGAGGCCAACAAGCGCGAAATCACACAACTCCTGGAAGCGAATCGCCAGAGCCTCACGAGCACGCTGACCGAATTGCACGAGATTGACGACAAGCTCAGCCAGTTGCCCGCGCTTACAGAAAAACTCAAGCTGTTCGAAGACAAGGGCATCGAAGAAAAGCTGCGCACGCACACCTTACTCGCAAAAGAGGAGCAAACGCTGGGCGCCGGCCGCGATCATGTGGTGGTGTTGCAGCGGATTCTCGATCAAGCCCGCCAACGGCTGGAACTCGAGCCGCTTTCGTTGCCGGAGGAGGCGCGGAATCAACTTCCCAATGCCGATTTGATTGAGAGCATTCAGCTCGCGCTCGAAAATCTACAAGACACGCTCGGCGAGCATCTTGCGCAAATGGACGCGGCCATCGCGCAGGCCCGCGAGGAATTGCTCGAGCTTGCCGAAAAATGGCATGCCCGCAAACAAGCGCGACAGAAAGAGTACGAACGCGCCCTCACGGATTTGCAAAAGGAGGAAATCGACGGCTCTGCCTTTCTCCGGCTACGCCGGGAAATTGAGCAACTCGAACCGCTGCGGCTAAAACGCGAGCAGCTTCAACAAAAACGATTGCAGCTCGAGCGCCGGCGGAAAAATTTGCTGCATAAACGCGAGGCGCAGAACAAGAACTTGTTCGTGCTCGACAAGAAAGCGGCGGACAAGGCGAATCACTTGCTCGATCAACGCGTGCGTGTGACACTCAAACGCGGAGCGAATTATGGCGCTTTGATCGACAAATTGAAATTACTCAAACTGGGTTTGCGCACCGAGTTTCTCGAACAAATGTGCGCGGCGAAGGATTTCACGCTGGTGGATTTTGTCAACGACCTACGTACTGGCCCGGGCGTACTGCAAGAACACTATAAATTCTCCAGGAAACAGGCGGAGGGCCTGGCCAACCTCGATGAGGCGACGCTGCTCGAAATTGAAGAGCTTGATCTGCCGGATGTGGTGAATATCGAGTTGAATGTGAATTATCCGCACGCGGCAGCGCGCTGGCGCAGCATGAACGATCTATCGACCGGGCAAAAGGCCACGGCGATTCTGCTGCTGCTCTTTCCTGAAAGCCACACGCCGCTGATCATCGACCAGCCCGAAGATGATCTCGACAATCGCTTCATCGCCGATACCATCATTCCCACGCTGCGGCAGGCGAAACGGCAGCGCCAGTTTCTGTTCGCGACGCACAACGCCAATTTGCCGGTGCTGGGCGACGCCGAGTTGATCATCGCGCTCGACGCCGGCGGCGAAGGCAATGCCATGCGCGCCCATATTCACGAAACCCATGTCGGCTCGATCGACCGCGAATCCGTGAAACTGCTGGTTGAACAAGTGCTGGAGGGCGGACAGCGAGCCTTCGAAATGAGGCGGGCGAAATACGGGTTTTAGCAAGACCATCTTTGAGCTGATGTGTATTTCCCATTCACGACGGAGCTTTTGGGCTCCGCCCGGCCGCCGTTGCAGATTTTTAGGAATAAGGATTGTTCAATTACCATGCTCCGTGAAATCACTTCAATTGCACAACTCATTCACGAACCACGGCGCCGTTGGTTCGAGGACGATTATTTTGATTTGATTGTTTGGCACGATCATCAAGATGAAATCATCTCGTTTGAGCTGTATTACGACAAACGCGGCCATCAGCGCGCTGTGCGCTGGGAACAACCGAATCGCTATGCGCATTATCGCGTGGACGAGGGCGAAAAGAGACCCGGCAAATCCAAAGCCAGCCCGGTGCTGATCGTGGAAGGCGAGTTTGATTGCAGCAAGGTGGCATTCCTGTTTGAATCCGAAAGCAAACGCATCGATGCAAACATTGCAAATTTTGTTTATGGCAAGATCATGGGTTATCCGATTTCTGCCGGCCATCCTGAAGATGACACTGACGAAGACTGGCTTTGAGCGGCGCTGCACCGCACAAGAATTGTGACAGCCGAATTGCCGAAACTTTTGGAACGTTGAGAAAACGCATGCACACACCCCTTCATCTCTATGATACCTATACCCGCAGCTTGCGTGAGTTCAAACCCTTGCACGCCGATGAAGTCGGGCTTTATACCTGCGGCCCGACGGTTTACGATTATGCCCACATCGGCAATCTGCGCACCTACATCTTTGAAGACATTTTGCGCCGCGTGCTCGAATTCAACGAATACAACGTCAAACACGTGATGAACATCACGGATGTCGGACATCTCGTTTCCGATGCCGACACCGGCGAAGATAAAATGGAAAAAGGCGCGCGCCGTACCGGCAAGACGGCATGGGAAATCGCCGCATTTTACACGCAAGCCTTTCAGGATGATTTGCAGCGCCTAAACATTCTCGCGCCCACCATTTGGTGCCGCGCCACTGACCATATTCGCGAACAAATTGAAACCATTCGCTGCATTGAAAAAAAGGGATTCACTTACCGCACTTCAGACGGCATTTATTTCGACACCTCCAAGCTGCCGAATTACGGCTATCTCGCGCGGCTGGACATTGAAGGTTTGCGCGCCGGCGAGCGTATTGACATGGGCGAGAAGCGTAATCCTACGGATTTTGCGCTGTGGAAATTCAGCCCTGCCGGTGAAAAGCGCCAGATGGAATGGGAAAGTCCCTGGGGCGTGGGATTTCCCGGCTGGCACATCGAATGCTCGGCCATGTCCGAAAAATATCTTGGCCCTTTTTTCGACATTCACTGTGGCGGCGAAGATCACATTTCTGTGCATCATACCAATGAGATTGCGCAAACCGAGGCCTGTCACGGCACCCGACTCGCCAATTTTTGGATGCACGGCTATTTCTTGCAACTCGATGATGCAAAAATGGCAAAATCCTCCGGCGAGTTTCTGCGCGTGCAAACGCTGATCGATCGCGGTTACGACCCTCTCGCCTATCGCATGCTGTGCCTGGGCGCGCATTATCGCACGCAATTGAATTTCACCTGGGAAAGCCTGGACGGCGCGGAAACGGCATTGCAGCGCTTGCGCGCGACGATGTTTGATTGGGGCGCGCCCGGCAAAATAGATGAAGAGTATCGTCGCAAATTTTTGGCGCAAACCAACGACGATCTCAACACGCCGCGCGCGCTGGCGGTGATGTGGGAATTGGTGAAAAGCGATTTGCCTCAGGCGGTTAAAAAAGCCACGTTGTTCGAGTTTGATCGCGTGCTGGGCTTGCGCCTGGCGGAATGGCAGCCGAAGCAAGAAACCGCGCCGGGTGAAATAATGATGCTGGTCGAGCAGCGGCAACTTGCGCGCAAAGAAAAGCGGTGGAAAGATTCCGATGACTTGCGCGAGCAAATCAAGGCAGCCGGCTGGGAGATTGAGGACACCCCGCAAGGTCCGAAGCTGCGCAAACGGCCATCGAAATCGTAAGGACATTCCAACGCGAATGAGCCGCAACCAAACAGGCTCAAAAAATGCCTGCTGATTGAAACAACCCAATCAATAAAAGCATTTCATAGGAGAATAACTTCATGTGCCGCGGAAAAGCTCTCTTAACTCTGCTTGTATTGACACTTTCAACTTCGCTTATCGGCAAAGAAAACTATACGCTCAACGGCAGCCAGGTTTCTCGCATCAACTATACCCTGTCGCAGCGGCTTGTGCCCGCCGCCGGTATCAACTCGCTCATCATCAGCACAGTGATTCCCGCGTCCTTCACCTCGCCCACGTACAATCAAGATATTGCCAATCTCAACTTGCAATTTAATCCTCCGCCAACGCAACGCGAAGAAAAGCTCGATGCCCGCGGCAATAAAGTCATCACTGCGACGTGGCGGCAACCGATGGCAACGATCGTGGCCTCGGTTTCCTTGACCGCCTCGAATTGGGTAAAACTCAACACGATCAATACCACTGCGCCTTTTCCGCTGGCCGCGCTCACCGGCCCGGAAACGGCTTATCTGAAAGCAACCCAGCAAGTGGCAGCGGACAATCCTTTGATCGCAGCAAAAGCCAAAGAACTGACGCGCGGCGTGACCACGGAGTTCGATGCGGTGCAGCGCATTCTTTCCTGGGTGGTCGATCACGTCGATTATGTTTTGACGCCGCCGAGTTATGATGCGATTTACTCGTTCAACACCGGCAAGGGCAATTGCCAAAACTATTCCCATCTTTCCGCCGCGTTAATGCGCGCGGTCGGCATTCCAGTGCGCATCGTCAATGGCGTCACGCTCAATCGTTCGTTTGACGCCAACACCGATGAAGGCCGCTTGACGCTGGGCATGGCACAGGGCCGGCATTCCTGGATTGATGTTTATTTTCCGGATCTCGGCTGGGTGCCGTTTGATCCGCAACAGAGCCAGCTTTTCACCAGCAATCGTTACATCCGCATCGAAGTCGGCCTGGACAATGAAGAAACCACGCAAGACGGTTTGATTCGCTGGACCGTGGCGCGCGGCTCCAAAGCGCAACCGGAGTTCGAAGAAACCATCAATGCCGATTTTCCCGAAGACAAAACCACGATCACCGCGAAGCGGCAAAAATACGGCCCAAAGAATCTTTTGCTTTCACCTGAGGTCAAAGCAACGTTCATTCCCTATGTCGCAGATGTTACTCCCGCTCCGCCGCCGCAGCCAACTACAGTCGACCCCGCAAAACTGAATTACACCAGGCCTTTCGTGTTCGGCAATCTCGAATTTCCCGAAGGCGTAAATTTCGCCTTCACGCGCGAAGTGGCAACCGGCGAGGGTGGCGCGCAGGAGCTGCGCAAAAATTTTCTCGTGGAAACGGCGGAGTATGTGACGCGCTCGGCGCAATACGCGCAAATGTTCGTGCTCTCCCAGCCCGTGAGCTTGGAAAAAATTTCGCTGGCCCTGCAAAAGTTCGGCGGCGAAGGCTTTTTGTGGGTGGAGATTTTAAAGGATCAGAATTCCAAGCCCGGAGAAAACATTTCAACCAGTCCCCTGCTGGCGATGACGGATCTTCCGAATCGCCCGGGTTATTATTGGCAGGCGTTCGATTTCACGCAAAAAGAGGTCAAGCTTGCGCCGGGACGCTATTGGATTGCGCTGGGTTTCAGCGGCACGCCGGTGGTGAATTGGTTTTATTCTTATGGCAAGCCGGTCGGCCCGAGCGACGGCACACGCTACAAAACCATTCTCGATGAAGATTGGAGCAACAGTTTGTCGTTTGAATTCAATTATCGGGTGGAGGGAAGGACGACGCCGTGAGATGATCAATCTCAATCTACTGGATTCTAATGGTTGTCAGGCCAGAGAAATGAAATCCCACAAAAAAGCTTTTAAAAATATCACCTTCAAGCCATGTCCTTCCGCCCTGTTGGCGTTTTGGTTAATCGCCTTAAGCGGCCATGCACAAGAATCACCCCAAACCGTTGCCCTCACCGCCGATCGCTTCTTCGAGGCACAAGCCGGCGTCATCCGCAAGGATCGCGTCATCATTGTCTCCGGCAACAAGATTCATTCAATTCAAAATAAAAATGACAAGCTCCCGCCGAACACCGAATTAATCGATCTCGGCGATGCCACCCTTCTGCCCGGGCTTATTGATGCGCACAGTCATTTGTTCTTGCATCCTTACAACGAAGCTTCGTGGAACGATCAAGTCTTGAAAGAATCGCTTGCGTTGCGCACGGCGCGTGCTGTTGTTCATGCTGAGAAAACCTTGCTGGCGGGCTTCACGGCGCTGCGTGATCTCGGCACTGAAGGCGGCGACTATGCCGATGTTGGTATTCGCGATGCCATCAATCAAGGCATCATTCCCGGACCGCGTTTGTTGGTGGCCACGGCTGCTCTCGTCATTACCGGAGGTTATGGTCCAGCGGGATTCGATCCGCGCTGGGAGGTGCCGCAAGGCGCCGAAGTCGCGGACGGCGTTGAAGGTGTGCGCAAGGCGGTGCGCCGGCAAATCGGGCACGGCGCGGATTGGATTAAAGTCTATGCAGACTATCGCCACGGCGGCGTGAATGCACCAACATTCACGCTTGACGAGCTGAAGGCTGCGGTTGATGAAGGCGCCTCAACCGGACATTCGGTGGTAGCGCATGCCAACACGCCGGAAGGCATTCGCCGCGCGGTGCTCGCCGGCGTGAAAAGCATTGAGCACGGCAGCCAGGCGGATGAACCGAGTTTGAAACTGATGCTCGAACATAATGTCGCGTTGTGCCCGACTTTGGCCGCGGTGGAAGCGATTGCGAGCTACGCGCAACCGCATGAACGCGAAGAACGGCAGCGCCGCGTTGCCGCACAAAAAGAGATGTTCAAGCGCGCTTTGCAACTCGGCGTGAATATCGTTTGCGGCAGCGATGTGGGCGTGTTCGCGCACGGTGAAAATGCCCGGGAAATCGAATTGATGGCGGCATACGGCATGTCTCCTCCAGCCGCATTGCAGGCTGCGACCATCAAAGCTGCGCGCTTGCTCGGCATGGCCGATCAAATCGGCGAATTGGCGCCTGGCAAGTTTGCGGATATCGTTGCAATCAAGGGCGATCCGTTGGTGGATGTTCGAAAATTGCGTGATGTGGTTTTTGTGATGAAGGATGGAAAAATTTACCGGCATGAGGCTAGATAAATTTCGTCAGGTGGGCGATTATTACATCAATTTTTTCAACTGATCGACCGTCAAGTCAGCGTCGGTCAAGATACTCTTCAGCACTTTGGGATGAAGAATTTTGCCGGCATGATAAGGCCCTGTTACTCTTTTGCCGGTTTTGTTTTTATAGATACGGTGTGAGCCGCTTGAGCGGGCGGAGTTGGAAGCCAATCTTCTCAAGAATACTGATGATTTCGCCGGCGGCTACGCGGAGAAGTTTATCGCTCATAACGCCAATTCCAACGAAGTCATCATTACCGCCTCAGGTTGAGAGATTTCTTCGCCGCTTTCAATTCTATCTTCGAGATGAAGGTGCATGGCATCCGAGATGAAGGTGCATGGCATCTTTGATGTTTTCAATGACTTCTTCATAAGTTTTGCCTTGTGTATAACAGCCCTGAAGCTCGGAGCAAAAGGCGGAATATCCATCCTTATCCTTTTCTACGACAACGGAAAAGCGGTAAGTTTTCATACCGGCATCATCGCATTCTGTACTTTGAAATGGTGGACCTGTTGCTAACTTGTAAATACAGGCATCATGAGCACATGAAATTTCCGATGGTTTATGGCTTGGTCACGAAACAAATATCGGCTATTGGGAGCATTGCGTCGATGACTATTTTTTAATGCAAAGGAGGAAGATCATGCTGTTGCACAAGAAGCTGCAAACGCTTTCCGTTTTGGTTTTGTTGAGCGCGACGATCCTGTTCGCCCAAAACCGCATCACCCCGGAAATGGTCGTGAGCCTCAAAAATGTCAGTACTGCCGTGATCGACCCAACCGGCAAAAACGTGGCCTACATTTTTTCAACGGCGCGTTCGGTTGACGAAGAAAAAGGCGGGCGTTACAGCGAGTTGTTTGTCGTTCCCGCAGCCGGCGGCGCGGCGAGGCAGTTCACCTACAAACCGCAGGGCGTCAGTTCGCCGCAATGGTCGCCGGACGGCAAATGGATTTATTTTTCTGCTGTGCGCAAGGAGCAGGATGCACACAACGCGGTTTATCGCATCGCGCTTGACGGCGGCGAGGCCCAGATTGTTGCAAAAGCAACGAATGGTTTGAGCGCCTACCTCCTGTCGCCGGATGGCAAATGGATCGCCTACCTCATGACGGATGGCGAAACGGCGGAAGATAAACAGAACGCCAAGGTCGGCAAGGACGTGAAAACCGTTGACAAAAATTTCAAGTTTCCGCGGCTGTACGTGCAATCCGTTGACGGCGGCGAAGCAAAAGCCGTAACCGGTGAAGTTGCGGTGTGGAGTTTTGCCTGGTCGCCGGATGCGAACAAACTCGTGTATCAAGCCAGCGCCACGCCCAGAACCGATGATTCCTACATGTTCAAGAAAATTTACACCGTCGGCCGCGCGGGCGGCGAAGCCAAAATGCTTACCGACACGAAAGGCAAGCTTGGCGAAATGCGCTGGTCGCCCGACGGTCAATCCATTGCATTCACTGCCGGCGTGGATGAAAGCGATCCCGCGGCGGGCAGCATCTTTGTCGTTCCTGCGGCCGGCGGCAGCGCGAGCAACATCACGGAAAATTACGAAGGCACCGTTTCCAGTATCGATTGGCTCAATGCCGCCACGCTCGCTTTCACGGCAGTCGAGCGCAGCCACACCGTCCTCAAAACCATTGCGGCCAAAGGCGGTAAAATGACGGCGATCATCGAAGGCGGCTACACGTTTCTGAGCGCTTCGTTTGCGAACGACGGCAAAACGTTCGCGACCAGCGCCAACACGGATAACCATCCGAACGAAGCGTTCAGCGGCAATCTGAACACCAGGAAGCTAACGCGATTGACCAACAGCAATCCCGAGCTGGCAAATGTGAAGCTTTCCGGCAGCGAAGAAATTTCATGGAAAGCGCGCGACGGCCTGGAGATCACCGGTTTGTTGATGTTGCCCGTGGATTATGAAAAGGGCAAACGCTATCCCTGCATCGTGCAAATTCACGGCGGGCCGGAGAGCGCCTATCTCGACGGCTGGTCGACGAATTATGTGCAATGGGGCGAACTGCTTGCGGCGCGCGGCTTTGTGGTGTTCAGTCCGAACTACCGCGGCAGCACCGGGCGCGGCGTGGCCTACGCCAAGGCCGATCACAAAGATCTCGGCGGCCAGGAATTTGAGGATGTGATCGACGGCCTGGCGCATCTCAATCAACAAGGCTTGATTGATTTGAATCACGTCGGCATTGGCGGCTTCTCGTATGGCGGTTATTTCTCCGCGCTCGCAGCAACGCGCTACAGCGAGCATTTCAAGGCCGCGTCGATGGGCGCCGGCATTTCCAATTGGATCTCCTTCACCGGCACGTCGGATATCCCACACGAAAATTCCATGGTGCATTGGAATCTTTCGGTGTGGGACAATCTGGAAAAAGTGTGGAACGCCTCGCCCATGGCCCATCTTCAAAAATCCAACACCGCGCTGCTCATTTCGCACGGCGATAAAGACGATCGCGTGCCCCTCAGTCAGGGCTGGGAGATTTACACTGCGCTGAAGATGCTCGGCAAAAATGTGGAGTTCGACATTTATCCGCGCGAACCGCACGGCTTTCGTGAAGTCAACCATCAACTGTTCTCGATCCAGCGCAATCTGGAATGGTTTGAGAAGTATGTGAAGAGCGGGAGCGCCGCAAAACCGGCAATGCCATAAATTTCTACGCATGCGGTGTGATGCCCTTCAGAAAGAATCTTGTGAAGTACCCGGCATTCGGATAGAACGTCACAAGCTCCCCACAGAATAACGGGCGAAGAGGGATTTTTTTCAAGCCATCAATGCACGACTTTAACAATTTTATTGCAAGACGGAGAATCGGCATGCTTTTGCATCGGTTGCTAACAACGTTTGTTTTTTTCTGTTTCACCTCCTCTTTCGCCCAATCCCCGCAAGAATGGCAGCGCCATCGCAGCGAATTCATGCGCCATCTCAGCGCGAAAAGTATCGCCGTTTTCAAGGCCAGCAAAGAGACGACGCGCAACGGCGACGTCGAGCATGAGTATCGCCAGGACAGCGATTTCTACTACCTCACCGGTTTGACGGAAAAAGAATCGATGGTGATCCTCATTCCGCGCGGCTTGAGTTTACCGGGATTGGCGCAACCGGCAAAAGAAATCTTATTTGTGATGCAGCGAAATGCGCTGTCTGAAATGTGGGACGGCATCCGCCTCGGCGTTGAAGGCGCGCAAGCGCAGCTCGGCTTTAGCGCGGTGCTCACCAACGATCAATTCGACAAAATTTTCAAAGCGGCGCTGGCGGGCAGCGACACGCTTTACATGAAAATCGGCGAACAGCAGCGCCCGCATGCGGCTTCATCGCCGGCAGATTCCACCCAAAATGCGCTCGAAGCATTGCTGGGCGTCACAGTTGACGATCCGGGAAAAATTCTGCGCCGCGCGCGTGAAATCAAATCAGCAGAGGAAATCGCGTTGCTGCGCCGCGCCATTGACATCACCTGCCAGGCGCATCGTGAAGTGATGGCTTCGGCGCAAACCGGCATGCGCGAGTATGAATTGCAAGCGATGCTGGAATATATTTTCACCAAAAACGGCAGCGCGCGGCTGGGTTTTCCTTCCATCGTCGGCTCCGGGCCCAATTCGTGCATATTGCATTATCGCGCCGGCGCACGCCAAATGCAAAGCGGCGATTTGGTGGTAATCGACATCGGCGCGGAATATGAGATGTACACCGCCGATGTCACGCGCACGATTCCGATTAACGGCAAATTCACCAAAGAACAGGCGGCGATTTACAATATCGTGCTCGCGGCGCAAGAGGCGGCAATGGCAATGGTCAAACCCGGCGTGACTTGGCGAGAGCTAACCGCGGCGGCCTCGCGCGCTATTGTCGAAGGGCTGATCAGGCTCGGCATTCTTAAAGGCACCGTTGAAGAGAATTTGCAGTCGCGCAGCTATCGTGATTTCTTTTTGCACGGTTTAGGCCATTATCTCGGGCTTGATGTGCATGACGTGGGGACGTACGGGCCTTTGCAAGCCGGTGTGGTTTTTACCATCGAGCCCGGCATCTATATTTCCGAAGCCACGGCAAAAAAATATAATTTACCCGCGGGTTATCACAACATTGGCGTGCGCATCGAAGATGACATTCTGGTGACGGAAACTGGTTATGAAAATCTTTCCGCCGGCGCGCCGCGCAGCATTGCCGAAATCGAAGCGCTGATGGCGCAAAAAGGAATGTTCGAGAAGCTGGCGGAGTAGAATGAGGAGAAGCGTTCAGCGTTTCGCCCACGGGAGGGAACTCCCACTGAAAAAGCTTGTGGTTCTTTCTGCGGGAGTTCTTTTCTGTGGCTGAAAAATTTTTAGAATTTTGTTTTGCCTTGCCATTCAACATATAACCTGAGGAGAAACATATGAGCAACAAACTTTCACGGCGCGTTTTTTTAAAGACAGCAACGGGCATGGGCACAACGCTCGCTGCGATCACAAGTTTTCCGGCGATTGTCACGAGCAAAACCAAAAAATTCGCGCAGCCCGGCGGCAAGCTGCCGGTTTTGGTATGCAGCCGCGGTGAAGATTGGGGCCAAAAAACCAACGGACCCGGATGGGAAATTTTAAGCAAAGGCGGCAGCCTGCTCGATGCCGTGGAAAAAGCCGCGAATGTTACAGAACTCGATCCCGAAGATACCAGCGTGGGCTACGGCGGCCTGCCGAATGAAGACGGCGTGGTACAGCTCGATGCCTCGTGCATGTACGGCCCGACCTACAAAGCGGGCTGCGTGGCGGCATTGGAAGGCATCAAAACCCCGAGCAGCGTGGCGCGTTTGGTGATGGAGCGCACGGATCACATGATGATCGTGGGCGCCGGCGCGCAGCGTTTTGCCATTATGCACGGCTTTCAAGTCGAGAACCTGCTCACGGAAAAATCGCGCATGATCTGGTTGAAATGGAAAGAAAATCACAGCGACGATGATGATTGGATTCCTCCTGCCGATGGCATTTATCGCGATCGCCAGGGCCGTACCTATGGCACCATCAACGTGCTCGGCGTCGATGAAAAGGGCAATATCGCGGGCATCACCACCACCAGCGGGCTGTCCAACAAAATCTCGGGCCGGGTGGGCGATTCGCCTATCATCGGCGCGGGTTTGTATGTCGATAACGAAGTCGGCGCTGCCGGCGCCACCGGCCGCGGCGAGGAAGTGATTCGAACGTGCGGGAGTTTTTACGTCGTCTCCATGATGCGCCAGGGCATGACGCCGACGCAGGCTTGCGTCGAGGCGTGCAAGCGCATTATCGAGATCAACAAAAAGCTCGGCGTTCCGGTTGATTTTTACGACAAATTCGTCGCGGTGAATAAAAAAGGCGAAGTGGGCTGCGCCTCGATTGCGTATCCCAAAGACCGCAAACATGAAGTGGCATTCACCAATCCCGATGGGTTTACCGCGATGGCGGGTGAGTTGGTGAAGGCGTGATTACCGTGTGTGCCACGACGCTGAGAAGCTGTAACCAAGGGTCATTTGTAAACTGAATGTTCGAATAAAGTGGATAAGACAACTGCTGCCATCCACTTTATTCGTCAAATCCTACCCAGAATTTTGTTTGTTGAAGATGCTGCTTGCCGTTTCCTCATTTGAGTAATGAACTCAGCTTTTATTCGCAGCATCAAAAACTCAAATCGGTCAGGTGAGAGCGGAGCCATGCAACATTTTATCTCAGAAGTTCTGATGGCCATCGCTGTGCCGCTTGTCGCTTATGTCCTTTCAAAATTGGCGCCCTACCATGCCCCGCCGGAAACGCGCCATTATACCCTGGCATCACTCACGCCGATCTACGCTAAATGGGAATTCATTACGCTAGGGTTGGTTTTTATCTTGGTGCCATTGATCGGCTACGCCATTTTTTCCGTCTTGCAAGCGGCAATGGCTTTTGCGCTGAAACGTTTTGAACACGCGCCTTACGTATTGTCACCCACGGGGATTTTTTGGGCATTGCCGGCCGGCTTCTTGGCGCTCATAATGACTTCGCCTCTGCTCGAGCTCATTTTAAGGCGTTTGCTCAAGGAGCGGTATTTGGAGTTTGACATTTATCAACAACTCAAGTATAAATTTGACGCTAAAAAAATCGGGAAAGTGCTTGTCAGTTTCATTACGGTCGTCTGCGGGGCTTTTCTGATTCTGACCTTCAATTTTTATATCGTCTTTGACAGCACGCAAATCATCAGCAATGATTTCTTTTCGTTTACTGATGAACGCTATCTTTATTCCGACATTCGTTCCATTCAAATTGAGTCTATAGGATCGACGCAGCATCAGCCGCCGACCACGACACAATACCTCATCGAATTCCGCAACGGTAAACGCTGGCACACGCGCTTATGGCCGATCGAACTTGATGAAGCTTTTGGCCGCCAAGTCATGGGGTTTGTCTCCGCATGTAGCGGAATTCCAATCTCCCCGCCGGCACAGTAACCATTCAAAAATAAACCCGGAACGCCGAGAAAAAAATGTTCGGATAGCTGCCAAATTCCGATTGCAAACTCAGCCCTGGAATAATCGCGCCGTTTTGCACGATTTGCGGAGAACGCCCAAGGCGAAAGAATGCGCCGGCGGCGAGATAGATATTTTGTGCGATATTGTATTCCGCTTGCGAGGTTAAGAATGCCGAACGATCTCCCAGATTGAACAGCATCTGCGCGTTCAACGCAATCAGAGGCGAGAGTTGACAAACCAATCCCGGCGCGAGATAGTGCCGGCCCATGAGATAAACCGCGCCGTCCGTGTAAGCCGGCGCGCTAAAATTTTCGATATAATCTCCCGGCCTGCCGGCGCCGGCATCATTGAAGTGATATTCGATGAAGCCATAGGTTTTGCCGCCAAAGCTGTAATCGAGTCCCGTCACCCCGCGAAAATAGTCGCGCGCCCCTCCTCCCCTGCCGTCATCATTAAAATAATTGGCAAAAACATAGGCGCTTTCAAACCAAAAGCCTGCACCGCCGAGACTCCGCGCAAGATCAAATCCCAGCAAAAGATTTTCACGAAAACCGAGCAAGAGCAAAGACGCGTCGGTTTTTGCAATATAAAATTTGCTGCGCGCGAAAAAGGCGCTCTGCTCGAATTCGAAATCCCTGCCAAAAACATAACCGGCATCCACTTCTGCCAGCGCGTTTAGCGGAATCCGCACTCTCACGGCATCCACGCCAACACGTTCCTCCGTATCCAATTCTTGAAAAGCAAACGGCGCAATCACATCCGTGGGATTGATAACGCGGCCGCTGCCCCAGGCAATCGCTTGCCGCCCGATGATAATATCCGCCGGCGGCGTTTTGAATTCAACTGCGGCGCGATCGAGATTATGAAAAATGCCGAAGCTTCCGGCATTTTCATTTTTGCCGGGATAGAGCCGGGCTTCCCAATCAAATGCGCGATAGCTCAAAGGATCGATACGAAACGGCAGGAGCTGGTTATCGAACAACAACGGGTCTTGCACGCGCGGCGAGAAATCATAAGCGAGATTGCCGGAAAGCCAATCGCGGGACTGATAATGCAACTTCAGACGGGCGCGATTATTCACCGCGCCGAAGTCCGTTTGATCTGCGACGATGGGAAAGTCACCGTAATCCGGCAAGCGGAAAACCGTGAAAAAGCTTTTGAAATATCCGTTAAGAGAAACGGAATGCTGTGCGGCCGCTGGCAGGGCGCAGAACTGAAAAAAGAGAACGACGAAAGAAGTTCTTTTCATGATGCGCCCGCAGAGAAACTCAACCATTGCGCTTTTCATCGTCGGATATCTTTCCATCCTTGATCGTGATGACTCGCCGCGCGCGCCGCATGATCATTTCGTCATGGGTGGAAAAGACAAACGTCATGCCGGTGCGTTCGTTCAATTCGCGCATCATATCCAACAGTGCGGCGCCGGTATTCGAATCGAGATTGGCGGTGGGTTCATCGGCAAGAATCAAATCGGGTTTTGAAACCATCGCACGCGCAATCGCCACGCGCTGCTGCTGGCCGCCGGACAATTGCGTGGGAAAGCGGTGTTCAAATCCCTGCAAGCCGACTTCCGCCAGAATTTTCGCCACCCGGTCATGCCGCTCGCTTTTGGGCGTTTGCTGCAAGAGCATGACGTATTCCACATTCTCTTCGACCGTGAGCACGGGTATCAGGTTATAGGCTTGAAAAATGAAACCGATATGATCGCGGCGAAAATCCGAAAGCTCGCGCCCGTTCATCTGCGAGATCAATTTGCCGTTCAGCCAAACGCTGCCGGCGGTCGGCGTGTCCAATCCGGAAATGAGATGTAAAAACGTGGTCTTGCCGGAACCGGAAGGCCCGACGATCGCGGTGAATTCTCCGGCACGAATCGTGAGATCGATGCCTCGCACCGCATGCACCGGCACGCCGTTATCCGAATATGTTTTCTCAACGCCTTGCGCGACAATCACAGCGCCGTCATGATTTTTTTCCATCACTGCTCCACTCACAGTGCACTACAGGCTTTTGCGCATTGCCTCCGCCGGTGACATGCGCGCCGCATGCACCGCGGGATAAATGCCGACGAGAGTTGTAAACACAAACACCCAAAAAGGATAGAACAGATACTGCTCAAGCGTCATCACCGGATAAAGCAACTCCCGAAATGTGGCGCCGGCATATTCCACGCCGGTATAGTCGATGCCGATTTGGGCAACGATGAAAGTCGCGATTACGCTGATGGCAATGCCGATGCCGATGCTCAACACTGCCAACGCAGCCGCTTCCCAGATAATCAACGCCGCCATGCGAAACGGGCGGGTGCCGACTGCACGCAACACGCCAAATTCGAACATGCGCTCGTGCAGCGACATAAACAGCGTGTTAACGATTCCCAATGCCACTACACCAAAAAGAATCGCGCCGGTAATAAAAATGCCGAACCCGGCCAGCTCAAAAGAGGCTTTTAATTGCGGCAGCAGCTTGGTCCACCCGACGGCCACATTGCCGACTTGTGAGTACTTTTTCCAAAAGGGATGCGCTTCGTTCCTGCCGGTTTCCGGATCATGAAACTTGATTGCGATTTGATGCACGGCGCCGCCGAGTTCCAGCATCTGCTGCGCCTTTTCCAGGCGGATGAAGGCCATGCTGCCGTCCAGCTCACGAACATTGAAACGGTAAATGCCCGAGATGCGAAACATTTCCTGGGCGAGATCGCCGCCCGCAGCGCCGTTTGTGGAATCAGCGGCTTGCGCGGCAGTCACTACAACGCGATCGCCAAGCCCGGCTTCCAGCAACTCCGCCAGTTTGCTGCCAATGATAATATCGCGCGCGCTTTCATCTTCAAAGTAATCGCCGGCGATCATCGCATCATCGATCTGCGACAAATATCGCTCCGCAGCCGGGTCGATGCCAACGAGGCTGATGGCGCTCACGTTCGCCGGCGAGGTGATCATGCCAAAAGCTATGACGCGCGGCGCGACTTTGGCAATAGCGGGATCATGCCGCAGGCTGTCCATGACTTCCGGGAACTGCCGGATGGTGAGGGCAAGATCCTGGGTTTCCCGAAAGCCTTGCCGGTGAATTTGTCCCTCCCCAAGGAAAGAGTCTGTGGCGGATTTGATCATGTTGCGCTCCATGCCGATGATGAGCGCATCGACAAAAATCAACGCGGCGAGGCCCATGCCGATCGCAATGCCGGTCATGAACGAACGCCGCTTGTTGCGCAAAAGATTCCGCCAGGCAAGTTTAAGGTAAAACGGCATAAGCTCCACGCCAGATTTCAGGCAAACTAAGATCTAAGGTTCTGCGAGCAGCTTCAAAAGCCTCGCCCACAGAATCAAAACGAAAGCCGAGCCGAGACTGAAACATTCTCGATCGGACACTTTTTAAACAGATCGTTCCCTGGCGATCAGTGCATGCGCATCGCGCGCGCCGGCTCGATATGCGCAGCCTTGAGCGAAGGAAACAGGCTGATAACATTTGCCGTAACCACCACGGTAATCGCAGGAATCAACAGGCTGCGCAAATTCACCTCACTGTACAGCGCTCTGAACTCCACGCCGGCAAAATTGAAAGGTTCGGGCAGGGCAATGCCGCTCAACGAAAGCCAGTAATTCAGTAGAACGCCGCAGACCGTACCCGCGAAAACACTTATCACAGTAATCACATTAACTTCATAAAGCACGAGTTTGAAAATTTGTGCGGGCTGTGTGCCAACGGCTTTCAACACGCCGTATTCGCGCGTGCGCTCCAGCACGGACATCAGCACCGTGTTCAACACCCCGATGGCAACGATGAGCAGAATAATAAACAAACTGATCCACGTACCCTGCTGGTCCATTTGCATCGCTTCATAAAAGGATTTGGCAAATTCCTGCCACGGCGCGACGGCGAGGCCGGGATCGGCCAGCGCCACTCTTAAATCCTCGGTGAGGGCATCGACGTTTTCAAGATCATGCGCCAGGATGACGATTTCATGCACACGCTGCGGCAGGGCCAGCAGCTCCTGCGCTTCCGCCAACGGCAGATAAAAAGCGGCGCGATCGGTGAACTCGTCGCCGCTGTCGGCGATGCCGGCAATGCGATAAAGCGCATTGGCAAGCGAGCCATCTGCCGCCTGCGAGACGACTACGATTTCATCTCCCACTTGCGCATGCAGGACCTTCGCCAGGCCCTGGCCTAAAATCGCCTCGGGCGCGCCAGTCTGTGAAAAGATCTTCCCCGCGATTATTTTCCTATCGAAGCGAGTGGCCGCAACTTCACGTTCCGTATCAATGCCAAAGATTTGCGCGCCGGCGCTCTTTTCTCCAACGGAAACCAAACCGGCGGAATACAAACGCGGCGTCCATGCGGCAACGCCGGGCAGCCGCTGAATTTTTTCGCCGACCAGCGCGAACCCATCGATGGTTTTGTAGAGCGAGGGTTTATCGAGATAGCCTTGCGCATGAATCTGAATGTGCCCCAAACGTGAGCGCGTGAACAGGTCAATCACGGAAGTATAGGTTCCATCTGAAATGCCGATGGAGAGCGCCGCCAAAACGAAGCCGCCGAAAATCGTGAGCGCGGTCAGAATGGTGCGGCGTTTCTGGCGAAAGACGTTGCGGAAAGCGATTTTGAACAGCATGATGAGCCGTTAATTTCCCGATTGCAGATTTCTCAGGCTGAAAATGGCGTCGTCGAGCTTTTTATCGAATTCCATCGCGACATAGCGAATCACCGTTTTCTGGCCTTGTTTGTTTTGCGGAATCAATTCCATTGTTGCCGGAATTTTGCGCGAGCCAAAGAGCTTGATATCTTTGAAATGGATTACGCGCATGAGATTGCCTTTTTCATCATAATACTTATCCCAAACCGGCAGATAATCCTCCTGCCGCACCGCAGTGACAATGCGGCCCCAGACAATGGGCAAATCCTCGCGCGGGATGGCTTCGAGATAAAGCAAGCCCGCTTCGGCCTCCTCCGGTGTGATGAGTTTATAGGTGAAATCTTCCAGTAATGTAAATTCACCCACCAAATCGTCGTTGGTGAAATCCGAGCCCATCCACGAGCTCATCATCATCGAGGGCGGAATTTTGATGACTTTGTTCACATTGGGCAAAAAATTCCACATTTCATTGCCGAGGCGCAACGTGGCCACGCCTTTCTCCTTTTGTGGCGCGAGAATGCGAATAAAGGTTTTATTCATCCCCTTGGTCCACACCTTCATGCGCAGCGTGCGCTGCCAATTTGGGGTGATGATTTCCATTTCCATCTCGCCGGCGCTGGTGGAACTGCGATACAACTCGTCGATTTTTTTGACAATTTCGGCGGCCTCGCCATCGACATTACGATCCTGTGCGAGCGCCGGCGAAACAATCAGGCAAAGCAACAGCAATTCGATAATGATTATTTTCATCCTTTTGATCTCTCAATTCTACTTTAAACCGCACGGGCACTCGTTTTAAAGATGAATGGTGTTCGTAAGCGGCGTTTGCCAGCGGTCAACAGCGCCCGGGCGGTGGCGTTTGTAAATCACGTTTTAAATTGAAACAAAAAGCAAAAAAATCATGTGTCTCACAAGCATTTTTACCGTTGATTGCGGCCACGAACATAACCAGCTTGAATCAGAATGAATATCACCAGCATAAGCAGGATGCAGCTTTCACAGCGTTTCGGGCGAGTGCTGTGCGACCCACCAACCACAAAAATCAGAGCACGGCTGCACCGTCTGTCCGCTTGATGCTTTTGTTTGACGGCCAGTTATTCACGTTTGCGAATCGATTTTGCATCACCCGGCCGAGGGTATCGACCGATAACGGCGATACATAAGAATCCAAGCCCAGCGAGAGCGGCCAGTAAAATGAAAGGCGGCGGGACATCCTCGATGCCCGATGAACTGATCCTGGTTAGATACCAAGCTACGCCGAAGCTGCCAACTCCGAATATCAGGCAGATCAATCGTAAAAAAATTGTGACACGTTCCCATCTCATTCGTTATTTCTCCTCGTTGATGTCTCATACAGCAAATAGCAACCGCATGCCGAAGCGTTTGCGCATATTCTCCGTCTGTTAGAAAGACGCTTTTTGAGCAAGACTCATTCTCGGTGTGAGAGCTGTCCGGACAACGCGGGAAGTGGTGACCGTTTCAGAAAGGCCGCCGAAACGGCGCTCGCGACTGCAAAATTCGTTCACAGCAGCTTCGAGATCAGAAGGCTTAAAGTCCGGCCACATGAGCTTCAAGAAAACCAGCTCGGCATAGGCGCATTCCCACAGCAAAAAATCGCTCAGCCGCTGTTCGCCGCCGGTGCGGATGAGAAGATCAACATTGGGCGCGGGCGCGGTCTCGTGAACCGCAGCGCCGAGGGCATGCGCAAATCGCTGTGACGAGATTTCTCCGCTTTGTGCGCAGCACTGCGCCGCCCGCATAATCGAATCCCGCGAGGAGTAATCGACTGCAATGCGAAAATGCAGCGTGCGGCCGGATGCCGTGGCTGCTTCAGCCTGCGCGATTGCCAGGCACAATGAGGGTGAGAGGCGATCCCGCCTGCCAATAATCGAAAGACGCACGCCATCGGCAACACACTTCGAGGTTTCCGAGTTGAGATAGCCCCGCAAGAGCTGCATCAGCGCAGAGACTTCAGGGCCGGGGCGCCGCCAGTTATCCGAAGAGAACGCGTAAACCGTCAGACACTGGATCCCCAAATTGGGCGCGGCTTCGACAATGGGGCGCAGTGCTTCGGCGCCGGCGCGATGGCCGGCAATGCGAGGCAGGCCTCGCGCTTGCGCCCAGCGGCCGTTGCCGTCCATAATAATGGCTGTGTGCATAAAAAGTACTTTGCAAATTAAAGTTAAATGGCCTAAAAAAACGCGACTACCGGGCGCGCATCGCCTGAATGAGCGATTCCATTTGGCCGAGATAATTTTCCAGGGCGCGCCGGCCGGTCTTGGTCAAGCGATACTCGGTTTTGGGGGTCTTGCCCTCGAAGTATTTCGTAACGCTGAGATAATGCGCCTCTTCCAGCTTGCGGGCATGCACGCTGAGATTGCCGTCCGAGGTTTGCAGCAGCTGCTTAAGCTCCGAAAATGTCATGACTTCGTTGGCAGCCAGGGCGCTGACAATTGCCAGGCGAATACGATCGTGAATGATGCGATCCAGCGGCGGCTGGCCGGTGGGCGTCACCAATCCACGCACCACGCGCATCGTGCGTGTTTCCGGCGTTTCGGAAGAGGCCGTCATGGCGCGAGCCTTGGGCAATGCGTTTTGTTTAGCCACCATACCTCCGTGCGATAATCAAACCGAAAAAAATGTGCAGGCCGCCAAAGCCAATTGCCATCCACCAATTTTCCCAGGAAAGTGGCGAAAACAAGGCCATTGCACCGACAATCATGAAACTCACTCCCATCAGGGGAACAGCTCTTACGGAAAACGCGCCGCCAGTTATGACGCCGGCGCCATAAAGCAGCAACCAAACCCCGGGCAAAAATTGAAACAGGCCTTGCTGAACCAAAGCGCCGGTTAACAACGCGCCCGCCAGCCCCGGCGGCAGACAATTGAGAATGAATTTTCCGCCCGGCCCGGAGAGAATCGCGACTCTGGCAGCGCGCGCTTTGTGGCGCATCATCACGATGCCGATTGAAAACGCGAGCGCCGCTTCAACCAGCCAGAGCAAGAACCATTTCTCCCCCGCCGCAGGGGCAGGCGCCACCAACGCCGCGAGCCCTGCGGTCATACCGATCACGACCATGCCCCATCCGGGAACCGCGGTGAACGACGTCGCACGCTCCATGGTCTGGCGGATGAAGCGCAGATTTTCCATGGCATAGTCATGCATTGCCAACGGTTCCGGCGCGGGAGTGGGCGTTGCAGCGGGCTGTTTCATGGCACATGATACGACAAGTTATTTAAATTGTCAAGTACTTTGTTGTTAAAAGTATTGTTGCTATTGCCGGCCGCCAACAGGCAAGTGGCATGCGAGTGACGGTGGGGGTCCGCTTTAATCACCGAACGCGCCGGCCGCGAAATAGCCGGCCGGCGCGGGTGAACGCTTTGCTATCGGCCGGAAACGTTCTTGAGGTACCGCAGAAAATCCGAATCCGTTTTCAGGAACATCGTGCTGTTCGCATTGAGCGTGCTGCGATACGACTCCAGCGTTTGCAAAAAGGAATAAAACTCGGGATCGCGGTTGTAGGCGTCAGCGTAAATTTTCGCGGCGCGCGCATCGGCGGCGCCTTTGATCAACTGCGCCTGCTTGTAGGCCTCTGAAGTGATCGCCTGCAACTCTTTCTCGCGCTGGCCTTCAATCTTGGCGCGCTCGCCCTGGCCTTCGGAACGGTATTTCTCGGCAATACGTTTGCGTTCCGAGATCATGCGTTCATAGACTTTCTGCAGAACTTCTTCGATATAGATGATGTGCTTGATGCGCACATCAATGACTTCGATGCCGTATTGCGGCACAGTCTCGCTGACTTTGGCGAGAATCATATCCATGATTCTGGTGCGCCCCTTGGAAATGGTTTCCACCGCTTGCAATCCCGCGACAGGCTCCACTGAGCCGGAGTCGCCTTCCACGATGATTTTCATTTCACGATTGCTGTTGCGCACGACTTCAATCAGCGAGTTTTGAGCGATAATGTCGCGCGTGACGCCATCGATAATGTCGTCCAGCCGGCTGCGCGCCGCCAACTCATTATTCACGGATTGATAAAACTTTAGCGGATCGACGATGTGCCAGCGCGCAAACGTATTCACCCAGATATACTTCTTGTCTTCGGTGGGAATTTGATTGGGGTCGCCATCCCACGCGAGTATGCGTTTGTCAAAGATTGTGACTTTTTGGATAAACGGCGTCTTGATATGCAAACCCGCATCGCGAATCGGCTTGCCAATCGGTTCGCCAAACTGCGTAATGATTGCTTGCTCGGTTTCATCCAGCGTATAAAAGGCATTGCCGGCAAGCAACACAACAACAAATGCGGCAAGCGCCAGCAAGATCATTTTGGTTCTCGCTCTCATTGGCCCGCTCCTTTCTCGATGCCGCGCATTTGCAGCAGCGGAATCAGATTGCTCTGCTTGTCATCGATGATATAAACTTCTTTAACCTTGGGCATAACCTCCAGCATGGTTTCCAAATACATGCGGCGGCGCGTAACGTCGCGCGCGCGATTGTATTCCTGCCAGATCGCCATGAACTTTTCCGCCTCGCCGGTGGCGCGGTTGATGCGATTCACGCTGTATCCCTCCGCCTGCCGCATAATCTGCTCGGCCTCGCCCTGCGCTTGGGGAATGACTTTGTTGTAAGCTTCCAGCGCTTCATTGATAATGCGCTCCCGCTCTTGCTTGGCTTCATTCACGCCGTTGAACGCGGGTTGTACCGGCTCCGGCGGATTGACGTCCTGCAAATTGACCGTGACGATATCAACGCCGGCCTCGACCGTGTCCAGCATGTGCTGCAAAAGATCATGCACCTCGCGCGAGATTTCCTGCCGATTGGTTATAATAACCTCATCGACGCTGTGATCGCCCACCGCCTGGCGCATGGCAGATTCCGTCAAGTCGCGAATCGTGCCGGTGATGTCGCGCACATGAAACAAATAAGCCCGGGGATCCTTGATGCGGTATTGCACAATCCACTCGACCAGCGCGCAGCTCAGGTCGCCGGTCAGCATGAGCGCCTCCGTGTTCAAATTGGCCGTGGTAAACTCGCTGCGCACACCCGTGCTCGTGGTGCGAAAACCGAATTCTTCTTTCAGCACACGCTGTACTTTGACCCTCTTAACCGTCTCAATGCCAAACGGCATTTTCAAATGCAGCCCAGGATTGACGGAACTCACATATTTACCAAAACGTTGAATGACACCGACTTCATCGGCGTCCACCGTATAAAACGAGGTGAGCAATAACCAACCGGCGACAATGCCGAGCGCAATCCAGCGCAGCCATCGGCGCTCGAAGCTCGGCAGCTCGAGAATGTTGCCGCTCATGTCAACGATGCGACGTGCCATAATGACAAAGCTCCTTCCTTGATTCATGGTAAACGAAGCCTGGCCGCCCTGACCCGGGCTTCGCGGGATACATAATTTGATAGTGATCAAGCTAACAGATTTTTGCGTTCATGCAAGCCATTTAGACCAGCGCAAAAATCGGCTTGCAATTCACCCGCACTTTTGGCATCATGGAAACGTTCGCGCGCAATTCGGGGCACATGCCATGAATCACATTGATCAGGTTTTGCGACAAGCGGAAGACTTGTTGCACACCGTTTTCAAGCACCGGCGCTTTCGCCCGGGGCAAAGCGAGATTCTTGCCGCGGTTTTGGCCGGCCAACACGTCCTGGTCATCATGCCAACCGGCGGCGGCAAATCGCTTTGCTATCAACTGCCGGCGTTGCTCTTTGAGGGCTTGACATTGGTGGTATCACCTCTGATTGCATTGATGAAGGATCAGGTCGATCAATTGCTCGCCAAAAGCTATCCTGCCAGTTTTATCAATTCCACCTTGACGCCGGAAGAGATCCGTGAACGCCTGGAGGAGGCTCGCGCGGGCCGCATCAAGCTGCTCTATGTGACGCCCGAGCGCTTTCAGTCCGGTTATTTCATCGAACAGTTGCACGGCCTGAACATTTCGCTGTTTGCGATTGACGAAGCCCATTGCATCTCGCAATGGGGCCACGATTTTCGGCCCTCTTACCTGCAATTGCGGCGCGCCGTCGATACGCTCAACGCGCAACGCATCATTGCGTTAACCGCCACGGCCACGCAGCGTGTGCGCGACGATATTCTCAAACAACTCAGGCTGGACAATCCCAAAACATTTATCGCCGGTTTTGACCGGCCGAATTTGCGCTTTGCCGTCAAACACTCCGCGGATAAGATTAGCCATATTTGCGACTATCTCCGCCGCCACGAGGGTCTGGGCATTGTCTACGCCGGCACGCGCAAGAGTGTCGACAATTTGGTGGCGGCATTGACTGAAGAAAAAATCAAGGCAGCCGGCTATCATGCGGGCATGGATTTGCCGGCGCGCAAATTCGCGCAAGAGTTGTTCGTGAACGAAAAAATCCGCTGCATTGTTGCCACCAATGCCTTCGGCATGGGCATCGACAAATCTAACGTGCGCTTTGTGTTGCACACCGACATGCCGGGCACGCTCGAGGCCTACTATCAAGAAGCCGGGCGCGCCGGACGCGACGACGAGCCGGCTGATTGCATTATTTTTTATTCGCCCCAGGATTTGTTCTTGCAGGAATTTTTTATCGACAATGACAACCCCGAACCTGAGATCGTGCATGAGGTCTACGACGTATTGCGTGGCGCGGAGGTTGACGTTGGCCATATCATTCAGTGGCGCAGCGACGAAATTGCCCACATGCTCGGCGAGAACATCACCGCCTCCCTGGTCAATGCTGCTTTGCAGTTTCTCGCAGAGATTCATTATTTGACCTTGATCACACCTTCGCCGGATACGCTTTATTTCAAATTGGCAACCTCCAAACCTGCGCCGGTGATTCGACCTGATCATCAACCGGCGATTCAACAGGCGCAACACATAGAGAAACCAAAAACGCAAACGGCATCAACACTATTGAACTTCTTGAATGAGTTTGCAGGTGATACAGGCCTGGCCGCATGGCATCGTCTTGATTTGCGCGAGCCGATGCGTTTATTACACCTCTCGCGGATGCGGCTTGTGCAGGATTTGCAAGCCTTGGCTGCGCAAAACCTCTTGCAGGTCGCCGGGCCTTTCAAACACCGCGGCATTCTATTGAGCGATCCCAAACGGCCGTTGCGCTTTGACAAAAACATTCTCACGCAGCGCCGCATCGAAGCCACGGCCAAGTTGCGTCACATGCAGCGCTATTGCGAGCTGGCTGGCTGCCGGCGGCATTTCATCCTCGATTATTTCGGTGAAAGCCATGCGGCAACGCGCTGCGAAAATTGTGACAATTGCGGAATCGTCTGGCAGACTTCAGCCGAGGCGACGCTTTTGGCTCAAAAAATTTTGAGTTGCGTCGTGCGCATGCAAGAACGCTTCGGCGCAAAAGCGGTGGCGGAAGTGCTCAAAGGCTCAAACACTGAACGCAGCCGCAGCTTTGCAGGGTTGTCGACCTTTGGACTGTTGCGTGACCTGCCGCTAAAGCAAATTGAAAAAGATATTCAGCGGTTGATCGCTGCGAGTTATCTCGCGCGCAGCGACGGCGAATATCCCGTGCTGCAAGTCACGCCCAAGGGCTGGGAAGTGTTGCGGGGACAGCGCCAGGCCGCATTGCCAGCGGCGGCGCAAGAACGGCGCGACGCAACAACACCCAAGAAAATTAAAGGTGGAACCCTTTTGCAGACGCTGCAGCTTCTGCGTCAAGGCTTGTCGATCAATGAAGTGGCGCAGGCGCGCGCGTTGGAAGAGAGTACCATTTGGGGGCATGCCAAAGAACTGGCGCTAGGCGGAAAAATCGAGAATCTGGATGCCATCATCTTACCCCAGGAAGTCGACGAAATTGCAAGTTTTCTAAGCAAAACAGACAAGCTGGATCGCGCGACCATCTATGATCATCTGCCGCAGCATCATCCCAGCAAAGTTTTTTTTGTGCGCGCCATTCTGCTGGCGCGACAAAAGGGAGTAAAAATCTAGCGTGCTGCTGCCTTAATTTGTGCGGCTTTCATTTTGGTTACCGTGCTCATCAAACCTCACTTCCAGAACCGGGGTTCACATGAATTCGAATTCCGAAAAACACACGCTGTTGATTATCGACGATCAACCGCAATTTGCTCAGGATTTCATCTTGCTCACCGGCGAAGAATTTAATGTGGTGACCGCAGCAACCGGCGAAGACGGCTTGCGCAAATTTCAAGAGGTCGCCGCAGATCTCATTCTGGTTGATTTGAGGCTCGGGCGCGGCATTGACGGCATTGAAACCTTGCGCCGTCTCAAACAATTGGATCCGGATGCCGCCATCATTATCGTCACCGAACATGCTTCCGTCGAGACGGCGCATCAGGCCGGCCGGCTCGGCGCCCTCGATTATTGCAGCAAGGCGCCCAATCTCAAAGAATTGCGTACGCATCTCAAGCAGCATCTGCAAAATCTTGCGTGGCGCCGCGCGTATCGCGACGAATTACTGCGCCAATATCCCAAATTCATTGCCGAGAGTCCGGCCATGCGCAGGCTCGCCGAAGATATCGACGCCGTGGCACCGAGTGATCGCCTGGTACTGATCACCGGCGAATCGGGGACCGGCAAAGAACTGGTGGCACGGGAGGTTCATCGCCGCAGCCTGCGCGCCGAGCGGCCGCTGTTCGTGGTCAATTGCAGCAATCTCGCTGCGCCGTTGTTTGAAAGCGAATTCTTTGGCCACGAACGCGGCTCTTTTACCAGCGCCGACCGCCAGCAGCACGGCAAATTCGAAGCCGCCCATCTGAGTACATTGTTTCTCGATGAAGTCGGCGATTTACCACTGGAATCCCAACCCAAAATTCTGCGCGCGGTGGAATACGGCAAATTCAATCGCATCGGCAAAACGCATGAACAGCATGCCGACGTGCGCCTGATCGCCGCCACCAATCACAATCTCGAAGAAGAAACGAAAGCCGGACGCTTTCGGCAGGATTTGTTTTATCGCATCAACCGCGTGAACATTCACGTGCCGCCGTTGCGCCACCGCCGGGAAGATATTCCACCGTTAATCAAATATTATCTCGAACATTTCAGCCTGATGCTGCATCGCATGCCTCCTGAGATTCCTGCCGACGTTATGCAAGACTGGCTGCAATATGATTGGCCCGGCAACGTGCGCGAGCTGACCAGCGCGATCGAGAATCTCGTCTTGTTCAGCAAAGAGGGCAAAATTGACCGCTCACGTCTCTCCCTCCCATCGCGCAAAAATGCTGCGCCGGAAATCTTCCTGCCACTCTTCGACCTGCCTTACGAGCAGGCTAAGGAGAAATTGATCGAACAGTTTCAGCAAGACTATTTTCATGAAAAACTCAGTCGCCATGACGGCAATTACACCCGCGCCGCCCAGGAGGCAGGTGTCAATCGCGCTACGATCTACCGCATTCTTAATTCTTAATTTCTGAGGTTCACTGTTCTGCCTCGCGAGAGTGCCTGTGGAGGTTGACTCCACAGGCCTGGCCTTAACTCCGTTGCGCGTCTGCAACAAGGCAAAGCCTATTGAAATCAAATACTCCTTCGACTTTTATCCTGTCAAACGTTGCCCGAACGCAACACTTTGTTGCCTTTCCCCTTCCTTTCTCTCCAGCCAGGGAACTGTAACTCTTTAATTTGCAATTATCATTACTAAAATTCTTTTGCGCCTTGGTGGCATATGTTTTGTCTTTGCGGGAAGCAACTCACCCTGGGCTGAATTTTTTTGACTTTGATTTCCCCTATCAATTCGGAGATTGCTTACATGCCGTGATCAGAATTATGGCGTACGGCAATTCTGTGAAAGAATCTCAAATCATGACGGCCTCCCGCCTAACTGCTGTTCATTCGACCGATCGCTGGATCATGAAGGTGGGATGGCTTCTGAGCTTTGCGGGTGTTGTGATGCTCGTGCTGGGGTTCTCAGATACTTTGAATTTGGTTTTCTTTCTTGTGGGTGGAGTTATTGCACTGTCAATCAGCTTGATTTCGACTGCCATCGGCTACGTCGTCAAACGACTGAATGTGATCGAACGAAACACACGACACATGGCGGGCCGGCACAATTCGAATGCGCAGCCATCTGAATAGAAATTCACTTCCAAACAAGCTTGTGACAAAATTGTCAAGCTGGCGTTCAACAGAGATGTTTGACTAAATTTCTCCGCCAAATCACGGGGAAATGAGTGATTTGATGATGAGAAGCATTGCCGTCTGCCCGAGCCGGAATTGGGGGGACGGCTCGGGATATTTCGGAATCGGATGCGCGTGTTGCAATCGCCCCACACGAACGAACGGAGGCAAGCCGCCCTGGCTGGCGGAAAAGACATTAAAAAAGGGGGCATGCGCGAATGTCGGCAACAGAATGTTCCCCAAAAAACTTTTGAGCACCACAAGATCATTCATTCCCTTTTATGCTGAGATTGCTCGCATACCGTGATCAGGGTTTTGGCATACGGCAATTCTGTGAAAGAATCCCAAATCATGACGGCCTCCCGCCTAACTGCTGCTCATTCGACCGATCGCTGGATCATGACGGTGGGGTGGCTTTTGGGCGTTTCGGGAGTCGTGATGCTGGTGCTAGGGCTTTCCGATGTTTTGAATTTGGCGTTTTTATTTGTGGGCGGCCTCCTCGCCATTCCCATGGGGTTACTGCTGGTTGCTGCCGGACATCTCATTAAACGGCTGAATCTGATTGAAAAAAACACCCGCGCGAGCGCGCAGCAGCACGCCTCCGATGATCCGCTGATATAACCGAGGCTTCAACAAGGTGGTGATAAGCAAATTGCTTACCGAATAAGCCTATAGCTTATGGCTTTCGGACGAAACAAAGCATTTTCCCAATCGGAAGCATATTATTATTGGAGACAATTAAAACATTCCAACAAACCAAGAGGGAGGCGGATCATGCAATACAAAGTCATCCCTTTTCGCGCAGATGTTATGATCGATGAGGGCTCACGTAAAGCTGCCGAGCAGCTCGCGGCGCTCATCAACCAAAATGCCACCGAAGGCTGGAAATATCATGGCCTGGAAACATTGGTAACGGATGTCACGACACCGGCAAAGCCAGGCATTCCAGGTAAATCCGGCTGTCTCGGTTTCGGAGCAACAGATCCAGTTCCCGGCATACCGGAGTCGACACGAACAGTACAAGTTTATGTAGCGGTATTTTATCGTGAATCCTGACTCTCGCTTGTTGACGAGGATTAGTATGCGAACTGCTATTATTTTCTGGATTCATATTTATCGCTATTTCATTCCGGAGGATAAACGTCGTCGCTGTCTGTTTCGCGAGTCGTGCTCGCACCATGTCGAACGCATTGCGCGGGAGCGCGGCGGCATTGCTGCAATCAAAGCTTTTCTCGCGCGCGCCCGGCATTGCCGGCCAGGCTACGGTTTTGAGTGGGACGCAGACTCAGGCGCGTGGTTTTTGGTGTGCACCAATGGCGCAAAGATTCCGAAAGTGATGGTCTCTGAGCATATCCTTTCAGAATATCAATTTCTTCAATCTCATTTTTCACTAAAAGCGATCGTGGGAGGATAAACATGGTAACGGTCAAAGTCGTATGGCGAGATAGCGGCAAGCCCGCTAAAGGCTCGCGTGTTGCGATTGGATTCGACGGCTTCACGCGTGGCGTTACGGAATCCGAATTTACCGACAGTGACGGCGAGGCGCACTTCGACGCGGAACCGGGCACGGGTGAAGTTTACGTCGACGGCTCAACCAAATATCGCGGCAGAATTTCCGGAAGAGTTGTCGTGTACATCTAAACCCTGTGGGAGGAAGCCGTGAAGCAACAAATTCTCGAGCAAGTTGAAGAAAAGTTCTACTTCAAAACCTCGCGCTTTTTCTGGCATCTGCTGGTAGGCATCAGCGGGCTGGTGCTGCTCGGCGGCCTGCTCGTCTATCTATGGGGCATGACTCCTTCGACCAAGCCCAGTGTTACAAAGCCGCTTTATCCGCCACCAACTGCAGTCACTGCAGATGAAATTATGCAGCGCCTGGCGCCGCGGGTGGAAGTCACGCAGGTCACCCCTCTAGCACCGGAGACTCCGCTTGCAACTCCGGTACCACCAGCGGCACAACCTCCACAAGCTGACACGCTCGCTATTGCCTACCAAGCCGCCATGGACAGCTTGCGCCAGCTCCTGCCGGAAACCCGCTTCGCCTGGGATTCACAGCGCCGCTATCAAGAACGGGGATGGTATGATGGCAGGTGGTACGAGGGCGGTTGGGAGACAATTGTTGTGGGCATTTCTGACAAGCTGCAAAATGCCTTTGCCCAGGCCAATGCAAATGATCTGGCATCGCAAACAAAGCTACTGCAGGCCTTTGCCGAGTTGGTGGCACAGGTCGGCGAGCCGTTGCGTATGGAAGCCCTCGAGAGCGGCATGGCCATCTGCAAAAACGACGTGGTCACCTCCATTGCCGGTGTGAAATTGCTGAACGCGGCCGCGCCGCATTACACTACTTACGATGTTTCCCACCTTGCCCAGCTTGCAGATTTCAGCCAGCGCAACCCGCGTGACGGTTTTGCCTTCATCGAGTATGCTAACACCATCATCCCGAAGTTCGACACCAAACAACGAGAAGCTGCGCTCAAGACGCTCATCCGGTCGTACTATCGGAATTTTGATAACATCACCAAGCAGCGCGAAGCCACCGATCTATTTCTGGGGATGCTGGCCAGTTTTCCCGTGGAAAATCAGGTCAGCGCATTGAACGAATTTTATCAACTGTTCATGCAGAAGAACCAGGAACGCACACAAGTGATCCAGATGATGGACCAGGAATATCAGTCCAAACTGAGTGAGGCCGAGGAGGTGCTGGCCGCCAAAAAGGCCCGCAAAGCGGCGTTGCGCAGCATCGCCTGGAAAGTCGCTTCCGGCAGCGTGATGCTGATTGCGTTCATCGCGCTCTTTCTCGTTCTCCTGTCAATTCAAAGAAACCTCAGGCAAATGCGCGAAGAAGCCCTGCTGTCAAAATAACAGTGGAATTCGAGTTTGCGTGCAGAAAAGGGGATTTCAATGAGCACCGCCAAAAAGTTCTCACCTGTCTTCTTTGTGTTGATCGCGGGATGTTTTTTTCTGCCGTTTTTCGATCTCGCCTGTTCGGGAGAAAAGCTGGCGACGCTCAACGGCATTCAACTGGTGACCGGAACACATGTCGAGCAGCGCAACCCCTTCAACGGCCGGAGCGAGTACAAGCGAATTGATCCTGCGCCACTCGCCATCGCTGCATTTGCCGCCGCCCTGCTGGGGTTGGTGCTGAGTTTCATCAAACATTACAGCACCGCGCTGATCAATATCCTGGTCGGCTCAACAGGGTTCGGATGCCTGCTCGTGCTCAAAGCTCAAATCGACGACGAAGTTATGCGCCAGGGCGAAGGGCTCATTTACGTGCAATATCACCCGGGCTTCTGGCTGATACTCTTTCTTTTCCTTGCCAGTGCGGCATACAACGTTTTTGTCTTTCTCAGTGAAAAGAACAGGGCATCACCCTGAATCCCGAGCAGTGCGTGCGGATAGGTAGTGTTGGTTTTGTTGTAGCGCCAGGTGTAGGATAGATTTTCTCCATCCCACACAGTTTTGCCGTCAGTATTCATGGTGTGGTCATAATGATCCTCAGTATCAGGTTGTTGCGGCGTGAGTGCCTTTCCCCTCGTTGTTTCTGGAAAAGTTCATAAATAATTCGAAGTGGGAGGATAATAAATGATGAAAAAAAACTTTTGTTATCTCCGCACCAACCAAGGTGGATCAAAATTTCCGAGGTATTGCTTTTCTGTAGCAACGGTTACCTCTATTCTCGTGTGCCAAACGGTTGTAATTTCGCAAAGCCTGAACAGAATATATCGGGCGAAATTTACTCCTGCCACGCATGAATTCTTTATACGGGAAACACCGGACATGCTTTCCCCCTTGGTAACTACCCTCAAAGACGGAGACATTTTAGTCGTGATGGAGCAAAGAGAAGATGAGTGGCGGTATGTGATTCTTGCTTCTGGAAAGAAGGGATGGGTGAGGCTTAATCCCAGTGCCTCTGAGGTAAAATGGGAATTGGTTCCGCTCTCAACACGGCCAGAGGAAAATGAAACGCCCAACTCCCCTCGCGAGCCGCAGCCGCAACAAAAGTCGTACCTCTATGAGGAGTTGCTTCGGCATGTCCTCGCTTTGGAAAAAAGAGTGTCGGTATTGGAAGCGAAAGTGCTCACTGCGGCAACTGCCGTCCCGCCAATTGCTGTGCTTGCCAAACCTTCGGATCAAGAAGTGGAAGAAGCCGTGCGCACCTATCTCAAGCGCGAAGTGCCGATCAGTTGGGTGGGCAATCTCATGGGTGGCGAAAACGCGGAAGTTGATCTTGTCGAAATTAAAACAACTGGCGTCTATAACGAGCAGCAGCGATACTGGCCTATGCGCATTCGCTGCATTGGCAGTTGCAGTTTGCGTGATCCTTTCAATCCCGGGCGCATCGTTACTTTCGATCGCGTCGGCGATTTCGTGTTGTACAAGGACGATTACGGTAAATGGAAAGCAGAACTCAAGGGTGGACTTTTTCAGTGATCGTCCCGCGTGAGCGCAATTTTACGCATAATAAAAAGTATCAACCCACACGTTCAGCCTTACGCGCATCTTTTTAACGGGAGAAAGCCATGCCCAATTACATCTACGCATGCCCCAATTGCGGCGCGGACAAAAACGATATCAGTTGGTCCGCTGCCTATTTCGATGTCTATGAATGCCGCGACTGCGGCGAGAAGTACTGCTTCAAATGCCCTGACAGCAATGGCGCACGCTATTTCCCGAATTGCCAGAGCACTTCATGGAGTACTTACGGCAGAGTTTCAAAACCCTAAGATGAAAGTTTATTCGAAAAAATCCATTTGAGGAGGCGGAACATGAATTGCAAATACCATCCTTCGGCGCCAAAGGCCGGCGCCTGTGCCAAATGCAAATCCTCGTTCTGCGAGGAATGTGCAATTGAGATCAGAGGCAAGGAAAAACAGTTGGTTTGTCTGGATTGTGGAGTGACGTTCGTCAAGCGCAAGCTCAGGAACTCGATCATCGCGGCAACGCTTGGAATCTTAGGAGCGGCCTGGATGGTGTCGAGCAACGCACAGCCTCCTGGCATGAATCCGGTGTTCGCCATCTTCTTTTACGGCTACGCCTTGTGGGCAGTCTACTGGGGCTGGCATTTTGGCGGCAAGGTTTGGGGCTGGCTGTACAATGGTTTGGACAAGCTTTCCGATGGCCATGGGCTTGGAACCTTTATTGCATTTCTAATTCGCTTGATTGCCGCCGCGGCCATCGGCATGTACGGCGGTGCCATCTATCGAACTTACCAGGCGGTGAAGCTGATCAAGCTGCAAAAATCGTATGCGACGGCGGTGCAAGCGGCATATTGAAATATGAACCGAGCGATTGCTCCGCCATTTAAGCGGAGAACTACTCGGTTTGACTGGAACCCAAAACAAAAATATCTCAAGGAGCACAAGAATATGATTACCGTCAAAGTCATCCATGAGCAATCCGGCGAGCCATGGGAGAACAAGAAGGTGGCGCTCAGTTTCGATGGGCTTCTCAGTGGCGGTGTCACCAACGATGAATATACCGACTCCCGGGGTGAGGCGCATTTTGATTACAAGCCGGGAAATGGCAAGGTGTATGTCAATGGGGACGTGGCCTTTAAAGGCTACCTTTCCGGCAGGATTGTGGTGTATGTTTGAACGGTCTGAGAAAAAGCGAAAGACCATGAAGTTTTTTTCACTCGCTGCAGCTCAGAAATTTCCGGGAGAACAGACATGAACACAGTGCAAAACCCTACTCAGCCAGTCGCGCAGATGCAACCTACCCAGACAGGGTCATCCCCGATGCAAAGTACGGCGTTGCAGATGGGCAAGGTTAGATTCATTTTCGCTCCCTTGTTGTTGAGCCTGATCACTTTCGGAATTTACGGTCTGGTATGGCTCTACAAAATTCACGACGAAATGCTGCTTCACACCCGCGATCTCAGCATCAAGCCCGGCGCAGCCGTGGGATTTCTTTTTATTCCATTTTTCAATTTGTTTTGGGCCATCTATCTGATTTTTCACGTGCCGACTCTCATCAAAAAAATGGATGTGGCAGACAACGTTGCGGTGTCTGAGCAAACGAATCCAGCGCTCATCGGTATTCTGGGTTTAATACCGTTTGTGAACATTTTCTGGTCTGCCATGGTGCAGAGCGCCCTCAATCGGCATTGGAAACGTCATAACGTCGGGTATTAAATTCTAATTCTTTGTTGTGTCGACTAATTAATCAGAATGGGCTGTAAGAGTCAATCCCTTCTTAGTTGAAATTTCAGATGGCCGGTCAAGCAGCACGCCGCCGCGGCAGGTAGCGAAAGCCCTTGATCCGCCGCAGGCTCGGCTCGATTTCCAGCAGCGCCGAGGCCGTCCAGTGTTGTCGCTGATCACGCGCCGATTTTTGCTGGTGTAGCGTTTCGTCGTCCAAAACCAGCGTGACAAATTCGTAGGAATCCAGCCGGCGCTGCATCAGTTCTTTGAGCTTTTACTCATTGGCCCGCACGAAGCGGCCTGAGATGCTGCTCTTGGAGAGGCCAAAGGCTTGCGGCACCAACTGCGCTGCCCGGCGATAATGCCGGCAAAACAGGTCACGAAAAATGCGTGACGAAAAACCGCTCTGCGAGGGCGTGAGGCTGGTCGAACTGCTGGTCAGTCGCGAGTGGAATTTCGCAGTTGCGTTCCACCTCGCGAACGCGCGGTACCATGAGGTGGACTTTTTGGTCGCCGAGATAGACCGAGCCCCGTTGTTGTCCCAAGCGTTTGAGGTGACGGTTGTGGTCCCGTGCGTAGCGTGATCCTGCCAGTTGTGCGACTTCTTCCTGCAGCAGGTGGTGCACCTGCTCCAGCGCAATGGGGATGAGCAGAAAGAATTCAAATATAGTTCTAACGACAGGAGGATCTGTATGGCTGAAAGAGGCGACGAGCGTGATTGTGGCGGGTATACAAGACGCTACTATGATGAACAGTGGGATTTAATAATCGCAAGCGACGGCGAGTATTTTTGGAGAGATAAAGAAAATCATGTCACATACGAATGCGACTCTTCAGTGATCGGCACCGTTGTGTGGGACCAGCTCGGCGACGAGGTCGATATGTTTGATGATGAGGATGAAGATGAGATGTGGGAAGACGATGAGGACGATGACAGCGAAGGTGAGGACGAAAGCGAAGAAAACAAGGAAGAAGATTATTAGAGTTGACAAACATCAATAAATGACTGAGTCATCATGAAGAGAAATTTTTCATGTCTTATCTTCGCCTTTTTGTTTGAAATGTTCAATTTATGCTTTGCATTTGGCAATTTAGGCAGCGATCTTGATGCAAAGCTTGCTGAACTCGCGCGCCAGATCGAGTCTAATATGGCTGAAGGAAAGAAAGCCAAAATAGCCGTAATTGAATTCTCCGATCTCAACGGGAACATTACTGATTTGGGCAAATTTCTTTCCGAAGAGCTTATCACTCGACTCTTCATGACCAAACGGTTCGAGGTAATCGAGCGCCAGTTACTCAGCAAAGTTATTGCAGAGCACAAGTTGACTCTGAGCGGTTTTGTTGACCCGAACTCAGCAAAAGAATTGGGCAAAATTCTTGGCGTTGACGCAATCGCCACCGGCACAATCACTGACCTTGATGCCACCGTCAAAATTAATGCCCGTCTTATTGCGACTGATACCGGAAGTATTTTTGCTGTCGCCTCCGTTGAGATGACCAAGGATGAGACAATAAAACGATTGCTGGGCAAAACTTCACAGGATAACAAGCCGCATCACTCACCACAGAGTTCCACAGGTAACGCAGGCGAAATCTTTTTTCAAGAGGATTTTTCCGATTATGAGCCAGGAGATATTGCAGAGTCTTGGGGAAGCGATATCGTAGTCGGCGGCAGTGGAGCTTCAAAATATGTCACAAGTCATACCACCACTGACCATGAAATGATGCAATACGTGAATTTTCCCAGCGACTTTGCTTTTGAGTTTCTTGTTGCAGGAATTCTATATGGGAATCCTATTCTGGATTTGGCACTCATCGGCGATTCACCGGTGAATGTTCGATTCGGAAATTGGTCGCAGATTCTTATCAACAATGCCAAAGTTGGCATCAATAGAGAATGCTGGCCAAGAGAGAAATGGAACAAAATCCGGATTGTCAAAAAGGGAATTTCTCTAAAAGTTTTTGTGAATGACTGTTTAGGGCCGAGCATTTCAGTCGCAAGCAGTGCGAACTTTTCAAAGTTTAGGCTGTTTTGGCGTTACCGACAATCATCATCGGAGAATTTTTCTTTCACAAAATTCGTTGGCAGGAAGCTTTAAAGTCGAGAGCTTTGTTGAGGTGTTCACCATGCGCATCAAATACGCGGGGCTGATGCTCTTATTGGCATTGCTCCTGCCAAAAGTCGTCGTCGGCCAGGCGCCACCTTATCCCATCATCTTTGTTCATGGGCTGAATAGCGACGACGGCACGTGGCAGACGACCATCAACTATCTCCGCGACAACTTCGGGTGGAGTGATCCTTATTTTAACGATCAGGGCATTTTTCATGCACTGCTCAACGCCAGCGATTTGTCGACGCATTTCGGCATGGATGTGAGAACGCAATTTCCCAATGAGCGGAATGATCTTTACAATGGAAACGTCTATGCGATCAATTTCAAAAATTGGTGGGATCCGGCAACGGAAGATTTAAAACCGAGGCAAAATCGTTTCGCTTTGACTATTGATTTTTCGCAAAGCAATGAATCGGCCATCGTCAAGCAAGGTTACGCGCTCGGGCAGATGATAAAAAAGGTGCTTGACGCGACGGGCAAATCCAAAGTTATTCTGGTTGGGCATTCAATGGGAGGCTTGGCGGCGCGGGAGTATTTGCAGCGAATAGACGCCAATGGCAAGCCCAAATGGTGGGCTTTCCCCGACGAGGCCTTCGGCCATCGGGTGGCGAAGCTGGTTACGATCGGCACGCCACACGCCGGATCGAATATGACAGAATTCGGCTCTCCCGCTGGGATCAATCCCAGGTCGGAAGCTGCGCGCGATCTGAGTTATAACTATTTCGCCTCAGGGCCGCCCAATTTTGGCAACAACCGGGATCACGGCGTTTATCTTTTTGGTGGAGGGGAATCCATCATTCCGCCCGGTAGTTATTTTAATATCGATGTTGATTGCGATGGCAGCGAAAATTCCACTGTGGCGGGGATAAATTCCAATTCGGTCATCCGCGCGGACAATCCGCAGATGCAGCTTCCGGGGGACGTCGAGTATATCTGGATCGTGTCGGATGAAGGCGTGTTAAACGGTGACGGCGCGGTGCGACTCGACCGCCAATATTTGGACAGCAAAGGCGATACCTTGCTGATTCACCGATTGCACTCCCATGAAACCAGCAATTATCGCGCGATTCTTCGCGGGCTGGATGAGCCTGACGACTCGCAAAAAGCTTATGTCTTGACACCCGGCCAACCGATTCATGGTTTTGTCGATAGACCCAGCGGCATGACGGCGTCTGATCATGACTGGTTTCGCTTCCATGTCGCGCAAGCCGGCAACTTCACGCTTTCACTTTCCAACCTCGCCTCGCTGCAGAATTTCACCACCATGGTCGTGGAATTATTCAGCGCGCTCAATTTGACCCAACCAGTGATCGAGGGCAGAAATACCGGCGGCGCGGACCGCATTTCATTCATCACGCCGGTGTTGAATCCGGGCGATTATTTTGTTCATCTGCGGGGCGTGGTGATAGATGAAGCCTGGAACCGGCCGTATGTCTTGCTCATTCAGCCGATCGCGGGGGCGGCACAAATCACGTTATCCGCCAGCCCCAATGCGATCAAAACCAACGGCGCCTCCGGAACATTATTTGCCGAGCTGCGAGATGCGCAAGGCAATCTTAATCCCATTGCCACCAACCCCATCACTTTCACCGTCACTTCCGGCGCCGCTTCCGCAACGCTCATCGGCTCCAATCCAGTTAATGCTGTGAACGGCGTCGCCACGATCACACTCCAATCCACCAGCACGCCGGGGTTGGTGACGATTCAAGCTTCGTCGCCCGGTTTGACGTCTGGAACAACCACGGTTTCAGTTTACAGCAACCCGACTTTGGTTTCCGGCGCCATCACGACCAACACCACGTGGACGTTGGCAAACAGTCCGTATCAAGTGACGGGGGATATTGACGTGAGAGCCGGCGTCACGCTCACCATCGAACCGGGCGTTACGGTAATGTTTGACGGCGCACGCGATATGACGATCAATGGCACACTGCTGGCCAATGGCACCGCGGCACAGCACATTGTTTTCACCTCTTCCTCTGCCAATCCGGTGGTTGGCGCCTGGGGCGGTTTGCGCATCAATCAACCACAAGGCGCTTTGCGAAGCAGCCTGAGTTATTGCGATTTTCGTTACGGCGGGCAGGGCGGCCTCAACAGTTATGACGACGTCCTTGAAATCAGCGGCTATGCCGAGCCACAGATCACCGCTTGCACGATTCGTGACTGCCGCCGCAATGGCATTGAAATATTTGCGGGCAGATACGATAACAATTTCAAGCTGAACATAACGGCATTGCCATTGATCCTGGACGATATAATCGTGAGCCGCGGCGCGGTGATGACCATCGCCCCCGGCGTGCATATCAAATTCGCCGACGGCGGCAATATTTATGTGGAGGGCGGGCTTGTCGCCAATGGCACGCCAGCACAACGCATTATCTTCACTTCGATTCATGATGATGCGCTCGACGGCGATACCGACGGCAATGGCGGCAGCGCCGGAAGAGTGGGCGATTGGGGCGGCATTGAATTTAGAGAAACGGTTGACGACGCCAATTGCGTCTTGCAGTATTGTGATCTCCAATTCGCCGGGCGCGGCGGCTTGAATGATTTGGACGTGCCGATTCGCCTCGACGCGCGCGCCAATCCCACCTTCAAATCACTGCGCTTCAGCGATTGTCGTTACAATGCGATCGACGTGGTCGCCGGCACCTACACCACGAACATTCGCTTCGACCAAAACGCGGCGCCCTATCTTATTCGTGGTGATCTCAAGGTGGATAGACCGGCGGTGCTGAGCATTGCCGCCGGCACGCTTTTCAAGATGGCTGGCGGTAGCGACTTTCGCATCAACGGCGGGTTGATTTGCCAGGGCACGGCCGGCAACCCGATTCGATTCACCTCCATCAATGATGACAGCCGCGGCGGCGACACCGGCAATGACGGCCCAACCGCCGGCAGCGCCGGCGATTGGGGCGGTATCACGTTCGAAGTCGATGCCAAAGGCAGCAGTCTGAGCTTCTGTGAATTTTATTTCGGCGGCGCGGGCGGTTTCAACAACTCGGGTAGTCCGCTGCTGTTAGACATGCGCGCCGAGGTGACATTTGCCAATTTGACTTTTGGCAATTGCACCACTAATGGGATCGGCATGTTCGCGACTAATTATGACCGCGACGCGCGGCTGCGTTTCCCCGGCCAGACCCCTTACGTGCAGCTCGGCGATCTTTCGATAGCCGCCGGCGCCAAATTGACCATCGAACCGGGCTGCGTCATCAAGCTCAGTGAAGGATCCGACATGTATATCAACGGCGGTCTGCTGGCCGAGGGCACGGCCACGGCGCCGATTATTTTTACGTCCATTGCCGATGATTCACTATTGGGTGACACGGACAATAATGGCCGTGGGCAAGGCGTGCCCGGGCAATGGGGAGGCATTTCTTTCAACAACAGCGCAATAAGCAATTTTTGCCGGCTGCACTATTGCCAGTTTCGTTTTGGCGGCCGTGGCGGTTTCGGCAATGTTGGCTGGACCGTGCAAGTCTCGCCGCTGGTGAATCCAGTTTTTGAAAACCTGCGTTTCTCTCAAAACAACAGCAACGGCATCCGGGTAGTCGACGGCTACTACTCATCGAATATTGTTCTCGACCAAACCGCCGTGCCCTATCTTCTCGCCGGAGATTATATCATCGAAGCCTCGGGTGGATTGACCATTGCGCCTGGAACACTCTTCAAGTGTTTCGGTGGTTCGGATATTTACATCAGAAGTCGCTTGACTGCGATTGGCACCGCCACAGCGCCGATTATTTTCACTTCCATCCGTGACGACCGCTACGCCGGCGACACGAATAACGATGGCGCCAGTAGCGGTGTCGCCGGCGATTGGGGAGGCATCGTGTTCCAATCCCAGAGTGTGTCCGGCGCCAGCGAAGTCGCCTACTGTGAGTTTTGGTATGGCGCCGGAGCTGGATTCGGCAATTCGGATGCGGCGTTGCGCTTTGAAAGCACCAGCCAGAAAATCCATCATGTCAAAATCCGGCAGATGCGCTGGCAAGGGATCTACGCGA
Source organism: uncultured Cytophagia bacterium (assembly GCA_964457925.1). Lineage (GTDB taxonomy): Bacteria > Zhuqueibacterota > Zhuqueibacteria > Zhuqueibacterales > Zhuqueibacteraceae > Coneutiohabitans. The sequence goes on from CAYWGH010000025.1 coordinate 61,680, forward strand.
ACGGCAATGCTTCGCCGGATCTGGGCGGCGGCGCTTATTCAAGTCCGGGCAACAACTCTTTTCTCGATTTCAATATTGCTGCCGACCGTTATGCCGTCTTCAATGACGGCAGCGCGACGATTTTTGCCAGGAACAATACGTGGGACGGTTCCACTGCCGCAGCGATCGCGCAAGAGATTTACGACAAAAACGACAATGCCTCGAAAGGCGAAGTCATTTTCCAGCCGTTCATTCCTGCCGGCGACAGCGAAGCGCCGCAAGTCTCCGTGCTCTTTCCCAACGGCGGGGAGACGTTGCTGCGCGGGCAGACAGCAACGTTGCGTTGGTATGTACGCGACAACGTCGGTGTGGCCAAAATTGACGTTGCGGTGTCGCGAGATGGCGGACAGCTTTTTCAGCCGCTCATTTCTTTCACCAGCCCGCAGGATGAATATGACTGGAAAGTAGCCGGGCCGTTTTCTTCACGTTGCATATTGAAAGTAACGGGCCGTGATGCCGCCGGCAATGAACGGTTCGACCTCTCCGACAATTTCTTTGCGATCGTCGATTCCACGGCCGGCGTTAATTACCCGCCTTCAATTCCGCTGCCGTTGCGGCCATTGGCGGGTGAAGAAATGCGCGGCAGTGATTTGCTCATCTGGCAGGCCAGTGTTGATCCCAATCCATTCGATCAGATTCGCTATCGTTTGGAAATCGACAACAACGCCAACTTCTCTTCGCCGGAGCTGGTGGAAGACAATATCGACAGCTCGCGCACGGGCAGCTTTTCCCAGAGTATCAAGCTGGCGATGCCGGCGGGCGGCAATGTGATCGCGATTCGGCTTGACCGGCTCGCAGGTTTTGCGAATTTGCAGGATGACGTGATTTATTATTGGCGGCTGCAGGCACGCGATCAGCAGAATGCCAACTCGGCGTTTTCGAGCGGCACGGCGCGTTTCTTCATGAACAAAATCAATACGCCGCCACAAGCCGTGGTCAGCGGACTCTCACCGGCGAATAATCTTGAAATGCGTACGGCGCGACCGACCATTTCCTGGCAAGCCGCCGATGATCCTGATCCGAGTGACGGCGCCGAGGTCTTGCGCTATCGCCTGCAAATGGACGACGACGGAGAGTTCATCACCAACGTGGAAATCTCGGCGCAAACCAATCCGGGCGTGACGTTTTATATCCCCACGCAGGATTTGCACGAGAATGCGCGCTACAGTTGGCGGGTGCAGGCCAGCGACGACGAGGGCGCCGTTTCTCCGTGGTCCAGCGTGCAAAACTTTTTTGTCAACGCGATTAAAGAGCCGCCGCAGCCTTTTGAGATTCTAACGCCGGCCCCCATTTTTAGCAGCCGCAGCGATACGGTGATGCTTCGCTGGCAGGCGACAAGCGATCCAGATCCCTTGGACAGCTTGCGCTACGTCGTGGAATGGAGCACCAATCGCAGCTTCTCGCCGTTGAACACGTTGCTACCCCAATCCAACACACAGTATGCTTTCGTCCGTCCGAGCCGGGTCGATTCGGTTTTTTGGCGGCTTTACGCGGTTGATGCGGATACACTTTCCACTTATGCCAGCAACAGCAACCAGCAGCCGTGCCTGATTCGCTGGCAAACGACGGCGGTACACTCAAGCGAAACCGGATTGCCAACCGAATTTTCACTGGCGCAAAATTATCCCAATCCGTTCAATCCCGAAACGACCATCGAATTTGCCCTGCCCAAGTCGAGCCATGTGACTATTCGTGTCTATGATTTGGTTGGTGCAGAAGTTCGTACGCTGTTGGACGAAACCAGAAAAGCGGGTTACCAAAAAATAACCTGGGATGCCAAAGACACCACTGGGCGTCCTGTTCCGTCCGGAGTTTATTTATACAAGATGCAAGCCGGAGACTTTGTGGCGGTGAGAAAAAGTGTGATCATTCGGTGAGTTTGTTCTGAAAAGAGAGCATGATGCCAACAACACCTCCCAAAGGCCGGAATTGGGGGGACGGCTCGGGATATTTCGGAATCGGATGCGCGTGTTGCAATCGCCCCACACGAACGAACGGAGGCAAGCCGCCCTGGCTGGCGGAAAAGACATTAAAAAAGGGGGCATGCGCGAATGTCGGCAACAGAATGTTCCCCAAAAAACTTTTGAGCACCACAAGATCATTCATTCCCTTTTATGCTGAGATTGCTCGCATACCGTGATCAGGGTTTTGGCATACGGCAATTCTGTGAAAGAATCCCAAATCATGACGGCCTCCCGCCTAACTGCTGCTCATTCGACCGATCGCTGGATCATGACGGTGGGGTGGCTTTTGGGCGTTTCGGGAGTCGTGATGCTGGTGCTAGGGCTTTCCGATGTTTTGAATTTGGCGTTTTTATTTGTGGGCGGCCTCCTCGCCATTCCCATGGGGTTACTGCTGGTTGCTGCCGGACATCTCATTAAACGGCTGAATCTGATTGAAAAAAACACCCGCGCGAGCGCGCAGCAGCACGCCTCCGATGATCCGCTGATATAACCGAGGCTTCAACAAGGTGGTGATAAGCAAATTGCTTACCGAATAAGCCTATAGCTTATGGCTTTCGGACAAAAAAATAACATCTTTATCCGCGTTCACTCCCTTTGCAGAAAAGACTTGGCTTATAACCACATCTCTCGACGAAGCATTTCTGTGGCTGGTGATTGTTGGGCGTGTTTGATGCAGCTTCATTACCAAATCATGCGGAAACAAGTGATTGGGTAATGTCGGCGATTGCCGCCTGCCCGAGCCGGGTAGGGACGGCTCGGGATTATATTTGGAATAAAATCGCGCGCTTTGATCTTCCAGCCTTGGTTCGAATGAACTGTCACTATCACCCAACCAGTTCAATCGTTGGTACTTGTCCGCGCTGCAAAACCGACTACTGCAGCGCGTGTACTGCTGGTTTTCGATTGAATGGTTTTGAAACTGTTTGTCTCGATTGCGGCGCTGCCCTTGCGATAAAGCGATTCCGTGCCGCCATGAATTTTGCGTTGCTTGGTTTGTTGCTGTTCATGTGGACTTGCACCGCCTCCCATCAACCCGCGGCCCTCGTACCGTTCATGGGCTTGGTGGGAGGCTATTTCTTTTGGGCAACCTACTGGGGCTGGCACACGAGTAGCCTGGATTGGGCCTCGTTGGCGCAACGCTGGGACAACCTTCCCGGTCGGAAATGGCTAGGTTCAGTTCTGTTGCTGGGCACACGCCTGGTTGTCGCAACAACGATCGGCATTTTCCGAGAAGGAATCAGGCAGCCTTGGCTGGGGGCAAAGACATTGAAAAGGTGGCATGCGCGAATGTCGGCGACTGACAGTTTCGCAAAAAACATTTGACTAATACGAACTCAACTCACTCCATTTTCTCATTAACACTTTCCTGAATTTGGGAGGATTACATGAACACGTTTTCAAAAACTCATTTACGGTGGAACTGCATGAGAACAGCCATTCTCGCGTTCTATATCGCCACAATGAGTCTCACATGGGCACAACAAGATCAACAGCATCTTGCCAAAGGCTTGTTGCTTGACACGCCTGCAATACCGACGTCGCGAATCGAGAACGAGGTTTCTCGTGACAAAATATTTGAAGACCATTTTAACACCGAATCACCCGGCTGGGTCAAGACCGGTGGCTGGAGAACCGCGGAATTGACTGGCAAAGCAAAAGCAAATCCGTTGGGTAGCTTGATGGCGGCCAGTAATTCTTCTGCGAGCTATGACAACAATTCAGACGCCTGGCTGATCAGTCCCCGCATTTCTCTGTCCGCGCCCAAACCCGGAACGCGCTTCACGCTGCGGCTGCACGAATGGTTCGAGTTGGAAAGCGGTTATGATTTCGGTTATGTCAAAGTCTCTCCCGACAATGGCGCTAATTGGATAACAGTCAGCGTGCGCGACGGTAAAAATGATGGCCGCGAACACGAAATCGACCTGACCTCGTTCGCCGGTCAAGAAATTCGAATCGCCTTTCATCTTGTTTCTGATGCGAGCAATGCCTACGCTGGCTGGCACATCAGCAGCGCAACGGTTGAGCGTTCGACTAGCGCTGCCCTGAATGCAACCCTAACCACCCTCAACAGTCAAAATTTCCCATTTATTTATACACACGTGGCCGTTACCGGAGAGGCTCTTCCGATCTTGCCACAGAACAGCTTTGTGGTGCGCGAAAATGGCATCTTGCAGACGGACTTTTTTTCAGTAACGCCGCCGGGCAGCGGCGACGGGGTCCGGATTGCGGATATTATTTTTTTGATTGACGATACCGGTAGTATGTTGGATGAGATTGTTGCTGTACGTAACAATGTCAATGCCTTTCTCACAGCGTTGCAGTCCCGAAGTATCGACTACGCTCTTGGGTTAGTAACATTCAAAGATAATGTCACAATGTACAACGGCGGTATCTTGACAAAAAATGTCACGCTGTATCGCAATTGGATTGATGCCTTGAGCGCCTCCGGCGGCGGCGACATACCCGAAAACTCTTTCGGCGCTTTGAATGTGGCGCTGAGTTCCATTTCTTTCCGGCCGGGCGCGCAGAAAGTATTCATCCTGATCACAGATGCCCCCAGCCAAGTGCCTCCTGCACCATCCTATGTAACTCCGCCTCCACCCAGTTTAAGCCAGATCAACAACTCAATGGTAAGTGCGGGCATCAATTGCTATGCCGTTGCTATTGAAACTTCTCAATACGTCGGCGCCGGCAGCATTACCAGCGCGACCAGAGGACGTTTTTTTAACGTTACAAGCCCGTTCAACTCAATTCTCGATGATATTACGACAATCGTAGCAGGAACATACATTATCACATATCAATCGAGCAATCCTTTATGCGACGGCGTCACGAGGAATGTTGCCGTAACCGTCACACACGCGGGTGAATCGGCAACAGCGAGCGGCAGTTATATCCCCTGTGCGGTACCGCGCATTCAACGCACGCCGGCCACGATCAATCTCAGCAACTCTGCACAAGTCGCTGGTGTCAACCTTACTATTGCCGCTGAGATTACCGATCCGGTGGCTCCTTTTGTGCAGAGCGCGACTCTATTCTATCGCACAACCGGCGCCGCCAGCTATGTTTCCAAGCCCATGACCGTGAGCAGCGGTAGCATTTATCAGGCTGTAATCTTCGGCAGTTCCGTGCAGAGTCCAGGCATAGATTATTATATTTCCGCCACGGATGGCGCGGGCACAGCAACCGATCCCGCTGTCGACCCCCAAATAACACCTCATCAAATTGCAGTGACACCAAATCAACCGCCACTGATTACACATACTCCCATCATAGAAGCGCCAATTGGCGCGAACATTTCCATCTCGGCAAACGTTACCGACAACACCAATTTCTTAAGCAGCGTTATCCTTTATTATCGCCGCTTTGGAACGCTGCTCTTTAGCAATACGACCATGCCCTTAACCGGCGGGAGTCAGTATCAAGCAGTCATCCCAGGTAGCGAAATGACAGAAGCTGGGGTCGAATACTATATTCGCGCAATTGACAACTTCGGCGTTGCGAGCGTACATGGGATTCACGTCATCGCACCGGATGGTGGACCAGAACCACCCTGTGAAACAAGCACCTTCACCGACGACTTCAACGACGGCAATGCCAACGGCTGGAAGCCGGACACGCCCTCGCAATGGATCGTTGCCAATGTGGAAGGCGATCCGGCGTATGTCTTAAACGTCCCGGATGCCAGCAGCGACGAGTTTTCGGTGCTGCAAAGTCATCGCGTGAACGATTTCACCCTCACCTTGAGCGCAAAAGCCACGGCAGCGGACAACAAAAATTTCTTCATCCTGTTCGGCGTGAATGATCTCAACAATCCCAAGCGCGATGGCTATTATCTGCAATTCGGCGTTTTGGGCGTGAGACTCTATCGTATCGTCGCGAACAGTGGCAGCGAAATCGCTTCGCATCCGCTGGATTTTGCCAGCGATAACAGCTTTCACACGATTACCATTCGTCGCAGCGGCGCCAAGATCACTGCACATGGCGACGGTATCCTGGTGATCGATGTCGATGATGCCACGTTCACTTCCGGCTATGTCGGCTTCGGTTCGTTCAAAAGCACTGCCTGCTTCGATGATGTTAACCTCACCTCCGGCTCCGGCAGCGACACCTTCACGGATAATTTTGATGACGGCAACGCCAACGGCTGGACGCCTCTGACGCCGAGCCGCTGGCAGGTGAGCAATGACGCCGGCAGTCTGCGCTATTATCTGAACACCTCAAACTACAACTCGCCGGACGACAAGCGACTTGGAGAGCTGTCACTCATCAACAGCCAAACGTGGGGTGATTTTACTTTCGAGTGTGACGCCAAAAGCGAAGACGCCGGCATCGGCAACTCCGGCGCAGATTTGTCCATTGTCTTCGGCTATCAGGATTTCGACAGTTATTACTACGTCAACTACAATCGCGAGCCTGGCTTTACCGAGATGCACCGCATACACGATGGCAGTCCGCGCGTGACCCTGGCAACCTACAATGCGCCCACGTTTGTGGATGGGAACTACCACAAACTCAGAATTGAACGCGAGGGCAGCGTGATCCGCGCCTATTTTGATGGCATATTAATTTTAAGTGGCAATGACAGCTTCTTTGGTGAAGGCCGGATTGGCGTCGGTTCCTTCAATGATGCGGGATACTTTGATAACATTGTCATCACCGGTTGCAAGATTGATGGTTTGCCCAACCTCCTGGGAACAGCTCTGTCGTTCAGTCAAACAACGTACAAACCCGGCGATGCCATCACCTTTACCGGAACGGTGATGAACAACGGCAGCAGCCCCACGCGCCCGGATTTCCGCATTAATGTCTTTCTCACGGATAGTCCCACTGAGCCGGATTACAGTCTGCTCGTACACTCTTTCACGATGCCTGCGTTGGATGCCGGAAACAGCAACAGTTTCACTCAAATAGGCACAATTCCTCCAACGACGCCGGCCGACACCTATTATCTTTGGATGAACATCGATGTGGATGACCGCAATCCGGAATCGAATGAAGACGATAACAGTTTCAGAACCAGTACTCAGCTCACGGTCACGCGCCCCGACCCACTTGGCGGGATCAAACCGATTGTGTCCAACCCGGTGACGTCATGCGCGGAATACTTTGTCGATATTCGCGTCGAGAATGTGACCAACTTGTTCGGCGCCAGTTTCGTGTTGAACTACACCAACACCGCGTATGTCAATTACGTCAGCAGCGAGAACGGCGCTTTTCTCGGCAATGATGTGTTGCTCTATGCCAATCCGGAGGATCCTCTCGGCAAAGTCAGCATTGGCATCACGCGCAAGACCGGGCAACCTGGCTCGACGGGCAGCGGCGTGATTGTTCGCGTGAAGTTTTCCTCGCCGACCTCAACGCCGGTGGGGACCCCCGTCACGTTCTCGATTACGGATATTGTTGCTATCGATCCTCTCAATAACTCCATCGCCTTGACGCCGCAAAGCGCCAATACGGTTCTGAGTTGCGGCACAGCGGTGTGGCCGGGCGACACCAACAATGACGGCGTCGTGAATCAAGCCGATGTTTTGCCGCTGGGATTGCACTGGAACCGTACCGGTTCGGCGCGCAGCGGCGGCTCATGCGCTTGGAGCGCCCAATTAGCTGCCCCGTGGACGCCGCTGGCCGCGACCTATGCCGATGCCAACGGCGACGGCATTGTCAATCAAGCCGATGTGCTTTGCATTGGTTTGAATTGGAACCGTACGCACACTGCGGCGTCTGGTGCGCCGCTGGAGCTGGCCAATAATACGTTGGCAAAAGCAGCATTCGCCCAGGTGTTTGCTGAAGCGATTCCCGCTCAACTTCTGCCGGGACAGGAATTCATCATAAAGATTCAAGCGGCGGAGGCCCGAAATCTTTTCGGATTGGCGTTCGAACTGCAAAATGATCGGCCCGAACTTTTGCAAATTCTTTCTGTCGAGCCGGAGGCGTTATTCGGACATGAAGCATTGCTGTATTCTCACCTTGAAGAATCAGGCAAGAGCGGCATCGGCATTACGCGTAAAAATGGCCAGCCCGGCGCGCAGGGCGCGGGCGCAGTAATTCGGTTGAAGGGGAAAATCTCCAACCAAGCCCGGCTTGGGGAGGTGATTACTCTCACTCTGAACGACGTTGTCGCGCAAGATCACGAAGGACATACGGGAGTATTGTCATCCTCCTCGCTTCAACTCGTTATCGGTGCCGGCGCCAATGTAGCGCTCCAACGCAGCAGCCGCATGGTGACGGAATATCAGCTTTATCAAAATTATCCGAATCCGTTCAATCCGGAAACGATGCTTGCATATGACATTCTGGAAGCTGGGCGTGTAACGTTGCAGATCTTCAACACCGTGGGCCAGGTGGTGCGCACATTGATTAATGAAACGCAATCCCCCGGAGCGTACCAGGTCCGTTGGGATGGCCGCAATACATTTGGGCAGGCGCTGCCCTCAGGCGTTTATTTCTATCGTCTGCAAGCCGGTGAATTCGTGCAAATTCGAAAAATGACTTTGGTGCAATGAGTGTGTGAATCTGCGAGAACCGGGGCAAAACGATTGGCCGCTGGGCTGATCGTTTTGCCCAAAATATTTCTTCTTCAAAAACGAGAGAATGTCATGAAAAATCTGCAACTGTTTCTTTTCATACTCGTCTTGCTGCTCACGCCCGGGACGGCAATCGTGGCGCAATCATCGTCTTCTGCAGCAGTGACAGTTACTTTTCAAGTCGATATGGCGGTGCAAATCTTGGAAAAAAAATTCTCGCCCGGCGTTGATCAACTTAGCGTGCGTGGCAGTTTCAACGATTTTACAGAAGGCGTCAATCTGCTTACCGATGCCGACGGCGATAGCATCTATACGGCGGCAGTCAATCTGCCCGATGCTCTTGCCGGCAGTACAATTTCATTTGAGTACTTCTACCTGCACGGCGAACGCGGCGTTGGCGAGAGTATTGCAGACCGGCAATTCGCCGTACCTGTCACAGGCGGTATCGTACCTTTATCATTTTTTGATCTCGACAGCGTCGTTACGGCCGGCCCGCTGTTGATTGCGAACAGTCCGGGCAACAAAACGCCGGGCGCGCAATTCTTGGTGCAAATCAGGCTGGGTGATAGCGCCATGCCGGTCGCCAATTTTTTTGGCGTAAGCTTCGAACTGAATTTTACCAACACCGCCTTTGTGGATGTCGTTGCCGGCTCGGTCATCCCCGGTCCGTTCCTGGGAAACGATCTGCTGTTCTTTCCCTACATTGATGAAACGGCGGGCAAAGTCAACGTCGGCATTTCGCGGAAATTCGGACAAGGCGGCGTCAGCGGCCATGGCGTGGTGATGGAAGCGCGCTTTACCTCCCTGCCCTCCATCCCCAGCGGCACACGTGCGGATTTCTTCATCACAAACATTGTCGCCAATGATGCTGACGGCAATGCCCTCAGCCTAAACCCCGGCGCGATGACAGTAACCATCGGCGCTTGCCCTTCGGTTTCCTCGATCAATCCCGCCGCCAGTGAGGTGGGCAGCACAGTGACCATAAACGGCGCCAACTTCGGCGGCATTTCTGCTGTGAAATTTGCTAACAATGTCGCTGCTAATTTCACTCTGGTCAGTGCCACACAGATTCTCGTTACAGTGCCGAGCGACGCCGTCACCGGCCCCATCACCTTAAGCAAACCCGGATGTCCGGATGTTCAAACGGGTACATTTACAGTACGAGCTTGCCCCACTGTGTCGAGCATTTCACCGGTCAGCGCGGGCGTGGGAGATGAGATAACCATCAGCGGCAATAATTTTTCTGGTGTCTCTGCGATTCTCTTCTCCAACAACGTCACAGCAACGATCGTTAATGTAACCGCAACACAAATTCGAGTGAGGGCGCCGTTGGGCGCCATTAGCGGGCCTCTCACAATTCGCAAGCCTGGTTGCGACGATGTACAAACTCCCGGGTTCACGTTGCTGTGTTCAGCGGTGACGGCGATCACTCCCACGAGCGGGGTCACCGGTGCGAACGTCGTCATCACCGGAAGTAATTTGGCCGGTGTGACGAGCGTCGTTTTTTCGGAAAATGTTGCGGCAGTTTTCACGATTGATAATCCAAATCAGATCACCACAATTGTGCCGGCAGCAGCCGTGACCGGTCCCATCACCCTTGGTCAAACCGGCTGTCCGGAAATTCTCACGCCCGAATTCACGCTGTTGCCTGCGCGCAATGTGCGCCTTGTTAGCCGCAGCGTTTCTGGCGGTGCATTGCAACTTGCGGTCGAGTTGTCCTCCCAGGGCAATGAAAACGCATTGAGCTTCAGCCTGAGTTTCGATCCGGCGGTTTTGGGAAATCCCAGCGCCACACCAGGTGTTGATGCGGGCACAGCGCAGCTCAACGTAAACATGAGCCAGGCCAATATAGGCCGTTTGGGCTTCTTACTGGCGTTGCCGACCGGACAGAGTTTCACAGTTGGAGATCGTGAGCTTCTCCTTGTGGATTTTGATGTCATGCCCTCGGTGGAAGCAACGACAATTGATTTCAGCGACCAACCGATTCCTCGCGAAATTCTGGATATCAGCACAAATTCTCTAGCAGCGACGTGGACGCCGGCGACGATAAATCTGCCCGTGGGCTATGAAGCAGATGTTGCGCCGCGGCCGTTCGGGAGTCGGGATGGAACAATCACCATCGAGGATTGGATTCAAGCGGGACGATTCATCGCTGTGCTGGATACCCCGCAGACTGCGAGTAACGAATTCCAACGCCTCGATTGCGCGCCGCGCGCGTGTGGCGACGGACGGCTTTCACTGGCGGATTGGGTGCAAGCCGGACGCTATGCCGCAGGATTTGATACGGTAACAGCAGCTTGCGGGCCGCAGAATGCAATCGCAGGCCTAAGCGCCTACACGACACAAAACTCGACAAGTGCGCGCATGATCAGCGCTCAAAACGACACATTTATATCCGGTCAAAACGGTTCGCTTCTCATCACTCTGGCGGCCGACGGCAGCGAAAACGCTTTTGGCTTTAGTTTGAATTATGACGCCAATCTCTTGACGTTTCTCAACGTCAGCTTGGGAGCAAATGCGACGAATGCAACTCTCTACGTCAACGATCGCGATAAATCAAATGGCCGGATTGGCGTGATCCTGGCGCTGCCGGCCGGCCAGATATTTTCCATCAACGATCATCAGCTCCTGCTAGTTAATTTTGCTGCCAAGCCCAATACCAATATCGTGACGACGGTCACGTTTGACGACGCTGTGATTATGCGAGAAGCGGTTGATGTCGAGGCAAACACGCTGCAAACATCATGGTCATCCGCAACGATCACCATACAAACGCCGACCGCGGTCGAGGAAAACGACCACGAAATTCCGGCTTCATTCGAGCTGGGCCAGAATTATCCCAACCCCTTCAATCCCTCCACCTCGATCTCCTTTGCGGTGCCGCACGCAAGCCGCGTGACGATCACGGTGTTCAATCTGCTCGGTAATGAAGTGGCGACCCTGGTGGATCAAACCTTTGCCGCAGGGCGCTATCAGGCAAGCTGGCATGCGAAGGGCATGGAAAGCGGCGTTTATTTTTATCGCATGCAAGCTGAAGGGTTTGTCAAAATTCGAAAGTTGCTGCTCGTGCAATAGGTGTAACATCGAATGGCATTCAGACTGTGTGAAAACGATTGGGTTCAATGCTGGCTGAGCTTGTCGAAGCCAACCTCCTTCGACAAGCTCAGGACACGGTTATCGCCGTTTTGATCGGTCTAAATGAAGTAGCGCAGGCTTTCAGATAGTTTGTTTGTCGGGACAAACAGAATGCTTGCGCTACATTAACATGGTTCAACGCGACAAAAAACTTCCCGCCCAAAAACGTACTCGCCTCATTCCAACCTGTAATTCATTTCTACGTTGCTTCTCATGAAATCCCAGTTACGACCCTCATCGCATTTGCAAGAGTCTTCGCATTTTCAATCGCTTGACGCGTTACAATTTTGATGCACCGAATTTTGGTACGCGAATTGATTGCGGCAGAAGCAAAGATGGCTAGGACACGGCCCATCCCAAATCCCCAAACCGCCCCGACATAGGAAGCTGTCGTGGGCGGCATTTTATTTTGCACATTTGACAGGATCGTTTGCCGGGCCAGGACGGCCTATTTGTAAACGCATGTCTAGATTCTGACTCAAAAGTGCATGCACAACTTTTCAGGAAGGCCGATGCATACCTTGAGTGCAGCCCAGTATATTCGTTCTCTCTTATATCGTCTCTTCGTTTTTCGGCTTATGCTTGCCACCCTCCTGCTTCCCATTGAAGTATTGCTAGCCGGCGATGATGCTCCGCTGGTGTTTTCTTCCGTGATTGTTCGCAGCATGCGCAGCGGCAGTTGGTCTGATGCCGCAACCTGGTCAAGCGGCAAAATCCCCGCGCAGGGCGATCAGGTTTTGATTGAGGCCGGGCATACCGTAACCTATGATCTCGTTTCCCAGGAAGCGATTCGCTTGATTCACGTGCGCGGCAGATTGCTGTTCTCTCACACGCAGAATACCCAGCTTGATGTGGGCATGATCATTCTGCAAAACAGCGATACCGTCGACGAGAATTTTCATTGCAGCGTGCGTCATGAATCGGTTTATCTGGGCGAGCCTCGCCCCACGCTCGAAGTCGGTGCGCCCATGAATCCCATTCCGGCGCATCTCACCGCGCGCATTCGTTTGGTTGACTTCGCTGACATGCGCGACGATTGTGGCCCGGGCATTATCAGCTACGGCGGGCGCATGGATTTTCATGGCACGCCGCTGAATAAAACCTGGAGCAAGCTCGGCCAGACGGCCGGCCTGGGCGCGACAACGATCGTGCTCTCGGATTCGGTGAATTGGAAGAAGGGCGATCATATCATCATCACCGGCACCAACAAATTCGAGAGCTTCAAAAGCGACAGCGACACCTTTCGCGGCAAAGACAAGGCGCATACCGAGGAAAACTATATTGCATCCATTTCTTCATCCGGCAAAGTGATTACACTGGCAACGCCGTTGCGCCACAACCATCTCGGTGAAGGCGAGTTTCGCGCTGAAGTGGCGAATCTCTCGCGCAACGTTGTCATCGAATCAAAAGACCCGAACGGCGTACGCGGCCACACACTCTATCATTACAACAGCCGCGGCAGCATCAGCTACGCGGAGTTTGCGCATCTCGGAAAACTCAACACCCTGGCGCGCTACCCCATTCATTTTCATGTTTTGGGAGATTCGCATCGCGGCGCCAGCGTGATTGGCGCTTCGATTTGGGATTCACATAACCGCTTTGTCACGATTCACGGCACAAATTATCTGGTGGTGCGCGATTGCGTCGGCTATCAATCGGTCGGGCATGGTTTTTTTATGGAGGACGCGACGGAAGTTTTCAATCTGCTCGATCATAACCTCGCCGTTTTGGGTTATAATCACACGCGCTTGCCGGAACAATCTCTGGCATATGACGAAAACGCCGGCGCGGGTTATTGGTGGGCAAACGGCATGAACGCCTTCATCAACAACGTTGCCGCAGAATGTGATCGCTATGGCTTTCTGTATGAAGTTCCCCCGGAAATCCGCGGCCGCGTGCAGCAGCCGGATGGTTCGTTTCGCGACAATGTGCAAATCAACACGCTGCCGTTTTTACGCTTTGACGGCAATGAGGCGCACGGCATGATGATGTACGGCTTTAGCGGTGAAGGCGACGCGACCGCGGACAATCCTTTCATCATTCGAAATCAAAAAAGCTGGCAACTGCGCTATGGTTTGAAGGCCATTGGCAATCACACGTTTGTCGAAAACTTTAACGTCTGGGCGGCAAGCTACGGCTTCTATGGCACTGCCGCCAAAAATGTCAAACTCGTTGGCATGAAAGGCAAGTCCCTGTCTCAGGTTTCGTTGGAGTTTTATGAAAAGCCCGAAGGGTTGCACACGTTTGAGAACATCATACTCGATGATACCGGACAATATCCATTTCGCATAACCGGACGCGACAACCGAGAACTGCCGGCTGAAATTCATGTGCGCAATTATACTCTGACGAATGTCGAAGACAACAAGATCGGCGCGGGCAGCGAGACGGATCATGCCAACGCCACGCCGGAATTGACACTCTATTTGCACGATTTCTTCGGCCCGAATCGCGACGCCAAGGTTATTCCCGCCAATCAAACACGCAACGACGGTTTGAACTACCAGATCATGACGCCGGTGTTTGAAGAATATGTCAAAGTCGCGGAAGTCAATGTCCCGTTCCCGGATAATCCCATCAAGCCGGTCGATAAAATGGGCCCGGCAACTGTCATCACTTATCCCCCGGCAGACCAATCCGTATCCACCAAAGCCAACGGCGATTTGATTGTTTACGGCACGTGTATCGATGCCAACAAAATCATGCAGGTTACGGTGAATGGCGTCAAAGCCAGACCTGTGGCGGATAATTTTTCACAATGGCAGGTGAGACTCAGTAATCTGGCGGGCGAAATCAGCCTAAAAGCCGAAGCGGTTGATGAATTCGGCAATCGCGAATTGCATCCGCATATCATCAAAATTACGGTGAACGGCGCAACGGCGGTGAACGATCGCGATGACAAGAATGCGCCGGCGCGAAATTATTATCTGGCGCAAAATCATCCCAATCCCTTTAATCCCGCCACGCGCATTGTGTTCGAAGTGCCGGCGGATAATCTCGGCAGCCGCGAGGTTCGGCTGGTGATTTTCGATATTCTCGGCCGCAAAGTCAAAACGCTGGTGCAGGGCAAGCTTGCGCCGGGAAAATATATTCAGACGTGGAATGGCCGCAATGATTTGGGCCTTGCGGTTAGCTCGGGAATTTATTTTTATGAATTACTTGCTGAAGGCAGCGCCGGGCAATCTTTCCGGCAAACACGCAAAATGGTGTTGTCGCGATAAGAAGACGTCAATGAATTTCGGACAAGCTGAAAATCGTGGTTCTTCGATCGGATTATATGAAAGCTTGGAAAGTCTGCGCCCATCAATGATGCTCAAGGCGCGCACACAAAGCTTGTTGACGGATGCGAATTTCAATGATCAGGCTTCGACAAGCTCAGCCTGCGTCAAACAGTTTGATTTGTATACCTCGCCTCAGGCTGAGCCGCAAAGCTGGACACCGCTGCTTCAACACTGGTGAACATTTTGACTGCGGTTTCCAATTTGGTGATGTGAAAGTAATGCCGCGTCATATGGTGCAGATTCGCAAAACGGATGTCGCCGCCATGCTCGCGCAAGGCGGTTAAACAAGAAATGATCGCGCCAATGCCGCTGCTATTGATCCAGGACACCTCACGAAAATCCATGACCAAGCGCTTGGTACCGGCGCTGATCATGTCTTTTAGGAAAAGGCACATTGCTTGCGTTTGTGCATCGCCCATGATCTTGCCGCTTAAATGCAGAATCTTCACGGGTCCGCGTGTTTCTTCTGTGAATTCCATGGCTATCATCCTATATGTTAAAAATTTGAATACTCGTCCCTCAAGCAGCTATTGAAGTTCATAACTCAATACTTCTTCCTCGTCTTGCAATACTCGCAACGCACCTTCTGCCAATGCGCGCATTTCATCTTCTCCGGGATAAACAAAGACAGGCGCAATCCAGTTGACTTGCGCTTTTATGCTCTCAGCAATTTCAAGCGCATGCACCATGCCGCCGGTAAGAAGAATCGCATCAACGCGCCCGGTAAGCACGGCAGCCATTGCGCCAATCTCTTTGCAGCACTGATAGACGAGTCCGGCAACCACAAGTTGCGCTCTTTCTTCTTGAGCGGCGGAACGACGCAATACTTCAGAAAGATCTTTGGTGCCGAGGTAGGAATAAATACCCCCCTGGCGGAAAATTTTCGTTTCAATTTCCTGGCGCGAATATTTGCCGGAATAGCACAGCTCAACAAGTTTCATCACCGGCAATGATCCGGCACGTTCGGTGGAAAACGCGCCCTCTTCCCGAGAGTTTGTGACATCGATCATCTTGCCGTTCTGGTGCGCAGATATCGAAATGCCGCTGCCAAGATGCGCGACAATCAAACGCAAGTCGCGATACGCTTTGCCCTGCTCGCGGGCAAATCGTTTGGCAATAGCTTTGGTATTCAACGCATGCGAGAGGCATTCGCGTTCCATTCCCGCCAAACCGGAAAGGCGCGCGACTGGCGGCCATTCATCAACGCTCACCGGATCAACAATGAACGCCGGGCATTGCGCTTGTATCGCGAGTCTTTGTGCGAGGAATGCGCCAAGGTTGGAAGCATGCTCACCGCGCTCGGCGCGGCGCAAATCATCGAGCATCTTATCGTTGACAAGATAGGTTCCGCTTGCCAGAGGCTTCAACAAGCCGCCACGGCCGGCAACTGCATCGACATGCTGCAAGTCAACCGCATGATCGCGCAAACTTGCAAGAATCTTCTCCAGACGAAATTCCAGTTGTGCGAGTATTGGCGCATTGATGAAGGGTGCCAACTCGGCATCGCTGTGGCGCAAGGTTTCAGCAAAAACCGGCGCATCGTTGGCAAACTGGGCGAGCTTGGTCGAGGTTGAGCCGGGATTGATGGCCAGGATTTGAAAAGTTTTATCACTCATGCGAGATCATGCCAGGGCAAAGGTTGGACATGTTTGCTTGATGAATTGTGTATTGGTAAATTTTGGGAAGACACGCTTGAAGGCGCCATTACAAACGTGAGCAAACAATCACTCCCAACGCCACCGAATTGAGCTTATCCTCCGCGCTTTCGACGCGCGAGGGAATGAGTATCGGAACCTGTGCGCCGACCACGACATGCGCGCAGGGAGAGCCGCCCAGATATTTCACGGCTTTGCCCAGCAGGTTGCCGGCTTCGATATTGGGCACGACCATGACCTCGGCATGCCCGGCAACCGGTGATGCAATTCCCTTTGCTTGTGCGGCAGATTTCAGCAAGGCATTGTCCAACGCCAGCGGGCCAAAGACGTCACATTCGCCCAGTTCGCCATGTGCTGCCAGATTAGACAACGCCTGAGCCTCAACGGTTGACGGAATCGCGTCTGTCACGACTTCGGTCGCGCTCATCACGGCAATGCGCGGACGGCCAAAGCCCAGCGCATGCATCACCAAAACGGCGTTTTGAATGATCTGTTTTTTCTGTTCAAGCGTGGGCAACACGTTGATGCCGCCGTCGGTCACGCCCACCAAGCGCCGCTTGCCGGAAAGCGTATCTTCGTAAAGCAGGACATCGCTCA
The DNA here is from genome assembly GCA_964457925.1 of uncultured Cytophagia bacterium. Classification (GTDB taxonomy): domain Bacteria; phylum Zhuqueibacterota; class Zhuqueibacteria; order Zhuqueibacterales; family Zhuqueibacteraceae; genus Coneutiohabitans. Next base: position 78,878 of record CAYWGH010000025.1, read on the forward strand.
GCAGGCGGCCGGTGCGCAAGCCGCTTTGTTTGTCAAGCACAGCATGCAAAAGTTGATCGGTGCGCAAATGGCCTTTGAGCAGAATATCGGCTTCACCGTTGCGACAAAGCATGACTGCGGTTTGCGCCGCAGTATGGGCATCCTGCGCTGACACAAAAACAGCGTGGCGCAAGGCCGCGCCCTCCTCCACGTGCGCGAGCTTTTCCCGAATGCGCGCTTCTTCGCCAATCAGCACGGGCATCGCGATTTTCATTGCCACGGCCTGCGCGAGCGCCGACAACGCGACTTCATCATCAGCCATAACCACGGCCACGCGCTTGGGGCCGAGCTTCTGCGCCTGAAGGCGCAGCGCATGAAAGTTTTCAATGAACATTTTTCGCCTTCGCTTTGTTGCGCAGCGTTTCCACCAGCGGGAAAGCGATGCCGAGTATGATCGCCAGGCGAAACGAGCTGGCCCAATCCACGGCCGCCGTTCCGCTTTGAATGAGATTCCAAAGCAACGTTGAAAGCGCCGCCACCACGAAAGCGATGATGAAAGTGGCGGCAAAGTTGACTAGCAACTTTTTGAGGTTCATGTTTTCTCCTGATAGCGTTTTCTGTAAATTACTTTTGTAGCAGCGCCTTCAGGAGCTGGGCGGTCACTCGTACGGCGCCACTGCCAAAACTCATTTTCATGATTATGCTACCGGCCGGTCACTGTGAGTGACCGGCCGGTGGAGGCTTTTTTATCGCAGCAGGCTCATCTTCCGCACCTGTGAAAAATTCCCGGCGTGAAGCTGGTAGAGATACACGCCACTCGCTACGAGCTTGCCATAATTGTCCTTCCCATCCCAACGTACGCGATAATGGCCGGCGGAAAACTGTTCATCCATCAGTGTGCGAATCTTGCGACCAGTTACGTCGTAAATTGCCAACACCACATGACTGGCCTCCGGCAGCGCGAAGCGAATCTCAGTTTCGGGATTGAAGACAGACACCCGTAGGGGATTCGGAAGATTTTGCAGCAGCACAAAGTCTTCAGGAATTGCAGTCTCTTCTGCAAAAGCAGTCGCCTTGCCCATGTCATGCGGAACCGTAACCGTCGCTGAAGCGTTGGCGCTATTGCCGGAAACGTCGCTGGCCGTGTAGGTCACGGTATAAATGCGACCATCGCCTTTACCGGAACGCTCGGCGCGCAGCTTGAAATCGACATCCGGCGTGCCCAAAGCAGCTTCTTGAATGTCATTCGGTTTATCGCCATCGCCGAGGCCGTTGTCCGGCTCGTTGCTTACAATCGAACTCAAAACAAAAGTCGGATGAGTATCCGCGACATCGCTCACGGTAACGGTGGCATGAATATCGACCAGCTTGTGATTCGGCGGCCAGAGCGCATTCGGATTCAATGCAACAGTGATGGTCGGTGGGGTGGTATCCACAACATTGACGATGACTTCATCAGTGTCGGTACCGCCTTTGCCATCATTGACCGTGAGCACGATGGTGTGGATGCCGAGTGCGAGCGTGATTTCGGATGTTTGATCGGTGGCAATGACACTCCCATTTTCCCGCCACGTATAGGTGAGCGGATCGTTGTCGGGATCGGAAGAGCCGGAGCCATCCAGCGTCACATCGGCACCGGCGGGGGAGGTGGCTTCGACGATTTGGTCTGGGCCGGCGTTGGCGACAGGTGGGCGGTTCAGCAGATTCTCATACCAATAAATTTTGCCCGCATTATGTCCCGGAAGAGCAAGATCCGCATCGCCATCATTATCGAAATCAGCAGCGCTGAGAAAAGTGCCTCCACCGTTGTTGGCGTCAAGCAGGTATTTTGAATACGCGCCAGGGGTCTTGAGATAATAGTAACTCTGGTTGTAACCGTGGTGATTAGCGATGATATCCAAATCACCATCATGATCAAGATCGGCGGCGCAACTGCCATAAGCTCTCACAGGTTCGATAAGATGTTTCGTGGGATTAGATCCTTGCCATGTAAGCCAGGCTATTTGCGGATTTGAATAAGAGACACTGGTGTACAACAAATCCGGAATGCCATCATCATTGAAATCATGTGTCTCAAGCTCGATACAATCAATGCCAGATTCAATGAAGTGGTGAGTGAAGTTTTCACTTCCGTCATTTTTCCACCATTCCATTCTGGCATTCAAATAGGCCGCGATGGTTACGACATCCTTGTCGCCGTCTCCGTCAAAATCAGCGGCTATGATGGAGCGCCCCATTCTGTAATTATCCACGATGATATGTGGCGTGAAATTTCCAAAGCCGTCATTTTCGAACCATACGGCCCGCCCCATATCGGGTATGCCCCAGAAGGTTGCAAACACATCATTGTCGCCGTCGTCATCCAGATCAGTAGCAAAAACATAGTCGGGTTGACCGAAACTGTAGATTCTATGCTTGGTGAAGCCTTGATGGCCATCATTCTCGTACCAGGCAACTTCATTATCGCTGACAGGTCCAGCAGGTTTTGTCAAGGAAGCAATGATATCGATATGGCCATCTCCGTTCAAATCACATGCATAGACGCCGCTATTGCTCACGCCATTCGCCATCGCGTCAACCTGATGGAAGGTAAAATTCCCTGAGCCAAGATTTTCCAGCCAAAAGACTTTGTGGGTATCAAGGCCCGAGCCCCCAATAATATCCACGTCTCCATCACGGTCCAAGTCAACTGGGAAAGTTATGTGCACATAGGGGATATTATCACCTGCAATATGGCGACTGAAAGGGATTTGGGCGTTTCCATTGGCAAACAAAGCGAACAGAAAAGCCACGCCAAGGAGAAATGGCTTCTTAAACATATTGCACCTCTTTTCAGAAAGAATAATTCAATGAACCTCTCCAAACTTTTGGTCTGCCTACTTGAACAGCCGAGTGAACTTCATTCGGCTTGCGCCATCTTCAGTAAATGTAAAAGAAGGCGGCGCAAACCGACTGTTACAGTCCATCTTTCACCGCAGCAGGCTCATCTTCTTCACCTGCGAAAAATTGCCTGCCCGCAGTTCATAGAAATACACGCCGCTCGCTGCTGGCTTGCCGTTCTTGTCTTTGCCATCCCAACGAACGTTGTGATAACCGGCTTCGAATCGCGCCTCCACCAGCGTGCGCACTTCTTCGCCGAGCACGTTGAAAATTTTCACAGTTACCTGGCTGGCGTGCGGCAGTTGAAAACGAATGTCGGTTTCAGGATTGAAAGGGTTGGGATAATTCTGCTCCAGCAGGAATTGCTTCACGACGCAGGACTGTTCCACGGGCCTTTCCGCCACGGCCACCGGGCCGCTACAGTCAAGCCATTGCATAAAAACATCGGTCATGCCATCGCCCGCGCGCAAATCATTCCACGCGAGAAAGAGGCCTTGCACACCGTCAAGCGTGAGGCACGCCGGGAAACGATAGCCATCGCGATCGCTGACGAGCAGCCCGTTTTCACCCCACCATTTCACGCCCTCGCCGTTGATCCGTTGCGCATAGAGGTTTTGACCATAACCCAGGCCCGTCGCTTGATCCAGCCAGGTGATGAGCGCGCCGCCGGAACCATCCGCGATAACGGCCGGATGCTGTTGCGAACCGGCGCCAAGGCCGACTGCAATCCCGTTCTCGCCCCACAGTTTGTTGCCCCGGTCATCGAGGCGCTGCGCGTAAATGTCCTCTTGGTTTGGCGCGCCGGAATCATAAACCCAGACGATGATCATGCCGCCGTTGCCGTCCGGCGCAGCCTCAAACTGAAGCTCATTTGTGGCGCTGCCGATTAAAACTCCCGGCTCGCCCCAGTCTCGCAGGCCACCGGGCGTAAGGTGTTGCGCGCGCAGCTCTTTCTGGGTTTGGTGCAGATCCCTCCAAATAACGAGCGCACCGCCTCTGCCGTCGGTGATGAGATGAGGACTGGAAGCGGAATGTCCTTGCCGGGAAAATGAAACTTGCAGACCCGTCTCACCCCACATTCGCACCCCGACAGAGTGCAACTGCTGGGCAAAGATTTCGGAGTGTGTGAGGCGAGAGTCCGTCCAAACGACGTAGCTCACCACGCCGCTGTTGAGAATGCGCGGTTGCATTTGCGCGCTTTCAGTATCCACGACGCGTATGCCGTTGGCCGGCCAGGCTCTGTTTCCGGTAGATTCAACCCGTTGCGCGCGAATGCGGCTGCCGGAAAGCCACGCCAATACTGCGCCGCTTCTGCCGTCGCTCGCGATGCTGATATCCCTGTCGTTCTCATCCGGCAGCGTGCAAATGGGAATGACGGGAACGCCATCCGTGAACCATTTGAGATTGCCTGCGGAATCGATGCGTTGCGCAAAAAGATCGTTCAGGCCGGATTCTTCTTGCCAGGCAATGATGGCTCCGCCCTGGCCGTCGCGCACCATGCGGGCGCTTTGCGGGGAGGTTGAAACCTCGCGCAGCTTGACGCCGCTCTCGCCCCATTTTTTCCTGCCCGCCGCATCCATGCGTTGGACGAAGAGGCTTTTAGCCATGTCGCCAAACGTCACCAAAGCCTCGCCTACACCGTTGTCGATCAAATCCCAGAGTTGCTGCGAGCCGGTTGCGGTTTCCGAAGAGACGAGGGCATTCTCATAGAAAATGACGTCGAATGAAGCTGTCGGCACCGCCCCTTGCTCGATCTGCATATTGACAATGGCGACCTGCGAATTATCGCCGAACCAGCCTTTGGAATTGGGATGAGCGAGGGGATTGTAGGGCGTGAAGCGCAGCACCGGATTCGCATGATCTCCGGCGAAGAAATCCGTCCGACAGGGTTGATGATAGTAGTGGCAGGCGTCGGTGCTGTCGAAGGTGAGGTAATAATGCCGGCCACCCAGCACTCCGTAGGGATAAGCGCTCTCGCACGCTTGGAATCCCGTCGGATTGACCATGGTGTCATCGAGGAAATCAAAATAACGCATGCCGTTCCACTTCGGGGGGCGGACGCCGGCAACGCTGTTGTCGATTTGCGGAACGGCGAGCTCGAGGTCGATCAAATCGGACTCGGAAATGTACAGCCCTTGAGTTCGTTCGACGATGTGTTGAATCAGGATGCCTTTCTGCGGCCCAGGCTCATCGAGATTGCCAAAGCGATCGTAGTCCGTGCCGTTATGAAACTCGACGAGAAAATATTCGCGCAATACGCCCGGTTGTGAAGAGCTGGCGAATTCGATTTTCGCCAGGTTGCGCAAGCCCTGTTCGAGTTCTGCATTGGATAGTTTCCTGCGAATATCGGCAAGCACGACGTGATGCGTTTGGGCGGCGGATTTTTTCACGTTCCGGATGCGCGTGGAGTCGATCCAGCCGAGCTTGATCAAGTCCTTCGAGATCATGGGCGGGATGCCGTAACAACTTTCGTCGGAGATCTTGACATGTCCGTCATGGAACATGAGGTCATAATTGCTGGTGGCATTGCTATGGTAGCCGAGCGAGGTGTATTTCTTTCTGTCCGCGCCGCGATCGGGCAGGCCGATAAAAGCGGGATCGCTTTTTCCTAAACAGTGGCTGATTTCATGGCAAACGCCGAAGGGTCCGAACTGAACGGCGCCAACAACAAACCCGTTTTTGATGCGAAAAGGCACGGTCGCCGGAAAGTTGTCAAACGGAAAAGCCACGCCATAATACTCCCATCCCGGCCGCATGATGGCGACCAAATCGGAGCTGGCGAAAAGCGGAGCATATTCGCCGTGGTTATAGCGATACACGAGGCTGAGTACCGAGTCGTTCAATGCGTGGCTGCTGAAGATGTCGAGATCGGGGAAGAAAGCCCGGTCCTGCGTCAGAATCCAGCGTGAATCGGATTCATGCGGTCTGGGAAAAATCAAATTGACCGTGAACTTACCGAAGGACATTTTTTCAAAATAGTCCTGAACCACGAGCTTGTTGTAACCGGCCAGGTCAATCGGCGAGGTGAAGAATTCTCTGATCTTGCCGGAGCGGCCTGGCCGCCAGGGATTATCCTCGGGAATAAAGCCCCAAGTCCAGGGATCATCAAAGCGGGTCATGGGCCACGCCTTGAATTCCTCCTCGGAATCCCGAAACGCAAAAAACAGGCACAGAACATTGATCTCGCCTTCGACGGGAAACGGGTCATGAGAAGGATCGGCGCCGGCGATGGCGGCGGGTTTGGCCAAAAGACCGCGCGCCTCCAGGCTATCCAACAAATAGGAAGTATAGCATCGGAACGGCGGATTTCCTTTGGAAAAAGAATCTTGAGGAAGATTGACTGCGTTCGGCCTTTGGCCGGGAGCGATCGCCTTTTCCTGGGCTGGCAGCAAAGACGCGCTCGCGATGGTGAAGATGAAGGCCAAACACCATAGCGTCGAACAACGGTATGTGGTTTTCATGATTCATGCCTCCGTGATTTTTGAGTTTCAACCTCCTCGTGGTGAAAATAGGTTGGTCAGCATATACTCGTTAAGGTTTAATTTTGCACTGTCATACCCGCGAAGGCGGGCATCCAGAATCATTAAAAACAATGGATTCCCGCTTTCGCTGGAATGACTCTTTGTATGAAATTCCAACCCTTAACGAGTATAAAAATAGAGTTTGGTTTCATCAAGAAATGCTCCAACGAACAGGCCGCAAACATTTTCCTGTCTGTCCTGTGGCGCATGACCTTACCTGAGCAGAATGAGCTTCTTCGTCTGCACAAACGCACCTGCTTCCAAGCGATACAAATACACCCCGCTCGCCAAGCCTTTCGCCTCCCACACGCGCTGGTGCTTGCCCGGCGGCAGTTTTTCTGAAACCAGCGTGGCGCAAGGCCGCGCCCTCCTCCACGTGCGCGAGTTTTTCCCGAATGCGCGCCTCGTCGCCAATCAGCACGGGCATCGCGATTTTCATTGCCACGGCCTGCGCCAGCGCCGACAAGGCGACTTCGTCATCGGCCATGGCCACGACCACACGCTTGGGACCGAGCTTCTGCGCCTGAAGGCGCAGCGCATGAAAGTTTTCAATGAACATTTTTCGCCTTCGCTTTGTTGCGCAGCGTTTCCACCAGCGGGAAAGCGATGCCGAGTATGATCGCCAGGCGAAACGAGCTGGCCCAATCCACGGCCGCCGTTCCGCTTTGAATGAGATTCCAAAGCAACGTTGAAAGCGCCGCCACCACGAAAGCGATGATGAAAGTGGCGGCAAAGTTGACTAGCAACTTTTTGAGGTTCATGTTTTCTCCTGATAGCGTTTTCTGTAAATTACTTTTGTAGCAGCGCCTTCAGGAGCTGGGCGGTCACTCGTACGGCGCCACTGCCAAAACTCATTTTCATGATTATGCTACCGGCCGGTCACTGTGAGTGACCGGCCGGTGGAGGCTTTTTTATCGCAGCAGGCTCATCTTCCGCACCTGTGAAAAATTCCCGGCGTGAAGCTGGTAGAGATACACGCCACTCGCTACGAGCTTGCCATAATTGTCCTTCCCATCCCAACGTACGCGATAATGGCCGGCGGAAAACTGTTCATCCATCAGTGTGCGAATCTTGCGACCAGTTACGTCGTAAATTGCCAACACCACATGACTGGCCTCCGGCAGCGCGAAGCGAATCTCAGTTTCGGGATTGAAGACAGACACCCGTAGGGGATTCGGAAGATTTTGCAGCAGCACAAAGTCTTCAGGAATTGCAGTCTCTTCTGCAAAAGCAGTCGCCTTGCCCATGTCATGCGGAACCGTAACCGTCGCTGAAGCGTTGGCGCTATTGCCGGAAACGTCGCTGGCCGTGTAGGTCACGGTATAAATGCGACCATCGCCTTTACCGGAACGCTCGGCGCGCAGCTTGAAATCGACATCCGGCGTGCCCAAAGCAGCTTCTTGAATGTCATTCGGTTTATCGCCATCGCCGAGGCCGTTGTCCGGCTCGTTGCTTACAATCGAACTCAAAACAAAAGTCGGATGAGTATCCGCGACATCGCTCACGGTAACGGTGGCATGAATATCGACCAGCTTGTGATTCGGCGGCCAGAGCGCATTCGGATTCAATGCAACAGTGATGGTCGGTGGGGTGGTATCCACAACATTGACGATGACTTCATCAGTGTCGGTACCGCCTTTGCCATCATTGACCGTGAGCACGATGGTGTGGATGCCGAGTGCGAGCGTGATTTCGGATGTTTGATCGGTGGCAATGACACTCCCATTTTCCCGCCACGTATAGGTGAGCGGATCGTTGTCGGGATCGGAAGAGCCGGAGCCATCCAGCGTCACATCGGCACCGGCGGGGGAGGTGGCTTCGACGATTTGGTCTGGGCCGGCGTTGGCGACAGGTGGGCGGTTCAGCAGATTCTCATACCAATAAATTTTGCCCGCATTATGTCCCGGAAGAGCAAGATCCGCATCGCCATCATTATCGAAATCAGCAGCGCTGAGAAAAGTGCCTCCACCGTTGTTGGCGTCAAGCAGGTATTTTGAATACGCGCCAGGGGTCTTGAGATAATAGTAACTCTGGTTGTAACCGTGGTGATTAGCGATGATATCCAAATCACCATCATGATCAAGATCGGCGGCGCAACTGCCATAAGCTCTCACAGGTTCGATAAGATGTTTCGTGGGATTAGATCCTTGCCATGTAAGCCAGGCTATTTGCGGATTTGAATAAGAGACACTGGTGTACAACAAATCCGGAATGCCATCATCATTGAAATCATGTGTCTCAAGCTCGATACAATCAATGCCAGATTCAATGAAGTGGTGAGTGAAGTTTTCACTTCCGTCATTTTTCCACCATTCCATTCTGGCATTCAAATAGGCCGCGATGGTTACGACATCCTTGTCGCCGTCTCCGTCAAAATCAGCGGCTATGATGGAGCGCCCCATTCTGTAATTATCCACGATGATATGTGGCGTGAAATTTCCAAAGCCGTCATTTTCGAACCATACGGCCCGCCCCATATCGGGTATGCCCCAGAAGGTTGCAAACACATCATTGTCGCCGTCGTCATCCAGATCAGTAGCAAAAACATAGTCGGGTTGACCGAAACTGTAGATTCTATGCTTGGTGAAGCCTTGATGGCCATCATTCTCGTACCAGGCAACTTCATTATCGCTGACAGGTCCAGCAGGTTTTGTCAAGGAAGCAATGATATCGATATGGCCATCTCCGTTCAAATCACATGCATAGACGCCGCTATTGCTCACGCCATTCGCCATCGCGTCAACCTGATGGAAGGTAAAATTCCCTGAGCCAAGATTTTCCAGCCAAAAGACTTTGTGGGTATCAAGGCCCGAGCCCCCAATAATATCCACGTCTCCATCACGGTCCAAGTCAACTGGGAAAGTTATGTGCACATAGGGGATATTATCACCTGCAATATGGCGACTGAAAGGGATTTGGGCGTTTCCATTGGCAAACAAAGCGAACAGAAAAGCCACGCCAAGGAGAAATGGCTTCTTAAACATATTGCACCTCTTTTCAGAAAGAATAATTCAATGAACCTCTCCAAACTTTTGGTCTGCCTACTTGAACAGCCGAGTGAACTTCATTCGGCTTGCGCCATCTTCAGTAAATGTAAAAGAAGGCGGCGCAAACCGACTGTTACAGTCCATCTTTCACCGCAGCAGGCTCATCTTCTTCACCTGCGAAAAATTGCCTGCCCGCAGTTCATAGAAATACACGCCGCTCGCTGCTGGCTTGCCGTTCTTGTCTTTGCCATCCCAACGAACGTTGTGATAACCGGCTTCGAATCGCGCCTCCACCAGCGTGCGCACTTCTTCGCCGAGCACGTTGAAAATTTTCACAGTTACCTGGCTGGCGTGCGGCAGTTGAAAACGAATGTCG
>CAYWGH010000026.1:0-88579 GCA_964457925.1 uncultured Cytophagia bacterium
AGAACATCCGCCCCCCGTTTGTCAAGGGAGCGTAGAGGCCAAATGACCTTATTTGCATTCCATCAACTTCTCTTTCTACTTCTCATGTCGCAGCCCAAGACTTCGGCCCTTTTACTTCGTTTTCAGCAGCACTCTCACCGAATCCAAACTGCCGTCATTGGGGGCGGGCGTGAGGCGCAAGAGATGGCAGATCAAATTATAAACATGAATATTTTGAAACGGACGCGCGACAAAGCCTGATTTAAATGCCGGGCCGTGTGCAATGAACGTGGCGCGCATGGAGGGCAACAGATTGTCGTAACCGTGATTGCCCCCCGAACGTTGCTCTCGGCCGCGGCGCTGAATCGACCAACCGTCGTCTGCAATGCCAATGATTGGCATGATGCGGCGATGGTTGCGATAGTGAAAGCGTTCGGGCATCTCGGCCTTGCGATACACCTGCAAATGCGGATGCGCCTTTGCCAGCTTCTGATAGACTTCTTCTTCGTTGTTTTGCAGCGGCCGCAGCGCCAAAATCGGCGACCAATCCACGATGTCGACGGTTTGCAGATCGAGGTGATCATCGATATAAATCACGCGCTCCGCGCTGGTTGGAGCCATGCCGTGATCGGAAACGATGATGACATTGACTTGATCGAACAGGCCGCGTTTTTCGAGGCCTTGCACCAAATCTCCCATCACGCTGTCAATGGTGCTGATGGCGGCCAGTATTTCCGGCGCGTCCGGGCCGAACGCATGGCCGGCGTCATCGATGAGGCTGAAATAAAGCGTAATCAGCGTGGGGCGCTGCGGCCTGGGCAAATCGAGCCAGCTCAAGGCTTCTGCCACCCGCGCGCGATTGGGAATGTCGCCGTCATACCTCTTCCAAATTCTCGGGCGCACGCCGTTGATTTCCGCTTCCGATCCCACCCAGAAATAGGTTGCACTGATTTGACCCTGCTTTTCGGCTGTCACCCAGACCGGCTCGCCGCCCCACCAGCGGCTGTCTTCCACGGCCTTGCGATCACTGATGCGAAAGCGCGCATTCATGTCCGGATCATACATGGTGTTCGACACGATGCCGTGATGCTCGGGATAAAGTCCGGTGACAATGGTGTAATGATTGGGAAACGTTTTGCTGGGAAACGCCGGGATCATGCCCTGCGCCATCACACCGTTTTTTGCCAAACGCCGCAAATTCGGCGTGCCGGTTTTGTGGATATAATCATTGCGAAAGCCGTCAAGCGAAACGAGGATAACGGTGGGATCGAAATCAGCATTTGCGCTGGTGTGCTTGCCTGTTTGCCGGGCGCAGGCAGAGAGCATCAAAAAAACGGCAAAAATAGTCAACCAAGCCATTCGAAGTCTGCACATATGAGACCTTCATTGTTTTATGATTAAAGATTCAAGAGAATAGTTGCACGATGCAAACGCGTCCGCTGAAAAGCAGCCACGAGGTAAGGTAAAATGAAAAAACGCGTCGATCACAACGAACAACTGGCGTTGTTCGAGCGGTCGGTCTCTGCCGCGGGCCTACAACATTTCTTCTCTCGCCTCGCGCGCCAACCGCACCAACTCCCAATACGGCGCGCGATAGCCATTCTGCCGGTGAAACGCTTCGGCCTGCTGCAGCACTTTTTCTTTCCGGGCGCGATGCGCTTGATTGAATTGTTGATGCCGCAGCGCCGCTGCCGCATTCATGCCCTCAGGAACCGGGCCGATTTTGCCAAGCGCGTTGAGCAGCATGCTATAGCCCTTCATCGCGCGCGCCAGCGGCAGCAGATACCAGGCATATCCCAGGCGATCGCCGGCTTCTGCGCCTTCGAGCATGGCGTCGATCACCGCGTTGTCAACGTGATCCTGATAAAGCGTTTCCGGATCGCGCCATTCCGCCACCACGCGCAATTGCGGATCGTACTCCAAGTCTGCGGGCTCCTGCGTTTCAAAATGCTTGACGCCGAACGCCGCCAACCAGGCGCTCACACCCGGCGTCGAGATGTGAGAGATTCCCATCCACAAATTGACGCCGAATTTGCGATAAGCCGCAGAGGCCACTTCCGAACAGAACTGCTTGCTGCCGTCATGATAATTCATCTCGAAATCATACGGAATGTGCTGCGTGCGCGCCTGCTGCAGCGCAGCAGCCGCGGCTTTGTGCGGCAGCAACGGATCTGCGGCTAAGGCAGGCAGATCCGCGCGCAAGCGCAACACCATCACACGCAGCTTTTTGTCGCGCAAGTATTCTTCCAGCGTGGCAATGGCAACCCCACGCTCGATATGCGCCTCGACGATCGAGGCGAGGCTGGTTTTCTCATCGACGTGAACGAGCGCGATATGCGAAAAATTTCCGGGATAATCATTGCCGCGCGCGATCAACGCCGAGGTGGGCGCGCCGCCGCGCGACACCAGAATATCGCCGCTGTGAATCGCAACTCCAAGGATTTTGGCCGACGGCGTTTGCGACGGCTCCTCCTCGCCGCGCGTCAGCGCCGGCAAAGAGTCTAGCGGCGCTTGCAGCATGACTTCCTCCAATGCCGCGCGGCTGCCGTAGAGCAGGCGATAAATGCGATTACGCGTGGCGGCTTCGGAAAAATTCCATTGTTGCGATTGCGCCTTCACCAGCTTGCGCAGGCGTGTTTGAAGCTGCGCATAGCCGGAAAGTTTTTTCGGACAAGCTGCTACTTGCGGCGCCGCTTCAAAAACAATTTTCTCGATTTCTGCGAAAAGTGCGTCTTCGGGCTGCCGCGCAGCAGCGGCGAGTGAATCGAGCAGCCGATGGCCGGAAGCAAATTCGGCCTCGATGACCGGCGCCAATTCCTCGCAACCTTGTTGGCGCGCATTTCTAAAGCGTTCTTCCAGGGTTTTCCAATATTCGTCTTTATTCCATACGAAGGGTTGTTTGTCGCTGGCTGCAGGCTCCGGCGGGTTTGAAGCGGGAATAAGTAAAAGAAGATAAAGCCCGGCAAGCGCGAGCGCAATGCGCCCAACCATTTTGCCCCGGCGCTGTTGTGATGAACTCATGAGGTCATCCGCTAATTTTGCCGTGATCGATTTTGTTGGCGGAATAACAGCGCCTTCCGGATCGAACCTCATCCGGAAGGCGGTAGGCGTTCAATGCCACGCGCCTAAAATTGCGCCGGCGATAACCAAGCCCACAAGATTATAGCCGCTGTCAATGAGAAAAAGTTTGAGCGGGCGATCTTCAAACGTGCTGGTGGTGAAGCTCGTCATCGCGCTGAAGCCCAGGCCTGCCATCAAGCCGGTTTCCGCGCCGCTGAAAAGATTCGCAGGCGGCACGCGCGTGATGAAAATCGCCAGGACATACGCGATAATCAGCGAGCTGATGAGCGCCACCGCATAAGCCTTGCCTGCGCCGCCCTTCTTCTTGATGTCCTCTTCCGTTGTGCCCAGTAAGGCCATCCACGGCCTGGCGAACAACATCGGTGAATACCACAAACCGCCCAGCACGAAATACACCACTGCCGCCACCAATACCGCCAAAGGATTGATGCTCTCCATGCCTCACCTCCGTTAAAAGAGTTTGTCTGTCAAAGCAGGCGTGTTTGCCTGCTCTTGGCGCCGCAATTTAACCGCCCGGCTGCAAATATCAAGCGCTTTGTTTTTCCGCTGCCTGGCCACGCCTAAAATGCGCTTGACATCCAATCAAAAACTGTCTATATTTTTTCGCCAAATCGAACGTGTGCACGGCTTTCTTGTGCAATGGTTGCGGAAACCCGGCGCACATATTAATACCGGAGTTGTTGCAGGATATGCCACGCGGCCGAGTGAAGTGGTTTAACGAGAACAAGGGATACGGATTCATCGAACCGCTGGCAGGCGGCGAAGAGGTGTTCGTTCATTTTTCCGTTATTCAGATGGAAGGATTCAAAACGTTGCCGCAAGGCACTGAAGTCGAATTTGAATATGTGCCGGGCGAAAAGGGGCCGCAAGCGACAAAAGTCACGAGAGTGTAAGCCCGCCGCGCCGAGGTTTCTTACGCCAACTATCGAACCCCGATTGCTGCCTGATCGGGGTTCGTTTTATAGATCGACGCAACGCAAGATCAATCGGGAGAGTAACCGTGAAATTCGATGCACCAGCCATTCAGAAAATTGCCGAGGTGCTGCAAACCGAAGTGAAAGAGCGTGGCAATAATTTTCGCATGGTTTTGGATCACCCGGAGTCCGGGCGGCGGCTCTCGCTCGAGATTTATCCCGAAATCGCGATCAGCAAAAACAAAGGCAGCCTGATTTCGGTGTACACCGCCTCCAGCCATTTGCAACTGCACTTCTGCACGGGTTTCGTGGTCAGCGAGGCGCTCGGAGAAGTCACGTTTGTGGCCGAGAATAAAGGCAAAGTGTGCGGCCTGATCATCGAGAAAGAGGCCGGGTGTTCGTTGTTTGCGAACGTCGATGCAAAAGTCTTGTCCGGCGATTTTACCACGCTTGGGCCGGAAGTCATGCTCTCCGGCATCGCGCTCTCGCTCACTGAAAGCATCTTGCCCAAGCCTAGGAAAACGCAGCGGACAAAAAAGACTGCGAAGAAGGCAGTGAAATCATCGAGAAAGAAAACCTCGCCGCGCCGGCGGAAATAAATGATTAGAAAGCGATGGAAAATTACATCGCGGAATTTCTCGACTATTTGCGCGCTGAAAAACATCTTGCCAAGAACACCGTCATCTCCTATGGATTCGATTTAAAACGTTATGCCGCCTTTCTTGCCCAGCGCCACCTCACCACCCCGGCAGAAGTTACTGTTGCCGACATCCGCGCGCTGCTCGCCGAACTGACGCATTTGGGGTTCGCCACGACCAGCATCGGCCGCCAGCTCGCAGCCATTCGCATGTTTCACCGTTATCTCGTCGGAGAGAAATATTGCGCGCACGATCCCGCAGAAACGCTCTCGCTGCCGCGCCAAAGCCAAAAAATTCCTCACGTGCTCGACATCGCAGAAATCGAGTTATTATTGCAGCAGCCGGACGTCGCCATGGCGCTGGGCGTGCGCGATCGCGCGTTATTGGAGTTTCTCTATGCCACCGGTACGCGCGTCTCCGAGGCCATCGAACTGGGCATGGACGATCTCTTTTTGCAGCAGCATTTTGTGCGCATCTTCGGCAAAGGCTCGAAAGAGCGGCTCGTGCCCATCGGCGAAGTCGCAATTGAGTGGGTAAGAAATTACTGTGAGCAAATCCGGCCGCAGCTTATCCGCAAGCGCCGCACCCAGGAAAAGGTTTTTGTCAATGCGCGCGGCGGCAAATTCTCGCGCATGGGGGTGTGGAAAATTTTGCGCGGCTACTTGAATGCCGCAGGCATTACCAAACCGGCCTCGCCGCACACCATCCGTCATTCGTTCGCCACGCATTTGCTCGAGGGCGGCGCGGATTTGCGCGCGGTGCAGGAGATGCTCGGCCACGCCGATCTGGCCACCACGCAAATTTATACGCATCTCGATCGCGCCTATTTGAAGGAAGTTCACCGGCAATTTCATCCGCGCGAAAAGCATTTTGACGCCACAGGCAATTGATAATTTTGCCAGTGGAACAGGCATTGGAGTTCTTTGCGTTTTACACCTTGAAACTTGCCTCATGCACTGTTACCATAATTTTTGTCGCCCCGGCCCCTCGCAAACCGCTGTCAAAGCCAATAAATTCGCGGTTGCAACAGCGCCTCATAGGGGCAACACTGCCAAATTGAAGTAACTGTGTAAATAGCTTGACTATGTCAGATTCACCGCTGAGAGGCAGAGAGCGCTGGGATTTCCAATAAATCTTACTCTGCGATCTCCAGGTCACTGCGGTGATTTTTGGAATGTGACATTGTCGAGATAGGGTGTGGCCGAAACCCCCTTTTAGCGCATAATCGATGAGGCTAACCATTTATTTCGAGTGCGCCTTTTGAGCGAAAGCAGGTTTTTCTGCCACAGGTAGTGGAATCTCGGGATTGATTGCCATATGAATGAACCCGCGCTGAACGCGCATCGCATGCGAAAATTGATTCAGGCAATTAAAGGTTACGTTTATACCGTCAAAGTCGAGAACGGCTTTGCGGTCGCGACCTACCACGGCGAAGGCTGCGCCGAAGTTACCGGCTACACACCCGAGGATCACCGCCGGGATCATGATCTTTGGTTCAAGATGGTGTATGAGGACGATCGTGAGGCGGTGACCCGGCACGCGGCAAAGGCGTTGGCGGGCGAGGAGCAGCCACCGCTCGAGCATCGCATCATCCACCGCGACGGCTCATTGCGCTGGGTGAAGAGCACGATTGCCCTGAACAAGGACGAGCGGGGACGCCTGCTTTCATATGACGGGTTGATCACAAACATCAGTGTGCGCAAAAGCGCCGAGGAAGCGCTGCGCGAAAGCGAGCAACGTTACAAACGCCTGCTTGCTTCGGTGACGGATTATATCTACACCGTGCGCGTCGCCGGCGGCGTCGCGCTCGAAACAACGCACGGCCCCGGCTGTGTTGCGGTGACCGGCTATGCGCCGGAAGAATTGGACGCGGATAAAGAGTTGTGGTATCGCATGCTGCATGAAGATGATCGTGAAACCGTGATCGCCCGCGCCCATCGCGCCATGCAGGGCGAGGCCGTGCCCGGCCTGGAACATCGCATCATTCACAAAGACGGCGGCGTGCGGTGGGTGAAAAATTTTATCGTGCTGCGGCGCAACGCCCAGGGCGCAGTGGTTTCGTATGACGGCCTGGTGCGCAACATCACTGCCCGAAAAAGAGCGGAGGCGCTGGCGGAGGAGAGGCGGCAACAGCTCATGCAGGCGGACAAGCTTGCGAGTTTGGGCATTTTGGTGCAGGGTGTGGCGCATGAAATCAACAATCCCAACAATTACATTTTGCTGAACGCAAAATTCCTGTCGCGCGGCTGGCGCGAAGTCAAGCCGATTCTTGATGAATATGCCGCCCGTAACGGCGATTTCATCCTCGCCGGGCTGCGTTATTCGCAGATGTATGATAAAATCTCGCAATTGTTTGCCGGGTTGATCGACGGCTCCAAACGCATTCAGAAAATCGTGCTCAGCTTGAAAAATTTCGGACGGGAAGGCGTGCGCGGCGTGCACGATCTGGTCGATATCAACAACGTCGTGGGAAACGCCATCACCATCGTTAATGCGTTGATTAAAAAATCCACTGAACGATTTCACGTGTCGCTCGCGCCGAATCTTCCGCCCGTCATGGGCAATGCGCAGCAGCTTGAACAAGTGTTGATCAATCTGCTCACCAATTCTTGCCAGGCGCTGCGGCGCCGCGACGCGGGCTTGCGCCTTGAAACCTGGCATGAGGCTGAGCACAACCGCCTCGTCGTGCGCGTCATCGACGAGGGCATCGGCATTCCGGAGACGGATTTGAAGCGCATTTTTGATCCGTTTTTCACCACCAAACGCGAGCTGGGCGGCACCGGCTTGGGCCTTTCGATTTCGTACAAAATCATTGCGGATCATGGCGGCGATCTGAGTTTCAAATCGCAAGTAGAAAAGGGCACAACGGCAACGGTGACGCTGCCCGCGGCGAGTATCGCTGCGTCGAGTTCAGGAGCCTTTCGCGCTGTTGCAAAGGCTCTGTCATAAAAACAGTCGCGCCCACACAATTTTATTTTGCCTTTGAGCGCGTTGTGGCCTGCTTGAAATTAATGAGGAAAATGAAAATCTCTTAAGCAAATGCCCCCCACCACCTATCCCGAGTATCCCGTACTGCTCATTGATGACGAAGAGCGGTTCTTATTCAGCATGGAAATTACGCTGCATGCGGGCGGCATTACGGCTGTGAGCAAATGCCAGGACAGCCGCCAGGCGCTGGCGTTGTTGGCGCAGCAAAAACATTCCGTGGTTTTGCTGGATTTGTACATGCCCCATCTCTCGGGAAAAGAGCTGTTGCCGCAGCTCATTGAAGCCTATCCGGAAACGCCCGTCATTGTGTTGACCGCGGTAAATGAGGTGGAAAGCGCGGTGGAGTGCATGAAAGCAGGCGCGTTCGAGTACATCGTCAAGCCGGTGGATGATGCGCGATTGGTGACCGCCATCCGGCATGCCCTGCACATGCAGGAGATCAAAAATGAAAATGATTTGCTAAAAAAAACGCTGTTGTCCGACGATCACTTGCAGCATCCCGAGGCGTTTGCCGAAATCATCACGCAGCATGCCGCCATGCGGCGCATTTTTAAATACATCGAAGCAATTGCCGCCACGCCGTTGCCCGTGCTTATCACCGGCGAAACCGGAGTGGGCAAGGAACTGGTGGCGAATGCCATTCATCGCGTGAGCGGCCGGCCGGGCGAATTCGTTGCCGTCAATGTCGCGGGCGTGGAGGATGCGTTATTCTCCGATACCTTGTTCGGGCATCTGCGCGGCGCATTCACCGGCGCGGAAAAACTGCGCCGCGGCTTGATTGAGCAGGCCGCGGGCGGAACATTGTTCCTGGATGAAATCGGCGATTTGAGCGCGGAATCGCAAGTGAAGCTGTTGCGGCTGCTGCAGGAGGGCCGGTATTATCCGTTAGGCTCGGATATGCCCAAAATGTCGGAGGCGCGCATCGTGGCGGCAACGCATCACGATTTGGCTGCAAAGCTGAAT
This sequence comes from uncultured Cytophagia bacterium, assembly GCA_964457925.1. Taxonomy (GTDB): domain Bacteria; phylum Zhuqueibacterota; class Zhuqueibacteria; order Zhuqueibacterales; family Zhuqueibacteraceae; genus Coneutiohabitans. The sequence goes on from CAYWGH010000026.1 coordinate 8,564, forward strand.
GCCGGAGGCTTCCGCAAAGATCTCTACTATCGCTTGCAAGCGCATCATATTCACATTCCGCCGCTGCGCCAACGCCTGGACGATCTTCCGTTTTTGATTGAAAGCTATTTGGAAAAGGCCGCGCGTGTGCTCAACAAAAAGAAGCCGACTGCGCCGCGCGAGCTGGCCGCGCTGCTGCGCACGTATCCTTTTCCCGGCAATGTGCGCGAATTGGAAGGCATGATCTTCGATGCGGTGAGCCGGCATACCGCGGGCGTGCTGGCCATGAATTCCTTTCGCGAGAAAATCTCTCAACCTGGCGGGCAGGGAAGTTTGCCGGGCGCAGCGCTAGCGCCGGCGGAAAGCGAAGCCCCGAATGTCTTGAGGTTTTCCGAGCGTCTCCCGACGTTGACAGAAGCGGAACAGTTGTTGATTCAAGAAGCGCTGCGGCGCGCGGGCGGCAATCAAACCATTGCCGCAAGTTTGCTGGGATTATCACGGCGCGCTCTGAATAATCGCCTGCGCCGCGAAGAACGTAAGTGATGAGTGTCTCTCCGAATTGTGTTCTCTCCATTTTTTAGCCGCCGATCTTCAGAAATTCGATTTTTGATGCGACAGTCACCCGAGTATACTGGAACGGGTGCCACAAAATTGCCCATCCTACGCAACTGCCTTTCTACCGATTTCAATTAATTTTAAAAAATTTAATCCAGCGACAAGCCGCCTGGCGATACTTTTCGTGGCACCCCTCCCGAAATTTTTAACAGATATTTTCTAAATGCTATGCGATGTTTTTAATGAATTTGAATTTGTTCTTGAGGTTTGGCAAATCATTTGCCAAAGAAATCGTCCAATTAAATAATCTCATTTATCATGCAAAACAATATTCGATGCTACACAAACTCAACATCAAAGCTAAACCAATTGTTGATGGATTAACTTGACTATGCCAGATGCACCGCTGAGAGGCAGCGTTCGGTGGGAATTCCAATAAATCTTACTCGGCGATCTCCGCGCCACGGCGGTGATTTTTGGAATGTGATATAGTCGAGTTAATTTTGACTTAATATTTCTGATTTATCTTTGCATTAAATCAACCGGCAACATGGACCAGCTACAGGAGTAAGAGGTGAAAAAATTCAATTGGTGGTTTGTTTTTGCGGCAATCATACTTCTCGGACTTTTTCCTTTGCACAGCCAGGCGCTGCAACGCGGTGAAACGCGTTCGGCAAAGGAATCGAGAAAGTTATCCACAATCCTGCGCAATTATAGCAACTGCCTTCGCGCCGAAGTCGACGGCGTGGTTGAATCCGCTATTTTTCATACGACCATCCTGCGCCTCAAGGCGCCGCAGGAGAATTATTCCAAACTCATCGGCGAATTGCAGCGCCTGTCGTTCGAGGGCAGCAATCCGAGACTGCGCTACCAAGCCTATCTCGGCGCCACGCTTCTGGCGAATGCTGAGCAATTTCTCGATGCCGGCCAAAGCGAGCACTTGCAAACGTTCACCGATGATCGCCGCGTGGAATTTTTTGCTTTGATTGCGGCAATGTTGGGAAATCGACTTGCGGATTGATTGAAAACGGCGCGGACTCCTCCCGCCCCGCCGGGTGCGGGGCGCTGTTGCGCGGCTGTGATTTCCCATCGCAGCTTTCGGCAAGCTCAGGCTGCGACAAGCCGGAGGGCTGTTTTAGCGACTCAGGGACAGAGTCAATTTTGGACAACGCTCGACAGCGCGCCCGGCATTCCCATCGCAAACAACGTGTTCTTGATCATCCTAAATTTGTGTGAGGACAACTTATGGCTGCAACCATCTACGAAGTCGCGAGAAAATCAGGTGTGAGCATCGGCACGGTGTCGCGCGTCTTGAATGACAGCCCGCTGACCGCGGTGACCACACGCGCGCGCGTTTTGCAAGTGATCAACGAACTGGATTATCAGCCGCATGCCCTGGCGCGCGGCCTGGCGCGGCGCAAAACCAACGCTGTGGGCGTGGTGGGGCCGCTGTTCAACGGCGGCTTGCACGCGGAGGTGTTGCGCGGCATTCAACGCGGCCTGGAGCAGCACAATTTTGATCTGGTGCTCTACGGCATCGACGATCAAAATAAAAAGGATACGTTTTTACGGCGCGCGTTGCAGCAACGCCGCGTCGACGGCGTGCTGCTCGTTTCCATACCGCTTTCCGGCGCGTTGGCGGTAGATTGCAAACGCCGGCGCCTGCCGCTAGTCCTGGTAGACAGCCAGCATCACCAATTTGATGCGATTACCGTTGACAATCAATACGGCGCAGCGCTGGCAACGCAAGAATTGTTGCGCCTCGGTTATCGCCGGTTCGCCCTGCTCGCCGGGCATTATGAAAACATGCGGGCGCAAGCGCGTTTGCAGGATTGCCAAAATGCCTTGCAGAAAGCCGGGATCGCCGCGTCCGCGCAAACCATAATTCGAAGCGACGCGCTCGGAAAAAATGCCGCTGCGTCCGCCTGGCAGTCCGGCTATGCCGCCATGAAAACGTTTTTGACGCAACAAGTTCAAGAGGGCCGGGCAAGCACGCCGCTGGCGCTGTTTGTCACATGTGATGCGTTGGTGCGCGGCGCGATTAGCGCTGTGCAAGAGGCGGGTTTGCGCCTGCCACAGGAGGCGGCGATCGTGGCTTTCAATGACAGCGAGCTGGCCGAACATAGCGGCGTGATGATCGTGCGGCAGCCCCTGGCAGAAATTGGTTATCAAGCGGTCAAACGCATGCTGGTATTGATGAAGCATCCCGGCTTGCCGCCGCAGCAAGTAACGGTGAAGCCAGAATTGCGGGTACAAAATATGCGCACACGGTGAAGTAAGGATGGGATTGGGCTGGCAATCTTTTCAAAAGTTGGGCAAGTGCTCTGCATAAGCAATGTACAAACTTGTCTTCCTCGACCAAATCGCAATTAGACCGGTGATGCTGTTCGAAATTTTGACCGGCAAACAAGCGGCGCGCTGCAAACAACACGACTTGGGCTGGGGCATGGTGCGCGCCGCAAATGCCAAAATACGCAAAGTTACCCCAAAAAAACGTGCCGATTTTTCCCTTGCGCGTGGGAGGGAATAAGACTATCTTTTGACGTGTCGTGAATTTTTTTCAACTAATCGGCCGCTTTGATGGCCTTGATATTCGCCGGGAAGCATATGAGTAAGAGGCTGCCGGAAAAAGCTCTTGTGGCTTTGCTTGACATCACCGTTTTCTTCGCTGCCCTTTATCCCGCCAATTTTACCTTCGTTATCTTTCAAAACCTGTTATTCAAAATGCGCTTATAGAATCCGCGCGCGTTTTTTTTCGCAAAGATTCCATCCTTACACCCTTCATGACCATCGAACTCTACAATTTCAATCACACCACTTCCTCTGCCGAACTATGGCACAAGCTCACGCCGCAGGCGCGGCACCGCTTGCAGACGTTGCGGCATAACTTGCGCGGCCTCACGCTTGATCTCTGGGGCACAATTCTAGCCGATCACCCGGCGCCCATCGATACTATAGTGTTCAGCGAGCAGCGGCAAAATTTTTTTTGGGAAGAATTGCGCCAACACGGCATTGCTAAAACTGCAGAAGAGATCAAAGCCGCCTACAAGCATGCGTGGGAATATTTCGATCAACTCTGGTTTCAGCAAATTGCGTTTGACGCCGAGGACGGCGTGAACGCCATGCTGAAATTCTTGCAAGTCGAGCTGCCGGCAGAGAGTCGGGCGCGGGTGATCGATTTTTTCGAAAATCTCAAGACCCCGCCGCCGCTACTCGAGGGTGTGCAGGAAGGCGTGCAGCGACTCGCGCAAAAATATCCGCTGGCCCTGATTTCCGACACGGCCTGGACGCCGGGCCGCGTGCTGCGCCGGATTCTCGAACATTATGATCTGTTAAAGTATTTTCGTACGCTGGTCTTTTCCGGCGAAGTCGGACACACCAAGCCGCATCCTGAAATGTTCAAACGCGCGCTGGCCGGAATCGGCGTCGAGGCGAGTCAATGCCTGCACATTGGCGACATTCAACGCACGGACGTTGCCGGCGCGAAAGCCATGGGTATGGCCGCCGCCTGGATTCATCGTCCGGAATATGCCGGCAACGCGCAGGAAAACCACTCGCCGGATTTGGCCGTGACTGGCGTTGGGCAGTTGGCGCAAGTGTTGTGCGATTAGAAAGACCAAAGTTTGAGAATGTTTCGCCCACCGAAATGAAATCCCTCTGAAAAGCTTTTGTTTTTTTCTGCGGGAGTTTTACTTCGGTGGGCGAGGCTTTTGATTTTGCTCGAAGAACTTCAGAGTTCAATGTGTCACAGAATTAGGCAAATCAATCATTCGTGCTAATCGTCCAGGAGCAACCCATGCGACGCGATTTAATTTTGGCAGGTGTTTGGTGCGGCATCTTCTTGGCAAGCTGCGCACCCGAACCGCAACCCCAGCCGTTTCCGAATGGTAAGCTTGTCGATTTAACCCATGCTTTTTCCGCCGAAACCATCTATTGGCCCACGGCAAAATCATTCACCTTCGAAAAAGTCGCGGAGGGGGTAACGCCCGGCGGTTATTATTATGCGGCCAACAATTTCGCGGCAGCCGAGCATGGCGGCACGCATCTCGACTCGCCGATTCACTTTGCGGAAGGCAAGCACACCGCGGATCAAATTCCGCTCGAACAATTGCTCGGCGCGGCGATTGTGATCGACGTTTCCGCCGCCGCTCTGGAGAATCGCGATTATCAAGTGCAGGTTTCGGATTTTGAAGCGTGGGAAAAAACGCATGGCAGGATTCCCGACCAAGCCATCGTGCTGCTGCGCACCGGTTCCGGCAAGTTTTGGCCGGATCGCGAAAAATACCTTGGCACCACCGAGACCGGGCCGGAGGCTGTTCCCAAGCTGCATTTTCCCGGCTTGCATCCGGAAGCGGCCGCCTGGCTGGTGGGCAATCGGCGGATCAATGCCATTGGCATTGACACGCCGAGTATTGATTATGGCCAATCGACTTTGTTTGAGAGCCACGTGACCCTGTTTACAGCGAATATTCCGGCGTTTGAAAATGTTGCCAACCTTGAGCAATTGCCGGCAACCGGCGCGAATGTCATTGCCTTGCCGATGAAAATCCAGGGCGGCAGCGGCGGGCCGTTGCGGATTATTGCGATTGTGCCCTGAGCAGTAAGAACCGCCCGGGCGATTGTTAAACAGAGCCGAACACGCCGGCAGTGTTTCGATATTCAACTGTCAATCGCCCGGGCGGTTAATTCCCTCTCATTTTTACAAACCGTTTGCAAATCCAAAATGCGACCGGTCCGCTGGCAAGCGCAAGCGCGCCGGGCAAGAGATATTCTGCGCCGCCGCCGAACATGGCGAACAAACCGATGGCAATCGGTGACACGACGGTGAAAGCGAGTCCCCACTTGCCGCCGGGCACGCGAAAATGGCGCGTCAAATGCGGGTGACTGCGCCGCAGCTTTGCCAGCGCCAGAAATTCCAAAAACATTCCCGGCAAAATCACCCAGATATCCATCTCCACCAGGCTTTTAAAATCAAACCAGGAAACCAGGCTGTAAATGACGGAGCTGAACACGATGGCAAATACCGGCGTGCCGTAACGTGGCGAGATGCGCGCAATGGCTTTCGGCAAATAACCGTCATGCGCCATGGCAAACGGAATGCGCGAATAAGACAGCAGCCACGTGCCGAACAGCGCCATGTTCGCAATCACGCCGGCGAGCGACACCCATCCTCCCAACAGCGGCCCGCCCAGCGTTTCCGCGATTTTGGCAAAATGCCCGGACTCCCAGTTTTGCCAATTTGCATCCACCGCCAGGCTTACCAGAATCGGCAAGCCGTAACTCAGCAGAATCATGGGAAAGATGACGCGCAGCGCGCGCGGCAAGACACGTTCGGAATTTTGTATTTCCTCGGAGGCCGAGGCAAGCGCCTCGAATCCGCTGATGAACCAGATGCTCATCAGCAGGCCGGAGCTTAACGTTGCCATAAAATTTCCGCCGGCAGGCAGCAGTGGTGTAAAAGGATTGTGTGAGATTTGCGGGACGCCGAGAAAAACCATGATTACAAACGGAGCCAACATCAACACGACGAAAATCGTCGAGCTGGCGCCAATGACTTCGATGCCGCGTGCATTCAGAAACGTGAAGAACCAAATCACAGCGAGTGCGATGCCCCAATGCGCGAAATCGTTCATGTTGGGGTAGAAGTACTCGAAATAATCCGCCACCAGCACCGCGTAAATTGCGCAATCTAAAAACGAGCTGAGCCACCACCACCAGCCGGCTTGAAATCCCCAAAAATCACCGAACGCAGTTTTGACCCAGCGGTATAGTCCGCCCTCGAGCGGCAATGCGCTGGACAATTCTGCCGACATGAACAGCAACGGCAATCCCCAAAAAATCGGTGTGATGAGCAGCAGGAGAAAAGCCATGCCCGGGCCGGTGCTCTGCACAAACTCCTCCAGGCCGAACGGGCCGGAACAAACCGTGACATAAACCAGGCACAGCAGGCTGCTCCAGCGCAGCGAATGCTTGAGCAACGCTTGTCCGGCAAACAAGGGCGTGGGCAAGGCCACGGTTGTTGCTTGACTTTGCGGAGGCACATCCGAAGCCGGGGCGGCCATGCAGTCTCTCCAAGATTGTTTTGTGCATATCAGACGCGGGCAGCAGCGATCACATGGAAATTGGGGCGGAATCTACACGCGCAGCAGTAAAGAAGCAAAGAGATTCTTGGGAATGCAGATTGGGGATTAGGGATTGAAGGCCGGGCGCCGGGGATGGTAAAAAATCAGTGTTGAAATTGCAATCACTAAAGACCAACCAAATCAACCAAAGTTGCCCAAGTGAGTTGCAACCCAAAAGACAATCTCCAACTGATGAAGAACCCATCGGATTTGGCATGATCGGTTGGGTTATGCGATTAGCTTTTCAAACACAGAATAAAGTTCTAACCTATTTTCTCCAGGGGATTAAAGACCCCAACGGTTCCAGTTTTTTACTTCCGTTGGGTTTTTCTTCCCTTTGGAAAAACCTATTTTCGAATCGCTGCCCGCCGGGCTTCAGATTTCAGCTTGTCTGAAACCTGGCGTAGCCTATTAATTAAATTGTAAACGTCTTTGCGGTTTTTGGCCAAATTTTTCCCACAGAAGTTGAACTGCCACAGAAAGAAAAAGCCTTTTCAGTGGGGTTTCATTTCAGTGGCGAAACGTTTGCGGAATTGTATTCTAACTTTGAAAAGCTAATCGCCCATATCGCACGCGAAACTGCCGTCTTATTGCACCAAAGCTTTCAAATCGGAGAACGTGTGCACGACGAAATCGGGTTGCAAAGGCAATAATTTTTCGGGAGGGCGAATGCCGTACGTGACGGCGCACGTGGTGATGCCTGCGGCTTTTCCCGCCAGCACGTCATTTTCGCCATCGCCTATGATCATGGCGTTGGCTGCGGGAATGCCAAGCTGCTCCAAAATGTAATGAATCGGTTGAGGATCCGGTTTGAGCTTGAGATCCGGCCGCGCGCCCACAATCACATCAAAAAATGGGGTCAGGCCGAGGCGCGCGAGCAAAGGTTCGGTGAATTCCTGCGGTTTATTGGAGAGCAAGGCCTTTTTTTTATGACGAAAATATTGCAACGTTTCCAGCACGCCGTCATACAAGCGGGAGTGATCGACGAGATGTTCGGCATAATAGGCCCGAAAAAAATGCAGCGCGCTTTCCAGTTCATGTGCTGCGAAATTGTCCAATGCACGCGCCACCAGCGTGCGTGCGCCGTCGCCGACAAAGCCGGTGAGAACGGAAAGAGGAAGCGGCGCCCGTCCCAGTTGTTGTAAGGCATGGTTAACAGCCGTGGCAAGATCAAGGCGTGTATCCACCAACGTTCCATCGAGATCGAAAATGAGCAAAGCTTTGTTGCGAGGCATCGGGGCTTCCTGAGTTTTGGCTGAGTTTTTTTTGTAATAACCTGCGCCAGAATCTGGCAAAGCGCAAGATTCGGCTTTCACCGCCGAACTTTTGCTTGCTTCTCCAGGCGCATTTCCCTAACTTTCGACCGACATCGGGAATTTTGCGGGCAAAAATTGCTTTTGTGCATGCCGGCAAACAAATTTTGCGACGCAAAAAATGATCATTTGACGCAGGTTGACGGTATAGTAAGACGCATCCACGAATGCCGCCTGTAACGCTAAACACTTCCAGGCCTGATAAATCGTGTTGATCTTATGAACGCATGATCGATTGTTATGAAGAAGCAACTTTTCTTTGTCGAAACGGTGGAAGGCCCGCCGTTCGTCATCAAAATTCGCTTTGAAAGCAACGCACCGATGCCGGATCTGGTGGCGCGCTTGAGCACGTATCTGGAGATGACGTTGAGCCAGGATAAGGCGCATTATGTCATCGACATGGAAAATATCCCGTTTCCCTCCGTCAAGTTGATTGCATTGTTGGTCGCCGCGGCCCAGCGCGCGCGCCTGCGCAATGGCGAGCTTAAGCTCGAAAAAATTTCTGACACAGCCAAGAACAAATTCAAAGCGTTCACCGCCTGGAGTTATCTGGTCGATCCGCCTGACACGGCCGCGCTTCCCGTCGCGATTGCGGCGGCCATTCCGGCGGTCGCGCACGAGGAAGCGGGCGCCAATCCCCTTGCTGAAATCGCGGAGCCGCCGTTATTGCTCGACCTTGACAATGATTTGTACCCGGCAACCGATGTCAAAAATCTCGGAGATCTGGCCGCGATGAATCTGGCCGAGGCGCAAGCGTTCACGCTTCGTGTGGAGAGCAGCGTTTCCAAACTTTACCAGTTGTGTGATTTTGTCATCGAACACGCCAAACTGGCGGGCATGAACGCGCGTGAAATCGGCAAAATTCGCATCGCAGTTTATGAAGCCTGTTTGAATGTAATCGAACATGCCTATCATTCCAACCCCGAAAATTGGATCGATCTCACGGTGCAATACAACTCTGAGCGCTTCCTCATCGTCATACGTGACACGGGATTGAGCTTTCAGATGAAACCGCAAACCGATTATGACGTACAGGATGCCGTTGCCAAACGCCGCACCGGCGGTTTCGGCATGCATATTATCCGCCGTTCTGTCGATCATTTGGAATATCATCCGGATCGCATCAACGGCAATCGCTTGATCATGTTAAAAAATTTGCATTAACCCGTATGAATGCCAAACTATTGAACCTGTCGCCCGATAACAGCCAAACCACAGACAACGAAAAATCCTCCTCGCGCACGCGGCTGGATGAAAAAATCGCGCAGTGGCGCAAGCGCAAATACAGCACCGCCGCCGTTTTTCTTTTGCTGGGCATTCTCGGCCTTTTCCTGCCGGTCATTCCCGGACTTTTGTTTTTGGGAGCAGCGTTTTGGCTGATCTTTCCCAAACAGGCGGAAAAAATCTGGGGCGACTTCAAGCGCAAACTTGGGCGTGAGTAAGCCTTGCAACAATCACAACCCTCATCAGAGGCAACTCACAACAGAAATAAACTTTAATTTAAATTCTTGACTGGAGGATGACCATGCCATTCATGTTTTCAACGATGGATCTGATTTTGTTGGTGCCGGCCATGCTGTTCGCCTTGTGGGCGCAATGGAAGGTCAAGAGCACGTACAACAAATTCAGCCAGGTGCGCTCGCGCTATGGCCGCAGCGGCGCGGAGGTGGCAGCCTCATTGCTCAATCGTAACGGCGTGGGCGGCGTGAGTATCGGACGTTCGGAAGGCATGCTGTCAGACTATTATGATCCCACCAAGAAAGAAGTCCGCCTCTCCGAGCATAATTACGATGGCGATTCGATTGCCGCCTTGAGCGTGGCGGCGCACGAAGTCGGGCACGCGATTCAGCACAAGACGGCTTATGCCCCGCTGGGCTTCCGCACGACGTTGTTCCCGGTGGCCAATATCGGCTCGATGCTTGCAATGCCGCTGGCCATTGCCGGGTTGTTTATGGGCCTGCCGTTCCTGCTCAATATTGGCATCGTGCTCTTCGCCGGCGCGGTGTTGTTTCAGCTCGTGACATTGCCGGTGGAGTTCGATGCGAGCCGGCGCGCGCTGGTGCAACTGCAAAACGGCGGCTATCTTGCCGCGGATGAAATCGCCATGGCCAAGAAGGTTCTGACCGCCGCCGCCCTGACCTACGTTGCCGCTGCCGCGGTGGCCGTGCTCAATCTCGTCCGGCTGCTGCTGCTGCGCCAAAGCAACGAATGAGGTTGCGTTTTCGTGATTGACGAAAAACAAAAGGGAGACTGAGTTTTATTCTCGGCCTCCCTTTTATTTTTGATCACATCGAGTTTTACTGCCGCTCCTCGCTTCTCACCAAAAACTCCTGAATGATGCCCGCTGTTTTCAGGCTGTCGCCCGCGGCCTGCGCTTTTTCCTGTGAAGGATAGCGCCCCACGCGAATGGCAAACCAGCCCGCCGGCGTTTGCGGCTCGATCAAGCGAACGTCCAATCCCGATGATTTCAAGTTCTGCACTATGCGATTCGCGCGCAAACGTTCGCGGACCGAACTGACTTGCAGGGAAAAATAGTGTTGCGGCTCTGACACGACGGGCTGCGGCGCAGACGTTTCCTCTTGTGGGCTGGAAGGCCAGTTAAGGTAAAGCAGCAGCAGCGTCAAAACGCCGGCTGCGGCCAACGCCGGTGCACGATGCCGGCGCAGCATGGTGAGCGCTTGCAACATCCATTCATACGCAATCACATACCATTTTTGCGCCTGCTGTTTGAACGTGGCCTGCGGAGCGGGCCTGCCTTCTGTGCGCCAGCGCGCGATTTCCTCCGGCGGCAACAGGCGGACGCACGCGGCCACCGCCCGCGACAAATCATCATCGCGCTGCGCCAGGCGGTAGTCTTCCTCAAAATGAAAAAGGGCGCGGCGCACGCGCGGGTCTGCCCCCCATTTTGATTGAAAGGCGCGCACACAACACCAGGCGGCAAAATCGTCTTTGCGGTCGCGGCCCAGAATTTTTTCCACACAAAGATCGAGAATCGCCTCGCTCAAGCCGCCGTCGTGGCGAAGATGATTGGCATAAAAGTATTCGGCGCGATAATGCGTGCTGCGGTTTTCCAAAAAGTGGCGCACAAAAAAATTGGCCAGGGCCTGATCCCCGGGTTTGTAATCGAGCAACTCTTCGGCAATTCCGGCGAGGCCGAGAGTGAGTTGTGGCTGGCTCAACACGTAGGATTTGAGCGCATAATAGGCTTCTTCCGCCCGCACGCCCTCACGCAACGCCGCCAGCAGTTGCTCGCGCGCATCCGCGTGGTCGAGATGCTCGGCGTAAAACGGAAAATAGCTGCGGCGCAGCGCCTGCTGGCATTTTTCCTGGTCACGCGGGGCCAACAAACCGCTGTCAAACAGGCGGCGCAGCAGGGGCAACATTTCACGAACCACGTCGTCGCTCTCGGTGAGCAGCAAGCTTTTGCCGCGCTCCTGTAAAAAATCAAAGCGGCGGCGGCCCAAACTGGTGAGCGCAAAACTGACGAGAGGGAAGAGCAGCAACGCCGTCACGATTACCAGAAAAACATCGGGGAAATAGATATCTTTGAAAAAAATTTCGTGCAAAATCCAGAGCAGGAAAAAAGCAATGGGTGGCAGCAGCAGCGCGCTCCAGAACAGGCGCAGCGTGAACCAGCGAAAAGTGGCCATGTCGTTTTGAAACTTATGCGATTCGTTTTTTACACGTGAAATAAAACTCTGAAAGCTTTACGCCGACAAAATTGAAATTTCACAAAAGGCTTTTCTTGTTTTTGCAGGGTTTCCGCTTTTGCGAGCGGAGTTTAAAGCTGCTCGAACAGCTTCGCTTTTCAGCCTGCCTGAAAAGCGGTGGAGCCGGTTAAAACAATACTATGTCAGATTCACCGCTGAGAGGCAGAGTTCGCTGGGAATTTTAATAAATCTTACTCTGCGATCTCCGCGCCACTGCGGTAATTTTTGGAATGTGACACTGTCGAGCTAAACCGCAAATAAATGTTAATGTTTTTTTTCGCGTTAATTCGCGCTCATTCGTGGTTACGCTTTTTTACTTCTGCGTTGCGAGATTGCATCCTCAGTTTGCCTAAAATCCATCGTCGTCTTTTGATTAAGAAAAGCGGACGCGATCACGCTTTTTTGTTAATCTCGCCGGGTTCTTCGCGCAGCGTGGGAGGGCGCGAGATGACAGCTTCTTTTCCGTTGGCTGCCGGCGTTTCACGAAAATCCTGCCAGGCGCTGCCGATTTCAGCCCCGGCCACGAAAATGATGGCGGTGTAATAAATCCACAGCACCAACACTACCAGCACGCCAAACGATCCATAAATCACATCGAACTTGCCGAGATTGGCGAGATAAAGCCCAAACAGCCATTTGGCGATTTCCCAAAACAACGCCACCAGCAGGGCCAGCGTCAGGATGATGCGCGTCGGAATTTGCTGTTCGAGCGGCAGTCGATACATGAGAAAAAACATCGCCGAGGAAGCGGAAAAGGCCAGGGCCATGGCAATGAAGCTGTTGAGTTTTCGAAAATCATAGCTGTGCGCGGCGAGCCATTCGGCCAGCCAATTTTGCAAATCCGTGATGACATACGAGATGCCGAGCGAGAGAAACAGCAGCAGGCCGGCCAGCACCACCATGCCGATATCGAACAGCTTGCCGGTAATGAGATTGAATTTCAGCTTGCGGCGAAAGGTGATTTCGAGCACCGCGCGAATGCCGCCAAACACGCGCGAGGCCGCCAGCAGCAGTGAGATCAAGCCGACCGCGCCGATGATCTTGCGGTCTTTGATGAATTGCTGCAAGCCGCTTTGCAGCTCAGTGAGCGTGATGGGCAGCGCGCGCTCGAGAAACGCGAGAATATCCTGATGCGTCTGCTCGGAGGATTCGAGCAAATAGCCGGAAATCGAAATCAAGATGAGCAGAAACGGCAGGATGCACAGCATCAAATCGAACGCCAGCCCGGAGGCGAGGAAGGGGCCGTAGTCCCGGTCAAACCGGCGGGCGGCTTCGCGCAAAATATTCCAAGCGTATTTGGGTTTCCTCAAAACCAACATGGCTCGGTTCCTATGCCAGATTTTTAAGCTTTTTTGCAATCAGAAGGCCTTCCTCCATCAAACTCATCCGGATGACAAGATACTCATCCAATTCAGCGTAACAGCGCGCCGGCGTTTAACGCAAGGCATATCTCGGCCTTCTTTCACGGCGCAGTAACCCTCACCGCTGGCCGGCGCGCCGGCGGCGCTCCACCTCGGCCAAGTATTCCACGAATAATTCCGGCTCCAAACCCTGCATTTCCGCGCGCACATCGAAGGCGACTTCGCCTTGCAGTTGTGATTGATCAATGTAAAGGCAAAGCATGAATTGTTGCAGCGCGTCTTTGCGTTCGAGCATGAGCTTGCCGCCGAGCATTGAGCGGCTGCGTTTGGCAAGGGCGAGCAGAAACGTGTTGCCGGCGGGAATCTCGATGACATTATCCCGCCAGGTATAAAACGGCCACAAGCCTTTCACCGTGACCTCATCATCGTTTTCGAGCGAGAGGCGGCGTAAAATCTGGCGCAAATTCACGTGTTGCAAAGACAACAAATCCGCTTCGTGCGCATGCGTGAAGAGCAGGCGTATGTAAGCGAGATCGGCATCTTTCCAGCGCTTGAGCGCGTAGGCCGCGTCGCCGAGATACCCCCAATGCACGGGACGCGCCAAGTCGGGATGCGTCGTCACTAGATCAAGCAAATCGCGGTGCGCCTCTTGCCATTGCGCCAGAACCAGATGACACACGCCGCGATGCAAAATCTTTTCGGTTGCACTGACAAAAAGAGCCTCGGTGAAACGTCCCCCTAGCAGCCGCCGCGCCAGCAATTGGCGCACCTGCATGGCGGTTGCGGCCGGCAAGCTGCCCGCATGATGGGCCTCGTTGGTAAGATGCCAAAGTTCAGAGACTTTTGTGGCGGGCATTTTGGCGTGCGCACCGGCGTAACGCGCGAACTGACAAATTGCGGCCAGAACATCGAGATCCGCGAGATAGGGATCGATTTCTCTGGCCACTTCGAGGCTGTCCCAGGCCTGGTCAAATTCAAAAGCTTCAAGCCGGGTTAAGGCGCGCTCTTTATGCTCGATGGCATTCGAAAAAAGATTGGCTTGCGTTGCAAACACGTCAGTTCCCCAATTGCCGGTCAACGATCACCGCAAGTGATTTCATCTTGATTTCCTTGCTTATGGGCTCCTGGACTCTACTTGCCGTATTCGTCCCAACTCTTGATGTGCAAATCCTCCAAACGCTTGTGCGTTACGGCATGCGCGAAACGCTTGGCAAGCTGCACCTCAGTAATCAGAGGAATGGCAAAATCCACCGCCTTCCGGCGAATAATGTAATCGTTGGTCAATTCCTCTTCTTGAAAATTTTTGGGAATGTTGATCACCAGATCGATTTTGCGCTCGGCGAGATATTCGAGCACATTGGGGCTGACTTTCTCCAGCGGCCAGTGCAGCATTTCGGTTTCGATGCCGGCTTGGCGCATGAATTCGGCGGTGCCGGCGGTGGCATACAGCTTGATGCCGTGCTCGTACAGCGCACGCGCCGCGGGCACGAATTCCGCTTTTTGCTCAATCGGACCGGTTGACAACAACACATTCTTCACCGGCAAGCGGTTGCCGACGGAGAGCAACGCTTTCAAAAATGCCTCGTCAAAATCGTCGCCGAGACAGCCAACTTCGCCGGTCGAGCTCATTTCGACGCCGAGGGTGGGATCGGCGCCGATCAGGCGAGTGAATGAAAATTGCGGCGCTTTCACGCCGACATATTCCATATCGAGAAACGACTTGTCGACTTTATCGATGCGTTCGCCCATGATCGCGCGTGTGGCAAGAGCGATGAAATTCAGACGATACACTTTCGAAACGAACGGAAAGCTGCGCGAGGCGCGCAGGTTGCACTCGATCACCTTCACTTCATTGGCGCGCGCGACGAATTGAATGTTAAAGGGGCCGGTGATCTTCAGCGCTGCCGCGATTTTACGCGCAATCGTGCGAATGCGGCGAATCGTTTCAATGTATGTGAATTGCGGCGGCAGCACCAGCGTGGCATCGCCGGAGTGCACGCCGGCATACTCGATATGTTCGGAAATGGCAAACACAATCAACTCGCCCTCGGCGGCCACCGCGTCGATCTCTATTTCCTTGGCGTTTTCGATATACTTGCTCAACACGATGGGATGCTCGCGCGAAACCGTCGTGGCTTTGGTGAGAAATTTTTCCAGTTCGGTATCATTGGAGGCCACGGCCATGGCCGAACCGCTTAACACGTATGACGGCCGCACCACGACGGGATATTGGGCCTTTGCTGCAAATGCTTTAGCCTCGGCGAGCGAGTTCAGCTCGCGCCATTCCGGCTGGTCGATGCCCAACTCGTCCAGCAGCTTGGAAAACTTGTGGCGATCCTCCGCCATGTCGATTTGTTGCGGCGAGGTGCCGAGTACATTGATGCCGGCCTGTTGAAATTTGAGCGCGAGATTGTTGGGCGTCTGCCCGCCCATTGCGATAATCACGCCGAGCGCTTGTTCTTTTTCATAAATTTCGTAAATCGTCTCGAAGCTCAATTCATCAAAATACAGGCGATCACATTCGTCATAATCCGTGCTCACCGTTTCGGGATTATAGTTGATCATGATCGTGCGGTAGCCGAGCTGCTTCAACGTCATCACGGTATTGACGCAACACCAGTCGAATTCCACCGAGCTGCCGATGCGATACACGCCCGAGCCGAGCACGATCACCGCATGTTTGCCGCTCGCGGCCACATCGCTCACGCTGCCGTTGTAGGTGAGATAAAGAAAATTCGTCTGCGCCGGATACTCCGCGGCCAGCGTATCGATTTGTTTGATGATGGGCGAGAGGCCGTAATTCTTGCGCATGCCGCGCACCTCGGCCTCGCCGGCGTCGAGGATTTTGGCGATTTGGCCGTCGGAAAAGCCGGTTTTCTTGGCTTTTTCCAGCGCGCCGCGCGGGCAAATGCCGCCGGCATAAATTTTAAGATGTTCGGCCACCTCCAAAACATTCTTGATCTTGTAAAGAAACCATTTGTCGATATGCGTCAATTCATGGATGCGTTCGACCGTGTAGCCGCGGGCTAGCGCCAGAGGAATGGCAAAAACGCGTTCATCCGTGGGATGGCTCAGTTCCTCCTCAAGATCTCCGAACGTAAGATGATCGTTGCCGATCAAGCCGTGCACGCCGATGTCGAGCATGCGCAGCGCTTTTTGCAGGGCTTCCTCAAAGCACCGGCCGATCGCCATGACTTCGCCCACGGATTTCATGCCCGAGCCGATGCGCTTGGACACTTTGCGGAATTTTTTCAAATCCCAGCGCGGAATCTTCACCACAACGTAATCCAGCGCCGGCTCGAAGCAGGCCATGGTGGTTTGCGTGATGGAATTCTTGAGATCGACCAGGCTGTAACCGAGCGCAAGCTTCGCGGCCACGAACGCCAGCGGATAACCCGTGGCCTTGGAGGCGAGCGCCGAGCTGCGCGACAAGCGCGCATTGACTTCGATGACACGATAATCCTCGGAATGCGGATCGAGGGCATATTGAATGTTGCATTCCCCCACGATGCCGAGATGGCGAATCGTGCGAATGGCGATTTCGCGCAGTTTATGATATTCCGCATTACTCAACGTTTGGCTGGGCGCGACCACGATGCTTTCGCCGGTGTGAATGCCCATGGGATCGAAATTTTCCATATTGCAGACCGTGATGCAATTATCGAAGCGGTCGCGCACCACTTCATATTCGATCTCTTTCCAGCCTTTGAGATATTCTTCCACCAGGATTTGATCGGTATAGCTCAACGCCTTCTCCGCCAGTTCCGCCACCTCCTGCTCGTTCGTGCAGAGTCCGGAGCCCAACCCGCCGAGCGCGAACGCAATGCGAATCATGACGGGATAGCCGATTTCCCCCGCCACCCGCACGGCTTCCGCGCGCGAGGTAACCGCCACGCTGCGCGGCACTTTCACACCGATCTCGCGCAAACGTTCGGCAAACAAATGGCGATCTTCCGTGTCATTGATGGTGGCGATCGAGGTGCCGAGCACGCGCACGCCGTATTTTTCAAAAACATTCTTGGCGGCCAGCGCCAGGCCGCAATTAAGCGCGGTTTGCCCGCCAAAGCCCAGCAGAATGCCGTCAGGTTTTTCCTTGGCGATTACCTGCTCAACGAAATAGGGACTAACGGGCAGAAAATAAACTTTATCGGCGAGGTGCTCGGAGGTTTGAATCGTGGCGATGTTGGGATTGATCAAAATACTCTGAATGCCTTCTTGCTTCAGCGCTTTGATGGCCTGGCTGCCGGAATAATCAAATTCGCCGGCTTCACCGATTTTCAAAGCGGCACTGCCCAAAACAATGACTTTTTGCGGAATCGTTGACATTGAATCGTTGGGTTTTAATGGTGAACAAATCGCATCTAATCAAAAATCACGCGCAAGTTGAATTCAAAAAAAAACTCAATCAGACAAGTGCAACAATAATACTCGTTGCGCATAAAAGCAAGTCGCAGTATTGAATTTGCAAAACATTGCGCAAAAGATTATATTGCGGCGCAAAAAGCGATGGATTCATGAAAACAAAAATTGCGCATCTTACACAAAAGAACCTTTCTGAAGTTATCCGCGCACGCCGGCACTTGCATCAACATCCCGAGTTGAGCTGGCGCGAGCGCGAGACCAGCCAATTCATTCGTCAGTGGCTGGAGAAATCCGGCATTGAGTTTCGTGTGGCGAAGGATTTTTACGCCACCATCGGCATTATTCGCGGGCACAAGCCCGGGCCGGTGGCGGGTTTGCGTGCAGACATTGATGCCTTGCCGATTGTGGAAAAAAGCGCTGTGCCGCATTGCTCGCAAAATGAGGGCGTGATGCATGCGTGCGGCCACGACGGCCACACCGCCACGCTGCTCGGCGCTGCGCAGGTGTTGGCGCAATTGCGCGAGGAGATTGCCGGCACGATTGTGTGCGTGTTTCAGCCGGCAGAGGAAGACGGCGGCGGCGGACGCAAGCTGCTCGCCTCCGGCTTGCTCGATGATCTCGGCATTCAAGCGTTTTTTGGATTGCATGCCTGGCCCTACCTGCCGGTGGGCGTCATCGGCGTGCGTTATGGCGCGATGATGGCGGCCATTGATGATTTCAAAATCATCGTGCATGGCAAATCCGGGCACGCGGCGCATCCCATGACGGCGATCGATCCGGTATGGATTTCAGCGCAGATCATCAATGCGGTGCAAAGCCTGGTCACGCGCGAGCGCCACGGCGCCGATCCCGTGGTGATCAGCATTGCCACGATACACGGAGGCTCGGCGGATAATGTTATTCCGGCGCAAGTTGAAATGACGGGCACGATGCGCACGCTGCAACCGGAAACGCGCGACCGCATGAATCATCGGCTGGTCGAGCTGGTTAAAGGCGTTGCGCAAACCTTTGGCGGTTCCGCGGAGGTTGAGATCGAAGCCGGCTATCCCTCGTTGATCAATTCCGATCGCATGGTGCAGCTTGTCGCCAAAACTGCGACTGCGCTCGCCGGCGCAAAAAACGTCGTCGAACTGGCGGAGCCGAGCATGGGCGGGGAAGATTTTGCGTACTATTTGCAAAAATATCCCGGCGCCTTCTTTCGCCTCGGCGTCGGGCCCCGGCCTTCGCTGCACGCGGACACGTTTGATTTCAACGATGACGCGCTCGAACTCGGCGTGCAGATGATGGCAAACGTTGCCATGAATTGTTTGCAGGAGATGCCCTGACCCATGTTTTTGGTTCTGATACCGGCGCAAAAAAATTATTCCAAAATATTTCAGGTATGAATGACAATGCTTAAAACATGCAGTTGGTTTTTGTTGAGTATGATGGCCGCCGCCTTCCTCTCATGCAACTTCGATCAGGGTTTGGGCGTGCTGGAATCCAAAATCAGCGGCAAGGTTTATTTTCTGGGCACGGATTCTCGCCCGGAGAATGTCGACGAAGTGCGGGTCGTGGCGGCCGCGAATTTTCCGCCGCAAGGTTTTGGCGATGTGTTTTTCAGCGAGGCCATTCCGTTTGCCGGCGACAGCGCCGCTTATGAAATGCCGTTACCGGTCGACAATTATCCCGCAGTCGCCGTGCTCTGGAAACCGCGCGGCGAAGATTGGAATTTCACCAGTCTGCTGGGTTTTTATGGTTTCGATCCCCGAACGCTCTCCGCAAAACTGCAGCCGGTGAATTTAACCAATGAACAACCGGTTGCTGACCATGTCGACATCGTTGCGCTCTGGAGTTTCGCGCAATTCGATGCGCATGTGGAGGGCGAGATCACCTTTCAAGGCCAGTGGCCGGAGGACACGGAAATTGTGCTGCTCGGCGCGTTCAATGTCATGCCCGATCTAAACAACATTGTGAACTCTCTTGTTTTTATCGGCGGCATTGATTTCGCTGTGCCGCGCTTTGTCGAGAGTTATCGTTATCGCATGGCGGTGCGCAACGGCCAGTATCAATTTCTCGGCTTGTTTTGGAAAGGCCGGGGACTGGCGTGGGATAAAATTCGCGCGATCGGATTCTACCCCGCCAGCAACGATCCCACCAAGCCTGGCCAGTTTGCGCTGCCGCCCAACGGCACAATCTCGAACATCAATTTTATTGCGGATTTTGGCACCCTGCCCGATGGGGTAAAGATCGGCGGAGGATTTTAGGCGCAGAAGAGATGTTCTCGATAAAATTGAGGACGGCAAAATCAGTGAAATTCCGGTTCATCGGCGGCTAAAGAAAAAGCATTCGGATTCAGCTATTGATAAATCACGTGCGGGAGCTAACTCTTGAGTCATATAAAATTTTCTATCATGCAATTCTCAAGCAAGACGATTGGTTTTCGACTCGCTCTCACTCTCATTTCTGTTTTAGTCTTCGCAGAAACCGCCCGGCCCTTCGGCGACATCACCGGCTACATCCGCGATGCTGAAACCGGCGAGGCCCTGCCCGGCGCGAATGTGTTTGTTGCAAAAACGCTGCTGGGCGCGAGCGCAGATGCCAACGGCCATTTTCATATTGCAAAAGTGCCTGCAGGCTCATACACACTGAGCGCTTCTCTCATTGGCTATGCCACGCAGCGCGTGACAGTTCGCGTCAACGATGACTCGACGATTGTCGTCAACCTTGCGCTGCGCACTTCGGCAATTCTTTTTGATCAAGTCATCGTCACGGGCTCGCGGCAGGCCGAGGAGCTGAATGCGGCCGCGAACAGCGTGAGCGTGCTGGCGGACGCGGAAATCCGGCAGCGCAATCGTTTTCGCATCGATGAAGCGTTGCAGAGCATGTCCGGCGTTCAGCTCGTGGGCGAAAATGTCAGCGTGCGCGGCGGCACGGGTTACAGCTTGCTCGGCCTGGGCGGCAGCCGCGTGTTGATGTTGATCGACGATGTGCCCGTGCTCACCAGCGACCTGGGCCGCGCAAATTGGGATATTTTGCCGGTCACGGAAATCGACCGCATCGAAGTTTTGAAAGGCGCGGCTTCCGTGCTGTACGGCTCGGGCGGCATCAGCGGCGTGGTGAATGTGATCACGCGCGAGCCGGCCACCTCGCCGCAATTCTCGTTTCGCCAAAGCGCAGGACTCTATGACGATCCCTCGGTGCCGGAATGGATTTGGACGGATCGCAATCTGTATTTCACCCGCAGTGATGTGAGTTACACCAATGTCATCGGCCCGCTGGGATTCCGGCTCGCGGTGTCGCGCCATACCTCGACCAGCGATCGCGAGAACGGCGATTTCAGCCGCTGGTATGTCAGCAGCAAATCCGTCATTCGGTTCAAAGATGAATCGCATCTGCGCTTGTTTGTCACCTATAATCGCGATGCGCGCGGGTTCTCGCTTTTTTGGAAAGAACAGAACAATGCCCTCAACACCGATTTTCATGATCGCATCACGGTGGACGGCTTTGCCGCCTCCGCCATTTACAACAAGCTGCTCAATCCCACTCTTGCCTTTAAAACGCGGCTTTCATATAACGCGCAACTCATTGGCCTGCCCTTCAATCTTTCAAAAGATTTCAAACCGGCGCTGGGCATGAGCGGCGAGCTGCAAGCCAACTGGCTGCCGCATGTCGATCACAACGTAACGTTCGGCGTTGATTATCGCCGCGACATGGTTGAATCAAAATATTATGGCGATCATCAAGCGTCCTCGGCTTCGCCCTATGTGCAGGAAACCTGGAAACTCTCCGGCATTTTGCAATTGAGCGCCGGCTTGCGCTATGATCATTACGTTTTGGTCGGAGATTCGGCGGAGACGCAATTAAGCCCCAAAATCGGCTTCAGCTACAATCCCTTTCCCGCCACCATTTTGCACGCTTCCATCGGTCGAGGCTTTCGCGCGCCATCAATTGCCGAACGCTTCAGTGAAAGCCAGCCTGGCGACAATGTGCGGCTGTTCAGCAATCCCGATTTGAAGCCGGAACGTTCGACACTGATTGATTTCGGCGTGCGGCAACGCTTCGGCGAGCATGTTGCCGCTGAGGTGACGGTGTTTGACAATGAGTATTATGATCTCATCGAACTCCTGTCCATCAGCACGCAAAGCCTGGAGCTGCAGTTCCGCAACTTGGCGCATGCGCGCGTGCGCGGCCTGGAATCCGAGGTTAACGTTGCGCTGTGGCGCAATCGCATCAATTTGCGCGGCCACCTGACGTATTTGGATTCGCGCAGCCTCGCGACCGATCCGCTCTACCAATTGGCCATCGACGACCCGCTGCCTTACCGCCCAAAGTGGAGCGCCTTTATCTCGCCCGCGCTGCGTCTCGGCCCCTGGGCGTTCGAAGCGGATTATCGCTACGCCTCGCGCTTCGAACACGTTTCGTTCTTTGGCGGCGATGAACGTGTACCGCAGAAAGTGCTCGATCTGCGCGCGCAATATCGCTGGCAGCAATTCGCGCTCTTGTTTCAAATCAAAAATTCGATCAACTACAACTACACGGTGGTCGAGCGCAGTTTGAGCGAGATTCGCAATTTTTCCCTGACATTTTCCGGCGAATTCTGAAAGGCGGAGTTTTTGCCAGGCACAACTCCGCAAGAATCGGGTGGTTGGCGAGCGGCAGTTTTTTTACCTTCGGCCGTTCAAAAAGGAGTGCATTATGCCCGCTTTAAAATATGCCCAAGCCGCCGACGATTATCGCCGCATCGAGCAGGCGATTCTCTTCGTTGAAAAAAACTTCCGCCGCCAACCGAGTCTTGACGAGATTGCCCGCAGCGTCTATCTCAGCGAACATCATTTTCAACGCCTGTTCAGCCGCTGGGTCGGCATCAGCCCCAAACGCTTTCTGCAATTTTTGACCAAAGAATACGCCAAGAAGCTGCTGGAGCAGTCGAGCAATCTTCTCGATGTGACCTACGAAGCGGGGTTGTCCAGCCCGGGACGCTTGCATGATTTATTTGTGGCGTGTGAAGCGGTGACACCCGGCGAGTTTAAAAGCGAGGGTGAAGGCGTGAACATCGCTTACGGTTTTCATCACACGCCGTTCGGTGAGTGCCTGCTTGCGCGCACGGAGCGCGGCATTTGCGGCCTTTATTTCGTGAAGAATGAAAATCGCAAGCAAGCGCTGGGCTATCTCAAGGCCAATTGGCCGAAAGCGGTTTTGCGCGAAGCGCCTGCGGCCACCGCGCCCTTCATTCAACATATCTTTGCGCCCGCCGGAAAACACAAAATGGCGCCGCTCCATTTGTTCATCAAGGGTACGAATTTCCAAATCAAAGTGTGGGAAGCGTTGCTGCGCATTCCGCTGGGCGGGATGGTTTCGTATGAAGATATTGCGGCGCATCTCGGCATGCCGAAAGCCTCGCGCGCCGTGGGCAATGCCGTGGCAAAGAACCCGGTGTCGTTCATCATTCCGTGCCATCGTGTCGTGCGCAAAGTCGGCGAGACCGGAAATTATCTGGGCGGCCCGATCCGCAAGAAGGCAATTTTGGCGTGGGAAGCGGCGCGGGTCAACAGTGACAATAATAAAGGCGGTTCGGCTCTACCGATAAATTAAATTACGCGGTGTACTTTCAATTTGAAAAATTTCAAAAATTTTCCGGCCACAAAATTGAAATCCCACAGAAACCGTTTGTTTTAATTTTGTGGGATTTTCATTTTTGGGGCGAGGGCTTCTTGAAGCTGTCCGACGCCGATGAGTCTTTCGTTTTGGGCTTGTCTGAAAAGCGCTGTAGAATTGTTTTCCGCTCTGGAACTGACGCATGCACCGCATCCTCACCTGTCTGAGTATTTTCCTGCCCTTGGTGATTTACGATGTTCTCTTCGGCGGCGCCATCGCGGCTCTGCTGCAATCCGAAGGCTGGCAGGGCGCGGCCCAGCGCATCAATAACGTCTATCAACTCAGTTATGGCGTTGTGGTCGTGAGTGTTTTAGTGCTGGCCTTTTTCAAATTTGGCAAACGTCGCGAAACGCTTGCGACGCTTGTTTTGTTTATCGGATTAGTCGAGGATACCCTCTTTTACCTTTTCATAGAATTATTGAATCCCTTCATTCATGTTTTGACTCAGGGCGCGGCCTATCGCGTGCCGGAAAGCATTTTGCCGGAAGGCGTGGCGAGTTGGCCGGGCTGGGTAAGCCGCATGTTTTTGGAATCCTTTTGGCGGATGCGGCCTTCACACGTGCTGCTGCTCAATCTGGCGGCACTGCTGCTCGCCGCAATCATTCTTCTCATTCCTCTCAAACGCAAATCAAGCAAATAATTCCCCGACAATTATCTTGACGATGTCAGATTCACCGCGGAGACGCAGCGTTCGCTGAGAATTCACGCAATCTTACTCTGCGAACTCCGCGACTCTGTGGTGGTTTTTGGCATGGGACATCGTCAAATTATTTGTCTTAAAGCAATTTTGGCGCGTATTGAAAAAATGCTTGCATTTAAAAGCGTCTTTGTTAATTTATGAATGATTATTCATTCAGCGCGTGCCCTTGCCAAACCACATTCACTTATGAAAGTACTCGCAAAAACCGCGAATGGCCGCACCTTGCGCGGCGACGACAAGCGCAGCCGCATCTTGAAAGCCGCGGCCAAGACCTTCGCGCGCAAAGGCTTTTATCACACCAAAATCTCCGAAATTGCGCAACAAGCCGGCATCGCAGACGGGACGATTTATCTTTATTTCAAAAACAAAGACGATATTCTCATCACACTGTTTGAAGAAAGCATGGGCAGCATTTTGAAGGAATTCCGCCGCAAGCTGGCGGAATGCCAAAATCCTGCCGAGAAAATTCGGGCCTTCATTCATTTGCATTTTGAACTGGTGCGCACCAATCCGGACTTGGCGGCGGTGATGCAACTCGAGCTGCGGCAATCGCATCAATTCATCAAACAATACAGCGGCACGCGCATCAGCGATTACCTCAATCTCATCGGCAACATTGTTGACGAAGGCCAGGCCAGCGGTATGTTTCGCAAAGACATTTTGCCGGGCATTTTCAAACGCGCATTGTTCGGCGCGCTGGATGAAATGAGCACGCTGTGGGTGCTTTCAAAAACGAAGAAGTATGATTTGCTGGAATCAGCGGAACAGATTGGGGCTTTATTTCTCGAAGGCATGCTGGCCAATGATTCTGTCTTGAAATCGACCCAACGGCCGAAAGCCGCCAATGGCTAGCGAGGATTATTTTGACGCCTGGAACCGTTGGCGGCATTATTCGAAGGTAAAAATTTTCGGACTCACTTATTACAGAAGGAAAAACCTCATGCGCGACGTCGTCATCGTAGAGGGCATTCGCACACCCTATGCCAAAGCCGGCACGGATTTCAAGGATTTGCCGGCGCAAGAATTGGGGCGCATCGTCGTACACGAAATTCTCGAGCGCAGCGGCATCGACCCGGAAATCATCGATGAAGTCGTGATCGGGAATATCGCGCAGCCGCCGGAAGCGACAAATATTGCGCGTGTGATCGCGCTCAACAGCGGCATTCCGCGCCACGTGCCGGCGGTAACCGTGGCGCGCAATTGCGCCTCGGGCATGGAAGCCATTGCCAACGCGCATCTTAAAATCTCAGCCGGCCTGGCTGATGTCATGGTTGCCGGCGGCGTGGAGTCGATGAGCAACATTCCGATTCTGTATCCGCCCGAGTATGCCGACGTGTTGGCCGAGGCGGCAAAGGCAAAATCTGTGGGACAACGCTTGAGCGCATTTTCCCACATGCGCCCCAAACATTTCAAACCCATCATCGGCTTGCAGGTGGGCTTGACCGACCCGGTGTGCGACCTCAACATGGGCGAAACCGCGGAAGTGCTGGCAAAGGAATTTCACATCACGCGCGAGGAACAAGATCGCTTTGCGTTGCTGAGCCACCAGCGCGCAACCTGGGCAACGGATTCCGGCAAATTGCGTGAAGAGATCATCCCCGTCATGCCGCCGCCGAAATACAACACCGTGATCGATGAAGACAACGGCATTCGCAAAAATCAAACACTGGAAGCGCTGGCGAAACTTAAGCCCGTCTTCGACCGTGATTACGGCAGCGTCACCGCCGGTAATTCCAGCCAGATCACCGATGGCGCTGCCGCGGTGCTGATGATGTCTGCGGAAAAAGCCAAAGCGCTCAGCATGAAAGTCTGGGGCAAAGTGCGTGGCTACGCCTTTGCCGGACTCGATCCCGCCCGCATGGGTCTGGGGCCCTCGGCGGCAACGCCAAAAGCGCTAAAGCTGGCCGGCGTTTCATTCAAGGACATTCAACTCATCGAACTCAATGAAGCATTTGCCGCGCAGGTGATCGCCAATGAAATAGTTTTTCGCGATCGTAAACTCTCGCAAAAATGGCTGGGCCGCGAAGAGCCGATCGGCGAGATCAATCGTGATATACTCAATGTCAATGGCGGCGCCATTGCGCTCGGCCACCCGGTGGGCAGCTCAGGCACGCGGCTCGTCTTGACCCTGTTGAAGGAAATGGAACGCCGCAATCTCAATCTCGGCTTGGCGACATTATGCGTGGGCGGCGGCCAAGGCGGGGCGATGGTGGTGGAGAAAGTCTAGGAATCAAGAAGGATCGATTGCAAAAGTGGTGTTGAAGAGCATGAAGCAAGGAGTTTCAAACATGTCTTACGAAACCATCGGTAGTGAGCCAAAATCACCGGAAGCTAAAGTATACGAACCGAACTTTGCCTCCGCGTTTCGCTTCGAAACCGAAGGCGATATCGGATTTTTGACGATCGACGTCCCCGGAGAAAAAGTAAATATCCTTTCATCGGGCGTGATGGAAGAGCTTGATCGCTGGCTCGATGAAATCGCCAAGCAGCAAGACCTGAAGAGCCTGGTGATCATCAGCGGAAAAGAAGGCAACTTCATTGCCGGCGCCCAAATCGCGGAGATCGAGGGGATCACCAATCCCGAGGAAGGTGCTGTGAAAGCGGCGCTGGGCCAGGCGGTGTTCGACAAGATCGCGGCGCTGCCCCTGACCACGATTGCGGTGATCGACGGCGCCTGCGTCGGCGGCGGCCTGGAATTGGTGCTCGCCTGTGATTTTCGCATTGCGCGCGCCTCGGACAAAACCCGCCTGGGTTTGCCGGAAGTACGGCTTGGCATCATTCCCGGTTTTGGCGGCACGCAACGCTTGCCGCGGCTCATCGGCATTCAGCGCAGCCTGGACTTCATTCTTACCGGGAGAACCGTCGACGCCAAGCGCGCCCATCGCGCCGGCATCATCGATCGTGTCATTCCCGAAGAATTTGGCCCGGAGATGATGCGCAGTGTAGCGCATGCTTTTGCCATCGAGCTGCGCAGCGAAGCATTGCGGCAGCGCATCAAAGCCCGGCGTCAAAAATTAAACGCGCAAGGCTTCTTGCTCGAGAAAAATTTTCTGGGCCGCCGCGTCTTATTCGAACAAGCGCGCAAGCGCGTGAAGGCGGAGGCCCAGGGCCATTATCCCGCGCCTCTGCTGGCATTGGAAGCGGTAGAAAAGGGGTATCCGCTCGATTTGCGCGCCGGACTGGCGATTGAAGCGGAATTGCTCGGGAAGGCCATCGTCACCGGCGTTTCAAAAAACTTGATCAAAGTGTTTTATCTCTCGGAAGAGATGAAGCGCGATAAGGGCGCAGCACGGTTTACCGGCGTTCCGCAGGAATTCAAACGCATCGGTGTGCTGGGCGCGGGCGTGATGGGCGGCGGGATTGCACAATTGCTGGCGCACAACAATTTGCCCGCGCGCATGAAGGACATCAATTTTGCCGCGGTTGCCAAAGGCACCGAGGCCGCGGCGAAAGTATTTAATGAAGCCGTGAGGAAGCGCAGGTTGACGCCGAAGGAAATGCGGAACAAAATGGCGTTGATTTCAGGGACGATTGATTATTCCGGTTTTCATCATGTCGATCTCGTGATCGAAGCCATCGTCGAGAATCTTGACATCAAGAAGAAAGTTTTCGCCGAGCTTGACGGCCTTGTGCCGGCGCAGGCCGTGTTGGTGAGCAACACATCTTCCCTGCCGATTACTGAAATGGCCAGGTCTACTAAGCGGCCGGACAAAGTCGCGGGTTTGCATTTCTTCAATCCTGTGCATCTCATGCCGTTGATTGAAGTGATTCGCGGCGAACAAACCAGTGACGAAACGGTGGTGAGCCTGGTGGCGTTCGCGAAAAAACTCGGCAAAACGCCCATCGTGGTAAAGGATTCACCGGGCTTCTTGGTGAATCGCATTCTTGCGGTTTACATGGCCGAGGCCAGTCGCATGCTGCAAGCGGGCGGCTCGCTTGAAGAAATCGACAAAGCGCTGGTGAGCTTTGGCATGCCGATGGGCCCGTTCAATCTCATCGACGAAGTGGGCATCGACGTGGCGGCGAAGGTCAACAAGATCATGATTGACGCGTTCGGCGAGCGCATGGGCGTCGCGGGCGTGTTGGATAAACTGGTTGCCGGCGGCCGCCTCGGCAAGAAAAACGGCAAAGGGTTCTATCTCTATCGCGGCAAAGAAAAACAAATTGATCAAACGGTTTACCCCTTGTTCAATCTCGCGCCTGCCAAAGGCCAGCACTTCGCCAAGCATGAACCGGAGGAACGCTGCGTGCTCATGATGATCAATGAAGCGGCAATGTGCCTGAGCGAAGGCCTCATTCGCCGCCCGCATGAAGTTGATGCCGGCATGATTTTCGGCGCGGGGTTTCCGCCGTTTCGCGGCGGCTTGTTGCGCTACGCCGACAGCCTGGGCAGCAATCGCGTTGTTGAACGCTTGGAATACTATGCCGGCAAGCTGGGAGATCATTTCAAGCCCGCGGCAATGCTGGTGGAGATGGCGCGGCATGAAAAGAGTTTCTATAATTAGCCCACTTCAACACATTTGATTTTCTGCCGGCAAAACACACAAAAAATGCGAACAACCCTTTTCGTGTGATGAGCGTGTTTCGCGGCATAAGCTGGGCATGAGCAGAAACCCAGATGTTTCATGGCGAGGTCACTATGGCATCCGATGACAAGACTCAAAGCTTTCTGAAATCCCTTTTTACCGGCGAGGTCCGGCAAGAGATCATCTTCCCCTATCCTTTTATGAAGCCGCAAGAGCAGGATGATTTGCGCATCATCCTCGATTCGTTTCGGGAGTTCGCGCGCGACCATATCGACTCCGCGGAGATCGATCGCCAGGGCTTCATTGCCAGGGAAGTTTTTGCGGGATTGAAAGAATTGGGGTTTTTCGGCTTGGCGATTCCGGAAAAATACGGCGGCGCCGGGCTCTCGCAAACTGCATACAGCCGGGTATTCGAAGAAATCTGCACAGTCGACGCTTCGCTGGGCGTATCGCTGGGCGCGCATCTGTCGATCGGCAGCAAGGGCATCATGATGTTCGGCAACGATGCCCAAAAGGAAAAATATCTGCCCCGGATCGCCAGCGGCGAATACATGACGGCATTTGCCCTCACCGAGGCCGGCGCCGGCAGCGACGCCGCCGGCATTCAATCGAAGGCCGTGCTCAATCGCGAACGCACACATTTCACCCTCAACGGCGGGAAGATTTGGATAACCAACGGCGGCCTCGCGGACGTGTTTACGGTGTTTGCCAAAACACCCATGGAAGCGGGCGGCGCGCCACAAGACAAGATTACGGCATTCATCGTTGAGCGCAGCTTCAAGGGTTTTTCCTCCGGCAAGCCGGAAGAAAAGCTCGGCATTCACGGTTCGAATACGACGACGCTGAATTTCGACAACATCCACGTGCCGGTGGAAAACATGCTCGGCCAGATGGGCAAAGGCTTCAAAATCGCCATGGAAATATTGAACACCGGCCGTCTCGGTTTGGCGAGCGGCTGCGTCGGCGGTTGCAAGGTGTTGCTGACTAAAGCGGCGGAGCATGCGAAGAACCGCAAGCAATTCGGCAAGGCCATCGGCCAGTTCGAGATGATTCAAGAGAAGATTGCGACCATGGCGGCGGATACCTATGCCGCGGATAGCATGGTTTATCTCACCACGGCCCTGGCCGATCGCAAAGACATCGATTATTCGCTGGAATCCGCAGCCTGCAAAATTTTTGTAAGCGACACGCTCTGGCGCGTGGTGAATGAAGCGATGCAAATTGCAGGCGGCATCGGCTATTCGCGCGATTATCCCTACGAACAGGCGATGCGTGACGCGCGCATCAACCTGATCTTCGAAGGCACGAACGAAATTCTGCGCGCCTTCATCGCGCTCGCCGGCATGGAAGGCCCGGGGGAGTATCTCAAAAAAATCGGCGCGGCGCTGCGCGATCCCATCAAGGGTTTTGGCTTGTTGACCGGCTACGCCGCGAGCAAGGTGAAAGACACGGTCGCGCATGACCATCTCACGGGTGTGCATCCGAAGTTGCACGATGCCGTGGAACGTTTTAACGAATCGGCCAAGGGCTTGCACCAGGCCACCGAGCAGGCGTTGATCAAGCACGGCAAGGGCATCATCTTGAAGCAATTCGACCAACGCCGTTTGGCTGATGTGGTGATTGACACGTACGCCATGGTTGCCGTCATCGCGCGCGTTGACACGTTATTGAAAAAAAATCATACCGGGGTCGAGCAGGATTTGTTGCTGGCCAACACCTGTGTCGAAGACGCCTGGCGGCGTGTGCGGCGCAACTTGCGGCAGATGGATAAAAATCTCGACGGCCAACGCAAAAAGATCGCCGAAATGGTTTATGATTTGAATGGCTATCGCTGGAGCACAAACGTTTAGTTTCAGCTCGCTCAACCGCCGCCTGGCCGTGACTGAGCTGATAATTGATCTCATCCAAAACTCATCTCAGGCCAAATTGTTAACGAAACCAACTGGCTGCGGCCCGATGACAAACACGCATTCAAAACAAACTTGATTCACTGGAGACTGTCGTGAAAATCATTTTGTGCATGAAACAAGTGCCGCTCAAGGATGCGCAACTGAAAATCAGCAGCGACCATCTTTGGGTTGAGGAAGCCAATTTGAATTTTGAAATCAATGAAAGCGATCACTACGGCCTGGAAGCGGCTTTGCGTTTGAAAGAGGCGCACGGCGGGGAAGTTGCTGTTAT
This sequence comes from uncultured Cytophagia bacterium, assembly GCA_964457925.1. Taxonomy (GTDB): domain Bacteria; phylum Zhuqueibacterota; class Zhuqueibacteria; order Zhuqueibacterales; family Zhuqueibacteraceae; genus Coneutiohabitans. Next base: position 39,010 of record CAYWGH010000026.1, read on the forward strand.
CAGCATCGGCCCGGCGCGCGCGAAACAGGCGATTCAGCAAGCGCTGGCGAAAGGCGCCGATCGCGCCATTCACGTGACCCATGAGAAGCCGATCATGGATCCGTTTATCGCCGCGAAACTGCTGGCCGCCGTGATCAAACCGGAAAACCCGGATTTGATCCTCACCGGTTTGCAATCGGATGACGCCGGCTTTGGCCAGACCGGCGTGGTGCTGGCGGAGCTGCTGGGCTTGCCGCACGCGACGCTGGTGATGGAAATTCAAGTGCCGGGCGACAAACTGAAAATCAAACGCGAGTTGGAAAGCGGCTGGTTTCAATATATCGAGTTGCCGAAGCCGGCGGTGCTCACCATTCAATCCGGCTTGGCGGCCATTCGCTATGCCACCATCAAAGGCATCATGGCCGCGAAGAAAAAACCGCAACAAGAGGTGAATGCAGCCAGTCTGGGCGTCGATCTCGCGCAGGGCCAAATCAATTTCCACAAACTCTACGTGCCGGTGAAAACAAAGAAAACGCAAATGCTGACCGGCGACGCGAAGGCCGTGGCAAAGGAGCTGGCTGAGAAGTTGAAGAATGAGGCGAAGGTCATATAAACATTGGATTGGCGGATTAGTGGATGAATGGATTTTCGGACGCATTCCAATTTTCCGCCCACCCTACATTGGAGATCGACATGGCAAACGGCATCTTGGTGATTGTTGAACAAAGCGACGGTAAAGTTACCCGCATCGGTTGGGAAGCGCTGGCAGCGGCACAGGAAATCGGGTCGGGGCTTGGGCACGAGGTGAGCGCTTTGGTTTTGGGCAAAGGCGCGGGTGCGGCGGCGACCGAAGTGGCAGCGGCGGCACTCGAACAAGTTCTATTTGCACAAAACAAAGAATTGTTGCACTATACGCCGGACGGCTTTAGCGCCGCGGCCAAACAAATGATCGAAAAAACGAAGCCGCAATATGTGCTGGCGGGACATTCGTATCAAGCGCGTGATTATTTTCCCAAACTGGCCGCGAGTTGCGGCCGCGGATTGATTGCGGACTGCGTGGGGTATCGCATCGAAAATGGAACCCTGACATTCACACGCCAGGCGTTTCAAGGCAAGATCAATGCGGACTTCTCGTTTGCCGGCGACCCGCCGTACTTCGCCAGCATGCAGTCCGGCGCGGTGAGCAGTGATCATCTCAAAAAAGGCGGCCATGCAGCAGTCCATGACGCCGGACTCGATCTTTCCAGCGTCAGCATTCGCACGAGTGTTTTGGAAATTTTCGAAGGGGTGAGAGGCAAAGTTGATTTGACCAAAGCCGATATCATCGTGTCCGTGGGCCGCGGCATCAAGGAGAAAGCCAATATACCGCTGATCGAAGAACTGGCCAGTGCCGTGGGCGGCGAGCTTGCCGCGTCACGCCCGGTATGCGATGACGGCTGGCTGCCGCTGGATCGCCAGATTGGCTCTTCGGGGCAAACCGTTGCGCCCAAACTCTATCTCGCGGTTGGCATCTCGGGCGCAATTCAACATCTCGTGGGCATGAAAGGCGCGCGCACGATTGTGGCAATAAACAAAGACGAACGCGCCCCGATTTTCGATATCGCCGATTACGGCATCGTCGGCGATCTGTTTGAAATCGTGCCGGAACTCACAAAAGCTATTAAAGAAGTGAAGGCGGCATAAACTGCCCTCACCGTGTGGCAGTGTATGTGCATTGCAATTAATCTTGCCAAATTCACCATTGCGACGCAGAGCGCGTGAGAACTCAAAAGTCTCCCGCTGCGCTCTGCGCTTGTTTTTTTAATGTGCTGCTGTCGAGAGAAGTTCGAAAACACAAGCCCGCGCGCAAGCGACAAATCTGTAATGCCTGACTCTCCTTTCTGCACACATTTATCAAACATATTCTTGAGCCGGCGTACGGCCTTCCACCGCATTGCCATTGGGTTTCTCTCCTAATTTGCCAAACTAGTGCAATGACCCCTGACCTGAATTATTTTATCAAACCCGAAGTCCAATCCGCAGAAGCCTACACTCTGCAAAAACGATCGGCGGCCGTCAAGCTCGATCAGAATGAAAACCCGTTCGGCTTTCCCGCTGCGCTGCAGGAGGAATTTTGGCAACGCGTCAAATCGCGTGACTGGGCGCGCTATCCGGATTTTCATCATGAAGAATTGACGCTGGCGCTGGCGGATTTCAATCAAATGCCGCCGGAGCAAATTCTGGCGGGTAACGGTTCGAATTCTCTCATTCAGGCATTGTTGATGGTGACGATCAGTCGCGGCACGGGCGTCGTCATTCCGCAACCCACGTTTTCGCTTTACAAACTCTCGGTGCAGATTCTTTCCGGTCTTCCCATCGAGGTTAAACTGAATCGCCAGGACTTTTCATTGCCGGTCGAGCGCGTGCTCGAAGAAGCCAACCGCCTGCATGCGAAAGCTATTGTCCTGTGTTCGCCCAACAACCCGACCGGCGCGGCGTATTCCCAAAATCAAATCGAAGAAATTTTTGCGGAATTCCCCGGACTCGTCGTGGTTGATGAGGCCTATGCCGAATTTGCGCAGCAAGATTTCCGTCCGCTGTTGCGTAAATATGAAAATCTCATTTTGCTTCGCACGTTTTCAAAGGCTCTGGCCATGGCGGGCTGCCGCGTGGGCTATCTCATGGCGCATCCGGATCTCGTGCGCGAAATTCGCAAAGCAGCGCTGCCTTACAACATCAATGTCTTCGCCGAAGCCGCGGCATTGGTGGCGCTGGCGCATCGCGAAGAATTATTCCAGCGCGTGCGCGAGGTGGTCCGTGAGCGCGAACGTTTGCTGGCGCAGTTGAAGAAGATGACGAGGCTGCGCATCTATCCGACCCAGGCCAATTTTTTTCTCGCCGAGTTTCAAGAACCGGTGCACGAGGTTTTTGCGCATCTGCTCAGCCGTGGTATTTTGGTGCGCAATGTCAGCGCGCATCCCATGCTGGAAAAATGCCTGCGCATCAGCATCGGCACTCCCGCAGAGAATGACAAACTGGCCGAAGCGCTGCAAGAGGTTTTGTAGATTGACTTTACACAATTTATTTGTTAAGTTAATGTCCGGCGCGCGACCGCATTGGAGCAAAAATGTTCGATAAAGATCTCCTACCATTAATCTATAACATGAATACCACCATCATGTGGATTGCGGTGACGGTGGGTATTCTATTGTTCATTATTGGTTATTTTGCCGGCGGCCGGGAGAAAATGGGGCGCATCATCCTGTGTACGTTTACCATTACCGTCATTAGTTTGCTCGGCATGCGTGTCCCGATGTTGATCTTTAGCGCGATCAAAGATAATTACAAACTTGTCACACTGCCGCAATCCGAAGTCGGTGACTATCTGAAAAAACAGGAGGCTGAAAAAACCTCCGGCAGCGCGACCGAAAAGCAGGCATCCAACAACAGCGGCAACCCCGCAACGGTTGATGTCCCGGTGGCGTTTCAAATTTTAACACTTTTCTTGTACACCTTCTGGATCGCTTTTCTCGTGGGCATGGGAATATTTTTTTATGAGACGGTGATCGTGACCGCGGAGGAAATCGATAAAAAGTAACGCGCTTGTTCCTGTGAAACATTGTTCATTGGCGCCGGTGAGAGCTTCCACAAGATATATGGTTTGCGCATTGTTGATTTTCGCGGGAATGGTTTCCGCGCAGGCGCCTTGCGGCCGAAACGCAGAACGCGAATTCGTTCAACGCGTTTCCGCTGACAGCGCCAAGTGGTACGCGCGCGATTTGGCGGCGTTCGGGCCGCGCATGGGCGGCACAGATTCCAACCGGCGTGCGGCACGTTACCTGCACCAAAAATTTCAATCATGGTCATTGCCCAGCACGATCGTGGACGATCCTGAAAAGCTGGTACATGAAGAACACGCTTGGCGCCTGCAACTCATTATTCCCGAAAAATATGATTTTTCCCGGCCTTGGCCTTATGGCTTTTCACCGTCTGCGGCCTGGCAACATGCGGACGTCGTTTCCGCCAGCGCGCCAACGAAGAGTATCAAAGGCAAAGCACTCTTGACTGAAACCATTGTTCGTTCATCGCAGTATGACGAATGGACAAGCGCCGGTGCGGTGGCGATTCTATCCGACGGACCTGGACGCGACAGCGACTTCACGGATTGGGCGATGATTAGCGAACTGCCCAGCCGCCTGTCCAATCCAATTCCAGTGTTTGCCATCAGCCGGAATGACGGCAATAAGTTGCGCGGTTTCATGCACAAGGGCCTAACGCCGCGCATCGCATTCGAGCTGGCAAGCGAGATTTATAGAAGCCGTCCGCAAACCGTCATTGCCAAAATCTCCGGCCGCAGCGGCGACAAACGGTTCATTTACTGCGCGCACGGCGATTCCGATTCCGGCGGGCCTGGGGCTGATGATAACGCTTCCGGCGTGGCCGTGGTTTTGGAAACCGCGCGTGTGTTGCAAGCGTTGATAACGGAGAACAAATTGCCGGCGCCCAAACATACGATTGAATTCATCGTATGGGGCAGCGAATATTTCTCGACCAACGCGTACATTGCGCGTCACGCTGAAATCCTGCAAAATGTATCGGGCGTAATCAATTTTGACCAGGCCGGTGCCGGCACAAAGCATGAAGCAATTTATTTCGAAAGCAACGAAGTCCCCTGGAATGAAACCCTGCTGCGCACGCTTGATGCGATTGGCGCAGCGTATTGCGGCAAAACGGGAATGTGGCGCGCTTATACCACCAATCCCTCGCAGGGCGGTACGGACGCCTATGCCTTTTTGCCGCCGGCCTTTCACGGCGCATTGCAATCGCCGCATCGCATTCCGGCAACGACGATTTACACGGCCGCGTGGGACAGGCCTTCCATCATGACGCAAACCCCGGGTTGGTCGTCCGCCTGCTGGCCCGACAACACGCCGCTCGAAATCGACTACTCGCGCTACTATCATAGTTCGGGCGACATTCCGGAATGGACGACGGAACGCGAACCCTGGCGCATGGCGTGGGCCGCAACTGCCGGCGGCGCTGCGCTGTTGCGCCTGCTGTGGTAGATTTTGATCCGGCGCAACCGGATTTGCAGCGGAAGGCTGTGATCTTTTCCAGTTCAAATCCGGTTCACCTCAACTTTAACTCAATTGCGAGAATCAGCCATGAAGAAGAATCTCGTCGCTGTTTTAGTTATGCTTCTACCGGTGCTTGTGTACGCACAAGGCGTTGATGTTCAGCCGCGCTATACCATTGACAAGCCCACGGCCGGGGTGATGCGCCGGGGCGGCTTTGATCTCGGCCTGCGTTTTTACGGCCAGAGCGGCGCGCTCTTATCGTTGAATGTCGGCATTTCCGATCGTTTCATGTTCGGCGCTTCGTTCGGCGGCAATGATGCGCTCGGCCAGGAAGAACCGGATTGGAATCCCGCACCTGGCGTGCTTGTCAAGTATCAAATATTCTCGGAAAGCATCGGTATGCCGGGCGTCAGCGTCGGCTTTGAGAGTCAAGGCTACGGCCCCTATTTCAAAGCGGATTCGTTGCAACGCTACCTCAACAAATCACCGGGGTTTTATGTCGTGGCCAGCAAAAGTTATGACTTTCTCGAGCGCCTTGATTTTCATGGCGGCGTCAACCTGTCATTGGAAAACCAGGACAAAGATCGCGACCCCAATTTGTTCATGGGCGCGACCCTGGCGATCAATCCTCATCTAGAAATCATCGGTGAATACGACGTGGCTTTCAATACAACACCGTCAGAGCCGCGCCGGGACGTTCACGATGGCGAAGGCATTTTGAACACCGGAGTCCGTCTGAACATCAAGAAAGTCATTTATCTGGAACTGTTTTTGAAGGATATCTTCAAAAATCAAACACAAACCAAGGATTACGTGCGCGAGTTCAAAATCACGTACTTTCAATTTATTCTGTAAAGGTGAATCATGCGAAACGTTTCACGCCGGAATGCGCTGCCCCTTTTATGTTTGTTGCTGCTGACCAGCATCGGATGTTACACGGTGATCAAACATCCCCGTGTGCATGCGGAACGCAGAGCGGAAAGCGATGATTTTTCGTCCAAAGTCGCGTTCGGCGATGATTGCCAATCCTGCCACAATGCCGGCGTGAACGCTTTTCACAGTATCGCCGTGCCGCCGCCGCGGCCCTCACCCTCCTGGCGTTGGGAATATTATTACGATACGCCGTGGTGGGCCTCATATTATGCTCCCGCGACCGGCCAAGCCTCTGAAACCGAAGCGCAAAAACGCGCATTTGACCGCCGTCGCACGGCGCAACCGGCGGAATCAACCCCGCCTGCCTTTACGACGCCCTCGGAGCAGCCGCCCGCGCTGCCTGCAACCGGGGCCATTGCGCGACCGAATGCAAATGATTCGGCGGCCACTGACCCTGCACCGAAAGAAGATAGCGGCAAGCGTCGCGCAAAACGAGGCAGCGCCAAGCCGAATAACAAGAATGAGTAGACAGGCAGGTGAGTGTAACCTGGTATGAAATTAAAGCGGGCAAGCGCACCGAGTAAACGAGGTTGATGTTGAGTGTACAGTACAACAACTCTGCATCTTTTTGTAAAACTGAGCAGGCAAATGCAATTTTGGCCTGCTCTTTTTTTGTGAAAATTTGATTCTATTCGAAATCAGAATTTCGCTGCGGCCTTATTGGTTTTTGACTTTATCGGGACTTGTTTCGAATAAAATCCATTACCGGGAGGAGTCCAGCATGCCCAAGGCTCTCAAAATGATCCTGGGTGCAGCAGTGTTTTTGTTGGCATTGGGTCTCGTGCTCGCGTTTTTGGGCAGCCGTTTAATCAAGAAATCTTTACCCGATCTCGATGGACAGCAAACCGTGGCGAGTTTGCAGCACAATGTCACAGTGTATCGCGATCATTACAGCGTGCCGCATATTTTCGCTCAAAATGAGGCAGATCTCTGGCGCGCCGCCGGCTATGTCGCGGCGCAAGATCGTTTATGGCAGATGGATGTTTCGCGCCGCATCGTGCGCGGCACACTGGCCGAAATTTTCGGAGCGGAGGCGCTGCCGAAAGACAAGTTTTTGCGCACGTGGGGATTTCATCGTCTCGCGCGGCGCCTGGCAAAGCATCTGTCGCAATCCTCGCGCGACGCCCTGGAGGCGTACGCCGCCGGCGTCAATGATTTTATCAATTCCCATCACGATCGCCTGCCCGTCGAGTTCAGCATGCTGGGCTATAAACCGCAGCCCTGGGAGATTGAAGACAGCATCGGTTTGAGCCGGTTGATGGCGTTTCAATTGAGTTACGCCTGGTTTTTTGAAGCGGCGTTGGGCAAAATCGCGGGGCAATACGGCGATACTCTCGCGCTCGAACTTTTGCCCGCGGTGCGCGCCAACACGCCGGCCATCGTTGCACAAATGACGGAAATGGCGCCCGGCTTGGAACGCTTTGTCGAACTCGCGCAGAGCACACGCACGAGCCTGGGCATTCCTGCCGCAGCATTGGGCAGCAACAGTTGGGTGGTGAGCGGCAGCCGCAGCCGCAGCGGCAAACCGATGTTGGCGAACGATCCGCATCTCGGCCTGACGCTGCCCTCCGTGTGGTATGAAATGCATTTGTCTGCCGGTGATTTCGAAGTTGCCGGGGTTTCTTTTCCAGGCGCGCCCGGCATCGTATTGGGCAACAATCGCGCGATCGCCTGGGGCTTTACCAACGGCATGGTCGATGATCTCGATTTCTATCTCGAAAAAATCAATGCGCCGGAAGCGACGGAGTTCTGGAACGGCAGCGCCTGGGAAAAACTCAACGTGATCCACGAGCGAATTCCGCTGAAAAACGCCGACTCCGTTCAGTTTGTCATCCGGCAAACCCGGCGCGGGCCGCTGGTCGATGATATTCTCGCCGGCGCGCGCCCGGATTCGTTTGCGATTTCCTTCCGCTGGACAGGCTTTGAGAATTCTGACGAACTGCGCGCCATTCTCGCGCTCAATCGCGCCCGCTCGTGGGCTGAATTTCAAGCCGCGATGCGGCATTTCACTGTGCCTTGCCAGAATGTGGTTTATGCCGATACCGCCGGCAACATTGGCTATTATGCCTGCGGCATTGTGCCAATTCGCCGCGACGGCAAAGGTTATTTGCCTTATCTCGGCTGGGAGCAGGAGGGCGACTGGATTGGCGCGATTCCGTTTGAACAAATGCCGCATGCCTTCAATCCGCCGCAAAATTTTATTGCGACGGCCAACAACAAAATGGTTGTGCAACAATTCCCCTATTATCTTGCGGTGGGCTGGGAGCCGACGAGCCGCATCGAGCGCATCACGGAATTATTGGCGGGCAACGCCAAAGTCGATGCGGACTTTTTTGCCAAAATGCAAAACGATGTATTTTCGAAACACGCGCAATATGTTTTACCTCGTTTGAGAGGATTGCTTAGCGATACCACGGCCGAGGCGGCCGGCGATACGGCTTTTACTGAAGCGGAACAGCAGGCCCTGCTCCTGCTCGAAGATTGGGATTATGTCGAAAGCGCGGAAAGTGTGCCGGCGGCCATTTTTAACGTGTGGGCCTGGGAATTTTTGCAAGCAACAATTAAAGATGAACTCGGTGATTCGTTGTTGCAAAGCTATACGCAATGGTCAACGCTGGCGATACGCAGCCTCGAATATTTTGCCGCCAATCCCGCCTCGGCGTGGTTCGATGATCGCCGGACGGAAGCCCGTGAAAATGCGCGGCACATTGCGCGACGTTCCTTGCAGCAAGCCGTGGCCTTTTTGCAGGAACGTTTTGGCGATTTGATCGGCGATTGGCAATGGGGCCGGCTGCACCAACTCACGTTGGGGCATGTGTTTGGCGAGCGGGAACCGTTGCAGTATATTTTTAACGCCGGTCCGTTTCCCTTGGGCGGCTCGCCCAACACCATCAACAAGGCGGAGTATAGCTTTTTCACTCCCTACGCCTCCAAGGCCGGGCCCTCGGTGCGCATGATCGTTGATCTCGCCGCGCCGGATATGCGCCTGCAAGTGCTGCCCGGCGGGCAATCCGGCCAGCCGTTTAGCGAGCATTATCAAGATCAAGTTCAGCTCTGGCAAAAGGGACAATACAAGCGCGTGTTGATGAACCGTGAGAGGCTGACTCAAACAAGCAAAAACGTGGTGCTTTTGCAACCGGCAACAGCGCGCGAATGATTTATCACGCTTCCATCAGCCCGGCGTGCGGCACCTGTGACAGGGTCATATGATTTTTTTCGTAGAGGCCTTTGTTCCTCCGCTTCCTCCGGGCTTCACTTCAAAACTTGCCCCGCTAATTGAAGCCTTTCCCAACCGGGATGCGCCAGTCGTTGCCGCGGTTCACCCGGTGCTCCCCTCCTAAAATTAATTCCATGCTAATACTCGCTTAACCTGACAAGAATATATTTGCGCACGCTTATTCAATTAAGGAGCATGCCAATGAATATTCTGAACGACGCGATTTTAGCACTCCTGAGTTTGAGTCTGCTCGTTTATCTTCTACAAGGCGCAAGTTTGATTTATCAAACGCGGCGAAAAAAAACCGTGAATTCAAATCGGGAGCCGGTTTCGATACTCAAGCCGCTGTGCGGCAAAATTGACGGTTTGGAGGAAAATTTAGAAAGCTTCGCAAGGCTGCAGTACCCGAACTTTGAAATCATACTGGGTTTGAAATCCGCAAGCGATTCCGCCTTGCCGGTGGCGCAGGCCTTCAAGGCGCGGCATCCGGGCTTGCCGGTTAAAATCGTAATCGACGCGCGGCGGTACGGCCAAAATCCCAAAGTCAACAACCTGGTGCCGATGATGCTGCATGCCGCACACGATCTCGTGCTGATCAGCGATGATAACGTGCGCGTCGCGCCGGATTATCTGAGCAATACCGTCGCCGAAATGACGGCAGGAACAGGATTGGTTTATAATTTGATTCACGGCGCCGGCGGTAAGCGGCTGGGCGCGATTCTGGAAAACCTGCATCTCAACTCGTTCATTGCCGGCAGCGTCTGCTTTCTGCACACCCTCTTGCGACACGCCTGCGTGATCGGAAAATCCATGCTGTTCCGCCGCTCGACCTTGCAAGAAATCGGCGGCCTACAAGAAATCCGCGATGTGTTGGCGGAAGATTACTTGCTCGGCCGCTACTATCAAAGCCGGGGCTATCGCGTCGCGCTGTGCGCCCGTCCGGTGGAAAATATCAATATTAACTGGCCGATACGCAGTTTTTGGAAGCGCCATGTGCGCTGGGCAAAAATGCGATTTTGGATCGGCACCTACCGTTATGCCAGCGAATGGCTCGGCAATCCGCTGCCGCTGGCGCTGGTGAGCTTGATCCTGCAACCAAGCCTGCCGGCGTTAATCGCCTTTTTTCTATTTTGTTTCGGCAAGATCTTGGCTGATTGGCTGTTGGCGCAGCGCATTTCGCGCGGCGTTTTGTTGCGCCACTTTCTCTTGACGCCGCTGAAAGATTTGCTCATCGCTGCCATCTGGTTTGCGCCATTTGTGAGTCGGACAATTTTGTGGCGGGAGAAAAAATATCTTGTCGGGTTGGGGTCAAGATTGCGTCCCTATAATGCTGAGGGAGAAGCAACTCTGCATCCTCACGCCCCACTTCCGGTTTTGAGTTAGTGCGTTTTTCGTGGCCCTGAGCTGCTGCTCAAGACCGGAGTCTTTATAAACGCCGAACGCGCGGCAAGGACTCGCCGCGCGTTCGGTATTTCTGGATTCAAAGCAGAGATTTGCAGCCGACTCGCCAGGTTGAAACAGCCTTGACGATCCAATCAATGATGCCACACGGCTCCAGGCGTCGTGACCAGCGGCAGCTCAATAAAACTCGCTGAAGGGGGTGCGTGATAGATGCGATGCACGGCCTTTTGGTAATCCTCGGGCTTGGCCCAAAAGATATTGGGCACGAACTTCTGGGGATTGCGGTCATAGAGCGGAAACCAACTCGATTGTACTTGCACCATCAGACGATGGCCGGGCAGAAAAACATGATTCGCGGTGGGCAGTGCAAAACGATACGGTAAAGGCTTATTGGGCGCTATCGCTTTGGCCGTCTCCAGGCTTTCGCGATAACGGCCGCGGAAAATATCCGCCGAGACCATCAATTGATACCCACCCATTTCCGGCTGCTCCGCGACTTCATCGGGATACACGTCGATCAACTTAACCACCCAGTCGGCATCCGTGCCGCTAGTGGAGGCAATCAAATTCACGATGGGCTGGCCGCTGATTTTCAGCGGTGCGGTCAACACTTCCGAGACAAACACCAACACATCTGGGCGGCCGGAGGCCTCACGCTGATCGTCCACCAGCCACTGCGGCCAGGTCAGCCCGGCATCGTAATAACCGACCGGTTGAATGGGCCGCGCGCGAAACGGCACAGGCTTGGCCGGATCAGAAATATATTCTTCGAATGCCGCGTCGTTGGATTTGGGCGGATCGAAACGCAGCTTCAAGCCCGCGGCAAGATACAACGGTGTCGGCTTGACGGTGCAGCCGCTCGCGCAACCGGCCGGCCATGCCGGCAAATGCCGCCAGGTATTCGTTCCGGTTTCATACGCCAAGACCGGCGCGACCCCGGCTGGAGGCGCCCCTTCTTTGAGATATTGCGCCAAAAACGGCCGCAGAATCTCCTGCCGGAAATAAAGCGCCGTATTGCTGTTGAATTTGAGCGCGCCCAGGGTGCTGCCATCCCCAATCGCCTGGCCGTGATACCACGGTCCCATGACCAGAAATACCTTGTCGTTGTTCGTGTCCTTCGGCTCAATGGCGTGATAGACTGCGATGGCGCCGTAAATATCCTCCTGATCCCACATGCTGTGCACGATCATCACCGGCACGCGCAGCGGCAGCGCCGCAAGCAACTTGTCCACCGCTTGATCTTGCCAGAAGGCGTCATAACTCGGATGCGCGAGAATTTTCCGCCAGAAGCCCACTTGCTCCAATCCGCGGCGCCGGCCCAACTCGCCTGCCGAGCCTGCCGACATGTAAGCATCGTAATCGTCGAAGTGGCTGGTCCACCAATCGACCTCCGAGCCGCGCGTCGCCTGTTGCCGGTAGATGAAGGGCATCATTTGTTGGCGAAAAGCGCCGTTGTGAAACCAATCGTCACCAACCCAGCCGTCAACCATGGGATTCATCGGCACAGCGACTTTGAGCGCCGGGTGCGGCTCCGCGAGCGCCATCAAGGTCAGGAAACCGTTATAGGAAATGCCGAGGATGCCCACTTTGCCATTGCTTTCCGGAATATTTTTCACCAGCCATTCGATCGTGTCATAAGTGTCGGTGGCATGATCGACCGGCGTGGGATTCTGCGGTCCGCGCAGCGGGCGGTTCATGATGTAGTCGCCTTCAGAGCCGTGCTTGCCGCGGATATCTTGCACCACACGAATATAGCCTTCTGCCACAATGATATCGGCGGCATTATCGTAACCTTGCAGGATGGGTCCCAGACGCGCGCTGGCCGTGTGACTGGTGAGCGCTGCGGCATTATAGGGCGTGCGCGTCAGCAGGATCGGCGCACCTTTCGCGCCTTTGGGCACGATGATGACAGTGTGCAGCTTGACGCCGTCGCGCATGGGAATCATCACCTTGCGCTTGACATAGTCAAACGCTTCAATTCTCTCTTCGAACGTCGCCGGTGTTTCGCTCGGCAAGGCCGGATACATTGCTTGTTGCGCCGGAACCTGCGCCGCCAAAGGCATGGCGAGCAGTAGCCTGTAAAACACCACCGCGACGAAACCTTTCCGGCAGAGGCTTCTTCTCACCTTCTCAACGCTTTCCGCTGCCTGTTGTGAAATGGGGATACGCATAAAGTTCTTCCTCCTTCTCATGAACGCGGATACCGTTTTCGCTTTATCCGCTTACGAAAACCTTTTGAGTTGTGGCTCGTTGCGTTTTGGCTGTTATCCGTGGGTCTCTGCAATCGGTGGGTGCTGAGACTTTTGGAATTTTGTTCTAATTTTGAAACGGAATAATAGGAAAATTTGACAGAATTGCAAGTCGTTGCAGTGGTAGTACCTGCAATTGAAAGTCATTTCGTGCCCAGCCTTCACCGAAAAAAAAGACCTTCCAGATTCTAAAAACTGGAAGGTCCTTTCAGTCTATTTTGTGTCCGGCCGTTCGAAAACGCCAACACCCGGGCGGTTTTCATCAAGAATGAATGCCGAGTAAAGTTCGACTGCCAGGCCGCGTGGCGCAAGCCGGACTTCACACGTTTGTCACTTCATCAACACGATTTTCCTCTGCGCGGCAAAACTCCGGAGGAGTGCAATGTTTATAGCCGATCGTTCCCAAAGCTCTCGAAACTCCGGAGGAGTGAAATGTGTTGTGCCGGAGCCGCAGGAATGATCAACCTTTATGTCACTCCTCCGGAGTTTGCTCAAGAGGGAGGAGCCGCAGCTAGAAACATTTCATCCCTACGGGATTGCGGCGCATCCGAGAATTGATGCTTGAGAATCGAAGATCGAGAATGCCCGAAACAATTCTCAATCTTCACTGCTCACTTCATCAATAAAAGCTTTCTCTGCGCGGAAAACGTAGCGCAGACCCCTTGTCTGCAGGCAGGGAGGCCTGCGCTACTCAAAGCACTTTTCGCGCTTCACAATGAACGCCTGAAGGCGTTACTACAAACTACTTCATCAGCACGAGCTTCTTTTGCGCGGTAAATGCCTGCCCTGAGCCTGTCGAAGGGCCGGCTTTGAGCAGGTACACATACACGCCGCTCGCCACGCGCTCCCCGCGATCATCCGTCGCGTCCCACACGATTTGATGCCTGCCACTTGCATACTTGCCATTTGCCACTTGCTTCACCAATTGCCCGTTCGTGTTGAAGATCGACAAGTTCACTTCGCCCGCTTCCGGCAACGCGAAGTTGATCGTCGTCGTCGGATTGAACGGGTTAGGATAATTCTGCTCCAACTGATAACTGGTCACTGGCGACTGATCACTGATCACTTCTTCCTCATCCGAAGAAGATTTGGGCAAATTGCCGGGGCCGGGCAAAGAGCCGGGCGAGTTATGATGCAGGAACAAGCAATCGCGCTCCACGAGAATTTCATTCGCGCAGATGGAGCCGTGCAGTTGGCTGTTCTTCACCAGCGTGACTTTCGCATTCGGCGCGTTGAAACTGCCGAGCAAATAAGCTTCTTTGCCGAAGCTCACTGCCGTGCTTTGCAGCGTGTTGAAGGTGACGAGTTCGCTGTCGCTCTCGCCGTTGGGCAGAAGGCGAATCTCCACTTCCTTGCCCAATTGCAGCTTGCTGACGACGTTGATCGTGATCGGATCGCCGCTGCTCAAATCAATTTCAATCACGGCTTCGGAGCCGGGATAGCGCAGTTCGTTCATGAAATACTCGCCGCTCGTCAACTTCAAAGTGCCGCCGCTGTTGAGCGTGACGATATTGTACGAGCCGGGCGCAACGGAGAGTGAGCCGCCGCTCGGCACGGTTTTGTTCGATCCGCCGGCGGAATAGCTCAAGCTCGGCAAGTCTTCCGTATCCACCGCACCGACGCTCGGCGTGCCGTTGATCGTTCCGGAGTTGCTGATTGCGGTCGCGGAAGTCACATCGCCGTTGATGGTGTTGTCTTTTTGAATGGTGATTTTGCCCACCGCGGTGAGGTTGGAATTGTACGTGCTGGGATCGCCCTTCTCCACGGTGAGCGTGCCGTTGGAATGAATATCACCCGCCGGCGTGTTTTGCTTCGTGCGTTTGAGCGTGACTTTGTTGGCGAGGAGGACAAAAGGTTTGACCGGAGCCGCGCCCTGAAATTTCGCCACAAAAATGTCATTGTAACCGGCGCTGCTGGTGAGGGTGGTCTCGTTGGCTTCGCCGGGGCCAAAGGTGGCCGAACCGAAAAAGTAGCCGGTAACGTAGCTGTTGCCGGCCCCATCCACCGCGATGCTCAAGCCGTAATCATAGTCAGTGCCGCCGGCGCGTTTGGCCCACAGCAGGGCGCCGTCGGGAGCATACTTCGCCACAAAGATGTCAGCAAAACCGGCGCTGGTGAGGGTGGTCTCGTTGGCTTCGTCGGGGCTAAAGGTGACCGAATCGTAGAAGTAGCCGGTAACATAGCTGTTGCCAGCACCATCCACTGCGATGCCAAAGCCGTAATCATAGTCAGTGCCGCCGGCGCGTTTGGCCCACAGCAGGGTGCCGTCGGGAGCATACTTCGCCACAAAGATGTCATCAAAACCGGCGCTGGTGAGGGTGGTCTCGTTGGCTTCGCCGGGGCCAAAGGTGGCCGAACCGTAGAAGTAGCCGGTAACATAGCTGTTGCCGTCGCCATCCACTGCGATGCCCAAGCCGTAATAATAGTCAGTGCCGCCGGCGCGTTTGGCCCACAGCACGGCGCCGTCGGGACCATACTTCGCCACAAAGATGTCAAGGGAACCGGCGCTGGTGAGGGTGGTCTCGTTGGCTTCGCCGGGGCCAAAGGTGGCCGAACCGTAGAAGTAGCCGGTAACATAGCTGTTGCCGTCGCCATCCACTGCGATGCCCAAGCCGTAATAATAGTCAGTGCCGCCGGCGCGTTTGGCCCACAGCACGGCGCCGTCGGGACCATACTTCGCCACAAAGATGTCAAGGGAACCGGCGCTGGTGAGGGTGGTCTCGTTGGCTTCGCCGGGGCCAAAGGTGGCCGAGCCTTGGAAGGAGCCAGTAACGTAACTGTTGCCGGCACCATCCACTGCGATGCTTGTGCCCTCATCAAAGTCAGTGCCGCCGGCGCGTTTGGCCCATAGCAGGGCGCCGTCGGGGTCATACTTCGCCACAAAGAGGTCACGAGAACCGGCGCTACTGATGGTGATCTCATTGGCTTCGCCGGGGCCAAACGTGGCCGAACCTTGGAAGTAGCCGGTAACGTAGCTGTTGCCGGCCCCATCCACCGCAATGCCATCGCCGCTCTCAGAGTCAGTGCCGCCGGCGCGTTTGGCCCATAGCAGGGCGCCGTCGGGACCATACTTCGCCACAAAGATGTCGCCAAAACCGGCGCCGGTGAGGGTGGTCTCGTTGGCTTCGCCGAGGCCAAAGGTGGCCGAACCTTGGAAGAAGCCGGTAACATAGCTGTTGCCGCTACCATCCACCGCGATGCTTTTGCCCTCATCAAAGGTAGTGCCGCCGGCGCGTTTGGCCCACAGCAGGGCGCCGGCGGGGTCATACTTCGCCACAAAGATGTCATATTCACCGGCGCTGGTGAGGGTGGTCTGGTTGGCTTCGCCGGGGCCAAAGGTGGCCGAACCGTTGAAGTAGCCGGTAACGTAGCTGTTGCCGGCGCCATCCACTGCAATGCTATAGCTAATATCAGAGTAAGTGCCGCCGGCGCGTTTGGCCCATTCCAAATCTTGCGCGTGCAAACTCACGCCGAGCGGCGCGAGCAACACCGCAATCAGCAGCGCCACAAACAAGCAATTTTTCGAAGAGGAGATTTTACCTTGAGACATGGTGTTTCTCCTTGATAAATGAAAACGATGGGTTATAGTATTACCTCTGAAAAACTCTCACGACCGTGAAGATTTTTGTAGCGCAAGCTTCCAGCTTGCCTTTGTTTGCAGGCTGGATGCCTGCGCTACGAGCTTCTTCCGCGCGGTGAGAAGCGAAGAGCGAGTGGCGATGGGAGAAGGGCGCGCCTGTCGCCCTTCACCATGAACGCCTGAAGGCGTTACTACAAACTACTTCATCAACACGAGCTTCTTCTGCGCGGTAAATGCCTGCCCTGAGCCGTGCCCTGAGCCGTGCCCTGAGCCTGTCGAAGGGCCGGCTTTGAGCAGGTACACATACACGCCGCTCGCCACGCGCTCCCCGCGATCATCCGTCGCGTCCCACACGATTTGATGCCTGCCACTTGCATACTTGCCATTTGCCACTTGCTTTACCAATTGCCCATTGGTGTTGAAAATCGACAAGCTCACTTCACTGGCCACTGGCAACTGAAAACTGATCACTGTCGAAGGATTGAACGGGTTCGGATAATTCTGCTCCAGCGCATAGTCACTGATTACTGATGACTGCTCACTGGTCACTTCTTCCTCATCAAAAGAAGACTTGGGCAAATTACCAGGGCCGGGCAACGAACCGGGCGAATCATGATGCAGAAACAAGCAATCGCGCTCCACAAGAATTTCTTTCGCGCAGATGGAGCCGTGCAGTTGGCTGTTCTTCACCAGCGTGACCACGGCATTCGGCGCGTTGAAACTGCCCAACAGATAAGCTTCTTTGCCGAAGCTCACCGCCGTGCTTTGCAGTGTGTTGAAGGTGACGAGTTCGCTGTCGCTCTCGCCGTTGGGCAGAAGTTGAATCGCGGCCTCTTTGCCCAATTGCAGATTGCTGACGACGTTGATCGTGATCGGATCGCCGCTGCTCAAATCGATTTCAATCACGGCTTCGGAGCCGGGGTAGCGCAGCTCGTTCATGAAGTACTCGCCGCTCGTTAGCTTCAAAGTGCCGCTGCTGTTGAGCGTGACGATGCCATACGAGCCGGGCGCAACGGAGAGCGAGCCGCCGCTCGGTACGGTTTTGTTCGATCCGCCGGCAGAATAGCTCAAGCTCGGCAAGTCTTCCGTATCCACCGGCCCAACGCTCGGCGTGCCGTTGATCGTGCCGGAGTTGCTGATGCTCGCCGCGGAAGTCACATCGCCGTTGATGGTGTTGTCCTTTTGAATGGTGATCTTGCCCACCGCGGTGAGGTTGGAGTTGTACGTGCTCGGATCGCCCTTCTCCACCGTGAGCGTGCCGTTGGAATGAATATCGCCCGCCGGCGTGTTTTGCTTCGTGCGTTTGAGCGTGACTTTGTTGGCGAGGAGGACGAAAGTTTTGCCCGCCGGCACCGCGGTAATGTCCAGCGTCCATGAGCTGAGCGTGCCGCCATCGCCATCCTGATCGTCGGAGATCGTGATCGTCCACGTGCCGTTGGGGTCTTCGCCGATGAACGCGGCCATGGCTTCTTCGGGCACGAGCGAGGTTTCCGCCACGAGATTCGCGTAGACTCCGTCTGTCACCAAACCGTCGTTGCTCGAATAGGGAACCAAGCCATCGGGATCGGCATCATCATCCCACAACGTGCCGTTGAAGTTATTATCGTTGCCGCCGCCGTTATCCGTGGTTAACGTCACCACCGTTCCGGCAGGTGAGGTCAAGGTAATATTAAGATCCTCACTGAAAGTGTGCGTGAGGAACGTAGTCAGGTTCAGATCCAAAAGGTAAGGATCGCAGCCGGAGACCGTAAGGGTGGAGGTAACTGTTGTGGCCGGAAAAGCAGGGAAAGATACCGGCGTGGTATTGGTGAAACTGTTGGAGGTAGTGGCGGGCGCCGAAGGAAGGGTGGTGACATCCAGCGACCAGGAGCTGAGCGTGCCCGCATCGCCGCTGAAATCGTCGAAGACCGTGATCGTCCACGTGCCGTTCGGGTCTTCGCCGATAAACGCCCCCATGGCTTCTTCGGGCACCAGCGGGCTTGCGAGCGTGAGATTCACATAATTATGATCCGTCACCAAGCCATCGTTGGTGGTGTATGGAACCGCGCCGCCGGGATTGGCGTCATCATCCCACAACGTGCCGTTGAAGACATTGTCCCTGCCGCCGCCGTTGTCTGTGGTGATGGTCACGATTGTACCAGCAGGTGAGGTCAGGGTGATATCCAAATCAGCAGGGAAGTTGTGGGTGATGAAGGTGGTCATGTCCAGATCGAGGAGGTAAGCGCCTACGCCTGAGACCGTGATCGTGGAGGTTACCGTGGTCACATCAGGAATTGCCGTTGGTGTGGTGTTACTGAAAGTAGTGGTGGTGGCAGTGAACCCCGGCGGGGCAGAAGGCGCGCTCGCAATCACATTGCTGCCGCCTTTCTTGTTCAAAGCGCCACCGCCTTCGCCGCCATCAAACTGAACGTTGACGGTGTCGCATTTGCCTGTGACTTCGTCACAGGTGATCGTCATTTGCTGCATGCGCTTGTCCTCTTCGCTCTGGGCAAGGGCATGTCGCCCCCCTCCAACGAGCGCGAGGGCCAGGAGCGCAGACAGGAGAAATCTCTTTGGGTTCATGGCCGTCCTCACTTGGTTTTGGGCTCTTTGTCGTTGAAAGAAATCTATTGAGTTGTTCTTCCAACGACGGCTCTTGCGCCTGGAAAACAATTGTGGAGAATGTTTGAAAATGATGGCAAAAATGGCTCGGGCTTTCACCTCCTTCGCCCTTTTTGTGAGGGAGATGTTGAATAAATCCTTGCATGAGAATCAAAAACCTCATCCAGCCGTGGATGGAAAGGGAGTTGTTCGTGGCGCAGATTTCCAGCACTTATTTTTCGCCATCCGCCGCTGGGGATGAAATCCCCAGGCTCAAAGCTCAAGTCGCTTGAAAGCGACTATCACCCATTGGGTTTTCAGTCTGCTTTAACCGACTTTAGCTTTAAGCCTGAGATTTGAATCGCAGGCGGCGATGGCAACAATTTCGATGCAAAATTCCGGTAGAAAGAAGGGCAAGGGCGTTTTTTGAAGGGCGATTTACACCTTTCGCCCTTCACCTTACACTCCTCGCGCTTTTGCCCAGCCTTGCCGCCAATGCAACAGCCTCGAATGAAAATGTTCTCCGCGCCGGCGGAATAGCGCCCATCCAGTGTGCCTGGCGATTCATCAAAACGGGGTGCAGCCGGACTTTAAAAAAGCCCGGCTGCACTCAATTATTACTTGCTGCCGAGCGGAAAGCTGATACCGGTCATTAGCTGAAGGCCTCTCGTTTTGACCTCCGCATCACCAGCCACGAGTTCTTCGCCCATGAGAGTGATGGCACCTTCCTTGGCAACATCCGCAAGGCCAAGGGCATAGCGACCTTCCACAAAAATCGCGCTGGCGCCGGCCGGCAAACTCACACCCGCGCCGAAAGTGAGGCCGAGATCAGTGCTTTCGGTGATGTCCTTGGCGTCGGTCTCTACGCCGATGGCGGATGCACTGTAATTTAGTTTCGAGCTCAAGTTGAACCCAAGGGTTGGGCCGGCCATGAGATAGGGCCGAACGCTGCTCTTGCCAAGATCGATCTTCAGAAGCGCAGGCACTTCCAAATAGCCCATTTTGTACGCAAATGTCTCCTCGCCCAAACCCGGCTCGGTGAAGGTGACCTCGCCGCCCTTTTGCAAATACATCGGCGTAAAGCGCAGTGAGATATTCTCACTCAGCCCGATATCGAGAACCCCGCCGACGCCAAAAAGCGTACGGCTGGAAAAATCGAGTTCGCTACCATCAACATCATTGCCATTGAGATTGGCGAGGTTCGCGCCACCCATGACGCCGATCTTGACTTGAGCACGGGCCGGCAGTGCAATAAACAGCGCCAAAAACGCCGCGAGCAAAAAATTGAATTTAATCATGACGCCCTCCTTATTGGGTTGAGGTTTGAGATTGATGAACTCATGGTTTTGGGTTTTTCGGATCATTGGATTGTTGATTCGATGATCCATGCACTCTTCGCGCAACGATCTTCTCTTATCGCTCTTCGTTTTTCGGCCCTCGCTTTCGCTCGACGCTCCCGGCCCTCATCCCTTCGTCCAGCGCAAAAAGCTTTCATTCGCGGCGCCGGCCGGGTAACACCAATCCGGCTGGAGCATGAGGCCGCCAGGCTCGCGCCAGACGAAATCCATGGCCTCTTCGGCCTGGGCGGGGTCGCGGACATGCACGACATACAGCCGTTCGCCGTTCAGGAAAACCTCCCGCACGTCGCACAAAATTTTCTGGGATTGCAAGGCGCCTTGCACAACTTCGGCTTGATAGCGGTCATACGTCGCCCAAACCGCGCCCTCGAATCCGTGCAAATAATCCGGGGCCTCGAGCACGATGGTCACTTGCGTGGTCGCGCCGTAGGGAACTTGCTGCGGCTCGAGCGCCTCCCACGCCAAAATCTTTCCGTCCGCCAGCCGGATTTTTCCGTGGTCGATGTAAGTGCCGGAAAGGGTGAAGGTGTTTGCGGGCATTGGGGATTTTTCCTGGTAAATAAAATCGCGATAAGCCGCGGTGGAGAATGTAGCACAGCCAACACGGCTGCAGGCAAGATGCCTAATGCTGCTAACTTTTCAGAAAGGCAAGCCCATTGCGAGTAAAAACAATTCAAAAGCATTGACACAAAAATGAATGGCAAAAATATGTGAGCTGGGTTTTCATCAAAAACACTCTTGGTCGCTTGGTAAGAAACCTGAATATTTTTCTGCCATATATCTTCCTGTCATGATTTTCTTGAAAAAGTTGGTGCCAATGGACAAAATGCCTGCGTTACTCCACGCCTCACTTCCTCTCTTTACAGTTGATTCGTTACAAAAAAGCCAAGATTTTCCAACGGGGAGAAGAACCCAACTGATAAAAAGCTTTCATTGATTGGGTTTTTCCCTCCCGCCGCGGCGGGCGATTTCTTTTTGATTGCGGCGCGTCCGCCTTGTTATTGTTTGCTATTGATGGAAAAAGATAAGAAAAAGGCGGGGAGGAAGTCTTTCACCTGACGGTCAAAGGCTTGCAAAATCGGCTCATGCCCAGTGCGGAAAAAGAGGCTATTTTGCGCATTTCGCTCAAAAGTTTGCACAAAACGCTCATGGCAGGAAAAGTTTGGGGTAAAAACGCTGTCGAGGGGGGAGTTGCACCGCATGACAAAACGTTTGGGAGCAGAATGAGGTATTCTCGAACCGCTAGGTTGCGGAGCCGGTTTCAGTTTTGGGCATGCGATTAATACGAATGTGGCCCGGCTGTATGACGATGAAGGCGTTGCGGAGGTTTTCACCCTGCTCGTGAACAACGTTCTCCACTGTTTTTGCCAGCGTGTGTCTTGCATTGCCGGGATAACGTATCAAAATTACCCCGGCTGATTCCGTTTGACTGGCAAACACCAGCCAACCAAAATCTTTGTCTTCGGTGAGCAAAATACGTTGCTCGTGCGCGGCTTGCTCCATCAATTCGCGATCAGCCGAGCGTTGTGTAACTTCGCTCACCGCAAGCACCTCGTAGCCCTTGGCGCGCAAAGCGCGAACGACGGCAAAGTCACAGCTTTCATCGGCAAGAAAACGCAGGTCGGAATTCATGCGGCCGCAGGCAGTAATATCGTCTCATGCGCCAGGGAAGCAGCAGCATAAGCCAATGCCGCCTGAATGTCTTCCCGGGTCAATCGCGGATAAGCGTCGAGCAATTCACTCTCCGCAGCCCCTTCGCTGAGTTTGCGGATAATAAGCTCGACCGGTATTCGAGTGCCGCGGATGACCGGCTTGCCGAGCATAACCTCAGGATTGATTTCGATGCGTCCAAGAGACATGTCAAACTCCCTTCATTTGTCAAGCCCGTTAATGACCAATTTGCTCTGTTTTCAATATACACTTTTATTTCGAAAAATCAACCCGGCTTCGCCTTCTTATACTCCGACGGCGGCAGGCCGAAGTGCTCGTGGAAGCTGCGCGTGAAATGCGCCTGGCTCGAGAAGCCGACCTGGTAGGCAATCTCGGCGATGCTGCCGGCGTTTTGCCGCAGCAAGTCCGCAGCGCGCTCCAGACGCATGGTGCGCACCAGTTCCATCGGCGATTGATTGACGAGCGCCTTGAGCTTGCGTTGAAGCTGGGCGCGGCTCATGCCCACGCGGCGGCAGAGAGTATCCACTTCGAAGTTCTCATCTCCAATATGTTCCTCCACCACCGCCATCACCTTTTTGAGGAACGCTTCATCCTGGCTCTCCACTTTCATCTCGCCGGGTTTGAGCACCACCTGCCGGCGAAAGCGTTCCTGCAGCTTGCGCCGCAACGCAATCAGATTCTTCACGCGCGCCGCCAGCTCTTTGGAATCGAACGGCTTGCTGAGATAATCATCCGCGCCGGTTTCCAGGCCGGCAAGCTTGTCGGGCTGGTCGGCTTTGGCGGTGAGCAGAATCACCGGCACGTGGCTGGTGCGCTCGTCGGTTTTCAAACGGCGGCACAATTCATAGCCGTTCATTTTGGGCATCATCACGTCGCTGATCACCACATCCGGAATCGCCTCCAGCGCCTTGTGCCAGCCGTCCTCGCCGTCCGCGGCCTCGAGCACGCGATACGCCGGCTCCAGTTCCTGCCGCACAAAACGCCGCATCTCGGCGTGGTCTTCGACGAGGAGCACGAGGTCGCGCTCCTGCATTTCTGGATTGATGGATTTCTGGATTGATGGAGCGTTGGAGTTTTGGAGTGATGGCGTCATGACTTCTTCATCACTGCCCACTGATAACTGATCACTGCTTACTGATAACTGGTCACTGACAACTGATAACTGCTCACCGCCCCTTGCATACTGCTCGCTGACTTCCACAATCTCCTCCGGCGCGAGATGATCCCTGCCCAGCGGCAAGTGCACTGTGAACGTCGCGCCCTGGCCTTCGGCGCTGGTGACGCTAATGCGGCCGCGATGCAATTCCACCAGTTCCTTGGCGAGCGCCAAGCCGATGCCGGTGCCTTCGTATGCGCGCGTGGAGGAAGCCTCGACTTGATAAAAGCGGTCGAAGACGTGCGGCAGTTTCTCCGCCGGAATGCCGATGCCGGTGTCTTTTATCTTCACAACAACGTAGTCTTTCCTCGTGAGCGGGTGAGAGGGTGAGTGGGTGACTTGGAGAGTGGGAGATTTATCCCTTTCGCCCTCTCTCCCCGTCACCCACTCACCCTCTCTTCCCATCTCCACCGTCACAACACCGCCCTCCGGCGTGAACTTGAGGGCATTGGAGAGCAGATTGCTGAAAATTTTCTCCGCCTTGTCGCGGTCAAAATAAACCAAAAGCGTTTCCGTTTTGGATTCAAAGCGCAAGGCAATGTGTTTGCGCTCCGCCATAGGCGCGAAGGAGAGCACGAGGCCGCGCAGAAACTCCACCAAATTTCCCGGGGCGGCGCGGAGCTGCATCTTGCCGCTTTCGAGTTTGGAGAGATCGAGCAGTTGATTGATGAGACGCAGCAAGCGCTGGGCATTGTTTTTCACCAGCCACAAATTGCGCCGCGAGTGCTCCTCTGCGGCCGCGGCCAGTTCCTGCTCCACCGGCCCGAGAATGAGCGTGAGCGGGGTGCGAAACTCGTGCGAGAGGTTGGCAAAGAAGCGCGATTTCAGGCGGTCCAGCTCCGCCAGCTTTCCGGCTTGCAATGCAAGCTGCTCATTTTGCTTTTCGATACGCTGCTTTTGCGCCACCACTTCCGCGGTAGCCGCGGCCACCGAAGTCTCCAATTCGCGCGTGCGCTTTTCCAAAAAACGCAGTCGTGCTTTGAATGCCAGCGCCAGCGCCGCGCCCGCAGACGCCGCGTAGAGCAGATACGCCCACCACGTTTGCCACCACGGCGGGGTGATGGTGATTTTTATCGACGCCCCTTGCTCGTTCCACACCCCGTCGTTGTTGGAGCCTTGCACGCGGAAAACATACTCGCCCGGATTCAAGTTCGTGTACGTCGCCGTGCGGCTCGTGCCCGCCTCGCGCCAGGCCGCGTCGAAATTTTCCATCTTGTAGCGATAGCGATTCTTCGCGGGATCGGTGTAATCCAGCGCCGCAAACTCGAACGAAAAAACGTTTTGCTCGTGCGACAGCGTCAAGGCCGTGGTCTCGCCGATCGGCGCGGTGAGCGGCGAATTTTCATCTTTAAACGAAACCGGTCGATTGAAAAGCAGAAAATCCGTGAACACCACCGGCGGCGCATGCGCGTTGTCGCGAATGTCTGCGGGATAAAACGCGTTGAAGCCGTTGATGCCGCCGAAGAACAGCTCCCCGCTCGCGCTTTTGAAATGGGAGGAGGCGTTGAACTCGTTGTCTTGCAGGCCGTCATTGGCGTCGAAATTCTTGAATTCCCCCGCGCGCGGATTGACCCCGTGGGATGAATGCCCTTGACCAAGATTATCCCACGGGGTGAAGCGCGACAACCCGCGATTCGTGCTCATCCACAGGTTGCCCGCGCCATCAGCCAGAATCGCATAGATCACCATGTTCGGCAAGCCGTCCTTGGTGGTGAAATGCGTGAAGGTTTCGGTTCTCAGGTCGAACCGATTCAAACCGCCGCCCGCGGTTCCGATCCAAAGAACGTTCTGGGGATCGCCGGGATCCTCGCAAATCGCGCGCACGGTGTTGTGGCTCAGGCTCATGGGGTTCCCCGGCGCATTGGCATAACGCCGAAACGCGCCGGTGGCGCGATCGAAACGCATCAGCCCCTCGCCGGTGCCCAGCCAGAACCTGCCATGACGATCCTGATGAATCACCGAGAAGGCGTTCTGCACGAGGACCGCGAGATCTTCGGAGGCATACCGATAACGCACAAACGCGTTCGCGCTGCGATCCAAGCGCATCAGATGAACTGGCGTCACAATCCAGATTTCGCCGTCGCGATCCTGCGCGATGTCATAAACTTCCTGCACCAGGGGCCATTCACTCTCCGGCTCCGGCTTGAAATGGGAGATCGCGCCGGCCCGGCCATTTTTCCATTCCATACGGAACAAGCCGTGATAGTTGCCGATCCAGATCGTCTCCGGTGCAAGGGAATCCTGCAGCATCGTCATCACCACGTCCCAGTTGGGAAAGTGCGGCGGCGGCGGAACCAGGCGCACTTCACCGCTGCGGCGATTCATGCGATAGAGCCTGCCGTTGGCTCCGCCGAACCAAAGCTCCGCTGGCGTGCCGGGAAACTGAATTTCGCATAAAGCGCGGAGACTCGTGCCCTGCCACAGGCCGAGACGGCCGTCCGCGCCGCGTTGCGCGAAACGCCGGGCCCGGGGATCGTAGCGAAACAAGCCATTGCCGTTGGAGCCCAGCCACAACACGCCGGCCTCGCTTTCGAAAAAAGCGCCGACGCCGGATTCCGGCGCGCTGTTGGGGTTTCCGGGTTCATGCTGATAAAACGCGAAGCTGTTGGTGGAAGGCTCGAAGCGCGCCAGGCCGTTCCACGAGCCAATCCACAGCGCGGCGTTGGGAGCGCGGCGATCTTCATACAGGAGTAACGCTTCGTTCAATTTGAACGCCGGGGTGTGGCGATGATCGAGCTTGTAATATGTGAACGCGCTCGTCGCCGCATCCCAGCGCGCCAGTCCCAGGCCGGCGCCGATCCAGATCGCGCCGTTTTGCCCGGGACTGAGCAAGTAACGCTGCGGCCGGCTGTCCAGCAATTTTTTCCACTCGGCATCGGGCGGTGCGAGCGCCATGCGTTGCACCTCGTATTCGCTGGAGGCGGCGCGGGAAATTTTGTGCAGCGCGGAATTCGTTGCCACCCAAATGCTGCCGCGAGCATCAATCGCGACGCGATGAACCAGCGGAGCGCTGAGGCTGTGGGGATCATGGGGATCGTGAAGAAAATGCGTATAAGCGGCCTCGGCAAGATTTTTCGCGCCGCGGGGCAGCGCGAGTTTAGTCAACCCGTTGGTGGTGGCGATCCACAGCGCGCCGTCCCCGGGATGTTCCTGAATGTCCGTGACGTAGGCGTGGCTCAAACCCTGCTGCCGGGTGGAATCGCGCGTGGGGCAGCGATGAAAAACCTCGGTGGCACGATCGAAGAGATGCAGCCCGTTCGGCGTGCCCACCCACAGGCGGCCTTCGCGGTCTTCGCGCAAGACTTTGATCGAATTGTCCGACAGCGAGGTGGAATCAAAGGCCTCGTGGCGAAAAACCGTGAAGCGATAGCCGTCGAAGCGGTTCAAACCGTCCTTGGTGCCGATCCACAAAAAGCCTTGGCGGTCTTGGATGATCGCGCTGACAAAATTTTGCGAAAGCCCAAGCTCGCTGGGAATGCGGTCGAAGCGCAGCGGCGGCGCGGCATGCGTCTGCGCGGAGAGACTTTTGGCGGTGAGCAGGAGGAGCAGGCAAATGCAGCGGCGATTCATGGCAGCGAAAGTTTAAAGGACAAATTCGGTTTCTGGGAATGCGAACAGGCCTCAGCGCCTATTTTTAAAATATAGGCGCAAAACTTTCGAAATCAAGAATTGCGCTGAAAAAAAAAGAGCGAGGACACGTTGTGTCTCGCTCTTGAAAACGATTCGAGCTTGCGCGGTGAAAAGCGAAGGGCGAGTGACGAAGGGTGAAGGGCGCGCCTGCCGCCCTTCACCATGAAGGCCTGGCGTTACTACGAGCTACTTCATCAACACGAGCTTTCTCCGCGCGGTGAAGTCGCCGGCTTTGAGCAGGTACATATACACGCCGCTCGCCACGCGCGCGCCGCGAGCATCCGTCGCATCCCACACGATTTGATGCCTGCCACTTGCAAACTTGCCGTTTGCCACTTGCTTCACCAATTGCCCGTTGATGTTATAAATCGCCAGCGCCACATCGCTCTCCTCTGGCAATTGAAAACTGATCACTGTCGTGGGATTGAAGGGATTCGGATAATTCTGCTCCAGCGCGTAGTCATTGATTACTGATGACTGATCACTGGCAACTTCTTCCTCATCAAAAGAAGACTTCGGCAAATTGCCGGGGCCAGGCAATGATCCCGGCGCGTCATGATGCAGGAACAAGCAATCGCGCTCCACAAGAATTTCTTTGGCACAGATGGAGCCGCGCAGTTGGCTGTTCTTACCCAATGTCAAGTTCGCGTTCGGCGCGTTGAAGCTGCCGAGCAAATACGCTTCGTGGCCCAATGTGATCGACGCGCTTTGCAGCGTGTTGAAGGTGACGAGTTCGCTGTCATCTTCACCATTGGGCAGAAGGCGAATCTCCACTTCTTTGCCCAATTGCAGCTTGCTGACGACATTGATCGTTATCGGATCACCACTGCTCAAATCAATTTCAATCACGGCCTCGGAGCCGGGATAGCGCAGCTCATTCATGAAATACTCGCCGCTCGTCAGCTTCAAAGTGCCGCTGCTATTGAGCGTGACAATGCCATACGAGCCGGGCGCAACGGAGAGTGATTTGCCTTTTGGAACGGTCTTGTTCGATCCGCCGGCAGAATAACTCAAGCTCGGCAACGGTTCGTTATCTACCGGGCCGATGCTCTTTGTGCCGTTGATCTTGCCGGAATTGTTGATGCTTGTCTGCGAAGTCACGTCGCCGTTGATGGTGTTGTCTTTTTGAATGGTGATCTTGCCCACTGCGGTGAGGTTGGAGTTGTACGTGCTGGGATCGCCCTTTTCCACCGTGAGCGTGCCGTTGGAATGAATATCGCCCGCCGGAATGTCTTGCTTCGTGCGCTTGAGCGTGACTTTGTTGGCGAGGAGGACGAGGGGTTTGACCGGAGCCGCGCCCTGAAATTTCGCCACAAAGATGTCATTAGAACCGGCGCTGGTGAGGGTGGTCTCGTTGGCTTCGCCGGGGCCAAAGGTGGCCGAGCCTTCGAAGTTACCCGTGACGTAGCTGTTGCCGTCCCCATCCACTGCGATACCTCTGCCGCTATCATAGCCAGTGCCGCCGGCGCGTTTGGCCCACAGCAGGGTACCGTCGGGAGCATACTTCGCCACAAAGAGGTCATGGGAACCGGCGCTGGTGAGGGTGGTCTCGTTGGCTTCGCCGGGGCCAAAGGTGGCCGAACCGTAGAAGTAGCCGGTAACGTAGCTGTTGCCGGCGTCATCCACTGCGATGCCCGAGCCCTCATCATAGCCAGTGCCGCCGGCGCGTTTGGCCCACAGCAGGGTGCCATCGGGATCATACTTCGCCACAAAGATGTCAAAGGAACCGGCGCTGGTGAGGGTGGTTTCGTTGGCTTCGCCAGAGCCAAAGGTGGCCGTGCCTTCGAAGAAACCCGTAACGTAGCTGTTGCCGTCGCCATCCACCGCGATGTCAAAGCCGATATGATAGCCAGTGCCGCCGGCAGGTTTGGCCCACAGCAGGGTGCCGTCGGGAGCATACTTCGCCACAAAAATGTCACGGGAACCGGCGCTGGTGAGGGTGGTCTCGTTGGCTTCGCCGGGGCCAAAGGTGGCCGAACCGTAGAAGTAGCCGGTAACGTAGCTGTTGCCAGCGCCATCCACTGCGATGCCTTTGCCCTCATCAATGTGAGTGCTGCCGGCGGGTTTGGCCCACAGCAGGGTGCCGTCGGGACCATACTTCGCCACAAAGATGTCAGCAGAGCCAGCGCTGGTGATGGTGGTCTCGTTGGCTTCGCCGGGACCAAAGGTGGCCGAGATTTCGAAGTAGCCGGTTACATAGCTGTTGCCGGCGCCATCCACCGCGATGCTAAAGCCTTCATCATAGTAAGTGCCGCCGGCGCGTTTGGCCCACAACAGGGTGCCGTCGGGACCATACTTCGCCACAAAGATGTCATAGCCACCGGCGCCGGTGAGGGTGGTTTCGTTGGTTTTGCCGGGGCCAAAGGTGGCCGAACCGGAGAAGACACCGGTAACATAGCTGTTGTCATCCCCATCCACCGCAATGCTATAGCTAATATCAAAGTCAGCGCCGCCGGCGTGTTTGGCCCACAGCAGGGCGCCGGCGGGGTCATACTTCGCCACAAAGAGGTCAGCAGAACCGGCGCTGGTGAGGGTGGTTTCGTTGGCTTCGCCGGGGCCAAAGGTGGCCGAATCGTAGAAGGAGCCGGTGACATAGCTGTTGCCGGCGCCATCCACCGCGATGCGTCTGCCCTCATCAAAGTCAGTGCCGCCGGCGCGTTTGGCCCATTCGAGATTTTGTGCGTGCAAACTCACGCCGAGCGGCGCGAGCAATGCCGCGATGAGCAGCGCCACAAACAAGCGATTTTTCGAAGAGAAAATTTTGTCTCGAGCCATGATGTTTCTCCTTAAAAATGGATTGATGGATTTGAGATAAAAGTTTAGCCGCTTGAATTACGATTTTCATAAGAATCACTTGAAGCCGAGGCCGGGAAAACTCTCGCCGGATTTTTTTCGCGCGTTGGCGGCAGCACGCTGCGTGAGTTGATGAGGGCCGCGCCGAACTGGGGAGAGCCGAAGGCCGGGGCGAAGTTCACGGTTTTTTCATTCAGGCCATGGCAAAACTCCGTCAGCTCGTTTTCATTGAGGCCGTAAATCGGCGTTATCCCATGGCGGCGCATGCGCGCGCTCAACGGCAAAACGTGGCTGGCAACGACGCCAAGATGTTCAAAGGCCAGGTTGTCGAGCACCCACGGATCCTTCTCGTCCTGTGGGAAGAAGAACAGCACCGCGTGTCTGTAAGGAAAACCGCCCTTGACCACCGCCACGCGCAATTGCGCGGCGGGAATTCCCAAAAGCCGCAGGGAGACGTATTTGGCCATGGCGAAATCGTCGCAGTCGCCGACGCCGCGAGCCAGCGTCTCAATGGGTGACTGCCAATAGTCGTATCCTCTTGCCGTTCCCTTGTCGGCCTTCATGGTGATTTGCCGGTTGAAGAATTCGTTCACGGCTCGGACTTTGTCCATGTCCTGGCACTTTTGGCGCGCATTGATCAACTGCTCCCACGCTTCCAATCTGCGCCGCGCCTCTCTGCCGGCGCGCTGTTTTGCCGCGGCCTTGAGTGCTTCGGAAATCTGCAGCTTGCCGTCGCGGAACATGGGCGATTCCTGGTGGAGCAGATCCACGAGTGTTTTGCGCGCTGCGGCCAGAGTGAGGGGAGCATTGAACCGGCTCAAGGTGAGAGAAAGGTTCCGCGCGCCCTGGCCGTAATTCGCGGTGTTGTTGACATGCGCCTGCCAGGTCCTGTCGTGGTGCAAATCGCAGAACAGCATGTTGGCAAAGGTGCCCGTCCAAAACTTCGCGCCGAGCAGTTGACGCTGGTCAAATTGCGCCAGGCGTTGCCAGGCGGTTTTGAGGCGCGCGTATTCGGCCGCGGTGATGGCATATCCGTCTTGCGTTTCTGCGTTCAGATCGAGCTCGCGCAGCAACGCTTCGAACTGCGCGATCTCCTCCGCAACTTTTTCAGCCCGGCTCATGCCTGCGAACGAGAGTTCGAGAATCGCCAGCGCCGCCACGGCGAAAATGATGGTCTTGTTCATATCGTTGCCTTTTTGCCGTTTGAGTCAAATTTCTGTCATCCATTTTTTGAAGCTTTCATTTTCCGCGGAATCGGGATACGACCAATCCGGCCGCAGCCGCAGGCCGCTGGGATCGCGCCATATGAAATCGCGCGCGGCCTCCACTTCGTGCTGCAGCGGAACGTGGAGCAGATAGCTGCGCCGGCCCCGCCAAAACTCCTCACGCACTTCGCACCGCAGTCGCTGCGCTTGCAAGGCCGCTTGCACAGTTTCGGCCTGCCGGAGGTCGTAAGTAAGCCAGACAATTCCCGGCATGTCGCTCAAGTACTCGTCGGGTTTTTGCATGAGTCAAGATAGGAAAAACGAGGCGGGAGAATCTTCCCGGGGCGTCTCAAAGATTGGCAAAATCATCTCACGCCCGGCCGGGGAAATTTTGGATTTTCCACTTTTGTCTCAAAAATTGGTAAAAATGTCTCAGGGGAGAAAAATGGGAGGGAAACCGCGCAGAAACAGCAAAAACTTCAAATGGCAGAAAAATGTAGGGCAGAAAAATAAAAGCAGGGTTTTTCACTTTCTTACATAACACCCCGCCACGATTTTTCTGCCATTCATTTTTCTGTCATGGCTCTTATTTAAAGTGCCATGACTTTGATTTCATCCCCGCTTTTGCTTGGCATACTCTCTCGGCGTGAGGCCGTACTGCTCTTGAAAGCATTTGGTGAAATACCCCTGGCTGCCGAAACCGACCATGTACGCAATCTCGGCAATCGTTCCGGCGTTCTTTGCGAGCAAGTCCGCAGCGCGCTGCAGGCGCATGGTGCGAATCAGCTCGTTGGCGGCCTGGCCGGTCAACGCCGTGAGCTTGCGGTGAAGCTGGGGGCGGCTGATGCCTACCTCGCGGCACAAAGTCTCGACGTCAAATTCTTCCTCGCCCAGGTGTTTTTCGACCGCGGCCATCACTTTTTTCAAAAACGCTTCATCGACGGAAGTAATCGCAATCTCGCCCGGTTTGAGCACGACCTGGCTTTTGAAGCGCTCGCGCAATTTGCGGCGCATGGCAATGAGATTCTTCACCCGCGCCGCCAGTTCCTGGGAATCGAACGGCTTGGCGAGATAATCATCCGCGCCGGTTTCGAATCCGGCGATCTTGTCGCGGGCCGCGGCTTTGGCCGTCAGCAAAATCACCGGAACGTGGCTGGTGCGTTCATCGGTTTTGAGGCGGGCGCACAGCTCATAGCCGTTCATTTTCGGCATCATCACGTCGCTGATCACAAGATCGGGAATCGCTTCGCAAGCCGCCTCCAGGCCCTCGGCGCCGTTGGCGGCCTCGAGCACCCGATACGCCGGCTGCAACTGCTCACGCAAGTAGCGGCGCAGATCGGCGTGATCTTCGACAATGAGAATGATGGGCTGATCGCCGGATGGCTGGATGGATGGAGTGGTGGATTGTTGGATTTTTGGATCGATGGATTCCTGGAGTGCTGGAGTAAAGACCTGTTGCTCACTTGCCACTTGCAATTTGCCACTTGTGGATTCACTGAAAACTGAATACTGATTACTGCTCACTGCCGTCGCGATAACTTCTTCCGGCTTGAGATGATCCTTGCCGAGCGGCAGGCAAACCGTGAAGGTTGAGCCTTTGCCCTCGGCGCTGCTCACGCTGATCGTGCCGCGGTGCAATTCCACCAATTCTTTGGCGAGCGCCAGGCCAATGCCCGTGCCTTCGTACTCGCGCGTGGCCGAGCTGTCGACTTGATAGAATCGGTCGAAGATAAACGGCAGCCGGTCTTGCGGAATGCCGATGCCGGTGTCGGTTACAGTGATCAGTAAACAGTGATCAGTGTTCAGTGACCGGTGATCAGTATTCTGTTGCTTTTGTCGTGTGTGCTTAATGCTCACTGATGATTGCCCGCCGGCAACTGATAACGGATCACTGTTTACTGATGACTGATGACCGCTCACTGATGACTGCTCACTGGTCACTGGCAACTGCTCACTGCTTACTGATAACTGCACACTGACCTCCCCGCCTTCCGGCGTGAACTTGAGCGCATTGGAGAGCAGGTTCGTGAAGATTTTTTCCATCTTGTCGCGATCGAAATAAGCGGAGAGCTTTTCCTCCCGGGAGAAAAACCGCAGCGCGATGCCGCGGCGTTCGGCCAGCGACGCGAACGACATGGTGAGGCCCTGAAGAAATTCCACCAGGTCGCCGGGCGCGGCGCGCAACGGCATTTTGCCGGATTCGAGCCGCGAAAGATCGAGCAGTTGATTGATCAAACGCAGCAGGCGTTGCGCGTTTTTTTTGATGATCTCGAGCTTTTCTTTCATCCTGGCGCTGGTGATTTCTTCTTCAATTTGCTCGGCCGGCCCGAGAATCAACGTCAGCGGCGTGCGAAACTCGTGGGAGAGATTGGCAAAGAAGCGCGATTTCATGCGGTCGAGCTCTTTCAGTTTTTCGGCTTCTCCGCGCTCTCTCTCCGCCTGCCAATGCGCCAGCTCGGCGCGGTGTTTGAACTGCTGCCGGTTCATCTCATAACGCCGCAAACTGTAGAGCAGGCCGATGAAAAGCACGCCATAAAGCGTATAAGCCCACCAGGTTTTCCACCACGGCGGGATGATGATGATTTTGAGCGCCGCGCCGGCTTCGTTCCACACGCCGTCGTTATTCGAGCCTTTCACGCGCAACACGTATGTGCCCGGATCGAGATTGGTAAATGTGGCCTCGCGGCGCGTGCCGAGCTGAATCCACTGCTCGCGGTAGCCCTCCAATTTATAAGCGTATTGGTTCTGCTCCGCATTGCGAAAACTCAACGCGGCAAATTCAAAGGAGATGATGTTGTCTTTGTAGGAGAATACCACCTCCTTGCGCGCGGAGATGCCTTTTTCAATTATGGCAATGCCCGCCGCGTCTTCGGTATTGTAGCGTTTGCACGCCGTGATCACCACCGGCGGAACAAAAGGATTATCTTTGATGCTGTCGGGATGAAACGCGGTCACGCCGTTCATGCCGCCGAAAAACATCTCCCCGTGGTCGCTCTTAAAATAGGCGCCGCGGTTGAACTCCTGATGCGACAAGCCGTCGCGAACCGTATAATTTTTGAACGCCGAGTTTGTCGAAGCGGAAGCTGAGCCTGTCGAAGCTTGCGGATCAAAACAGGAAATGCCGTTGCTGGTGCTCAGCCACAAACGGCCGCGTTCGTCCTCCAAAATGCCCCAAATGTTGTTATTGGGCAGGCCGTCTTTTTCGGTGTAATGCTTGAATCGTTTTGTGGCGCGATCCATTTCATCCAGCCCGCCGTCGGTTCCGATCCAGAGCCGGCCGGCGCTCCCGCCGTTGCGGGATTCATAAATGCAGCGGATAAAATTGTTGGCCAGGCTGTGGGGATTTTCAGGATCGTGGGCAAAACGCTGGAATTGCCCCGATTGCTCATCGAATTGGAGCAGCCCGTCGGCCCAGGTTCCAACCCACAACGTGCCGAAACGATCAATCAAAAGGGAGCGCACGTTGTTGCTGCTCAGGCTGTTGGGATTCTGCCGATCGCGTTTGAATACGATGATACGATTTGGATCCTGCGCTTCGCGACTCAACCAAAAGAGTCCGCCATCGGTTCCAATCCAAAATCCCTGGTTGGGTGCAATGGAATCTTCACAAACGGCAAAAATTTGCAAGCGGTCCAGGCCGCTCGCATTCCGCGCCTCGTCCTCCCATCGGGTAAAGCGCAGCGAGGCATGCTGGTCTTGCGAAGACCCGTCGGGGGCGAGCAGCCGGAGCCCGCTCGCGGTTCCGAACCAGATCGTGCCGCGCGAATCTTCATGGATCACATGGATTTTATTCTCCAGCATGCCGAGAGGATGGCGGGAATCACGATTGAAATAAAAAACCTGCTCCGTCATTTCATGCAGAGGCGCGCGGCCGCTTCGCCGGAAAAGCCCGTTTTCCGTTCCGATCCAAAGCGCGCCGCGGCGATCTTTGCGGACCGACCAGATTTTGTTCTGAAAAGAATTTTGGGGATTCTCCAGCGCGTTGATGATGGCCTTGAAGTTTCTTTGACCGCGATCCAACTTGTTGACCCCATCATCGGTTCCAATCCAAAGCGCGTCCGCGCGGTCTTGATAAATTGTATAAACGCGATTATTGCTCAGGCTGGCGGGGTTCTTCGGATCGTTGACGAGAGGGGTAAACTGCCCGGTTGCAGGATCAAAACAACTCACGCCGCCGCCCAGGGTGCCAAGCCAAAGCTTTCCCAAACGATCTTCGCAAATCGCGCGAACATTGGGATGATTCAAGCCGTGGGGATTCTCCGGGTCGGCGAGAAAACGGGCAAATTTGAAAACCGGGCTTGTCGAGGAGGTGCGCTCGAGCATGTTGAGTCCGCCGCGCTCCGTTCCAATCCACAATCTGCCGGCGCGATCTTCATAAATGGCTCGAACGAAATCGTTGCTCAAACTCTGCGGATCATTGGGGTCGTGGACAAAGTGGGTAAATTGGTTCGTGTCACGATCGAGCAGATTAAGCCCGCCGCCTTCGGTTCCAATCCAGAGCTTTTGGAAGCGATCCTCGTAGATGGCGGTGACCGTGGGATGATTCAGGCTGCGAGGATTTTGCGGGTCGGAGAGAAAACGGGTGAAAGTCGTCTTGCGCGTTTCATGCGATCTTTCCGAATTCGAGGCGGGAGGGTCGAGGCGATTGAGTCCGTTGTCGGTGCCCACCCACAACGTGCCTGCTCGATCTTCATAGATGGCATTGACGTCATTGTCGCTCAGGCTGTGAGGATCGTTGGGATCGTGAAGAAAGCGGGTAAAGCGTTCGGTCTCGCGCTCAAAGCGATTGAGGCCGTAGTTAAAGGTTCCAAACCAGAGCGTGCCGGAACTTCCGTCATGGCGGGATTCATAAATGGCCTTGATCCAATCGCCGGAGAGCGAGGCCGAATCCGCGGCCTCATGTTTATAAGTTGTAAAGCTGTAGCCGTCATATTTATTCAACCCGGCGCCGGTGCCAAACCACATGAAGCCCTGGCGGTCTTGCAACACGCAATTCACCGCGCTTTGCGAGAGTCCATCTGCCACGGTGAGGCGCTCAAATTTGAGCTGGCGCTCGCCATGGGTCTGCGCCAGTGGCGCCGGCGCCCGCCAGAGCATGGCAATGATTGCCGCAAACAAAAACCTCGTGGAAAAAAACAGCCGCATCGTTCTCATGACCGCTGCGCCGGTGGCAAACTCAGTGTGGTTTGAAATAAGCGAGCAACCTCTCCGCGAAAAGCCGCATCGCGATTTCGGATTTCGCCGGAGCGGCAGCCCCGATTTTGCTTTGGTGTCTTTGTAAGAATCTCGGGGCGTCTTAAAAAATATAACACAAAAAGCTTCGAATTCAAGCCTTCCATAAAAAAGAAAAAGGGCGATGGTTTATTGCGCCATCGCCCTTTGTAAGAGCGTTTTCTCTATACGAGCTTGCGCTGCGCCGAAAAACTCCGGAGGAGAGCAATGTTTATAGCCGATCGTTTCGCAAGCTCTCTAAACTCCGGAGGAGTGAAATGTATTGTGCCGGAGCCGTGGATGGAATCTGAATTTTGCACGCCGGTTGTCCATTCAACAAAAGAGATAGCGTGCTATCCCGCAACTCCGTTAGGAGTGAGATGTTTATAGAAAGCGAGGCTCTTGAATACCCTCGAACTCCGGAGGAGTGGCATGTGGATTTTGTTGAATCGATGCGGGCTTCAAGGTGAAAATTGAACATGCCACTCCTCCGGAGTTTTTAAAACTGAAGCGATGCATTGCTAGAAAAATTTCATCCCTACGGGATTGCAGCGCATCCGAGAATTGATGATTGAGAATCGAAGATCGAGAATGCCCGGCACGATTCTCGATCTTCGGCAGCTCACTTCATCAACACAAGCTTCTTCTGCGCGGTAAATGCCTGCCCTGAGCCTGTCGAAGGGCCGGCTTTGAGCACGTACACATACACGCCGCTCGCCACGCGCTGGCCGCGGTCATTCGTCGCATCCCACGTGAAGCTGTGACGGCCCGCGTTCATCTCGCCCGCGATGAGCTGCTTCACCAATTGCCCGTTCATGTTGAAAATCGACAAGCTCACTTCGCCCGCTTCCGGCAACGCGAAGTTGATCGTCGTCGTCGGATTGAATGGGTTGGGATAGTTCTGCTCCAACTGATAACTGGTCCCGCCGCTGCGGGACTGATCACTGATCACTTCTTCCTCATCCGAAGAAGACTTGGGCAAATTACCAGGGCCGGGCAACGAGCCAGGCGAGTCGTGATGCAAGAACAAGCAATCATTGCTCACGAGAATTTCTTTCGCGCAAATCGTGCCGCGCAGTTGGGTGTTCTTCACCAATGTAACGACTGCATTCGGCGCGTTGAACGAGCCGAGCAAATAAGCCTCGCGGCCCCAACTCGCGGCGGTGCTTTGCTTCGTGTTGAACGTGACGAGATGGCTATCATTCTCGCCATTCGGCAACAATACAATTGCAGCTTCGTGGCCGAGTTGGAGATTGCTCACGACGTTGATGGTGATGGGATCGCCGCTCGAAAGATCAATCTCGATTACGCCGCCTTCAATCGAACTCGAATAACGCAGCTCGTTCATGAAATACTCGCCGCTCGTGAGTTTGAGCGTGCCGCCTTGCGTCATCGTCACGATGCCATACGAGCCGGGTGCGAGTGTGAGCGATTTGCCTTTCGGAACGGTTTTGTTCGACCCGCCGGCGGAATAACTCAAGCTCGGCAAGTCTTCCGCATCCACCGCACCGACGCTCTTCGTGCCGTTGATCGTGCCCGAGTTGCTGATGCTCGACGCGGAAGTCACGTCGCCGTTGATGGTGTTCTGTTTGTTGATGGTGATCTTTCCAACCGCAGTAAGATTGGAATTGTACGTGCTCGGCTTGCCTTTTTCCACAACGAGCAAACCATTGGAATGAACATCGCCCGTGGAAGTGCTTTGTTTCGTGCTCTTCAGCGTGACTTTGTTCGCAACGAAGACGAAAGCTTTGACCGTTGGCGCGATAACGTCGAAATTGACGAGGTTATTTAAAGTGACCGGCACGTTCTCGAAATTATTATCCGTGGCCTCGACGACCGTCGGCGTATCGGTGATGTCAACGTTAATGCCGGTCGTAGGTGCGGCTGCCAGCACCGTGAAGTTCAACGTCAAGATGATCGTGCCGTCCGGCAAAGTCACGCCATAATCCGGGAAATCAGCATCGAGCCAAGTGTAGGTCAATTGGCCGGATGCGGGCGCGCCGATAACCGGCGCATCATCGTCAATCGTCAGCGGAATATTGCTGTCCAACTGCAATTCGGCCGGGTCCCAATTGACGCTGAATTGCAGCGTGCCGAGATTCACGAATTTGTCGGCTTTGATTGTAACCGTGACCGGCGCGCCGCTCGCGAGGGGGCCGGCAGGTCCTTCTGCAGTGAGAATGAGCGGGCAGATGTTTGCGAAGCCGATGCTGCCATACGTGTCGTTATTGTTCGTCGAAGCGTTGTTGCCCGAGAACGTGAGATCGCAGCCCGTGACGTACGGGTCATTCGTGGTGCCGGGCGCGGCATTGCCGCCGTTGTCTGCTTTATCGAAAATAAAAAGCGCGCCGCCGAGGCCTTGGCCATCATTGCCGCCCGTGCCGCCGGTTGCGGTGTTGTTTTGGAAAGTCACGCCTTTCATTGTGAGCGTGCCGCTGGCAACGAAAATCGCGCCGCCCGCGCCCATGCCGCCGCCGCCAACATCGGTGCCTTTGCCACCGCCGAAACCTGCTTCACCATCCCTCTGACCAGCCGGAAATCCGTCGTCGCTGCAAACCGTGCAGCGATTTTGTAAGCCACCGCCGCCACCACCATACCCGCCGGCAGCGCCGCCGTTATTGATATACCCATAGTCAGTTCCCGCGCCGCCGCCGCCGCCGCCAAAGCCGCCGACACCAAAAGAACCGCCACCGTGAACGCTTCCGGCGCCGCCACCGGCAAAACCTCCATCATCATCCTCACCGCCGCCGCCGAAACCTCCGAAGCTATTGGTAAGCCCTGACTCTGTTCCACCTTTTCCAAAAATCGCTATGCCGCCATTATCGCCCGGCGAAGTGTGGCCAACGGC
This sequence comes from uncultured Cytophagia bacterium, assembly GCA_964457925.1. Taxonomy (GTDB): domain Bacteria; phylum Zhuqueibacterota; class Zhuqueibacteria; order Zhuqueibacterales; family Zhuqueibacteraceae; genus Coneutiohabitans. The sequence continues at coordinate 77,878 of CAYWGH010000026.1, forward strand.
ATTTGTGACACTTCCGCCATAACCGGCGCCGTTGCCCAGTACACCGCCGCCGCCTACGCCGACTGTATTTCCGCCATTTCCGCCCATGCCACCACCGCCGCTATTGCCGAGACCGCCGTTGCCGCCGATCGCGGCATTGTCTTGCAATGTGACATTGATGAGCGTCAAGTTAATGCTGCCGCTCGCCACGTCCGTATGATTCGTACCCTGCTTGCCTTCATGCATGAAAATCGCGCCGCCCGCGCCCATGCCGCCACCGCCGCCGTTGCCGCCTTTGGCATAGCCATCGGCGAGCGTGAGATCTTGTATCGTGATCGTGCCGTTTTGAATCCAAAAAATGCGGGAAGCATTGCCGCCGCTGATGGTGAGATTGGCCTGGCCGGGGCCGTTGATGGTGACATCGTCAGTGATCACCAAAAAATAATTGGCCGGGTTCACTGTGATGGTGCCGCTCACGCCGGTCGCATCAATAACGTCCGCGCCGGGATTGGCATTGGCGTCGAGAATCGCCTGGCGCAGCGAGCCGGGGCCGGAGTCGTCCGTGTTGGTGACGGTGTACGTCGCCGCGGCCAAAGGCAGCGCGCTCGCGAGGGTGAGGAACAGTGCGAGCAGCATTCGCGCTGCGCTTTGCTTGCGTTGTTGCAATTGCATGTTGTTGCTCCTGCTGTTAATGAATCGGTGATGGTACGGCATGTGAATCGTTATGTAGCAAGTTTGGAGCTTGAGCATTTCGAAGCGAGGATTGCGGTTCGAGAATAGAAGAGCGTATTCTACGATTCTCCATCTTCGATCCTCAATCCTCGATCTGCAAAGATCACTTCATCAACAAAAGCTTCTTCTGCGCGGCGTGTTCGATAATTGAGAATCGAGGATAGAAGATTGTGATTCTCAATCCTCTATCCTCGATCTTCAAAAAGATCACTTCATCAACAAAAGCTTCTTCTGCGCGGTGAATTCGCCGGCTTGGAGCACATACAAATACACGCCGCTCGCCACCCGCTCGCCGCTCATATCCGTTGCATCCCACGTGAAGTTGTGGCGGCCTGCGTTCATCGCGCCCGCTGCAAGCTGCTTCACGAGCTGGCCGCTGGTGTTGTAAATCGACAGCGAGACTTCACTGATCACTGGCAACTGAAAACTGATCACTGTCGAAGGATTTCCCGCGAAGCGGGATGTCGCTCCGCTCCAAAACGGGTTCGGATAATTGCCATGTAAAACAAAACCGGCGGGAATGCTCTCTTCAGCGCTCGCCACGCTCGTGACCGCGGAGTTGTACTTAAACAGCGTTTGAGTCGCGGCGTTCTGCGCGGCGTTGAGCGTCACCCGAGCGATTGGTTCTTTCGCCACGTCATTATAGAAATAGAAGAAAACGGTGGTGTCAACGCCCAGCCCGTGAAAGCCGGCCAGAATCGCGTTGTCGGTAATGTCCAACCAACCGAGAATGGGATGTTTGCCGTCCAAACGAGTTTCTGTGTACCGCGTACGCTTCTCTCGCAACACATTGTAAGTGCCGCCGGGAATGCTCATGCTGCCATAAGCATCAACGACATCGATTTGGCTATTCGCCACGCGATAGCGTAAGGAGTCAAACGTTGCGGGTAGCGCCGCGACGAGTGAAGGCGTAAAGGCCGAGGGCAGAAATTTTTCAAGTATCCCGGAGGAGCTGGCGTAGATGTCGAAAAAATTCAGAGACGCTTGACGCTCCGTCAGCGGCGGGTTATAGTGGAAGAGCGAATTAGAGACGAGGTCATACGGCGCAATGCCATAATAGGCTTGCAATTCAAACCGGTTGGTGGTCACATTGTAATACTCCTCCGCATGTGGGGAGGGAGGGAGTGTGACCAATTCAGCACCAGCCACTTGTCCGGACACGCTGCCTTCGCTGGCCGCGCGAAAGATGAAATTTTGCGTGGCATCGACATTCAGGCCGCTGAGGTCCCAAGTTTGAGGGCCGCCCGGCGGGGTGAAAATTAAATTGATGACAGAAGGAGAGTTATTAATCGCCATTTTCAAAGTATCGCCGGCGCTCGGGAAAGTGGCATTGGTGACGGTGATTTGAGCAAAAGCCGGCGCGCAGAACATGAGCGCAATGACGAGAGTTGTGGTCATGCGAAGAAAAGCGGCATAGTGTTCTAATCCGTGTTTCATGACGAATCTCCGAGAGGTGAAGCAATGAGGCAATGCTTTCGAATTGCTGCGCGGTGGGTTCAAAGATCGAGCAGCGAGAATTGTCAATCGCACACGACGCTTCGCGTTGCTCAATTTGAACTCTGCCAGATCATGTAATCGAGGTATGCAGGTGGGCGCGCTTGTGTTTGCATGAACAAGCAACCGCGCGCAACTTTTAAACAACAGCCATCCGTGGAAAAATCAGCCAGAAGGTGAGACGACGGCTTTTCGCCGCTATTGAACAGTCATGTATATCCTCGCTCGCTACGGATGAGTATCACGTATGTAACACGGAGATTTTTTTCGGGGCAGAGGGCCGAGAGCTTGGAGCAGAGGGCGAAGAAGTTCTTTTGCTTCAAGCTTCATTGCCCGATGCTTCATGCCTTCAACTCTCCGCCACAAGCTTTCCGCGCTCCGCGAACTGCCGGGGCGAGCAGCCATAGCGGACGCGGAAACAGTGGGCGAAATAAGCCGGGCTGCGAAAGCCGCTGCGAAACGCCACTTCGGCAATTGCAAGCCGGCGCTGTCGCAACAACTGCGCGGCGTGCTCCAAACGCACGTTGCGCAGCAACTCGCCCGCAGCCGGCTGACCAAGTTCGCGCAAGCGGCGATGAAACTGCATCCGGCTGAGGCCTAGTTTGCGGCTCAACTCTTCCACATTAAAATCCGCATTGCCGAGATGCTGCTTGATTGCGCTCAAAGTGATTTGCAAAAACTTCTGCGACTCGATTTCGGTCATGCGCTTGTCCGGATGAATCGGTGAATGGGAGAATCGGGGAGCGGAGGAAGCTTCTCATTATCATCTCCCTTTCCCCGTTTCTCCGATTCTCCGTCTCCCCCGCTTCTCCCTCTCCGCTTCACAATGTTGCGAAACGACTGCTCTTATTGCTTCGGCTGTTCCTGCCCCGGCACCGGCATGGCGCCGAGTTGCATCATCATCGTCATGCTGTCCGTCAGGCCCCAATGTTCAACGGCCTTGCCGTTGACGAAGCGAATGATGTCGAAGCCCTTGACTTCGATTTTTTTGCCGGTCGCGGCCATATCCATGAACTGGCCTTTGTGGGTGCCGCGAATGGTGATGTAGGCCCAAACCTTGTCGCCTTTGGCAACCATATCATTGACCTGAAACTGCAAATCCGGAAAGGCGGCGCGAAACATCGTAAAAAATTCCTTCACGCCCTCGCGGCCGGGTTTCATGCCGGGCATTTCTTCATGCTCAATGAAGTCTGCGGTGACCAACTCGTCGATGAGTTTCAGATTGCCTTTATTCACCACGTCATCATAAAAACGCTTCATGGCCGCGGCGTTTTTTTCTTCCTCGCCGCCGGCAAGCGCCGCCGTCGAGGCGCACAACACGGCGATAACAAGACAAAAAGCCGAAATGCTTTTTCTGGAAAACATGTGATTTCCTTTCGAATTAAAGATTGAAATACTGCGCGAGTCGGGTTCCGCTCGCGGGTGATATTGCTTGCTTCAGTCTTTTTTCGCCGCTGCCGGCTTGCCTTTTAGCTCCACCACGATCACTTGAAAAGGTTTGTCGCCTTTGTTTTCCGGCAAATGCTTCCCGGCGGGATCCCAAATGACTTGCCCGGCTTTTGCTACCACTGGAACGGTCTTCCCATCGGGGAAAGTGAATTGGCCTTGCACGTCGTTCAAAAACACCGCTACGGCGTTGGGATGTTCGTGCATAACGGACTTTTCGCCTGGGCCGTAAGTGACGCGCAAGACGCGCACGTGATCATTCTCGAACTCGACTTTGTAATGCGTCGAGTCGACTTTGACCGCGTCTTGCGCAAACGCGCCGGAAACAATGAACCATGACAGCGCGATGATCCCCGCGGCGGCGAATTGCTTGGTACGTTTCATAATGCCTGCTCCTGTGAGGTGGTGAGTGGTTTGATTTGGTGTTTCGTTAAAACTTCGTCGCTGAAACCGCGAAACATGTAATCGGGGCTCTCCGATTCAGCCCCGCACGTGCATTGTGAAGGACTTCATTTCGCCGGCGGCGCAACCGTGAAGCCCAACTGCAGTATCGCCGCCATGCCGTCGGACTCGACCCATTCTTCCACGAATTTGCCGTTTTTGACATGCATGATGTTAATGCCGGTCACTTGCACGCTTTTGCCTTTGGCTTCGGGCAGACCCACGCCCGAATGCGTACCCGACCATTGCCAGCGGCCAACAACTTTATCGCTCGCGGCAATAACCTCCGTCAACGTCACTTTGAAATCCGGATAAGTGGCGCGCAGGTTGGTGATCGCGCGCTTGAGCGAATCCAGACTGGTGGCAGAGTAAGGATTTCCCGAGTTGGTGTGCCGGGAAAAGTTGGGCGCAACGAGAGCGTTCAGGCCGCTCACCTCGCCCGTGTTCCAGACCTGTGCGTAGGCCTCAATCATCATACTCAGCTTGGCGGCAGCATCTGTTTGCGTCCGGCCGGCTGTAACCAACGCAAACATAATCAATGCACTCGCCAGCATAGTGGTGGTGGATTGTTTCATTGTTGTTCTCCTTTCATTGAGCTTTTGACACATCGAGGTTTGTATGGCAACTACCATCAAACTTTGATAAAGTTGGTGAAAGTTACAATTTGACGACATTGGCTAAACACCATTGATCCATTTGTCAAAACTCTCATTCTCCTTACCCGCCGGATACAACCAATCGGGCTGGAGACGCATGCCGCTGCTATCCCGCCAAATGAAATCCACTGCCGCGGCCGCTTCGTGCGCCTCCTTTACCCAGAGCAGATAAAGCCGTGCTCCTGGCAGAAAATGTTCGCGCACCTCACACGCAATGCTCAACGCCAGCAGCGCTGCATTGATGGTTTCGGCCTGCTGCAAATGATAAGTTGCCCATACGACGCCAGTTGAGCCGTTGAGATAATCCACCTCTTCGTAAGCCACGGTCACTTCGACTCCGGTGCCGTATGGCATGAGCGGCAATGCGGCATTGTTGAGTTGATCCCAGTAGAGTGTCACGCCGTTCTCCAATTTCATTTTGCCTTCCCCAAGATAATACCCGCTCACCGTGCTTGTGATTTTTGGCATAGTCCCATCCACTCGAAGTCGTGACCAACCGTTGGTCAGCATAAATGATGAAGAACTGTCGGCTCAGGCGATCAACCGGCCGCGAATAAGTGGAGATCAATTTTGACGAGGTTAAGATAAGAAAAACAAGGCGGGGAAAGCTTGCATGTATCGCGCAGAAGCTTGTCTATATCGCGCATGGAACGCTTAAAGAACGCGCGTGAGTTGATTTCGATGGAAAAGGGTGAACAAAAACATTGAATCTGGGGGGGAATTAGAGGATGAAATCAGTCAAATTGAAAGTGGCGGAGGGCAAGTCAAAATGTCATTTCAAAGTTGTCCTAACAGAACCCAACATGTTTGCGATTTCGGCATTAGAAAGTGCCGTACCCACCAGCCCGTTCATCGCGCTTAAAGATTCGAGATGGTCGCGCTCGGTGAAACCAGCCATGGCGTCCTGGGCGAGCAGCACGCAATAATCGCGTTGATAGGCATCGACCGCAGTTGCGCGCACACACCACGCCGTCGTGATGCCAGCAAGCACAAGAGTTTGTAGCTGCAAGTCGCCGAGAACAGCGTTCAGTTCGGTTTGATAAAATGCCGAGTAGCGCTTCTTCACCAAGATTCTATCCTCGGGCTTGATCTGTAATTCCGGCAGCAACTGGCACCCGGGCGTACCGCGAATCGCATACGGTTTGCCGCTGCGCCGCACGTGCAAAAACGCATCAGACAAATCCGGCAAAAATTCCTGCCGGAACCAAATAATGGGAAAATTTTTTGTGCGAAAAAGCGCAGCCAACTCGTTGGTTGCCGTGACCAGGCGCTGGCGCGCTTCCGGCAACTGGCTGGCGGGCCACAGCCCGGGATCGAAGTAATCCCGCACCAAATCGATGACGATAAACACAAGATTGTTCACTGGGGCTCCTTGCTCGGCCGAAACTCCGAGGGCGCGCGGCCGAACTGCTTTTTGAAACTTCTCGCAAAATGCGCTTGATCGCTGAAGCCGGTTTGATAGGCAATTTCCGCCACAGAACCGGCGTTTTGTTTGAGCAAATCCGCGGCACGCTGCAATCGCATAGAACGAATAAGCTGGCTTCCCGGTTGACCGATGAGCGCGTTCAATTTACGATTAAGCTGCGAGTTGCTCATGTTGACTGCCGTTGCCAATTCCTCCACGCCGAAATGCTCCTCGCCAATATGCGCTTCGATCGCGACAATCACCCGCTGCAGAAAAACTTGATCAACCGAAGTGGCGGCGACTTCGCTCGGCTTGATGATCGTCGCCCCGCTGAAACGCTCCCGTAATTGACGGCGCAGTGCAATGAGATTGCGCACACGCGCGCGCAACTCCCGCGCGTTGAATGGCTTGAGCAGATAATCATCCACGCCGGCTTCGAGGCCGGCAAGCTTGTCGTCGAGCGCCGCCTTCGCGGTGAGCATGATGATGGGAATGTGGCTGGTGCGCTCGTCTTGTTTCAATGCGCGACTCATTTGATAGCCGTCCATTTTTGGCATCATCACGTCGGTGATGATCACGTCGGGGATCGCTTCGCGCGCCAGCGCGATGCCCGCTTCGCCCTCTTCGGCTTCGATCACGCGATAACCGCTCTGCAATTGCTCGCGCACAAACGCGCGAATGTCGTCGTTGTCTTCCACAAGAAGAACGAGTTCTTCATGAGATTGAAGGATTGCTGAAGCCGCGGATTGTTGGAGGTTGTAAGTATTGGAGTTTTGGAGCGAGAAATCTTCGGCCGTCAATTCACCAGTTTCGAGCTTCAATTCCCGATCTTTGATTCTCCAAACAACCGGCAGCTTCACCACAAACGCCGTGCCGATGCCCACTTCACTCGTCACCGAAATTTTGCCGCCATGCAATTCCACCAACTCTTTCGCAAGTGCGAGACCGATGCCTGTGCCTTCGAGCTGATGCGAGTTGTCGGTTTGATAAAAACGATCAAAGACATGCGGCAAATGTTCTGGCGGGATGCCGATGCCGGTATCTTTTACAGTAACCAGTAACCAGTGATCAGTGATCAGTTTCGTCCCTTTCGCCGCCCACTCCCGGTTTGCCGATAACTGATTGCTGTTCACGGATAACTCAACACCGATGCCCTCCCCGGCCGGCGTGAACTTGAACGCGTTCGAGAGCAAATTATAAAACACCTTCTCGAGCTTCTCGGAATCATAGTCAAGCGCGATTTCATCATGCGTGCTGTGGAATTGCAGGGTGATCTGCTTCTGCTGCGCCATATGCTCGAACGAAGCCACGAGGCTTTTGAGAAATGCAACCACATTTGCGCGTGTGGTTTTCAAAGCCATGCCACCCGCTTCGAGCTTCGAAAGCTCGAGCAATTGATTGATCAACCGCTGCAACCGCCGCGCATTGCGCGCAGCGATTTCGAGCTTGCTCTGGCTTTGCCGGTCCCCAATCGCCGCCAACACGCTGTCGATTTGCCCCAAAATCAGCGTCAATGGCGTGCGGAATTCGTGCGAGATGTTCGCAAAGAAGCGCGATTTCATTTGATCAATCTCGCGCAATTTATCCGCTTCCACTTGCCCAAGGCGCAACCGGTTCTCGAGCTGCACACGATTCAGTTCATAGCGCCGCGCCGCCAACAATAAAATCGTAAAAAGTGAAATGTAAAGCGCATACGCCCACCACGTCTTCCACCACGGCGGCGTAATGGTGAAGCGCAACGTTGTGCCTTCTTCGTTCCAAACACCGTCATTATTGGAACCTCGCACGCGCAAGGTATACTCGCCGGGATCGAGATTGGTAAACGTGATGTCGTGCTTTGTGCCGAGCTGAATCCAATTCGCGTTAAACCCCTCCAGCTTATAAGCAAATTGATTCTTGAAAGAGTTGCGATAGCTCAACGCCGCAAACGCAAAGGTGAGAATGTTGTCACGGTAAGAAAGCGTGATGTTCTGTTTCTCCGATATGCCTTTCTCGATGATCGGGGTTCCTGCAACGTCGCTGGTGTTGTAACGCGTCAGGCTGGTAATGATCACGGGCGGGATATAGTCATTGTCCTTGACGCGATCAGGGTGAAACACATTAAGGCCGTTGAGGCCGCCGAAAAACATCTCGCCGCTTCGCGCGCTTCTGAAAAAAGCGCCGCTATTATATTCCTCGCCCTGCAAGCCGTCGTGAATGTCAAAGTTGCGAAACGTTTCTGTGGCGGGATCGAAACGCGACAAGCCCTTGTTCGTGCTGATCCAAAGCCGGGCCGCGTCATCTTCCAAAATGCCATAAACCACGTCATTCGGCAGGCCTTCGCTTTCACGATAATGCCGGAACGTGACGCGCCCGCCGTCGCGCACAAGCTTGTTCAAGCCGCCGCCCCAGGTGCCGAGCCAAAGCGTTGCGTTGCGCGATTCATATATTGTGAGCACGCGATTGCTGCTCAAGCTGCGGGGATTTGCGGGATCGTGCAAATAGCGCGTTACGGTTTCGTGCTGCCGGTCAAGCAAGTTCAGCCCGCGATTGGTTGCAACCCAGAGCAGTCCGGTGCAATCTTCATGAACGGCAAAGATATAATTGTTGCTCAAGCTGCGGGGATTGTCAGGCTGGTGCTTGTAGTGTTTGAATGTTCCGTTCACGCGGTCAAGCCGATCAAGGCCCGCGGCGGTTCCAACCCAGAGGTCGCCCATGCGATCTTCATACAGGGTGTTCACGCTGTTATCGCTCAAGCTATTCAGATTCGCCGGGTTGTGCAGATAGCGCGTGAAGGTTCCGGATTCGCGCTCCAGCTTGTTCAGCCCGTGCGATGTGCCGATCCAGAAAACGCCGCTCTTGTCTTCACAAAGAGCATGGATCGTATTGCTGCTCAAGCTGCGAAGACTGTTCGAGTCGTTTTGATAGCACGTCACGACGCCATGCTGGCGATCAAGCACATTAAGGCCGCCGTTGTTCGTGCCGAGCCAGAGCTTGCCGTTGCGGGATTCATGGATGGCGCTGATGCTGTTGTCGCTTATGCTTTGCGGATCATTCGGGTCGTGCTGTAAAAGCGCAAAGGCTTGTTTTTCTCGATCGAGCCGGTTGACGCCGCCGCCGCTGGCGCCAATCCAAAGTACGCCGTTATGGCGCGCATCTTCATAAATTGGAAAAATATAATTGCTGCTCAAACTGTTGGGATTGCCGGGTTGATGTTGATAACGCGTGAAGATGATCTCATTTTCCCCCTTGTTTTTTGCTGTGTGCAACTTGTTTAGTCCTCCGCCCCATGTTCCAAACCAAAGGTCCCCATTGCGCGCCGGATGAATGCTGAAAACCGCGTTGCCGCCCAGGCTGTTGGGATTGTTGGCGTCGTACTGATACCGCGTAAAAGTCCCCAGCTCGCGATTGAGCTTGTTCAAGCCGCCGCCGTTGGTTCCGATCCACAACGCGCCTGCCTGATCTGCCGCAATCGACATGACCATATTGTGGCTCAAGCTCGCCGGGTTGTTGGGATCATTGCGATAATGCGTGAAAACCGCCTGAGTGTGATCAACTCCTTCGGCCTGGCTCAAGACAAGCCTGTTAAGCCCTTTGCTGGTTCCAATCCAAAGCGCCTGCTCATCTTCGTAAATGCACCAAACGGAATTGTCGCTCAAGGTGGCGGGGTCATCGGGGTTGTGTTGATGCCGGGTAAACGTATTTTGCTTCCGATCAAAACGATTGAGTCCTCCGCCCAGCGTGCCAATCCACAAAATCCCGGCGCGGTCTTGGTAAATGGCGCGCACGCGATTGCTGCTCAAACTGGTCGAATCGTTGGAATCGTATTGATAGCGCGTGAAGGTTTCTGTGGCGCGATCGAACCTGTTCAGCCCGCCGTTTTCCGTTCCCACCCACAACACACTGGTGCTGTCTTCATAAAGCGCCCAAACCCCGCTGGCGCCCAGGCTCATCGAATCTTGAGGATTGTGTTTATAAACCGCAAAGCTGTGACCATCGTAGCGATTTAATCCATCGAACGTACCGAACCACATGAAGCCTTTATGATCTTGCAGGATGCAATTCACGGTGCTGTGGGACAGTCCCTGCGCAATGGAAAGGCGTTCGAATTTGAGATCGGTCTGCACGGATTGTGGCAAACCTCCAACCGCCAGGAGAAGAAAAGCTAGAAGTACGCCCTTACCGGCGTGTATTCTGTTCATGCCACAAATTACGCCAAATGCTGTTCCATTAAAAGTGAAATCTTTGTTTGACAAGAACGATCGGCTTCTTCCAGCCGCACCAAGCGCGCCATGTTGCCGGGGCGCCGGTGCCGTTCCTGCGCGCGTTCTTGTTCGTTCACGCCAACACCGTTTTAAAAAAATAGCTGTGGCTGGAGTAATGTCTCGAACGAAGTATGACATTCGTTTCGAATAAAACAATCATTGTTTCATGGCGCAGACAGGGCGGGAGAAAGGGAGGCAAGAGACAAAAAGTAAAAGGGCGACCCCCCGCCGCCCAGTCGAAGCTCTACTGGAAATAAGGTCATTTGGCCTCTACGCTCCCTTGACAAACGGGGGGCGGATGTTCT
>CAYWGH010000027.1:0-87227 GCA_964457925.1 uncultured Cytophagia bacterium
CTGCCGGATTCGGTGAGGTTTTTATCCTCTTCACGAATTTCAAGCATCAGCGGCGATTCGCTGATTTGGCAAATCCCGGCGATTGCTGCCGGCGCTCAAGATTCAATCACTGTCAATGTCCAACTCGCCGCCAATGTGCCGCCAACGCTGACTGAACTGATCAGCTTCGCCAATTTTACTGCCGACAATGACACGACTCTCGCGAATAATTTTGATACCGACACGCTGCGCGTGATCTCGCAGCCGCCTCCGCCGATTATGCCACCGCAAATCACTGCGACACCGCCGATGGTACAAGTCGGAGACAGCGTCTTTATTCGCGTGCAGGTAGAGCAGACCATTCAAAAATGGGATTTGTGGGTTTATTTTATCACTGGCGTGATTGATTCGAGTTTTGCGGATGGCTTTATTGCCGGCACACCGTTGACGCCGCGAATCTGGTATGATGTGCAACCGGCTTTCTCTGAAACCAAGCTGCTCACACAGGCGCAGCAGGAACGTATCGAATTCGAGTTGCGCACGATTGATAGTTTTGGCCGCGCGGCCAGCAGTCGCGCCAGTGTAACGGTGCGCGCCGGCAATGCGCTGGTGCTTGACCGCAATGTTTACGAGGCGGAGCGCCAGGGCCCGCTGGCGATCAAATTCAGGCTCAGTTCGAATCGCGTGGCGCGCCTGGATTTACTCGATCTCAACGGCCAAAAGGTGACGGAGATCATCCAGGCGCCGTTCAGCGCAGGCTGGAACACGCATTTCTGGAACGGCCTGACGCAAGACGGCCGCAGGGTGGGAAGCGGGGTTTATGTCGTCACGTTGCACTCGCAAGATTTTAATGATTGGAAAAAAGTGATCGTCGTCCGATGAAAACATTTCACCCAAAATCTTACCGGCCAACGCGCCTGCGCCGCCATTTGCGCGCGCTGGCTCTCGGCATGTTGAGCGCAGCGTTGCTGTCGCCGCCGGTGGCACACGCACAAGCACAAACGCTCACCGGCTCCAATTTTCTCAAACTCGTGCCGGGCGCGCGGCAACAAGGCCTGGCTGGGATTGGCGCGGGAGTGATTGATGAATTGCATACGCTTTACGCCAATCCCGGGGCAGCGGGTTTCAGCCGGGAGTGGCAATGGGCAGCGACGTATTCGAAAACGATTGCCGAGGCTTATCACGCTTCGCTGATCTACGGCACGCATTTGCGCACGCCCTGGAGCCGGCGTTCACATCTGAGTTTCGGATTGGGTTATCAAGGCATGCCGGATTTCGACAGCTCGGATGGCGCAGTGTCGCCGGTTTCAGCGAATGACGTGCTGGCAACGGCCGGGTTTGCGCAGCCGTTTACCATAGCCGGCAAAATGTTTGCGCTCGGGGCCAATCTCAAATATTTTCGCAGCAAGCTCGCGCAGTATGACGCTGATGCCTGGATGGCTGACGCCGGCTTACTGTATCGCTCGGGACGTTTTCGCTTGTTGAAATCGAAGGGCCGTTTCTTGAATTACGGCATCATTTCGGCGGGCGTGGGGGTGACGAATCTCGGCAACGATCTCACGTTTCAAACCTCGGGCACGCCGTTGCCGCGCACGTGGCGCGCCGGCATGGCGTTCAATGCCGGGCATCATCAAAGTCTGCAGATACAACTGGCCGCGGATTATCGCCGCGTTCATACCGAACGCGGCGGCGCGCTCAGCTTCGGCACGGAGATTTCATGGGGCCAGACGCTGTCGGTGCGCGGGGGCTATGATTTTCACGATGATTTGCTGAGCCATGTGGCGATGGGCCTGAGCCTGCGCCTGGATGGCGGCGCCTCGCCAATCGGCAACGTGCTGCCCGGCCGCAACAACACCTTGCGCCTCGATCTCGCGGCCATGGAACAAACCGATTTGTTCTCGCGGCCGTATCGCGGCAGTGTGACGCACTATCCCGTTGGGCCGGAGGGATTCGATTTGCGCAGCCCGGCGCCGGGTTCGATCATCAATGCCGATAGCGTAGCATTGCAGTGGGAAGCGACACGAGACCCCGATTTGTATGATGACGCAAAGTATTTGCTGCTGATCGAGCGGGACAGTTTGAAGTTGGCGGAAACGCTGGCTTTGGCGCAGCGCAGCCAAGACGATTTTTTTCAGATAATGACGAATACGCCTTTCTTGATGAAAGAGAATCTCACACGCGAACATTTTCAGCTTGGCAACCTGGAAGGCGGAGATTATTTTTGGTCGGTACTCGCTTATGATTCCGATCAACACGTGCGCGCAGCCGGCCCGCAAGGCCGCAATATCTGGCGCTTCACGATTCCCGCGCCACAGCTTGAAATCACCTCGATTACATTCGACCATGATCAATGGATCACGCAAAACGATTATCAAGGCATTTTGCGGATAGCGTTTGCCAATGCCGGCAAAGGCGCAGCACGCCATGTTCGCTTGGCAATTTATGACTCATTGTCCAGCGCGGTCATACCTGAAACAAATACTTCGGCGCAGGTTGGGAGAAAATTGCTGGCCGATACCACGCTGGCCACGCTGGTCAGCGGCGCAGTTGATACCCTGGTCATTCCCTGGCACACATCCCTACCGGGATCACACATGGTCACGGGCGAGCTTTCAGACGGCAAACGGCACGCGCGGCATGACGCCGAATTTTACACAATTCCAAAAGGCACATTCGCCACAGGCGACACCGTTCTGCTGATCTCGGAGTCGCAGATTTCGTATGAAATACCGCTTGTGCCGGAGATTTGTTTCGATCCTAACAGCAGCGAGGTTAAGCCGGCGTATTTGCATAAAGAACTGTTTGAGCCGCCGCTGGTTACGGTGGCGCAGCGTATGCGAACGCATCGCCAGCTTAAGATTTATCTCAAAGGCTTTGCCGACCCGAACAGCGGGGAGCATGAAGTTGCTCTTGCCGATGCCCGCGCCGCCGCTGTGCGCGATTCATTGTTTGCCCTCGGTGTAAATGCCGATCAAATCGTCTTACAGCCGGGAGAAGTCTTGCCGCCGCGCCGCACGCCGGCGAATGCCGATGACGCGCGCTGGGTCCTGGAAGAACGGCGCTGCGTCAGGATGTCCACCGACAAAGCGGGCGAAGTGATTGCCTTCCAGCTTGTGCCCTACGATGATGTTGAGCAGCAGTTGCTGCCCGTTATCTTTGCGAGCGCGATCGCCTCTGCTGTGCCGTTTCAATCCGGTTTGCTGCAAACCACGGCCGGCGGCGGGCATCAGCAACTTGAGCTTGAAATCCTGTCGCGGCAAGGATTCACTCAAGAAATTCTATGGCAGCCCGGCGAGAAAAACATTAATGAAGTGGAAAAATTGGCGGGGGGAAATTTGACCTACACGTTGCTGATGAACGATTCGCTGGGGCGCAGGTTTTACACCCGGCCGGCCGAGGCCTATCTCGGTGTTGAATCGTCGGTGCGCGAGCAACGTGTCGCCTGGCCGTTGCGCTTCAATGCCACGGAACCGTTATATGATTTTTATTGGGACGAGTTGATCCCCTATCTTGATCAGATGTTGAATGATCCCGACGTGCGCATGCGTTTCTCCGGGCATGCCTGCGCCATTGGTTCGGAAGAGATAAACATGCGGCTCTCGCAACAGCGCGCTCAGGCATTTCAGCAAACGTTTTTGAAACGCATTAAGGCCCATTATCCACAAACGTACAAAAAGATCGTACAGCGTCTTGAGGGCGCAGTCGGCCGTGGTGAATCACGCCCCATGGGCATGGTCTATCTCAGCGGAAATGCGATGATCTTGGGGGACAATGAATCTCCGCTGGGCCGCAAGCTGAACCGGCGCCTGGAAATTGAGTTTTATTATCCCACGAAGCAATCGAGGACGTTAACTGACAAGAGATGAATTCAAATCGGGAATGGTGTTTTCGGAGCGTGCGTTAGCAGGAGCAAAAAATGTCTTCAGAGCCTTTCGGGTGGCTTCTGAATGAGGAGCCCGGCAGTCACTGCCAACACTTCAGTGCAGCACCACCAACGAATCCGCATATACTCTATAGCCGATGATCACGGCAGGATCGGTGAGGCTTACGCCCGTGAGGCAGACGCTTTTTTGCTGCTTGTGAAACATGGCAAGAGTGGCGATCGGCGTCTTGGGGTTGACATTGAGCTTTGCCCAGCTTACCGTGGCAAAGGAACGCCCTCCACCGGCCATTTGAACAGGCCGGCGATAATAGGCCTGCGCGCGCATGGCAGCGTCCAGCAGCATGCCACGAATTTCCTGCTCCTGCTGATTGAACGGCGTGTCCCGAAACGCCTCCACGCCGAGCACGAATGCAACGCCGACGATGATTGCTGCCAGAATGAAGGTGAGTAGTTGAGAATTCCCCATTGTCGTCTCTCCCTGCTCAAGCCATCGAGGTAAATGAGAGTATGATCGAACAATGCGCGCCCGATTCTATCAATCTGAAATAATGGCAAAAATGCCGAACTGCGGAAAACTTTATTGCCGGGGACGACTCGCACGCGTTCACCGGATTCAGACAAACGAAAATCTACAGCGCTTTTCAAACAAGCTGAAAAGCGAAGCTCTTCGAACAGTTTTAAATTTCTGCCGACAAAATCAAAAACTTGCCTTGATTTCTCAATTTTGTGGGCGAAAACTTTCAGAATTTTATTTCCATGTTCGAAAACCTATTCGCCCAAAGCTCTGCAAAATAAGCAGCTTCACAGAACCTCGCCAACCAAGGCACAATTCCCTTCACAAATAGAAACTCTTTCAGCAAAATATTTTTTAAAACTCTCATTCGACATTTGAGATCTTGAAGATCACTTCAAGGGTTGTTCCGGCCTTCCGTCTGCATTTTCCAACGCAAGAGTCCAGCCAGGCGTGTGCGCTCGAACTGCACGCTTTCAACGCCCAATTGCGGCGCGAGAATGGCTTCCATTTGTTCATAAAACTGCAAGGCTTGATCGATCTGCGCGCGGCTGCTGCCGCTATCAGCAGCGGCAGAAAGGCTGCGCGCAAGGTTGCCGATCGCGAGAAAATAATAAGCGGTATCCGGGTTCGTTGCCAAAAAATCCCGCCAAATCTTCTGTCGCAACTCCGCATTCGGCACTGCTTGTGCTCGTTGTAATGCTTGTGAAAAACGTACACTTCCGCTTTCCCCCTGAGCTTTTGGAAATTGCCGCGCTTCCAGAGGCGGAGAAGGACTGACGCTGCGCTGCAAGTTCAACAACTCTTTTGAAGCTTGCGGTTCCACATTTTGCGCCAGTTCACCGGTTTTCGCCAATGACGATTGCGCCAGTGATTCCGTCGTTAAGGCGGCCTGGCCGGCGGCGTCAGAAAGCAGCGCTGAATCAGCAAACTTTCCTTCATTCTCCATTTCTGGTTGACGGATTTGCCCGCCAGATTCCGCTGTTTTCTGTGTCTGGGCGCCCAAATGCCCTTCTCGTGCTTTGGCAGCATCGACAAATCTTTTCTCATCTGGCGTAGCAGCCGCCGGAGACATGGCAGCAAACGGCATATCCAATTCCGATCTTCGTGCTGAGTCTTTGGGTGGAATGTGTTCCCGCTCACTTGCTGCCGAAGGCTCTGCAGCCGCAAAGGCAATAGTGTCGCTCGCCAAAACCGGAGGCTCCCGTTGTTCCGAAGTTGCCAGCGAGGAGGGATTGTTTTTCCCAAACGTCCAGAAAAAAATCAAGGCAGCAACAGCGGCCAGGGCGATGGCATATTTGCCCTTGCCGGCTGCAAATTTTTGCAGCCAAAGGACGCGCTGCTTTTTATCCGGCATTTCCAAAATTACCGGCGCCGTCGCTTTTTCCGCATCGAGGCGTGCCAGGATTCGTTTGGGCAATTGCGCAAAATAGTCCGGCGGCGGCTCCGTCAAGCGCAGATCAAGGCGCGCATGCGCGCGTTCGATGAGTTTCAATTCATGCCATGCCGCGCGGCACTTTTCGCATGATTCCAAATGCGCGGAAAGCAGCTTATGTCGGGGCTCCGATAATTCTTCATCCAGCAACAAGTGCAGCCAATCGGAAGCCGTGGCGCAATTGATCGAGTTGGAATTTCTGTTAAGCATTCGTTTATGAGAGAAAATTCTAGGGGTTTCGGCAAAAAACCTGTACTTCAAAAGCTCAGGATGAAATTTTCATCCGGTCTGCTTGCGTCACGATGCCCGCGTTTTGTTTTTGCGCGTTTTGGTTTCTAAAAACGGGCGCAGCAACGAGCGCAGCTTTTCACGCGCGCGCGCCAGGCGCGACATCACGGTGCCGATTTCTATGCCGAGCTGTTTGCTCATCGCTTGATAGCTCATGCCCTCGCGCGTGCGCAGCAGCAACACGGTGCGCTGCTCCACCGGCAGCTTGTGCATCGCCCGTTCCAGAGCCAGAAAGAACTCCGACGACTCTGCCATCCGATTGGGATCCTCTTCCACAGTTGGAAAAATGTCCAACTCACTCGTTGGTTGTTGCCAGGCTTGCCGCCGTAAAAAGGTGATCGCCAGATTCACCGCAATGCGATGCAGCCAGGGATAAAACGGCCGCTCCCGGTCAAAATCGCTCAAATGCCGGAACGCACGCACAAAACACTCTTGCAGCAAATCATCCGCATCCTCGTGGCGTCGTACAATTCGCCGTAACGTTGCATAAAGCGGCCGCTGATATTTGATCACGAGCGCCTCAAACGCACGGCGATCGCCCGCCAGCGTCGCGGCAATGGCGTCGCCATCTTCCGGCGAAAGCGCAGGATGGCTCGAGCGTCCGTTTTCCGAGGGAACAGACATATGCGGCAGTTTAACCGTTATGAATATTACGCAGGTGAGTGGGCTTTATTCCAACACATTCCGGATTTCGATTGCGCGAGAAGCGTTACTGGTTACGGCGCGGCTCATCTGCGCCGCTCAATTCGCTTCCGGGCATGGTCCGAGTTCGGTGATCTTGATATTTGCAAACCGGCCAAACTCGCTTGCCGCGCCTTGCTCGCGCACAATGCGTTGAAAAAGTTGCTTGGCTTTCGCGCAATGATTGAGGCGCGTGTAGCAAATGGCGGCATCATACATCGCAATCACATCCCACGGCAGTTTTGTGGGTTTCGAAAAAAACTTGACGCGCAGCAACTCGGCGATCGCCGGCTCAAAACGGCCGGCATTCATGTAGGATTTGCCGATGTAATACTGCACCTCCGGTTCAGCCGCGGCATCGGCGAACGGCTTGAGGCTGCGCAACAGGGAAATGGCATCGTCATACTGCTGCAAATCATTGAGCAGCAGCGCGATTTTCATGCGCAAATCAAAGGCTTTGGCATCGTCGGGGAACCGGCTGACGTAATGCCGCGCCAGCGCCAGCGCGCGATCTTTCAAACCCATACGATCATAAACATCGATCAAGGAGCGCGTGCCGAGCTTGTAGTTGTTGTCGAAGGTTGAGTCCTTGACGACTTGTTTGAACGCCTCAATCGCATTATCCCATTGCTGATTGGCCAAATAGAAATCACCCAGGCCGAGATAAACCGTAGGCAAAAAGGGGTGCTTCGGATAGCGCCCGGGAATCGCGGTCAAGGTCTCAAGCGCATCCTGCGTTTTGTTCTGAATCAATAGCGCCTTTCCCAAACCATATTCGCCGAGAATGCCGGCTTCCGAGCCGCGAAATTCACGGCTCAGTTTTTTAAAGGCTTCCTCTGCGACGGGGAAATTTTTCTCTTGAATGGCCAATTCGCCGGCAGCATAATAAAAATCCGCCAGGCTCTCGCGATCATCTTTAAAGCGCTCGCGAAACGCTTTGGCTTCGGCCTCGGCGCGCACGGCGTTTTTGGTTTTATACCAACACAAAACGGACTTCTTCATCGCCTCTTTATAAAAAGGCGAATCCGGACGTTCTTGCATGAATGCAACATAAAGGCCGAGGGCCTCGCCATAATCGCCCTGGTCATAGTTGATTTCAGCAAGTTGAAAGCGCGCTTCGTCGCTTGGTTCGGTGTTGGGAAAGCGGCGAATACACTCTTCAAAATAGCCGGCCGCCAAAGATTCCGCGCCCACACGCCGGCTCAATTTCGCTGCCGCAACCAATGCCATGGGAGCTTCCGGGGCCTCGCTGTGATTTTCGAGAAAACGCAAGTAGGTCAAAATTGCTTGGCCATAATCTCCGGCAGCCTCTTCAAGACGGGCGCGCTGCAAATCGACGCCATCCGTCCCAACGTAGTCATGCTCGCGGGGATCACCCATCAATTGCAAGGCTTCCTGCAAACGGCCGGCGGCAATCAACACATTCAACATTTGTGCTTGAGCCGAGTCGGCATAGGCGCAGTAAAAAAAACTGTTGCGCATCGCCTGAAGCTCAGCAAGCGCCGCATCATACTCTTTAAGTTTATGTAAGCGTTTCGCCAGCAACAATTGTCCGCGCGCTTGCGCCGTGTCATGCACTTTTGAGGCGCGTAGGAGTTCCAGAGAATTTGTCGCCGCGGCGACGGCGCCTTGTTGCAGTTGCCAATTGGCTAACTCCCACAACGCTTGATTGCGGTGGGGCGATTCTTCGGTCGCGGCAATTTTTTGCAGCGCTAATGTGATTTGCCGCGCCATGAGGGAATCGTTCGGCGCTGCCAACTGCTTGCGCGTCATCGCGGCCCACAGACGCAAATCATCCAATTCTGCATGATTCTCCGCGCGGCTCAAAACAGCGTCAACACGTCCCAGCATCTCTGCGGAACGAGGCGCATTGGTGTTGATTTCCAACCGGGCGAGCATAACCCGCGCCTCATGCTCAAAACGATCGTTGCTTTCTTCGCGCAGCAACTCTTGCAACAAAAGACGCGCGCTATCTTGGCGCACAGTGGAGGGCCGATCATACAAGCGATCCATTTCAGACAACTGATAATAACTTGCGCCGAGCAAAAAAATCGCTTCGCGCTGCACGCTGCCTTCGAGCAGCGCTTCCCGGCTGGCATGCGCTGCGGCAGAAAAATCACGGCGTTGATAATGCCAGCGTGCAAGCGCAAGTCCGAGGTTATCCGCTGCCGCATTTGTGCCTGCGCGCAACAACATTTCTGTAAGCTGCCGCATTGACTCCGGCGATTCGTTCGGCTGAAATTCGGTAATCAGGCGCAAACGTTTCTCTGCCGCCGGCGCTAATTCGCTGGCGCTGTAAAACTGCACAAACCGCTGCCATTGCAAGCGCGCCATTTGCTGTTCGCCGGCGCCGGTAAAACTCTCGGCCAGCGCGAATTGCGCGTCATCGACATAAACACTGCGCGGAAAATCTTCCAACAATTCAAAATACAGTTTCTGGGCGTGCGCGGGGTTCAGCAGGCCCTGACGTTGAATATTAGCCTCCAGCAAAAGCAGAGCATCACGAAACTCGCCGGCGGGATATTCCCGGCGATATTGGCGGCAGATTGACAAAGCTGCTTCAGGGTTTTTCGCTTCAAAATAAAGCTGTGCGCTGCGCCAGAAGCACCGTTGCCGCAAATGCCGCGGTTTCGTCGCAGCCTTTTTCTCGCGCGCCATAAGTCCGGGCGGCAGGGCCAGGGCGCGGCGATAAGCTTCAATTGCGGCAATTGCCTCTCCGTTTTTTTCACGCACGGCACCGAGCGCATAAAAATATGATAATAAACTTGCGCTATCGGCGACGCTGGTATCGAACTTTTGCAAAGCTGCGGCGGCTTCCGGTATTTTGCCGACATGAACATTCATTTCTGCCGCGCGCAATGCCATCTCATTCATCTCCGCGCGCGTCGGTGAATCCGCTTCCACGCGCGCCAGCGCGACGAGAGCAGCGTTTGCATCACCGCGCGCAAAGGCAAGCTCAGCCAGGCGCGCATTCGCCTGGCGCGACCATTCGCCTTTCGGATAACGTTGTAGCAGTTCCTGGTAACCTTCTTCCGCGAGCTGGAATTGCCCCAATTGTTCCTGCAGCCGGCTGCGGGTGAAGTATGCTTGCGCGTTCAAATCCTTTTCAGGGAACAGGCGAAACAGCCGTTCGGCCTCCTGCAAACCGCGTTGATACTCGCCGGCTTGCGTAAAACTTTCCACCAACAGCAAATGCGCGGTGAGCCGATAACTGCTCTGCGCATGTTTGTCCATCATTTCGTAAAGGCCCTTGCGCGCTTGTTCGATCTCCCCGGTTTGCAACAACAACTCGCAAGCTTTGTAAGCCGCCATCGGCGCTTGCGCGCTGCCCGGATGAAAATAAGCCAGCCGCTGATAGGTCAGCGCGGCATCGCTTGGCTTGCCTTGCGCTTGCTGGCTTTCGGCGAGCAAAAGCAGGGACTCTGGCAGCGCGGGATGCTGCGGATATCTCATTTCGAACATGCGCAGCGCCTTTTCGGCAGCGGCATAACGTTGCACGGCAAAGTTCGCCTGCCCCAGCAAGCGCCAGCTCTCCACCGCCTCCGGCGAATCCGGGTAACGTTGCAGCAATGCCTCAAGCTGCGACACGCACAACTCATGATAGCCTTCCTGAAAAAGTTTTTGCGCGTAGCGCAAGTCCTCGGCGGCGGCAGGATTGGGGGAGGCGGTTTGGGCATGAGTTATCGCGGCATAAAAGCTTACGCCGATCAAAAAGCAAATGACAGAGTTGCGGTTCAATTCCTCTCTCCTGAAAATTAGCATCCCCGACTAGGCTTTGGAGCGTCAAATAAGCCTGAGATTGCCATACTTCACCAAAATTTTCTTTTGCCCGGCGTTGTCAAAGTGCACGGTCACTTTCATGCTATCGCCGCTGCCGTCTACCGAGACAATACGGCCGCGGCCGAAAGAGGCGTGCATCACCCAGCGTCCGGCGCGCACCACGCTGACCTCCTGCGATTCATCTTCATAAACCGGCATACTGGTGTCCGGCTCCGGCTCGTTTTCATAATCATAAAAACGCTGGCGGCGGACGACGGCTTGCTTGAGCAGCCGCTCATCCAGCTCAGCAAGAAAACGTGACGGGTGGCAATGATTCGCGCCGCTGCCATAACGCGAGCGCGATTGACTGTGTGAGAGATACAGCTTTTCTTGCGCGCGAGTGGCGCCAACATAAAACAGGCGCCGTTCTTCTTCGAGATCAGATTCATCAGCATTTTCATCGCCGCGCAGCAGCGGGAACAGGCCTTCCTCCAAGCCGGCCATAAACACGATGGGAAATTCCAGGCCTTTTGCACTGTGCAGCGTCATGAGCGTAACCGCATTGCCCTTGGTATCCCAGTTGTCGATATCCGTGATCAAGGCCACACGTTCGAGGAAAGTGTCGATGGTTGCGCCGGGGTTTTGCACGGCAAACTCGCCGATGGCCAGCATCAACTCACGAATGTTTTCAATGCGTTCCTGCTCATCCTCCTGCTTGAGTTGTTGAACAAGATTCAGCTCGTCCACCAACGCATTGCACCATTCCGGCAGCGATAACTTGTTTTTGAGTTGAATGTATTTATTGAGAAAGCGATGAAACTCGAGAATCTTGTTGCGCAAACCTGCGGAAATGCTGGTGATTTCCGCCACACGTTCGAACGCCTGAAAGGTGGTGATTTGCTGCGTTTGGGCAAACTGCTCCAGTTTATTGATCGTCACATCGCCGATGCCGCGCAACGGGAAATTAATCACGCGGCGCAAGCTCACACCGTCAGCCGGGTTCGCGATGACGCGCAGGTACGCAAGAACGTCTTTGACTTCTTTGCGCTCATAAAAGCGCAAGCCGCCGATGATGATATAGGGAATGCCGTTGCGGCGCAACACATCTTCGATCAAACGTGACTGCGCATTCGTGCGGTAGAGAATGGCAAAATCACGAAAACTGCGACCATAGTTCCGGCCTTCGCCGCTTTGCCGTCCGAGCTCTTCACGAATCTTGTCGTGAATCGTTTCGGCTTCATGATATTCATTCGCTGCCGTCAGCACGATCACACGTTCACCTTCTTCGCGCCGCGTCCAGAGCTGCTTCGGCATGCGATTTTTGTTGTTGACGATAACGGAGTGGGCCGCGCTTAAAATATTAGCGGTGGAACGATAATTCTGTTCGAGGCGAAATATCTTGCAGTCGGGAAAGTCGTGTTCAAAATCCAGGAGGTTGCGCACTTCGGCGCCGCGCCAGCGATAGATGGATTGGTCGTCGTCGCCGACGACGAAAATATGGCGTTTGGCGCCCGCCAGCGCCTTCAACCAAATATACTGCGCGCGATTCGTATCCTGAAACTCATCGACGAGCAGATAGTGAAAGCGGCGCTGATAGTTCTGCAAAATCTCCGGATGCTTTTGAAACAAGGTCAGCGGTTTGAGCAGCAAATCGTCGAAATCCATCGCATTGTTTTCGCGCAAGCGCTGTTGATAGACTTCATACACGCGCGCAAGAACTTCCTCCTGCTGTGAGGGCTTGTGAAAATCAAAATAGTTTTCCGGGTGAATAAACCCATTCTTCGCTTTTGAAATGCGGTGCCGCGCCTGTTGAGCAGACAAATGCTCGTGCGGCACCGACATCTCTTCGAGAATGCGGCGCAGCAACGCGATTTGATCTTCCGTATCGAAAATGCTGAATTGCCGGGTAAAACCCAAACGATCCGCGTCCAGCCGCAGCATACGCGCGCAGATCGAATGAAAGGTGCCCAACCACAGTTTGGCCGTGCTTTCACGCTGGCCCGGAACGCTGGCGAGCAAGCGTTGCACACGTTCACGCATTTCCTGGGCGGCTTTATTGGTAAAGGTGACCGCCAGAATGTTTTCCGCGGGCACCAAATTCTGCTGGATCAAATAGGCGATGCGATGGGTCAGCACCCGCGTTTTACCGCTGCCAGCGCCCGCCAGCACCAGCACCGGACCTAGCTCCGTTTGCACGGCTTTACGCTGTTCCTCGTTGAGAGACTTGAGCAGTGACGCTCGCATTGAATCTTTCAGGGGATTTCCCTCCTCTCCGGCCCCTGCTGGGCTTTGACTTTTTCCCGGCGCACCCGTGCACGCACGCGATCAAAATCAGCTTTGGCATTTAGATGCTGCTGCAAGGTGTAACTAAAAACATGCGAACCGTCGCCGCGCGCCACGAAATACAAATAGTTTTCGCGCGCCGGCTGCACGGCCGCGCGAATCGATTTAATACCGGGATTGTTCACCGGCCCGGGCGGCAGCCCGGGATAAATATATGTATTATACGGCGAATCGATTTCCAAATCGCGATACAGCAGCCGTCGCGGCGGCCCCGGCACCACGAATTGAATTGTGGGATCGGCCTGCAAAAGAATGCCGGCTCGTAAACGATTGTGATAAACCGCGGAAATCACGGTGCGCTCGCTGTCAATCACCGCCTCGCCCTCAATTATTGAAGCAAGAGTGACGATCTCATGCAGCGTCATGCCGCTTGCGGCAATACGCTGGCGTAGCGAGTCATCAAGCCGGCGTTGAAATTCACGCACGAGCATGGTGATGATCTCGCGCGGCGTTGCGCCCCAATAAATATTATAGGTGTTCGGGTAAAGATATCCTTCCAAGTGCGGCGCGCCAACGCCCAGCTCACGAGCGAAGGAAGAATCCGAAACCAATCGCAGAAACTCGTTTGCATCCAGTCCTAGCTCGCGCTGCAGAATCGCGGCATAGTCTTCGGAGGTTTTACCTTCAGGCAGGGTCACCCGCTCTTCCATGCTTTTGCCTGAGCGCAACAGGCTCAGCAAATCTTTCAGCGAAAGCCCCGGCGCGATGGCATACTTCCCGGCTTTCAGCGGCCGGTTGCGGTCTACCAGCTTTGCCGCCAACAAGAATTTGTTGCGATCGGGAATAATGCCAGCCTGTTGCAAACTATCGGCAATCTGATGCAGACGCATGCCGCGCGAGACGATAAAATGTGGCCGTGGCGCAGGCTGCGGAACAACCGGCGGCCACAACAAAAAGTACACATAGACGGCAGAACCGCCGGCAGCAATAATCATCAATCCCAAGGCCGCGAGAAAAAATTTCTTCATCTATGAGCGAGCGTTGAATTCGAATTGTTTGACGGGCGTACTACTGGGTAAGGCTAGGGGTAGCCGCGAAGCCTGCTTTCACTCAAAACGCATACACGAAGACAAATGGGCAGCCACATCGCTTCTGCACTAAAGGGGGTTCGGCCACATCTAGCTCGCATTCGTACGCAAAATCAAAAAGAGATCATAAAAGGCATGCGTGAACGCAACAATACCGATGCCGCGAAAACTAAAAATCATGCCGAGCAAAATACCGGCATAAAATCGCTGCACAAATGCAACCATGGAAAACGTTTCGCGCCCCAAAAAATGAAATGCTGAAAAAAGTGCCGCTGAAAATATCAGCGCGCAAACCTGCTGCGCGTACGGTTTGCCCGCCAGCACGCGCTGAAGAAACCAGAGTGTCGCGGTAAACACGCCGAGCCGAAACAATAATTCTTCGTAAACTCCCGCGCCCAGCGCCAGCGCCATTCTTGCCGGTAGAGCAACGCTCTTGTCGCCGAGATTCAGCCAAAGGAATTTAATGGTAAAGGTTTTGTTGGCGACAAGATTCATCAACCCGCTAAACAAGACGCCGTAAGCCAGACTTTCCAAAATCGCATAAGGAAAATACGGCGCTTTGATTTGGAGCAGATTGTGCTTCTGCGCATACCAATAAGCCCAGAACAGTAGAAGCGCAAAAACGATCCACGGCATCCAAAATTCGCGCAGGCCGGCGAACCAAAGCGCGCGTTTGATCATGGATTCGGCGCGATTTTGAATCACCACCGCCTGGCCTTGATAAATCAAAGCGCTGCTCGATTCGTAAATCACAAGCAGCAACAACACCATGATCAACCCGAAGAAATGAGCGCGGCTGACCTTGTGGTAATCCCGCAATCCCTGCGGCAATTTTTCCGTCCAGGCGGCAGGCATGCTTCATTGCGCTCCACAACGAGCGGAGGGAACAAAAAAAATGCTGGTCACAATATGCGCCAGCGTCGGTATCACCGAATCCACGATATTCTGCATAATCCATTCTCCTCCGTGATCGCGCGCGTGCTTGAGCAGCGGCGGAATATTTTTCAAAACTGCCAAAGATAGATAACCCCCCTAGTAATGTCAACTAAATTTTCGAACCAAAACGTTCATGCTTTGCGCTTCATGGTGAAAGCAACGAATCACTCAGGACACTTTCAAGTTGTTCGAATCCAGCACGGGCAATTCAAAGGTCGAGGGTGTTTCGTTATTTTCTGTAATACGCAGCCCTTTCGATGCCACAATTTTTCGCCATTTGGCATCCAACTCTGCCGGCACTTTGAGACGAAACCGGCGCCAGCGGTTCTTGGTAACGATCACATAAAAATTTTTATCCGAGGAGCGCCGAATGTCAACAATATTCACCCAAAGCGTTAACAGCGCATTCGCCATAATGCCGCGTTCGCTGATTTTGCGCAACGGTACGGCGGAAAAAATGTAGACGCCAATCAGCAGCAGCAGCAGGTATTCCGGATCACGCTTGAAGAGGAACAACGCCGACATCGTTAAGAAACTGAGCAGCGCCAGGCCATAGTACATACCGGCATCCGTTCGTTTCCAAACAATGTGCTGATTGTTGCGTTGGTACAACCAATACAGGCGCAGGATAACAAAGTAGGCATAGCACAGGATGAGTATCCAGCCGAGATACTCGAAAAGGATCATCGCGCGTCTCCTTTTGCATGGCAGCATTTTTTGTTATTGGCGGCGCTTTCTCCGGCGCCTCAAACGCCAAAGCCGTGCGTCAAGCATTCAACTATTTTTTAGGACAGCAGCGAAACTCTCAAGAAACTGATCGGCTTGCGCTTTTGCCAACGTCAACGGCGGCAAAAGCCGTATCGTGTTGGGATCATGCGCGGCGCCCGTGAAAATCTTGTGTTCGAATAACAATTTTTTCCTGGTTTCCGCGCAGGCAGATTCCAATTCAACCCCGATCATCAATCCTCGGCCACGCACTGCGCGAATACCCCGGGCAAGCGATTGCAAGTGGCGCAATAAATAATCGCCGAGCGCGCGGCTGTTCTCAATGAGATTTTCCTGAACGAGAACATCGAGAACAGCGACAGCTGCGGCGCATGCCAGATGATTGCCGCCGAACGTCGTTCCGAGCAGGCCGTGCGAGGCTTTGAATTTGGGGTGAATCAACACGCCGGCGACGGGGAATCCGTTGCCCATGCCTTTGGCAATCGTTATCACATCCGGGCGAATGCCGGAAAATTGGTGCGCAAAAAATTTTCCGGAACGGCCGTAACCGGATTGAATCTCATCGAGAATCAACACGGCGCCGGATTGCTGGCACCCGGCTTGCAGTTTTTGCAAGAATTCCGCAGTGGGGACATGAATCCCGCCGATGCCTTGAATGCCTTCGATAATCACCGCGCAAACATCGTCGCGTTCCAAAACGCCTTGTAAGGCCTGCTCGTCATTCAACGGTAGAAAAATGACATGGTGATCCCGATTCAATGGCGCGCGAATCTTGGCATTATCCGTCGCCGCCACGGCGGCGGAAGTGCGGCCATGAAACGAATGCGTAAAGGCGACAATGGTTCGCCGGCCGCTCTGAAAGGACGCAAGCTTCAACGCATTTTCATTGGCCTCGGCGCCAGAGTTGCACAAGAACAACTGATAATCGCCATAACCTGACAACTCACCTAATTTTTGCGCCAATTCCACCTGCAAAGGTATGTGCACGAAATTGGAATAAAAACCGATGCGATTGAGTTGTTCGGTGAGTTTTTGAACATAATGAGGATGGCTGTGCCCGATGGAAATCACCGCATGCCCGCCATAGAAATCGAGATAGCGCACGCCGTTTTTATCCCACAGATAAACCTCGCGCGCTTTCACAGGCTCGATTTCATAAAGCGGATAAACATCAAAAAGTTGCATGAATTAACCCTTGAGGTTTATTAGACCGGAAACATTGCCTTACAACCTTCGCATTTCTGGCCGCTGTTGCAAAAAACGTTTCTGTATTGCGTGCCGCATTGAGGCCACCTTCTCAACGGCACTAACCTCAATAACCAATCGCCTTCAATTTTAATCCGGATGTCTCATCTAACCCAAACATCAAATTCATGTTTTGCACGGCCTGGCCCGATGCGCCTTTCACGAGATTGTCGATCACACTAATGATGAGGAGTTTGCTGCCGTGTTTTTCGAGATACAACACACAGTTGTTGGTGTTCACCACCTGTTTGACGTCAGGGTTCTTCCGGCTGAGATGAACGAAAGGATGCTGTCTGTAATAATTTGAATAGATTTCATAGGCCTCTGCAAGAGACAACGCTGAATCCAGATAAAGCGCGCTGAGAATGCCGCGCGAGAAATTACCGCGCATGGGAATGAAATTGATGTGAATCTCTTCCTTGGGCTGCAACTGTTTCAGGCTTTGATAAATCTCGCCGAGATGTTGATGCTCGAAAGCTTTATAGACTTGCACATTGTTATTGCGCCAGCTGAAATGGCTGGTTTCGGCAAGCCCCTGCCCGGCGCCGGTTGAACCGGTAATCGCGCTGACATGCACTTCACCGCGCAGCCGCCCGGAATGTGCCAGCGGCAAAAGCGCGAGTTGAATGCCGGTGGCAAAACATCCGGGATTTGCCACACGCGAGGCGCGCGCAATTGCGGCTCTATTCAACTCGGGCAAGCCGTAAACGAACCCGTGATCCGGTTTGCGCGCCAGGCGATGATCCTGGCTGAAATCAATAATCTTGACCTGTGCGGCCGGGCGGTTGTTGCTTAAATATTTTTCCGCTTCACCGTGCCCCAAACAGAGAAAAAGAACATCGAGGTCATCAGCGATTTCATCGGCGAATTTGAGGTCGCGCTCGCCGAGCAGATCGCCATGAATGTCTGCGATGGGTTTGCCCGCATAAGTGCGGCTGTACGCCGAGCGAATGTCGGCATGCGGATGAGGCATGAGAATGCGAAGCAACTCGCCGCCGGTGTAGCCGCTGGCGCCGGCAATGCCGATTTTAACTTTGTTCATAGCCGCGATTGACTTTGTAATAAATCATGTGAGGGTTGGCCAGCATTTTGGCAAAGCCGCGCGCATCCTCGCCAGTCCAGGAATGATAAGCTTCGTTGTACACGGAAAACTCCGGCGATAACAGATCATGCGGCGAGGTGATGCCGAGAACTTGAAAGCGATAAGGCGCCAAATGCACGGTGACGGCGCCCGAGACGTTTTTCTGCGAGTCGGATAAAAAGCTTTCAATGTTGCGCATGACGGGATCGAGAAACTGGCCTTCATGCAGCATATTGCCGTACCATTCCGCCAATTGATCTTTCCAATAAAGCTGCCATTTGGTTAACACGTGTTTTTCGAGCGCATGATGCGCTTTGATAATGATCAAGGGCGCCGCCGCTTCAAAGCCGATACGATTCTTGATGCCGATGGTAGTATCATCAACATGAAGATCGCGGCCGATGGCGTAGGGCCCGGCAATTTTCTCGAGATGTTGAATGGCCTGTACGGGATTCTCAAAAGCAAGCTCGTTGATTCCGCTCAACTCGCCGCGGGTGAAATGCAACTCCAGGGTTTGCGGCGCTGGATTGCTGAAGCGCGTCGGGAAAGCCTCTTCCGGCAGCCACTCCGAGGAGGTGAATGTTTCGCGGCCGCCGATCGTCGTTCCCCACAATCCCTTGTTTACCGAATATTGGGCTTTGGCCCAATCGAACTCGATGTTGTGTTTTTTGAGATACTCGATTTCCGCGTTGCGCGAAACGTGTTGGTCGCGAATCGGCGCCAGAATCGTTGCTTCCGGCAGCAGAATGCTGAAGGCGATATCGAAACGGATTTGATCGTTGTCCAATCCCGTGCTGCCGTGCGCAATGCTGCCGGCTTTTACCGTGCGCGCATATTGCGCCAATGCCGTCGCTTGAAACACGCGCTCAGCGCTGGCAGACAAGGGATAGGTGTTGTTCTTAAGTACGTTGCCAAAGATAAGATATTTGATGCATTTTTGGTAGTAATTGTCCGTCTCATCCAACACGATATGTTTCTTCACGCCCAGGCGATATGCCATTTTTTCGATATCGGCAAGCTCCATTGCCGTGAAACCGCCGGTATTGACCACCACCGCATGCACCTCCAAATCCAGCTCGCGCGACAAATACTGCGCGCAATACGAAGTATCCAACCCGCCGCTGAACGCCAACACCACCAGGCGGTTCTCCCGTTTTCGAATGGAAGCCGCGCGTACATCGTGAGGATCGAAAAGCAGACCGGTGCAAAGGCAATGTTTGCGATTGTTGCGCGAGAGAATATCGTAATTGCGGCAGGTTTGGCAGCCATCCCAAAACTCCGCATCCGTTGTCAACTCGGAAAACGGCACCGGCTTGAATCCCAGCTCGGCATTCATCTTCATCACGGCGTGGCTGGTGGTGATGGAAAAAATCCTGGCGTTGGGATATTTTTTGCGCGACAGCTCGAAGATCGCGTGTTTGATGCGTTTACCCAAGCCGGAATTGCGGTACTCGGGGTCGACGATCAAGCCCGAGTTGGCAACGTATTTTCCGTGCGTCCAAGTTTCGATGTAGCTGAAGCCGATCAGCTTGCCGCTGGTATGAAATGCGATGACGGCCTTGCCCTCCCGCATTTTTTGGGCAAGATATTCCGGCGGCCGCTTGGCAATGCCGATGCCGCGCGCTTTGGCGCTTTCCTCCAACATGCGGCTGATTAGCTCGGCGTACTGGAGATGGGCCTCGGAAGCGACTTCCAGAATAAACGGATCGTGACTATCTTGTAATTCGGTACTCATAGTGCTTTGCAATCCTTAACAAGTCGATTGTGAGTAGACGCAAACAAAATTGTCGTAATATAGAACCCCTAGCATGATAGTCAAGGAAAGTTCGTACCCGGCAAGCGCGCGGAGATTCCGCAGGCCTAAAGGTTTGTCCGTAATTGAAACGGTTGAAAGGAATGACAAGGAATGAAAGGAATTTTTCATGATGAAGGACTCTCTCCGGCGCAGGATGTGTCTAAACGTTGCGCTTTTGCTTGGCGTATGGGGTATTGTCCTCAATTGTACTCTTCCAACCAAAAATAATCCTTCGCCTGCCGTTATCAAAGGCAGGATACTGGTGCAGGGCAGCTCTACTCCCGTGGAAGGCGCTCTGGTTGAGGTAAACGAATTAGATCTCAGTGTTCTGACCGACTCCAACGGGAATTTCTCATTGTCCTTCGAATTGCCGGATTCGGGCGCCCACGCCGTAACCCTGGTCATTTCGAAAACCGGATTTCGAACTGCGACGATCCCTTCCGTTGTCATGCAGAATGATAAGGAATTGTCACTATCCGACCATCATCTGGTTCAAGAAACGGCAACCAGTTCAGGCCCGGCTTCGAATATTATACTCGTTGCCGTTGAAACGAGCAACATCTTCGTCAAAGGCACAGGCGGCAACGAAAACTCGGATTTGACTTTCGAAGTGAGAGACGCCAGCGGCGCGCCCATTGACCTAAAAAATAAAGTCACTGTAACCTTTACGATCAAAGGCGGGCCGGGCGGCAGTGAATTTTTGTCTCCGACCTCCGCCGAGAGCGACAGCCTTGGCCGGGTTTCCACCACGATTAACAGCGGCACGATTGCCGGCGCCTTACAAATCATCGCAAGCATTACAGGTTTGTCGATTGCCTCTGCGCCGGTTCCCATTGCAATTCACGGCGGCTTGCCGGATTTAGGCCATTTTGCTGTGGTTCCCAACAAACTAAACTTTGCCGGCTATAATATTTTTGGATTAGAAAATACCGTAACGGCGTTTGTCGGCGATCGTTATTCCAATCCGGTTCCGCCGGGAACCGCCGTGCAATTTCAAAGCACCGGCGGCATCATCGGCGGTTCAGCCGTTACCGATCGTCTGGGCCGGGCGTCTGTCACGCTGCTCTCCGCGAATCCCCGGCCGCAAGGCATTGTGGGCGCGCCCTTTCCCTTCAACCAGGCGGGCTTTGCCAGCATCGTTGCGCAAACCGTAAATGAAAAGCAGGAACAAATTACGACTTCGACTGTCGTGTTATTTTCAGGTGTGACCCAAGTCGAAATTTCGCCGACAACCTTCAGCATTCCACCTCTGCGTTCGCAGATTTTTCAATATAAAGTAAGCGATCAGAACGGCAACCCCCTGGTTGCCGGAACCAACATTCAGGTGGCAAGCGACAATGGGAAAGTGGGCGGCGTTACCAACTTCACGCTGGAAGATACGCAATCGCGCGCCTTCACCATCTTTTCATTTGCGCTGACGAATTCCGAGCCGGACAGTTTTCTCGTAAAAGACGCCACGGTGACCATCGAAGTCACAAGCCAAAACGGCAATGTCAAGCTCTCAACTTCCGGACAAATGCTGCCGATTGTATCAGGCGGTTTGCGGGCGGAAGGTGTGCGACGCAAGGCGGGGAAATAATTTCTTATAATCGCCGGTAGCGCTCACCGGCGATTAATTGTTACCGCGGATATCATCTGAGGCAAGAATCGCAATCATTTTGCGCAGGTGTGTTGTAATCAAATCATCGCCGGGCGCTTGGCGCAAGCGGCGTGAATAGGCTGAGGCGTCGAGAAAGGTGAGCATGTCGCGCCTGGTGACCGCCGGTTTGTAGAGATATTCACGATTTTTGGCATTCTTGCGGCTCATTTCAAATTTCACCACCCCGAACGCAGTAAATTCGTTTTGCGGCGAAATCAATTCGCGTTCGAGCCAGCCGCGCGCTGCCATGTTTTCCAGCACGAGGTCGAGATCCTTCGCCGTCAAGCCCAAACTATCAACCTGTGCGTAAATTGCCGCTGCCGTCGCTTGTCCCTCCTGCCACAAAACTTTCATGACATTCACTTCTGCTGCCGAGGGCACCGTGGCCCACGGATTCGGCGCATGACCGGCCACACCGAGTTTGTCGGCCAAATACTTCAAGCCTTTGCCCAGCGCTTCGCCAAGATTGAACAAGGGCGGAACGCCAAGCTGGTCGCGGCGCAGAGCATCATCAATGGCATCGCGGCGGGGCTGTTCCTGCTTCAACTCTTCCGGCCGTAAGCCGACGAACGGTGTCGCTTTTGAAAAACGGAAAACCAGCATCGAATCGGCAATTCCGTGTTCAGCATTGAAAAGCGCCTGTTCCACGAGCGCCTGCCGGCGCAACCACAATTGTCTCGCTTCCTCCGATTCTCCGCGCAACTCTATTGCAGCAGCAGGAATGGAATCCGTTTGAGCCATGGTATCTTTCTCAATTTGAGATAAAACCATGGGCGCATTTTTAGCGCGCGAGGGTGTGGCAGGATTTTGTGCGTGAGCCAAAAAGGCCCGGGTACTCATGACTGCCCATATCACCCAAAAAATTTTATCGAATCGCATAATCCTGGAGGCTCTATTCAAAGCAAGACACCGCGGCGAGTAGTCAAAGCGTTAACATGAATCAAATTCCAAGACTTAAAATATACCAGAAAAGTTGCATGCTTTAAACCTTGAGAAGCGTGCGCATGTTCCAAGTAAAGAATCTCTTGCCTTTCATGCAAGCAAACTTTACTTTTCGGCTGTAAACATATGAGAGACCATTCCCATGATAAATGCGCACGAATCCGATCAGCACTATCCCGACGAAAAAGCCCTGCGCGACGAGCATCTCAAGGTGCAAAAGCTCGGCCGTGTAGCCGATCTCATTTCATTTTTATTAGCCAGCCCCTCCGTTTCGATTGTACAGGCGTGCCAGTTGATTCGCCTGACGAAGCGTTTTGCGCTCTCCCTCTTTCCCGAAAAAGAAAGCACATTCGAATTGCTTTATCGCCGCCGTTTCAACCGTATTCTTCGCGAACGCCTCTCCGGTTCACCCGAATTCCTGAATTGAGCCGCCATGCCCGAAGCGCTTGCTGGTATGAAAGCGACGCAATCGCGGCGCTTCTCTCTTCCTGCACATGGTTTTCCAGGCCTGGCGATTATGCTGCTCGGCGCAGGTTTTATGCCCGCCAAAATCAAACCGGTTTGTAAATGGTTCACGCCGGTGCAATGGGCAGGCGACATTGTATTGCTCGGTGCACATTATGCTGACCCTGTTCGTTGCGGGAATCATCTGTGGCTTGCTGTTGGAATTGCGGCATTTTATTAGAAACTTTTTGCCAACTTCACGGGAAAGATGGCGCTAGCCAAGCTGTTCTTTCTAAAAAAAGTCTGAGAAAAATTGCGACTCTGTTTTATGCTGGAGAGGGTCATGGACAATTCGAACGAAAACATTGTAGTACTGATCACCGCTTCAAATGAAACCGAAGGCGTGAAACTCGCCAAACAAATTATCGAGAAGCGGCTGGCCGCTTGCGTCAATCTCGTTCCAACAATACGCTCGTTCTTTTGGTGGCAAGGCCGGATTGAC
This sequence comes from uncultured Cytophagia bacterium, assembly GCA_964457925.1. GTDB lineage: Bacteria > Zhuqueibacterota > Zhuqueibacteria > Zhuqueibacterales > Zhuqueibacteraceae > Coneutiohabitans. The sequence goes on from CAYWGH010000027.1 coordinate 23,218, forward strand.
GAGCAAGCCGAAACGTTATTGGTGATCAAAACGGCGCCGCGCTTGCTAAACGAGTTGATTGCCGCTGTACAAGCCCATCATTCTTATCAAGTGCCCGAGATCATTGCTCTGCCAATCGTTGCGGGCGCTGCGAACTATTTGCACTGGCTCAACGGCGAGCTAGCGCCGGTTTCGGATTGATGATTGCGGAATGCGGAAATGGCGACGGCAGGCTCGGAGATTGAAATCATCGTACTCGGTTCGGGCACGCGCGTGCTGCTGGCGGAGCATAGCATGGCGGGATATGCCGTACGCTGCCGCGATTATTTTTTGCTGTTGGATTGCGGCAGCGGCGTGATTCGGCGCGGCTTGGAGGCCGGTTTGCCGATGATTGCCGTGGATGCGATATTATTCTCTCATCTTCATCTCGATCACATTGCCGATTTGCCGCCCTTGTTGTGGGCGCTGCACGGCGAGGGCCGGCAGCGTGCCGAACGTCCCTTGCATCTTTTCGGGCCGCCCGGTTTTCGCAGCTTTTTCGAGGGCTTGCCGGTGTTGTACGGAAATTGGATCGCAGAAATCGCGCCGACAATTATCGTGCAGGAGATTTATTCCGATATTTTTCAAGCCGGCCCGTTGCAGGTGCAGGCATTGCCGATGAATCACGGCATGCCGGCAAACGGTTATCGCTTGCAAACCTCGCAGCGCACGCTCGCTTACACCGGGGATACCGGGCCTTGCGATGAAATTGTGCGGCTGGCGCAGAACGCCGACTTGTTGATCGCGGAATGCTCGTTTCCCAATGAACACGGCACATGGAATCATCTCACGGCCGGCGAGGTGGGCGGCTTTGCGCAGCGCGCGCAATGCCGGCGGGTGTTGCTATCACATCTTTATCCTCAAAGCCTAGCGATTGACGTCGTGGCCCAATGCCGTGAAAAATTTTCCGGTGAGATCAAACTTGCGCAGGATTTGGAGCGTCTAACTCTGTAGCAGACATCCATTAAAGCAGACGAATACCAGTTTTTAGGTTTGATGAAACGCTGCAACGTCTATCTCCGCTAAAAGGCCGTGCGATAATTTCAAAAAAACGTTTTTCCACCGGTGGTGTGCACATTTACGCTATCTATCCTTTTTGAAGAACTTCAAGAAAAAACCGCTGTTTTGGGCGCTGGCCGCCTCCCTGCTTATTCATCTGCTCGCTTTTTTGTTCACAAGCTGGGCTGCGATGCTGGGCTGGATTTTTTTGGCAGCGGAAAAAGCCGCTGCTGTGCCGGCCGTTATTGAGCTGACCTTTGACGAAGACAAACCTCGTGAAGTCGTCGAAACGCCGGAGTCCGCGCGACGCGATGAAACAAATCCTGACCCCCAATATGCTTCAGACAAAAACGCCGTAGCGCAAAATCGCGAGGCTCCGGAAGACTTGCAGCTTGGCGAGGCCTATGCGCAAGGCTTATCCGATGCAGTCGATCTTCCTGCGCAACAGAGTCAGCCCAAGCCGCAGCAAGAATCGCCCAGCCCGGCAAATCAACAAAATAACGAAGCCGTGAGCACAAACTCTCAACCCGAGCCGATTTATTTTGGCGCCAGCAGTTTTCGACGCGAGCTGCTTACCAGCAGCAATCCTCAAGCAGCAATACAAAGCTCAGCCGGGCGCAATAACCAGGCCTCCCGTTCTCCCGAATTGGGAGATTTTTCCCTCAATACGTATGATTGGGATTTTGCGCCATACATGATCTGGCTCAAACGGCGCATTCAGGAAAACATTTATCCGCCGCCGGCATTCACACACATGGGATTGATCAGCGGCAAGACACAACTGCGGTTTCGCATTTATCCGGATGGTTCGCTGCAAACGCTTGAAGTCATTAAATTCAACGGCCATGAATCGCTGATGCGAACAAGCGTTCGCGCTGTACAACTTTCAGCGCCGTTTCGCAAACTCCCGGGAAACTTTCCGGAGCCTTATCTTGAGATCACCGGGCAGTTTGAATACACGATCATCCGGCAATGAGCAAGCTTGTTAAGCATTGCAAAATCTTACCAAAGCCCCAAGGATCGTCACTTAACTTGACTATGTCAGATTCACCGCTGAGAGGCAGAGTTCGCGGGGAATTCTAATAAATCTTACTCTGCGATCTCCGCGCCACTGCAGTGATTTTTGGAATGTGACATGGTCGAGTTAAATAGCTTACCTATTTCCGTTAAACCGCAAATCAACGCGAATGGCTGCTAATGCTTTTTGATTCGCCTTGATTCACGCCGATGCGCGGTTGGAGATTGGGAAAGCCATTTAATGGTCGCTAAGCGCAAACGATTTCAGGCAAACGATCATTTTACTAGTGGAAGGGAGAAATGGAATCCGTTTGGCATTTTTTGCAACAAGGCGGCATCACAATGATTCCGCTGGGATTGTGCTCGGTGGTCGCGCTCGCGATCGTGATTGAGAAAGCCTTCAGCTTGCGGCGCCGAAAAGTCCTCACGCCCGAAGTCATGTCCGTTATCAGCAGCATCACGTCGCCGAAAGACATCGAATTGGTGACGGCGGTTTGCCAAAAACACAACGGGCCGTTGTCGAATATCGTGCGTACGGCGCTCGAACATCGCGCGCTGCCGCGCGAGGAGATGAAGGAAATCATCGTTGACAAAGGCCGCCAGGAGGTGCGCATATTGGAGCGCGGGCTCGTGGCGCTGGAGACGGTGGCAGCCATCTCACCGTTGTTAGGCTTGTTTGGCACGGTCTTGGGCATTCTGAAAATTTTTAGAATCATCAGTCAAATGGGCGTGGGCCAGGCTTCCGCGCTTGCCGGCGGCATTGCGGAGGCGTTGATTACAACCATCGTGGGGCTGGCGATCGGCATTCCGGCGCTGGTGGTTTATAACTATTTCACCAAACGCGCGGAAAATTTCGTTCTGGATATCGAAGAACAAACAGCGGAATTGCTGTTGAAAATTCGTTCATTTACGCATCCGGCGGGAGCCCACCCGGGCCAAGCCAGTGTTTAAGCAAACACAATCCGGTTTCTCATCTCCAGGCGAATCATCTTTCAAATTTCTATTGCCATGCAATTCTCCGACAGCAAATACTCTCTGGTCAGCACGATGCGTGCACGCGCCGGGCGGCGTGTGTTTCTCAACATCACCTCGTTGATTGACGTGCTGTTCATGTTGCTGATGTTTTTCTTCATCAGCTCGACGTTTGTCGAACAACCCGGCATGAAACTCGATTTGCCGAGCGCGAAAAGCGCCGATCTGACTCAAATTGAGTCTTATCTCCTCTACATTTATGCCGACGGCAGCATGCGCCTGAATGATCAGGAAGTGACGCTGGAATCGCTCGCCGAAACCTTGAAACCGGCGGCCAGCAAGCTTTCTGAAACGACGCTGCATCTGTTCGCGGATCAAAACGTGTCGCACGGAAAAGTCGTCAGCGTGATGGACATCGCCAAGCAAGCAGGCGTGAAGAAGCTGGCGATTGCAACCATTCCCGAAGCAAGTGATAAATAATTTTTAGGCGGCCGCAAGGGGAGGAATTGTAAAACCCATGCCGACTCTTGGGATGGCTATGCTACTCTGAAATAAAAGCCTTAAACAAAAAGGCCAACGCACGAACAAGTGCCGTTGGCCTTTTTGTTTATGAAATGCTTTCTCACTGTTTTTTGCCCAAACCGCTTACGAATATACTTTAAACTCTCCCGCCTTAAGCTTGGCAAAGTAGTCCTTCATTGTGCGCCGAACTTTGGGGGCCATGAGATACAGGCCAATCATATTCGGCAACGACATTGAGAAAATCATCAGATCGCTGAAATCGATGATATTTTGCGCCGTGATGATCGCGCCGAGAAAAACGAACATCAAAAATAGAACTTTGTAAATGATGGAACTGCGCGGACCAAACAGATATACCCAGGAACGCTCGCCATAGTACGACCAGGAAATACATGTGGAATAGGCAAATAGGAACACCGCAAGGGAGAGAATGTATGGAAACCAGGATATTCTCTCTTGAAACGCCAGCGAGGTGAGCAAGCCGCCATTTCCCGCCGCACGCGCCGCTTCAAACGCGCCACCGGCGTTGTAGGCGCCCGTGATCACAATGACCAGCGCCGTCATCGTGCAAACCACAACGGTATCAATAAACGGTTCAAGCAGCGCCACAAAGCCCTCGCGAATGGGAATATCGGTTTTTGCGGCAGAGTGCGCGATGGGCGCGGAGCCGACGCCGGCTTCATTCGAAAACGTGGCGCGGCGGAAACCCTGTACCAACACACCGACGACGCCGCCATAACCGGCTTCCGGAGTGAACGCGCCCGCGATAATCGTTGCAAATGCAGCCGGGATTTCAGTGAAATGCATGAATAAGATCACAAGCGCAGCCAAGACGTAAATGCCGCACATGAACGGCACAATTTTCTCTGCCGTTTGGGCAATTCGTTTGATGCCGCCAATGATAACAATGCCGACCATACCCACCATGAGAAGACCATACGCCCAGTTATAATCCGCCAATGCCGGGATCGTATTGGTTATTCCTCCCAGGGATTGGCCAATTTGAAACATGTTGCCGCCGCCGAACGAACCGCCAATACAACAAATGGCAAAAAGCACAGACAATGCCTTGCCCAGGCCTCCCATTCCCTTTTCCTTAAACCCTTCATGAAGGTAGTGCATCGCGCCGCCGGAGACACGGCCCTGCGGGTCAATCTTGCGATACATCAGTCCGAGTGTACATTCGGTGAATTTGCTGCTCATGCCCAGCAAGCCCGCGATGATCATCCAGAAAGTGGCGCCGGGGCCACCAATCGAAACCGCAATGGCGACGCCGGCGATGTTGCCCAGGCCGACGGTCGCGGACAGCGCCGAACTCAAAGCCTGAAAGTGAGTGACTTCACCGGCCTCGTTTGGGTTGGTATACTTTCCGCGCACCAGTTCGATGGCGTGCTTGAAGCCGCGCAGGTTGACAAAACCCATATAAAACGTAAGAAACACCGCGCCGATGATGAGCCACAACACAATCGCTGGAAAAGGTCCGATCGGATAAAACAAAACGGCAGCCAAACCTCGAACCACCACGCCGGCGGCGTTGTCAATGGAGCTCGCAAAGTCGGTGGAGGGCGGTGCTGCTGGCGTTTGGACAGTATCCGCGGCGATCTGTGCACTCATGCTGTCAATGGACGCATGGATCGTCGTATCTTCACTTGCCGTTGTTTGCGCGAAAGAAAGGCGCGGTAAAACCACAGCAAGCGTGAACAGGATGAACTTCATGCGTACAGAGGAAAAAAAAGAGGGCATGACTCACCTTTCATGTTTGTGGTCAAGATTGAGGGAATGGTGATTGCGATTACGGTAACAACAACCCGGACGTAGCGATAAGGATAATCGACACAAATTACCGCAAGAATCGCGAATCCGTTGAAAGGGATTTGTTTTATGCGGGCTTAGCGCTGCCGCGTCCAATAATAATAAAACGGCAAACCCAACACCAACAACCCGATACCGATAAAGGCATTACGCGGGTCTTCGCGGAGGGTATTACAGATAAACCAACCGGCAATTGCGGCAAACACCAGCGTTGTGATAGGATAACCCCACGCTTTGTAAGGCCGTTCAACGTTGGACATTTTTTTCCGGAGGATAATCACGCTCACCGCGGCCATGGCATAAAAAACCCAAGAGCCGAATACCACGTAAGCCGCGAGCTGATCGTAGGTGCCGCTTAACGTGAGCAGCGCGCCCCACACGCCGATAACAATAATGGCGACATAAGGCGAGCGAAAACGCGGATGGACTTTACCGAAGGCCGGAGAAAAAATACGATCATGGCCGGGCGCCCAAATCGAGCGCGGCCCGGATAGCGACATACCGTTGAGCGTGCCGAAAGTCGACAACATGATGCCGAGCGCGATCAAGCTGGCGCCGATGGGGCCGACGGCGGTGGCTGCAACATCCGAAGCGATGCGCTGCGAGTTGGGCATTTGTTGAATCGGGATGATCAAGGCATAGGCAATATTGGCGAGCAGATAAAGCGCCATCACTGCCAGGCAGCTCAAGATCAAGGCCAGCGGCACGTTGCGGGTGGGGTTCTTGACCTCGCCGGCGTTGAGAGTGACATCAATCCAACCATCATAAGACCAGAGTGCGGAGATCATGGCCAGGCCGAACGCCGCCGTCATCCCGCTGCTCCACCCTTCCGGCCACCACGGTGCCATATTCGCCGTGTTCGCCTGGCTCGAAAAAAAGGCCGAGAGAATCAACAGAATCAACGCCACCACTTTGGCGGTGGTGAAGAAGTTCATCACCGAACCGCTGAATTTTACTCCGCGCACATTAACAATGGTCACCGCGGCTATAGCGAGAATGGCAATGAGTTGGCTCCAACCGAAGGTGAACGGATGCCCGAAGATGCGCCAGCCGGGTTGAAAAAACGGTTCACTTTGCCCAATCTCCGGCACGAGATGGCCGAGATAAGTGGTGAAAGCAATGGAAACAGCGGCAAGGGAAGCCGCTTTATTGATAAAATAATCATTCCAACTGAAGAGAAAGCCCCAAACTTTGCCGTAGGATTCACGCAAATAAACATATGGCCCTCCGGACTGCGGCAACATCGAGCTCAGCTCGGCGAGCGAGAGTGCGCCGAACAGAGTCAACATGCCGGCGACCACCCACACGAGCAAAATCGGGCCCATGGCAGGCAGATGCCCGGCAATGGTTGCCGGCACCAAGAAAATGCCGGAGCCAATGATACAGCCAACATTGATCGCGATTGCTTCTTTCAAGCCGAGGGCGCGGAGGAGTTCTGGAGAAGAGGTTTGCTGTTGCGTGTGCGTGACTTCGGAGAGGTTCGCCAAGATGGCCTCCTACGATGAGTTTACCAGCTTCGTATTTCCAAGTCCGGGACTTGTTTGAAATCGAAATCGTCGGTGATAAAAATTGCCTCGTGCTGTAAACAAAGCGCGGCAATCCAGATATCATTTCCAGGGCTGGGCGAGCCCCGGCGCGCCAGTGTCCAACTCAACCCATGGAATCGTTGCAACGTTTCCTCATTCAGCCATAATACCCGCAAGTACGGAATATACTTTTCAACTAACTTGCGTTTGGGCGTCGTTTTCTCCGGATTCCCTCGTACCAGGCCATGCCGAAATTCCCCGTAAACAATGCAGGGAATCACGCTTTCGAGGGTTTGATCAGTCCAGCGAAAGCGCTTTGGCGAAGTCCAGCACGAGAGTCCGTCAAGGCCACGAGATAATTCGTATCAAGCGCTTGCTAAGAACTCATTCCCCACGCTCCGCTAACTGGGCAATTCAAGGTTTCAATTCGAGCTCGCTTTGCGCAATTTGCTTTTATGATACCCATACAACAAATAAATCAGAAGTCCCGCGCCCAGCCACGCCGCAAAGCGAACCCAAGTTACCCAGGGCAATCCCGCCATGAGATAGAGGCAAGAACCTATACCGAGCAAAGGCACCACGGGTACGAAAGGCGTCTTGAATGCCCGCGGGCGATGCGGCTCTTTATAACGCAAAATAATAATGCCGGCGCAGACGAGCGCAAATGCAAACAAGGTTCCAATATTCGTTAACTCGACAATCTCGTTGATATTGGCAAAAGCGGAAATCAATGCCACCGCTACGCCGGTCCAAATCGTCGTGACATGCGGGGTTTTATATTTGGTATGCACTTTCTGAAAAACCGGGGGCAACAACCCGTCACGTGACATTGAGAAAAAGATGCGCGGTTGGCCATATTGAAAAACCAAAAGAACGGCCGTCATTGAAATCACAGCGCCGAAGGCAACGAGACCAGCCGCGACATCGGAACCGACGTAGGCTAGCGCCGCCGCCAAGGGATCCGCGACGCCCAATTTATCCCAGGGCATCATGCCTGTGAGCACGGCGGCAACAACAACATAGATCAACGTACAGATCGCCAACGAGCCGATGATGCCGATCGGCATATCACGTCCAGGCCGTTTGCACTCTTCCGCCGCGGTTGAAATCGCGTCAAAGCCGATATAAGCGAAGAAGATCAGGCTCGCCCCGGTCCACACTCCGGAAAAGCCGTTTGGCATAAAGGGAGACCAATGCTCCGGTTTCACGTATTTGGCGCCGACATAAATAAAGAAAAAGAGTATGGCAAGTTTGATCACGACCATCATGTTATTGACACGCACGGATTCTTTTGCGCCAATCACCAAAAGCCATGTGATCGCCGCCACAATCGCCACCGCGAGAAAATTGAAAATGATCGGAATGCCGAGAATGGTCGGATGATTCGTCCAGGCTTCGTAGTTCAAAGCAATTACCGGATCAATCTCGCCACCGGCCTTGGCTACGGCAGCGGCAGCCTGTGCTGCAGAACGATAATCCACCGAGAGCCAGGCGGGAATGTGAATGCCAAGGCCCTCACACATTTGATGAAAATATGCCGCCCAGCCAATGGCAACTGCTACGTTGCCGATGGCATATTCGATGATTAAATCCCAGCCAATGATCCACGCCACCGCCTCACCCAGCGTGGCATAGGAGTAGGTATAGGCGCTGCCTGAAACCGGCACAAGCGAGGCGAACTCGGCGTAGCACAAGCCGCTGAATGCGCAGGCAATAGCGGTGAGCACAAATGACAGCATAATAGCCGGGCCGGCGCCAGGACGGATCGCATCGCCGGCAACGGCGGTGCCGATGACGGCAAAAATACCGGTGCCGATGATCGCGCCGATGCCGAGTGAAATCAAATCAACCGCGCCGAGTGAACGCTTCAAGCTGGTTTTCTCGGCATCCTGGGTCAATTGATCGAGGTTCTTGGTGCGGAAGAGGTTCATGGCAAAAAGATAAAAAGGGAAAAGATTATGGGAATTTGTTGATTTTCGATTTTGAGGCTTGATCATGTTTTACAGCTTTAGCCGTCATGGAAATGCATATCCAAATGTGTTCATTAACTTCGCCAAAAGCTTGCATATCGTTTCAGCGCCTGCGTTCATACTCTTTGTTTGCCTCTTTTTATCATGGTTATCCTATGAGCATCCCTGCTATCGTTGCCGTCATCCAACTTGCAAGCGCGCCGCCAAACATGGCGCGCAGGCCGAGTTTGGCGAGATCGCCGCGGCGCTCAGGGGCCATGCCGCCAATGCCGCCGATTTGAATCGCGATTGAAGAAAAATTCGCAAAACCGCACAGCGCATATGTCGCAATCGTAATGGCGCGTTCACTCATGCCGCCGCTTTTGATCAAATCGCCGAGATGCACATATGCCAAAAATTCGTTGATGGAGATTTTGGTGCCGAGCAAATTGCCGAATTCCAGGCAATCCTTCCACGGCACGCCCATCAGCCAGGCCAGCGGCGCGAAAATCCAACCGAAGAGTGTGCGCAAATCTTGCGGGAAATAAGTGAATCCCACCCAATTTGACAATGCGCTGTGAAGAACGCCCATGCCGGCATTAACCACAGCGATGAGCGCAATGAAGGCGAGCAGCATTGCGCCGACGTTCACGGCGAGCTTCATGCCGTCAGCCGCTCCAACGGCCGCGGCTTCAATGACGTCCCCGGCGACTTTTCCCGGCGGCACTTTCACGTGCCCCTTGGTCACGGACTCTTCTTTTTCGGGCAAAATGATTTTCGCCATCATCAATGCGGCCGGTGCTGACATGACACTTGCCGCAAGCAAATGCGCGGCCGGAACTCCCATGGCGATATAACCGGCGAGCACACCGCCGGCTACCGTCGCAAAGCCGCCCACCATGATCGCCATCAACTCGGATTTGGTGGCCTGCGCGATAAACGGGCGAATCAGCAACGGCGCTTCCGTCTGCCCGACAAAAATGTTTGCTGAGCACGAAAGTGATTCCGCGCCGCTTGTGCCCATGGTTTTGGCCATGCCCCGCGCAATGATTTCAACAACTTTTTGCATGATGCCGAGGTGATAAAGGATGGACATTACCGCGGAAAAAAATATGATGGTGGGAAGAATGCCGAAGGCGAATTGAAAACCGAATGTGTCTTGATATTCCGGTTTGATGAGGTTGCCGAAAAGAAATCCCGAGCCGGCCTTGGTAAAATCGAGAAACGCCGCCACTTTGTCGCCGGTCCACTGAAAAACCGCCTTGCCGGTGTCGGTCCAAAGAATGATGAACGCGAAAAAAAGCTGCAAACCCACGGCCCAAAACACCACGCGCCAGGGGAAATTTTTGCGGTCGTACGATATGGCATAGGCGATGCCGATCATGGTCACCATGCCAACCACGCTGATGAGTCGTTCCATGCTCTCCCTCCTCCGTCGATCATGAATCCCTGGCGTCGCGTGAGGTTTTGGCCCTCACGCATGGTTTATGATAGTCTGCTTGATTGCATGTACCTCGCTCAAAACGTCGTGTTACCGGGAAAAGATATTTGCGCAAGATAATGATCTTTCTGTGAAGCACAAGAAATTTTTGCACGATCGGTCAGTTATTGGGGATACCTTTTGGGCAGAGGCAAAACTCTGCTCTTGCCTCCCCAAGCGATGAACAGACCGTCAACGAATACGCAGATACCTTAATTTCTAGAAATGGCGCCATTGAAATGTCATTCACCTAATCTTGTGAAGCATTCAGCAATTTGCCGGCAACTTCACAATGTCCCTCCGGGATGATATTCAACAACGGATGATTTTTCTAAGGTAACAGTCGACACCGATTTTCAAGCAAGCTGAAAATTGAAGCTCTTCGAGCAGCTTTGGAAACTTCGCCCACGGAAGTAGAACTGGCGCAGAAAGAAAAAGCCTTTTCAGTGGGATTTCATTTCAGTGGGCGAAACACATCAGAATTTTATTCTAACTTGACTATGCCAGATTCACAGCTGAGAGGCAGAGTTCGCTGGGAATTCTGATCAATCTTACTCTGCGATCTCCGCACCACTGCGGTGATTTTTGGAATGTGACATAGTCGAGCTAACTTTGAAAAGCTAATCGCGCACTATTCGCGCAGCAACTTGCAATAAATAACACGGTCATCCCCGACTGTGTAAAAGTCGGGAATGCGGGCAATTTCTTGATAATTCCGGCGGAGATAGAATTGTCGCGTGGCATTGTAGCTGGATTTGGAGGAGGTTTCAATCATCAACAGGCGGGCGTTTTGCGCTCGAATTTGGTTTTCGACAAACTCAAGCAAAACTTTGCCGACGCCGCGGCCCTGGCACTTGGGATCAACAGCAATCCAATAAAGATCCCACGTGCCGTCGGTCATCGGCGTCGGGCCATAGCAAACATAACCGGCCACACGATCATCTTGATCGGCGGCGCAGTAGAGAATATAATCCTTTTGTTCGGGCCGATCGAGATAGATATCGATCAGCTCAAGCGCGACTGCGATTTCTACTTCAGTGAAGTTACCCGTATCAAGCAAAATTTGCTTGATACGCAGGCGATCGTCGCGACGCAGGGCGCGAATGGTGATCATGACGTTCTCCGCGTTTCAAGGCGCACGTGATGATGTCGCCGACGAGTTGCGTATACGATCGCCCGGAGGCCAGCGCCGAACGCGAGAACCCGGCGTCCGGCGAAATATCGGGATTGGGATTCACCTCGACAATATACGGTTGATTGTCTTGCGACAGGCGCATATCCACGCGTGCATAATCGCGGCAGCCCATCAAGCGGAATGCTGCAATGGCAATCTGTTGCACTTTCCGGGCGGTGTCTTCATCGAGGGGGGCCGGGCATTCAGCGCCGACACTTTGATATTCTTCACTATTCGCCATCCACTTGACATTGTAGGAACAAATGCGCGGACGGCCATCCGGCCAATAAGGAAACGTAATTTCGGAAATGGGCAGTGCTTCGGGAATCTGATCGCCGATTATGGCAACGTTCAGCTCGCGACCGTCGATATACTCTTCCACCAACGCCGGTTGATGATAGTTCTGAATTACCCATGCCACCCGGCGGCGCAGATCTCCAAGATTGGACACCACGGATTCCGCATCAATGCCGAGGCTGGCGTCTTCGTGCACGGGTTTCACGATCACCGGATATTTCAAACGAAAGCGCCCGGGCACTTCGCTGCACAGCATGCCCTTGGGCGCGGGCAGGCCGGCTTGGTTGAGCAGCATCTTGGTCGTCCACTTGTCGGTCGCCATCATCAGCGTCGAGGGCGGCGCACCGGTGTATTCCGCACCGAGTAATTCGTAGACGCACGCCAAATGCACATGAAAACGGCTTTCACCTTGCCAGCCTTCAACGAGATTGAAAACCACATCGGTGGGAATGCGCGACAGGCGTTCCATGAATGCCGGGATGGACTTTTGCAAGGGCGCCAGCATGACGTCATAGCCCAGCTCACGTAATGCCGCAGTTACGGCGTTGACTTGGTCAAGCACGCCGGCTTCGGAAACATAATCAATCTCGCGGCCGCGCTGTTCGCGGCGCGGCGCGTTGTAAGCAATCAAAACTTTTTGCCCGGTCATGCCTTCACTCCTTGCCGTTTGCAGGCTTCCTCGAGAATCGCGAGGATCAAATCGTCAAATGTCATTCCCGCAGAATAAGCTGCTTTGGGGAAACACGAATGCACGGTGGGGTCTTTGATCAAGCCGGGCAGCGGATTCAGCTCCAGAATGTTCGGCTCACCGTTCGCATCCAGGCGAACGTCGATGCGGCAGAGATCGCGGCACCCGAGGTAGTTGTACGCCTTCTTGCACATCGTTTCGATTTTTAAGCGCAATTCCTCGTCCAAATCGGCCGGGCATTTATAAATTTCAAGCTCGTGATCAGGTGAATCCCACAACCATTTTGCTTCCCAGCCATAGATGGGTTTTGCTCCCTGCGGCAATGCTTCGAAGGCGATTTCCACGATCGGCAACACGCGCAAGGAAGCGCCATTGCCCAACAACGCCACGGTAAATTCGCGGCCCGGGAGAAACTCTTCAACGATCGCCGGTTGCGAGTAGGTGTTCCAAACTTTCTCAACCATGGGGCGAAGTGCCTTGCTGTCTTCGATCACCGAGTCTGTCCAGATGCCTTTGCTCGAGCCTTCGAACAGCGGCTTGACAAACATGGGGTAATCAAAATGCCGCAACTGCCCGTTCAGCGGCCAAGATTTGAGCACCGCGAATTTCGCGGTGGGCAGGCGATGATACGCCAGAATCTCTTTGGCGCGCGCCTTGTCCAGGCACATGCCGAGCGTCAACGGATCAGAACCGGTGTACGGAATGCCCAGCATTTCCAGCATGGCTGGAATTACCGATTCGCGTGAAACGCCGGTAAAGCCCTCCGCGATATTGAAAACGATATCCGGGCGATACTTGCGCAACTTTTCAAAGGCATTGAGATCCGCTTCAATGGGGATGACGTCATGGTACTTGCCGATCGTCTCCCGCAAGTCCCGCACCACATTTTCATCATCCCATTCCGCAAAATTATCCACACCCTCGACGCCAGAGGCCGGCGAGGGAGGAAATTCCGGAGGATCCGTATCTTCGGCGGAAGCCGAGATCCGCCTCATGTTGTAGGTAAATCCTACTCGCATAAAAACTTTTCTCCTTGAATAAGAGTAAATTGCTGTGTGATGATCACGTGCAATGAAATGTTCGAAATTGAAGCGCACGAAACTTCAACCATAATCGTGCAATCGTTCGACATGGGTCTCTCCTGAGAGAGATAGAGACTAAAACTGTCGCTGTTCGGCAACCGGTGCAGCAAAGCGCCGTTTGCGCAATCGGTCGCCACCGGATTAATCTAGCGCTGGTCTTGGTCGTGTGAAAACGACCGCTTCGATCTCACACGGCAATCACCCATTGCAACAGTTGAAAAATTTTTGAATGGCTGAGACGGAATTGAGAAGACAAAGTAATTATAGAAGGAAGGTTACAGGGACTATTCCCCTCTAAGAGGTGTAGCTTTAAGTGTCTGGCAGGATACGCAGATTTCGGTACGATCACCGCATCTGCCGTAAGATCAAACAACATCTGATTAATAAGTCTCCAAATTGCCCGAGGTATTTTTTTATCGCGCGCAATAAACAAACTTTTTTATGAAAATGCAAGAAATAATTGGCCGTTTCTGGTGAAAACGTCATTTTTTTGGAGATCAACTCATGTCTGCGCGTTTTTGCAGCGCTGGTTGTCATGTCACTTGACGTTGTGCAACCGTGCCGGCTTCGAGGTTGACTGCGCGCCGCCCTGTTCCGGGCATCCCCGCGGAAAAAGCAGGAACATCACAAAGAAGATAAAGAGAATGATGATGACGGTTTTTGTGCGTGAACTCATAAGGCCCGACTCCTTTCTGGTTTCACCCGGTGACTTTGCCAGTTTATCGCTGCTGGCTCAAAGTTGTCGGCAAGCTAACCAAACTCCTTAAAAAAGTCAATTGGACATTGTGTTGTTTTTTTATTATGCTGCGAGCAATTGATCTTGATCATCTTACAAAAAGCGCTCAGATATGACTTCTTCCTGGCTGCTCTACGGCGCGAACGGCTACACCGGCAAAATCACGGCGCATTTGGCTGTCGAGCGGGGTTTTCGTCCCATTCTGGCGGGGCGCAACGCAATCGCGATACCAACGCTCGCCCATGAGCTTGGCCTGGAATATCGCATTTTCGATCTCAAAGATTCCGCCGGGATAGCTTCACACCTGCACGGCGTCGCAGCCGTGCTGCATATGTCCGGACCCTTTTCCGCGACTTCAAGACCAATGCTCGAGGCCTGCCTGCAGGCGCGCGTGCATTATCTGGACATTACCGGCGAGATCGAGGTATTCGAAGCGGCTTTTGAACGTGAGGCCGAAGCCAAGCATGCCGGAATTGTGATTATGCCCGGAGTCGGCTTTGACGTTGTGCCCACGGATTGCTTAGCGGCCATGCTCAAAGACCGTTTACCCGATGCCACGCATCTGGAGCTTGCTTTTGCCGGAACCGGCAGATCGAGCAAAGGCACAACGAAGACGGCGATCGAAGCGCTACCCAAGGGCGGCCGCGTGCGGCTTTCCGGCAAAATCATACAAGTGCCATTCGGTTGGAAAACCCGAGAGATTCCATTTCCAAACGCCAATCGGACAGGCATTTCAATTCCATGGGGTGATGTGAGCACGGCATTTCACACCACAGGCATTCCCAACATTTGTGTTTATACTGTGCTCCCAATTGCCATCGTCAAGCGAAAAGGCATGCTGAACAGATTTGCCCCAATACTTGGCTTAGAACTAGTGCAAAGCATTCTCAAGAAAGTCGCGGTGAGGCATGTGAAGGAATTGAGTAAAACAGAACGCCAACAGGCATTCACCGAAGTGTGGGGTGAAGTGCGTAACGCCCAGGGGAAAAACGTGACCGGCAGATTGACAACGCCTGAGGGTTACACGCTTACGGCCGAGTCTTCACTCGCAGCAATGCAGCGTATTTTGCGCGGAGACATTCTGCCGGGCGTGTGGACTCCGGCGCAGGCTTTCGGCGCAAGTTTTGTCACAACGTTGCCGGGTGTAAAACTTCATTCTTTTGAGACAACCGGAGATTGATATGATACTGCTTTCGCCCGAAGAAGCGCGCGTGCTCGGCTGCTTGATTGAAAAAAGCCAGGCCACGCCGGAATATTACCCCCTGACGCTCAACGCCCTGGTCGCGGCATGCAATCAGAAAACCAGCCGCGATCCGGTGGTGGACTATACTTCTGAAGAAGTGGAGGAAGCGCTCAGACATTTGCGCGATAAAAACCTGTGCGCCTTTGTGGCGGGAGAAGGCCGCGTGTTGAAATACGCGCATCGTTGTGGAGATAACGGCCTGGGACTATCGCCGGCAGAACAGGCGGCATTGAGTCTCATGCTGCTGCGCGGGCCGCAGACCATCGGCGAGATCAAAAACCGCTCGGGCCGGCAGCATGAGTTTGCCAGCCTGGAAGAGGTGCAGGAAGTTGTCGCAGCTCTGATGGGACGCGAGCCTTCGCTGGCCGAACAAGCGCCGCGCCAGCCAGGGCAGAAAGAAGTGCGTTACCGGCATTTGTTTTTTGAATATGAAAACGAGATTGAAACAGCTTCGCCGGTTGCCGCCTCGCCCTCCTTGCGCCATGAAGTCGAAGAATTGAAAGACACATTGGCGGAAATGCAAACCCGGCTGAATAATTTGGAAGAAACTGTCGCAAAAATGAAGGCCGATCTGTATTGAATCATGCCGGACATGCAATCACCGAACGAGCAGCATTTTCCGCCATTGGACATGATTTTCAGCCCGGAGCCGGCAGAAGTATATTCCCGACGGTAGCAACTGACCTTGGTCGTCTTGACCGTTCCATGGCACACTGTGAAGCCCGGAAGTCAGGCGTTGGGCAAGCAGCTCTCTCACGCGTCGGCCCAAAATATCATAAATTCCAACGATCACCACATCTGGCTGGGTTAATCTGGAAAGTTGTGGTGGTTTCAGAGTTGAAGGGACTTGGAAAATTTTAGTGCAGCTCGAAGCCATCTGAAAAAATTACCGGCTCTTCTTTCACGCTCTCCGGATCGCCGTTTTCGTCGATCAACAATCGGCTAACATAAATGTCATGAAAATTATTACTACTCCAGTCGATGAAGTCACCGGAGCGAACTCCAGCCCTTGGTTGATGTTGGAATTGATTTGTGTCGGTGGTAGCCAAACAGATTTGATTTTTCTGGAACTCAAAATATCACTTCCTGCGGAATCTAAGCTGCCAATAAAAAATAGTTGGTCTCCCATGGGGCTAATAGATGGCTGTCCATCGATCCCAATAATATCAAGCTCAACCGGTTCACTCCACACTTCAGGAGCCAACGATGGCGCTTGAGAATGGACAAGGTTCATGCAGGTTAGAATTGAGATCCAAATAGCAAAATGGTGTTTCATCTTGCGCAACTTTTGGGTTATCCTTCCCCGGGAAGATAAATTCCATGCGTTGCAGCGGGGTTGATTGGTTGAGCCTGAGAGCCGTCGACGCCACAAGCTATTTCAGTTTGCACTATTGAATAGCTCGACAAACCGGCGAGACAGAGCATGAATGCGAGTAAGAATGTTCTCATCACAAACCTCCTTACTTGAGATAATGAATCTTGATGCTTCGCGAAAACCGGGCGCTATTTAATCTGACTATATAGATGCCGTTGCCAGCGTCTTCTCCTGAATTGGTTCTTCCGTTCCATGAAATTGCTTGATATCCAGCGCCCGACCTTTCAGGTGTAAAAGCAGCGATTTCACGTCCTAAAATATCATAGATTGAAACATGCACTCGGTAGGGCCAATAATTTGGTAAAGAAAAAAATATCTGTGTGGTATGCTTGAAGGGGTTGGGGTAGTTCTGATATAAAACAGGCTGATTTGGCATTGGTGATTGAGAGGCTTCCTCAACTGAGGTTAGTGTGGTATCACCAAATAAGGTGCCGTTAATATAAGCACCGACAAGAAAATTAAGATCCCCTCTGCCCCTTCGAATATGAATCCAAGGCCTGGCGCCAGGGCCCTTTCAGTAAACAGACCGATATGATTGTCATCAATCAGAAGGTCGAAAGAATAGTCGTAACAATTCTGAAAATTACCCGAGGGGCTCTAAAAATTTGCATACCAATGAACTGCACAAGCTGGCATAAAGACATGCTTTTGGAGAATTTCTTAGAAACAGCAGAGATCGCAGAAGCTCAAGGCATCGTACGAACAATCAACTGCCCGCTGCGAGCCGCAACAGCACCGCACACAGCAAGCCGCCATAGTTGCCAAGCAGATAGCCGTGCAGAAGCCCTACACCCAGCGCTTCGAAATTGTGGTGGGATAGTATGCCGGATAAGCGTTGATCTTCTCCGCGGCAATAATTTCCGCGGCCCGGCGCGGTGAAATATTTTCAGCCCGGGCCTTGGCCAGAGCTTCATCTGTGGCTGTGCCGATTTGGCGATCAACGCTTGCCAAAAGTCCTTGCGCAGTAACGGGGCCTTCTTCGCAAATCAGCGTGTGATACAGCGCGGCCGTGCCGGCATTGGCAATGAAATCCGGCACCACCACCTTTCCCAATTCAAACAACCATTCTTCGATACTCGCAGGCGCAAAAGGATCATTGGAACCGCAAACGATATACCTGGCCTTGATGCGCTTGTAGTTCCTTTCTGTGATCACGCCGCTGTCGGCAACGGGGATAAAAAGATCATCGCCCAGCTCATAAATAATTTCAGGATCAGAAATCAATTCGTATCCGGCGGGACGATCCGAGGCTGCCAGCAATTCCGGGAAAATGGCTTTAGTGCGTTCATTGCGCCGGGCGAGCAAATAATCAATATCCAATCCCTGTTTACAATAAATTGCTCCGAAACGATCGCTGAGCGCCTGAATCTTCGCGCCTCGATCCCCAAGAAACTTCGCCAGCCCGCCACCGACATTGCCAAAGCCTTGAATCGCAACCGAACAGCCCTTGAGATTGTGTTCGCTCACGGCGCGCAAGGCTGCGGTGCAAATGCCGTAGCCGGTGGCAGCCGCGTTCATCACCATCGTGCCCCGTTCATCTAATTTCAGGTTGATGCCTTCATAAAAACGGTGAATGCGACGCTCTGCATTTCCAAATCTTTTTGCCAGCGCGTATTGCGGACAAGGCAGGCCAATCGCATTGGTGCAGGTGATGATCTCGGCCTCGTTCGTGTTCAAGTCTGCGCCAGTGACATAACAATTGTGCAAGAACGCTTGCAGGAATTCAAACACGCGCTGCATCACCGCAAGCTTGTCCGGCCGCGCGGGATCATAATCAATGCCGAGCTTGGCGCCACCAATCGGCGGCTTGGTAAGAGTGAACTTGCGCGTCATGGTCTGCGCCAGCTTGATCATTTCTTCCGGCGTCACGCCTTTTTTCATGCGGCAGCCGCCGCCCGCAACACCATTCACCAGCATGTCGATCACCAAATAAGCGTTTGCGCCAGAGCGTTCGTCATGATACTCCACCACCATCATCGGCAGGCGATCTTTGACGATGCTCTCCCTCTCCGGCACACGAGGAGTTCCGAGTTTCTTGTCCATGGCCATAGTCGCCAAATTTTCGTGTTCGAATCTCATGAGGCCGGCTCACCGTTCAAATGTTTTTGCAATAATCGTCTGAGGTAGACAGCGATCATCGCTTTGCGATATTGCGGCGAAAGGGAAACATTGCGATAAGGCGTGACCCGGCTCATGATCTCCTCGGCAATGCCCTCGATGAGATTTTCGGTGAGTTGGTCGCCGATGACGCCATTCGTTATCTCATCGAACAACAGCGGCGTCGTTGCCACGCCGGTCAGCCCGGCGCGCAGGCGCACAATCGTTCTCTCATTCAGCTCTAGGGCCACAGCGACACCGAGCACGGGAAAATCCATGGCATCGCGCACACGCAATTTCAGGTAATCTGCTTGCAGCGTCTGCGCTGATGCCGGAATTGTAACATGCGTTAATATCTCTTCCGGAAGTTTGACGTTGCGCGTGATGCCGTCATGGGTAAAAAATTTTTCTGCGGGAACTACGCGCGTGCCGTCAGGCCCGACCAAAACAAAATTTGCACCCAGAACCATGAACACCGGCGCCAGATCGCCGGAGTATGTGGCATAGCAAATTGATTGCTGCGGCACGACCAGACAATCGTTACCGTCCGCTTTCAAACAATAGTTTTTGGAATCTCGCCAGAACCAGCTTTGATTGAAGTAATAGCAGCGCGTGTCCAACATAATATTGCCGCCCACGGTGGCGGACTCTTGCAGCAGCGGCGTGGCAACAAGTTTGGCCGTATGCGGAATCACGGGAAGGGAGGTTTGCAGCGCGGGATTGTTGATCACTTCACGCAAACGCGCCATCGCGCCAATACGCGCGGGGCTGATTTCCCGCAACTCTGCGATGCCGCTCAGGCTGATGACGTTGCCATGCGCATTCAAACGCATTTTATAATTCGGCAGCAAATCCGTGCCGCCGGAGACGAAGTCAAAATCACCGTCACAGCTTTGCGCAATGGCAATGGCCTCGTTCACGGTTTTGGGCTGATGATATTTGAATGCAGGAAGAATCATAATTCTTCTTCGTTATTGGGCATCTGAATCCACAGGAATCGTTAACGAAACGATTCAGATGGTATTGCTGAATGAGATGAAATCAAGTGGTTTTGCCGTTAATCATTTGGCCGCGGCAAGATGCCGTGTGACGAACACGTCTGCGTTAAGCAACGATTGCGCGGGTTCGGCGTTTGGCGATCTTCGTCTTGTCTTGCATGGCTTTCCAGATTTTATCGGCCGTCATCGGTAAGCTGCGCATGCGCACGCCCACAGCATCGTAAATTGCATTGGCGACAGCCGGCAGAATCGGCAGCAGCGGGCCTTCTCCCGCTTCTTTCGCGCCCCAGGGGCCTTCGGGATCATCACTTTCCACAATAATCACGTCGACCTCCGGCATCTGCATCGGGGTGAGTGTGCGATAATCGAGAAAATTCGCGCTCAACACATTGCCGCGATTGTAAACCATCTCTTCCATCAAGGCCTGCCCAAGTCCCATGTGAATGCAGCCTTCAATCTGGCCTTGCACGGCGAGCGGATTCAAAGCCTTACCACAGTCATGCGCCGCCCAGACTTTTTCCACGCGCGGCTCAAAAGTTTCGGTATCAACGGAAACTTCGGCGATGTAGCATTGAAAACTGTAAGACGGTGAAAGTCCGGCGCGCGCGCCTTTTAATTTGCCGCCAATCGGCGGCGGGCCCATGTATTTGCCTTTCGCGATCAATGCGCCGTTGTTTGCCAGCGCCTTCTCCAGCGCCTGCATGAACGTCACACGCACGCGCGGATCGCGCGCGTAAATGATTTCTTCATTCTCAAGAACAAAACCCTCCGCAGCATAACCCGTGATAGTCTGCGCCGCATTCACCAGCTTCTCGCGAATTTTGAGAGCGGCTTCGCGCGCGGCGTTGCCGGCCATGAACGTCACCCGGCTGGAATAAGAGCCCAGATCGATGGGATCGGCGTCCGAGTCGCTCGAAAAAATGCGCAACCGGTCGAGCTTCACACCGAGCGGCTCGGCAACGCATTGCGCCAACATGGTGTCGCTGCCCTGCCCGATTTCGGCGGCCATGCAATGCACTGTGATGCCGCCATCCATGTCGATTTTGATATGGACGGTCGATTGCGGCAAATCGTTGAAGTGAATGCGATGCGCGCTGCCGCTGATGTAAAATCCGCACGCCACGCCGATGCCTCGGCCAAACGGCAGCTTGCGAAACTTTTTGTCCCATTCCGAGGCTTGGCGGCTGCGCTCAATGCATTCCCGCGTACCGTTGCTGGTGATGCGAAAGCCGTTTACGGTTGTGCAATTCGAAGGCAGCAAGTTGTTCAGACGCACCTCGCACGGATCGAGCTTCGCGGCCTCACATAGTTCATCGAGCAGCGTTTCCAGCGCAAAGCGGCTGTTGACTGCGCCATGGCCGCGCATGGCGCCGCAGGGCGTTTTGTTGGTGTAGGCGCGCTGGCCGTGATAGCGAAAATTCTCGATGGCATACGGCCCCATGCTGAGCACGCCGTTGTAATATGTTGTCACCACCCCAAAGCTGCCCCATGCGCCGCCGTCAATTTGCGCGTGCAAATCGAGAAATGAAATTTTGCCCTTGTCATCCAACCCCATCGCAATTCCGGTGTGCGTGGGATGCCGGCCGTGATTGCTGAGAAAAACTTCTTCGCGATCGAACAGAATCTTCACCGGTCGCCGGCATTTGCGCGAAAGCAAGGCCGCAATCATTTCGTGCGGAAAAGGGTCGCTCTTGCCGCCGAATGCGCCGCCCACCATCGGGCGAATGACGCGAATGCGGTGCATCGGCATCTCCAACACTTTCGCCAGCGCACGATGTAAATAATGTGGAACTTGCTGCGCCGACCACACGGTCATACGATCATCCGCGTCGTAAGAGGCGATCACACAATGCGGCTCGGTAAAGCCGTGTGTCACGCCGATGAAATCATACTCCGCTTCTCTCACATACGTGCTGCGGCTGCGGGCGGCATCCACCTCGCCAAAGTTCTGCTTCACTTCTTTGTGAATGTTCGTGCCATTCACGGTGTTGCTGTGAATCGCTTCCGCTGCCGGTTTCAAGCTGTCTTCGAATTTGCGATAGACCGGCAATTCTTCATATTCGACTTCAATGAGTTTCAGCGCGTGCAGCGCCGTTTCTTCATCATCTGCGGCAACGGCGGCGACATTATCACCGATGAAAATGACTTTGTCAACGGCAAGCGCCGTCTCGTCCTCGCTGATCGGCAAAACACCGAACGTATGCGGCGCCTCTTTGCCCGTCAAAACCGCATGCACGCCGGGCAGGGCCTCTGCTTTGCTCGTGTCGATTGTTACAATGCGCGCGTGCGCATGCGGGCTGCGCAAAATTTTGCCGACGAGCATGTTCGGCAATTTGATATCGTCGGTATAAATGCCCTCGCCCGTGGTTTTCTTCAAACCGTCAATGAGGGCAACCGGTTTGCCGATTGTATTGGACATCGGTTATGCTCCGCGAATTCAGTCAAGAAGCTCAATTAGAGCTTTGAACGGTTTATGATTGATCTTTCATGACAGGACGTCTTCTTGTGCGACTTCCGCGATGGCGTCTACAATTTTGATATACCCGGTGCAGCGGCAAAGATTTCCGGAAATCGCTTCCTTGATGTCATCTCGTGTGGGATGGGGATGTTCATTGAGAAGGGCCTTTGCGGTCATAATGAAGCCGGGTGTGCAAAAACCGCATTGCGAGCCGCCGTTCTCCGCAAAAGCGCGCTGCAACGGATCAAGCAGGCCGCTGCATTTCAAACCTTCGATTGTGGTGATCTCATGGCCGACAGCCTCCAATGCGAGCGTCAGACAGGAAAGCCGCGCACGGCCATCGACGTGAACCGTGCAGCAGCCGCACGTTCCCATGTCACAGCCGCGTTTTGTGCCCGTGAGATTCAACGTTTCCCGAATAACATCGAGCAACACGTCATACGGGCGTATCGCAACCTCGTGGTGAGAGCCGTTCACGCACAGCGTGACAATTTGTTTCGTCGGCATGTTGAAATGGCTTGAGTGATGATCACAGGTGATAAGGTTTGCGCGCTTCGAAACTGCGAAATCATCGCAGCCTCGAACAAGGTAAGCTGAGTAGGCAGCGCTGAGTTGCCGAAATGATACAATCGGCGATATTCGATGTCAAGCGGATTCTGGAAAGACGCCGATAAAATCAGGGATTATCTAGTTCCGGCGCCGTGTATGATTATGCACAGGAATAGCGTGAAAAGTTTGCGAGGGAATGTGTGGGTACAATTCGACGAATTCAAGGAGACGGCGCCTCAGGGTGTTGCCTTCACCACTACGATGGTTTGATCGTCATGCTGTTCGATGTTGTTGGCAAAATGCTTAAGCGCGGAAACCACTATATCGCGAATCTGTTCGGCATGATTATGAACGTTTTGCGTCAGAACCTCCACAAGCTGATCCTCCCCAAATTCGGCGCCAATACCGTTATGCGCTTCAGTAACGCCGTCAGTAACGAACAAGAAAACATCTCCGGGTTCGTAGGCGATGATGCGTTCCTCCAACTCCGAGGCAAAGAGGCCGTCATCGTCCAATCCCAACCCAAGGCCTTTCGGCGTAATCTTCTCCACGTGTGCACTCCGGGCATGATAATAAAACAACGGCAAATGGCCGGCGCGCGCCAACGCCAGTTGGCGTGACGCCGTGTTAAAGTCGGCGCCGATGGAGGTCACAAACGATTTGCGTTCCAGCGCCTGGCGCAACAAATGATTTGCCCGAATGAACAACTGGCGCGGCGACAAACCAAAATCATGCAGTGAGCGCAGAATGCCTTGCACTTTGGACATGTAAAGCGCCGCTGAGGTGCCTTTGCCGCTCACATCTCCCACGATTATCGTAATCCGATTCGGGACGCCGTTGAGATAATCAAAATAATCGCCGCCAACTTCAAGCGCTGGAATCGAAATGCCGGCAATGTCCAATCCCTCAACATTGGGTGTGCTTTGCGGAAGCGACGCCATTTGGATACGCCGCGCAATGGCAAGCTCGTGCTTGAGACGTTCCTGTTCCGCCAGTTCTTCATATAAAAATGCGTTCTCCACCGCAACCGAAGCCTGTTTGGCAATGGCCGTGAGAATGGCAAAATCCTCGTGTGTATAGGCGGCTTCGGAAAGCTTCTCGCCCAGCAACATCGTGCCGACAAGTTTTTCCTTGAATCGAATCGGAATGAGATGCCGAAAGCCGTGATGATGAAAAAGGGGTTTAATGTCCTCGGGCAGATAATCAACACTAAAGCGCGACTCGCTGCGAAACTTGTCCAGGGTATTCACGATTTTGTGATCAGCCGCCATGCAAAATTCTTCCCACTGCCTTCCGTCAAAACCGTAGGCTTCATGGCAGCAGCAGGTTTTTTGATTTTGAAAAAACATGACGCCGACGCGTTCGAGATGCATGAGTGTGGCAAGCTTCTGCACGATGCCGCGGGCAAGATCGACCATGTTCAATTTCGTCGCCATTACTTCGGCCAGCTCGCTGGTGGCAACGCTGTAATTATAACTCTCACGATGGAACTTGCGCGCAATCCAGGCCTGACCGGCACGCCAGACTCTTTGGAAAACAAAAATCAACGCCATCGCGATCATCATCAGGACGAGTTTTTCAATAAACTCGCGCCGTTCCGATGCCATTGGCGTATCCGTAATTTCCAGGTAGCTGCCCGTAAAATGAATGTCCGGCAAATGCAGCGAAAATTTCGTCAGCCACGCAAGCGAGATCACGGCCAGCGCCAACAGGAAGACGATCCAGGCAATCGTGACAATCTCATATTGCCTGTTTCGCCGCACCCGTAAACTCATGTCAAGCAAACGATGCCGGTTAATCACATAGAGATAGCCCGCGGGGATCGCCAGAAATGGCAGGCTCGCAAACCCCAGGATTGATTCATTTGCGCGGCCAATTCCCAGAAGGACAATGGCCAGCACGCCCAAGCCGGCAATCCAGCAAATCATGCTCAATCTGCGGCTTAAAAATTTATACTCCGCGCTGCGATGTTTGCGATAAACAAAGTGAAAAATGACATAATAGACCAGTAAAAGCGCCATGGCGGAGAGAAAGAACAGACGCATCATCGCCAGATTGGAAAAGCCAACGCTTGCAATCAAAAGAAAGCTAAGGGCGGCCATCAAATAGGGCGCGCGATAAAGCCACGGTTTGTGCATCAGCTCGGGGCGCGTTTTGGGGAAATAGAACCCGCTATGAAAGGCGGTTGTGACGCCGAGAAGAATGCTCAAAATCATCATGAAGAAAAGCAGGCGAGTATAATCGGAGGCATCGTCCAAGCCGCGCTGATAAATCAACAGCAATGGGAATGAAAAAGATACAAACATGAGGCCAAGCAGCCGTGCCGCGTGAATGCGCGGGCGATACATGGCAAGGAACGTCCCCAGTCCCCAAAAGGCCAGGCCCGTGAGCAAACTCATGACCATACCGAGGTTGATGCCCAGCTTGGCAAGCGTTACCTGCAGGGTGAGATGATGTGGGCCACGCATAATATCGTAGGCAATCGTGCTGCCGCTACCGGCGCGGCGCATAATGCGATCGGCATCCGTGGCATCGCGAAAGCCTTGCCGGTTGATGCGCATAATAACGTCGCCGACTTGCATACCGGCGCGATCGGAAGCGCCGCCCGGGGCGACATCCGTTATATAAATTGAGGGAGGAAGTTCGCGAAAGAAACTATCCGGCAATGCGGCGCGCGCCAGCCGGAGCGTTCGGGCGGCATTTGTTGCAGGATGCCAGGTCTTTAGCGTGATTGCAGTATCAGCCTCCCGCGCATGCAAAGCCCCATGCCAGTCCGCCGCTGTTTTTATCTCCTGCTCGTCAATCTCAACCAGAAATTCGCCGAGACGCACGGAATCGCTGGAGCTCGGAGATGAAAAGGGCAGATTTTTTTTAGCGGTGATACTCACCAATTCGGCGGGAAAACTTTTTGTTACATACAAATTTGAAGGTGAGGTGTGAAACAAATTCTCATCGGTGGCCCAACTCGCATTGCGAGAAAAGTTCATCGCGGCGAGCACAAAAAGATATGCGGCAAACAGCCCGAGAAGCAGGCGGAAGTGATTGGGTCGATCGTCGAAGTAAGACATGATGAAGAAACGTTACTTCAAACCGGCAGTGACTTTATTTACCGCGAATTTAGTCGATCTTTCTGAAACTCACAAGGGGAAGGTAAAACCTCGCGGCCGGGCTTTTCAAGCGTATTCCAATTGTTCCTTCGCCGCGCGCCAGGCTTGTTGCAGAGCGCTTTGGCTCCAGGGATTGCCTGCCGCATCTGCGCCGGCAAAGGAGATGCGGCCGAGCTTGAGCCGGCCTCGTTCATAAGGTGGGTTGGCGCGCTCGGCATATGGTCCAGGCGCTTTAAAAAAATTATACCCGTGCCCCCAGCGATTGACGGTGAGGGCAAGAATATCGTCTGCGGCATTAAACCCCCAAGAGCCGAACATGAGGTTAAGCTCCATGCGAATCTCTCGTTCGAAATCTTCAAACGGTTTGTGTTCCAATTCCAGACGGGCAAGCTGCATTTGCTCGACAGGGTCGTAGCCCGGCTGATAGAGATACTTGTACATGCTCAACACCGTCGGCTGGTCCGGATGATACTCCGGCCGATAATCGCCGACATGTAGAGGATCAGAAATATTCATCCAGGTGCAATAGCCCTCCGGCAAGAACATATCGAACAAACCCAACTCAGCCATCGGCCGCCAATGGCGCAGCAAAACGTTGATGTAAATGGCGGAACAGTACCGGTATTGCTCCAACGCGCGAAATTGATCCGCGGGCAACTCCGGCACAATATGCTTTGCCGACATGCCCCACGCCGACACGATAACGCTGCGCGCGCGCACGCGAAAGAGACGGCCATCGGATTGCGCATAATGAACGACAGCGCCGCCGCTATTTTGGTTGTCACGATTTTCGACACGAACAGCAACCGAACGCAAACGCACGCGCACGCGGCTCTTCGGAAGATCCAAGGCAGCGTAATCGATGCGGCTATTGAAAATGCCTTCCATGGTAGCCGGCCCCGGCACGGCAAGCGGCAGAAGGGCTTTCAGTAAGTGGCGCGCAATCGTGTGATTGCCATCGGGAAAACGATGTTGCGGCGCATAGCCATAACGCAAAATGCCATCGGCCTCATAAAACCCTTCGCCGCCCATCCCAAAAAATCCTGGGCCAATATGATAAGCATCGAGCGCAGAAACCGCATCGCAACCGAGGCCGAGCAAATCGGTCGCATACATGTTCGCAAAGCGCACGGCATGATCGCCCAACCCCATGCGTTCGCGAATGAATTTTTCCCAGCTCATTTCAGCCAGCGCCGCTTCGAGAACAGGCGCTTCGAGCAGATAATGTTTGCGCGTCGTAAAAAGCTCGATCAATTCCTGTCTTGCCTCGGGCGGAAGCGGCGCGCCGGCAAAGAACTGTTCATAAGGAATATCATAAAACTTGTTGCACCAGGTGGGTGCAATGCCGGGATAAACGCGCGGGTCGAAGAAAACGCCGGAGGAAAGATTGAAGCGTCTTTTGAAATCCGCATCACGAAAGCCCGGCATGCGATCGAGGTCGATGCCGATGCTTTTGAAAATTTCGAGCGCTTCGGGCGGCGAGTGGTCGACATCTTCAAGTGCATACGTACCGCCGGGCGCAATCAACGTCGTTCCGTTCCAGTGAAAGGTGTTGCGCCGCGCATGCCCGCCAAAATCATCGTGATTGTCAAGCAGAAGGATGCGCGCATGCTTTTGGGCTTGCTGATAAACATAAGCCGCAGCGAGGCCGGAAATACCCGCGCCAATGACAATAAGATCGTAGGTTTCGCCGGTGTCAATGAGGTTTTCGTTTTGATTTAAATAAATGTCATCCCGCACGACATGGCCGAGCCGGGTGGATGCCATATCCTGGCCGCGCAAACCGGAAACATCGGGAGGATGAAACTCCGGCCGTGTCGCAGAGTTTACGCCCGGCGGACGTTGACACGCAAGCGCCGCACTCGCGACGCCCAGCGCCATGCCCTGCAAAAAATCGCGCCGTGCAATAGGGCGATTCATGCCAAGAAATTTGTCAAGCTCAGTCATGGGATGGTGATGAGATAAGGGATGGAAGAAAAAAAACGCCCACGAAGAAGAATTCCCACCGAATGGCATGCAAACTTTATCCTCGGGATTTCCACTTCTGTGGGCGACTATCAGCAAGCGAATCGCTTAGGTCACCGATCGACCTCTCCCAACACAATATCAATGCTGCCGACAATCAAGATCATATCTGCCACCATTGCGCCGCGGCTAATCTCATCGAGCAAACTCACATGCACAAAGCACGAAGAGCGGCAACGCACACGATCGGGTATATCGCTGCCATTGGAGCGCAAATAAAAACCGATCTCACCACGCGGGGCCTCGCTGCGCACGTAACATTCCGCGCCCGCCGGCGGCCGCATGCGCCGCGGAATCGCTTCTTTCACATCGCCTTGTTCCGGACACTCTTTTAACGCCTGGCGCAAAATTTTGATGGATTGCTCGATCTCTTTGATGCGGACGTAGTAACGATCAAACACGGAACCAACCGGGCCATAGAGTCCCTCACCGACCGGCACTTCGAATTCGAATTGTGGATAAATCGAATACGGTTCGTCTTTGCGCACATCCCACTTGATGCCGCTGCCGCGCAACACCGGGCCGGTGGCGCCGCAGTTGATAGCAACCTCCGGCGGCAAAATGCCGACATCCGAAGAACGCTTGATGAAAATGTGATTGCCGGAAAGCAGGCGATTGAACTCTTTCATGTTGCCTTCAAACTCATCGAGAAACTCGCGGGCCTGCTTCAGCCAACCCGAGGGCATATCGCGGCTGAGGCCTCCAATCCAAATATAATTATACAGCAGGCGCGCCCCGGAAATCCATTCGAACAAATCGAGAATGCGTTCGCGATCCCGGAAAGCCCAGAGGAAAGGCGTCACAGCGCCAACGTCAAGCCCGAAGGTGCCGATCGCCATCAAATGGCTGGCAATGCGCATGAACTCGCCGCAAATCACACGAATGTATTCCACCTTCTTGGGCAACTCTTTGACGCCGAGCAGCTTTTCCGCCGCGAGGCAATAGCCCCAATTCATGCTCATGGAGGCGAGATAGTCGAGGCGATCAGTGTAGGGAATAACTTCATTCCACCCGACGTTCTCGGCGTGCTTTTCAAAATTGCGGTGCAGATAGCCGATGTGGGGCGTGCATTTCTTGACGATTTCACCATCCAGCACCAACTCCAGCCGCAACACGCCGTGCGTCGAGGGATGCTGCGGCCCCATATTGACGATCATATCGTCGCCGGGAAAATCTTTACTCACCCGCGCTTTGGCCATCACCTCATAGTTATATTTTTCGACGGCGGCCGCGGGATCGAGATCGACCACCATACTGCCTTCGTCTTCGAAATAATAACGCTGCCGTTTGAAGATGTTGCCGAGTGTGCCAAACATGTCGAAGTTCCCGCAGAATCAAATTTGGATTGAAAAATCGTGAATTGTCTTAAGGTCGCCGGCGACGCCAGCGAAGTTGATGCCTCAAGGTTGCAAAACTTCAGCGCCGAAACACTCCGAACTTAAACACGCAGCAGGGGCGCGCCTGGCCTTGCGTTTGAACTCCTTGCCGATTTCATAGAGAAATCCCGGCGCGAAATCCGCGCCATTCGGCCATTTAACGGTTCAATGTCTTTGACGACGCCGTTATCAAACGTCACTCGCAGAGTATAACCCGAAAGGTAAGTGGCTGTGGCAATGTGTAAAAACATATTCTTCTCGACAAGATCTCGCAATCTCAGGCATTCATCGATCCTGCAATCGCGGTTCAGGCGTGCGCTGTTTCCTTCGCTTCCGGCTTGGGCTTTGCCGGCGCAGCGGCAGCTTTTGCCGCTTTGGCGGCTGCGGCCGCGGCTTCCTCGGCGGCTTGCTCGGCCAGCATTTTTGCCGCTAATGCCGGTTCGTATTTCGAAAAATGAAAAATGCCGTTGCTGCGTTCATACACCGTGGCTTCGTATTTATCCGTCATGTAAAGGCATTCCGTCGGACAAACCGTGGTGCAGAGATCGCAATAACAGCATTTGAACATATCAATGTCAAAACGCACAACATGCTGGCGAATCGGGTTGCCGGTCGAGGCCTTGCCGAGATCCTCTGTGGGCTTGGCTTTGACGGTGTCAATGTAGATGCAATCCACCGGGCAAATGCGCGCGCATTTGTAACAGCCAATGCAATCGTCGACATTATTGAAAAGCTGCATGCGCGTGCCGGGCGGCAGCTCGAAGCGCACGTGGGGATACTGCAGCGTGGTTGCCGGCCGAAACAGATGCTTCCAGGTTTCCTTCATGCCGATCAGAACCGTGAAAACACCATTGAACACATCTTTAAAATATCTAGCCATGCTCACTCCTTCTTCTCAGCAGAAGCGCTGTCACCGTTGGGGGAGAGATGTTTTTCGAACGCAAAGACGAAATGGCCGCGCTCCGGATTGACCGAGAACGTTTCGAACTTGTGCCAATCTTCATCATAGGGCACACGAATGCCGTGGTAATATTGCTGGACGGCGTAATCTTTGCGCAACGGCGAACCTTCCCAATCATCCGGGCAAAGGATGCGGCGAAGATCGGGATGATCGTCGAAGGTGATGCCGAAAAGGTCATAAATTTCGCGTTCGTGCCAATCCGCGGTGCGCCAGAGATACGATACGGTGGGAAGATGCGCGCCGGCGCGCGGCATTTCGGTTTTCACCGTGAACCAGTGTTTGTGGCGGAATGAGAAAAGATGATAAATCACGCCAAGCTCTTTGCCGGCGCCAAGATCGTAGCCGGCAATATCGTGGCACATGTCGAAATAGAGCTCCGGGGTTTCATGCAAAAACTTGCAAACCGCGAGAATGTTTTCCGGCGCGACCTTGACAAACGGATCGATCACGCCGGACTGAAATGCAAGAATCTGATCGCCGAAACGTTCCTGCAGTTGTTGTGCAATTTGTTCGGGTGTCATTATTTCACCGCCTCCGTGAGTTTGCGCCGGATCATGCTTTCGCGCCGCATCTTCTCCTGCAGCTTCAACAAGCCATCAAGCAGGGCTTCGGGACGAGGCGGGCAACCGGGTACATAAACATCGACGGGCACGATGCGATCCACACCTTTCAAAACGTGATAACCATGCTTCCAATAGGGCCCGCCACAGGTGGCGCAACTGCCCATCGACATCACATATTTAGGCTCGGGCATTTGCTCGTACAGCACTTTCACGCGCTCCGCCATTTTGATGGTAACGGTGCCGGCCACGATCATCAAATCCGTTTGACGCGGGCTGGGCCGAAACACGCCGGCGCCGAAACGATCGAGATCGTACTTCGAGGCGCCCACCGCCATCATTTCAATGGCGCAGCAGGCCAAGCCGAAGGTCATCGGCCACACGGACGATAAACGCGCCCAATTCAACAGGGAATCAACAGAAGTGACGATCACATTGTCGCCATAGCGGCCTTCTTCGAGAAAACGCTTTTCTTTGTCGAGAAAAGGCTGCATTGGTCGGCTCATACATTCCTCCGCTCTGCGAGATAAATTAGGTTGTTTCCACCAAATCCGTTCGTGAGGTATAATGCTCTTTCTTCGGCTCGAAATTCAACAGCATCTCTTTGGTGAGCAACATGCCGTTGCGGCCATATGAGGCGAACTCAAGAATGCCGGTGTCCATGCGAATGGCATCTTCGGGACAGGCTTCCACACAGTAACCGCAAAACACACATTTGCCGAGATCAATATCGAATTGCCGGGGCACTTTTTCAATCTGCTTTTCGGGCCGTTCGCCGGCGACGATGTAGATACATTTTGCCGGACAAACGGTTTCACACATCATGCACGCAACGCAACGCGGCGTGCCGTCCTCGCGCTTGGTGAGGCGATGCAGCGTGCGCAAGCGCGGCCAAATTGGCCGCCGCACTTCGGGATACTGAAAAGTCACCGCGCCCTTCCATTCGCGTTTGACGCCGATGCTCGCCAGAAAAAAATGCCAAAGATTAAAAAAGAAATGCCGCATGGTGAGCACCAGTCCGTCCCAAACGCGCGGCAGATAGGTTTTTTCCCAAAAAGTCAGCGGTTTATATTTGTCATGTACGTTCATAGCGCCGTCACAGAATTTTCGTTGCTGGTTTTGGATTGCCAAGCCAGTTGCTGTCCTGCGGGATTTCTTCGTTTGAGAGGTCGGCAGGCCAGCAACCAGGAACATCTTTTATAAAAACACAATCACCGCCGCTGTGACAAAAATGTTGATCAGCGCCAATGGCAGAAGAACCTTCCAGCCCAGCGACATGATCTGATCATAACGAAAACGCGGCAGCGTCCAGCGGATCAACATCATGAACCAAAGCAAAATTGAGACTTTGATTGTGAACGCCAAAAACTGCAACAGGGTTACCAGCGGATTCGATAAGGCCAGCGTTCCGCCCCAGGGAAACTCGAAACCTGCCGCGGTCAGATAAGGCACTTGCCAGCCGCCGAGAAAAAGTGTGACGGTGATGCACGCGATCAATACCGTTTCGATCAAATCCGTCAGGAAAAACACACCGAAACGCATGCTGCTGAATTCGATATGATAACCGATGATCTCGCTCTCGCCTTCGGGTGCGTCAAAGGGAATGCGCTTCGTTTCCGCGATACCGGTGGTTAAAAAAAGCAAAAAACCGAGGGGCTGAAAAAAGATGCCCCATTGGGGAATCCAGCCCCAAGCCAGATGGCCTTGCGCACGCACGATCTCTTGCAGATTGACGGTTTGATAAACCATCAAAACGCCGATGATCGAAACGCCGATCGCGACCTCGTACGAAATCATCTGCGCCGAGGCGCGCAGGCCGCCCATCAGCGAATAGTTGTTGTTCGAGGCCCACGAGCCGAGCACGACGCCGTAAACTGCCATGGACATGGTGGCAAAAACATAGAGAATGCCGACATTGAGCGGCGCGATTTGCATCGTATGCGCGGCGTCACCGATCCGGAGCGTGTCGGCAAATGGAATCGCGGCAAACGCGGCGACCGCGAAAAACATGCTGATGCCGGGCGCAATCGAAAACAAAAACTTTTCCGCGCCTTTGGGCCGGAAATCTTCCTTGAAAAACATTTTCAACGAATCGGCAATGATGTGAAACAGGCCGAAAAGCCGCAGCCCGAAAATCTTCGCCCGGTTCGCGCCGACACGGTCCTGCATCAACGCGCTTTGCTTGCGTTCAACCCAGGTCAACAAAGCCGCCGTATTGAACACAAAAATCAGAACAAAGAAAAGAAATTTAAGAATGGTGGCAATGATGTCAGTCATAACTATCCAAAAATTGGGATCACCCGCAGCTTATCTTGCACTTGATTCATTCGTCTGGCCTTCACCACGTTGAGGTCTTCACCGATTTTATGACCCAGTTCGCCCATCGTCTCATATGACATGCCGCGGAACGCGGCAATCTCTTGCGCGAGCGCATCGAAAACATCTTCGGCTTCGAGGTAAGGGATGATCACACCCAATTGCTTGCCGAGCATTTTTAGAATCTGCCATTCGGGTCGCGCATCGCCAAGCGGCGCAACGGCGGCATGCAGACGCTGCACACGATCGGTAAAATTCGTGAAGGTGCCGTGCTTCTCCGGCCACGCTGCAGCGGGCAATAAAATATGAGCACGGTCGCTGGTGGCATGGCGATTCGTTCCGATGAAAATCACCGTCGGTATTTTTTGCAAAGCTTTGGCGATAGTCTCCTGTGCAAAGCCGGTACTCAGATCCTGATGAAAGATCAACAAGACGGCCAGTTTCCCGTCCGCGGCCTCTTGCAGAAGATTCTGCGAGTCTTGCGTTGCAACGGAAAAGCCCGTCAATTCTGCGCCGCGCGTGTTGGGATGGCGGTCTTCTTTGATTAAAAAAGCATCGCTCGCCGGCTTTTCCCGCGGCACAACCGTTGTTGCGATTTTCTGGATGCCGAGCTTGTCGAGGAATTTCTTCAGCACGAACAAATCTTCATTGGCAAGCTGCGGCGAGGCCCAAACGCCCACGCGGCCGGGTAGGGCGCTTTTAATTTTTTGCACGGCCGCGTCAATCGCCACTTCCCACGAGGTTTCCAGCCACTGCTCACCGTGCTTCATCATCGGCGCAGAAATGCGCGAGGGATCATCAACGCTCTTGAACGCGTAGCGCCCAATGTCGCACATCCACCATTGATTGACATCAGGATTGTAACGCGGCTTCAGGCGCACGACCCGGCGGCCCTCGGCGTGATGCGTGCGATGGGTATTGGTGTGTATCGCGATATTGCAACCGGTGCTGCAACCCGGGCAAATCGAATTGGTCGCCTCCAAATACCACACACGCGCTTCGAAGCGAAAATCTTTCTCCGTGAGCGCGCCCACCGGGCAAATATCAACCGTGTTGACCGAATACAAGTTGTCGAGCCGCTGGCCGGGATAGGGCGCCAATTCCGCATGGTCGCCGCGATTGAAAATGCCCAGCTCATGGCTTTTGCTGACTTCATCACAGAAGCGCACGCACCGGCTGCACAGAATGCAGCGTTCCTGATCGAGCATGACATGCGGGCCAATGTCGAGCGCTTTATCCTTCTTGACTTTGTTCTCGACCATTTTACTGTCGTACTGGCCGATGCGCATGTAATATTCCTGCAGCCAGCATTCGCCCGCCTGATCGCACACCGGGCAATCAAGCGGATGATTGACGAGCAAAAGCTCAAGCACGTCTTTGCGCGCGCGCAGCGCCTTTTCACTTTGCGTGTGCACGACCATGCCGTCGGTCACCGGCGTGTAGCACGCGACTTGCGGCTTGGGCATTTTTTCGATTTCCACCAAACAGATGCGGCACTGGCCGACAATGCTCAGGCCGGGATGATAACAATAGCGTGGAATCTCAATGCCGAGCTTTTCTGCGGCTTGAATCACCGTGGCGCCGGCTTCGACTTCGATGGCTTTACCGTCAATTGTAATTGTTGGCATAGTCGATTTCGATAAAAATTGTCTTCTATATGTCAATCGTCATGGTCAGGTTCGCGCCCTTTCCTGTTGGGCGCGATGAACTCAAAAACGATCTCTAATTCTTAATTGATCAGCAAGCAGAGAGACGGCTTCAATCACCGCTTCATTTATACTTCAAGCGGGAGCTTTCGTTGCCGGTTTCCAATTGCTAAACTCGCCCGTATGGCATTTGCCGGTTTTCGCATGCGCTTCAAACTCTTCGCGATATTTTTTAAGGAAGCCGAACACCGGCATGGCGGCGGCGTCACCCAGCGGGCATATGGTGTTGCCCATGATGCCGTTGGCGATGTTCCACAAGTTGTCAACGTCTTCGATGCGGCCATTGCCTTGCGCCATGCGGGTGAACACTTTGTCCAGCCAGCCCGTGCCTTCGCGGCAGGGTGTGCACTGGCCGCAGCTTTCATGATGATAGAAGCGCGAGGTCACGAGCAACACATCGAGCAAACAGGTGTCTTCGTCAATCACAATCACCCCCGCTGAGCCGATCATCGAGCCGATGGCAGCCAGCGACTCAACATCCATTTTCACATCGATTTCCTCGGGCCGCAACACCGGCGAAGAAGAGCCGCCGGGAATCACGGCTTTTAATTTCTTGCCGTTGCGCACACCGCCGGCGTGATTGATGATCTCCCGCAACGTCGTGCCGTGCGGCAATTCATACACGCCAGGCCGGTTGACGTGGCCGCTGACGCTGTAAAAGCGATAGCCGCCGCACTTTTCTGTGCCGAGCTTTGCAAACCATTCGCCGCCGTTTTTGATGATGCCCGGCACATACGAAATCGTTTCAACATTGTTGACAATCGTGGGGCAGCGAAACAGACCTTCGATGGCGGGGAACGGCGGCTTCATGCGCGGCCAGCCCTTTTTGCCTTCCAACGATTCCAGCAGCGCAGTCTCCTCGCCGCAAATGTAGGCGCCCGCGCCGCGATGCACGTAGAGATTCAACTTGTAACCTGTGCCGAGAACATCGTCGCCGAGAATTTTGTTCTGGTAGGCTTCATCAATCGCGGCTTGCAGAATGCGCGCCGGCTCGACGTATTCGCCGCGAATGTAGATGTACGCGGTGTGCGCATCGATCGCCTTCGCGGCGATGATAATGCCTTCGATCAAAGCGTGCGTCGCGCGGGTGATGATGTAACGATCTTTGAATGTACCCGGCTCACTCTCGTCCGCGTTGATCACCAAATACTTCGGCTTCGGCGATTGTTTGGGAATGAAGCTCCACTTGCGCCCGGTGGGGAAACCCGCGCCGCCGAGTCCGCGCAAATTGGATTTGATGGTTTCATTGATGATCTCGTCCGGCGTCATGGCCAGCGCCTTCTTCGCCGCCTCGTAGCCGCCGAGTTCGAGATAGTTTTTGAGATGCTGGCAATTCTGTTTGATCAGGGGCGTGAGAATGCCGCCGTTGGGTGTCATATTCGATCAGTTCCTTCAAACAGCCTCACGCAAAGCCGCGAAGAACCCGCAACGTTTTTCTTTGTGTGCCTTTGCGTGCGCTTTTGCTTTTTTTATTGCTACTTCACATTATGTTCGTGGCGCACTCACTTCGATGCCCATCCGCTTGAGGTCGAACACGATGGGTAGCTCTTCTTTTCAAATTCTTCGGGTGAAAAACAAATTGGCTCCAAATCAACATTGTACCCCGAAACGCGGCTGATTTTTTTGATTAATGGCAATCGCGTTTTCGTCGTTAAGCACGGGCGTGACAATGGCCGTATCCATGCTTCCCTTGCTCAAGCGACTATGAAGCCAAAGCTTTATCTTCTTCCATCCAAGCAGGAACATGTGTTCCATAAAGCACATCGGGATCAATATCTGCACCGTTGCGCCACAGAATCGTGCCCAACTCTTCATCAACTCGAACTGAACGAAAGAATTCCGGATCAGTCTTCAGCGGCTCAAAAATCGGGCCTCTCAATAAAGATTCAAGATTTACGACTTTTTTGATCACCACTCGAGAATGTTATTAACACGTTGAATCCTTCTAGCGGCTTAACACTTTTGACGGAAATCATAGGTTCGTCTCGAGCTATTCAAGAGGCTCGATATCGTTCAACGGCATACCGGCTCTTGCTCGTTGCCAGTTTTCTCATAACTCATCGCGATGAAGAGCCGCCCACTCCAACACCAGGCGAGGCAAACGGTCTTCGGTTATTTCAAGAGTGTCAATCGAAACCTTAGCGCTAGGCATCGCATACTTTACATGAATATACGGCGGAATGTGATCGTCATAAAACATAGCAATGACGATTCCAAAGAATCGGCTGATCGTTGGTATTGGAAAATTTATTTCAACCCCGACAAAATCTCATCAATCTTCTCCGGCGTCAAATTGTCGATATACTTCTCGTTCAACTGCATCATGGGCGCGGTTTCGCACGAGGCCAGGCATTCAACTGCGGTCAAAGTATACTTGCCGTCGGCGGAAGTTTGGCCCTCTTTGAGGCCGAGCTTCTTTTCCAAATGGGCCATGATTTCGCGGTGGCCGCGCAGCGTGCAGGAAATCGTGCGGCACACTTGAAAATGGTACTTGCCCACCGGCTTTTGGCGAAACCAGGTATAGAAGGAAAGAACCTCTTTCACCTTCACCACTGGCACACCCACCAGCGCCGCTATTCCTTCTTCCATTTCTGCGGGGATATAGCCCTTCTCTTCCTGCACCAGGTGCAGAATCGGCAAAAGCGCAGCGCGCTTGTTTTCTGCAGGATAATGTGTCAACACTTCAGCAATACGATCTCGTGAAGCCTGCGACAGATTCAAACTCATCGGTCCAATTCTCCTGCAATCATATTCACGGTTCCGAAGGTCGCAATAATGTCGGCCACGGCGTCGCCTTTGATCATTTCATGAAAACCGGACATGAGCGCAAAACACGGCGGCCGTACGTCGACGCGATAGGGATTGCCGCTGCCGTCGCTGATCACATAAAATCCCAGCTCGCCGTTCGCGCCTTCCACGGCGTGATAGGCCTCGCCCACCGGCGGTTTGATGCCGTACCCTTCCATGATCAGCATAAAATGGTTCATCAACCCTTCGATGCTGCCATACACTTTTTCTTTCGCCGGCAAGGCGGCGCGTTTGTCATTCGGGAAAATGTTGTCGCGCAAACGCGAGTTGCCGCCGGACAGCGTGGGATCAGTCATGGCTTGAATTTGCAGCAGGCCCTTGGTCTGCCCGAATTTGCCGTAGTCGGCCATCTTGCTGGCGGGCAACACTTTGCCGTCGTGATCGACGTTGATTTCGCCGCCGGGGATATCCTTCAGGCATTGCTCCAGAATTTTTATGCTCTGCTCGATCTCTTCCATGCGCACGAGATAGCGATCGTAATTGTCGCCGTTCACGCCATAGGGAATGTCAAAGTCGAGTTGATCGTAAACCAGGTAAGGCTCGGCTTTGCGCACGTCATAGTCGATGCCGCAGGCGCGCAGCATGGGCCCAGTAAAGCCGTGGGCAACGGCCATCTCCTTGCTGACGACGCCGGTTCCTTGCATGCGATCGACGAAAATGCGGTTGCGGGTGACGAGCTTGTGCATTTCCGCCAGGGCGGTGCGCAGCTCTTTAAGAATCTTGCGGAGGTTTTCGCCGAAGGTCGGTGTGAGATCGGCCTTGACGCCGCCCACGCGCACGTAGGATACCGTGAGCCGCGCGCCGGTAATCTCCTCGACCAATTCATAGAACATGTCGCGCACTTTGACGAAGTACAAAAAGGCCGTCATCGCGCCCAGTTCCATCGTGTTCGCGCCGATGCAGGTGAGATGATCGGTGATGCGCGAAATTTCCGACATGATGACGCGAATGTATTTGCAGCGCTCGGTGATTTGCAAGCCCATGAGTTTTTCGACCGCCATCGCGTAACCGACGTTGTTGATCAGCGGCGAAACATAGTTCAGGCGGTCGGTATAGGGAAACACTTGCGTATAGGTCACGGCCTCAGCGTCTTTTTCGAAGGCGCGATGAAGATAACCGATGCCGACGTCCGCGTTCTCGACTCTCTCGCCATCAAGCTCCAACAACACGTGAATCACGCCGTGCATCGCGGGATGCGACGGGCCCATATTGAGCAGCATGTTCTGCGTGTTTTGCCCGGCGGCTTTTTCTTTGATGCGAAACGTTTTGGCGCGGCCATTTTGCTGCACCGCCAGCTTTTCATTGGAGATGAGCGGATGCCGACGATTGATGGGATAATCCTTGCGCAGCGGATGGCCTTTGAATTCGTCGTAAAGCAAAATGCGGCGATGATCCGCCAGTCCCTTAAAACGAAAGCCGAACAAATCCCACACTTCCCGCTCATACCATCCCGCGCCGGCCCACAAATGCGAAATAGAGAACAGCATGGGATCATTTTCCGGCACGGGCACGCGCAAGCGCAGACGCAGCTTGGCGGGCCAGGCAAAAAGATTATAAAATACTTCAAAGCGCTGCGGGCGCGGCTGCGGAAAGGTGAGATAATCCACGCCGCCGAGATCCATCAAAAAGTTAAACGCGGGTTTATGCTCATTCTTCAAGTAGAAACACAAAGACGGTAGCGCTTCGCGCGTCACTTCCAGCACATTCTCGCCGGCGGGAGCAGCGACGATTTTCACCGCTTCGGGAAATTTTTGGGCAATTGCTTCCAGCCAGGACATAATTTCACATTGAGGATTTCAGGATGATCAAATCTCGGGAGCGGTGGAAGCCAGAATCGCCGCAGCATGGCATCCGGCAATCCGGCCGCCAACGTTCCGGATTTAGTATTCTTGCTTCTGTTTTTGGATTTTTTCCTGCAACAGCATAATGCCTTGCAACACGGTTTCGGGCCGCGGAGGACAGCCGGGAATATACACATCGACAGGCACTATGGTGTCAATACCTTGCACGGTGGAATAGTTGTCATAAAACCCGCCGGTGCAGGTGCACACGCCGAACGCCACGACCCATTTCGGCTCGCACATCTGATCATAAACGCGGCGCATGATCGGCGCGATCTTTTGACTGATGGTGCCGACGACGAACAACACATCGGCCTGGCGCGGCGTAAAACGCGGCAAAGCGGCGCCAAAGCGGTCGAGATCGTATTGCGGGCCGGAAAGCGCCATGTATTCCATGCCGCAGCAGGCCGTCACAAATGGATATTGAAAGAGTGAGTATTTGCGCGCCCAGCCGACGGCTTGATCCAGACGCGTTGTGATAAAATTATCGCCGCCAAGCGCATCTCTTAGTCCCATTCCAAAGCACCTCGCTTCCAGGCATAAATCAATCCGAGTACCAAGACTCCAACGAACGTCATCATACTAAAAAAACCGCCCGGGCCAAGCTCGCGAAAAACCGTGGCCCAGGGAAAGAGAAAAACGATTTCAATATCAAAAAGCACGAACAAAATCGCGATCATATAAAATCGAATCGACTGGCGATCACTTGGCGCCGCGATGGGCGCCCAGCCGCATTCGAACGGCACTTCCTTGACCGGATTCTTGCGCTTCGGTCCCAGCCAGGAAGACAAGCCAAGAATCAGCAAAACCAGTCCGGCTAAACACGCAAACGTTACGAGAACTGCAATGAGACCACTCATGATTCACTCGCGATATGCTTATCACCCTTCCAAAACCGCCCGAGCAGCGGCTCAAGGCCACGGCCAAGCGGTTGCAAGAACATTCGTCTGCAAACACGGCGTTTTCAAACCACTGCTAAATATGAATCGCCTCGCCCAAAGCGTCGGCTGCGGCTTCCATGACGGCTTCCGTAAACGTCGGATGCGCGTGCACGATCTTCATCAAATGATGCACGGTGCTTTCGAGCGCGCGCGCCGCCACCAATTCGGCGATCAAATCCGTGGCTTCGCTGCCGAGAATATGTGCGCCTAAAATTTCGCCATATTTTTTGTCAACCACAAGCTTGACGAATCCCTCGGTTTCACCGACGGCAACGGCCTTGCCGAGTGGCCGGAACGGAAAACGCCCGACGGCAACGTCATAACCATTTTCACGCGCCTGTTTTTCCGTCAGACCTACACTGCCGACTTGCGGCTGGCAATAGGTGCAGCCGGGAATATTATTGTAATTCACCGGATGCGGCGTTTTGCCCGCAATATGTTCGATGCAGGTAATGCCTTCTGCAGAGGCCACATGCGCGAGCAGCGGCGCGCCGATCACATCTCCAATGGCGTACAGCCCCGGCACATTGGTGCTGTAATTCCGGCGGTCAACATTAATAAAAGATTTCTCAACAGTGACGCCAACCTCTTCCAGGCCAAGATTGCTGGTTTGTCCGGAAAATCCGATTGCCATGAGGGCAACCTCGCCGGTAACACTTTGTTCCGCGCCGTCAACGGTGTAATTGACTGTGACATCTTTGGCGCTTGCGTTGACGCCGCTCACTTTGGCGTTGGTGGCGATGGTAATGCCGCTCTTTTTGAAATTCGCGGTGAGCGCTTTGACGACTTCTTCATCCTCGAGCGGAAGAATCTGCGGCATCATTTCGATGATGGTGACTTTGCAGCCAAAAGCGTTGTAGAAATACGCAAACTCAACGCCAATCGGACCGCCGCCAATGACGATCATGCTCTTGGGCATCTCGGACATGATCATGGCTTCCGTGCTCGTAATCACGCGTTTGCGATCCAAGGCCACGCCCGGGATGGTGCGATGAGAGCCGCCGGTCGCGATGATGATGTTCCTGCCTTTGTATTCTCCCACGGCCTTGCCGTCTTTCGTCACCTCGACAATGTTGCCTTTGCGCAAGCGCCCGGCGCCGTCAACATGCTCGATTTTGTTTTTGCGAAAAAGAAAATGGACGCCTTTGTTGATCTGCTCGGAAACCTTGCGGCTGCGTTGAATGATTTTCTGCCATTCGAATGAGATGTTCGAGACGCTCAAGCCAAAGTCTTGCACGTGCTGCAACAGATGATAAACCTCCGCGGAACGCAACAATGCCTTGCTGGGAATGCAGCCCCAGTTCAAGCAGAGGCCGCCGAGCTTGTCTTTTTCGATGACGGCGGCTTTCATGCCCAGTTGCGCCGCACGAATGGCGGCAACATATCCTCCCGGACCGCCGCCGACAATAACAAGATCGAATTCTTTCAAACGCTACTCCTCGGTTATTGCGAAAAGCTTATAAAAAATTCACGGCGTGGTGCCGAGATAGGCTCCGTCAAAATTCACGTAATGATTCGGCTCGGCGCCGGCATTGAAATTAAGCCCCCAGTGCGGGCCGTCATAAGTGGCGATGTTGAACATCGCCAGCGTGGCGACTGTTGCGCCCGGATCGCGATGGGAGGCGGTCGCGTTAAAAATATCGGTACTATTAACCCAGCCTGCGGGCAACGGCTGGTGATTGGCGCTCGGCGCATTCGCTTGTTCGCGCGTGCTCGTGGAGGTCGTGCCGTTATGCCGCACATTCACTTGAAATTCTTTTTGCTGCGACGGGCTCCACGCTACAATCCCCCAACTGCCCTGATTCGACGGCAGCCGCCCGTCTTTGAAGACTTGCACACCGGCAATATTGTAAATCTGCGCATCGGAGGCAAAGCCGCTGATTAATGGCTGTGCAATGTCTCGCGCCCAAAAGGCCGAGCCTTCGAAGGCATTGCCCGGGCGCGGCTGCGGCGCAGGAGGCGTGCAGGTGCCGCCGATGAGCAACACGCCAACAGCTATCGCACTCAGCTTAACGAAAATTTTTCGCCACATGCTCATTCCTCACGTTTTGCCGATAATTATGTTGCAGGCACGCCAGCCGCCCGAAAGCGACAACCTCATTTTTTGCAGCACTCTCGCGCTAAACCCAAAACGTTTCCGGCTGCGCCTCGGGCGCTGGTTTTAATCGCCGTACGATATCTCGGACAATTACCTCGGCATGCTCGCGGCCATTTTCAATGAAAATCTTGTTCGCGTTCCTGCCCGCGGCCACAACCCCCGCCACATACAGCCCGGGCACATTCGTTTCGAATGTCTGCGGATCGTGGCGCGGTGTCAGTTCATCCCCGCCAATATCAATGCCGCAGGCTTTGAGAAAATCATAATCCGGGTGATAGCCGGTGAGCGCAAAAACAAAATCGGTTTTTAATGTTGAGGATTCGCCCTCCTCATTTTGCACGGTGATGGCGTCGCGGGTGATGCGCGTGACGTGCGTGTTGAACAGCGCCTTGATGCTGCCTTCTTGAATGCGATTGAGGATGTCGGGCAAAATCCAATATTTCACGCTTTGCCGAATTTCCGCTCCGCGATGGATCAGAGTGACGTCCGCGCCATGCCGATACAAATCCAGCGCCGCTTCCACCGCAGAATTTTTGCCGCCGATGATCGCCACCTTGCGCTGAAAAAATGGAAACGGCTCGGTATAATAATGGGAGACATTGGGGAGGTCTTCGCCGGGGATATTGAGAACATTCGGGTGATCGTAAAAACCGGTCGCAATAATCACGCATGCGGCGCGATAGGTGTCAACCGAACTCTCAACTTCAAAAGAATCGCGGGCGCGCGTGACGCGCAAAACTTCTTCGTAAAGTTTCAGCTTGAGATGATGATGCTGCGCCACGCGGCGATAATAATTCAGCGCATCTGCACGGGTTGGTTTATCTGTTGAGATGATGAACGGAACACCGCCAATTTCAAGCAACTCGGGCGTCGAAAAGAAACGCATGTGCTTCGGGAAGCGGCAGAGCGCGTCGACCACCGCACCTTTTTCAACGATAACAGCGGAAAGGCCTTTGCGTTGTGCCGCAATACCGCAAGCAAGGCCTACTGGCCCGGCGCCAATAATCAAAACATCCGATCGTGAGTTGCGTTCCATTCCGCCTCTTGCTTGTCTCACGGCTGAACAAGCTCTTTCCCTGACTCCGTTCGCGCTTTTATCTTCAAGCATTTATCATAAATAAACAAAAAAGTCGCGGTATTATAAAGAATTCTCCTCAGCAAAGCAAGGGCTATTTGCCTGCAACACGATTCCTGAATTCTGCAGCCATCTCATTAAAGTATTACAGCAAATACATCATTGGGCAGCCGATTTTTGTGTTTGCGGCAGGAGAAAAATTTCACATGCCCTTAACTTCACCATGTCAGATTCACCACGGAGACGCAGCGTTCGCTGAGAATTCACGCAATCTAACTTTGCGAACTCCGCGACTCTATTGTGGTTTTTGGAATGCGACATAGTCAAATTAATATCTTTTCAAAATTGTTGCTGAAATTTTATCGGAGGCTAAAATTTTGCTTGAAAGAATGATACAGGAATGCTAATTTTAGCCGTTCCTAAATTTTATTTTAGGATTAAAATTTTGTGGCTACTTTCAGTATAGATTTCAATTTCACCATGGTGCCAGTTTTCAAAAAAATCTTCTGTTATTCATGAGATTGTCATATGGCTGATCCTTTGCTTGCTTTAATCAGCGCTCTCGGGTTGGTGACGCTGGCGTGCTTAATCTTCTGGCCGACGTATGGTTTGGTTTGGCAATTGCGCAAACTCAAACGCACGACTGAGAAAGTACTGATTGAAGATGCCCTCAAACATCTTTATCATCAAGAGTACAAAAGCCGGAGCGCGACGCTTGAAAGTCTGTCGGGCGCTCTGAGCATCAATCATGATCACGCCGCGA
This sequence comes from uncultured Cytophagia bacterium, assembly GCA_964457925.1. Classification (GTDB taxonomy): domain Bacteria; phylum Zhuqueibacterota; class Zhuqueibacteria; order Zhuqueibacterales; family Zhuqueibacteraceae; genus Coneutiohabitans. The sequence continues at coordinate 67,787 of CAYWGH010000027.1, forward strand.
AATTGCTCACCAAGCTCGAAGCCCTGGGCTTGATCACTTCCCAACAAAACGGCTTCGTGCTGACTGGGGAAGGCCGTTCATATGCGTTACGCATGATTCGTGTCCACCGGCTCTGGGAACGCTATTTCGCAGATGAGACCGGGTTGGCTGCCACCGAATGGCATGCCGAGGCCGAACGGCGCGAGCACATTACAACACCGGAAGAAGCAGAGGCGTTGGCTGTGCAAATGAGCAACCCCCTGCTCGATCCTCACGGCGACCCCATTCCAACTCTCAACGGTGAATTACCGCAACAGCAAGACATGCCTCTCACCGATCTGCCGGCCGGCGAACTCGGTCGCATCATTCACATTGAAGATGAACCGGCAATTATTTTTGCGCAACTGGCCGCACAAGGATTGTATCCGGGCATGATCATACGTGTGCAGGATAAATCTGCCGAGCGCATTCAATTCATCGCCAATGGCGAAGAAATCCGGCTGGCGCCGGTGGCCGCGGCGAATGTGAGCGTGGTGGCCTTGTCCAATGGACACGAAATGATCGGACCGCACGAAACCTTGAGTTCGCTCGCCGTGGGCGAGTCCGGCGTGGTGGTCGGCATTTCAAAAAATTGCCGTGGCTTGCAGCGCCGGCGGTTGATGGATCTCGGCATCGTGCCGGGCACAACGATTTCGGCAGAGTTGTCCAGCGCCAGCGGCAATCCCAAAGCTTATAACATTCGCGGCGCTCTGATTGCGCTGCGCCAGGATCAAGCGAATCTGGTTTACATTCATCGCAAGGAGAACGCCTCATGAGTTTGCCCGTCTCACAACAAGCCTGTGAAGCCTGCCCGGTGCATCATGCCGGAAACTTGATCAAGCTCGGCGTGAATATGGAGTCCTTCGACTACGTCGTGGCGCTGGCGGGCAATCCCAATACCGGCAAAAGCACGGTGTTCAACAGCCTGACGGGCTTGCGCCAGCACACCGGCAATTGGCCGGGGAAAACGGTGACGCGCGCGGAGGGCGGATTTATTTACGCGAACAAACGCTACAAGATTGTTGACTTGCCCGGCACCTATTCCCTGCTGTCCACCAGCACGGATGAGGAGGTGGCGCGCAATTTCATTCTCTTCGGCCAGCCGGATGTGACGGTAATCGTCGTTGATGCGACGCGCCTGGAACGCAATTTGAATTTGGTTTTGCAGGTTTTGGAAATCACCAGCCGCGCCGTGGTGTGCTTGAATCTCATTGACGAAGCGCGGCGGCATCAGCTTGAAATCGATGATCGTTTGCTGGCAAAAGAGCTGGGCGTGCCGGTTGTCCCGACAGCCGCGCGCCAGGGGCAGGGCATGCAGGAGTTGTTAAAGCAGTTGCACGCGGTCGCCACGGGCGAATACGTGTGCAAGCCGCATCGCATCAAGAATGAATCGCGCGCCGCCAAGCAAGCCATCGCGCAACTCGTGCAGATGATCGAGGCAAAATTCCCCGGGCTCTCGAACGCGCGCTGGGTGGCCTTGCGTCTGCTGGAGGGCGATCCGCGCATGATTGAAGCGGTGCGCACCGGCGAGCTGACCAGCCTCGCGCAAACGGCGCCGCCCGGGATCAGCGATCTCCACAAGAACGAAGCGGCGTTGGCAAGTTGAGCAAAAGAATCAGACCCTCGCGAGCCTAACACAAACAAACTACAACCCAACAAGGGCACTCGCGAATGTGAGATTGACGTTTATTCGCATCATTTCGCGATTCGAAGAGGTTTATCGAAAAAGCAAAACTTTGATTCTCAAGAGATTGATTTCCGCAATCGAAAATTGATCTATTCTAGAGAGATTGATTCAGATGAAATCCTCGCAAATAAATACCGAAACGATTCTAGCCGCCGCCAACAGCCTGCGCTGGGAGGTGGGCGACAATCTGCATGACGCGTTGATGGATGCCATTTATCAGGATGCCGCACGCATCGCGGGACGCACCGTCACCAAATTGGGCAACAAGCCGAGATTTGATTGGGATCGCGCGCTCGACAGGCTCCTGACCAGCCGTCTCACCGGCGTGCCCATCATGCTGTTGCTGTTGACGCTGGTTTTTTGGCTGACCATTGCGGGCGCAAACGTGCCCTCCGGCATGCTGGCCTCTTTACTGGTCGACACGCTTCATCCCCTTCTCAAAGGCTTCGCGACACAAATCGGCGCGCCCTGGTGGCTTTCCGGTTTTTTGTTTGACGGCATTTATTTGGCCGGCGCGTGGGTGGTCAGCGTGATGCTGCCGCCCATGGCCATCTTCTTCCCGTTGTTTACATTATTGGAAGATTTCGGTTATCTCCCGCGCATCGCCTTCAATCTCGACAATCTCTTTCGCAAATCCGGCGCGCACGGCAAACAAGCATTGACCATGAGCATGGGCTACGGTTGCAATGCCGCCGGCATCATTGCCACGCGCATCATCGACAGCCCGCGCGAGCGGCTCATCGCGATCATCACCAACAATTTCGCGCTGTGCAACGGCCGCTGGCCCACGCAGATTCTGATGGCCTCGCTTTTTATTGGCGCCATGGTTCCCGCCGGCCTGGCGGGACTCGCCTCCGCCGGTGCCGTGGTGGGCGTGGCGTTATTGGGCATCTTCTTGACATTTGTGATCTCATGGTTTTTATCGCGCACAATTCTCAAAGGCGAGGCCTCTACTTTCAGCCTGGAGCTGCCGCCGTATCGTCCCCCGCAAATTTTGAAAACGTTATATACTTCCTTGATTGACCGCACGATTTTTGTGTTGTGGCGCGCCGTGGTTTTTGCCGTGCCTGCCGGCGCCGTTATTTGGCTGCTCAGCAACCTCACGATTGGCAATCTCAGTGTTGCAGAGCATATCATCAATTTCCTTCATCCCTTTGGCCTGCTCGTTGGATTGAATGGCGTGATTTTGCTGGCATACCTCATCGCGATTCCCGCAAATGAAATCGTCGTGCCGACGATTCTCATGTTATCTGTGCTCAGCGCAAAACTTGCCGGCTTTGGCGAGGGCGCCGGCGTCATGTTTGAACTTGATGATACTTCCTCTTACATGGCCATTTTCAACGCGGCCGGCTGGACGACCTTGACGGCGATCAATCTTATGCTGTTCAGCCTGGTGCATAATCCTTGCTCGACCACGATCTACACCATCTACAAAGAAACCGGCAGCGCCAAATGGGCCGCTTTCTCGGCGCTGATGCCGGTGGTGCTGGGATTGACGCTGTGCTTTTTTGTTACGCAGGTATGGCGGTTGGCGGCGGGGATGTGATATGCCCCCAACCGGCGGCGAGAGCGGTGGGTATCCATCAATTGGACACGATAACGCCATGCCCAGGCAAACATCATTCTTAATCCAACTCAAAGAATCTTGTCAAGCGCTAAAAACGCGGCTTGATGTAATTGCGCTTGACACTTCACAAGACTCCCGCCGGAATTCCCGTAACCCAGAAGATGGTAACGCACAAAACTTAACTTGACTATTTCAGATTCACCGCGGAGACGCAGCGTTCGCTGAGAATTCACGCAATCTAACTTTGCGAACTCCGCAGCTCTGCGGTGGTTTTTGAATGTGACATAGTCAAATTAACATGGCTGTGATAGAGGCTTCATGCTCTCTGAAATTATCTTTTGCTGCGAATGCAACGGCTAAGCCGTTGCACGTTGCAGGAACATCAATACCGCCGCCTTCACTTCTCTGCAACAATCGTTTTAGCAACAGTTTCGATAAAGCGCTGGCGGAATGCCGTCGAACGCATGTTTTCATGATCGCTATGATTCGCTAAATTCGCCGCTTCCAACAATATCGAGGTCGGCACGCGGCTGTAGCGAATGATGCCAGGCGTCCATTTGCGGCCGCCGCGATAAACGTATTGCCGAACCGGCTCATACGTGTGTACCGGCAAGCGGCTGCGCCGGAACGCAGCAATCAGGTTGCGGGCAAAATTCTCGCTCGCGCTCTCTGCTTGCCGGTTCTCCTTTGCCACAAACGATATTGTGCGCCGGCGGCTTTCCGCATATTTGGCATACACGCCGTCCCACCAGGCGCCATAGCTCTCGGTACGCTCTTTTGCGCCCGGGAAATAAACCATCGAGCCGTTGACGGACGGGTGAAGATGATCGAGATGAATGCTGATCAAAATAATGTTTAACGAAGAAACGCCTTGCGCCAGGAGCCGTTCATAGATCGCGTCGATCAAATTAATGCGCAAATTCAATGCGACTCGGCTGTCTTCGATAAGGTAAGGCGGCGAGACCAGAATGTATTTGTGGCGTTTATCGCTGTGGCCGTTGCTCATCGCCGCGCGGCCCGGCCGGCTGGACACAAGCGGATGAACGACGACGCCGCGCTGCTCCAGCTCGCCTTGCAAGCGGCGCATCAAATCGTAAGCAAGATCTGCCTCACGCCAGCCGCGCACCATCGTGCCGGGATCATTTCCGCCATGGCCGGCATCCAAAATTACGTGCAGTTTCCCGGGGCCGCGCCGCACCTGCGCCAGCGGCGCGGCTTGCTCCTCCGCCGTGAGCAACGCTTCATCAATCAAACGCAGTGGAATTCGAATCGAGGTGCCGGCTGGTATGGCGGTTTCGTCGCGAATGTTATTGATGCGCATAAGCTGCCGCGCGATTTGATTGACGTCATCCGCGTCGACGCGACCGGTGAACCTCACCACCACCGCGCTATAGAGCGCTTCTCCGCGCCGCAATTTATAAACCCCGAACCATTCTCCGCCAATCTTGCGAAACTTCAGGTCGGGATCGTGCGACACCGGTTTCTCCGCCGCGCGCGCGATGGCTGCCGGCGTGCTGCTGGTATCTTGCGGTAATGCCACAAATTCCAAAGAAGAAGGATCGCGCAAAGACTTCGACAACAGATTTGCCGGAATACGGATTCTTTGCCCGCGGCTCAACGGCGAATGCGAGGGCAGATTGTTCGCCCGTTCGATTTCAGGATACTTATTGCCCTCACCGGTGAAAATCTCGGCAATCGCCCACATCGTCTCGCCTTTGTGCTGCACAATGTGCACCCAACCCTCCTCGTGCTCAATATCATGCGGAAAAACTTGCTGCAACGCTTTTTTCTTGGCGGAGTAATTCAACAACGCAAACGGCGCTTCGAGGTATTCTCCCGAGTCGGTTTTAACACTGGCGGCGGGCAGCGATTGCCAGGCGCTGGGGTCATGTAAAATGCGTTCGGCCAACACACTGCGGCCTTCTTGCGGAGCAATGGCCACTTGTACTGTGACGCGGTTATCCTTGAATTGCGCCACGATTTTATCTTCGACTTTATCTTCTGTCGCAAGCGGCGCCGCCAAAGAAGTATCACTTGAGGAGATTACCTCGGGGACGATGGCCGGAAGAGAAGTGGTATCGGGAATAATTGCAACCTGCGCGCTATCCGCTTGCGGGGATTGCGCTACCGGCGCGCGTTGATAAGGCTGCAAGCATCCGAGTAAAAAACCGGCGCATAGTAGAACGAGGCGGGCGCGAAAATGTAAGCAGGTTACCTGAGACACGATGCTGAGGGGTTCATCCATGATTTTGCCTTCCTTGCGGCTTCGTTTTCATCCTGGAAAACGTTACGGGCTAAGTCTTGTGCCGGAGTTGCTGAATGAAATCCGCGAGAAAATTTCGCCACTCCGTCTCATTTTTGTAAAATTTGATGGTTAAATAAGGGTCGGTGTTGCCGGTTAAAATGCGGGTGAGAAAAACGCCCTCTTCACACAAACACAAAACCGGCTTGCGCTGTTGCAGGGCTGTCGCAATTTCATAGCCAACGCCCAGCGAGGGCGTGCTCACCTCTGCGATCAGGCCATCACACAACGCAATCAAACTCATATCGCGCTTGAAAATTTCATGCGCGCTCAAATTCGCTTCGCGATGCAACACCTGTTCGTGCGCCACATGCTCGGTCAAAACCTCTGCCTTCAGCTCTTTGAGAACGCGCACGATTTTCTGATAAAGCGGCTGGCGCTCGCGCCCGCCGCTGATGGCGCCCGAGAAATAAATTTTCATCAGTATTGAATAATCTGGAAATCACGGCAATGCTTGCAATACTTCATGAATCTCTTCATCCGTCATGTTGCGATTCATGGTTTTGGCCTTGTTGAAAATGGCGTCGATGCGCTCACGCGACGGAGCAATGCCCCGGCTCTTGAGCCAGTAAATCACATTGGATTCCCCGCTCATGTGGCCGATTTCGATTTCTTGTTTGCGGCCGAACCAACCAGCCGGCACGCCGGAATAAACCAAATCCGCGAGCCAATCCTGGCCTTTGTTGTGCGCCTTGATGATCGCAGCCGCATGCACGCCGGTGCCGGTGCGAAAGGCGTCGCGGCCGAACACCGGATAATTCGGCGGAATCGGAACGTCACACGCGCGCGATACAACGTCACAATACTCTTGCAGCGCGGTCAAATCATGATCAATCCAGCCCAGCAGCTTGCAATTGACCAGAATGTGATCGAGCGGCGCATTGCCCACCCGCTCGCCCACGCCCAGAATCGTGCCGTGCACGCGATCGGCGCCCGCTTCAATGGCAGCCAGCGTGTTGATGATCGCCATGCCGCGATCGCGATGGCCATGCCAATCGACTTTCACCTCGGGGTTAATCGCGTGCACCGTCTCGCGCACGAACTTCACCAAAGCCCGCACCCCGTTCGGCGTCGCATGGCCGACGGTGTCACACACAACGACGCGCGTCGCGCCGCAGCGTACCGCGGTGGTATAAAGCGATTTCACGTCTTCGGGATGCGAGCGGATGGTGTCCTCGGTGACGAACATCGAGGGCAAGCCATGCCTGACCACCAACGAAACCGCTTTCTCAACGGTGCGCTGCAGAAATGCCATATCCCAATTTTCAGCAAATTGCCGAATCGGGCTGGAGCCGAGAAACGTGGCGGCTTCAATCGCTATGCCAACCTGCTGTGAGGTTTCGACAATTGGAATGATATCGGCTTCCACCGTGCGTGCCGCGCAATTGGGAAAAATATTGAGCTTGTTGTTCACGATCTCTTGCGCCAGCGCCAACACATCGGCGCGCGCCCGTGGCCCGGCGCCCGGCAAGCCGATGTTCGCCGCTTGAATGCCGAGCCGGTGCATGAGATGCAGCATGCGAAATTTTTCGGCAATGGACGGGTCGGTTACCGAAGGCGATTGCAAACCATCGCGCAGCGTCTCGTCATCAAACTCGACCGGTTTGGCGGGTTTAAAATGCCCTTCGTGCTTGTTCCAATCATAAATGAGATCGTGTTCATTTAAGCTGGACATGCTTTGCCTCAGGTTGCGAAATGATTCGTGCCAATTTCCTTGTCCATTTCCTTTTTTTCTTGCCGATCCACCGCAAGCCTTCATCGTACAGCCAACACTTCAGCGTAATAGCTTTCCCAATCCGGCATGATTCTTTCGATATCGAACAACTCGGCGCGTTCACGCGCATTTTTTGAAAATGCGATTTGCTTGGTGGAATCTGACAGCAAATCCAAGGCGGCTTCGGCCATGGCGGCAATCTCACCGACCGGCAAAAGAAAGCCGTTTTTGCCGTGTTCAACCACTTCCGGCAGGCCGCCGGCATCGGTGCCGATGACCGGCACGCCGCAATTCATCGCTTCCAATGCCACCAGGCCGAAGCTTTCCTGCTCGGTCGGCAGCAGAAAAAGATCGGCGCAATACAGAATTTCTTCGAGATAATCCACGGATCCCAAAAAACTCACGTCATCGCGCAGGCGCAGTTCCTTCACCAATTGTTGCACAAACAGGCGTTCCGGCCCCTCGCCGACCAACAGTAGTTTGCACGGCATTTTTTCCCGCACGCGCGCAAAAATGCGCACCACATCGCTGACGCGCTTGACCGGTCGGAAATTGGAGGCATGCACCAAAAGGCTTTCCCCGTGCGCGGCGAACATTTCGCGCTTGCACGGTCCGGCTTTCGCCGGCCTGCCCTTTTTGACATCGATGAAATTATAAATGCGGCGAATATCACGTTTGATGTTAAACTCGTCTTTAGTGCGCTTGACAAGGTAATCAGAAACCGCCGTCACGCCGTCGGATTGTTCAATACTGAACTTGATCACGCTATAAAAAGACTTATCCGTGCCCAGCAAGGTGATGTCGGTGCCGTGCAGCGTCGTGATCACTTTCAATTTTGCGGAGCCGACGATGTGTTTTGCCAAATACGCGGCGGTCGCATGCGGCACGGCGTAATGCGCGTGAATGATGTCCAGGTCATATTCTTGCGCCACATCAACGACTTTATTGGTCAGCCCGATGTCATAAGGCGGATACTTGAACAATGGATAGGTGGCGACGTCGACTTCGTGAAAAAAAATACGCGGATGAAATTCGCGCAGGCGAAACGGCACTGCGTGACTGATAAAATGCACTTCATGCCCGCGCTGCGCGAGCGCCATGCCCAGCTCAGAGGCCACCACGCCGGAGCCGCCGAGCGTGGGGTAACTAATCATGCCGATTTTCATTGCTGTCGTCTCTTAGATGCGAATCTTAGGCTGACTCTAGCCAACCCTCAACAAACCTTCTATCGTTCAACTCATGCGATCCCATGTCATTGCGCGCGCAGCGAACGCGCCAGCAGACCGATGCCGCCCACCAGCAGGATCAACATCACCAGCGTGTTGAACAAACTGGTGGGGCGAAAGTAAATATTGAGATGCGTGAGAATGCCGGCAAAAATAATCACAACTCCCGCAATCGTCAACAGCCAGCCCAGCACCGAGCTGCCGTTGAAGAACAGCAGGCCAACGCCGAACAAAAACGGTATCAGCGAAAGTCCGAAAGCGCTGACGCCGAAAAAATGCCAAAACCCGCTCGTCACCGTCACTTGGTTCGTCAACAAATAGCCGCCGGCAACCGCCATGATCAGGCCAAGAAAAAATTTGCCGACGCCGCCGGAGGTGCCGCCGGCGCCCTGGGGAAATTGCATGTTAGGACTCTCCACTAAGAAAGATCACACTTATTCAGGGAATTGCATCTTCGCACCAGGCGCCGAACGCGGCCACCGGATCGTCGAGCCGCACGCTCTCGCGCACGATGAAGGCTTCACCGTATTTGACGCCGATCATGGCGCCCCAATAGCGGTTTTGAGCGGAAATGAATTCCAAAAACTCCGGACGCGAAATGACGGTGCGCTCGGCGCCGTATTTGTGCATGTTCTCGCCATGAAATTGCGATTCATGGGCCAGCACGGCGCGCATTTTTTCTTCAAACGCATCCGAAATATCCACGATAAAACTCGCGGGAATCTCGTAGCGCTCGGGCGTATATAACACGCGATAAGGCCGCCACGGCCGCTTGAGCGCATCCGGAACCTCCTGCGTTCCAACCAGCGGGCGGAGATCGAGATTCTTCAACCCGGCAATCATTGCGGCATCACGCACCAAGTGTGAGGCGTGAATATGATCCGGATGACGCGCTTGCCAATGCATCGTTGCCACCACGCGCGGCTGCAATTGCCGGATGATCTGCACGAGTTTCAGGCGGTTGCTTTGTGTTTCTTCAATGCCGGCGTCGGGAATATCGAGCATGCCGTGTTGCGCGACGCGCATGATCTGAGCGGCAGCGTCGTATTCGCGCTGGCGAATTTCGGGCGTGCCGCGTGTGCCGCTTTCGCCGCGCGTCAGCGTGAAGGCAGCCGTGCGATAACCCATTTTGGCGAGCTTGATCAAGGTGCCGCCACAACCCAATTCAATATCATCGGGATGCGCGGCCAGGGCAAGAAAGTCGATGGACATGTTCGTTCTATGATTCAACCAAATGGAATTTGCCCAGCAATTGCTTTGCTTCCTGCAAATCCGCCGTGTCAAAGCCTTCTGTGAACCAATGGTAAATCTCCGACAAAAGCGCGGTTGCTTCAGCGGCTTTGCCCTGATTTTGCCGCAAGCGGCTCAAGCTCATGGCGGCGCGCAATTCCCAGGATTTGGCGCGCTGTTGTTGCGCCACCGTGATCGCTCGCTGAAAGCATTTTTCCGCTTGTTGCTGCGCAGACAACAAACCGTTGAATGTGCCGCTGTCAGATTGCATCAACAAAAGCTCGCCTTTGATGCGCCATTGCTCGGCTTCAATGTGGCGCTCACCGCCGTTCTTCACCATCTCGATGGCCTCGTCAATGATTTGCAGGCCTTCATCGACGCGCCCCATTTTGCCATAAGCCAATGCGCGTTGCGCCAAGCCCGCGGCTTCTCCAATTTGCGCGCCGCCGGCGTGCAACTGCGCCACGGCTTGATCGATCAGGGCCAGCGCTTCGTCATGCCGGCCGCGCTCAAAAAGCGCGCTGCCTTTTTGAATTTCTCCGCAGGCGCGCCAAAACGGAAAACCCTGTTCTTCCGCCAAGGCGATCAATCGTTCCGCGCGCTCAAGCATCAGGTGCTGTTCCCGGCGCAAGTAATGCAAATCCCCATTGAAATTTAGCGCGAGCGCCAACGTAAACGGATGCGCGAGTTTTTCCGCCAGCGCCAATGCGGCGTTGCTGCGTTGCAACGCTTGTTCGGGGTAACCGAGCATCCACAAGGCGGCGGCAAGATACGAGAGGCAAACGACGCCCGGGTCTTCGCCATATTCAAAAGCGTCTGTGCGGTGCTCCGAGGGCTGATAAAGTTCGAGTGCTTTCGTCAGGTGTTCCTGCGCCTGCGCTAAATCGCCCCAACTGGCCAGCGTCACACCCAGCGTCAAATGGCCGGTCAATAACAGCTCGGAGTTCTGCTTTTTCTGCGCCAACCGCATACATTCGCGCGCCAACGCCAGGGCTTTTTCAAAATCGGCGCGAACGAGTGCGCCTTTCCACAACCCCAGCATGCTGGATGACTGGCGCGGTGAATACTCAACGCGTTCACAAAGCTCGCGTGCGCGGTGGTAGATTCGTTCGATTTCCGGGACGGTGTAGCCCTTGGTCGCTGCGGTCGCAACGCCCAAATACGTCAACAACTCAAGCTCGAGCTGATCGCGCTGCGCGTTTTCCGGCAGCGTGTTCAACAAGTCCAATCCCCGCGTCAAATGGCTGATGGCTTCGATATTCGCCGAGCGCTGGATCGCGTTTTCGCCGGCCCACTGCCAATACGCGATCGCGGTTTCGATCAGGCCGGCTTCGGTGTAATGATGGGCGAGCAGTTCCGGCTGATCGGAGGCGGTGTCATAAAATTTTTCCACCAGCGTTTGCGCGATGCGTTGATGATAGAATTGCCGCCGGCTTTTGAGCAGGGATTGATACGCGGCTTCTTGAATCAGCGCGTGCTTGAACACGTATGTCGCGCCATGTCCATTCGGAGGAGGATTTTCATAAAGCAGTTCGGCCTTGACCAATTGCGCCAGGCCCTGCTGCAGCGTGGCTTCATCCACCAAAGCCACGGCATGCATCAATTCAAAAGAGAATTCGCGTCCGAGTGTGGCAGCCAATTGCGCCACTTCTTTAACCGGGGCCAGGCGGTCTAGTCGCGCCATCAACGAGTCGTGCAGCGTCGCCGGAATGGCAAGCGGCGGCAGCGCGCCATTCAATTCAAAATGATTGCTATCTTCCCGCAGCAGGCCGGATTCCAGCACCATCTTGGTGAGCTCTTCCACGAACAAGGGAATGCCGTCGGTTTTGGCCACGATTTGCCGCAGCACCGGCGCAGGCAGCATTTTTTCGCCTGTCACTTGCGCCACCATCGTTTCAACTTGATCTTGCGTGAGGCGATTAAGGTCGATCTGCATGACGCCTGCGCTGCTGTCCCACGCCGGCATAAACTCAGGCCGAGTTGTGAACAATGCCAGCAAAGGCGCGGTTTTGGTGGATTGCAACAGCAGGTTGAGCATATCGAGCGTTGAGGGGTCCGCCCAATGCAAATCTTCAACCACAAGAACCACGGGCTGCTGCTGCGCCATTTCCATCAAAATGGCCAGCCACGCTTCGAGGGTTTTCTGTTTCAGGCGATGAGGATTCAGCTTCGGCGGGTTGTAACAATCACCCAGGGGCACGGAAAGCAGCCCTGCAAACAAAGGCAATGTTTCAGAAACCGGCTGTTGATAATGGCTGAGCCAATTCTCAAGCTTTTTTGTTTTGACGTCGCAGACGTCCTCCCGGCGAAAATCGAGCACACGCTGCAACCATTCGATCAAGGGATGCAATGCGCTGTTTTGAAAATAAGGCGAGCCATGACATTCCAGCCAGAGATGCGGCTCGTGGGCAAGCTGTTGCTTGAACGCATGCAACAAACGCGATTTTCCAATGCCGGCCTCGCCGTTGAGCAGCACGGCTTGCCGTTCGCCGTTTTTGACGCGCTGCCAGGCTGCGACCAGTTCCTGCAATTCTTTATGCTTGCCCACCAGCGGGGTCAAGCCGGCGTTCATCGTTGCTTCGAGGCGGTTATGCGCGCCGCTCTCATTCAACACGCGAAAAATTTCAAGCGGCGGCGCAATGCCTTTCAACACCCGCGTGCCTTGTGATTGTTGCTTGAAAAAGCCCTGCACGAGATGATGCGTGGCCGAGCTGATCACCACGGTATTCGGCTCCGCCAAACCCTGTAAACGCGCCGCTATATTCGGCGCTGTTCCCAGCGCCAGCTGCTCGCGTTTTGCGCCGCCGCCCATCTCGCCGATCACCACCAAACCCGTATGAATGCCCACGCGCACCGCCAGGCTTTCATGAAAATCCCGCTGCAAACGTTCATTGAGTTTTTGCGTTGCCTCGACAATTTCCAAACCGGCGCGCACGGCGCGGCGCGCATCATCTTCATGCGCAACCGGGTAGCCAAAATAAACCATCACGCCGTCGCCGAGGTATTGCGCTAGATGGCCGTCAAAATGAGTGACAATATCTGCGCAGGCATTTTGATACTGTCGCACAACTTCGCGCAACTCTTCAGGATCGAGTTTCGTCGCGAGCGCTGTCGAACCCACCAAATCACAAAACATCACCGTCAGTTGCCGGCGTTCGGCCTCCGGGATTTTTGCCGCAACACGGTTTTTTGCGTCACCCTTCTCGTCTACGCGGTTGTGGGAAGAAACCGGCTCGGTCAGGCGCGAGCCGCACTGGCCGCAGAATTTGAATTGCGCGGGATTGACAAAGCTGCAATTGGGACAACGCACGGGCAGAAACGCGCCGCACGCGCCGCAATATTTCATCTTATCCGAGTTTTCAAAACCACAACTAGGACACTGCATGCTTTGCCAACTCCAATCGTTCAGGCAATATGTGCCGGGGTGAAAACTTTGCCTTCGACAGGCCCAGCCCGCGTCGCAAGCTCAACCCACGTGGCAATCAAAAGTTTTCACACAGGCGGATATCTATTTTCGAATTTGCGCCTGACTCGCGGCAAGATAGCCCTGCTTGCCATCAGGCAGCTTGACTTTATACCAATCCTTCGAGGATTCGAGCATTTCCAGCTCGATGCCGCCCGGCACTTTGACCACCGTGGCGCTGGCGGCATTCGGCTCCGCCTTTATTTCGAGACGGATCGAACCTGAGCCTTTGGTCACGACTTTCGTCACCGTGGCAGATTTCAATTCGGCCTGGGTGGCGCTGAATTCGTGCTCTTGCAGAACGATGCCCAGCGTGTTGAGTTGATCCCAAAAGGCGGTTTGCTTGGCAATGCGTTTCTGCGCGTCGCGATATTTGCCCTCATCGCTTTTGAGGCTGAAGGCGAAATTGTATTTTTCCTGCGCTTTTTTGAAATTGCCAACGGCTTCGTGCAACACGCCGGCATTGAAATTCGCCGCGTGATTGTAGGGATCCTGCTCGACGATCGCGGCAAACTGCAAATAAGCCGTGCTGAGATCGTAGTCTTTAATCGCCTGCTTGGCGATGTCGGTATGACGCTTGTAGTCATTGCCCATGTCGTATTCAAATTTGAGTTTTTGCAGGGCGAATTCCGGCGCAAAATAATCCACCAGTTCATCGGCGACTTTTTCCAGACATTGATCAACCATGGCCTCGGGCAACGGCAAATCGCCGTAATCGCCTTCGCATTTCTTCTTTTCCTGTTTCTCCTGGCCGTCTTTCGTGCCGATCACTTCGCCGGTTTCCACTTTGATGATGCGAATCGAGGCGCTGACATTGGCCTGACGTTTTTCGCAATCGACCTGATATTTCTTTTTATCCTTCTCGCGTTCTTCCTTCACCCAACGATCTTGAAAGGAGACGTTGACATTGCCCATGACGATGGCATCAACGCCCAGCACCCGGCCGACTTGCGCCGCCGAAGTTTCATCGAGCACGCCGGTTTGCGAGAGCTGCAATTCATTCATCACTTGTTGAATTTGCGAGCGCTCAACCACCCGGAAAATATTAGTAAACGCGCCGGACTGAAAGCTTTTACCCTCTTTCGAGCCAAGCCCCAGAAAGCCCGAACTGACATTGCCGATGCCGCGGTCGCTTTTGATCAACGCGCCGGTCATCAAGTCCGACAATTTGCGTCCGGCGTCGTTGAAGCGCATTTTGTTGCGTTCCGCGGCGGCGCTTTTTTCGACTGCGCCCAGAATTTTGTCAAATGTGTTTTTTTTGCCGCCCGGCGCATCGTCTTCGGCGTAACTCGAGGTGACATTGAAATCCGCAATAGCAATCTGCTTAACGCCGGTGAGAATCTGATCCGGCGGCGTCAGGACGAAACACTGCAAATCCTGACCCGTCGCCGGCGCAATCGCCAACAAACAGACGAACACAAAACACAGGAAATACCAACGGTTGGTTTGAGACAACATGGCCTCCTCCTTCTCAGGTTTACTTTGAAAATGACAGAGACACACAGTGCAAATGCCCGTATCATCAACAGATGTGAGCGTTCGTTTTATAACTCAATGACTTGATGATCAAAATTCTGCAACTCCATTTTATCAAAAATTTGACGTACCACGTCTTTGCCGTATTTGCACAAAAATGGCACGATGTTGAATTCGCGTTCTTGCAAGCGCTGCTGTGGAAACAAGGCATTTGCCGCTTTCATGATTTGCTGCTGCAAGGTTTCGTTTTGCCGTTTGGAAGCTTGCAGTAATTTGTTTTCGATGATTTCCAGTTGATGAAAGATTTTGCCGCGCTCCTTGTCAATGAACCCGGCGAGTGTCGCATCGAGCGCGACGGCGCGCTGCTTCAATTCATCCAGCCGGCCGCCGAGCATGTCCCGCGCCGCTGCCACCGGCTCAAATAACCCCTCCGGCGCTTCCTGGCGGGCAACGCGCGTCACCAAATCCTCCGGCCGGCTCCAGAATTCAGGCAGCGATAAATCATACTTTTCCATCACGCGCTTGACTTTGGCTTCGAGCAGCGTCAGGGATTTGCGCGGGAAAATGGCGGGCATCAACACACCGAAGCTTTCGTAAACGCCGCGCAATTGTGCAAAATAAGAAATTTCGCCCGGCCCGGCGATATAGGCGACATTCGGCAACAGAAAATCTTGCACCACCGGCCGCAAAATCACATTGGGTGAAAAATGCTGGGGCGTTTCTTGAATGCGCTGCTGCAAGTCTTGCGCAGAAAATTCGAACAGCCCGTCGGTGCTGATGCAGCGCCCCTCTTTGTGTTCGAGAGTGTGACGCGCGCTATCGACATAAAACAAGTTGAAGCGCCCCGGCCGCAATGGCACTTGCACATGATAGCCCGCCTGCTCTAAGCGCGCGCTGGTTTGCAACGCCGCCCTAGTCGAGGGACTTGCGTGCGCGATTTCCGGCAAAAAAATTCGCCGGGCAAGCTGCCGCAATTCTGCCTCCGCGGGATTGAGCATCACCAAACCAAAATCGCCGAGCAAATAATTCAGCCAAAGCGCAAACGCCTGCGGCAACGAACGTCCTGCAGCATAAGCATGCGCAAGTGCGGCGAGGATCTCGGTTTTGAATTCGGAATCGACAATCGTATCCGACAAGGCTTGATGGCAGGCGGCAATATCTTCTGCAAGGTGAACTTGTGCCGCCGGCCGGCGTTGTGCGGCATCACGCAGACACGAAAAAGACGTGAGATGGTTGTCGCGCGTCAGCAACAGCAGATGATCGATTTCCGCGAGATCATCATCATCTGCGGCGAGCCAGAAAACCGGGACAACCGCACGCTGCAAACGCGCTTGCAGGTTGGCGGCCAGCTTCAGGCAGGTGAGCGCTTTATACAATGTAAACAGCGGACCGCCAAACATGCCAACTTGCTGGCCGGTAACAATAGCAATGCTTCCCGGCTGTGCCAGCGCGGCAATGTTGTTTCGTACCTTGTCGCCTGCGCCCCAACTTTGATTTTGACGCAGCAAAATTTCAGCTACCGCCGCCCGCGGATAATCCCGGCGTGCCACCTGTTGCGCATGAGCTTGCAACGGCTCCAGCGCGCGAAAATCGACGTTAAAAAATTCGCGCACGCGCTCAAAATTGTTGAGATAGGTTGAGTAGAGCTTGCTCGTGCCCGGCAACTGGGCCGCGGGAATGTGCATGCCAAAAGATCCTTTCTAAATTTGGTTTGATAAATAATGAAAATTTGCTTAGGATACAAATGAATTTTGGCGCGTGAGAATCCCCTTAAATAACTTTCCCTGCCATCATGACCTTTGAAATCGCCTTTGTTCTTGCCCTTGTCGTCATCGCCGTTATCCTCTTTGCCACAGAGAAACTGCCGGTCGATTTGGTGGCGCTGCTGGTGATGGGTGTCTTGCTGGTGAGCGGCGTCATTTCACCGGAGGAGGGTATTGCCGGCTTCAGCAACACCGCCACGGTCACCGTCGGCGCCATGTTCGTGCTCAGCGCCGGCTTGTTCAAAACCGGTGCGGTGAATCATCTTGGCCGGGTCTTGAGCCGGCTCTTCAAACTCAATCTCTGGGTGGCGTTGTTCGTGACCATGCTGATCGCAGGGGCGGTGTCGGCCTTCATCAACAACACGCCGGTGGTGGCGATTTTTTTGCCGATCCTGCTCGGCGTGGCGCGCGATCTCGACGTCAGCCCCTCCAAGCTGCTGATGCCGCTCTCGTTTGCTTCCATGTTCGGCGGCGTGTGCACTTTGATCGGCACTTCGACGAATATTTTGGTCAGTTCAATTGCGGAACGCTACGGCCAGCCGGCTTTCGGCATGTTCGAGTTCACGCCGCTGGGCGTGATTTTCTTCGGCGCCGGCATGCTGTACATGATCTTCATCGGCATCCGTTTGATTCCCGACCGCCGCGGTAAAGGTGATCTCACACAAACCTTTGGCATGGGTGATTATTTGGTCGATGTGGTGCTGCTGCCGGAGGCGGAATCGGTCGGCAAAGCGGTGGCCCATTCGCCTTTGGTCAAGGATCTCGATCTCGATATTTTGGAAGTGCAGCGCGGCGACCGGCTGATTCCTCTTCCCACCGCAACCACCGTGCTTGCGGCCAATGACGTATTGCGCGTGCGCTGCGAGATTGAAAAAATCAAGCAACTGCAGGAACGCAAGGGCATCGTTCTGAAGCCGGAGATCAAATGGCGCGATGAGGAGCTGGAGTCGGAAGAAGCCAAACTGGTGGAAGCGGTGATTGCGCCAAATTCAGTGTTGGATGGCAAGACGTTGAGAGACATCCGCTTCCGCAACTATTTCGGCGGCACGGTGCTGGCTCTGCGCCATCGCGGGGCCACCGTGCATGAAAAGCTGGAAAGTACCACGCTGCGTGCAGGCGACGTTTTGCTGATAAAGATTCGGCGCGATCATCTTCTTTATCTCGAGGAGCACGAGGCCTTCCTCGTCGTTTCCGAAGTCGGCCTGCCCATGTTTCGCAAAAGCAAGGCGCTTCCGGCAATAGCGATCGTCGCGGGCGTTGTACTCGCCGCGGCGTTCGACCTTTTACCAATTGTAAGCAGCGCCATTGCCGGCAGCATCTTGATGGTTCTAACCCGCTGCCTCGATTTGGAAGAGGCGTACAAAGCCATTGAGTGGAAGGTGATTTTTCTGTTGGCCGGCGTGCTCTCGCTAGGCGCAGCGTTGGAGAAAACCGGCGCAGCGCTGCTGGTTTCAGATGCGCTCATCGCCGGCATCGGCCCGTGGGGACCGACGGCTTTGCTCGCGGCGCTTTTTTTGTTGACGACGGTTTTGACCAACGTCATGTCCAACAACGCCACCGCGGCGTTATTGGCGCCGATCGCGCTCGCCGTTTCAGACTCGCTGGGATTGAGTCCGCGCCCCTTGCTCATGGCTGTGACCTTTGCCGCGTCTTTGAGCTTCATGACGCCGGTTGGTTATCAAACCAACACGCTGATCTACGGCCCCGGCCAGTATAAATTCGCGGATTTTTTGCGCGCCGGCACGCTGTTGAATCTTTTGTTCTGGATTTTGGCAATTTTGCTGATTCCACAATTTTGGCCATTTTAGAGAAACAGAGAGCAAACGGCAGTCATTCGTTGAGCGGTTTTGAGGCCTCAGCGAAATCGAATTGAGCGCCGATGGCAGTACAACGAAAAATTCAGCTCATTTCGCAGCAGGTATCGACGCTGAAATGGCAGGGCAATTATTTGGGGAAATAATTCTTTAATCATCCTGTCGAAAAATTATCTGCCATTACGGGCGGCTTGGTCAAATATTATTAACCGCGAGGAGGAAAACTTATGAAATGGTCATGGAAGCTGGGCGAATTCGCCGGCATCGGTGTTTACGTTCACGCAACGTTTTTTCTCATCATCATCTGGATCGCCCTGACGCACTGGGTGCAGGGCGCCAGCCTGACGATGATGCTCTCCGCCATTGCATTCATTCTGGCATTATTTGGCTGCGTGGTTTTGCACGAATTTGGCCATGCGCTCACCGCCAAAAAATACGGCATTAAAACCCGCGACATCACGCTGCTGCCCATCGGCGGCGTCGCGCGTTTGGAGCGCATGCCGGATGATCCCAGACAGGAACTGTGGGTGGCGCTCGCCGGGCCGGCGGTCAACGTCGTCATCGCCGCGGCGCTTTATGTCTGGCTGCACGTCACAGCGAGTTTTGAGCCGTTGAGCAAGCTCAGCGTGACCGGCGGCTCGTTTCTCGAGCGGCTGATGGTGGTCAATATTTTTCTGGTGGCGTTCAACATGCTGCCGGCTTTTCCGATGGACGGCGGCCGCGTGCTGCGCGCGCTGTTGGCCATACGAATGGAATACACCCGCGCCACGCAAATTGCCGCCAGCATCGGCCAGGGCATGGCGTTTTTGTTCGGGTTGATCGGCTTGTTCTACAACCCGTTTTTGATTTTCATCGCCCTGTTCGTTTGGATTGGCGCGGCGCAGGAGGCCAGCATGGTACAGATGAAGTCATCGCTCAGCGGCATTCCGGTGCGGCGCGCGATGCTCACCGAATTTCAAACGCTGTCGCCGCGCGACACGCTGTCCCGCGCCATCGAGCTGATTCTCGCCGGCTCGCAGCAGGATTTTCCCGTGGTTGAAGATGGCCGCGTGGCCGGCATTTTGACGCGCGGCGATTTGCTCAAAGCCGTGGCACAAAGCGGGCAGAGCGCGCCGGTTGCCAATGTCATGCAGAGCGAGTTTCAAACCGTCGATCCTTCTGAAATGCTGGAAACCGCGTTC
>CAYWGH010000028.1:0-86790 GCA_964457925.1 uncultured Cytophagia bacterium
AATCCCACAACGCGGCACAGCTTGTTTTACTACTTTAAACCGGACAGCAGTGATCTTATATATGACTTTCGTGCATTGTTGTCCTGTGCGAATATCACTCAACGACCCAGGTGAACGGTAGGTTTTGCGGACTTACTTTGCGCATCAGAAGTTTTGGGGGCATACTTGAACACTGTAGATCGAATAACAGATCAGAGTCAACAAGCTAATGCGACTATTTTAACAGCGTCAACGCCGAATCATCTGCCACCTCATCAACTTCTCCGGCGTAATCGGCACTTCCTCCGGCATCACGCCAACCGCCTGCCACACGGCTGCAGCCACAGCCGCCGCGCCGCCGTCCATGGGCAATTCGCCTACGCCCTTTGCGCCGTGCGGGCCATAGGGATAGGGATTCTCGATCAAAATCACGCGCATCTCCGGTGTATCCAGCGAAGTTGGAATGAGGCAATTCGTCATGCGATTGTTGAGCACTTTGCCGTTTTGCAGAATCACTTCTTCAATCGTGGCGTGACCAACAGCCTGCAACGAGCCGCCTTCAATTTGGCCCTCGAGCAAAAGCGGATGCAACGCCTTGCCGCAATCAATCGCCGAAACGAATTCCAGCACTTTGATTTCGTACGTATCCAAATCTACCTCGACTTTTGCCACATCTGCGCCCCAGCCGAAAACGGGATATGCGTCGCCGCGATAAGTGGCGTCATCCCATTGAATGTCAGAAGGGAGAGAATAGCCGTGCAACACTTTGACGCTACCCTCGCGCGCCAGATATTCTTTGGCAAGATCCGCAAAACTTGACATACTTCGGCCATCCGCCCACAATTCGCCGTTGCGCAACGCCACCGCATGCGCGCCCCATTTTTCGCGGCCAAAAGCTTCCAGTTTATTCTTGAGAATATAAGCCGCATCTTGCAAGGCTTTGCCGACGATCATGCACGTGCGCGAGGCCACGGTCGGGCCGCTGTCCGGAACATGCGCGGTGTTGGGTTGCGCGAATTCAACGTCATCATAAGTCACGCCCAACGCTTCTGCGGCAAGCTGGCAGAAAATGGTTTCCGTGCCTTGCCCCATTTCAATCGAGCTGGTGAGCACGCGCGCTTTTCCTGCTTCGGTCAATTCCAGTCCGGCGCGCGTGGGCAAACGCGTTTCACCGCTGCCGGTGAAGCCGGCGCCGTGAAAGAAGAGGGATAAGCCCACGCCAATGCGTTTATGCGAGCCGTTTTGTTTTTGCGCCGCAGTGTATTCTGCTGGATAATTTGAATTCTTGACTGCCGCCGCCAGCACTTGTTCCGCGCTGACGCTGAGATTGAGGGTTTGCCCGGTTGCGGTAACATCGCCTTCGCGCAATAAATTTTTTTGCCGAATCTCGAGGGGTGAAATGCCAAGCGTTTGCGCGATGCGATTCATGTGCATTTCATAAGCAAAACAGGTTTGCGGCGCGCCAAAGCCGCGAAACGCGCCGGCCGGCGGCGTGTTGGTCGCCATTGCCCGCGCGCGGATGCGAACGTTTGGGCAATTGTAAGGCCCGAGCGCGTGAATCGCCCCGCGCGAGAGCACAACAGCGCTCAACGTGGCATATGCGCCGCCATCCATAATCACATCGATATCTGCCGCAACCAGCCTGCCGTCTTGCGTGACGCCGGTTTTATGATGCACAATCGCCGCATGTCGTTTCGTCGTGGCCGCAATGTCTTCAGAACGATCGTAGATCAGCTTCACCGGCTTGCCGGATTTGCGCGCCAGCAGCGCCGCGTGTCCGGCGATCATGTTGGGATATTCTTCCTTGCCGCCGAATGCGCCGCCGGTCACGGTTTGAATCACAATAACTTTCTCATCCGGCAAATTGAAGAGGGTTTTGAGCGCCTTGTGAACGTAGTAGGGGCATTGCAGCGAGCCTTGCACGGTGATCGAACCGTCCGCGCCGGGAATCGCAATCATGCCTTGCGGCTCGATGTAAATATGCTCCTGCAAGCCCGTGCGATATGTGCCTGTGACAATCGTATCGGCTTGCGCAAAACCGTCATCGAGGTCGCCGCGTTCGATCAAAAATTTCTTAATAACATTGTCTGATTTATGAATGATCATGCCGGTATCGCCGCTCTCGCCTGCCGCGATCGCTTCTTCCATGGAAAGAATTGCCGGCTTTTCTTCATAACGAATATGAATGTGCTGCGCCGCTTTTTCCAATCGTTCACGATTTTTACCTGCGATCAAAAGAATCGGCTCATCCTGATGCAGGATTTCTTTTTCAGCAAGCAGGGGTTGATCGTCTTCAATCAAGGCGACGATATTTTTGCCGGGAATATCACGATAATCGGCGACGGTGATTTGCGACCAGTCAAAATGCGGATCGAATTTGATTTCTTTGATCACGCCACGCGCGATCGTGCTGCGAATGGTTTTGCCAAACAGCATGTCGGGGAAGGAGAGATCGTCGACATATTGCGCCTGGCCCAGGACTTTGGCCTGGCCTTCCTTGCGCAGAACGTTTTTGCCGACAACCGGCGCTGGGAGCGGAAGAGTAGAAACCGCTTGATCTTCGCGATACATGACAAAATCAATGTTTGATAATGAACGGGCTTAATAAAGGATAAAAATGCAATTCATTAAACAGGCATGACGGAATCACCAAGGCAAAACGATGAAGGGCGAGATTATTGTTTTGATTGGTTGCTAAAAACCACTTTGTTTGACCGGCAAAAGATTTCGCGTTGAATGAACTGATCGGGATTCGGGCAAAATAGAAAAAATTGCAGGAAAGGCAAGGCTTTATTCTCCCTGCGAAGCGAAACGCAAGATCGTCTCAATATGGCGGCTCAGTTACCGGCGTTCAGGATATTCTCCACTGCGGCTTCCACCTCACGGACGGTGAAGACAATGCGTTGGGTCGAGGCGCCATAGCGATTACCGACAAATGGCTCATGCAGTACTTTGCCGTTCGGCGAGAGCAGCCAAATGGCGGGCAGCGAATGGCTTTGTTTGTCTGAGCAGGGTTTGAGTTTACCCATCCAGGTTAAAACCGAATCGGAGAACGCGACTCCGTTCGCTTGCTTATGGTGATTGAACATCAAACGAAATTTAGGGTCGAAGTAAATTTTGTCAAACGGGATGACGCGGTTGTTTTGCAAGTCATACGTCGTCTGCACGAAATTTTCGAATGCCTGGCGCCAAGCGTCGCTCGTTTCAGGCTGGGCGAGAAACGTTTCACCGGAAAAGCCATACTCTTGCTCGCTGTAAACCGGGGGGCAGGCAACGGCAATGAACGCGACGCCGCGCTCGCGATACTTGAGATACATGTAATTTGAAATCGGCATATCGTTGAACGAGTCATTGCACCAAATGCCGCCATAAGTTTCCACCGGGCTTGCGCTCGCGCCGCCGAAAAGCAGGAGATAAATTACTTTCACCTCCGGACGCGCCAGCTCGAGCAAACGCTTTTTTTCGCCGATGCGATTATAAACGAACGTTTCCGGCGCAATCATTTCGCCGGCTCGATAGCAGGGTTGAGAACCCTCTTGTATTGGCGCGGTGGAAGGCTGGCTATATATGACGATTGGCATGAAAACCAATGCCATAAAATATCGCTTCATATCGTCTCCTTAAACGCAGACAATAAACAGTTTGCAAGAGAAGTGTGATAAACGAACGATCAGAAATTAGACAATGAGGAATTGAATGTCAATCTGAAAGTCGCTAAGAGAGAAGAGAAATTGCAGGAAGCGCCGGATGCAATGCTAAAAAGCACAGAGCCCTTTTCACAAAAGGGCTTTGTGTGTTCTGGAATGAGGCTTGGCGCGACGTGATGGTTCAGGCGTCAACTTTGATAGGTGTGTTTTGACGCACGCAGTAAAGAGAGCGGCGTCGCGACGCGCCTCCATCATTCACGTTGCAGTTGCACATCTTGCACACAGCGCCAAATGCCTTGCGAGTCCCGTTCGAGTTTTTTTATTGAATAGATACTGTTTTCTCGTTTAGCACGCGCGCGGATGTCGGCCGTGACGAACGGATCATCATCAAAAACGATTTCGAAAACTTTTTGTCGATAACCCGGCGCCGATACGAGGTAATGAATATGCGCCGGAACACGCGAGCCTGGATATGGTCCGGGCCTGATGCTGCGATAGGCGTATTGGCCTTCCGCATTCGTGCGCATGGTGCCTTTGATGCGGGGATTCGAACTGCCGCTGCGGCTGTCATGAGAATAATATCCGCGAATATCGGTGTGATATACGTAAACCGTTGCGCCGGCGATCGGCGTTTTGCCGTCCGGACCGTATACCGTGCCGGAGACCTGCAGCGCATCCCCAGGCTCATTTTGCGGGGAGATTGTCATTTGCCAGGGCGGATTCGCCGCTGTTTGTTCGGAGTTTTGTGCAAAACAAAAGGATGCTGCCAGCAGGAAAAGAAGGATGATCGTGGTCTTCATAGCGAATTTCTCCTAGGGTTTTATGATCGACTATAAAAGTGCCGCGCTTGCGGAAGCAAATCGTTGAGGCGCCGGCGTGTGCAAATCCCAAAATAATTGCAGCTCGATCAACTCTAATTCCATCAAGATAAAACCGCCGTTACGTACAACGCCGTTGACGCGCGCGTAGAGAAGAGGGTGATTCATTTTAGGCAGAATGTTTTCCACTTGTTTGATCAATTCTGGCGGCGGCGTCTCGCTGTGATGCGTTCCACCAAAATCGGATTACACGCGAAAATCGCCGGTTTGCGGGCGCTTGATGATCGCATGGCTGAAATCTCCGCCCAAAACAAAAGCGACCATGCGGCGGTATCATTCTGCGTCAAGTCCGGTGCCTTACGATAAGTAACGAAAACGATGTTTTCACGGAATTGCATTTAGTAAGTCTGTCCGCAGCAAGAATACCATGACGTCATACGTCAGATCACGGGCTTTTACCGTCCGGATCGGTACAGGCTCGTTCTTTTGATTTAGTGACAGAATTCTGCTAGGTTCGTTCAATTGGAAAGGAATTGATTCAGAGCCAAGGGAGAAAGGCGCTTGAGAATGGAGTTTTGCTGTTCTTGCAAAATCTCCCAAGTTTTGGCGACATCGGATTCGGTGACGCGCAGGTGGCTGATGACGAGCCGCAGGGCAAAACGATCGCGCAATTTTGTGTGAGACAAGAATATTTCGCCGGTTTGATTGACGGCGCGCATGAGTTTTTCATTGAGCCGATTCAACGCGGCATCGTCATTTGTGCCGTGCGGATGTGCACGAAAACAGATTGTGCTCATCGTCACGGGCGCGAGCCGTTCGAAGTCTGGATGTTCGTCGATCCATTTTGCAAAAAGCTGCGCGAGCCGGAGGTGTTCGCGCACACGCGCAATAAGGCCTTCGACTCCGAAATATCGCATGACAAACCAGAGCTTCAAGGCGCGAAAACGCCGGCCCAATGGAATACCGTAATCCATGTAATTCGTCGCCTCTTCGCCTTGCGCAGTACGCAAATATTCCGGCACCAGGCTAAACGCGCGGCGTAAAACCTCGGGCTTGCGTGTGTAGAGCACGCTTAGCCCCATGGGCACAAACATCCATTTGTGCGGATTCACAACCAACGAGTCCGCGTTTTCACAACCGGCAAGCAGATGCCGCATCTCCGGCACAATCGCCGCGATACCGCCATGCGCCGCATCGATATGCAACCAAACATGTTCGCGGTTGCAGATCGCCGCGATTTGTGGAATCGGATCAATGCTCGTGCAGGAGGTGGTGCCGACTGTCGCTACTGCACAGAACGGCAGCCAACCGGCGCGGCGATCTTCGGCAATCGCAGCGGCCAGTGCCTCCGGCGACATGCGAAATTCTTCATCCACCGGAATGCGGCGAATGCCTGCCATGCCGACGCCAATGAGCAAGGCAGCTTTATCGATTGAGGAATGCGTGTATTCGGAAACGTAAAGCCGCAGCCGCGGCAGGGCACCTCGCCCGAACATGCCGTGATCGCGAATTTGTAAATCGGCATATTGCTCGCGTGCTGCTGCGAGCGCATGTAACGTGCTGGTCGAAGCGCCATCATAAATGATTCCCCAGAAATTCTCCGGCATGTTTAGCATTTGTCGCAACCAGGCCAGCGTGACTTCCTCAAGCTCGGTTGCCGAAGGGCAGGATTGCCACAACATGCCATTTATGTTGAAGGCGGTCGCCAGCAAATCACCGAGAATGCCGGGGCCGCTGCCGGACGAGGTAAAATACGCAAAGAAACGCGGATGATTCCAATGCGTCATGCCCGGCATGATGACGCGATCAATGTCCGCGAGAATCTCAGTCATTGCTTCACCGCGCTGCGGAGGAGCGGCGGGCAGCATGCGCCGAATTTCACCCGGTGGGAGGTTGGGAAACACCGGGTGTTGGCCAATCTCCTTCAAGTAGTCGGCAATCCAATCAACAAGCTGATGGCCATATTGACGGAAGTCTTCGGCGGGCATATCACCGCAATTCATACCAGTTGATCCATGGTTGTTGTTATTTTTCGAGAAGCAAATTTGTAAAAGTGATGGGCGGCCTTCTCAAATCAAGAAAAGCAATGCGCGATCTGACAAACTTTGTCAATCACACACGATGCGTTTCATGGGAAATTCGATTTTTTTCATTTTGCCGTTACTCATCCCCTCAATGACTGCGGCAAGTGAATCATCTCCGGCCAGACGATAGATGATGCGTTGGGGGAAATCATGCTCGGGATTTTCGAAGACGGCCTCCTGTTTGCCATACTTGATCAGCTTGAACGAAGCTTCGGCTTGTCCAGAGGGTTTTGCGATATAATAAATTTCGCCCTCTTGTTCCCGAATTTGGAGGAATTCAAAAGCTACAGTTTTACCGTTCACGACCGTGCGGCTCATGCCGAGCAGTGTTTGCCCGGAAGGTTTCATCCATTGTTCGGAATATTCCCGCTTGGCGCTGCTGCCATCCCAGCAGCCCGTCAGCCAGGCCAGATCCGCCACGGTCGGTTTTGTGTCTGGCATCATGAAGCTCAACAAAAGCAGGCAAACACTCGCAAACGAATTATGTTTTTTTGACATCATGCCTCTTCTGCTTGGTGGTGGAAAGGAATATAAGTTATTTCCAAAATATCAAGAAATATTACTCGTTTGTCTTGTAAGAATTCGATAGACGATTTTTCGCGAGAAGTGTTTTGCCATCACATGCGCTTCGCCGATGGCAAGCGCGGCATTTG
The DNA here is from genome assembly GCA_964457925.1 of uncultured Cytophagia bacterium. GTDB lineage: Bacteria > Zhuqueibacterota > Zhuqueibacteria > Zhuqueibacterales > Zhuqueibacteraceae > Coneutiohabitans. The sequence continues at coordinate 7,182 of CAYWGH010000028.1, forward strand.
GCCGGCAAAGAGGCTTTGTGGTTGCATCTCGACCATATTTTCGCAATGGCGGCGTCTGCGGCGGCGAGATTGAAAATTATCTCACTGCAGCCATCCGGCACGATTCTTCCCGGAGATAAGAATGCAGGTTTGCCGTAGCTTTGTAGCCTCCAGAAACAGCAGTGTGATGCGTTCACCGAAGGATGCGATGCTTTTCGGTTTCGGCCTGAACACTCTCGAAGAGATTTGTTTGCCCTGCGCCATTTTCAAATTTCAAAAGCCATTCTTTGCGCCACAACCCGCCGCCATAACCAATCAGGCTGCCATTTGAACCGATCACACGATGGCACGGCACGATGATACAAATGGGATTTTTCCCGTTCGCGCCTCCCACTGCGCGAATGCTTTTGCGATTGCCGAGCGCAAGCGCCATATCCGCATATGAAACGGTTTTGCCAAAAGGGATGGTCAGCAGCTCTTGCCAGACACGTTTTTGAAAGCTGGTGCCTCGCAAGTCCAGCGTGAGCGCGAATTCCCGGCGCGTGCCGTTGAAGTATTCATCCAGTTGTTGAACGCAATCGTGTAAACATGCCGGAACAACGGTTGATTTTTCCTCGCGATTAACGAAGAGAAGGGACGATACGCCCTTGCCGCTGCCAATAATTTCGATCGGCCCGATAGGCGAGTGATAGTCATACTTAAATGTTTCAATCATAGCAGACAGCCCGAGCCAAATCACTTTATCGCCGGCGTTGAGATCTTGCCGCAACAACGCCCCAGCTCTCTAGATTTTCGAGACTGCCAGGAACAGCTCATCGCGGCCTTTTTCAACGGTAAATTGAGCGCATCCGGAAAACTGATGGCACCCGAGAAGCGATAATCGCGCGAGACAACATCATCGTCGCCCGCATAGAGCAGATGATCATTGAGATGAACGCGAACGCGATCGTTGACGCCGAACGTCATTTCTTTGATCTGAGCCGTTGCTGGGTTGACTGCGAGGCGACTAGGCGCGAGAGCCTGGCAATGCGGTTGCTTCGCATTTCAACTGCATCCGGATCAAGCTGGCTTTGCCGGAATCGCGCAATTGAAGTTTACTCTGCAAGCCCTTTTGAAAAAAAACGCTTGACACCGGCCATGCTCTGCTCAGGAGCTTTCAGCGCCAGTGCTTCGAAAAAACTGAAAGAAAAAATTTGAATAATGCTCCGGATTTTCTTGCCACTATTCTTTTTCCCTCACAAAAACGCGTTTGCCTTCGAACGAGCCGCGCGGCCCGTCAAAGTAATAATCAACCGTCAGCATGCTGCCATCAGGTGATAGTTGCCATTTGCGGGTGATCTGCTGCTTCACCTCCTGGCCTTCCGGAGAAGTCGAGATAATCTCATCTTCAACGAGAATTCCTTTGTTGTTGGGAAGCCATGAGGCTTTGCGCGTGCCTTTTGCATTCGGTGGATTTGGCGGCGTAAAATCGGTTTGTTTGCCATCCAATGTATAACTCTCGTTGAGATCGACTTCGCCGCCGCGCGTGGTCTTTTGTTTGCCGGTGAGCTTGACCTGATCATTTTCGTGAGTGATGGTCATGGTCTGCTCGAGTCCGGCGGGATTGCTAAAGCTTCTGTCTTTGTCCAGCATCCATGTGCCGCTAAAATTGGGCTTGTCTGACGCAAAGCAGAAGGCGCCAAACAGCAATACCAGATTGAAAAGTATGGTTCTTGATTTCATCTTTGCTCTCCAATCGTGAAAAAAATCGCCAAACCAATCATGAAAGCAAAATATAAGACGATTGCGGGCAAACCGGGCGAGGCTTGATTCAAGCTCAATTGTTTTGCCCAAAGGTCTTGTCTTTACATTTTGCCGATACAGTACAAATGCCTTGCCCCGCGAATGAAGATCATTCCACTTGAAATTGCCGGCGAGGCAAACACCGGCTCTTCGATGGAATTTGTTACAAGCACTTCATGCTGTGGTCCGGCTTTGATGACGAACGTATCGCCGTCTTCGCTGGTCATTAAAATTTTTCCATCAACCGCCACCGGCGAGGCGGTAAACGTGGCGGGAATCGGCAAGCGCGCACCTTCATAAATCACCTTGCCGGTTTTGGCATCGAGACAGGTGAGAATGCCGCGATCCGTCATGACATACATGTAATCGCCGTACAAAATTCCTGAAGGCACGTAAGCGATGCCTTTATTGTAACGCCAAACGATATTCGTATCGAGGCTATCCAGCTCACCGGAGGCGCCGAGCTTGACGGCAAGCATTCTTTTGAGCGGATAACCTGCGGAGACGATCACCAAGCCGTGACCCGTTACCGGCGTTGCGATCGCGTTGCTGCCATGTCCCTTCGTGCGCCACCATTCTTTGCCGGTTTTCGGGTCATACGAAATGATGAACTCGTTGCCGCTGGTGATCAACTGCGCACGCTGCGCGTCGCGTACGAGCAGAGGCGTGGTCCAACTCACTTGCACTTTGCGCGGCACGCGCCAGGCTTCTTTGCCGGACTTCTTATCGTATGCAACGATGAAGGATTTTTCACCGTTGTCTTCGTCGCACTGCAGAATGACGAGGTTCTCGAATAGCACCGGCGAAGTCGCCGTGCCCATACCCAGCGTCGCGATCTCACCGGGCATGGCTTTCCAAATTTGCTTGCCGTTGAAATCATAGCAGTACAAGCCTTCGGTGCCGAAGTAGGCAAAAACATATTTGCCGTCGGTCGCCGGTGTCGGTGAAGCATGGCTGCTCTTGCGATGGCGATCATCGAAGACCGTGCCCTCGTATGCAATCCGTTCCCAAAGCAGTTTTCCGGAATCGCGATCGAGGCAGATCAACTTGAACGTGTGATGGCGATCCGCGGCCACGGCATCGGGATGTTTGTAGTCCTGGCCTTCGAGCACGTGTTTGACCGCCTGCGCGCCCGGGACGACTTCGCCCTCGATCTCCGCAGTGAGAAAAATCCGGTTGCCCCAGATGATCGGCGAAGAATTGCCGCTGCCGGAAAGCGGCGCTTTCCATTTGATGTTCTTACTGATGCTCCATTCCATTGGCAGATTGGTTTCAGCAGAAACTCCCGTGCCCTCCGAGCCCCGCCATTGCGGCCAATTGGCGTCTTTGGACGGAGTGCTTGCAGCAACATGGCCCGCAAACAGGAATGGCATGGCGATGAAAAGTAATACACGTGGCAAGCTTCTCATAGGTTGATCGCTCCCGAGATTAAGGTGAAGAGTTGGCTTTGCGCCGCTCATTTGTGTGACAACATGTTTATGATCCCTGTGGAAAGTGCACATTTTTCAAACATCGTTCAACGCCAATCATGCGATCGTCAAAGCATCCTCAAATCCCGCAAGAGGGTTTTCACGATGGTAATCCGCGCCTTTTCATCGCCCGGCTTCATAATGACAACGCTGTTGGCAAAGAAATAGGCGTTGTCACCGCGCTCCACATAGCCGACAAACCAGCCGACGCGATTCGCCCAGCCGGTTTTCGCGCGCAGAACGTAATCGCCGCCCGTTTCAAAAATCAAAATATCTTTGACAATATTCATCGCGCGCTGCGAAAACGGCAATTGGTTTTGATGGAGACGCACCAACAATTGGATTTGCTCGCGCGGCGTGATGCGCAAATCGCCGGTGAGCCAGAACATGTCGATGCCGCCGCTGATGTTCTTGTTGCCATAATCGACGAGATCCACATAATACTGCATGCGTTCCTCGCCGATACGCCGCGCCAGTTCTTGATAAAACCACACGGCAGAATACTTCATTGCCGAGCGCATGTTGTGATCTTGGTTCCACGCAGCCACCTCGCGAACTGCGCCGTCCCATTTCAAAATTTCATTTTCATCGCCAATCACGCCGGTTTCGAGCGCGATGAGGGAGTTTAGAATTTTGAAAGTCGAAGCCGGCGCGTAGCCTTGCTGCAAACGTTCGGAATTGTATGCAAGGTACTTGTCATTCTTCAAATCATAAAGCAGAAAAGCCCCTTCGACTCCGGCTTCTTTAAAATATTTCGCGAAGTCGGGCCGCTCTTCCCATTTGCTATGATCAACAAAAACGAGGCAAATGCAGAGCAACATGAAGAGGGATCGAAGCATGATTTTCCCTTTTTTGAAACCGCGAGTCAACGCCAACTCTTTTCATTCGCGTTGGTTCGCGTCTATTCGCGGTCAAGAGATGGAGAGTTCGATACTTGGTTTGACCAGGCAATGCCGTCTGGAGTTTTGCCGGTGGATATGATCTCGCTCTGCTTGCGTGCGGCAATATCGAGTATCGTGATTTGATGCGTTGCCGGGTTGGCGATAAACAGCACCAGCATCGGCAGCAAATTTTTCGTTTCGAGATTCTTCATCATACGCTAGTGTTTGCTGTTGAGAAACGCCTCGCTCACTTTCTCCGCGACTTTTCCGTCTACCGGCGCGCCGGTCAAATTCGAAAGAATCGCGACCACGAAGTTTTCTTGCGGATAGAGGCGAAGATGAGCGGCCATGCCGGGTCCGCCGCCGCCGTGTTGATAAATGCGCCGGCAGTTATCGTCTTTTTCGATATACCAACCCAAAGCGTAATTCGTCTCCTCGCCTGCAGAAGTTTTGAGGGCGCGAAAAATTTCAGCGCGCGTGCTCGGTTTGAGAAAACCCTCGCGCAACAAAGCAGCGCCGAACCTCGCTACATCCGCAGCAGTTGAGAGCAAGCCCGCGCCCGCCAATTTGAAGCTCGGATCAAACGCCGGGGCTTCGGCCACGCGAAAGAAATTTTTAACGTAAAACTTTGCAGCTTGCGCGGGCAGCGACGAGGGATCATTAAACAAGGTATGCTGCAACCCGAGCGGTTGCAAAACATACTGCGTCATTGCCGTTGGAAAATCAGCTCCGCTTGCATGCTCGACAATTGCTGCGACGATGGTGTAGTTGCTCGTGGTGTAAGCGAAACGCGTGCGCGGCGGATATTGCAATGTGTTCGTGGCGAGAATTTCTTGCAAGGCTACGGCAGCCGTCAAGCGTCGTGTGTCGTAATAATGCGCGTCATTGTATTCGTCATTCAAGCCGCTGAGGTGGGCAATGATCAAACGCGCGGACATGTTTTTGTGCGGAAACTGCGGAAGATATTTTTCTATGGGCGCATCGAGATCGATTAGGCCTTCTTCCATCAACCGCGCGGCTAGCACGCCCGTGAAAGATTTCGAAACGCTTCCCAAACCGAAACGCGTTTCCGTTGTTGCGCGCACTTTTTTTTCGAGGTCGGCAAAACCGAAAGCCTCGCTCCAAACGATTTCGCCGTTCAGCGCAACGGCCACGCTCACGCCGGGAGCTTTTGAGCTTTGCATCATCGCGCGAACGGCCTCGCGGCTCGCGGCGATAGCTTGAGCGTAACGTTGCGTTGTTTGCGCATGCACTTCGTTCCAGAATCCGAGCAATACCATGGTCGCAAAACCGTAACGCTGCCAAAGGATTTTTATTCTTGTTTTCATATCGCATCACTTTTCTATTTTCATTTTGACTTCACTCAACACTTCGGTTAAACCGAGCGATGACGGCGTCTGGCGCAAAAATTCTTTTGCGCGTTCATCGTCCTTCAAATAAGCATTCAAAAAGTTCAAAGCATATTGACAAACGATTTTGTAGCTCGCAATGGCCTCTGCACTGCGCTCATTCTTTGCCAGCGTGTGCGATACGATGCCGTAGCTTGCAGTAAAATCCGCATGCAAGAGTTTTTTGAAAGAGAGCAGATAGGATTCGGCAACGGCCAAGCTATCATAATACTCGAAATTCTTAGGCACGTTGTAACGCGGCGGCAGCTCGCCGTGCATGTGCAGATAGGGCACATTCATCTTTTTCAGATCAAACCACGGCGATTGCCGTAGCAAATCGCGGCCGTATTCGTAGCCGGTCGCGGCATCGAGGCTGAGAACGGCATCGACCTCGTTGTTTTGCATTTGCAGCAACGCTTGCGCAACGCCGCCCACGCTCCACGAAGCGAGTGCGAGTTTGCCCGCGTCAACATTGGGCAAGCGATGAGCGTAGTTGAGAATAAAATTCAAATCACGCATTTGCGTTTCAATGCCGCGCATGTCAAACGGCCAGCGTTCGCCTTTCTGCAATCCCAACGCGGTGTGCGCGATGGCAACATAGCCGTAACTCGCGAGATATTCGCAGAGCACCGAGTAAACATGTCCGCCGGTGCCGCCGCCTGCGCCGAAGATGACGAGAGGAAAATTACCCTTCGCAACTTTTGCATTTTTGATCGCCGCAGTTGCGGTCGCGAGCAATGGTTGCAGGTTGCCGCCAAATGGCTCCAACTCTTGCGCATAGTTTTGCAACACGGCCAGCTTGCGTTCTTCGCGCCATTGCCACGGCTCGGAATCGGTATCGTTCAAATACAAATATTCTTCATAACGTATCGGCTTCGTGTTTCTACTCGCTTCCGCCGGATACCAAATGAACATTTGCATCGGCCGCCCGCGATGAGCAACAGATTTAGCGTGTTCGTCATTTTGATTTTGATACGGCCGTGCGTGATCGAATTGCCGCTCGAACTTGAAGCCGATTTCGTATGGGCCACGCGGCAGACCGTTCCATAGAACGGGCGATTGCGCCATGGCGCACATGCAGTAAAACAGGTTGAGTGCTAAAAATTTTTTGATCATGGTGTAGATTGAAAACTCATTCATCCTTCAAAACATTCACCGGATTAACCATTGCCGCGCTTACGGCCTGATGGCTAATTGTAAAAAGGGCGATGACGATCAAAGCCAGCATGGATAGGAAGTAGATCCACCAACTGATTTCAATCCGATAGGCAAAACTCTCTAGCCAGAGGTTGAGCACGTATTGGATAGCCGGAACGGCGATCAGGGAGGCAACGCCAATGAGAAAAATATATTGGCGTGAAAACCGCAGCAGCAAGGAAGAAATCGAAGCGCCAAGAATTTTTCTGATGCCCATTTCTTTTCGGCGCTGGTTTAAAGTGAAAGCCATCAACCCATACAGGCCCAGACAAGCCAGCACGATGGTCAATCCCGAAAAGCCGCTAATCAAATAAGAAAGTTTCTGCTCATTATGATAGAGTTGGTTCAAATGATCATCCATAAAACGGTATTCCAAGGGCACGCCTGGGTTGGTTTGCTCCCAAATATTTTGCACGGCGGCAATTTTCTCTGCAATATTCCCGGGGCCAACACGCACGAAAAGATATTCGATATCAACAAACGGCATGATCAAAGCCATGGGGGAGATTTCATGGTGGAGTGATAAAAAGTTGAAATCCTCAACCACGCCAATAATGGTGCGCGGGCCGGCAGAGGAGAAGTAATGCACTTTTTTGCCAATGGGATCCTTCAAGCCCAAATATTCAACGGCCTTTTCATTGATCATGACGCTTTCAGTCGGATCACTGCCAAACGCTTGGGAAAATGATCGACCTTCTTTTAGCGTGATACCCATCGTCTCGAGGAAATCGTACCCGACCTGGTTCCCCCGCATTTGCTTGCTCTCGGACTCATCCCGTCCGTCGACCAGTATCATATTCACCGGCCAGGGCTCGCCCATCGTTCGCTCGCTGCGGCTGACGCTAATGATATGACTATTTTGTAGAAGTCTATCTTTAAACGTCTCATAATACCGCGTCATGTCTTGAGGAAGCAGCTTGATCACCACGACATTTTCCTTGTCAAATCCAAGCCGCTGATCCGAGAGATAGGCAAACTGCCTGGTGATGACAATTGTAGCCGCAATGAGCGCAAAGGAAATACAGAACTGCAAAGCGATCAGAATTTTTCTTAAATGAGAACCAGTGCTCATGCTATTTTTGACATTTTGCTTCAACGCTGCCACGGCTTTGTGGCTCGAGAGCAACAAAGCAGGATAAAGACCCGCCACGATTCCGATCAAAAGCGTGACGGCTATTGCAAAAGGCAGTGATTGCAAAGCCTGCGTCCAGTCAATTGTGAAATTCCACTCCATGAGACCCTGGAAATATTCGAAGGCAAACAAGCTGAGCAGATAAGCAAACATCAGGCTGATGAAACCCAACACCGCAGACTCAGTCAACAACTGCGCTACCAAACTGCCTTTCTCTGCGCCTAATATTTTTCTCAAACCCACCTCCTTGCCGCGGCTCACTGAAACGGCAATGGATAGATTCATAAAGTTAAAACTCGCGATGAGCAGGATCAGCAGCGCAACGATCCCCAGCGTATAAATCGTGAATTGATTTCCCGCCTGCAGGCCGCTTGCCAAATCGTCAACCAAATCAGCCGAACCCAGATAGATGTCTTCCAGGGATTGAACATAATTTCGATATGGATTATCAACTCCCGGATTCCTTTCCCGATACAGTTGATCGAGTTTATCCTGAAGGGCAATGGGGTTTGCGCCATCATGCAAGAGCACATAACTGAGAAATCCCACCCAACTCCAACTTGATAAATCGGAGAGATAGCCCGCCGGGACTTGATAAGTGGAAAATGACACGAGAAAATCGAATTGCAGATGTGAAGCGCTCGGTATTGCTTCCAGAATACCGGTCACCTTTAAGGGAACGTCATTATTCATGATGAGTGTTTTCCCCATCGGATCCTCTTGCCCAAAATACTTCGAGGCCATTTCCTGGGTGATCACAACAGAATTGGGCTGATCGAGTGCGATGTCTTGATTGCCCGCTTGCAATGGGAAGCTGAAAATCTCCAGAAACAAAGAGTCGGCATAAAATCCATGGTTTTCATAGAAACGCCGTTCGCCATTTTCCAGCAGCGCGCGCTGCGCATATCGCAATTGGGTAGATTTTTTAATCTCAGGGAATGCACCCCTGATGCCGGGTACCAGCGCCGGTGGTGTATTCGCCATTTTGGTGATCGTTCCGGAGTTATCGGTAAAAATGGTATTGATTCTGTAGATATGAGGTGCTTCTTGATGAAAACGATCGAATGACAATTCATGGCTCAGAAAGTTGGCAATCAATAAACAGCTTGCCAATCCGACGGCCAGGCCACTGATATTGATGGCAGTAAAAATTTTGTGTTTGCTAAGATTGCGATAGGCAGTTTGTAGATGAAGATTTAGCATACGCTTGAATTCTTCCTGTTGAAATGCACCTTGATTGCAGAAATTATGAAATGCCTAACAAGTTTTGCGCGGATAGTAACTTCAGCGTTAGTGCCGCACAACCTCGTGCGCATCTCCTGAAGAAGCATGTTGCGTCGAATCTACTTTTTTGTTTCGCCACTGCTCCACCTACGGTTCTTCTTCGCTTGTTTCTCAAGGTGGCCCCTTCGAGTTAGCTGACTTAAAGCGCTTCGCAGATTTCAAAAAGCAGGGAAAATTTGAATATTGCGCTCGACAATTCAATCTGAGTCGTAGCTGAACATGCGCGAGCTTAATCTTCAAAGATAAAAAGTTTGTTCGGTGAAACTCGGCGGGAAAAGCTTGCCACTGAAATTCGCCGAAGCCATCGAGTGTCGCCGAGAAAAACTTTCAAAATTTTATTCTGATTTTGATTCTTTAATTCGCATAAGCCGGACAAGCCGGAACCAAAAGAGAAATTTCCAACGGATTGAAAAACCCAACGGATGAGAGAACTGAATCAGTTGGGTTTTTCAATTCGTTGGGAAAAATCTTTGCTTTCTTGCAACGATTCAACTATAAAGAGCCTGAAGGTGTGCAACACTTTATTGGCTCTGCAACTGCACTTTCGCCCAACTGGCGAGATTGAATTTGAGATCGACCGGCGCGCTGCCGAAAATCAAATCTTTTTTGAGGCAATCATCCGCCAATGTTTTCGGCCAATATTGCGGCGCAGCCGGATCGCTTGCAAACGCGAGGGCGAGAGACACACTTTCCCCCTGTAAAAATCTGCGGCTAATTTTAAATTCAAGCACGCCTGGCGTTCCCATGTTCATGTTGTTTGCAAGCCAGTCATGGGATTTGAGATAGGCCGCGCGCGCTGCTTCCACTTGCGGAGTCAAGCTGCGCTCGCGCAATTCCCACGCGAACTTTTGCTGCGGCAGCCACAGCTCGCCTTTTTGCAAATAGGTTGCGGTTCCCAATGCTGCAGAAGCATGATGCACGAACACGGTATCGGCATCGATGACGTAAAGGTGACCCCAACCATGGCTCGTGCCGCGCACGCCGATATAAAGAAACTCGCCATCGTGTTGCAAATGCAACTCACCTCCGCCCGCGAGTTCTTGTTTGAGCGCACTTTTCCACTCGCCTTCGCCGAGTTTGCCATCAATAACCGGCGCGTTTGCTTTTGGGATTTGAAGCGGCTGCGCGATTTGAGAAAAAACGGTATTGACCGTAACGAGAAACAACGCGCAAAAGATTTTCATATGTTTTCGCTCCGTAAAAAACTGCGCCAGCTTATTAGACAAGCTGAAAGCTGAAGCCCTCGCGAGCAGCAAAAAACTTTGATAAAAATTTTCCAACAGACTAAAGAACCCAACTGTGAAAAATCCGCTGGGTTATTCAATCCGTTGGAGCTTAAAAAGCCAGCTTTTCTCTAACTTTTGAACTACAATGGCCTTATCTCACCGCAGCCAATCGAATCAACCCCTTGACATCGCGCACGAGCACGTCTGGCCCGAGCAGCACAGGCATTGCAAACGTTTCGCCCTCGGCAACGTGATAGCGTTGCTCGATTTCAAATGAAGAAGTATTGCGCCGCGCGACGATGAGTTCCGCGCCGTTGGTGAGATAAAGCACATGCTGCGGCGTGAGCAACACCGAGGCGTGCCAGCCTTCACGTCCGGTTGTGGCCCAACGCAGCGCGCCGGTTTTTGGATCAAGCGCAACGAACTGGCCTTTTTGCCGCACGGAATGGCCGTAGATCAAACCATCGCCCAACACGGGCGAGCTCATATACATCGCGACTTCGTTGTTCTTCCACACTTCGTTCGCTTGCCACTTGCCGTTGTTTTGTGTGAGCGCATAAGCATGCGTGCCCTGGCGCGTGCCGGAGACGATGAGAAGCGAGCCGGTCCACACGGGCGTTGCGATGTTTTCATGCCATTCATCGAGAAACGGCACGTACCAAAGTTGCTTTCCGGTTTTTGCGTCAAGGCCGACGATCGAACTATCCGTCATCGTCACGATTTGCGCCGTGCCTGCAATATTGAAAACCACCGGCGAAGCGTAGCCTGGCCCATGTCCGCGCCATTCCCATTTGGTTGCGCCGTTCGCGGGATCGAGCGATAAAATTTTTCCACCGTGAATGTCGCTGCCAATTTGCACGACAATGCGATTATCGTGCAACAGCGGCGAAGCGGAAGTTCCACAAAAGAGTTTCGAAGTCTCAACAGTTTTGGAATAATCATTGCGCCAAAGTTGGCGACCGGTGGCAATGTCCCATGCCGTAAGCACGCCGGTGACGCCGAGCGTGAAGAGGCGATTGCCCGCAACGAGCGGCGTGGCATTCGGGCCTTTTGCCATTTGCGTGGCGTAGCGATTTTTTTCAAACGAGGCAGGATACTTTTGTTGCCACAGAGTTTTTCCGCTCGCGAGATGAAGCGCGCTAACAATCTCCTCAGGATCACGGCGGCTGTGAACGAACACGCGGCCATTGGCAACGACTGGCGACGAGTAGCCTTCACCGATCTCAACTCGCCAAACGCGGCGCAATGAATCGGGCCACGATGTGGGCGCATGCGCAGCGGGCACAAGTCCGTCACGATTCGGGCCGCGCCATTGCGGCCAATCTTGCGCAAGCGATGATTGCGTGAAAGCAAATGCGAAAAGCGCCGCCGAGATAATGATGAATGTTTTGTTGAAAGAATTACTCTTCATCTCTGCACTCTTCAACTTTTAAAGCAAAGCTTTTGTAAGCGGATTTCACAAGTAAGCGGATAAGGCATCTGGCTTCATCCGCTTACTTATCAAATCCGCTTACAGAGATTTTCAGGCCGTGACTCGTTTCCGGATTTCACAAATTCTCTTGCACAAACTCCGTCAGCGTTTCGAACAGATGCAAGAACACAAACGGATTGCCGGTGCCTTGCAAGCTGTGGTTGCCGCCGGGATAGAGCATGAACTGAAAACGCTTTTTGTTCTTTTGCAATTCTCTGAGCAAGTGCAGCGTGTTGATGAAATGCACGTTGTCGTCTTGATCGCCGTGAACGATCAGCAGCTCTTGCTCATCGCGCAGGTTCGCAACGAAATTCAGCGGCGAGCCTTCTTTGTAGCCCTGCGGATTTTTTTGTGGCGTGGACATGTAACGCTCGGTGTAAATCGTATCGTACATATCCCAATCGCCGCCGGGCGCGATGGAGATGCCGAGCTTGAACACTTGCGGGCCGTCATATTTCGTCATTGCCATCAGCGTGTTATAGCCGCCGTAGCTCCAGCCCCAAATACCGATGCGCTTTTCATCAATATACGGCAGCGCGCCGAAATATTTCGCCGCGGCGATTTGGTCGCGCGCTTCGACCGTGCCCATATTTTTGTATACCGCGCTCTCGAACGCTTTGCCGTAACCCGCTGCGCCGCGATTATCTACGCACGCGATAATGACTTGATGTTGCTGCGCGAGATACGCATGAAAAAATCCAAAGAACGCGTCCCACGAATCCGTCACGTTCTGCGCGGCCGGACCGCCATACGTGTACATCAGCAAAGGATAATTGCGCGAGGGATCGAAATTCGTGGGCTTGATGATGTAGGCATGCAGCGTGTTGTTATCCGCGCCGGGCAGGGTGAGAAATTCCGCTTTGGGAAAATCGTATTCCGTGAGCGTGCGCATCAGCGCAGCATTGTCTTCGAGAAATTTCACGAGCGCGCCGTCAGCTCTGTGCAAGCGCGTCACCGGCGGTGTATGGCGATTGGAATACGTGTCGATGTAATAGCGCCAGTCTTTCGACCAATTGATGTTGTGCGTGCCTTTTTCCTTCGTGATTTTCACCGGCGCAGCCGCGTTCGAAGATTTATTCGGATCGAAGGCGACGCGATATAAATGCGTCTCGCGCGGAGCCTCGGCATTCGCGCTGAAATAAAATTGTTTGCTCTTCGCATCATAACCATGAAACGCAGTCACTTCCCACGCGCCGCGCGTGATTTGTTGCGCCGGCCCGCCTTCGGTTTTGTAGAGGTACAAATGATTGTAGCCGTCGCGCTCGCTTTGATAGAGCACGTGTTTGCCGTCTTCGAGATAAACGAGTTTGGGATTGCCGCCAAACGGATCGAACGGTTCCACCCACGTGCTTTCTTTATCATCAAAAATAGTTTTGAGCTGAACGTTTGCGGGATCGCCGTGCAACAACGACACGTGATTCTGCTCGCGATTCATGCGCAGCATCCACACATAATGTTTGCCGTTGATCGCGGGCGTCCAGCCCATGCGCGGAATGTATTCATGCGCTTCGTTGTCTTCGTGCCAATTGCCGGTGGCGAAGTATTGCGGCTTGCCGGTGGCGATGTCGATCACGCCGACGCGAATCTCGCTGTTCGCTTCGCCGGCGCGCGGAAAGCGAAAGCGTTTAAGCTCGGGCCGTTCGCCTTGCAAATCGGCTATCACAAAATCACTGGTCTTTGATTCATCAAGCTGCAAGAAAGCGAGATAGCGGCCATCGGGACTCCATGCCCAACCATCGCGCAATCCAAACTCTTCTTCATAAACCCAATCTGTTGTTCCGTTGATGATCGTGCCCTCGGCGCCATCGAACGTGAGCTGCGTTTCTTTCATACTCGCCAATTCCACCGCGAACAAATTACGATCGCGCACAAACGCGACGTGCTTGCCGTTCGCGCTGAGTTTCGCAAACATTTGATAGCCTTTCTCGCGGCTGCTGATCGGCGTGAGTTTTTGCGCGGCGAAATCATACAAATAATAAAAGCCCTTCGTGGGCAACCGCCACACCGGCGCGGAGTCGGTGTAAATTAGCAAGCGGCTGCGGTCCGCGCTGAACGTATAACTCTGAATCGCGATGCGACGATTCACGTCACTGGCATGCAGCTTTGCACCTTCCACCAAAACGGTTTGTTGATCGCGTTCGAGATCGAAGCTGATCAAATCCGTTCCGCCCGAGCCATCGGGTTTCACGAACGTGATGACCGGGCCTTTATCGGCCCATTGCCCGCCTTGAAAAGTTTTGCTCGCGAATTTTGTGGAGGCAAAAAAATCTTCGAGCGCAAGCGGCTTTTTCGACTGCGCAAAAGCAATCGTTGTGTGAACGAAGAGCAGGCATACGAGGCCAAAGAAGGTTTTGAGTGACGGCTTGGTTATTCTCATGGTTTCTCCATTTTGATCAACATGCATTGCAACGGCTTGGCCGTTGTATTAAGATTACATCGGGCTGTTCGTTTAGCCACGGCAAGCCGCGGCTGAACGTTTTCAAACCCCTTCCACAAGAATCATTTCCGTGCTTGCGCTGGCTTGCTGCAGGGCTTTGGCGGGTGCATACTCGGGCGATTCCCACCACGCGCGCGCTTGTTGCGCATCGGGAAATTCGAGAATCACAAAGCGCGAAGGAAGCCACGAACCTTCGAGCGTTTCCGTTTTGCCGCCGCGCACTATGTAGCGACGGCCATAAGTCGCAATCGAGGGCGGCGCGAGTTATTTTGTAACGCCCGTAAGTCGCGGCATCTTTCACGGTGATTTCAACGGCAACGTATGTGGGCATGCGCCTCATCTGTGTTGATGACAGGACGAAGTACGCGGCATTTCCGTTCAACATTATTCTTTTTCGATGCTGCCATAGTAGAAAGGCTGGAAGGGGTAAAGCTCGAGTGTGAAAACACTGTTGACAATCATGGGGTCACTCTCCAACCACGCACGCGCTTCAGGCTCATCTGCAGCAGACAGAATGATCATGCCCTTGTCGGCATAGCGTGCGCCCAGCAGGATTTTTTTCTCAGCCCTCAACCGTTGCAGATTGGCGCTATGCTCTTTGAAATGCGCCTGCTCGTGTGCGGGCTTGTTCTTTTGCCAGGTCGGCCCGAGAGAGAAGATGGCGATGAACAAGTTTTTTTTCTGCGGCGATTTCTCGACGGAGTGTTGCGAGGGCTGAGCGCTGGCCATTGTGGCCGCCGGCAAAGGCTTAACTAACGGCGCTTTGATTGATGCGGCACTATCCGCCTGTTGGGCGATAGTCATGAGCGGGCTGAGTGCGATGACTGCCGCTGACACCAGCAGAAGATTTTTCATCATATGGCCTTCCTTGTTTCGAAAATGATGGCGGGGGCTTTCCTCATTTATCCGGAAACGGCATCCAGCCAATCTCGGATGAGACGGTGTGAAATGGAAGCGAGCGAAGGAAGCAGCAGCTCGCCCGAGGCAACGGCAGTCTGCAATTCGGTCCGCGTCAACCAGCGTGCTTTCTCGATTTCGCTGAAATTCAAACGTAATTCTATTGTGTCTGTTTTTGCAGTGAACCCGATCATAAGCGAGGACGGAAAGGGCCAGGGTTGCGAGGAATGATACTCTACATGATAAACATGAACGCCGGTTTCTTCGAAAACTTCGCGTCTCACTGCAGCTTCGAGCGTTTCACCCGGCTCGACAAAACCGGCCAATGTTGAAAGCACTTTTGGGCGAAAATGCGGACTGCGCGCCAGCAAGGCATATTCGCCGCGCGTGACCAGCACAATGATCGCTGGATCTGTGCGCGGAAAATGCTGGCGGCCGCAGGATGGGCTCACGCATTGCCGCATATGCCCGCCGGAACGCAACTCTGCTGGCGCGCCGCAAGCGCCGCAAAAGCGATGCGTTTGATGCCAGTGCACCAGCGCTCGCGCATAAGCGAGCAAAGCCGCGTTCTGCGCCGGAAGAAAAGGCGCGAGCAGCTTTATGTCTTTGAACTCTCCACCACCCGGCAGGGCGACGGTTCCGTCGCCATTTCGCGTTTGAAGATCGAGGGCGAAATAAGCGATGCCTTGTTCTTCACTGAGAAAAATGGTTTCGCGTAAATCCAGCGGCTCGCCGGAAAAATCTTGCGGCGAGAGAAAAATCGGCTGATTGCTTTGATCGAAGAGAGGTTGGGCATTCTGCAACACAATGATGCGCGTCGTGGGATTGCCAAGCCGTTCTGCCAGCCATGCGCGATCTTCGCGGCGTTCCGTCATGCGCGTGAGCGCGTAGCCGCCAAAATAATTGCGCGAAGAGACGTCAAGATGATTTGTAATGCCCTCGGTCATGCCTGCTCTCCGAATAATTTATGGCGATTGCCGCGCATCTCCGCCGCGAGGGAGCGGGCTGTCTCGTCTGGACTTTTTTCCAGCTCTGCAATGACATTATTATAATCCTGCTCATTACGATTTTGGCTGAGTTTGGCTTTGGCCTCGATGCGCTCGATTTTGATTTCAATCCCGACGAGGCCGTGCATTTGCTTTAGCACAAAACCCGGAGGCAAGTTTTCCATGCGGTAGCGCATCCCCGGCGGTGCCGTCGCCTCATATTTGTCGACCAGGCGTTTGAGCATGGCATAAAGCTCGTCATCTTCAGTGATCAAGCGTGGTTTGCCATACACATGCACGGCGATATAGTTCCACGTCGGCACGTTGAGATGGCTGTACCAGCGCGCGGAAACATAAGCATGCGGCCCGGTAAAGATTGCTAATACATTTTGGGTGGGGTTAAATGTGCGCCACTGCTGGTTGGGACGAGCGAGATGACCCCGCAGATATGCCAGATTCCCCTCGCGTTCGAACGCCAAGGGCAGGTGGGTGGCTGTCAGATCTGAGTCATCATGGCTGATCAGCGCGGCAAAACTGTTTTGTTGAATGAATTGTTCAATTTTTTCTTGGTCGGTTTCAAGAAAACGTTCTGGAATATACAAGCGGCAGGCTCCGTGTCTCTTTAAAGTTGAATCAGCGCTAAAAAGCAAAAATTTTCTATACACCATGGCACGAAGACACAACCCAAAAAGCTTGGTGCTTTTGTGTCTTCATGGTAAAATTTGGTTCCGGCTCGTCCAGCTTCGGATTTTGGGGATGCGAGATTAATTTTTACGCTGAATAAGATAATAAATGATGCGCTGATGAGACAGGAATATTTTTATCTCGCGGGATGAGAACATGCCCACCTGATGAAAGTTGTGCTGAAAACTTCACAGGATCGCTTCCGCATGACAATGATAGCGAGTATGGTTTTCAGGCTTATACTGCTTTTGTTAACGGCGGTCCCGCAAGATTGACAGGTATTCGATCCACGGACCTACTTCGTTTGTGTATTGTTTTGCCAGAACGCGCGCGATCTGGCCAATATGATCGAGATCGTGTACCACCCAGGTTGCCAAGAGCTGCGCCAGAGTCACTTTGCCGAAAGCGGGATGGGTCCCCGTCAATGCAAGTTGTTCCTCGGTGAGTTGCATGTGCGCGAGCGCCGCCAAATTTTGTTGGCGCAATGATGCAAATGTCTCGAGCAGCTCAGCCAGGGTTTTACCCTTGCTTGCTTCGAATTGGGCAAAACGATCGAACGGATCAAAAGGCCGGCTTTCGCCGTGTTCGAGTATGATTTTGGCGCGCGGTATCCAGTCGGTTTTTTCACCATGAATCAAGTGACCGACAACGTCAAACGGGCTCCAGGTGTCGCCGCCTTCGTTGCCTTTGAGCCACGGCTCCGGCAAATTGTGCAACAACGTTTTTAATGTTGCTGGCGTGCGCGAGAGAATCTCTTGCGCGTGTGTTAGTGAGAAAAACATGGCGTTTTATCGCAATAAAATGAGCTTGACTGTTTGCGTTACCTCTTCAGCTTGCAGGCGGCAGAAATAGACGCCACTGGGCGCTTCTGCCGCATGCCAGGATACGGCATGCCAACCGGCAGCAACATTGCCATCGACTAGCGTTGCTTTTTCTTGTCCAATCGCATTAAAGATTTTCAAAGTAACATGACCCGGCTGCGGCGCCGCAAAACGGAGGAGCGTGCTTGCATTAAATGGATTGGGATAGTTTTGCAGCAAGGCAAACGTGCGGGGAAGTTCCCGCTCTGTCTTTGCAACCTCGCTGGGCGCAGCAATGGTAAAACCTGAGGTGATGTTGCTGACGCCCAGGCCTTCTTGCAACGCGCCGCCGACGATGAAAATCGTGTCACCCACCGTGGCCGCACCTACGCCGTGCCGCGGCGCCGGCATCGGGGGCAACGATCGCCAGGTGTTTGATCGGGGATCATATTCTTCCACTTCATCAAAAACACCGGGAATTTCGCCGCCGAAAACATAGAGCTTGCCATGCAGCGCTGCGGCCGCCAAACCGCCGCGCGCTGTCGGCATGCTGGCGAGCGAGTACCAGCGATTGGTTGCCGGTGAATAAGCTTCGAGGCGGGCGGTGTTGCCTATCGCGGAAAAGTCCCGGCCGCCGATGACGTAAATCAACGAATCGATCACGGCCGCCGCGAGATGCTCACGCGGCGTCGGCATCGCGGCCAGTGTTTGCCAATGATTGGCGCGAGGATCATAAACCTGATTGGTGGCTACCACTGCGCCCGAGCTGCTAACGCCGCCGATGACATAAAACTTTTCACCGTAGGTAACGGCCACGCCCGCGCCGCGCGCGGCAGGCATTGTCATTTTTTCCGACCAACTGTTCGCCGCAAAATTGAATTCAAATACACGCGCTGTTGCTGCGAAGGAATTGCCCGAGTACCCGCCCAAGACATACAGTCTGCCGTTGGCCGCAGCAAAATGCAAATGATGCATCATCAAAGGCAACGACGGAATCGTCGACCATTGATTGGCAGCTGGATCGAATACTTCGACAATATTTGTTGCCACGCCGCCGCTGCGCAAGCCGCCCGGCACATAAATTTTGCCGTGCAGAACCACATGCGGAATCTCCTGGCGCGGGGTCGGGAGCGGCGCGCGTGTGAACCAGGTGCCGTTTGGCTGAGAAAGCGCAGGCCGGTTGAAACAGGCAAAGGTAATGGCGAGCAAAACGAAAAATAAGGCTTTAGTTTTGAGAGTCATTTTTTGTCTCGGGCAGCGGCATTTGTTGTGTTGAATCTGTTTGCGCGAGAAAGCGGCGGAGGAGCGCCTGCTCGTTATCGCCTTTGATGCGGGTGAAAAGTTGTGCGCCGAGTTTGCGAATCGTTTGCGGCTTGTCGAAGGGAAGCTGTGCATACATCTTGCCGCCGGCGAAATGGCAGGGTTGGCATTTTGATACCAACGGCAAAATATCTTTGTTGAAATCAAGACGGCTGGAGTCTGAAAGCAACGGGGTGGAAATGGCAACCGCAGGGAGGAGTTTCGCGCCCGGGCCAGGCTCAGGCGTTGCGTGTGTGATGCATACGATGATAACCAGCATCGCTGCGAGACACGAAATCAACCGATAAAGCTGTTTTGCCACGGTCACGTTTGACCTCCGCATTAACCTTGTACGCAAAGCCTTCAAAGAGGTTGAGAACTGCCATTCTCTGTGAGCAATAGACTTGTAGTGGCGGGGAATCGTTCAATGCGGGTGGCAAAGCCTGACTTGCGCTTAACGATTTTTGTAAATCTTCCAGACATTCGAGCGCAAGTCAGGCTTTGATCGCTGGGTCTACCTCGCTAGCAGCATCTTCTTCGTTTCGACAAATTCCCCTGCACGCAATTGATAAAAGTAAACACCGCTGGAAAGTGTTGCTGCGTCAAATGTCATTTGGTGTACGCCCGCCGGCTTGCGCTCGTTTTGCAGCAGCGTGGCCACTTCCTTGCCGTTGAGATCGAAGACTTTGAGCGTCACCCTTTGTGCCGAGGGCAGCGCGAAGGTGATTTGGGTGGAGGGGTTGAAGGGGTTGGGATAGTTTTGAGATAATGAATATACGATAGCTCTTTCGAGTTGACGATCACTTACTGCCGTAACGAGGTTCGTCGATAGCAAAACGGATTTTTGTATAATCGCGCCTATCTCAGTTCTCGAGCCAACGAGCCCGACATTCGGTGCAAAGTAATAATCAACTGGTCCAGTGAGATAATTTAGGCGATAAACGTTGCAGAAGAATGATCCTGCCGGCGTGAAGTAAGGCTGATTGATCGCATGAAGTTCAAACTCGAAAAAACCCGCAATTGTGATCTCATCTTCATCTAAATATAGAGGGATGGTCCATTTATCACCAACCCCTGTCGGGTATTTTATTAGCTGGTGTCGAGCAACAAGAGTGTCAGATGAATTGTACGCACCAAACCACCACAAGCCATCCGATTCGTTGCGAACAAATTCATTGCTCGATCCGTCGCCGGTGGTTAGTATGTACACGCTGTATGTTTGATTCTGAAAAGTGACCGTCGTCTCGCCGATAATTTCTCTGATTGACGTATCTGTAGATACATTTCCAAGGAAAATCGTGGAATCTCTATAAGTCCATTTATTCCCGACGGCCAAGGGCTCGATTACGTTTGTTTGAGCAATGGCTGTTGAGCTCGCCACAAACCAATGTGAAATGACGATAAGAAAAACAATGCAATAGCTTGCGCGCTTGCTATACATTGGCTCCTCCTTTCCTTGCTAAAAAGATTTTTAAAGATTATCTCGCCAGTAGCATCTTTTTCGTTTCGACAAACTCGCCAGCACGCAATTGGTAGAAATAAACCCCGCTGGCAAATGTTGCGGCATCAAACGTCAATTGATGCACGCCCGCCGCTTTGCGCTCGTTCTGCAGCAGCGTGGCCACCTCCTTGCCGGTGAGATCGAAAACTTTGAGCGTCACCTTTTGCGTCGAAGGCAGCGCGAAGGAGATATGGGTTGAGGGGTTGAAGGGGTTGGGGTGGTTTTGGTTGAGCGCAAATCCAACTGGTACTTCATTGAAGTCTTCTTCAACCGCGGTAACGATTTCTGAGAGCGGGCGCCGCCACACTCCGCGGCCAACAGTCCCCACAAAAATATTCGAGCCGATTTCAGCAAAAGAAATGACGCCGGTGATTGGCAAGCCGGTATTGATATCAGTCCAGCTTGCGCCATCGTTGTCGGAAATAAACACGCCAATGGTTCCCGCAAAGAGATTCGAGCCGATAAAGGCAAAGGAAAATACATCCGCGTCTGGCAAACCGTTATTGACGGCGATCCAATTTGTGCCGTTATTGGTGGAGAGAAACACGCCGTTATCTGTTGCCGCAAAAAGATTGTAGCCATGTATAATAAGCGCATAGATGCGCATGCTGGTTAAGCCGGTATTGACGGCGGCCCAGTTTTCACCTTTGTCAGTGGAAAGAAACACGCCGCCAGCATCGGTTCCGGCAAAGAGAAGCGAATCGTTTGCGGCAAGAGACAGAATGAGAGTATTCGTTAATCCGTTATTGACGGCGGTCCAGCTTGCGCCGTTGTTGGTGGAAAGAAACACGCCGACGCCCACAGTTCCGGCAAAGAGATTCGATCCGCTCAGAGCTAAAGACGAAACGATAGTGCTTGTCAAGCCGCTATTGGCGCTGGTCCAGTTCGCTCCGTTATCGGTCGAAAGAAACACGCCGTCATGAGCAGTTCCTGCAAAGAGGTGGTCACCGTTCACGGCTAAAGAATAAACCAATGTTTCCGGCAAGCCGCTATTGGCGGCCGTCCAGCTTGTGCCACTATCGACGGAAAAGGACACGCCGCGATCGGTTCCTGCAAAGAGATACGAACCCTTTGCAGCAAGAACGAAAACATAAGAGTTGGCAAAGCCATCATTGACGGCAGTCCAGCTTGTACCGCTGTTGGTGGAAAGAAAAACACCACGCTTGGCGGTCCCTGCAAAAAGATTCGAACCGCTCACAGCAAGCGTCCGAACAACCTTGCTCGTTAAGCCGTTATTGACGGCAGTCCAGCTCGCGCCATTATTGATGGAAAGATACACCCCGCCACTATCCATGACGGCAAAGAGATTCGAGCCGTTCACGGCAAGAGAAAGGACGGTTCGGCTATTCACAAACAAGCCATTATTGATCGCGGTCCAACTCGTGCCATTGTTGGTGGAAAGAAACACGCCGCCAGCACCAGTTCCGGCAAAGAGATTAGAGCCGTTTACAGCAAGAGTATAAACATAAGTATCCGTCAAGCCATTATTGACTGTGGTCCAACTTGCGCCGTTGTTAGTGGAAAGAAATACACCGCCATCTGTTCCCGCAAAGAGATTTGAGTTGTCTACAATAAGAGCATTGATACCGGTATTCGACAAACCGGTATTGACTGCGGTCCAGCTTGCGCCGTTGTCGGTGGAAAGAAACACCCCGTCATCTGTTCCCGCAAAGAGAGCCGGGCCGCTTGCGGCAAGCGCATTGACTGTCGCGCTTTCCAAGCCGGCATTGGCTGTAGTCCAACTTGCACCGCTGTCTGTAGAAAGATATACACCGCTTATCGTTCCAGCGAAAACATTTGAGCCGCTAATGAGGAGAGAATGGACATAACCGTTCGTTAGGCCTGCATTAACCGCGATCCAGCTTGCGCCATTGTTGGTGGAGAGATACACGCCGTTGCCATCCGTTCCAGCAAAGAGATTTGAGTCGTTGGCGGCCAAACAGTTAATCTCGCCTCCGTAAGGGCCATTGGTTTGAACCCACTGCGCATGAAGGCTTTGTGCGCAAAGCAAAACAACGATCGCGAAGCAAGAAAGTATTCGTTTCACGTTTGTGTATTCAAAAATGGTTTTCATCACGCACCTCCGATTTAGGTCTTAGCACTACAGCTAGCCCGCCGGTCCAAACGCGGGAGAGTTTAGCAGCAACAAGTGCCGTTCAAGATTCAGGAACTATCTCTACCTGATCAAAACCATCCGCTTCGTCTCCATAAATTCGTCTGCCTGCAAGCGGTACAGATAAATTCCGCTGGGAAGGTCTTTCGCGTCGTATGTTATTGCATGCACGCCCGCAGCCCTGTGGTCGTTCTGCAGCAGCGTGGCCACCTCCTTGCCGGTGAGATCGAAAACTTTGAGCGTCACCTTTTGCGTCGAAGGCAGCGCGAAGGAGATATGGGTTGAGGGGTTGAAGGGGTTGGGGTAGTTTTGGTCTAATGTATATCCATCTACGAGTAACTGGCGTTTTTCCTTTACACCTACTGTCACAGGTAGGCCATCGTATACATATGCAGATCCAGAAAAGTTCTCATTTCCCCTGCCAGCAATAGAGCCTACTATTGCAGAGTTTCCAGAAAGTGAAACGGCACTTCCAAAGCGCAAAAACGCTTGCCGATCACTGGCCGTTAACTTAGCTATTTCTTTCCAACCCGACTCCATGTGCGCGAAAAGGTATGCGCTGCCGGCAAGCAAATCAGTAAATTCTGCTCCGACAAGCGCGTAGGTGTTAGAAATCGAAACAGAGGCGCCAAATGCGCGCGCATTAGCATCGGTAATGGTCAATTTATTCTGTAATGTCCAACTAGTGTTCATTCGTTTGTAAATATATGCAGCTCCCTTTTGATTATCCTTGAGAAACGCACCGACGATGGCATAATCGCCAAAAAGTGACACGGTTCCGAATTCGTCGCCAGCCGCGCCATCAGGTGCGGTAAGCTTCGTTTGTTCAATCCAATTGTCTTGGATACGTTCAAAAATATAGGCCGCTCCTTTTCTATTGTCTTTTCCGACTGATCCTACGATTGCATAATTCCCGGAAATCGAAGAACTCCATCCAAAAGCATCAGGAGAGACACCGTCGCTCGCAGTCAGCTTGGCTTGTTGGGTCCAACCTACCGCCGTGCGTTTGTATATGTATGCAGCGCCCTGCAAAGTGCGAAATCCCCGGGCTCCAATTATGGCATAGTCACCGGAAAGGGAAACCGATGAGCCCAAAAAATCACGTGGTGCGCCGTCGTTAGCCGTTAATATGGCTTCCATAATCCACCTGTTTTGTGTGTGTGTAAAAACATAGGCTGCACCATTTGCGCCGAATGCATTAGCAGACCCAATAATCGCGGAGCCACCATTTAGCGAAACGGAGTAGCCAAAAGCGGAGCCCCCGCCGGCGACTAAAACCGTATCTTCTTCCCATCCGCTTTGTGTGCGTGAGAAAAAATAAACAGTTCCTTTGGCGGGGGCGCCAATAATTGCATAGTCTTCTGAGAGTGAGACAGAGGCACCAAAACCGTCGTCTCGCGTGCCATCGCTAGCGATCAGTTTGGTTTCTTTAATTTGAGAAATTGCTAATGCAGGTATTATCGCAGCGAGAATTCCGGCGATGAGTAATTTCTTCATTTTACCTCCGTTTGAGATTAATCTGCACTCCAGTTTTGCTTTTTTCGCGTATCTGAAACCATATCAACGATACGAACATGATTCTATCGATTCTCGGGAAGGGCTGAATTTTCCCTCATTTCTCAATCTTCATCACAATCTTCTTCGCTGCCAGGCTTTCGATTTTGAGCTTGAAGCCCGGCATGTCGGTGGCGAGCAAGGCGTCGGCGAAATCTTCAGAGGCGCCCTGGTATTTTACTTTGATGTTCGCGGTTTTGCCTTCGAATGCGGATTTGACGTCTTTCACGCCTTCTACTTTCTCCAGCGTTTTGGCGAACAAACGCGAGGTGGCGAAATCGAGATTCTTGGCGGTGATGTCAATCGTGGTTGCGCCGTCGGCGCCGGCAGCCTCCGGTTCATCTGCCCCGGGAATTTGCTCGCCGATGACGTCTACCGCTTTGACGATGGCCTTTTCCATGGCGGTTTGCATGGATTTGCTTTTGTACAAACCGCCGCCGGCAGCCCCGGTAGAAGTGGCGGCAACAGCAACGAGTCCGATTGAGCTTTCCTTTTGATTAATTTTTTCAGAAGCCACGATCTCGCCGGTGGTGGAGTTGATGATGCGAACCGTTATACCCAGCTCGGAAGTATACCAACCCACACCGCTGAGGGCTTTGCCGCCGACTAGGCCGCCAAGACCGCCGCCGCCGGTTTTTTCTTCAAACTTACTCACCACGCCGACGACAAGGTATTCTGCGCCCACAAGCTGGCCGACTTCTGCGCCTGTGGCAGTATCGACTTCCCCGGAAAGCGCCATGATTTGTTCCTGGCGAATCGCTTGCAAGGCGCTGCGCTCGACGATGAAATAACGCCCGGTTTCAACCAATGCGTCGATCAGCAGATCGCTCATCGCCGTGCCCAGGGCTTTTTCTGCCTGAGCGACTTTGATTTGAAAATCCACAACAGCAAGGCGAGGCTTCTCTTTAGGTTGCGCCGGCAAGACTGCGGGCAACACGCCGCACACCAAGGCGGCGAGGCGGAAAAATTTTCGGATAGCGAGGGTGTTCATGATTTTCCTTTCTCCGAATAATCGAATGATTTTGATCGTCCGTTAACTGGCCACACAAGCTTGTCAACAAAGCATTCCGTCTTGGTTTTCATACCCCCCGCAGGCAGAGCTTGCACAGCGGCTCACTTCGAGCGTCTGCTCATGCCGCAGCGCAAGCCCGCCTTCCCCGCTTAATACATAACATTCTCATAAACCGTTCGTCCGTCGGCACGCTCACTGGATTTGACTGTGATCGCTATCGTGTGCGCGGCGCCGGGATTGGCGCTGACGAATTCCACCAGATAGCTGTTCTCCAGAGCTTGGGTCACCGGTAAATCTGCCAGATTCAAATTTGCCGCGGATGATGGGACAACCTTGATCGTGCCTCCCGTGCAGTGGCTCATACGCCATGGTTTCTCAGCAACTAGAGCCGTTTCTCTAAAAAACGTGGTGTCGCCGCCGCTCCACACGGTATGAATCGTGGCTCGGCCGCCCAATTGCTGGCAAATGGCTTGCGTCGCCCATGCTGCGTAGCCGTTTGGCTGTGTTGGCTCGTCTGTGAAGTTGATATAAACACGCTGTGCGCCGGTTCGCCAACTGAACATTTGCTCCGCAAAGAAAATGGCCACGACGCCGTTTTCGCCGGATATCTGCGGCGCAAATCCGCTTGCGGTTGTTGCGAGCGAGACACTATCCGCCCCGGCGAATCCGTATGTCCGAGACGTGCCTCGCAGAAAAGGCCGATTCAAGTAAGCGCTCAAGCGGCTGGCCGTCGTTGCATTGATCGCACCACTGATATCGCCGAGTGCGTCGTATCCGACGCAACTGAAACGAACATCAAGGCCGCTACCGGCCAGCCGGGTGGCAAATGAGGCAATGCTGTTCGCCACAGAATCCGCTTCCTGCGCCATACTGCCGGAATTGTCCACGATGAAAGCCACGTCTGCGGACAAAACATTGTTGTTCCCGACCGGCTGTACCAGTATGCCTTTGACTACCCCGTCTTCCGTGACGTAGAGATTTTGATGCGCGGTAAACGCAATCGGCAAGTAGTTGTTAGTTGGATCGAGCATGCCCTGCAACGTCACGCGAATGCGGCTTTCGTTACCGGCAGTTTTTTCAAAAGTGGCGGCAGGTTTCAAGTTATTCACCACCGGCGTCGGTACCGTTACATTGTTTGGATCCATAGGAATATCGGCGTTGAGATCGGGCTCGGGGCCGGTGCCATTTTTATTGCAGTTCGCAAGCAATGCACTCAGGATAACAACACCCACCCAATGCGCCGTCGTCCGGAAGAATGGCGATTTCATATGTACACTCCTTTTGAAATACCCATTAACAGTGATGTCAGTAAAATACCGCGCTGGATACACGACGTTCCCACATGCGCATCCAGCGCGTTTAAGCTTGTCGTCTTTTGTGAAGTCAGCTACTTCTTTCCCACCGGAAATTTGAACGCACCCTTGATACCCAGATATTTAAGATCGGAAATCGAATACTCGGCGTGAACATCGAGCGGACCCAGCTCAGCGCCGACCATAGGGATGAGAGCAAAATCGGTGGAGCCGGCCAGTGTGCTGCTGCCGAATACGTTATCGTCGCCTACGACGCTCACGGAGTAGATGTGAATGCCTAACTCGCCGCCAATAAAAAAGCGCGCGCCCGCGTCCGGTGCGCCCAAATAGTAGCGCCCGCCCGACATGATGGGAATCAGCGACCATTTGTAACCGAGGCCGGTATTGAAGCCCGAAAAAGTATACTCCTTCTCACCAAACCGATAATAACCGACCGTGCCCGTGAGAACGATGTTTTCGAGGCCTTCGTAATTGTAGTAGCCACGCACACCGCCGCCAAAGCCGGTCCCCGCAAAATCGTTGAAGCTGCCCGAGGGTTTGGCGATACCGCCACCCACACTAATGGCCTGCAACTGTGAAAACGCCGTTGACGAAAGCCCCAGCGCTAACACCGCGCACGCGATCATTGTAAATCGTTTCATAACTCTTCTCCTTAAAATGAAATGTGAATGAGATGAATGGAGTAAATGCTTTGGTGCCTTTGACGGATGCAGATTTTTTGCACGTCTGCAAAAATGCCTATAACGAAACTCGTACCACGATGAAATAACACTGTCGGATCAAACTGCCCTGCAATAAAATCAACAGATTAAACAGTGACGGGCGGGATTGGAAAAAAGCGCAAAAGGCGTGGAAAGTGGAATGGATTCCAATCGTATGGAGAGAAGCTCCTGATGAAGCCTCTTGTTCATTGCCAATGTGGGTGCTTGCGGAGAGCCCCCGAGATACTTGCTAACCAATGAAATGAGATGGCCGGTGCCAAGCAATAGCTCTCGCATCATTGTTCTCCGTTTCCGTGATAGCCTGCCCTCAGTAACTTGAATTCTGATGGAGTGAATGCCGAGAAAAAGGCATTTTTTTCAGCCAAAATCTCTAAGCCATTGGCGCATTGGGTCGGCAATTTGCCTATTGTATCCTCGGTCAAGTCTCGGCTATATTGGCACACGTTATTTTGGGTGCACCTCCGCTTCTGGCGCCCATGGCTCGGCAAAATGCCTAGCACATGCGCCATTCGCTTAGTGCATCGCGATGCCCTCCTGTTTATCTTCCGCCACCTCCCCGGCTGGCCTTCCAGTATCAAATGAAGGGCCGCGACGGTTCCGCATGATTAGTTGTAAGACCCATGCGATTGATGAGGCATGGGGGGAGCCTCATCAAATATCTTCAGCATATCGCAACATTTCTCTTTTCATTGATCGCATAAATCCTTAGAATCAGCGCTCCGGCATCCCCCGACCTTCGACTAAGGAATGCGATCGTGATCGAAACTGATACTTCCGAATTCATCGTTGCCATTATTTTTACCACCGCCATGATCGGCTTGGTCGTCGGCATGTTTGGCTATCACCTCATCGTTTCGGGGAAAAAATTGCACAAAGCAAACCGCCTGGCAGAGGCCGCGCTGGAGTTTACGCCCTCCTTCATGACCATCGTTTTTGACGAACGTTATCGCGTCGCCGAGATCAAAGTGCAAAACCCGGCAGTGGCAGACCATTTTCGCAACGCGCTGCTCCGCAAGAATATCGAGGAACTGAATTTCCTGCCCGCCGCTCTGCGCATTCATCGCGATTCGACTGCCGGACATCCGGAACCCGGCGATCTCCGCGCACCGCTTAAAATGCCCACCGGCGAGGTGATTTATCTGGAGTGGGACATGCGGCAATCCCTGGATAACACCGATTTTCATATCGCCTGGGGTTTTGACATTACCAACGAGTTGCTGCGCACGCAGAGAAAATTGCAGGTTCTTTCCGCCACCTCCTCCGAAGGCGAGGAGCGCGAACGCAAACGCATCGCTGAAGACTTGCACGATCGCATCGGCGAAATTCTCATCACCTCTTCGCGCCTGCTCGACGACCTGAAGAAAAAAAGCTCCTCCCCGGATATCCGCCAGGGACTCGAGGAGCTTGACCGCACCATTGAAAAATTCACCAAAGGCACGCGCACCTTGATCTCCGATCTCGTGCCGCCGATTCTGTACAATGTCGGGTTTGCGCCGGCCATTGAAGCGCTGGCTGTGGATTTCAAAAAGCAACATAATCTTGCCATTCAGCTCGAAGAGGGCTGGCAGGAAACTCCGCTCAATCAGGAAATCGCGATCTTTCTCTACAAGGCGGTGCGTGAGTTCATTCACAATGCCATCAAGCACGGCGGCGCGGACGAAATTCTCATTTCTCTGAGCCACGAAGATCACCAGTTTGCCGTGACCGTGGAAGACAACGGCTCGGGCTTTGCCGCTGAAGAAAACCATTTCGCAATAAACACCGATTCAGGCTTCGGTTTGTTCAATGTGAAAAATCGCGCCGAGTACTATCAGGGTGGGCTTGAGATTGGCAACTCCGGAAAATTGGGCGGCGGGCAGATCAAGGTGTGGGTGTCGCAGGGCAAGGCCGACAGCGTGCCCTCAACGGTTAGCAATTCGTAAATAGCAATTAGTCATTTCGAACGGTTGAATGGCTAATGGCAAATGGCTAATGGCAAATGGCTAATGATGAATGGTTAATGATGAATGGTTAATGATGAATGCGCAAGACCTGCGCTGGAGAAGCGCCATCCTCTATGAAGATCAAAATCCTGTTGGTTGAAGATCATCACGTGATTCGTGCGGGGTTTCGCGCGCTGCTGGAAGGCCAGACTGAAATGGAAGTGGTGGGGGAGACGGACAACGGTGCGGAAGCCATTGATCTGGCGCTCAAGCTGCTGCCGCACGTGGTGATCATGGATATTGGCTTGCGCGGCTCTGAAATCACCGGCACACAGGCCACGCGCAAAATCACTGCGGCGCATAAAGAGATCAAAGTCATTGCGCTTTCTGTGATGGAAGACGGACCCCACGTCAAAGGCATGATGTCAGCCGGCGCCTCGGGCTATTTGTCCAAAGGCTGCACTGCTGATGAATTGCGTGAAGCGATTCAAACCGTGATGGAAGGCAAATTCTACTTCAGCAAAGGCGTCAATGCCACGATTCAGGAAGAGTTCGTGAATATCCTGCGGAACACCCCCTCACCCAATCCCAATGACCTGAGCGGCCGTGAACTGGAAGTCTTGCGGCTCATTGCTCTGGGAGAAAACTCCAAAACCATCGCCCTCCGCTTCAACATTTCCTCCAAAACCGTTGACACCCACCGCCGCAATATCATGGAAAAGCTCAAGCTCAACAACATAGCAGATTTGACGAAGTATGCCATTCGGGAGAAGATCATTCAGGAAGGGGAGTGAAGGGCTTGCAGGAGGCAAAAAGTAGCGGATTGTTACGCTCAATTGCAAGGGTATCTCATCATGTCATCCTGGAAGCCGCTTGTGAAGTTCCAGGCTTAATGCCAAGTACTTCACAAGATTCTTGTGAATGACTCTTCGATGAACCCTTTTCACTTCCTCGCACGCATGCTTGTCGAAAAAAACACGCCAGGCACAGCTTCGGGGCCGTAATGTTCACGGGATTTTTTGACTAACGTTAGCGCTTCGCTCGTGGTAATCGCGTGGTTTTTCTCGCCGGTGAATGTTTTGAAATTGTGCATGGCGAAACTCCTTCCCAGATAGAAACGAGAATCGGTTGAAACGTGAATTGTACCGGCAGGTTATACTAAAAGCTGCGTAAATGCAAATGGTCTTGTTTGGAAAACAAGATACCCAGCCCCTCGGGTGTTCTTGCTTTGCATTCTGTGCTGGGCGTTTCTGTGTGCTGAAAATCGTGCTTAGGGACGAGCATTTTTTTTGTTTACGGAATAGCCGTTTGCTGTGCCTTTCGCAATTGAAAGACACTGATCGTAAACAAGAGATTACGTGTAATGTTTGCAACGGCGTGAATTTTGAAGAGTGCGACCAGTATCGCGTTGTTCTTTGTGAACATGAAAGCGAAGAGAACAAGAGAAGTACTATAGTAAAACACCATGGCGAGCAACATCCAGAAGCGGTAATTGTCAGTGAGGTTAATCGAAGTTTGATTCCACAAAACCCGTAAGGTGATGAAGGCAAATGTAGCTAACAAAAGCAAAGCAAGTGGCCTTGTTACATAGTTGACGGTACCTGCTGAAAAGTCTTCGACTCCGAGCATCTTTAGAAAAATAAAAAAAGGTGCATAAACGAGAATTCCAATACGTATCATCTTCGCTATTACAGGTTTGGCTTGCCAGTTGGCAAGTATGCCTGCAATCAATGTGTATTCTATCAGTGTGTAGAGATGGAAAATCCACGTGCTCTGCTTGCTCAGCAGTGAGAAAACATAAAGTACGATTTCTGTAATGGCAGCAAAAGCAAAAAAAATCCAACAAAGAAGCAAGGATTTATTGACTTTGAAATATTTAATGAAAATAGTGCTTACCCAAAATGGCAAGATTGTCGAAAAAATGGAGACGGTAAAGATCGTGTGATAGTTAGTCATAATGTTTAATTAAGCGGGATAGCATGAGGTGTCTGTTCAGATTCCTTGCTTTCTAATTGACCTAGGGTGACAATAGTATCGAATTATTCTGAATTAACAAAGTCAATTGACCCACTTTTTCAAGCATACTATAATCCTGGAAAACTTTACCCCACCATCTTTGTCTTTTAGCAAGGCTTTGAGAAGTTTTAAGCGCCGCGCCGATCACCTTACCAGATCCTATCGTAATGACAGATGGAATACCCTCACAAATCATGATAACAGCACACCAGTACGTCCATCGTGATTCAAATAACCAAGAGAAATACAAAAGCTCGTCGGCAATTCATGTCTTCCTGACGAGCTTTGTGGAGACAGGCAGTCGTCACTGTTTTAACCGGCCAATGCCGACGATATTTTGCACTGAGTGATCAAGTCATGAGTCAAGAGATTCGGAGAGACGCAGTAGGGTGGACAGCCGCCGGACA
Organism: uncultured Cytophagia bacterium; assembly: GCA_964457925.1. Lineage (GTDB taxonomy): Bacteria > Zhuqueibacterota > Zhuqueibacteria > Zhuqueibacterales > Zhuqueibacteraceae > Coneutiohabitans. The sequence goes on from CAYWGH010000028.1 coordinate 38,654, forward strand.
AATCCACCGCCGGCCCATAAAACATCTCCGCGCCGAATTTGTCCACACACATGCCGACCACCGCTCGCTTGCCATCCTTAGTGTGCGCCGAAGAAAAAGCGCAGGCCGAGGCATTCGGGATGATCGAGTAAGCGTTGCACCGCCTGCTTGCCAAAGAAACCGCCTTAAGAAATCCCAAGCCCGTCTGCATTCTTGCTTTGCGGACGGGACTTGGGTTGGCGTTGATCTGCTGCTATTAAGCTGTGAAGTTTGCCACCGATTTTTGCTCAACGGTCGTTCTGTGGTTCAAAAGATTCACGGAACTGCAAATCGGCGGGCATACTATCGACAAATCCACCGCCGGCCCATAAAACATCTCCGCGCCGAATTTGTCCACGCACAGGCCGACCACCGCTCGCTTGCCATCCTTGTGTGCGCCGAAGAAAAAGCGCAGGCCGACGCATTCAGGATGATCGAGCAGTCGCTGCACCGCCTGCTTGCCAAAGAAACCGCCTTTAGGCTGGCCGGTCGGCAGATTTTCCTGATAGCGCGCCGTGAGCTCCGAGGCTTCTTGCAGTGAAATCTCGTGGCTCACAGCAGCGCGATCGTAGCGGCCGCGCTCGTTCAGCGGCGGATTCATCATCGAAAGCTTGAGCGGCTCGCCTTCGAGCAGATCATTCCTATTCGTATTGGTTCCCACCAGCACAAGTTGTGTTTGATCGAAGCTGTCCACGCCATAGTAATAACGCATGCCCACGGCGTGCGGCTGAGCGAGAATCGCCTGCACCGCTTGCTTGTCAAAGAACACGCCGGGCGCCGCTTCGGGACCGTAGTGCTCGCGGAATTGCTTGATAAACGTGAGGGCTTCCGCAGTGGTGATGGCGTGGTTTTCCTCACCCGTAAACATCCTGGCATCTTTCATCGTGGTCTTCCTTTCTTGTGGAATTTTGAAAATTAAATTCCACGGCCGTGGCAGTTTGATTAAAGATGCGCGCGCAAACATGTTTCATACCAAAGTCATACCACGATGAAATGGCCTGAAGGCGCAAAGCCGTGTTTAGAAAAATCAAAGGATTAAACTGAGGCAGGGTAACAGCGTGCCGTTGTCACAACAGAACGAATGTGGGGTAGAGTCCATTTGTATGGAGAGAAAGCCGCACGGCGCTGCAAGTCGAGTGCAGCAATCAAGCGCACGGAGCTGCGGCTAAACAGGGGCTGCAAAAGATTTCCAACGGATTGAGAAATCCCATTGTCGAAGACGCCGGCACATTGTCATCTTAAGAAATGCCCCCGTTGCCCGGTCATCTCGCAGGGATCCTGTGAAGTCCTCGGCTCGATCCCGTGTACTTCGCAAGATTCGCCTTGAATGACACAGCAAGAGAGGACGGCCACAAATCAAAGCAACGGCACAGGTTCATGCTGCGGCAATGATTTGTAAACCGAAGGCGCCTTCCGCCAACGCTGTTCAATCCACAAACCATTCACGCTTTAGGCCAAACGATTTCATTTTTTCGATGAGGGTTTTGGGGTCGACCTCAGCGCGGGCAATGGCGTCTTTTTCAACGCCTTTAGCCGCGCGCAGCAACGCGATGAAAAAGTTGTATTCGAAGGCTTTGATCAACGCCTCTTTTGCCTGGCGGAATGGAATATTCAGCGCCTGGGTCACCGCAACGTGCAACTGATCGTGCCATTCGTATTTGGCGTTTTTGTCTTCAGAAGAATGCCGGCCAGAGATGAAATTTCGGCTGCGATACGCTTCGGGCAGGAATTGCGCATAGAAGCTGGTTTTCGTGGCAGTGAAATCGCCGGAGCGGGAGGGTTGCGCCACTGCCAGGCGGCTGAGATGATGGGGTTGAATAACCTGATGCTCTTCGAGAGAAATCAAAAGCCCGAACGCCGCGTTGTCGATGATCTTGCCCAACTCCCGAATGTTTCCGGGGAAATGATAGCCCAGCAGCCAGTCACGCGCCGCCGGGGCAAGCCGGATTTGCGTGCGGTGGCGTTCATTGAAGGTTTGAAGGAATCTATCCGCGATCAGCAGCACATCACGGCCGCGTTCGCGCAGCGGCGGCAGGGTGAGCGTGCGGCCGCGCTCGAGGCGATCGAGCAAATCCGGCATGAACTTTTCCTCGGCGACGAGCTTCTTCAAATCTTTATTGGTGGCGAAAATAAGGCGCACGTCGGCGCGATACACCGCGTTGGAACCCATGCGGCGGTATTGCTTCTCCTCCAGAAAGCGCAGCAATTTTTTTTGCACGTCGAGCGTTAGGTTGCCGATTTCATCCAAAAATAGCGTGCCGCCTTCAGCCGCATTGATCAAACCTTCGCGGCGCTGCTCCGCGCCGGAAAACGCGCCCTTTTCATGGCCGAACAACTCGGAGGCCAGCAGCGATTCCGCCACCGTGCAGCAATCAAACGCAATCATCTCTTTCTTGCTGCGGCTGCCAGCACGATGCAATGCTGCCGCTGCCAGCTCTTTGCCGGTGCCGGGTTCACCGAGAATCAGAACATTGTACTCGCCGTAGTCTTGCATCATTTCGATGAATCGGTAAACCTGCTGCATCGCCGCGCTGGTGCCGATCATGTCGTAATAGCCCTTGATGCGTGCCAGTTCGTCGGCCACATGCTGCGTGCGCCGCTGCAGGCGCTCGCGCTCGCGGCGCTGTGCGAACGTGTTGTCGAGCGATTGGCGCAACGGGCCGGCCAGCAGCTCGGTTAGTTCGTGCAACACCTGGCGGGTTTCTTGATTGAATTTGCCTTCTTCCTCGCGATGATCAAGATAGAGCACGCCGAAAACCTGGCCGCTCTCGCGCAAGGGCGCACAGGCGAAAGAGCGCAGCTTTTGCGCCAGAATGGTTTGTTTCGAGCGTTCGGGATCGTCGAAGCGCGGATCGGCCATGGCATTTTCACTCACGATCACCTCCTGCGTCAGCCGCACAAGCGCCACAACGTTTTTGCTGATCCGGCTCAGTTCTTCATCGTCGATGTCCTGGCCGTGTTGTCGCGCTTTTTTGAAGGCAACGCCGCCGGTTTCGTCATACAACTCCAGGCAACCGCGCTCCGCGCCGGTGTACTCGCTGACGAGATCGAGAACCACCGGCAAGGCATTCTCGACTTCCGTCATCGCCAGGAGGGATTTGATCGTCGGTAAAAGCGTCGTAATCTGAAAAGCCATGATATACTCCCAAACTGTTGTCAAAAAATCCCGACAAATTCAAAATTAGCACCGGAATTTTTCATCGAGTCTGGCCGAATCCGCGAGGAGCGCGGGTTTGATTAAGATGCCATTTGTCAATTGGGTGAGTCACAAAAAAGTTTGCACGAGCACTTGCCGGCAACTCCGAAGGAGTGAAATGGTTGTAGTCATGCGCGCACGCCGTTGTTACAAACTCCGAAAGGAGTGGCATGTTCTTTTCATCGAAAGAACAAGGTTTAAAATCGAGCCGATGCAACATTTCACTCCCTCGGAGTTTTGAAGAGCGGCAATGCGGATTTCACTATAAACACTCCACCGCTTCGCGGTTTGTTTAAGACGATTATCGATTCTTTCTAGCCATATTTCAGCATGCAAAATTCAGATTCTCCATTTCGCTCCGAAGGGCTGTTGGTCACTGTCGTGGAATTCGACTTAGCATTTTAGTACTAACGCCCGGCCGGTTTCGCCATTTTCGGACAGACACAAACTAACCTACCTCATCACCACCGCCTTCCGCACTTGTGAAAACGCATTGGCGCGGAGTTGATAGAAATAAACGCCCGCCGCCAGCGGCTGCCCGCGCGCATCCCGGCCATCCCAGTTGACGAGATAATAACCTGCGGCTTGCGCCTCGCCCGGCACCAACGTGGCCACCAACTCGCCCAGCAGGTTGAAGACACGCAGCGTGACGCGCGCGTCGCTGGGAAGGCCATAGCGAATCGTGGTGCTTGCCATGCCGCGTGTGCGTTCAGAGGCCATGCTGGAAAACGGGTTCGGGAAATTTTGATGAAGCTCAAACACACGCGGCAAAGGCGCAACCGCTGCGACTTGTTCGGCGACGAACCCTTGTTCGCCCGCCACCAACGCCAGTTTTTTTATATGCTCGACGCCGCGCGCGATGAACGTGTAAACAGAATTCGCATGCAGGTCTTGACGATACTGTAAATCCGGATCAACCAGATAAATCTCTGTCTTGCCGGCCGGCATTTCCTTCAGATCAAATTGCAGTTTGATTATTTCGCCAGGGGCATTGCTGGCCACTTCAAAATCCCAGCGGTGATTGGGCGTTGCCGGCGAGCGCATGTCATCACTGAAACGCGCCAGCGGCTTTTGCCATTCTGGATGCGGGAAATACAGTGAAACGTATTCGCCGATGGGCGGAGGTTCGGGCCGATCTTGGCCGTCATAGGCATTTTCGCTTTCCGGCAGCACGCCCGCAAAATTGAAATCATCGCGCGCCTCGGCCCAGCTTGCCATGATTTGCACGCGCCAGCCGCCGGCGCTGGCTGCGCTTGCTGGCGTGGCTTTCTGCGGGCCCGATGAAAGATCCGGATCAACGAAAAGAATGTCCGCTGTCTCGTTCAGGTTTGCGATGTAATACCCTTCCCAAGGCGACAGCGCCGTTGCAGAGTGCCAATCGGCAGCAGCAAACGTTTGCAGAGCCACACTGTTGCCGCTCAGCAAGCGCAGCTTGTCAATTGGAATGGTGAAATTGAACGGCGCGCCGATAAAGTTGTGGCCGCGCTGCAAGGTAATGGCAAACTCCTGATCGGTGCGCACCGAGCGCGCTGCGCCGGTGACAATAACCTTGTTTGGCTCGTTGACGATGAGGAACAAGCTTTTTCCAGGGGGCAAATCGCCGCCGGTGCGCAGTTCGGTATAAGGCTCTTTGTCGCTGAGGTTTTGTGAAGCAAGCAGCGACAGGCCATAAAGCCGCCACTTGGTGTCGTCATAAGGGCCAAGTTCGTCAGCGAGAAGGGCGTGGGCATCGGGAACCTCCAGTTGCAGGGGCACGGAAATCAAACGATAGGCGGCTTGCGTGTTGCCTGCCGGCTGGGCCACGGGATTACCTTGCTCGTCGTGCCGCGCCTCGCTGGAGACTTGTATTTGAATCGATGAATATTTAACGGGCGGTTGCCGGTCTTGTGCGCTATCCGCATCGGTTGCCGTGATAAAATACTCCACCCCGCGCGAGGTTACGGTGTTTGCCGGAATATCGGCGCGATAATTGTTCCCGCCGACGAACGTCATGCGCTGGCTGATAAAATCGGGATCACCGGCGCGGCGATAATGCAAATGTGCGTTGGCAACGCCATTGTCATCGATGATGCTGGCTGAGATTGCAATGCTCTGGCCGTTGGGCCGTAACGATTCAGGCGTATGCGAGATTTCCGGCGCCGCATTGCTGCGCAAAACAGTAAAACTTCGGCTCGCGGAAACGCCGCCGCCCGGGCTGGCATTGCTCACGGAGAATTCACGCATACCCAAAGCTGCTGCGGCCGAGAGGGTGAGCTGAGCGCGCATGTCGGTCGTGCTTCTGACGTCGATGGCATTGACCGTGATACCGCTGCCAACATTCACGGTGGTAGCATCGTTGAAAAAGTTCATCCCGAAAAATTCGACTTCAACCGTTTGCCCAATGCGGGCAGAGTCCGGAACCATGTCCGTCAACACTGGCGCGGGATTGCTCACCGTAAAGGTGTAACTGTTGGAGGTGCCGAGCGAGAAAAGGCGCGGCCCGGTGGCCGCAGCGCTGTCAATGGTGATACTCGCTGTCAGGCGCGTTGCATCGCTGAGTTGTTTTTGGTTCACCGTGATATTCGGCCCAACGTTCACGGCCAAATCTTCGCTCAGGTTGGCGCCGGTAAAAACAACTTCGAGAGTGTCCAACCGATTGCCGCTGGCAGGGGCGATGCCGTCCAATATCACTGTTTGCGGCCGCACCGTGAACGTTTGCGCAGCAGAAGTTCCGCCGCCCGGGCCGCTGTTGGTCACGGAGAATTCGCGCTCACCACGGGCCGCGCCTGCAGATATGGTGATATTCGCCGTCAAGCTCGTCTCGCTGTTCACTTTGATCGAGTTGACCGTGATGTTTGATCCAACATTTACCGCAGTGGCATCGCTGAAAAAGTTTGTTCCAATGAAAACTACCTCGAGCGTTTGTCCGGCATCGCCCGCAGCGGGATTGAGTCCGGCCAACGTTGGTGCGGGATTGCGCACGGTGAACGTTTGGCTATTCGACGTTCCCACAGAAAAATTGCGCGGCCCGGTGGCAGCTTGGCCGCTGATTGTGATATTCGCGGTCAAGCTGGAGTCGCCGCTATCCAGACTTTTTAGATTGACGGTAATGCCCGGGCCGGTGTTTACCGGAAGATTCTGATTAAAATTCGTTCCTGAAAAAACCACATTCAAGCTTTGCAAACGATCGCCGGCAGTGGGGGCGATGCTGATCAGCGTTACGGTTTGCGGCCGTACGCGGAACGTCTGCGTGGCTGAGGTTCCTCCACCGGGCGCGGCGTTGCTCACCGAAAAGTGGTGAGCGCCGGTGTCAGCCGCGGCGGTAATCGTGAGGTTCGCCGTCACGCTGGTGGTACTGGTCGCGAGAATTTCATTCACATGTATTCCCGGGCTGGTGTTCACCGTCGTCGCGTCCTGAAAAAAGTTGTTGCCGGTAAAAACCACATCCATCGTTTGTCCAATATCACCGCTGGCCGGAGAAATCTCCGCCAGGGTGGGCTCGGGATTGTTAACGGTAAACGTTACGCTGTTGGATGAGCCGATTGAAAATTGGCGCGGACCGGTGGCGGCGTTGGCGCTGATCGTCATATTCGCGGTCAATTGGGCCGGACTGTTGAGCTGTTGTGAGTTGATTGAAATATCAGGCCCCACGTTTACCGCCAGGCTTTCAGTGAAATTGGTTCCGGAAAAAACGACCTCCAGCGTTTGCAGACGATCTCCGCTTGCCGGCTCGATGGTCGACAACTCCACGGTCTGCGGATTCACCGTGAAGGGTTGACTGCCCGAGACGCCTCCGCCGGGGCCGCTGTTGATCACTACAAAATCGCGTTTGCCCGTGTCCGCCGCTGCTGTGATGGTGAGGTTTGCCGTCAAGCTGGTTGTACTCGTGACGGTTATATGATTCACCGTAATGCCATTGCCGGCATCCACCGTGGTGACATCTTGAAAAAAATTGCTTCCGGTAAATATCACGTTCAAGGTTTGTTCAATATCGCCGCGCGCCGGGGCAATACCCGCAAGCATTGGTACAGGATTGTTGACAGTGAAAATCTGGCTGTTCGATCCGCCCACGGAAAATTCACGCGGCCCGGTGACGGCGCTGGCACTTATAGTGACATTCACCGTCAAACTCTCCGGACTGTGCAGCCGTTTTGAATTAATCGCAATATCCGTCCCGACATTTATCGCGAGATCGTCGGAAAAATTGCTGCCTGCAAAAGCCACCTCCAGCGTCTGCAAGCGATTGCCGCTCGCCGGCGTGACCTTGTTCAGCACCGGGTTGGCTGTTGTGAATTGGAACACATTCGAAAACTCGCTTGGGCCGAAACTGTTCTTGGCATTGACGCGCCAGTAGTAACGTGTGTTATTGGCGAGCGGCCCCACCAGCCATGAGGTTGCGCTGATGGTGGAATCATCAAATACTGTCGTCGTGAAGTCTGCGCTGGCGGCGACTTGCAGCCGGTAGGAATTTGCGCCGGTTGCGGGTTGCCAGGCCAGCGTCGGCGCGAGCGGTTGGCCATCGGCGCCATTACCAGGCCCGAATAAAACCGGCGCAAGCAGGCGCGGCGTGGCGTTTTTTGTGCCGCCGTACGCCCCCAGGTCGATGCGGCTGCCGTTCGGCGCCGGCTCCTCGCCAATCGCATCTGCCGGATCACCAGCGTCGAGCGCAGGTGAAGTGTTTTGCAGGCGAAAATCATTGGCCGCGGGATTGAGATAGCGCGGCGCCAGGCTGATGTCGCCCACTCCGGAAAAGTTGAATGCGCCGGCGTAATTCACTTCGTTGTTGAAAACATCATTGTAACGGTGCACGCCTTGCGCTGCGTTGTTGTCAATTCCAATGCTGTTGTTGGTGATGAGATTGTTCTTCACCACCGCGGCGGCTGCTCCCGAAGTGATTTGCACCGCGGTCGCGCAGTTGTGAATCGTGTTGTTGATCAGCAAGGCTGCGCCCGAAATGGCGGCGCCGCGTCCCTGACCTTGCCGGATGCCATAGATCACATTATGTTTGGCCACCGTAGCCGCACGTAAATCCAGGGCGTCTTCGGCGACGTTGTTGCCGTCAAACACAAAGCCTTCGATTGTGCTGCCATGTGAATCAACCAGCATATCTGAGCTGACCGCTCGCATCACGGTTTTGTTGAGAAAAAAATCGCGCGCGGAGAAATCCTCCGCATAACCTCCCAGCAATGCGATTTGCGCTTGCGGTTGCATACCCTCGCTGAAATTGCCTGCTGCGACTTTGACGGTGTCGCCTGCGCTCGCGCGATTGAGTGCTGTTTGAATGTTGCGTAGCGGCAGGCTGGCCGTGCCCGGGTTGGCATCGTTGCCACGCGTGGCAGACACATGCAGCACGACATTGGGTAAGGTCGTAAACATGCGGTCACTGCCATTGCTGGATCCCGCGCTATTACTCGCCGAGACGCGGAAATGATAAGTCGTGTTGGCCGCAAGATCCGGCACAACGGCGCTCACGGCCACGGCGCTGCTGCCAGTCACCGGGCTTGGCGTGGCGGTTATTTCACTGCCGTAACTCGTAGTCAAGCCGTATTGAAATTTGGCCGTGGCGCTGGCAAGGTTGGCATTGACCGTGGCATTCAACGTGGCAGTACGCTTGCCGATATTGGTTGCCGCGTTCGTGGTCACCGTGGGCGGCGCCGGTGTTGTGGCCGGGGCCTCATTGGAGTAGGCGGAGTTGCCGGCGTCATTTTCCGCGCGCACGCGATAAGTGTGTTGCGTTCCCGGAGTCAAGCCGGTGTCACTGTGATTCGTGCTGCCCGCGGCTTTGTTGAGGAGGAATGTGAAAGCGCCGGTTCCAATTTTTCTCTCGATCCTGAAACGAGTCTCATTGTCGGAATTGTCGTTCCAGGTGAGATTGATTTGCGTGCTCGAAATCGCATTGGCCTGCAAGTTGGTTGGCGCCTCGGGCGGCGTGGGTGGAGGCGGATCAGCAGTGACCTGCAGAGTGGAAACAGAAACGCGAAAGTTGTCTTCTTCGTTGCTTTCACGAATGGCAGAGTCTGGATCGATGCTGATCCATAGGTAGTAGTTTCCCGGGCTAATCGTTTCTGGCACGGTCGCAACAATACCGCTAAAATCCTTGCTTGCGCCGGGTCCTAGTGGTGGCGGCATCTCATAGTAATGAAGAAAAAGGTTGTAATCAGGCGGTGGCTGGTTGCTTTTGGATAAGAAAAAGTTAAGCTTGATCAGGGTTACGACTAGATCCGCGTCGTTGTTGGTTATCGTGCCGCTTAGACTTATTGTGCCTCCGGGCGCCACGGCGTTGGGGCTGAATGAAAAGGCAGAAGCGAACAAGTTTGGCACAAAAGTGTTCAGCACGCCTCTGAAAATGCCGGATTGAGAAGTTCCTGCCACAACCAGGTCGCCTTGCCCTCTTGCAAGCGAAGGGATCACGGACTCGGTCAGCCCCGTGCTCAAGGGCGTCCAATTCTGACCGCCATCTTTTGATCGAAATACACCACCGCCGTCAGTGCCAACGCAAAAATCGTTGGACGAATTGATCAGCAACGAAAGTACGTTCATGTTGGTCAGGCCAGTGCTTACCCGCGCCCAACTGTTGCCGTTATTGGTTGAGCGATACACCCCCCCCGCCAGCGTACCAGCATAAATCTCATCGTCGGAATTGGCTCCGAGCGCGCGTACGCGAGTGTGAAGCAAGCCGCTGTTGACCTGCAACCAGCTCGCCCCTTCATCCACCGAGCGAAAGATGCCGGTGTCAAACGTGCCGGCGAAGATATGCCCGCTGCTGTTGACCGCCAACGCGCGGATTTTTCCATCCGCGAGGCCGCCGGCCAGTTGCGTCCAAAGGCCGCCGGTGCGGCTCGCAAAAACGCCGGAGCCATCGGTGCCGGCAAAAACGCGGCCCTCGGAGTTGATGGCCATGCAGGTGACGGCAAGATTGGTCAAGCCATTCACCACTTGCGTCCACGTGTCGCCGTCGTCAGTGGAGAGGAAAACGCCGCTGCCATTGGTTCCGGCAAAAATATAGCCATTCGATTGAATGGCAAACGCGGTGACGTTCAGGTCGGTCAAACCGGTATTGATTGCCTGCCAGCTCGCGCCGTCATTGTCCGAACGAAAGATTCCCCCGCCTTCGGTTCCGGCAAAAAAAACGCCGGCGCGGTTTGTCGATATTGCCGCGATGCGGCCCTGAAAGCTGGGACCGCTGGTTTTTTGCCAAAAAGTTTGCGCCTGGGCGGCACTGAGAAGCAACGTATGCAATAGAACAAATACCCAGAGCCGCTTTTTGCTGCTCGACCCAAACAACATCTGAAACCGCTTGAGGTTCATGAATGCTCTCCCATTTGGCGGCGATCATTGCCAAAGCATGGGCATGCCATCCGTCAATTGAATATTTGCCGCAGGTAAGAAATTGCCTTGTTGACCCAAACGCCGCGGCCTTACGGCAGCGATGGCGGCGCCGGCAGCGATTGCCGCGCAGGCGCGATTTTGTCATCCCCGCCAGCGCCACGCACTACAGCCACGATCACTGCGACACCTGCGCCGCCGCCCAGCAAGAGCCATTTTGCCGCTCCGCTTTTTTTCTTTTTGGGTGTTTCCGGCCCGCCCGGAGGGGGCAATTGCTGCAGCGCCGGCGGCTCTTGCGTTGCCGATGGCTGCTCACGGCGCACCTGTTTGACCAGTTCGACATAGCGGGGAGGATCCTGTATGGGATCAGCCTGATAATTTGATGCGAGTTGCAGTAAAGTGCGAATCGCCTCCGTGGCTCGATTTATGTCCCCCGTAGCCTGATATGCCATGGCCAGCAAACGATGGGCGCGCAACTGCGCAGTGAGGGGCAAATCGTTTTGGTGCAAGCAACGATCGGCCATGGCGATGGCCTCGTCAAAGCCGGCATCATAAAATTTTTGTTCGGCCTCAGCCAGCTCCGTGTCGCAATCGGTTTGTGCTTGTGACATCACAGCCGGCGCAAAGCCCAACAAAATCGTCAGGCACAGCGCGGCCCCAAATCGCTGCAGGCGCAAGCACAGCCCCGGGAATTTCCGGCAAAACATAAGCAACCTCCGGGTCATTGAATTTTTTGCAGCGTGAAACGCAATTGCTCGGGCGCATTGCCCTCCAGCAAAATTGTTTTTGGCGAATCCAGCATGCGATAACCCTCATGCCGCACGGTAATGGTGTGCAGCCCTATCGGCAGCGTGAGCCGCCAGGGCGTTTTCTCGTTGGTGTCGTTGCCGTCGACATAGATGCTCGCGAATATCACATTGTTCGATTCATCGAAGGCGGCGACGCCCAGGGTTGCCCGTTTGTTGAAATCAATTTCAATAAACGTCTCCTGGCCGGCCGCAAGCGTCACGTTTTTTTCCCATTTACCCAGCGTGCCATGAACCGCAGTGAGACGATGTGAGCCGGCGATCAGCGCCTTGGTATAATGCGTGTTTGAATCCTGTTGCTCCAGCGAGCCGTCGATATAAATCGTGCCATAAGGTTTTACCAGCACGCTCAAGGTGCCGGTTTGCGGCCGAAGTCTGCCGAACACCTCGCTGTTGACTCCGGAAGAGACGGTTACAGAGACAGCATAGTCGTCAAATCCCGATTGACGCAAAAGGATGTCGTACGTGCCGGCTGCGAGCTGCGCTGTTCTCGGAGTTTTCCCGAAATCGTTGCCGTTCACTAAAATTACGGCGCCCGAGGGTTCGGATTTGAGCGCGAGCGTGCCCGGGGCCGGCGTGCTCGGCGGGTCCGCACGGGAAGCAATTTTTTGCAGACCATAATTCCGTTGCGGGTTCGCGCCGTGTACCAGTAAAAGTTGCTCTCGCTGGGTTTGATAGCCGGGCGCTGAAATTTGAATGTCATGCCGGCCCACTGTTAATTGCAAATCCGTCAAGCGAGCAGGCGAGATCATATTGCCGTCAATCATCACACGTGCTTCGGGTGGCATAACGGTGAGCGCTAGCGTCGCGGCGGGCTGCAAGGCAAATGAGAAGGATTCTGCCCGGCCTTTGATCATGACGATTGAAGTATCGAGTGTGAAGTAATCTGTCTTGTGCAGCCGGAGCGTAATCTCACCTTCCTGCGTTCCTGGCAATTCGAGCGGCGTTACACCAAGGGAATCTTCGTTCAAGAAAACCGTCGCGCCGCCTGGTTGTGTGGCAAGCGACAGGGTAGCTGTGGGTGTTTCGCTGGGTGAGGGGAGAAGCCTGAAGTGTTTCTGTAAAACAAAAATCAAGATCAGAACAAGAAATGCCGCGCTTGCAAATACGAGGGTTTTCCATCCCGAACGTTTCCCGGTGCGCGTCGTCGCGATTGGCGTCGCTTGCGCATGCGCCTTTTTTTCGAATGCCGTCAGCGCCTCGGCCATTTCCGCCGCCGTTTGAAAGCGTTCCCCGGGAGTTTTCGCGAGCGCCTTCATCACGATTTTCGCCAGCTCTTTGGGAATGGCTGGATTCTGCCGTTCGAGCGCCGGCAGCTTGCCCTCGACGATGATTTTGCGAATTTCAAAATCAGTGTCAGTCGCAGCGAAGGGCGTTTTGCCTGCGAGAGTTTCGTATAAACTCATGCCAAGAGAATAAAGATCGCTGCGCCGGTCGACCTGGGACATGCCCTGAATTTGCTCGGGCGACATGTAATGCAGCGTGCCGCCGGTCACAGTCGTGGTGGCGGGTTCGGAGGGGTTTTGAATTTTGGCCAGCCCAAAGTCCATCACCTTGACTGTGCCGAACCGGTTGATCATGATGTTATTGGGCTTTAAATCGCGATGGATGACGCCGGCGCCGTGCGCATGATCGAGGGCGCGCAAGATTTGGTGAAAAATGGGCAGCGCTTCCGCAGGAAGGAGAGCCCCGGCTGCGCGGATCCGTTGCGCCAGCGTGTCGCCGTCTACGAATTCCATCACCAGCAACAGGCCCAATTCGGTTTCGCGCAGCGCATGCACGGCGACGATGTGAGGGGTTTCCAGTTTCCCCAACGCCTTGGCTTCCGCGCGAAATCGTTTCAAAAATGTTTCGTCGCGGGACAGTCCAAGCTCCATCATCTTGAGCGCCACAATCTTGTCGAGCTGAATATCCCGGGCTTTATAAACGACTCCCATTCCGCCTTTGCCCAGCAGCTCCAGAATCAGGTAATTGTCTATTGTTTTGCCGATTAGTTTCGATTCCATCAAGCGAGGCGCAAAGTTTTGTAACCGGAAAAGGCCGACTAACAAAGTTTCAGCAATGTGCCAAGACAGGCTTGCAGCCGCAGTATGAGGATCGCGGCTGGTTTATAACGAGCAACAGCAACCCGAGGCCCGGGCCTGATGCCATCCTTGCGAGGGAGCTTGGGCAACCGCCGTGGAAGCCGAAGGCAATTGCATGCCGCCAAACGAAACTCATTTCAGACAACGGATTCGAGCCGATTGGTGTGACGCGTCAAATCATTCTGGAGATAATTTTTTACGGCACGCGCGCTTGTTCAATATATCCGTTGCAGCTATTGACGCTTCAATTCAAATCACAAAGCGAATCTTATGACAACAAACGCCTGTCTGTTTGATGAGTAATGTTCTGGGAGGGTAAAAGAAGGTGAAACAATAGCAATTATTTTGATTTTGTGCAAGCGCAATTTAGAGCTGGGCGCCGCCGCGCCGGCAATGAGGCGTTTTAATGCCTGCGCTGGAAAGGCGTCATTATTTTTACAGCTTCACCGGCGCCGCTCCGAGGAATCACCGCAAACTCAATTCACCCGCGCGATTGATCACAAAGACTTTTTTATCCCCCTCGGCTGCCAACACCTCTCCGGTTTCGCCATCATAAAATCGCAGCTCTAAATTTTGCCCTTTCAAGTCAAAGCGCACAAAGCCGTGTTTGCTGATGCCCTTTTGTTTGACGTTATCATCCGCATCGAAACGGTTCCACCAGGTATATTCCCCGCGCTGGGGATTGCCGGCTTTCACGCGACTCGCCTTTGCGCCGGCGCCGGAAACGACATGAACCCTGGGGGCGCCGGTATTTTTATAAACCAGTTGTAAAATATGTTCGTGTCCGGCAATCGCAGCCTGAATCGTTACGCCGCTGCGCGCAATGGCGGCTTGCACGGCGCGTATGTAGGACTGATATTTCGGAGCGCAGGTATCTTCGGGATCAAGCAAATTCACCGCAAAAGCGACAGCGTTGGAATCTTTGCTGCACGGGTTGAGATAGTGCACGGAATTCGCTTCCTCGTCCCAGTGTTTGTAGCCGCCGTGCGGCCCAAGCGAGTGGAACGGATGATGCGCGAAAAGCAGGCGCCATTTCACGCGGTCGTTCTGTTTATGCGCCACCAGCAATTGATACAGGCTGTCCAGCGCGGGCTGCCAGGTGGTTGTGTCCGTGCGCAGCGGCAGCGCAGAATCGAAAAAGATCATTTGGATTTTGTTCGTGTCCGGGCCATACAACACGGTTTGAGGCAAACCGTTGTAGTACGTCCAGGCGCGGATGGTGTCCGCGCGCTGGTTGCCGAGATCACTAATGCCGTAGGGCGCGGTTTGCACGCTGTAAATATTCAACGGCAGTTTGAAATCAACCGCCAGAAAAGCATAATAATCGTGATTGCCGGCGAGCGCATGCACCTGAGTCCGGCCCAAACTGTTCGTCACCTCGTTGAATGGGCCGAGCACCGATTTAACCTTTTCTGCCACCTTCGCGCGCGGAATATTCAAGCCGATGGGATAAAAATTATCGCCCAGAAAGATCAGAGCGTGAAATTTATCTTCACGATACATTTTACGCATGACGGCGGCGTTATGGCCGAGAATGTCGCCTGCTTCGCCAACGTCGCCGATGGCGACGAAGGAGAAATCGGCCTGGGTGGGCTGAAAGCGAACGATGGACGGACCGCAATGAAGCGACAAAAAGAAAATCGTTACGATGACCAAAAGTTTCAGAAAGAACTTGCTGTCGTGTGTGAACATGAATCGTCTCTTGGTTGATGTCATCGAAGAATTCAGGTATTTTTGAAAACAACAGCATCTAGGGATGCCGGATGGTTGCGGCTTTCCTCCGACAGACCCGGCAAAAAGCAAAAATCCGCAGAATTCTCAGATTTACACCGATGCCTGATTGCAAGGTATCGGTGTTTATCCGCGCCATCTGCGGATTTAACATTGAGATTCGCAGGGGAAAGATGCAGAGAACAAAATCTCAGGATTGGTGAAAGCGTGTGCAGCAGTTATAGTTTAAGAATTGCTGTGAACCGGCTGGCGCTGCCCAAATTGCCGAACTCAGTATACGAAAAATCCAGATTCAGATGAAAGACTTTCATCGGCAAGGCCACACCCGCACCAAACGTGAAGGTCTCCTCATCGACGTTAGTGCGGTAACCTCCGCGCAGCGCGAGTGCTTTGCGCCACCAATATTCCGCGCCGAGATTGAGATTTTCGGCATTGTCGTTGGGATGATTGAGTTGCAGCGCCGCCGTGACTTTGTGTTCCGCCTGATTGACGATTTCCGTGGCAAAGCCGATGCGGAAAATCGTCGGCGGCGCAAAATCTTGAAAGCTGCTGGTCCGCGAGCCGTCGCGAAAATCAAGCGTGCCCGAGGGCTTGATATTCGTGCCAAAATTCGACACCGAGATGGCAAAGCGCGAGGTGCCAAAGCCGGTCCAATAATACGTGCCGAAATCAACGAACACATTGCGCGCGTGCAACTCGGCCAGCGTTTCATCGACATACTTGAGCGTCACGCCCATGCTGAAGCGATCGGTCATGCGCCGCGCGAACGAAAGCCCCACGGCAAGATCACCGAACGAAACAAAGTTGCCGGTGCCGAGCGGCTGGTACACCGTGGTTTCCTCGAAATCATCCGTATGCAGCGCGGTCACGCTTATGCCCAGCGCGTTCAATTCACCCAGGCGATGAACATACCCGGCGAACTCGTGCTTTACTTCCACAGGCCAGTTCACATGAGAGAAGATGAATTCGCTTTTGTTCATCTGGGCAATGCCCGCGGGATTCCAATACAACGCAGAAGCATCATTCGCCAGCGCCACGAAGGCCTCGCCCATGCCCACGGCGCGCCCGCCCACGCCGATTTTGAGAAATTGCGCCATGGCCGTGCCCGCGCGCTGATTGCCGAGAATGGGAATAAGCTGGGCGCGCGACGTTGTGGCGCTGAAAAAAATGAACAATAAGCCAGCGCATAGAACGATCCGTGTTTTGGGCATTGTGTTCTGTTGGAACGCTTTCATCGGCTTGATTCTCATAGTTGAAATGATCTTTTCTCGCCTTCGCGCTCGCCCCAAACCACGCCGTGAAATTGGCGGGCGGCAGCAAACGCCATTTCCCTTGCAATCTTCTGCATTCGAATCAAAACAGCGATTTTCTCGTCGAACGAAAGCTTTGCCAGTTCGCGGCAGTGCTGTGCTTTGAGCTTCACGATATCATATGTCATCTTTGAGCCTCTGCCATTTTGTAGTCAAATCGTAGTTCGGAGAGTCTCCTGTGGCGTAATCTTCAAGCAAGCGATGATCTCGCAGTTTGTTGATCACTTTCAAAACCGGCGCGATCAAACTCACGGTGGAAATTTTCCGTTTCATTTCGAACTTTCATTCACTCAAATTATTTCATTCGCTTAAAACCTCACCGCCAATCCGACTCTGACATTTCGTTGCGTCAAATATCTCGCCGGATTAAACGGAAACGGATCGAGCGGCGCCTGCGTGTCGGGATAGAATGGATCGTTCCAGCTCGTGGGCGTGGCATCGCCAAGCTCATACGCTTGGCCGGTTACCGGATTGATGATTTGCGAGTTTTTGCGATCGAACAAATTCACCACCTCGATTTGAAAGGTATAACTCAAGCCCGCAAGCCGAAAATACTTTTCAAAATTTAAATTAACCCAAAACCAGGTTGCCGCCAGCTTGCCATAAGGATCATCCGGCTCGCCGTTTTGATCCAGATCATCTTCGTACTCGGGCCGGCCATTGAGCAACGTTGTGCCGGTGAAGTAGTACGGCGTGTAACGCTTGCCCGCTTGCGCGAAAGCGCGCAGGTTGAGATTCCAGTTGTCCGGAATTCTCACGCCGAAAACTTTCGGGCCTTCGCCTTCGTCGAGATTGAAATTCGCCACCGCGCTCACCTGCCAGGGGCGATCCCAAATGAGGTAATCCTCCGTAATCGGTTTTTCATTCAACGTGCCTTGCGCCACCAGAAACGCATCATCGGGTGAAGAACTTTTGCCGGTGGCCAGGGAATACGAGCCGCTGATCGAACCGGTGAGAAAATTGCCGGCGCGCTTGCGATATTCGACTTCGAGGCCGCGGCTGCGCGAATAATCGAGGTTGAGATACGTGGTGAAAGTTCGGCCTGAGAGCCGGCCGCTGCCGCGAAAATTCACGGTCGTGACATAATCGAAAATATCTTTGTAATAAGCAGTGACCGTGAACACATCGTTTTCAGTAAATTTGTGCCGCACGCCGAATTCATACGCCACCGTGGTTTCATAATCAAGATTGGGATTGCCGAATTTCTGAAACGTCGACTTCGCGCTGTTTTCGCCCAGCTTGGCATATACAAATTGTGGTTTGGGGCGTTTGGAAAAATGACCGTAAGAGAAGAACAGCATTTGATTGTCGGTGATGGGATGCGAGATGCCCAGGCGCGGGCTGACGCGGCCGCGCCAGCGCCGCCCGAAAAAATTGTGCGTCTCGTTTTTGAATTGCTGCCGCGTGGCCGCACTAATCGTTACGATTTCAGGGTTGTTCACGGCATCTTCGACAAACTTGCCGGGAAACCAATAATCGAAACGCAAACCCAGGTTGGCAATCAAACCCTTGAATTTGATTTGATCTTGCGCATACATGCTGCCGTAAGCCGGATTGACGCGATAGATGTCGTTGTTCAAACCCAGACCGCCGAACCAGGGCCGGAAAATGTCAATCATCTGCATCTCGGCGAATTGCGTTTCGAAGCCCGCTTTGAATTTGTGCGTGTTGTCGGCGGTGTGGCGATTGAGATCGAATTTGAGCGTGTATTCATCAACGTAATGATCGTGCCAGGTGGCGCCGTTGCCATAATCCCAAAAACCGTCGCCGGGAAACACCGAAACGATGCTGCTGTCGGCGTTATAAAAATAATCGATCGGCGTCGTGACAATATCCTGCGGCTCTTCGTATTCCGTCCAATGTTTGCCGCTCACATCGCTGCGCAAATTCGTGAAGAAGCGCGACAGTTTGATTTCATAGAAGGTTTTGGTGTTGAGCGTATGTGTCCATGACAGCGCCACATTTTTGTTGAGATGGGTGAAGGTCTGAAAATTATCCAGATTCTTTTCGAAATCGTAGGGGTAACCCGGGCTGGGTTCCACATATTCCAGATTGGTTTGCAGTGATTTTTCGTTTTGATTGATTGAAACCGATTGATTGCCGGAAATCATGAGTTTGTGCGTCGGCGTGATTTTCCACGTCAACTTGAGCAAGCCTGACCAGTTGTTGTCCTGGCGCGGCGCGAAGGCCTTGCCGTGAAACGTGGAGGAGTAGAGTTGGCGAGCGCTGGTGCGCAAATAGGTATCGCTGGTCAAGGCGTACAAATTGCCAAAGATGCTGAACGTGCCGGGCACGCGCACACCGAACGCTGGCAAAATGAGGTTGGTAACCGGCTCCGGGCCGCTCAGGCTGATCTCTGCAACATCGGTGCGAAAGCTGTGGCTGTTTTTTGTGCTGAAGGTGCCGATGATGGGCGTGCCGGGATCGAAGCTGCCGAAGTGGTCGCGTTTGTAAGCCAGTGAGCCCCGGTATGACGCTCCCCCTTCTTTGGTACGCACGTTGATGATGCCGGACATGGCCTGGCCATATTCAGCGTTGAAGCCGCCGGTGATGACTTCCACTTCTTCAATCGCATCGGCGCTCAACTGTAAACCGAAGCCCGTGCCCGCCAGCGGATCCTGCACTGAGATGCCGTCGAGCAAATAAGCGTTCTCATAAGCACGGCCGCCGCGAATGTGAATCTCATTGTCGTTTTGTACAGCGCCCACCTGCGCTGCGACGATGTCTTGCACATTCTCCACGATTTGGTTTTCAATTTCTGCGCTGCTCACGCTGCGCCGGCTGGAAGTTTCTTCGAGATCAAACAACGGCTTTTCACCAATTACCACGACTTCCTGTCCCAGCGCCAACACGGTTGATTCGAGCTTGAAGTTCAACGCCGTTGCCGCGCCGGCAGTTACTTTCACGCCGGTGTTCTGCACCTGTTTGTAGCCCAGCATAGAGACTTCGATGGTATACACACCGGGATTGATGTTGGCAATGGTGTAGGCGCCGTCAATTGAAGTGGCCGCGCCGTAATACGTGCCTTTGATCAATACATGCACCCCGGGCAAGCCCTCGCCGGTTTCTTTGTCGGTAATGCGGCCAGTGATGCTGCCCTTGGTTTGCGCGTACAGCAGGCTCATCGCGCTGAACACGTACAGAATCAGAAGGAGGAAGGGAAGATTCTTGCGTTTCATGGTTACACCCAACGGTTTTTTACATCGGATAGCAGCGGCCAACGGATTTTCTCGCGTAAGTTTTCATCTGGTTTGCCAAAGGGCAAAAGCAAAATCCTAGTGACGGTATGCAATCTTCCGATAATTCAACCCTGCCTGCAGAAGGGTTTGACAAACGGCAATTCTGTATCCTGGCCCGTGTGTTTCAAAGACAAAATCATTGGAATATTTCCGTCAAAATTTTTCGAATCAACTCTGCCGCCGTACCGTCGCCGTCCAACGCTGCAATCGGCAATCCCATAAACACGAATGATGAGGCGCCGTCAACCACAGCCATCACCGGTGTGCCGGGCCATTGGCTGGCGCTGGCAGGCAGTACATAGAGTGTATCCGAACTGATTTTCGGCACTAAAGGGAAAACATTGGGGATGATTGCCGTGTTGACGCGCAACGGCGGAAAACCTCTCGCGGCGAATTTGGTTGCCGGCTGAATGATTTGATTGCGCGTGATGCGGCTGATCCTGGCGCCGAGGCTGTCAACCGGCGAAAAGTCCAGCGGGTCGCCTTGATTGGTGGTGAATTCCTGAAAGGAAGTGGTCATGATCAGCTTGCCGCCGCTTGCGAGAAATGGTGTGATGCTGACCTGGGCTTTTTCCAAATTGGGTTCGGTGTCAGCATACCAGAAAATGCGATCGAATAATTTCAGCGTGCCGAGAAAAGCTTGCGCCGAAGGCGGCTTGAGCGCGCCGCCATTGCTCTTGATATCCCAGACTTCGACCGGGCCCACGAGGTTTTGCAGCGTCGTGCGATAGAAATTCCCCGCATTGTCGTTGACGTTGTAATCATCGAGCAGCAAAAATTTGCTGGCCGGTTCTTTCACATACCAAGCCTCGCCGGCGCTGCGCGGCATGCGAATGATCTGGCTGCGCGCGCCGGCGAGGTCGATGGCGCGCAGATAAAAGACATGCGGCCCCCGCCTCAACCCCTCGGCCGCGGTCAACGTGATGCTGCGCGTGCGCGCGTCGAGATCTCGCCAGGCCGCATTGGTGTCATCCAGCACGTATTGAAATTTCTCGATGGTGTCATCGCCATCGAGATCGCTGCTTGCCCAATTAAAGGTCGCGACCGTGAACGTGGTGTCCGGCACATCCGTGCCGATGGGAAACTCAACCACCGGACGGGTATTGACGACCGGGAATGGTTGCGCCGCCGCGGTGGGATCCGTCGCGCCTTGATCATCAACGGCTTTGACACGCAGTGTGTACGTTGTGTCCGTGCCTTCCAGACGCAGCGTGAACGTTTCTCGCGTCTTTGTGGTGAATGTCCAGGACGCCACGGGCGAGATGTTAGTCCAATTCGTCAACTCCGGGGCATTGTTATCGAACGTATAGATGAATCCCACGACGGTGCCATCAGGATCATCACCCCACCAATGCAATGTCTGCCGGCTGATTGCAGCATTGAGATCGCGCTCGGAGAAGATTGAGATAAAGGTCTCCGGCGGCTGGTTCGGATGAGGGTTATCGCTGAAGTTCTCCGAGCAGGCAATAAACAGGAAGCATGCGACCGGAAAAACTGCTTCTAAAAATTTACTGCTCTGGCGCATAGAGATAACCTTCTCGTTTTATCCAACTGGTTTGATGATCGGGCCGGAATGCTGCAATCAACAACAAGAAGCAGCCGGAGGGCATTTCAAGTCCGGCTGCTTCTTATCCAACAGAGTCAAATCATTTGATGAGCAACATCTTGTTCACTTTTTCAAAACTCTGTGACATCATTTTGTAGAAGTATACGCCGGTCGGTACGGCCATGCCGCGTTCATTTTTGCCGTCCCAGTTTATGGTATGCACACCCGCAGGCTTGACGGCATCGACCAGCGTTCTGATCTTTTGCCCAAGCATGTTGTAGATCACCAGCGATATCTTGCCGCCTTGCGGCAGTTGATACTTGATCGTGGTCTCCGGGTTGAACGGATTGGGATAATTTTGTTCGAGGGCGTACGTCAACGGCGCCTCGTTGCGATCGGCAACCGAGGTGGGCGCGCGCACGACATCATTGTTGTTGCGCGGCAGGATCTTGTAGTTGTTAAAGGAATAATAATGCACGCCAATCAACGAACGAATGCTGTCACCCTGCACGTAAACCGAGTCGAGATTGCCGTCAAAATTTCCCAAGTCATCGACGCGCACGGCGCCGCTGCCGTCATCAATCGAAAACTCGCCGAAGTTGCTGGCGCCATCCGGGAAGGGATTGGAAACGATTGCGTTCCGCACTTGCACCAGGACGCCTTCCCACTGCTCGGCTGTTGCCGCGCCCGTGCGCAGGTCGCCCGTACGAACCTGTGCCGGTGTTGGCAAAGCATTACCGCGACTGAGAATCGTTACGTTCGCCGGAGTGCCGATGCGAGTGACTTCGAAGTTTTCTTCCACGCGCCCGGTGACGGAGACGAGATCGCCGGCTTTGACATTGGTGGTGTTATCATTGACCCAAATGCCGCTCCAGGGATCATTGCCGTCCTGAATCCAATAAAACGAAAAATCCGTCGTGTCGGTTGTGACAATGCCCTGGACGGTCACCGTCAAATTCGCGTAGCCCGAATTGCCGTCGGCGAACGGCGTGTATTGCAGATCATAAATCTTTAAGCCGGCGTCACGCACAAAGTAGAAAAATTTCGAGACCGAGGTATCTGCTGGAATCGTGGTGCGATCACCATCGGTATCCGCCGCGGTCAGGAAATACTCGACAAATGCGCCATTGGCTTGCGCCGGAATGATGCCGGAGAATTGATTGCCGCCGCCGGCGGTCATCGTTTGAGTTTGAAAAGCGCCGCCGTTAATGCGATAGTTGATTTCAGCGCTCGCCACCGAGGTTTGCGTGTCAACAATATTCGCAGAGACGGTTACACCCGCGGTGGAGGTTGCCACGACAGGATTGCGGGCGACATTGGTGATTACCGGCGGTGAAGAAGCCACCTCGATATCTGCCAGGCTGCGCGGATTGATGGTGGTTGTGCCCTGCGTTGTTCCGCCGCGAATGAAGCCGTTGACATTGATTCTCGTGCCGGCAGGGAAGCCCGGCCAAACGCCGCCATTAGCGCTGACGACATCGAAGACGGCATCAAAATAATCATCGAGGCTGATGCTGCCTGTGGCATCAGCAGCGGTCATGATATTGCCCGCCAAGCCGTTTGCCGTCACAGTCAAATTTTCAAAACGCACCAGTGTGCTTTCCCAGCGTTCAGCCAATTGGGTATTCGTTGTTCCGGCGTTTGCGCCTAAATCGCCGGGCTTGAGCAGAATCGGCGCCGGCAAGGGCAAACCGAAATCCAAAAAATCAACCGGCGTCACCGGATTGGTGAGCAGCGCGAGTTGGGTAATACTCTGCGAGCCCGCTGTTGCCGGAAATTCCGAAAGCACGCCGGTAACCTTGATTTTGTCGCCCGCTTGTGCAGAACTGAAAAGCGTGCCGGCAACCGTGCTGTCATTTTGAATCACGAAAAATCCGCTCCAGGGGCCGCCTCTCTCGTCTTGGACAAAGCCGCCCCAGCGTGCCCCCACGAAAATTTCTCGTGCACCTTGCATCATAATTCCAGTAACCGTTATCGTATCACCCACGAATGGCGAATTGTCGGCATTCGCCGCGCCGATTGCATCCGCGCGCACGAATTGAATGTCGGCGATGTTCAAGCTGTCGCCCAGCGCGCGCGCGCCCGGCGTGGCCGGGGCATTGATGCTCCAGATGCCGCCCATCCACGAGGTGTTCTCACTGGTTTCGTCATGGCCGGTGATGCCGTTGCCGCCGGTCCAATTCTCCAGATCTTCAACGTTGAGTTTGCGCTGAGCGGATGAGCCGTCGTTGTGCGGATTGGGGTCAGCGTCATTGTCGGTGTTGACCACAAACTGTTGCGCAATGGGTGTGTCGGGCAGATAGCTCGATGGTGTGGTATCCACATCCGGGCCGTCGAGGCTCACACCGGTTTTATCAACCGCTTCAACTTTGTCACCCCAAACGACATACTCGACATCCTGCACCAGATCGCTGGCGCCATCCCAATAATAAAGGATCAGCACCTCGCCGTCATTTGACAGGCCGCCTTGCCTGGCAATGCTGCCGGGCGTGGCTTCGCGCATGTCGGGAATATTGTCCGCCGTGGCACCGTCTTCAAACAGTTCGTAGGTCGGCTGAACGCCGTACGTGTTGAAGAACCCATTGCCGGCCATCGCGATTGTTTGGTGTTCGCCCGCCGCGATCGTGGCGCCGTCCGGAAAGCGGGCGTTGAAATCGCCGAAGCTGCCGCCGCCGGCATTGGCGCCGGTCACAAGGTTGTAATAGTAGGTGCCGCCGCCCGCAAACGTGGCATCGGTGAGATAGTAGTTCGAGAGATTGATGGTTTCCGAAGTGGGATTGTAAATCTCCACAAACTCGCCGGCCGTCGGACTGATGACGAATTCGCTGATAATCAGGTGCGAGGGCGCTTGGCCGAATGCCGAAAACGCCGCCAGCAAAGTCAGAAAAACAACCGAGCCAAACGATAACACTTTCTTCATGTGTTTCTCCTTCGCGTGTGAGGGGAATAGGAAAATATGAAAAACGAAGTATTGACGCTCTTAAGGTAACAGAACATTGGTGTGGCCATAATCACCCAACTCATCGAGTCACTTGATCACCAAAAACTTCCCGCGCTGCACCTTCCCGCTCGCCAGATCTTTGACGACGTAGTAGTACAATCCCGAAGCCAATGCCTGATCATCGCGCGTAACCAAATCCCAGGCATGTTCGCCGCCCGCGAATATGCGGTCGCCGCGGGAGAATTTTTCGAACCATTGCAAATCGCCGCCCGAGTATGTGCTGGCCTGGTGTTCAAATGAATCCACCAGATCGCCGGCGAGTGTATAGATGCTAATTTGCGCGGCCGCCGGTAAATTGTAGAAATAGATTTTGCGATCGCGTTCGAGGTTGCCATCCCACGCCGCCTTGACGCGATAGGGATTTGGATAAACGCCCACGTTCGGTTCCGGCATTGTGGCGTTGGCGCGCTGCTCCTCTTGCGTGGGCGAGCCGGGAAACACGCGCAGGACATTGCTCAACCGGCTGCTCTCCAAGCTTGCCAGCCTGATTGCCGGATCGCCGCCGTCAAAGGCCGTGACGGCATATGCATATTGCCAACCGTTCAACAAGTTCTCATTCACGAATTTATAATGATAATAGATCGTTTCGGTTTGGCCGGTGTTGGGATTGATGGCGGTCTCGCCGAACGTCACCGGTTGCGCGAGCCGCACAAATTTGAAATCCGTGTCATAGCCGATACCGTTCACCGAATCGAACTCAGCAATCAGTGTGAAACTGGAGAACAAATCACGCCCGGGCAAATCTTCGCCGAGTTGTGTGCGATAAAGACGGTAGCCTTCGAAATCTTTTTTACCGCTGATAAAATCCACGGATTCTTCCGCGGAACGATCCCAATAGATCGTTACCTCACGGTCGGAGGGAAGCACTTTCACGCGCGGCGGCGAGGGCGGGGTGGGCAACACGTAGCGATCAAGCTGGCCATCGCGATCAACATCTTCGCCCGCATCCAGCTGGTTGTTGGCGTTGCGATCTTCGCCGTCATAAGCGGTTTGCGCCCAAAACGCATTGGTGTAGAGATTTTGCCGGCTTTGTTCGGTATCCAGGCGATTGTCGTCGCTGCCAAACTTGCCCGCGCAAATCACCGCAAACACAACATTGATGGAGGAATCGGGATCGAGACTCTGAAACGGGCCGGTGGTGAGTAAGGTCATGAAATTGCCCACGCGGCCCTTGATCACGCGATCGATCAAAAAACGATCCATCGGCTCCGCCTGCTTTTGATAGCTTTCAATATCGGTTTGCGGCGAGAACAACACCGGATCGCTGGTGTCGCGAAACAGCCAGGAGTTGAAACTCGAAGCAACGCGATAAGCCGGATCATTCGCCTGCGGTGTGGCGCCGAGATGCTTGAGCGCAACATAAAGGCCGTTGTCCGTGAAGCCGGGATCGCCGTCATAGTCATAGGCATAGGCCAGGCGCAGCGAATCAATGTAATCGCCGCTGCGATGTTGATAAAACGGCGACCCCACGCGCGGCGGCGTGATGTTGATGTTGCGAATCACGAGATCCGCCCACAACGACACATAAACCTGATTCAAGCGCCGCGCGCCGGTATTTTTGATGGTATAATTCAGAATGACGAAGGCATCGGCAAACGGGAAATTCCACGCGTAGGATTCAAGATGCACTGAAATGTTGATCGGCTCATGTTGTGGAATGCGAATGGTCGTGCCGGGCACAACGATATTCGAGTCGGTGAAATCCGCGATGAAATCTTGATGGCTGATGGCCTGGGGAGAATAAAACGGGCTATCGATAATGCTCGAGCGCTCGGCGACGCGATCATTGGGATCGTCGGAGTTGGTGAATTCAAAGCCGGCAGCCACATCACGCAATGAGGAAATATCGCGCGCGCCGCTGGTCACGAACACTGTGCCGTCCTCGCGTTTGCCGCCCACCCAAAGCCCGCCGACGAACAAATGCTCGATGCCCGAGCCTTTGGGATATTCACATGACGGTTGATCGACCGGCGCCTGCACGCCGAAGCCGTCGCCAAATGTGCCGAAATTTGAAACCGTCAGCCCGATGCTGCCGACCGTGGTGTATTTGCTGTCATCATCAACTGTGGGCTTGAAAAAGCGCGGATCGCGCTCATATTGAGAGAAGAGCCGGGGCGAGATCAGAAACGGGACACAGCAACAGAGAATACCCAAAAAGAATCTTGTCTTCATGTCGCGCACACATAAGCTTTGTGATTCGGTGCACAGCTTCGCGTGATGAGGCGGGCTTGAATAAGCAGTGACAAACTAACCATCTCATGGGAATTTGTCAAGGCGGTCAGGTAAATTTATGGTTAAAATTTTACCTCAGTTTATTCCAAGCTCAAACAACAACGTTCAAATAAATTCCGATTTGCAGAATCCACCTTGTGTTGCTTCTCTCAAACCACCAGGCTTCTCCTCTCGAGCAATAGAACATCACGCCATTTGCCGGCATGCGGGCCATAAGACATTTTGCCCAATTTCTCCCGAAAGCCAACCTGCCGGAAGCCGTATTGCAAATGCAACCGAATACTCGCATGATTCTCCGGGAAGATGCCCGCCTGTAACGTCCAAATGCCGTGCGCTTCGGATCGTTTGATCAATGCGTCCAACAAAAGCGAACCAACGCCACGGCCACGCGCCTGTGCACGGACATAAACGCTGACCTCAGCGACACCGGCATAAACGCCTCTGTTCGAAACCGGACTGAGCGACGCCCAACCAACGATCTCATTGTTTGCGCAGGCAACAACGCTGCACGCATTGAGTTTCGTTTTGCGCCACTCTTCCCATGAGTTCGGCGGCGCGGCTTCAAAAGTGGCATCGCCCGTGTCAATGCCCTCTTGATAAATCGCAGCCACTGCCGGCCAGTCCTGCACAGTCATTTCTGCGATGGTGATTGTCATATCATGCCGAGGCATCGAACCAGGCGGTTTCAGTGATCTCCGGCTGGACTTCCGGGCCTCGTTTGCCTTCGATCAATCTTCCGGTCACAACCTGGCCATCATGTTGAAACACCAGCAGCGTATCTTTCGCCAGCGCCTCGCGCTGCAATCGCCGCTTGGTTTCAATGCTGGTCATGGGATAAATGTCATAGCTCGGCACCCAGGCGAGTCGACTGAGATGAATTGCCCAACTGCTCGCATCGCCTAAGAACAACAAGCTCTCGCCGCGGTCTTCCACCCAAACTGTCTGAATGCCGGCGGTGTGCCCGGGCGCAACTTCAGTGCGCACGCCCGGCGCGATTTGATAATCGCCGTTGATGATCTCCAACTGCCCGCTTTCGAGCAACGGCTGCCAGTTGTAGGATTGATACGTCGCGAGCGTACGTTCATTTGGAAAACTCGCTTCTGCAAGATCGAGACGCTGCACAAAGTATTTTGCTTTGGGAAATGTTGCTACGGCCTTGCCGGGTGAATGATCCGGCGTGTCCCAACGGGTCGGCGAGCTCACGTCGAGCCGTGTCGCGCCGCCGGCATGATCGGCATGTAAATGCGTGAGAATGACCATCGCGATATCTTCAGGCCGGTAGCCTAAACGGCGGAGATCGCCCACCAGCCGTTCGCGCCTCGGCCCCAGCCGTAGAATGTTGCGTTGTTTCTCATCGAATTTGTCGCCGCGGCCCGTGTCCACCAGAAGCAATCCTGCTTGCGATTCAATCAACAACACCCGCAGCGCTGCCGGAACCTGATTGATTTCGTTCGGCGCGATCACTTTTTCCCACATCACCCGCGGCACCAAGCCGAAGAACCCGCCGCCATCCGCCGCTTCAACCCCATCACTCAAAATATGGCACTTGAGAGAGCCGATTTGGATAGTATAAGGCATGATTTTCTGTCAAAGAAATTGTGACGAAATTTTTATAGGAAGATACCGCACTGGTTTAAAAAAACAAACGACAATTTGCCGGATTTAACGGGAATTATGTAATTGCATTTCGGCGGGTGAATGGTTATCATTGCGTTTGCCAAAAGGCCAGTCGTGATCGCATGCGGTTCGGTGCTGGAGTGCTGCTTTCCCAATCCGAAAAAGTTTGCAAACTTGTCATTCTGCAGGAAACTTGTGAAGTACCCGGCGCCATGCTTGGCACTCCACAAGATTCCTGCCATGAGACGGGTGAATATCAATGTGCTCTTCAAAATACCCGTGCACCGGTCTGCAGCGCATATCCAATAAAAAGATGACTCGCCGCAACAGCGCAAGATTGAAATCTCTTCCCAAATAAATTAAGGAGTTTCATCTCTTATGAACAGAAGTTCACAGGACATGACCATCATCGAAGAAGTCAAGCATGCTCATCATGCCATTGTTGATGAGATTAGCAAAGTCATTGTTGGCCAACACGAAGTGATCGATCAACTCTTGATCGCATTGCTGGCCAACGGCCATTGTTTGCTGGTCGGCGTGCCGGGATTGGCAAAGACGCTGTTGATCAGCACGCTGGCGCGCGTGTTGGAGTTGAAATTCAGCCGCATTCAATTCACGCCGGATTTGATGCCTTCTGATATCACCGGAACGGAAATTATTGAAGAAGATGTGAGCACCGGCCGCAAGGCATTTCGGTTCGTGCGCGGACCGGTGTTTGCGAACATTGTTCTGGCCGACGAGATCAATCGCACGCCGCCGAAAACCCAGGCGGCATTGCTGCAGGCCATGCAGGAGCATGAAGTCTCTGCTGCGGGACAAACGCACAAACTGCCGGAACCGTTTTTCGTGCTCGCGACACAGAATCCCATCGAGCAGGAGGGCACCTACCCGTTGCCCGAAGCGCAGCTCGATCGTTTCATGTTCAACTTGTGGGTCGATTATCCCAGTTCTGAAGAAGAAAAGCTGATCGTCAAAAATACCACCGGCGGAAATATTGCGAATCTCCGGGAAATTTTGAACGCCGCCAAGATTTCAGAGCTGCAGCGTTTGGTGCGTGAAGTGCCGGTGGCGGATAATGTCGTGGATTATGCCGTGAATTTGGCGCGGCAAACTCGCCCGAATCAAACCAGCGTGCCCAAGTTTATCAAAGATTGGATCAGTTGGGGCGCGGGGCCGCGCGCCTCGCAATATCTCGTGCTGGGCGCGAAAACCCGGGCGATTCTCGACGGCCGTCCAACGCCGGATATCGAAGATATTCGCGCTGTAGCCAAGCCCGTCTTGCGCCACCGTCTCGTCACCAATTTCTCGGCAGAAGCAGAGGGCGTGACCACAGTGCAGATCATTGATGAATTGATTAAGAACGGGCGCTGACCATCGCCTTACACCTTTAAAACAATTGTGCAAGATGTAAGGGTTAAAGTGTAAGTCTCGTATCATGCCAACTGAACCGCTTCACAAAAAATATCTCAAAGCCACAACCATTTCGCGGCTGCAGAATATGAGCCTGCGCGCGCGTTTGGTGGTGGAAGGTTTCATTACCGGATTGCATCGCAGCCCGTATCACGGCTTCAGCGTCGAGTTTGCGGAACACCGGCAATACATGCCGGGCGATGAGATTCGCCATCTCGATTGGAAGGTTTATGGTAAAACCGACCGCTTTTATGTCAAACAATTCGAAGAAGAGACGAATCTCAAATGTTATATCGTGCTCGATCAATCGGCTTCGATGGGCATCTCGCAATCTGCCGGGGTGAGCAAATTTCAGTATGCGAGCTATTTGGCCGCGGCGCTGAGTTATTTGATGATTCACCAGCGCGATGCCGTCGGGCTTACGCTGTTCAACCAGCGCATCACGGACTATCTGCCGCCGCGCTCGGTGATGAGTTATCTCACACGCCTGCTCAGCGCGTTGGAGAACGCGCAGCCCGGCGAGCATGCCGATTGGGCCGCTTCACTGCATCAAATGGCCGAACAAATCAAACGCCGCGGGCTGGTGATTCTGCTCTCGGATTTTCTGCCGCGCGATCTGGATGCCGAACCCAGGCAAATTCTCACCGGGCTGAAGCACTTTCGCCATCGCCATCACGAAGTTCTGGTGTTGCAAGTGCTCGACCGCCTCGATTACCGTTTTGATTTTCGTGAAGACGCCATTTTCGAAGATGTCGAATCCGGCTTGCGCATGCCCACGCAACC
Source organism: uncultured Cytophagia bacterium (assembly GCA_964457925.1). GTDB lineage: Bacteria > Zhuqueibacterota > Zhuqueibacteria > Zhuqueibacterales > Zhuqueibacteraceae > Coneutiohabitans. Next base: position 68,932 of record CAYWGH010000028.1, read on the forward strand.
GCATCACATTCGCGCGGCAGTACAAAAGGAAATCGACGAGTATCTCGCCTGGTTCAAACGCCAGTGCCGCGAGAATCGCATTGACTACATGCTTATCGACACGGCCATGACGTTCGATCAGGGCTTGATGGCGTATTTGCTGAAGCGCAAACATTTGGGCTAGGCTGTAGAGAGCAGATTTAGGGTTGTAGCTGGTAACCGCTATTTCACTGGGGATTCTAATAAATTTTACTCTGCGATCTCCGCGCCACTGCGGTGATTTTTGGAATGTGACATAGTCGAGTTAAGATGCCGGCGTTCGGCATGGCGGGAATGCATGTTTTCGCTTAAAACGCACGCATCAAAACAGGTAATGAACTTCACAGAATATGCACCCCAAACGTTTTTCGGCCACACCCTAACCTGCGAACGAAGCTCTACAAGCCGGCACAATTGACCTGTAACCAGGAACCAGCGACAAACAATCAGTATCCAGCATGCAAATCTTCCTCCTCTGGCTGGCAATCATTCTTCTTCTCCTCGCGTGTTATCTCGCTTACCTTTGGTGGCATCCCACCCGGCGTTCACGCTTTCAAGTGCGCTTGACGGCTTTATTTGTGTTGTTTGCGATTGTTCCCAGCGTGCCGTTGTTGTTCATCGCGAGCACGCTGACGACCAGCACGATCGACATGTTGCTGGTCCCCGAAATGGAAGATACCATGCTCAATGCCGTGCAAGCCATGAAACAGCAGTTTGAAAATCACGCGGAGAGTTTTGTGCATGCCGTGCAAGGCGATTCCGTCACGCCGACGCTTTTGCGCAAATGGGGGTTTGATTACTTCCTGGTTTGGCGCAAAGAACAGGAAACGGTGCAACTTGTGCAGGCCGTTGCCCGGGATGAGCAGGCGCGGCAGCTTGGTTTGAGTTTTGGAGAGGAACGTCTGGTTGAGGCATGGGGCCAGCGCGACAGCGAGTTGGAAACAACTTCTCCGAGCAACGGTGAGTCTCGCAGTCATTGCCGTGTGTGGTTGCCACAAGGCCCACATGAAATGGTGTTGGTGGGTTATGCGGTTCCACCGGAAATTATTGCGACCAAAGATCGCTTGGCCCAGGCGATGCGCGTTTACAATTCCTTGTCGTTGATCAAAGAGCGCGCCCTGCAAGACGAGTTGATTTGGGGCGGCGCGGCTGCCGCGATTCTCGTGCTGTGTTTGCTTTCAGTTGTTAGCGCGCGTTTGCTGTCGCAACGCATCAGCCAGCCGATTGAACAACTCACGCGGGCAAGTTTGCAGGTGGCAAGCGGCAATTTGCAGGTTCAAGCCGAAGCTTCGGCGAAAGACGAAATTCGCCAGCTTGTCGATTCATTTAATCATATGATTGCCGAATTACGCACGAGCCGTGAGAAGCTAGTGATGACGGAGCGTCTCGCCGCATGGCGTGAGGTGGCGCGACAAGTGGCGCACGAGATCAAAAATCCGCTCACGCCGATTCAACTGGCGTTGTATCGCGTGCGCCAGCGTTTGGACGAATCGGTTGCCTCGCAAACCGCGGTGCAGGAATCGTTTCAAAGCATTGAAGAAGAACTAGCCAGTTTGCGCCACCTCGCCGAGGAATTCTCCGACTTCGCGCGCCTGCCCAAAGCGGAATTAAAACCGGGCGATCTAAACGATGTCGTTCAACTTACGGCGCGTTTGTTTCAGGGCGCGGGCAGCGAGATCCGGATCAAAACTGATCTGGCGCCGGAGATTCCGCCGCGGCCGTTCGATCGCGAGCAAATCAAGCGTTTGTTGAACAATTTGATTAAGAACGCGCTGGAAGCGAGCCTCACGCCTTCCGGCACGATTACCATCAGCACGCGGCGCGAGGGAGAAAAAGTACGCTTGACCATTGCCGATCAAGGCCCCGGGCTTTCACCGGAAATGCTGGAAAAGATATTTGAGCCGAATTTCAGCACCAAACGCGGCGGCACAGGATTGGGATTGACAATGGTGAAACGAATCGTGGAAGAACATGGCGGGACGATTGCGGTGGAAAGCGCGCTGGGAAAGGGCACGGCATTTATGATCGTAATTTAGCCTCCGTTTATTTGAAAAGGCAGCAAGATTACTGTCTCGTCGATGGCACCGCGGACGGCTGTTGCGGTGACGATAACCGTGAAGTACTGATTATCAGAGAAGAAGGGGGCATCTCATGAACTTGACTATGTCAGATTCACCGCTGAGAGGCAGAGTTCGCTGGGAATTCCAATAAATCTTACTCTGCGAACTCCGCGCCACCGCGGTGATTCTTGGAATGTGACATAGTCGAGTTAAAACCACTTCCTCTCCCCAATAATGACACATCGCATCCTCATTCTTGTTTGATGATTGCGCATATGATGAAATCGTTTTGGCTTCAAAAAATCCATCAGATTTAGGGGCTCTATTCGATTGTACGGACTGCTAGTGTTTGTATTTTGGCATCCCTTGGTGAACCCCTCTCGAGAGTCGGCGAAAATTTGCCCAGCGAGAATCGACAGCAACTCATCCTCGCGCAGTTGAAGCGATGCCTGTTCTGCAAGAGGCGGGAAGTTGAAAGTGGCCCGGTTCAAGACGTTTATAGAAGAGCGAAAACCGTTGCGATCCCACAAGAGCAGCTTCATGCGGCCGCAACGGCGATTATGGCACACGTACAACATGCCGCCACTCATGCGGTCGCGTGACAATGCCGACCTCAGGAGTCCGGAGAGGCTGTTGAAGCTCTTGCGCATGTCAATGGCTTGGGAATACAGATAAAAGTTCAGACACGAGGAGGGCGGGAGCATGGCACGTCCCCCCGCGCCCCGAAGCCTGGCATTTCACACAGCAACGGATTTGCCCGCGCGCAACGCCGGAAGGACGAGTGACGCAAGCGGCAGCAAGCTGCTCACCCTGCCGCGCCTGTGGCTGGCTTCGGCAGTTGTGATCATCTTGACCGCCATCATCCTGCGGCCGCTGCTGCCGTAACCATTCTGCGCTGCCGGCGGCTCAACCTGGTTGAGCGCAGCAGTTGTGCGAAGCAATCTCGACTCTCAGCCCGAGATTGCTTCGCCGCTTTCGTTCATGCGCCCTGGCAACGCAAATACCTCACACTCGCAACCGCAATTCGTACTTTCCACTCCGCCCTCGCTTATCTCCTGGCCCTAACCCGCCCTCGCCGTGCACATGTGTCTGCCTCAAGAAATAAAATCAAAAAGTTCATCTAAACCCTTACATTTTCAACAAAAGATTGCTTTATTTTCGCGCATTTTCAACGACCATTTTCATTTGCCATATGTCGTTTCAAAATTGCCCTCTGCCCCTTGCCATTTGTACCTGTGTCAAAAGTACAGGTCTGAAAAACAGCCAAATTTTTTGTTCACTTTAAAACACTGCTGTCCAAAATAATTTTGAGCTTGCCCATGGCGCCTTTGAGAATTATGTGATTTAGCACAGGTTTTGGCCAGGCAAAAGGCGATTCTCATAATCAGGCCCCCACCTGCTGTCCAAAACCCAAGCCGGGCAAAACCAACTGCCCGTCGTCGGGCAAATCAGGTGGCGTCTCATAAGGATGATTGAGCCATTCGATCAAGTCGCGATAGGTGAACAGATTGAAGCGCAACATCGCAATCAGATTCGAGAGTGACCAGCCGAAGGTCGAAAGTTTGTTGAGATACTTCAGCAACAGCATCGCAATCAGAGCCGTCCAGATTTGAATCTTGAGTGCATTGGCGCTGGTGCCGACAAAGGTCTTGATTTTGAGATTCTGCTTCAGCGCTTTGAAAAAAATTTCAATCTGCCAGCGCTCTTTGTAAATCGCCGCAATCGTGGTGCTGCCGAGTTTGAAGTTGTTCGTCAACAGCACAATCAGACGTTCGTTCTCATCGTCCCAAACTTCAATGCGGCGCAGCTCATGAGGACATTTCTGGGACGAGTAGAATCCGCGGAAACGAATCCGCTCGTCTTTGAGAATGTTGCGGTGCTTGGGGACGTCGAAAGTTTTGAGCACTTCATAGTCGGCATTGTCTTTCATGCGGGTGACAAAGAACACTTTGGTGGCGCACCAATGGGCAAACAGCGTGTAATCGACATAACCCAAATCAAAGACGACCATACTGCCCGCGGGGAAGATAAATTGCGGTAAAATCGTCTCCTTGGCCACACGCACATCGTGCGGTTTGCCTTCACTGATGCAAGCATAGCACGGCAGATAGCCGTCGTGATCTAAAATCAAATGGAGCTTGACCGCTCCTTTGGCCTGGCGAAAATGCGCCCACTCAAATAGGCTCAGACACAGATCGATGACCGTGGCGTCCAAGCTATAGAGTTTGTTCTTGAAGCGAAATTTGCGTTTGCCGACAAACTGCTTTTGGCATTTCTCCAGAAGTTGATAAAAGAGCCCTTCAAACAGACGATAATCGCGATGTTGGTTCGCATAAGACAACGTCGAACGCTTGGGCGCTTCTTTCATGCGCAGATGCACAACCTTGCCGGTGCAACTGGCCAGGCCGCCGCAAATTTCACGCAGCGATTGCGCCTTGCCCAACTGGCAAAACAGCATGCTGACAAAATGTTCCCACGAGCTGAAGCCTTTGCTATGCTTGTCGTTGCCGTACTGGTCAACCAACTTCCGAAAATCATGACGATCAAAAAAAGCTACAATTTGGGCGAAAAGATTCGTACCTTTCGTGCGCATTTTGATCTCCGGTTCGTGGGTAACTTAGAGTTTGCTCAACCCTAATATACCACTTTCCGGAGATTTTATTTTGGACAGATGTGATGTTGGAACTTGAACCGCGCAGTTCTTTCATGAAATACTCGCCGCTCGCAAGTTTGAGCGCGCCGCCGCTATTCACGGTGACGATGCCATAGTCATCCGGCACGAGCGTGAGCGATTGCCTTTTGCCACGGTTTAGTTCGGCCCGCTTGAGTTGTAGCTGAAACTCGGCAGCGGTTCGGTTGCCACCGGCCCGATCGTTGTCGTGCCGTTGATCGTGCCGGAATTGCCGAGGTTCGGCGCATTCACGGCGCCGTTGATGGTATTGTCTTTTTGAAAAGTGATTTTACCCACCGCGGTGAGATTGGAGTTATAAGTACTCGGATCGCCTTTACTCACGGTCAGCGTGCCGTTCGAGTGCATATCGCCCGCGGGCGTGTGTTGCTTGGTGCGCTCGAGCGTGATCTTGTTGGCAAGGAAGACTAAGGGTTTAACCGGCGGGGGCACATCCAGCGCGATCCCAAAGAAAGAGCTGAACGGCGTGTAGACGAGATTTTCGACGCCAGTGCCATCGAGGTTGGCGCGCTTAATGATGCTTTCATCGGTCCAATACATCTTACCGGCGGCGACATCCAGCGCGATCCCTGTGGGTTCGCTGAGCCCGGTGGTGACGAGATCTTCGACGCTGCTGCCATCGAGGTTGGCGCGTTGAATCTTAACGGAGGTAAAGTTGGTCCAATACATCTTGTTTTGGGCCAATCCGGCGTCTACATGCGCCCCAACGAGCAGCGCCGCCAAGAGCCCGGCCCATCGCTTTTTTGACGAAAACAGTCTGGGGGCATGCATGGTCATTCCCCTTGCTTGGGTAAATGGCTCAAGGCAAATCTATTTCGTCAACACGAGTTTGCGCTTCGCCACAAAACCATTGGCCTGCAATACCGCGATATAAACGCCGCTGGTCACGCGCGCGCCGCGTTCGTCTGTCGCATCCCAGACAATTTGGTGGCGGCCCCGGGCAAATGTGCCATCCACCAACTTGTTGACGAGCTGCCCGTTGCTGTTATAGATCGCCAGCTTCACCTCGCTCATGTCGGCGAGTTCAAACGTCACGGTGGTGCTGGGGTTGAACGGATTGGGATAGTTCTGCTGCAACTCGAAATGGTCGGGCAATTCCACTGCGGCCATGCCTTTGGCAATGCCGTTCAGCCCCGGCTTGCCGGCGTAACATTCCAACTCGAAAATTTCGTTGTCGTTCTTGTTGTTTTGATCCATGCGAATGCGGAAATAGCGGGCCGGAGACAGTGTACTGAATGTGACATCTTGCGTGCCTCTCGCGCCGGCGTTGTTGGTGTAAACCGTGGTCCATTCGCTGTCGCTATCGCCGCCGGTGTTTGAAACTTCAAAGCGGTAGCGTTGGGCAAAATGACTGTCTTTCCATTTGACCACGGCGCGTGAGAGATAGTAGGGCCCTCCCAAATCCACCCGCAACCAGGCATTGGGTGTGGCTTTGGGCGCACTGCCGCTGCGCCAGTAAGAGGTTGCGCTGCCATCGGCCGCGCGTTCCGGAGAATAAGGCGCAGCCGTGCTGGAAGCCGTGATCAATTTGCCGCGCGCGAGATTGCCGGCGGGCACGCCGTTGACCGTGATATAATTCGTTTTGGTTTCGCTATTATAGTTGCACGCGCTGGTCACCGTCAACTTCACGGTGTACACGCCGGAAAGGGTGTATTGATGCGTGGGATTCTGCTCCGTCGAAGTTGTACCATCACCGAACTCCCAGTTCCACGCTGTCGGGTCGCCGGTGGATTCATCGACGAACTGCACGGTGAGCGGCGCGTTGCCGGACACGACCGTGGCCGAGAAGTTTGCGTCCGGTGGAAGACAGGGATTGACGCGAATATAACTCTCTTTAACCAAAGTTTGCGCGCCGCAGCCGTTGGTAACGGTAAGCTTGACGGCGTACTCACCGGGTTTGGTGTAAATGTGTGTGGGCTTTTGCTTGGTTGACGTACTGTCATCGCCAAACTCCCACAACCATGAGGTGGGACCGCCGCCGGAAATATCGGTAAACGTCACGGCCATGGGCGCATTGCCCACGGTGGTTGTCGCGGTGAAGCCGGGCGTGGGCTGAATGCACGGTTCGACATGAATGGCATTTGCCAGAGTCGTCGTATCGGCGCCGCAGGCGTTGCTGATGATAAGCTTGACGATATAGTCGCCGGCAGCGGTGTAGGTGTGCGAGGGATTCTGCTCGCTCGAGGTGTTGCCGTCGCCGAAATCCCACTTCCATGAAGCGGGATTGCCGGTGGATTGATCCGCGAACGCCACGGCCAACGGCGCGTTGCCGGAGACGCGGGAAGCCGTGAAGCTTGCGTTCGGCGCGATACACGGCTCGACGTGAATGAAATTGGTTTTGGTCACGCTGTTTGGGCCGCAGGCGCTGGTGGCGGTAAGTGTAACCGTATAATCGCCGGCAGCGGCGTAGGTGTGCGAGGGGTTCTGCAGCGTGGAGGTGCCGCCGTCGCCGAAATTCCACTTCCACGAGATCGGATTTCCCGTGGTTTGATCGGTAAATGTTACCGTCATGGGCGCGTTGCCGGAGGTGACGGAGGCTGAGAAATTCGTGCCCGGCAACAAACACGGCTCGACATGAATGAAGTTTGCTTTGCTTGCGCTGTTTGAGCCGCAGCCGCTCGTCGCTGTCAGCGTGACTGTGTAATCGCCGGCAGCGGCGTAGGTGTGCGAGGGGTTCTGCAAAGTGGAAGTGTTGCCATCGCCAAAATCCCAGTTCCACGAAGTCGGATTGCCATTCGATTGGTCGGTGAACGTCACCGTCATCGGTGCGTTGCCCGAAGCCGCGGAGGCGGAGAAATTCACGCTGGGCGGCAAGCACGGCTCGACATGAATATAATTCACCTTATTTGCGATGGTCGCGCCGCAGGCATCGCTGACGGTGAGCTTGATGGTGTAATCACCGGGCGCAGTAAACGTATGTGAAGGATTGCGCTCGGTGGAGGTATTGCCGTCGCCAAAATTCCAGTTCCACGAAGTGGGATTGCCGCTCGATTGATCGGTGAAGCTCACCGTGAACGGTGCATTGCCGGAAGTGACGGAGGCCGCGAAATTCGCGCCCGGTGGCAGGCACTGGCTGGCAGCGTAGCATTCCAGACTAATGATGCGATTGGAATCTTTGTTGTTTTTGTTCATGCGAATGCGGAAATAGCGCGCCGCAAACGGCGAGGTGAATGTCACATCTTGGATGCCTTCCTTGCCGGCCGTGTTCGTATAAACCGTGGTCCAATCATTTTCGTTGTTGCTGGCTGTGTTTGAAATTTGAAAGCGATACTCCTGGGCATAGTATTTACTCTTCCAATTCACCACGGCGCGGTTAAGGTTATAAGGCGCTCCCAGATCAACATACAACCAAGAGTTTGGCGAATCCTTGGTGACGTTGCCGCTGCGCCAGTAGGACTCCATGTCGCTGTCCACCGCGAGTTCAGGGGCATCAGGCAACGTTGTGTTCGCCGCCATGATTGGCCGGTTTAGTGCAAGATTGCCAGTGGGCACCGTATTGACGGTGATATAACTCACCTTCGTCTCCGGGTCGGAATTGCATGAGTTGGTTGCCGTCAGCGTTACCGTGTAGGTGCCGGGGAAATTATATTGATGCGAGGGATTCTGCTCTGTTACGGTATTGCCGTCGCCGAAGTCCCACAACCAGGAGGTGGGATTGCCGCTGGATTGATCCGTAAAATTCACCAGCAACGGCGCATTGCCGAAAGTCGTGGAAGCGAAAAACCCCGCCGCAGCCGGAATACACGGGCTGACCTGCATATAATTCGTTTTGGTTTCCACCGTTGCGCCGCAGGCATTGGTGGCGGTCAATTGCACCGTGTAATTCCCTTCTGCCGCGTAGGTGTGCGCCGGATTCTGCTCGGTGGAGGTGTTGCCATCGCCGAAATCCCATAACCATGAGGTGGGATTGCCGGTGGATTGATCGGTGAAATTCACCGTTGCCGGCGCATTGCCCGAAGTCGATGAGCTAATAAAGGCCGCGGCCGGCGCAGACGCGACTGAGATATAATCGGTTTTCGTCTCAACGCTGCTTTGGCCGACGGAATTCGCTGCGGTGAGCTTCACAGTATAATTGCCGCCAGCGGCATAGCTGTGCGTGGGATTTTGCTCCGTCGAAGTCGTGCCATCGCCAAAATCCCAAAGCCAGGAGGCCACCGGCCCGGTTGATTGATCGCTAAATTCAACGACCAACGGGGCGCAGCCCGAGGTGACATTTGAAGTAAAAGCGGCAGCGACGACGCCAACAGCCGTGATGAAATCCTGTTTTGTCTCAGTATGTGAATCGCATGCACTCGTCACTGTTAGCGCAACAGTATAATTTCCTGCCGCTGCGTATTCGTGCGAAGGATTCTGCTCGGTTGAGGTGTTGCCATCTCCGAAATTCCATAGCCAGGAGGTTGGCTCGCCGGTTGACTGATCTGTAAACGTTACCGTCAAGGGCGCACTGCCGGAAGTGGAAGATGCTGCAAATTTTGCAGAGGGCGGTGTACAGGGATCAACATGAATGTAATTCGTTTGAGTCGCGACATTACTGTTGCAATCATTCGTCGCCGTCAATTTCACTGTGTAGTCGCCGGCAGCGGCGTATGTATGCGTGGGATTCTGCTCGGTTGAGGTGTTGCCATCACCGAAATCCCACAACCAAGACGTGGGATTGCCAGTGGATTGATCCGCAAACGTTACGGTGAGCGGCGTTCCTCCGGCAGTTGGCGAACCAGTGAAGCTTGCCGTGGGCGCAATGCAGGGATCAAAGTGAATATAATTGGCCTTGCTTTCCGTAACCGTGCCACAAGCGTTTGTCACCGTCAGTTGCACGGTATAGTCGCCTGCTGTCGTGTAGGTGTGTGAGGGATTCTGCTCGGTGGAAGTATTGCCGTCACCGAAATCCCATAGCCAGGAAGCGGGATTGCCGGTGGATTGATCGGTGAAGGTGACTAGCGCCGGCACATTGCCCGTGACGGGCGCGCCGGAGAATGCCGCGACCAGCGCCGGATCAACGACGATGAACTCGCTTTTCGTTTTGGTGCTGCTAAAATTGGCGGAATTCGTGACCGTGAGCTTGACCGTGTATTTCCCTTCTGCCGCATAGGCGTGAGAGGGATTCTGCTCGGTGGAAGTGTTGCCGTCGCCGAAATCCCACAGCCAGGAAACCACCGGTCCGGAGGATTGATCGGTGAATTGCACCGTTAGAGGCGCACACCCGGCCGTTGCCTCCGCAGTGAATTCTGTCGCAACCGTATCAATGACAGCGATATAATCCTGTTTGGTTTCTGTATGCGTATCACAATCATTCGACACTTTTAACGTTACTGTGTAATTCCCCGGCGCCGCATATTGATGCGCAGGGTTTTGTTCCGTCGACGTATGACCATCGCCGAAATCCCACAACCACGAAGCGGGATTGCCGGTTGATTGATCCATAAATTTCACCGCCAGCGGCACGCTGCCCGAGGTTGGCTCCGCGGCAAAACTGGCTACTGGGACGGTGCACGGCGTGGCGCGAATATAGTTCGTTTTGGTTTCCGAGGCCTCGCCGCAAGCATTCGTGACTGTCAACTGGACTGTGTACTCGCCAACGGCCGTGTAGGTGTGCGTGGGGTTTTGTTCGGCGGAAGTTGTACCATCGCCGAAATCCCACAACCAGGAGGTGGGATTACCCGTTGATTGGTCCGTGAAGGTAACTGCCAACGGTATTTCGCCGGTAGTTGATGAAGCGATGAAAGCAGCCGTGGTTAAGACGCCAATTTGTATATAGTCGCTTTTTGTTTCCGTGCTGCTCCAATTAACAGAATTTGTGATAGTCAATTTGACCGTATAGTTTCCTGCCGCCGCGTAGGTGTGGCTGGGGTTCTGCTCATTGGAAGTCGCGCCATCGCCAAAATCCCACAACCAGAAAGCCACGGGCCCGGTGGATTGATCCGTAAATTGCACGGCCAGAGAGCCGCAGCCCGCGGTCACATCGGCAGTGAATTCGGCGGAAACCGTATCAATGACAGAGACATAATCTTGTTTGGTATCCTGATGTGTGTCACAGCCATTTGATACAGTCAGCGCAACGGTATAGTTGCCCGGCGCGGCATACTGATGCGCCGGATTTTGTTCTGTCGAGGTGTTGCCATCGCCGAAATCCCACAACCAAGACGCGGGATTGCCGCTGGATTGATCGGTAAAATTCACGGTGAAAGGCACACTGCCCGAGGTTGTAGCCGCGCTAAAACTCGCCAGCGGTTTTATGCATGGTTCGAAGCGGAGGTAATTTGCCTGTGTCGTCGTGCTGGCATCGCATTCATTTGTAATCGTCAGTTGTACGGTGTAGTCGCCGGCAACCGTGTAGGTGTGTGAAGGATTCTGTTCCGTCGAGGTAGTGCCGTCGCCGAAATCCCATAACCAGGACGTCGGATTACCGGCTGATTGATCCGTGAACGTGACGGTAACCGGCACATTTCCAGAAGTCGAGTTAGCGGTAAAAGCAGCGCTCGGTTTTAAATAAACTGAGACAAAAGAATCGATTGTCTTCGTGCTGCTGCCGTTGGCCGTGTTCGTGACGGTTAGCTGCACGGTGTATTTGCCCGCAGCGGCGTATGTATGCGAGGGATGCTGCTCGTTGGAAGTCGAGCCATCACCAAAATCCCACAACCAGGAAGTCACTGGTCCGGTGGATTGATCGGAGAATTGTATTGCCAGCGGTGCGCAGCCCGAGGTGAGGTCTGCAGAAAATTGCGCCGCAACGGTGTCGACAATCGTGATATGATTTTGTTTTGTCTCCGTATGCGAGCCACAGTCGTTTGAAACCGTCAGCGAGACAGTGTATACGCCGGGTGTTGTATACTGATGTGCCGGGTTCGGTTCCGTCGAGGTATTGTCATCGCCAAAATCCCAGAGATAAGAAGCGGAATTACTGGTGGATTGATTGGTAAAATTGACGGTGGCTAATACCGTAAATACTGTTGGTGTGACTTCGAAAGCGGCCTGGGGAGCGCTCTCAACTGTTATATAGTTTATCTTCGTTTCAATATCATTGCCAGTGGCAGAGCTTGCTGTCAACGTCACAGTATAGCTGCCGGGGTTGGCATAAGTATGAATGGGGTTTTGTTCCGTTGAGGTATTACCATCGCCAAAATTCCACAACCAGGAGGTGGGATCGCCGGTGGATTGATCCATAAATTGCACTTCGAGGGGCGCACAATTATTATTGCCGGCAACCGTGGCAAAGTTTGTGAGTGCCTGCTGGCCAGCGCCGGCATGGGTGAACTCTGCCTCGACGGGAGAATTGACCGTGATGTACGCGGTTTTGGTTTCGCTTTGGCTGCCACACGAATTCGTGGCAGTCAACGTGACGGTGTAACTCCCGGCAACAGCATATTCGTGTGTTGGATGTTGCTCCGTCGAAGTCGTGCCATCGCCAAAGTCCCATAACCATGAAGTTGGGTTTTGCGTGGATTGATCATGGAAACTGACGGCCATGGGCGGGAGGCCTGAAACGGGAGTGGCCAGAAAAGCGGCGGTCGGCGCTGTTCCGGCGGCGATATAGTCGGCGCGCGTCATGGTTTGACTAAAGCCGAAGGCGTTGGTCGTTTTCAGGGTAACCGTATATGTGCCGGCCGCAGCGTATTCATGCGTGGGGTTTGGAGAGGTTGAAGTGTTGCCATCGCCAAAATCCCATTCCCAGGAGGTCACCGGTCCCGTAGACTGATCGGTGAATGTTACAGCCAACGGCGCGCAGCCAGTGGTTAAATTGGCGGAGAAATCCGCTGTGATGCTGGCCACCGACAAATACGATTGCGCCACATCTTCCCAGGCAAAAAGCGAGAAGCCGGTGCCGCCGTCATGTTTGGCAATCAGGCCATGTGGAAAATTCGGGCCGGCAGGGCGGCTCGTAACATCCAGGCCATCTGTGCTGCCCACGCCCGGTGTGTAAATCGTGGTGACGAGCGAATGGCTATGGGGATTGCCGGCATCGCCTTCACGGCGGTAGACTTTGATGCGTTGATTGCCCTGGCTGGAGAGTAAAATATAGCCAGTGCCGTCCGGGGCGGTATAGAGCCCCAGGCCTTCGCGATCGGGTTCAATGCCATCGCCATACGCAAATGCTGCGAGCTGGGCGTTGCCCATATCGGGATTCGCATGAAATTTGCGCACGCAACTGTCTTCTTCCGCAATGTACACATAACCGAGTTCGTCATCGGCTACCATGCCTTCCGAATGCTTATCGTAGGACGTACCGTAAAACGAGCGCACGAATGTTGCTTTGACTTTGCCCGTGCCGTTATCCGTCAAGAGATACTGATTCAGAATGCCCTCTGTGCCGCCGATACTGTTGACGAACGCGTACATTGCCCCATCTTGGGCGCGGCGATATAAACAAAAGCCATAGGGTTCCTTCACCTGTGGCGTCAAGGTGGCGTTGGTTGCGGTAATGTCCGTGAGTTGGCGCGTGTTCGGATCGATTTTGAAGATCACAATGCGGCTGGGACCCTCCGCGCCGACAGCGTAGATATCGACCAGCATGCCGCCGACCGGCATGCCGTAACGGACATCGCCGTTGTTTGGCCTCCGTGTAACTGGAATGCGCTGCAATTCCCGACCATTCATATCCCAAACAAAGACTAAATGCCCCGATTTATCCGTTCCAATGACGAGACTCAGCTCTGGATTCGTTGGGTGAATCCAAATCGCAGGGTCATCGGCATCCGTGACGACCTTGCCGGTGACAACGCGAGAATAAACTGTGATTTCCGAGGGTATACTTTGGGCCGAGAGTTGACCAACCGTCGTGATCAAACCGAAAAAGAATAGAACCTTGAGGAGATAGGCGGGCCGGCAAAATTTGGATATTGGCTGCGTTCTCGTCCAGAAGGTAGAATGCATGGGCGTCTCCCAATTCGCTAGAACTTTCAAACAAATCCTCACCAAACCCAAAGGCGGGCAAGGAATTGGAGAATGGCGCCTCAGTCCATTGTTGCGCGGGATTTGATAAGATTGCAGAGGTGGCAATCAGGATATGGGGAATGAAACTAGGATTCTTTTGCCTACGGCTTGTAATACTCGCGGAGCAGCAGTCTTGCAGAGTTTTATGAATCAAATAATTGGATCGGCAACGAAACAGATAAGGGTGGCAGGTGTTTTCACCTATCACCCTTTTGCTTTCGTGCTCTGGCGCATGGTATCGACCTCTGCGGGCGTTGTACGCGCGGGATACGCCTTACATCAGAGCTTGAGCGCGCAGCGAGCTCACTTTAACAAAACGAGCTTGCGCTGAGCGGTAAAACTGCCGGTTTTAATCATGTACAAATACACTCCGCTCGCTACGTTTTGCCCGTGATCATTGGTCGCATCCCACACCACGCTGTGCCGGCCGGCATTCATTTGACCAGCCACCAACTGCCGCACGAGCTGGCCATGAATGTTATAAATTGCCAGCGTCACCTCTTCCGCTTGCGGCAAAGCAAAGCTGATCGTCGTGCTGGGATTGAACGGATTCGGGTAATTCTGTTCCAACTGATAACTGGTCACCGGCGCTTGGTTGCTGGTTACAGCTTGTTCGTCTTCATTTACCGTGGTTTTAGGAATGCCACCGGCCACCTCATGATGCCGCACGCGCGCATCTTTGGCAATGGCGATACTCTTGGCGCAGATCGAGCCGAGAAAACCCGCATTGCTGCCAAGTTCGACAAGCGCATTGGGTGCGACAACCGAGCCTTGATAACCGCCATCTTTGCCAAGCACCACCTTCTTGGTGCCAAGGTAGTTGATGGTAAGGTTTTTGGAGTTTCCACCGACGATGATAATGTCGGCATTCTTGATGAAGTTGATCGAGCCGCACACATTGATGGTCACGTTGCCTGCCGAGACATCGACTTTGAGCCGGGAGCGATCATCCAATTGCAGCGTTTTGACGGAATACACGCCAGCAGAAAGGTTGAGCTGGGCATTCTTATCCGCGCGCAGAACATTGTAATCACCGGGCGCCACGTTTTTCTGCTTATCTTTTCCGGCAATGACACTGGCCGTGCCGGTGCAGGAATAGGACAGACTGGGCACCTCGACCGCGGCGAGAGAAGCACCGGAGGTTATGGCGCCATTGACCGTGGCCTTCTTATCTTTCTTGACCGTGCCATTGGCTGTAACATCTCCGTTGATGGTGTTATCACGCGCGATTTCGATATTGCCCAAGGCAGTCACGCTGCCCCAGACTGTGCCCGGCCTGCCATTGTCGAATTCGATGCCGCCGTTGGAGTGAATATCGCCCTCAACGGATTTGTAATGGTCGAGTTCGATGTTCTGGCTGGCGAGAAGGGCAAAGTCACCGCATTGCTGTAGCGGCTGGCATTGCGTGTTGATCGCCCAGGGGCAGTAGTCCACATTGCCTGTCACAACGTCACCTGCGCCATCGGCATTAAGGGCGTCAGGCGTGTCGGCGCACGGCGGCACTTCCGTGGCGCCGTCGGGGTCGTGAGGCCCGCTGGCGTCGCCCCACCAATTCAGCTCTGCGTTGACAACTTCAGTGACTAACGCAATATTGACCTTTACGCCGTAATCGGCGTTTCCGCTAATGTCATTGCAGGTGAGACGGATTCTTTCCGTGTCGATGACATGACGGTCGATGTTGACGCCGGCGTTGCCGCAATTCTTGATAATGTTTCCAAGGATATCAATGTCCTGGCCTTTGATATTGATGCCAAAACGCGACGAACTGCTCAGATCATTGTTCTCGATCGTAACGAATGTGGTGCTGCCAAAAAATGAAATTGCATCCCGGTTTCCGGTAAAGGTATTTCCTGAAACCGTCAAATGATTCAGGTTGCTGCCATTTGCGCCGCTGGCGCCGGTAAACCCGCTGGCAGTGTTTCCGGTTATGGCGGAGTTGCTGCAGCCGGTCATGTAGATTCCTGCCGCATCCGCGGCCGGGCTGCTTCCGCGAGTGATGAGGTTATCGGAAATTGTCACGTTATTTGCCGGCGAGGGTTGAACCGTCACTCCGAGCTTATTCACCACCATGCGATTGCGATGTACGGTCAGGTTATCAGCTCCCTTGAAAAGTACGGCATAAAAACCCTCGATGATATTGTCCTCTATGGTAATATCATCATCCCAACAACGCACCACCGCCTCGTCGGCGTAGTGAGAAGTCGGGCTTCCGATGAGAGTGAAACCGGAAAGCGAAACATTGGTAACGCCGCTTGGAATTTCAATAAGCACATTGGGATTGGTCAGCGGCAAGCCGGTTATGTCAATGATCGACTCCGTCGCAGGGTTCGTTCTGGCGCCGGATGCCGTCGGGTCCACGCCGTACTGCGCACCGCGAATGTCGAGGGATTTGTTGATCGTCACGCGCTCGTTGAAAGTTCCGGCGTCCACCAGGATAACATCGCCGGGATTGGCGGCGTTGACTCCTGCGGTGATGGTGACATAATGCGTTCCTTGCGTGATATTATGAACACGCGGCGGCGGCGGCGCCAACGTGGCATAGCCGAGCGCCAAACCTCCATCTGCGGCGCCAAAATTTGCGTCGTAAATGATCATCCAGTCCGCGTTCGGATTCGAGTTGGGCACAACCCAGCATTCCCGCAGGTCGTGTTCGGCGGTGGCGGAAAGAATCGGATTCGAAGCCGGACCGGTCGTGCCATCATGCCAGGTCCAGTTGGCCGGATCGATGAAAGCCGCTTCCAGGGCTGCCGGGGTCAGGCTGGCTTGCGCTGCCGTGTTGATCGCCAGATAAAAATTGTTGTCTCTGGGGTCTACGTAAATTTTGCCGTACCCGCGATCGTACCCCAAATCAATAAAATTTCCTTTAGGGGTCCAACCTACGGATACACCGGAGGGCAATTCCAGGGGGCCATCACCAGGTCGACCGCCGATACTGCCAAAGGCTTCCCAAACGTCATCAGCGTTGGCGCTGCGCACCAGCATGGTTTGCGATTGATTTGATTCGGCGAAGGCGTAATAGGTACCATTCAACAGAATCACATCGTGAAAGCCATAATAAACGAAGCCGTGTGCATTGGTGAAACTTGCAGCGTTGGGGATGGTAAAGGTGCTCACCAAAGTCCAGTTTACGAGATCATTTGAGACATAGAACTTGTGCTGTGGATTGTTGCCAACCGATCCCCACGCGCGATAAGCATATGTCGTGCTGCTGATTGTAATCGGCCAGTCTTTGATTACAAAATGAGTTTCCGGAATAATGCTGGTCGCGGTTGCGATGGCAGGAAATCCGGTAGGGCCGCTCGTCGTTGCCGCATAATGAATTTGATTCCCGAGGGCGCGATCCTCAAAAAAGACAGTAAAGGCGCCGTCCATGCCAAACCCGCTAATGTAGCGAGGTTCAAAAGACCCTGGCGCTGGATTCGTCAGTGGCGCCGTGGGGGTTTGGTCCGTCACGGTCACAGTGAATTGCGCATGTGCGGTGTCAAAGGCAATCAGCCCAAGAGCCAGCACAAAGCAAATGCAAAACTTCCTGGCGTTCATGTTGATTTCCTTTCTTTAGCATTCGCATCGTCACATTCAGACTAAGATTTTCCATATTCGCAAACGAAAATCGCTGCAATCTCTTGCAGCGCGAAGAATGAAGGGCGAAGAGCGGAGGGCAACACACCGTTCTCTCCGCTCTTTTTGCCTCATAAAACTATTTCATCAACACAAGCTTGCGCTGTGCGTTGAATTCACCGGTTTTGATGACGTACAGATACACGCCGCTGGCAACGCGCACGCCGCGCGCATCTGTGGCATCCCACACCACATTGTGGCGACCGGCGCTCATTTCGCGTGCCACCAATTGCTTCACGAGCTGGCCACTCATATTGTAGATGGACAAACTCACCTCGCCCGCTTCCGGTAAGGCAAAACTGATGGTGGTCGCCGGATTGAACGGATTGGGATAATTCTGCGACAGCTCGTAATCAGATACTGGTTGCTGGTTGTTGGTCACTTGATCTTCCACCTCCGGCGAAGCCTTTTGGAACGGCAAGGTGCCGGAGGAAGAATGATGCAACGTCACCACATCACGGTCAATTGTTATGCTCTTCGCGCAAATGGCACCGCGAAAACTCACGTTCTTGGCCAGATACACTTCCGCATTCGGCGCCACGATGT
>CAYWGH010000029.1:0-82594 GCA_964457925.1 uncultured Cytophagia bacterium
CCCCAGCTACTTGCCCCCAGCTACTTGCCCCCTGCTACTTGCCCCCTGCTACTTGCCCCCTGCTACTTGCCCCCTGCCCCTTGCCCCGCCTGCCCCATGCCCATGGTGGTGTGCGAGCCCACGCCGCTGAAGAAGGCAAACCTGGCGAGCAGATGCAATGCCTGCTTGTAATTTTCCGGCAGGGCCGGGTGCAGCGCGAACCGCGCCTCGCCGGTGAAACCGGTGCGTTGGTACTTCTGCAAATCCACCTGCTCCGTTTCAATTTTGGCGTGCGACACGTGAATGCTCTCGACGAAGTGCTCCACCTCATCCACCGGCAGCGCAAAGGGACTGGCGAGCTGCCATTTGTTGGTAAGATAACCGAAGACATAACGCGGCACGGGCAGGGGCAGCGCCTGTTTGTTTTCGATGAAGCAGGTGGGCGAATGAAAGCGCAGCGTTATGTGCGAACGCAAGGGCTGTTCGCTGCTTTCGTGCGTCACGGCCTGCGCAAGCTGGGCAAAGGAACTGAGAGCGGCCCAGGGATGCTGGTCGAGGCTGTGATAAATCGGGCCGGGCACGAACCGCCGATCGTCCGGCTGCGGACCGGTTTTGTATTTTTCAATGGAGTCGAACACGCATTGCAGGAAGAATTCCTCCATCGCGGTCAAGCGAAACCAGAGCTTGGCGCCCGCTTCGAGGCGCAGGCGCTCGTCCCGATTGTTCGCGATCAGCTCGCCCTGCAGGTTGGAAAGCGTGTAGGGCCGCTGGTAGTTGTTATCGTGCAGCAGCCTGACCAACTCGGGATGATCGCGTTCCAGCCAGCGCAGAAAGGCGGCGTGCAACACCCGCGCGGAACAGCGCGGCATGCTGGTGGCCGCAGAGGCGGTGAGGGTGAAGACGATGCTGGCTAAATCAGTCATAGCCGATGTCAGTGAACAGTAAACAGTGATCAGTTATCAGTAAAATTCCTTCTTGGCTGGTAATTGAGTCCTTGTCTCCCTTTCCGCCTTTCACCCACTCGCCTCTTTTCCCTTGCGCTTTTTCAGCCACGTTTCGCAGTCGCGATGGATGTGCACGCCAATCTCGCGCTTGCCGTGCTGGCGATAAAGCGGCGATTCAACGGCTTTCTCGATCTGCGCGACGATGAATTCGAGCCCGGCGATCTCTTCTTCGAGATTCAAGCGGTCATTCTCGGCCATGATGATTTGATGATCGATGCCGCTGTGTCTCGCCATGATCTGCAGGCGGACGCCTTCGTTGGGCGCAGCGGCCATGGCCTTTTCGAGAAATTCTTTTTCAACTTCGAGCTGTTGCTTGTGGACGATGGCGGCGTCGCGCTGGCCCATTTTGTCGAACAGCTCTTCTTCGTACTCCTGCCACAGCTCGACCCGGAGGTAATCTTTTTCCTCGCGTTCATTGCTCGGCGAGAGCACACCATAGGTGCACTCGTCGATGGCCTGCTCGATCCACTCCACTTCCTTTGCGCGCGGTGAGTCGCGGAACAGCTCGAGCGCCTGCAAGGCTTCGGGATGATTTGCATGCGCGAGCTCCATAACAATGCGTTTGAGATCTTCCGGCAGCGTGCGCGGATCGTTGAGTTTGGTGATCCACGATTTGAGCTCGGCGGGGGTGAAGTCGGTCATGGTGTCTCTCCTTGTTCAGTAAAGTCGGACTTGCGCGAAAAGAGGTTTGAAGTTATTGGAGCCGCTTTTGCGCAAGTCCGGCTCTGCCTCATTTTTCAAGGCTTGCCCAATTGCTTGCCCCGATCGCGCAGCGCCTGAAAAACCAAAGTATTGCACTCCGTTCCCCAAATTTTGAGAAGATACGAGCATGCCATGTCAAAGGGCAATCCGTGCGCCGGCGGGAGTCATAGCGCCAAAGGCACAATTCACAAGAGCAATTTCTGATAGCGCAGCGCATTCATCAAATTGCCGTAGAGTTGCGTGCGCGCGTTGGCAAAAGCGAAACGTCTGCCGAGATCGCCGGGAGTGTCGACTGTCCCGCGACCAAAGTAAAAGCAGACAGTATGAGACGGGGTGCGGTTGGCAGTCTCGACGATCTTCGCTTTATCGAGGTCACCATTGTCATTGTGGAAGAAGACGAGATCATGCTCGGGGCTCGGCGCATAGTCGTCAATTACAGCGTAAGCAACTTGCCTGAAATCCATTTCCGCAAAAAAGAGGTTTAGAAAATTGCAATCCCCACCAGGAGCGTGCAACACCAGCAGCCGTTTTTGTGCTTTCATGCGTCGTTCCTCATCCTGCTCGCGAATAAGCGCAATGAGTTGCTCTTTTTTGGATTGCAGCAATTCGTCGAACTTCTCTTTGACCTTTTTCGCGGCAATGGCGGGCGCCCGCTGCATGAGCGAGAGGAACATGGCGACAATGCCTAACACGCCCGCGATTCCGACAACGGCGAATGCTTTGGCCCAAAAGAAATCTTCCTGGAAAGCAAGTCGCATGGCCTCCAGCTTATTGTCCAACTCACCGGCCTTGTTGGCAAATTTACCGTCGAACTCTGATGCGCTAGTCTTGGCCGTCTGCTCAAGGACTCGTATACGGTTTTCGAGGGAATCGATTTTGATTCTCATGGCATCCTGCTTCTGAGCAAATGCGCTAAACGGCAAGAGCAAGGACAAGAAGACAAACGTCTTTATGGGTGTCTGTTTCACCGCGACAGAGCAAATGCAGGCATAGTTCATGCAAGTAGCTCCTTTTCAAATCTCTTCAACATGGGTAATATTCCCGTTCCTGTCCACCACCACCCGCACACGGATTTTAATACCCACTGCGGCGTTGCTGAATTGTGGCTTCGGCTTAAGCTTGAAAAGCTGATCCTTCAGTTTGGGTAAAGTGACACCCAAGCTGCCATCAACTTTCTTTATCACAGTTGCCTTCTTTTCCACTTCGCCGTTTTTATAAGCACTTTGGGCCTCGGCTTCCGCAACACGTTGTTGTTTTTCGATTGATTTCACCAAAGCTTGCGCATCCTTGCTCCTTTCGAGCGGCGGCTGCGCTGGCTGCGGCCGGGGCGTGCGAGGTTGTGAGAACGATTGCGCGCGCGCCGGCGACCTGCCATAGGTCGCGGCCTCGGGCGGAACGTCTTCAAGCGCGATGCTGGGAAAATCCTTGATCCAATCCCGCGAGGGATAACGCGGCTGCCGCGGGTGGTTTTCATCCCATGTGAGAATATCTCTGAGTGCGGCTAAAGACACCCGCCAATTGGAATATTCGCGATGATAGATTGCGATTTGCTGCTTGAGCGCTTCTTGCAAAGGCTCGCCGCTGAGGCTCGTCATGCCACCGCCCAATTGCGCGTAACGCTCCTTGCGCGCCACGTGCTGCCATGCAACGATGCGCAAATGCACGCTGCCGAGGCCGACGCCCTTGCCCATGCCCATTTTATGGCGCATCGGCTCCTCGAGCACGAGCGCGTAAATCAGCAACGCCAAGTCCGCGGCGCTGAGGTTTTGATATTGCACCGTGAACTGAAATTCAGCCGGCGGCAACACGGCTTCGATGGTTTTGTTGAAATCGGTTCTTTCCTTCATTGTACGCGCGCCATCGACGCGATGATAGTAGAATTTGCGTCCGCGCGGCGCTTCGAAGTTCGATTCTTTGGTGCCGTAAAATGGGCGATGCCGAGGCGCCGGCGCGCCAAAAGGCTCGAGAATAATACGCTCGGTGCGTGCGGGTGCAACAAGCGTGGCTGTATCGAAACTCACATTACCCAACAACAGCACATTGCCGGAGAGATAACCAAAAAGGCGGCAAGCCGGACATGCGGTGCGCTTCTTGGGTTCGCTATCTTCCCGCTTCATGCCGCAGGGAGAAAATCCCGAAGGCAGGGGATAAACGTGAGACCTTCCCATTTCATAATACTCCAGCTTGTCGTCGTCCGCGCTGCGCATGCGCCGATCGTTCGGCAAGGTCAAACACGAGCCGCTGATGGCCTCGGCAAGATGGCGAATCGCGCCTTTGAGCGAGCTGCCGGGAATGATCGGGTCATCGCCCTCGCGCAGCAGCGACAATTCTTGATGCTGATTTTTCACCGGGCGTTCTTGCGTACCGGCGATGAAAAACTGTGTGAGCGTGCGCAAGCGGCAAGTCAAAGTCCCGCTGAAGCTGTCAACGTCAAATTTTTCGTGCGTGTATGTTTTGAGCGGCTGGCGCGGCGCAGCCGGACCAAAGGGCACAAAGTTGTAGGGATTCATGCAGACCACCTCATGCTGCGATAACGCCAAAACAGCAGGCGTCCATGATCGTCGCGGTAAAGCACGGTTTCGAGCTGAACGTTTTTCAGATTGGGATTGCGCTGGTCGTCGAGGCATTCATAGCGCAACTTGCGCCCCAAGCGCATGTCGTTTTCAGACCAAAGATAGATGAATTGTTTTTCACGATGATGATAAGCGATCTCGGCATGCTCAGGAAAAAGTTCAGCAAGCTCCGCCGCCGGCCAGGCAAAGGCTTTCTCTTTTGCCAGTGTGACACGAAAGTCGGCGCCAACCTTTTCCCAGCGTAATTCAAAAGCGGGCGCAAAGATATTTCCTTTGGGCCATGCTTTTGCTTGAATCGAGGTTGCGCGCGGATCGGGAAACCGAATATCGAGCAATGATTCCAAGATCGCATACTCGGCGTGCGCGCGCCATGCCTCAATCGCCTGCTGCAAACCTTCGGAATGGCTCGGGCCAATGAAGATTTCGATTTCGGGCGGACGCGTCATCGGCCTTCTCCTTTGCGATATGCGTGTAACGGATCTTCCTTCAAGCTCTGCGCATATTTCACCCATTTATCCGCAACTTGCTGCCAGGGGAATGCATCAAACGCGAAGGTCGCGGTTTGACGTAACGCCGCAAAGGGTGAGTCTTTGATTTCGGCTTTGCCGATATCAACCTGCAAACGATCATTTTCCATCATGCCGTAATCTTTTGCTTCGAGGAACAAAGCGCCCACGCCCAAAAGGTTCAGCTTGCCGTTTTCAATCATCTTCTCTTTCGTCCCGATATAATGCAGCGTAATATCCTTCACCTCGCCAACTACTTTTCCCAAGCCGCGGCTTTTGCCGGAGCCCATGCGCACCAAACCGTCGCGCAAATCTTGCAGCACGAAGCCGATCAAACCAAGCTGCCACAGCTCGAAGTTTTGCAGATGAAGAAAAGTTTTGAACTCGCCGCCGGTGATCACTTCCAGCTCGAACTTTGCGCCGCGCGAAGCGCCGCCAGTGAAACGATCAATGCCCACGCCGTCGCGCTGCTGAATCCTTGGCGGCTCGCCGACGGCATAAGCATCCTCCGTCGCGAAGCGGCCCATCACAAACGTATTGCCGAACATGCGACAAATCGGGCACGAGTGCTTGTACACGTATGGTGTGCCCAAATCGTGCATTCTCTCTTTTCGCTTGTAAACTTCCAACGCGGCGCTGCAAGAGAGCGCTTTATCGCGCCAGGTTCCGAAAGGATCGCACGCTGCAAAGTCGTTGAGCGTGCGCGCAATGCGTTCCGCATGCGAGCGCATCGTGCCCTTCAAAGATGAGCCTGGCAAAAACACTTCTTCCATGCCGTTGCGGAAAACTTTCACCCAGGCCATGTCAATGCCGCTTAGTTGCGCGATGCCCGATTTGATCAACAACGCGCCTTCCGGCTTGAGCGTCAATGCGATTTTGCACTCATTGAGCAGTCGTTTGAACATGGCTGTTCTCCTTTTCCTCCCACAGGGAGGCGATATGTTTGGCAATGAAGTCGTTGACTTTCACGGGTTCGAGCTTCTCTGCTTTCAGATATTTTTTGAGCGATTCCATATCGCCGAGATTCAGAGATTCAACGAACGTGTTATCCGGATCGAGATGGCAGCGCCCCAAGCCGCGTGAGCGAATGCCGCCGAGCGGGACATTGCCCTCGACCAGCTCGTGCAGCGCCAACGCCGCCAAGCCCAATGTGAGCGGATCAGCAGTTTCAATGGTCATGGAAAACTTGAATACCGTATCCGGCGGCACGGTTTCAAAATCATACTTCAAGCCTTCCACGGCGCGGCCGCTGTCGCGATCGATGCCGACGCCGTCGCGTATTTGCGTCAACCCCACCCACTGCTCGCGCTTCACCGGCGCATCGTGAAAGAAAAGTGCCGAAGAGATGAAAGCTGAGCCAAAAGCCTTGCACACCTCGCAGAGAAAAAGATCGAGAATATACAACCAATTCTCTTCAGTCATTTTCTTGCGATCACGGAAATCATTCATGCCTTTATTTTTCCGCTGCAATACGGCCTCGAGTGTCTTTTCCAAATCGCTGCCTTTGGGAATTGGCTGCCCGAGATGCTCCAAAATTTTTCTCAGGCCTTTCATCAACTCATCGGACTCCGGCAAGGCACTCGGGCAGGCTTCACCGGCATTGTACAAGCCGCACGCGCTGATGCCGAGGTTGGGCACGATGCGTTCCATCGCCGCGCGCACCGCGCCTTTGATGGATGAGCCGGGAATAAACGGCTGGCCCAAGCCGTCGCGAATGATCGGGCTATCCGTGCCCTTGGCCGGATTGCGTCCGCCGCCAAGATGCAGCGCCGTGTCCAACTTCAAATCGCCTGTAACGCGATGTCGCGCGCCGAGTGTCGCGCGGGAAAGGGGGAGGGTCATGTGAGTTTTCTCCATTTATCTTTAGCTTCTTTGTATTTTCCATCAAGTTCCTGAGGAATGTGGTCTTCAAATACCGTCACAATTTGACCGGCTTCGATTAAACGATTCTTAAATTGGCTTTTAGAAATTAGATCGTTGGAGGTTGTCTTTAGTTCGCTTCCAATACGATTTATCTCAGCTTCGAACCATTCGATAAGGCATTCACAAAATTGCTTAAATTGATCTCGCTTCTCTGATGTTTGGATGCCCTGCGGGATTGGTAATAGCGTACAGATATCAGATTTTGATCTTGGACTATATTCTTTGTCTGTTAGAAACTTTACCGATTTCTGCATATAAGATGCCCATAACTCCAAATTGGAAGAATCACTCATGTCATACAATTTTTGTATGAAGAACCTAATCGTATCTATGTCGATCTTGGGATCTTCTGCTTTTAGATAATCGTCAATAGATTCATCAAAAATTTGCTGCCACGGCGTATTATGCGGAAAATGGCGAATTAATTTACTGATTTCATCACGAGATAAATTCATACTCTTCAGATCTCTCGCCACTGCAAGTGGATCCGAAAATTTTTCATCTACTCGACTTCTGATTATAATTGGGCGAACTGAAACCACTGCATTCAAAACGTCGCACGATTCAGCAAAAAATTCACCTGTACCATGTGCAACCTTATGACGTTGTGATCTCAATGTCTCGAGTTTTTTCGTTAATCCAACAAATATTGATGTATCCGATGAGACCTGTTCATAATGTCTAAGTTCCCAGCGCTCTGGTGTTCTCCACTCATTCTCCCTAAAATGCCACTCAAAGTACCAGAGCCCTATATCATGAGCCACTAAATGACAATATCTCTCAACTCCTGCCCACGCTAGAACTACTGCGGCTTCGAGATGACCTTCTCGAAAGCTATGAAAAGCTCTTAGCAAATATCGCTTAACCTCGGGTTCTTTTATGCTTCGAACTAATTCCAAAAACTTCTGCAATTCAGAATTGTGTGGCAGTCTTTTTCTCATTTGAGAATCTAATTTCAGCTTGCGATGAGCTTGCGACAATCCTGTAGGTTTAATTGCTCTGCGCTAGGCTCTCAGCAATCAAATGCTGCACAAAGAAAAGCACGAGGCGCAGGTGAATTTCGTCGACAGATTGATCCCGACTCAGACCTTGCGCGAGCTTCTCGGCCTCACCGCGAAAGCTGTCAAATTTCGCTTTCAACACCTGCCAACATTCTTGCATCTTGACCCTGCCAGCGCGTTTAGCTTTATTGGCCTGATTATCGAGAAAATCCGCAAGCTGCTTGTATTCGCGAGCATTGCGGGCAAGATTCGCCAACCCGTGAAGCTGTGCATTGCCAAGCTCTCGGGGAATCACCGCGGCATGAGTTTTCACGAAGGCACCCACTTCCTCGAGATGCCTATCACTCCAGCGTGCGAGGCGGCGACGTAATTCAAGGAATTCCGCAGTATCAGTCATGAGCCATCACTCCGCTTTTGTGAAATTCATAAAGCGCAGTCAGGTGTTTGATGAACTCGCGGCACAATTGCAGGTGGAGTTGGCGGACGTCGTCGTCCGTTTCAGGTTTATTGTCTTCGTAAAATTTTTTTGCGTGCGAGTCCAAATCTTTGAGAAAATTGGCCAGCTTCAACCCGATGCCCTCACTGGCCCATTCTTGGCGTCCACGGTCGCGGCCGGCGCGCATCTTGATGTAATCTAAAATGTCCGCAACACTATCTGTTGACCACGCTAAAGATTCGAGTCCACGGATGGCAGTTTTTTGCATCTTTGTTCCAGCCAATGCTTTGGCAAATCTCTCGGCAGCGCCGCTTTTAGGATCCGATTCTTTGGCAATGGCGAAATGATCTCCCTTTTGAGAGAGAAATCGCCGGCGTTCCATTTCAAGACTCAGGTTCATAATTCTCGACCTCGAGCGCTTTTTGAACTGCAAGCACGTAGCGCAGACTTCCAGGCTGCTTACCAAAGCAGGCAGGATGCCTGCGCTACCAACTGCGCAGTCAGGTTAATCCTTGCGGAAAAAATCATAGTGAATAGGATGACAAACCACCAAACTTCCAAACCCCTCGGCCCGGCGTTCGCCCACGCCTTCGCGTTCAAGAGCATCCAACCGGCTCATGAGTGCGCTTCTGTCCCGGTCGTTTGGAACTGCGAAAACAATGACTGAGCCGCGGCTGATCGCATGCGTATCGGGTTTGGGCATGCCCAGTGCAGCGTTCCACCCGGAGACCACAGCCGTGCTCAAAAAAGAAACAACAGGCTTGTGGCAATTCTCGGGTATCATTTCGTCATTCAAACCGAAGTGCCGGGCATTCAAACCTTCGAGCACTGGCAGGCCGAGCCGGTCGCGAAGCGCGAGGTGGCTGGTGAGGGTAATGGCGAAATAAAATTTGTTGGCATCTCCGCCTTTTGCACGCACGGCCTCATTGAATGCGCGATACCGTGCTTCCAAATCGTTTGCGCGTGCGAGCGGTGTGCGCTGTTCAATCACCAGCTCGCCCAATCCGCGCGTGCGGGCATGGCCGATGCTGAGATGCTCGCGGTCGGGGACGACCTTCGCCAAAGCTTCCAAAGCAGTGTCATCCTCAGCCGCGAGCGTGCCGATAAACCTCAGCGGCTTGCTCTCTTCATCCTTTTTCTCTCCCAGCTTCTCTTCCACCAGCATTTCATAAGAGAACAGCAGGCCGTGCATGGCACTGCCAGTGGTGCGCGAAATGCCAACGTGCATGCGAAGCTGTTTGTTCGGTTTCACGGGTATTCGGCTGCCATTGGCCTCAAAATATCTGTCCTTAAACTTGTCTAATAACTGCTTGCAAGTCGGGCATCTGTCCTCGCCATCGAAGGGAAATTTGGTTTTGGGGGTAATCTTTTCCAGTAATTGATCTTGCACACTCAGTAGATGCTTTTCTCCGTATCGCTTGCAAGCCGCGACAGTTGCCGGAGCGGGCAGCGTGGCCGCATCGGAAAATGACGGCAGAAAGTCGCTGAACCAAACCGCTTCTTCGACAAAAATGTGCTGAAAATCCGGATCTTTGTCGCCACGCTTGTTGAGAAAAATTTCGGCAAACGCACCGCGTACCGCGCTGCCGGGAAGGTAGTCCAGCGTTTTCGAAAACTGGCTAATGGAGCGCGAGCGCAACAAAGAGATTGCGGTTTCCGCCTTCAGCACCATTTTGATTTCTGTTCGTGACATTCAGCTTTTCTCCTTAAGCCCGCTGCAGGTACGAAATCTCGTCGAGAATCTCGTTGATGGGCGTGGGCTTGTCATTCAATTCCAGATTCGCGGGCAGGGAAATTTTGCAGAGTCCGGCGCCACGGCTTTTGCTGCCGCCAACAAAGGTCAGCAAGCGGAGCGCACTGCAGAGCAAGACCATTTCTTCGGGAAACTTGCCGGCAGTGGGCGTAACTGCCGGCAGCCAACCGCGTATCCTTCCGCGAAAACGCAGATTTTCGATCGTGGTTTCGGAAGTAAACAAATGCTGTTCTTGCGCCGTGCCGCGCAAACGGGAGAGCTGAACTTGCGTGCGGGCATAGCAATAAGCATCGGCCTCTTCCTTTTTGATCTCCACAGGATTGTCCTTTTCGTCGATCAACTTCGCATCGCGCCAGATGAGGCCGGTATGGCCACTCAGCGCAGAAATGCCGGGGCTGCCGAAGGTGCGGC
Source organism: uncultured Cytophagia bacterium (assembly GCA_964457925.1). Classification (GTDB taxonomy): domain Bacteria; phylum Zhuqueibacterota; class Zhuqueibacteria; order Zhuqueibacterales; family Zhuqueibacteraceae; genus Coneutiohabitans. The sequence goes on from CAYWGH010000029.1 coordinate 10,289, forward strand.
ACACAAGGCAGGAAGCGCCATTCCCGCACATGAGATCAGGATCAGGCGCCTCGCAAATCTCGTGGCCGAGAGTCTTGGCAAGCCGCTCTGCAGCATCGCGCACTCGGCCTTTCAATGTCGAAGCAGGTATAAAAGGTTGGCCTTGTGAGCTGCGCAGCACGGTTCGTTGAATTTGGCCGCGGCGAAATCCCGACCAAATCGCCAAGGGGCCTGCGAGCTCGATGGGAAATTGCAGATCAATCTTGGTGCGGTTAAAACTTGAAGTATTCACGCTTGGTCTCCGTTACCAGTAAACTCGTACAAGTCGATCAAATCCACGAGAGCGGTTTTGAGCATTTCTGGCGTCTCGGGTTGTTCTTTTTCTTTGTGCACCATGATCCATGGCCAATGCGTGGCTTTGGAGGCATCTACTCCTGCAACTTTGATGAGAAAATCCTTGAGCACTATCCGCTGATCAAGCTTTCGCAAGCGCCCGAGCGTGTGCAACAAGGCCATGGTACCTTCGACCTTCGTTCCCATGACTTTTGAATGATGACAGGCGTCATAAACCATTTGCAGTTGCGTGTGCGGAATTTCCTTCTCACGAAGCTGTTGCGCATAGTAGAGCAGTCTGTCGATTTGGTTCAAAGTGTAGGGCTTGTTGTGCGGCACTTGCGCGCGAGCGATGTCGAGATCCGCGGCGCTGCTGGTGATCACTTCAAAGTCGATTGCACTTTCGGCGTACTCATGCTCGGCGCAAAGCCGCTTGGCGCTTTTCAACAACTCTTCGCCAAGATCCACCAACGCCGGAATGGGGAAGTTGGAGTGACAGAGCACGACAGCGGCGGCCATCGTACAGCCTTTTTCAGCCGTCAGCCCGACCTTTTGCAGCAATATTTTTGACCGAGTTTCAAACTCACTAAGTATGTATCTCGCCACGGGCACGGCAATATCTGCGGCAGTGAAAAGCTTGATGTCGTCGCCGCCGATGAGGACGATTTCGAAGGGCGAAACGCCTGCGCGCGGTTTAGCATATTTAAGCAATGCCTCGAAAGTGATCTCTTGCACCAGTCCTGCCAACGCATCGGAAAGCTTGCGATATTGTTCTCTCTCCGTTAAATCCTGAAAAGTGCTGCCCATCTTGTTGCCGTCGATGGTGAGATAGCCGACATAGCCGTTGGGAGTGGCCGTATCACCGATGTCTCCCAAGTCGTCCGGCATGAAATCTTGTTTCCAAAGCGTTTCGCCATGCTTGTGTTTGACATACTTGAGAAATTCCGAATAAAAACCGCGACGTTTTTGGTAGCCCCAGTCGCGCTTCATATGGCAACTTTGGCACAGCAAATCACCCGAAACATCTTCTGCGCGATTTAGAGCAGGATACTGGCCACAGGAGGCACACAAGCGAAAATACGGCTGCACAGGAATGGTTGAGAGCTCGGCCTTTTCAGCCTTTCTCTTGCGCAACTCACCAGCAGCCTGATTCATGCGGTCACCAAACTTGGTCTTTTTTGAATCGCCAGCAGCATTAGTTTGGGAGGGTTCTGGTTTGAGGCAAATGCCAGTCATTGACGCGGAGTGGGTTAATCTGCGAAAGTGCTTTTCTTCGTGTGCAAGGAGACGATCTGCCAGCTTTTCATCTTCTACAAGTACAGCCGCGCCGCCACCGGCGGAGTAAACTAGATTTTCTTTGCCAGCTACCCGCCTTAAAAACTTGTAACGGCGGCAATCCAAGTCAGCCAGCAGCGCGCTCGCCCCGCGGATTTCCTTCAAGCGATTGGTGGCAAAGAGATACTCTTTGATGTGATCCGTGTCAAAAGAAACCAAATAGCTGTTCCATTCATCGAGCATGGCAACTCCTCGTGCAGTTCGAAAAAACACAGGATGAATTCGACGGTCGAAACTCGTCGTAACTTTAACTAATCATGATAATCAAAATCAGTAAAAATGCGCAAGGCAATCAACCTTGCCACAACCTTGTCATTCCTCCACCCTCATCGGCTCGTTGCCGGTGAAGGGATAGCTTTACACAAACACCCGCCTCACTTCGCCTCGTAGCTCGTCGTCATCATGCAGCCAAGAATATCATTCATCAGCCGGCCGCGGAAGTTGACGACAATGGAATTTCTCTCGCCATTGATCTTCTCCATGATTTCTTTGGCAATGAATCCCTCACTTTGCGGTGCATAGACGATCAATGCGTGTGCGTCCTTTTTGAGGCGTAGAATTTCCTCCATCTTGTCTGCGAACGGTTTGTAATGCACCAACAGTAAGGTAAACGCTTCCGCCTTTTTCAGATCATTCTTGTGGATGCGAACGATGTTCTCTTCTTTAAAAATACGGGAATCAATCAGCATGTTTTTGAGGCTCTCAAACTCAGCCTCCGCAAATACTGCAATTCGTCGCTTCGACAACCCAGTTCCCAGTCTGTACAAAACCGGCAGAATGCCCCGCGCCCACAGATAGGCGGAATAAAGGATGCCGACTATCAATATTAACGTGGTCACGCCCCTAATAACTACGAAAATTGGGTGGCTGAAAAAGTTGAAAATTTCCTGCATGGTTTACTCGCCTTTCTCTTCAAAAATTTACTATACCCGTTAAGGCTAAAATTGTAATGCGCCATTTATGTCGCCCGACTTGTTTTTCTCGACATAAATGTCGAGTTACAAGTCCGGTGCCCAAAAATTAACTCTTAACGAGTATAAAACCCTGTCACCCCTCCACCCGAATCAGCCTCCCATCCAGCTTCAGGCCGTAGCATTTGCCGTAGCGGCCTACGGCGCTGATGCGGTAGAGGTCGGCAGATTCCAGATCGGACAAGGCCATGTCCAGCTTGCGGTTGATCTTGCTGATGTATTGCAGCAGTTTTTCCAAAGTCAGGCCCTTGTCGCGTTGCAGGGAGTCTTCGAAGCGTTTGAGCATGCCGGCGGCGCCTGCGAGAGAGCGATATTTCACCTTCAAATCATTCACGCTCGCGGCGGACAAAAAGGCGCTGCCCTCGGGTTTTTCAAAATACTGCTCATAGGCTTCGCGCGGAATCGCGGGCGGCCGCTTTTGACTGCGCTCTGCCAGATGCCAGTACAAACAAAACTCAATGGGCGGCAGCTCGATCTCGCGACCGCCGATGCGCAACAGCCGGCGTTTGGGCACCAGTTGCAGTATCGGCGCACGCGGCAGCGCGGCAATCTCAGCCTGGGTCCACTGCAACAGCTCGGCGAACGAGGCGCGCCGTTCGAGAATTTCCGCCGGCAATCTCTCCCGCAGGCGGACATACGGAATTTCCACCAACTCAACTTTAACCTTGGCGCTGTCAAATTCGCGGCCATCAGACAATCGCAACATTTGCGACACCGGCGCGGGATAGTAAAACTCCGCGTGATGCTCTGCCTCCGGCGGGGTGAGCAGCACGTGATAGAGCTTGTCCTGCTCCCGCCCCAGCATCTGCATCACCAGCGCCATGTAGGTGCTCATGGTTTTGCGGCCGCCGGCGAGGGAGCAATGCACGGCGGTCTGCGGGTCACTGGTCTTTTCCCACAGCACGCGCAGGATCAGCTCGAGAAACGTTTCGCTGTCCTGGCGGCTGCGGATGTCGGCCAGCGGCAGCAGCCCATCCTGCGCCACCAAAATCTGCTCGGCGGAAAAGCGCACGCGGCCGCATTGCGCCGGATAGTCTTTTTGCATTTGGTAAAAACGGCCGTGCTGAGGATCGAGCAGCTTGTCGAGCGCTGCTTGCTTGCCCTCTTGTGTGGAGATCGCCCAGGCTTCGGAGATGGGCACGCCTTCATACACGCACAAGGCGTACAGCGTCTCCGTCAAAACCTGAGGCGTGCGGCCCAGCAGCGCGACCAACAAATGCCGGGCTTCCGGCTGGTGTTTGGACATTCTGCTTGAACGAGTTGGCTAAAGATGAATAAAGAAACGCGTGATGTGCGGAAGATGGTTCGCTTCAGAATTTGTGGAGAAATTTCAGGCGAGGCTGAAGTATTCGCTGGAAAACGGCAAAAAGTTGGGGGGATTGAAATATAAAGACATCTGGACATTCCGACCTCTCTTCCACCGAGTATTCTGATTTGGTCGGGATGGCACAAGCGGGCAGCTTATGAAATGCAACAAGCAACCGGGCGCTTCTGTCTTCCCCAGAGAGGCATGTGTTTCGTACAACCGCCTCTGCAGGGCCAATATAGTTTGAAGAGAACAAATATCAAGCGAAAATTGAATTCTCTCAAAAAATTAATCGGAGAGATGATCCATCTGAAAGGCACGAGAAGGCCACGGCCTATGCCTTTCTCAAAGCTCTGGGATGCAAGGAATTCCTTTGGATTCCTTTGCAACACAAAATCAGCACGTTTGATTAGTTATGGGGAAAATTCTGAACCTCCGCCGCAGGCTAGGTTTTATGTCCGCTCCGCTACTCCTTCACACGAAAAACCGAGTCTAACACCGTTCCATCGACCCATTTCACCACGGCAATCGGCCGTTGCCGATCAAGTTTGGGAGGCGCGGGCGGCCCGCCGCAAATCGCATGCACCTCCTGCTGAATTTCCTGCAATGTGCGCAAGGGCAACGAGGAATTCGCAAGCGCGGCCAGCAAATCTTTGCGCAAGGGATTCACGGCAATGCCACGCTCGGTGACGATCACATCAATCATCTCCCCGGGGCCGCACAAGGTCGTGACGCGCTCAACGATGATCGGCACACGATCACGAAACGAGGGCACCGCGAGAATCACGCACTTCGCAAAAAGGCAATCCTGCCAGCCGCCAAGGCCATGAAGAAGATGGCCATCCGAGTGCGTCACCACATTGGCATTGAAATCGATATCCACTTCTGTTGCGCCCAGCACAACAATGTCTACCATTGAAGCGAAGTTGCCCTTGCCGTGATAGTTATAACTCGTGAACGGGCTGGTGTTCACATGCCTCACATTCTCCCGCAACGACCGCACGCCTTCTTGATCGAAAGCTTGACCGTCCAAAATATAATCCGTCAAACCTTCCTCCAGCAATTGCACCAGATATTTCGTGCTGCCGCCGCGCACAAAACGCGCTCTGACATTTTTTGCCTTCATCCTTTCTTTTAGAAATTGCACGAACGCCAGACTCGTCCCTCCCGCGCCGGCTTGCAATGAAAAGCCCTCCCGCATCAAACCGGCTTCATCGACAAAGCGCGCGAGGTATTCGGCAATCAACAAGCGATCCGGGCTTTTCGTAATCTCGGTCGTGCCGGAAATAATTTTCGAGGGGTCACCAAGGGAGTCAACCTGCACAACATAGTCGACATTGTTGCCTTGAATATGCCAGGGTACGCACGGAAACGGAACCAGGTTGTCGGTGACGACAATAACGTGATCGGCATACTCCGAGTCTGCCAGCGCAAAACCCAGAGGCCCGCAGGCTGATTTGCCATATACGCCATTGGCATTTCCAAAAGCATCGGCCGCCGGCGCGGCAATGACGGCAATATCAATATGCACCTCGCCATCTTGCACCGCTTGATAACGCGCGCCATGCGAGCGCAGAATTCCCAGGCCGGCCATTTTTCCCGACGATGCAAACCTGCCCAGCGGGCCATTGAGACTGCCTTCGATATGACGAATCGTTCCATCCTCGAGATCGGGCAGCAAATACTCATGCACCGGAAACGAGGCGCTCGGGAACCAGCGAATGTCTTTCACACCCAGACTTTTAACGGTTGCGAAAAGCAGCGCGGTTAGCGCATCACCGTTGCGCAAATGATGATGCGTGGAAAGCGTCATGCCGTTGCGCAAGCCGCTGCGCTGCAAAGCTTCACGCAGCGTCGGAAGAATTTTATTGCCGTCCCCGGGATAGTCGGCGCAGGTTCGGATCAGGGGTCTTGCCTTGCGGCCCTGCGGCCGGAATTTGCCGACCCCTTGAAACGGCGCATGTTCTTCGCCATTGATCACCGTTGGCACCAAACGCCGGGCGGCATTTTCAATCAGAATTGAATTCATAACAGACTATTTTGCGGCCTCTCGGAATGATTTCAAAGCAAGCTCGCCGGGCAAATGGCTTCTGCCCATCAGCTTGCGTTGCGCTTCACGGCCTTAAACTGCAGGAAGATTAAATATTATTTGAATGCTCACGCCAATCCGGAGAAATCAATCCGGCGCGCAGAGCATGCGCGAGCGTCGTTTGCGCCCGCTTGACGATCGGCATGTCGATCATTTTCGCGCCCAGCGCAATCACGCCAACGCCTTTTTGCTGCGCTTGTTCAAAGGCGAATACAATTTGTTTGGCTTGCTTGATTTCCTCGTCGCCCGGGGCAAACGCTTCGTGAATAATTTTGATTTGACGAGGATGAATACAACCCATGCCGGCAAAACCGAGGGCTTTGGCAGCCAACACATTTTGCCGCAATCCTTCGGTGTTATCTACCTCAGCGTAGACGCTGGCAAGCGCATGAATGCCGGCGGCTCTGGCAGCATTCACCAGCATGCTCTTGGCAAAAAAACTTTCGGTTTCATCGGGTGTGCGCCGTACACCGAGATCAGCCGTGTAATCCTCCAGTCCGATAGCGAGCGCGCAAACCCGGTCGCTGGCTGAGGCTATTTCAAAAGCTTTGATCACGCCCAGGGCGCTTTCGATGATGGGAATGAGAAAAATCTCCTGCGCAAGTTGATGCTCGCGCCGCAGCCTCTCGAGATCATGCGCGATCGCAAGAACGGTTTGCGCTGATTCACATTTGGGCGCGAGAATCACCTGCACGCCGTGCGGCACAACCGCGAGCAAATCTTTGCGGCCCAACTCGCCGGGATTGATTCTCACCATGATTTCAGCCTCCCGAAAATCAATGTGACGCAAGGCCTGCTTGACGAGATTGCGCGCCGCATCTTTTTCTTCCGGCGCAACGCTGTCTTCAAGATCGAGAATCACTGCATCCGGCTGGTGCAGGCCCGCGTTGATAAAAAATTTCGGCTCATTCCCCGGCAAATACAAGCGCGAACGCCGCATGCGATCTTTTACCGTGGGATGGCGCCGAACAGCTGGCGCGACGGGATGATATTCAAACGTTTCGTCGCCGAGCAAGCGCTGCACGGCGGTCTCAATGCGCGCATGCAGGGTGAAGGGCAATGCGCCGCTATCGTCGATAAAAATGTCAGCGTGCGCAATGCCGGCATGATTCACTATTTGCGCGGCCAATTCCCGTATGGCTTCCCCGTACATCGCCGCGACTTTGCTGCGAAGATTTACATTGAGGCCTCCGGCTTGCTGGAGCTTGATTTCAACAGAGCAGTCCGAACGCACGCCCTCGCCGCATTTGCCGGCGTGCGCGCGGTTATGTTGGGGCGGCATGTTCATTTGATCAACGCGGCCAATTGCTGTGCGATATTTTCCAAATCCATTCCCCGTGTGAAAGGCAGGCAGGTGCCGGCCGCATAACGCACTTTTTCGATCCACGGCTTTGGGATCATGCTGGCGCCGTGCTTCGCGCCGCTTAATGCACCGGCGATTGCAGCAATGGTATCGGCATCGCGGCCAAAATTACTGCCCCAAATGATACACTTTTTAAAATCGCCCTGCATCATCTTGAAAACCGCAAAGGCTGAAGTCACAGCCTCGGGAACGACAGCTTTGTACTCGCTCCACACGGCCTCATGCAGCGGCATCCAGGCGTCCTCCCACGAGGCGCTCGCGCTAATGATTTGCAACGCTTGCTTCATGGCAAACGACAACCACGAGTCCTGCGGAATCGTCTGCAATGCCGTGGCGAGGATGTCGTCAACCGGTTTGTCAATCATTGCCGCAGCGACCCCGGCGGCTACTGCTTGCGCGCCCCATATGCCTTCACGCCAATGGCTGATGCTGGCATCAATCTCCGCAAAGTGCGCGGCGCGCATGGGGTCGCCGGCGCACACGATGCCGATGGGCGCGACGCGCATCGCCGCGCCGTCACTCATGTGATAGGAATTGTATTGTCCCGAAAGCGGGGGCAAAATGCCGCGCCGAATATTCACGGCAGCTTCGCGTTCGCTAGCCCCGCCGCGATTCATGACTTCCAGAGAGATAACGTGCTTGCGCCAAGCCGCCAGCACATGATCCGAGGTCAATTCTCCTTTGCTTTGCAATAACGTGTCGGCCGTGAGCAATGCAAATTCCGTATCATCGGTGCCGGGCGCCGGCACGCCGGAGCGAAAATCCGTCGTGATGCCATAAAGAAAATGGTTGTCCGGTGTGCGCGCCGCATCGCCAAAGGAATCGCCGATGGCCAGGCCGATCAGGCAGCCCAGGGCGCGATCATGGAGTGTTTTTTGATCAAGCATGAGAAAGGTGAACGAGAAATGATGAACATGGTTTCGGATTCGAGTGTCGTCTCATGTACATGCCAAACATCTCAGCAAGAAAAACTCTCACGCAACGGCTTGCCGCACGGTGCGCCGCGCCAAATCATCGAAAGCGGCGTTGTCAAAACCTTTCAAGCTGCTGCGGATGCGATTGTGCAAGGGCGCAATCCATTTTTCCGGCAACTGTTGGGCGCCGCACATTGTTCCGAGAATGGAACCAACGGTTGCGCCGTTGCTGTCCGTATCCCACCCTCCCATGACAACATAACAGATGGCGCGTTCGTAGTCGCCTTGACTGTACAATAACGCCGCAGCCACCAATGCAGCATTGTTAATGGTGTGCACCCAATGATAATGCCCGAATTTTTCATAAAGCCGGTCCACGGCGTTTTCCCATTTTTTTTCTGTATCGTAAAGCGCCAGCACAAAGTGAATTGCCTCTGCCAGACGCGACTCTTTTGGAATCTGCTGCAAGCCCTGCGCAATGATTTGGCGAGGTTCTGAAACCACAAACGCAGCGGAAATGGCAGCAGCAAAAAACATTTCCCCGTAGATACCGTTGCCGGTGTGACTCAAACGCGCATCGCGCCATGCCTTCTCTGCCGCCGCCTGCGGATTGCCCGGCGAAATCCATCCCCATAAATCGGCGCGAATTTGCGCGCCGATCCATTCGCGATAGGGATTACGGCGGGTTGCCGTTTGCGGCGGCCGCCATCCTTGCAACAAATTGAAATAGGCCACGCGTTCCGCCGTAAATGTTGACAACACCGGCAGCATGCTCAACCAGCATTCGGCAATATGCGCTGTGACAAAATTCAATCCGCAGGTTTCGAGAACGCGCAGATTGAGCATGGGATAATTCATATCATCATCCTCGGGCATGCACACGAGATTTTCCCGCAAACTCTCACGTCCGGAATGGCGGTTCCACGGAAATTTTTGCAGCAATTCCTGCGGCATGCCGGCCGCAGTGATATAATCTGAAAGCGGCCAAGAGTGATTCGATTCCAATAATTGACGAATAACAGCGCGCGGATGTTTTTCCACCGGCTTGCCCAACGCGCAGCCCGCGGCGCGGCCCAACCATCCGCCTAAAATGCGATCGTACAAATCTATTTCACTGCGCGCAGCCTCCGGCAAGGGCGTGAGTTGCACGGGGCGCAATGCCGCAATCTCCGCGATTTCTGAAGGTTCATTTCGCGGCGGTTTTGTGCCCATGCCATCAATTTCGTACAACAGGGCAAGCGCGTGATCCCGCAACTCATTTTCATCCAAAGCAGCACGTTGAAAATCATTCCACCGTTGCTGCAAGCGCGCAACCTCACCGCCTTGCTCACGCTGTTGCCGCAATTCATGCTGAACCAACTCAAGCGGATCAATCCAGGAGATCTTCACCCGACCCTCCTCGCTTGCGCCAAATCGGCAAGTTGTTCGACCAGGGCAATATAATCGCTGCCGGACAGCGCCGGAATGCACAACCCGCGCAAGCTCTGCAACCGCTCTCGCCAGCGCGCTGAAAGAATATCATGACTGGTCATCGCGCCACACAAAGCGCCCACAAATGCCGGCACGGAATCCGCCGTTTTCGCAAAAGTTGTTGCCATCATCATGGCCATTTCAAACTCACCGCGTGTTTGCTTGACAATGGCCAGGGTTAGTGCAAATGTTTCCGGCGCAACGTTGCCATAGTTATACTCGCGATTGATGATCGCCTCGCTCAATGATGGCATGACCGCCAGCGTGGATTGTGAAACATCGCAAAGGGCAAGCGCTTCTTCAACGGTTCGTCGAATCCATGACGCGGGTGGAAGCTGCGCGAGAGCATGGTTCAACACCGTCTCTGATGCCGCCCCGTTGCACGCCATGCTGATTGCGGCCGCCATGGCTTGCGCCGCCCATAACCCGTCTTCCGCATTTGTGATTTCTGCGTCACGCGCGGCAAGAGTTGCTGCAACTTGAACTTGCCCGGCGCAAACGACGCCAATGGGCACGGCGCGCGCGACGGCGCTGTCATCAAAATAATGCGGATGATAGCGGCCGCTGTGCGGCGGCGGTATTGCTTTTCGCAGATGCGCCAGCGCAGCTTGAATGCTCACACTGGCTTTGATATTTTCGGCGTGCGCCAATTCCTGCCAGTTTGAAAGCCAGAGATCACCATTGAAATTTCCTTGCAGGTGCAGGAGATTCTTTAGGGTGAATGCCGCCCATTCCGTGTCGTCCGCCGGCGCCAGCGAAAACGCCTCCGCGGGCCGATTCAAAGAAAACGGCATGGCCACCGGAAGCGTGTTGTTATCTTCGGAGGCGGCATCAATTTCGCGGCGGATGCGCCTGGTCCAAAATGGCATTGCAACGCTGCGATGAAACATCGCGGGCCAGCTTATCGCATCACCCATTGCCAGGCCAAACATGGCATTGCGCGCGCGCAGACGGAGATCATTCATAAACCAACTCCCGGTGGGCAGCAAGCGCTGCCAGGGCCTCGGCGGTTGCCAGAACATCCATACCCGCAACGGTTTTGATGCAGGCGCCGCGCGCTGCTTGAATTCTGTTTGACCAATGCGCGGGCAGGGCAGCATAACCGAGTTTCGCGCCGGTAATGGCGCCGCAAATTGCAGCAACGGTATCCGTGTCGCGGCCGGCATTCACCGCGCCGATCACCGCCTTTTCAAAGTTGCCGCGGGCTGCAGCAATCACCCCGAATGCCAAACCCACGGCTTCCGGCGCAAGGTCAGCCCAATGATAATAACGGCACACCAGCGCATCATATAACGCTTGCGGGACTTTCCAGAATTCATGATCGTTCCGCGCGATTGCAATTCCTGTGCGAATCGCATAACCACACCATGACTGTTCCGGAACGGTTTGCAGCGCGGCGGCAAAGATTTGATCGTCATCAGCGCCGATCATGGCAAGGGCAACGGCCGCAGCAACGGCTTTTCCCGCATAAATGCCTTCACCGGCATGGCTCACGACGCCATCAATCTCAGCCAGTTTTGCCGCCAGTTCAGCATCGCCGGCTGCGGCAATGCCATAAGGCGCGGCGCGCATGGCCAGGCCATCACTCCAACTGTGAAGATGTTGCCCGGATTGCGGCGGCGGCAAACCGCGTTTCAGATTGCCGATGGTTAGAATCTCACTGAAACCGGCGCCTTTGTATTCGTTTTTTTCCGAGATGATTTCGTCACGCCAGGCTTGCGCCACGAACGTCGAGGTCAGTTCAAAACCATGGCGCAGCAACAATCGCGCGCTGAATAAGGCATATTCCGTATCATCTGTGCCGGCCGGTTGTTCTGTTAAAAAATCTGTCACACGCCCCCAACGCTGTTGAATTTGCGCCGGGCTTTTTCCTTCAGTTGGACTGCCGAGCGCATCGCCGATGGCTAGGCCCATAAACGCGCCGCGCGCATGATCAACGAGATTCTTCACCATTGTTCGTCCCGCATTTGATAACGTGACAACACAAGGTTGCTTTCCCTCTCGATGCGCTGTGAGGTTTCAGCAAGCGAGAGCCGGCCGGCAAAGAATTCCTGCAAAACCGGGTTGGCTACCCGGTTCTTCCATTCGACATAGCCCGGAGCGCCGAGCCACGGCCCAACGGTCAAATATTGGGCAGATTGTGTAACAATGTCCCAGCCGTCATGCGCCGTTTGAAACTGCGGCAGCCGCAGGCACGATTGCCGCGTCGGAATCATCCAATCGCTTTGCGCCAGGCGTGTCATGTTTTGGGTGCTGAGCATGAACTCGATAAAACGCATGGCTTCGGCTTGATGGCGCGACTTTTTGGGAATGCTCAACGTTTGAGTGCTAATGCCGGTATTTTGCGTCTCGGCTTTAAGCGGCGGCAGCACGGCCCAGTGAAAATCAGCGGGGGCATTTTCCACAAGCTGTTGCCGCGCCCATGCGCCAATGCCGATAAGCATGGCATATTTGCCGCTGAAAAATCCGGGAATCATGCCGGCGCCCGATTGCCCGATGCTTGCCAGCGCCGCGCTTTGATCTTCATACAACATGCCGTGAATTTCTTGCAAAAGTGCTGCCTCCGCGGAACCGACCTGAACCGTGTACTTGCCGTCCTGCTTGCGAAAAAAAGATCCGCCAAAACTGATGGAAAGATTCATTACAATGTTCGCGGAATTGCGCAAGCCAAAAGCCGCGCCCCACTGATCGGTGATGCCATCGCCGTTTGTATCGCGCGTCAATTGCCGCGCGGCGCGGCGCAAATCTTCCCATGTCCACGGTTGCTCGAATGCCGGAGGCGCGATGCCTGCCGCGGCAAACGCCTCCCGGTTATACAAAACGATCAGAGATTCCATCAGAAAAGGCACGCCGGTGATCTCATGATTCGAACGCGTTACCGAAGCCCAGGCCACCTCGAGAATATCTTCTTTCATCTCTGATGAAATCATGGGCGCGAGGTCGGCCAAATACCCTCGCATGGCGAAATCAACGATGATGGAAGATTCATAATGAAAAACGTCCGGAAGATCGCCGGTTTCGAATGCGGTGATCAAATAATCATGAATCGAACCCCATGTGCCTTGCACATACTCCACCGGCATTTCCGGATGCGCGGCGTTCCATTCCGCCACCAGATCATCATTCGCCTGCAAAGCTTGCTCCTGCCAGGCCAAACTCACGAAGCGCAATTTCGGAGAGGCTTTCTCTGGAGCGGGATTCTTAAAATAGTGCCCAAGGGCAAACACAACGGCGAAGAGAGCAAGCGCGATAAGAAACCTTCGCAACATAGCGTCGCATGAAATTCAATTTTTAACAGCGCCGGCGAGCAAACCGGCTGTGAACCATTTTTGGATAATGGCGAACAACAACAATGACGGCAACGTGGCAACAACGCTGGCCGCAGCCAGCGGGCCGGTACGCGCCTGACCTTCCATGCCGGTATAACGCGCCAGCTCCACCGGCAAGGTGACGGCCTCCGGGCTTTTCATTAACACCAACGCGAAAAAAAATTCGTTCCACGCCGAAATAAACGTGAACAGCGTGGCAGCGCCCAGCGCGGGCAGCAGCGTCGGCAGCAAAATACGGAAGATGATTTGAACGCGCGTGGCGCCGTCAATCGCCGCGGCTTCTTCCAAATCCACCGGGATGCTTTTCAAATAACCGTGCAGCATCCACAATACAAACGGCAAGGACCAAACAACGTAGACCAGGGCCAATCCCGGCAGCGAATCCGTCAATCCTAAACTCCGCAGCAAGACATAAAGCGGAATCATGATCAAGATGGCTGGAAAAATTTGTGAGGTCAATATCCAGCCCAGAACCGCCCGGTTCAGCGCGGATTGAAAGCGTGCGAGGGCGTAAGCGCCGGGCAAGGCAATGATGACGCCGAGAAACGTGGAGAGCAAACCAACCATCAGGCTATTACGGATGGCAGCCAACACGTTGCTGCCGCGCAGGATGGTTTGATAATGTTCCAGAGAAAAAGAAGCCGGCAACAGCTTGGGCACGCCGGCATAAATTTCCGGCGTGGTTTTAAACGAGGTCGCAAACACCCAAAGCAACGGGAAAAGCAAAAACGTGATAAAAGCGAGGAGAACGATCTGAACGCTTGCATTTCTAAACAAGGCTTTGGGCTTTAACATGGGTTTGCTGTTCAAAAATTCTACGCCAGCCGTTCACGGAATTGAATGCGCAAATAGGCAAAGAGAACCAACGATATCACAATAACCATAACGTTGCCAATGGCGGCGGCATAGCCGACATAACCGTAACGAAAGGCCTCTTCGTACGCCGCCAGCATAGGCAGCCGCGTCAAGCCGCCGGGGCCGCCTTGCGTCAACACCCACACCAGGCCAAAGGTGTTGAAGTTCCACATGAAAGACAACGATACGATCGCGGCCAGCACCGGCGTCAGCGCCGGCAGAGTAATATAAAAAAATTCGCGGATCGTGTTTGCGCCGTCGAGTCGCGCCGCTTCATACAAATCCGCTGAGATGGACTGCAGGCCGGCGAGCAAAAACACGGCGGCTTTTGGAATTTCGCCCCAGATGCCGGCGATGATCACGGCGGGAATGGCAAACTCAAAACTCGAGAGCCAGTTGACGGGGCTGGCAACCCAGCCGAGATGCAACAATGCGGCATTCAACCAGCCGGCATCCATGTCATAAATCTGGCGCCACACGATCCCGCGAATGATGGGCGGCATGGCCCAAGGCGCGAGCATCAAAACGGCATAAACCGAAGTAAAGCGAACTTTCGTATTGAGCAACAACGCCAGCGCCAAACCGAGCAGCACCTGCCCGGCCGTTACGGCTAACGTCCACACCAATCCCACGCGGAACGATTGCCAAAAAAATTCATCCTCTGCGAGTTGAATATAATTTTCGATGCCATTGAAATGAATGGGATCGCCCAGGCGATAATCCGTGAAGCCAAGATAAATGCCGCGCGCGAGCGGGAAAATCGAGAGCAACAGCACCGGCAGAATGACGGGCAGCAGCAGCTTGAGTTGTTCTTGCTTGTGCGATCTTGTGGAATTCAATTTGATCAAGGAAATTGGCAACAAAACTCGGGTTACCGGTTTGAAGCAGAGCGTAACGGCAACGTACACGCCTCGATAAAACGCGAGGAAAAATGATCGTATTTCACGCCAGCATGGTTGCGGCCAACAATGAGAAGCAATTCTTGCTCGGGATCAATGCGAAAAATCGCGCCGGAAGCGGCTTCATGCCCAAAGGTTTGCGCGCTCAAGCCATTTCCGCTCAACGGCGCAGCGCCGATACCCCAGCGTTTTTGAATTTGAGGATTGATTGTCTCCAAAGAAGCCGGCAAGAGGCGGTCAAAACTTTCAGCAGAAAAAAAATAATATTCGCCATAACTGCCGCGATTCAACAACATTTGCCCGAGCCGCGCCAGATCGCCGCTGGTGGCATACAAACTGCCGTAAGTGTTATCAACCGTTGCATGCCGCATGTTTAAAGGTTTGAACAAACATTCTTCCATCAGATATGGAACGGCGCGGCCGCTCAACCGTTCCATGGCTTTGCCCGCCAGCGCATAACCGAGGCGATTGTATTGGAAATTTTTGCCGACTTCAAAATAAGGCAAGCCATGCGCGACAAAATTTTCGAGGGCAGGATTCCAATCCGAGCCCCATTCGCCGTGCCACGCGCCGCCATGCGTGTGCGTGACGGCATGCCGGAGCGTGAGCTTGACACCGTCTAACGGTTGCATTTCCGGCAAATATCGTTGCAACGGCGCGTCGAGATCGAGCAAGCCTTGATCGACAAATTGCATCAGCAAGACACCGGTCAACAACTTCGTGATAGAGGCCATCCACGTGGGCGTGGTAATCGTCATGGGCGAGCCATCACGCTGCTTGCCAAAGGCTTCATGAAAGATGATGCGGCCCTGATGCGCCAATAACGCAGTGAAGGGTTCATTGGCTTCGCGCGCCCAGTCCCGACAAACCCCGCGAATCTTTTCGAGATCGGATTCCTTGTACGGCGAGGCGCCAGTGCGCGCATCAATGAGTTCACGCGCAATCGGGCGGGTGTGACGCTGAGGCGGATTGAAAGAAACCGGTTGTGTATTGAGCCCCTCTTGCTGCCGTTTGAAGCGAATCCACCATTGCCGGTCGCGCAAACGCGGGCTGTCGAGGCGTGGTTGCGTTGTATCCATTTCCGCGAGGCCGGCCAGGAAAATCGCAGCGTCAGCGCTGGTTTGTAAATAGAAAATCAGGTCGCCGAATGAAAATGCGCGAAAATTGTCTTTGTAGCTTTGCCAAAGCGCCGGTGAAATCCCCAGCGCCGGCAGCGCATTGATCTGAATCGAGGCGTCTTCGCCATAGTCATCTAAAGCAATGGGGGCGCAATAAAGCGTGACATATCGTTTGATCGTGAACCCGCCCGGCGTCACGCCTTCCACCACAGCGGCATAGCGCCCGGCCGCCGTTGCGCGCTCGACGCGATTCATGTTTTTGTCATAATAACTCACGCGCAATGCAAATTTCCCCAATTCGTTGTCAACCATCGCCGGGCGTTTCCATTGCACCCGGGGAAGTTTTCCGGGCGGAAAGACATATCGTTCCGCGAGCAGTTCTTCCTCCAGAAACGCTTTGATGCGCTTTTCGGTGATCGCGCGCAAAGCAACGGTTTCCACGGTTTCGCCGTTCAACGTGAGCTGCACGCCCTCGTTGGAGTGTTGCTGCTCGCGCGGGATGGTCAGGCGGGCAACGGCCAAGTCGCTTTCACGCTCAAACCACGCTTCATCTATTTTTTCTGTATTGGAAAAAATGGCGATGTTTTGGCCGCTTAACTTTGCGTGCGCGATGAGCTGAAGCTCGGCGTCGCCAAGATTCCAAAATTTCAACTCCGAAAAAATTCTTTTACTCTCCTGCTTTCTCAGGAAGGCCAGGGCATCAGGATAAGCGAAGATTCTGTACCAAATTTCCTGCGAAGCGGTGATGCCGGTGATTTTAATCCTCGCCGCCCGCCCGGCGCGCACCCATGAAACAGGCACACACAATGTCATATAACCAAAATAGGCGCGATTATGATTTTGATGAACCGCGGTAAATGCCAGACGAGAGCCGGATTCTCCCTCGACCTGCCAGAAGGGCAGCGACTGAGATGAAAAAACGAAGTCATGCTTATTGTTGAGCGTGAGCTGGAATTTTTCCTCTCCCAAATTGCTGCCGAGGCCGCAGGCCCACACGAATGTTGCGTGCGTTCCTGCCCAGCGCAAAGGAAGTGCAGCCGTCTCCCAAACAATGGCTGCTTCGCTTCCCTGAGTGCGCGCGACAAAGGCCGGAACCGGCGCCCCTTCGCTGCGATGCGAGGGGTAGGGCGCAGGGGCACCAGAAAGAACTCGCGCAAAGCCTTCGAACCAATTCGCCGAATCCTCCTGAGCGCGAAACTGCAAACGCGCCGTCGCGCGTAAGTCGAGTTGCGCATGCGCCGAGGAAACAACACAACAAGCGGCAACGGCAAAAATACTCCAACCTTTTCGCGAGACGTTCATGCGAGGCGCTATTCAAAAAAATATTAGGACGCATTCCCATGCTCACACTCCTGCTCGTTTTCAAATATCTTCACAGACGAGCAAGAGTATGAGCGCAACAAGGCATAATCGTCTAGCGTTTGTCATCCGGTGTGACACAAGCTTCGCCCTATCATGCCTTGTTCGACAACTTATTTCATCAATACAAGTTTGCGCACTTGCACGTTGCCATCTGCTTCCAAGCGGTAGAGATAAACTCCATTGGCGAAATGCGACGCTTCGAAAACCACGGTATGCGAGCCGGAAGCCTTCCATTCATTCACCAGCGTCGCGATAGTTTGGCCAAGAATGTTTTGCACTTCCAGTTTGACGTGCGCAGGCCGGTGCAATGCAAAGCTAATTTTGGTGCTGGGATTGAACGGGTTCGGATAATTTTGATGCAGCGCAAAGCGCTCCGGAAGGCTGCTGCTCTTTTCTTCGACTCCGGTAACTAGATTATTACGATAGATCGTCAAACCGTCGGCGCGTTCGGTAACATAAGCATAGCCACCCACTGCAACCACACCGCGCGCATCGGAGGGGCCGTCGTAATAACCAACTTCTTGCGGGTTGGCGGGATTGCTGACATCGATCACACGCAAGCCGGCGCCTTCCGCGGCGACATAAGCGTAGTTGCCATCGACGGAAGCGATGTAGCTATAACCGCCGTGTGTAACGCTGCCCACTTGCGCCGGCGCAGCGAGATTCGAAATATCATACACCAGTAACTTATCACCATCCGGGATGTAGGCATAATTTCCGGCAATGGTAAAACCTTCATTACCGGTGGAAAAGCTCGCGGTTTCGCCGCCATGCACGGGACTGGCAGGATTGCTGACATCATAAAAGCGAATTTTACCATAATCGGTGATGGCGGCAACATTGCCAAAGGCCGCCACGTTTTCACCGTAAAGAGCAGGAATTGATTTTACCCAAACCGGGTTTGCCGGCGTTGAAATATCCAAAACCACCAAGCCGCTGTCACTGGCCGCAACATAGACATAATTTCCACTGATGGCAACTCCTCGCGCGCGCGGCGTAGCCACGTTATTGACTTCCACCGGCTGATTGGGATTGGAAACATCGATCACCCGCACACCGGCGTCGCGATCGGCGATATACGCATGGTTATTGCCCACGACCACAGCGCGCGCATCGCCCGGCGTATCGATCTCACCGAGCAATGCCGGATTGTTGGGATTGGCAACATCGATGATGCGCAGGCCGGAGGTGCCATAGGCGACATACGCTTTGTTATCCAATACAAATGACGTATACGCTGTACCGCTGGCAGAAGCTATAATATTAATCGCGCCGGACTCCGAGGGTGAGGCGGGATTTGACACGTTAATGGCGCGCAGTCCGGCCGTGCGGTCGGCGACGTAAATATGCCCGGTCGGTGAACCGTTGATGGTAATCGCGCCGAAATAAACTGAGGCCGCGCGGCCGGGCGTGTCATGCAGCGCGACTTCAGCGGGCGCCGCGATGTTCGAAACGTCGATAATGCGCATGCCGGAGTCGCCGTTGGCAATATAGCCGTAGTTGCCGTCAAACACGATGCGAGCCGTGCGGAAGCCCGTGTCCATTGTGGTCACAAACGCCGGGCTGGCGGGATTCGTGACGTTGACGACATCCAGACCCAGATCAAAATCGCAAACATATAAATGTCCCGCGCGAACGTTAGCATATTGATGATACCCGCGCGCGCGATACTGCCCGGCGACCGTAGGCGCAGCGGGATTAGAAATGTTCACGATATGACTGCGCGAGCCTGCCGCGATGTAAGCATAGGGCGCGGAAATCACCACGCTTTCGCAGTACTCCAGCGTATCAATGCCGGCAACAAACGTGGGACTCGCCGGGTTGCTGATGTTGTAAATCTGCAAACCCAAACCGCCCGCGGCAACGTAGGCGTTGGTGCCGCTGGTCGCCAAACCTTCGCAGGTGCTGCCGATGTTGACGGTCGAAACGATCGCGGGCGTGGTGGGATTTTGAACGTTGATCAACCACATTCTCGGGCCGCCCACGACCACCAGATGCTGCACGCTGTTGATGGAGGTGCGCACGATATCTTCAATGATATTCGGCAACGTTACACTCGCGACTTTCAACGGGTTGGCAGGATCAGAGAAACTTGCGATCTGCAATTTTTCGCCGACCGCGTAGTAGACCAGCGAACCCGCGGCAAACACCGCTTTGGATTCGCCTTCACCCTTGCCGAAATTGCCGGCGGCGGTAACATTCAAGGCATCTTGCGCGAGTGCCCCTGAGGCGACAAGCGAAAAACAGCAGACGATTGCGCCGCGCGCCCATTGTTTCAAGCGCTTCATGTTTGACCTCCTTAAGCTTGATTAAGGATCACAACAAACTAGGTTGATTGTGTTGCTGCAAAAAATTTTGAATCTCGTGCAGGTGTGGCGCGGAGTTCATCGCGCCAATTTTTGTGACGGACAGCGCCGCCGCTGCGCAGGCCATCCGCGCCGCCTCTTGCAATGATCGCGTCGGCCGCAAAAAAGCGCTTAAAGACCCGCTAAAGACATCTCCGGCAGCGGTGGAATCGACCGCAGGCACGCGAAATGCCGGCAGATGCATGCGCGTGCTGTGGTCGGCGAGAAAAACGCCGCCGCTGCCCAGCGTGATTAAAACGGAGGAAACCCCCAGCGCCATGAGGTGATCGGCGGCAGCTTTCATGCTGTTTTCGTCGGTCACAGCAACACCGGTCAACATTTCCACTTCCAGGGCGTTGGGTGTGATCAACGAAAGATGTTGCAACAAATTTTGGGCAAGCAGCCGCGCAGGCGCGGGGTTCAACAACACGCGCGTGCCATGCGCCACGGCAAGGCGGGCAGCGGCCTCCACCGTTTCAAGCGGTGATTCGAGCTGCAACACCAAAACATCCGCAGCGGCAATGATGCTCGCGGCCTCTGCAATCGCGCCCGGCAACAGCCGCATATTCGCGCCCGAGGCGACCACAATACAATTCTCGCCGCGTTCATCGACGATGATAAAGGCTGTGCCGGTTGGCTCCTGCGGGTCGCGCGTGATGAAATCGCAATTAATACCTTCCCCTCGCAGATGCTTGATGGCTTCATTTCCCAGATCATCGTTGCCTACACGGCCTACGAACCAAACCTGGGCGCCGGCGCGCGCTGCGGCCACAGCTTGATTCGCGCCTTTACCACCGGCATTCATTGAAAATTTTCCGCCGACGACGGTTTCGCCCGGCTGTGGAATGCGATTGGTTTTAATGGTCAAATCGGTGTTGTAGCTTCCGACGATGACGACTTTGTTGGGCATGGCGGCGGTCAAGTTGGGTTGATCATGTACAATTCGCGAACGCTTTGCCAAGAGGCATGATTTCATCCCGTTTATCGCAAACTCAGGTCATGGCAGTGTCAGCGACTCTTGCTCAAAAACCATTCATACAACATTGAGTTGCCATATGTTTTGCTCCAGGCATCGTGGCCGGTATTGGAATAAATGGTAAAAGTAATCTCGCCGCCGCAGGTTTGAAATTGCTCAACAATTCGTTGTCCGGCAGACAGAGGCACAACCTCATCGCGGTCGCCATGAAATGCCCAAACCGGAATTTCCGTCATGGCGCAAACCTCCCATCCCTCTTCACCGCGCGCCGCGATGGGCGCCGCCGCGGCAAACAAGTTGGGATGGCGGATGCCCATGTCCCATGTGCCGATGCCGCCCATGCTGTAGCCGGTGATGTAAACCCGGCGGCGATCGACAGGATAACGCGCCAAAACTTCCTCAACCAGCTTCCGAAGGAGCAAATCTGTGCGATCGTAATACCATTCGGTATTCGCCGGGCATTGCGGCGAAACGACAAAGAACGGAAAATCATTGTTGCCGTCGAGAATGCGCGGCAAGCCCCCTGCTTTCAAGCGGCGCAAATCACTGCCGCGCTCGCCAATGCCGTGCAGCGAGATGATCACCGGGAATTTACCGTCGCGCACGGCGCTTGGGTTTTGTGCGCGAAACAAGAGATAATTCAACGAACTCGGATTATAGACTTCTTCTTGCACAAGGGGCGGCGGAGGCGGCGCGGATTCTGCCACGAAAAACAGTGACGCTGCGCTTCCGGGTGTGTCAAACCGGCTTAATTGCACCGGCGCAGCCGGATCGGAAAAATCAAAGATGCAAATGCCCGATTCGCCGTTCGCGATATAACCCCAATTCCCTGCAAACACAAGGCGCGAGGCTTGCGGCCCGGTTGCCGCGGACGCGGTGAATTGCGGCGACGCCGGGTCTGCGAGATTATAAATCTGCAAACCGAGATTGTAATCACACACGTACGCAAACCCCTCGTGCAAGCCGGCATACTGATGATACCCACCGGTTGCGGCGATAATCTTGCTCAACCAAAGCGGTTGCCCCGGATTGGTAATGTCGAGCACATGAGAACGGTTACCAGCCGCCAGGCAAGCAAGCGAGTTTTCCAACATGATGCTTTCACAATACGCCAGCGAGTCAATGGCGGCCAGCAACACGGGATTAGCGAGGTTCGCCAAATCAAAAACTTTATATCCCGCCTCGCCTGCGGCAAGGTGAGCAATCGTACCGGCAACTGCCACGCCCTCGCATGTCCCGCCGGCGTCGATGGTTCGCACAAGTTGTGGGTCGAACGGGTTATCAACGTTTACAACGAACGCGCACGGCCCTCCGGCGGCGATTACATGCTGTTGCCCGGAAAGTTCAATACCGGCCAAATCATTCAGGTTTTCCGGCAAGTTGAGCTGTGCAATCGTTTGCGGATTTCGGGGATCGCCAAAGTTTGCAATGCGCAGTTGTGCGCCAACACCGAAATAGACAATCGTGCCGGCGGCATACACCGCCTGCGCTTCTCCCTCTCCCTTGCCAAAATTGCCCAAACGAGAGACTTGCGTTGCTTGCGCTCGCAGCTCTTGCGGTAAGAACACTAACGAACTCGCATATAACGTCAGGCAGCAGAGCAAACGGCAAACGAGCAAAGCAGTCTCCTCCTCACCAAATAAGGAAAGGCGCCGATCCGCGCAACCCGGCAGAATGTGCTTTCAAAACGCAAGGCCAAATGAAAACATATGCACCTGTGACAACGCGCCGAAATCAGCAAAGGCATAGTTCGCGCTGCCGGACAAATTCGAAACGGCGTAACTTACACCCGCACCGAAGGTCAGACCTTGCTCATCATAATTAAAGCGATACCCGGCGCGCAGGGCAAGTTTCTGCTCAAAGAAATATTCGGCGCCGAGATGAAAGCGCTCCGGACCATCGTTGGGATGATCACCATCAAGCGCGACCGTAATCAGATGCGGGCTGTCCTTTTCATGCAAGAAATCCATGGCCAGGCCGACGCGAAAATCGATCGGCATGCGAATATCGTCCGGTTCGGCTTGATACTGTTCACTCCAGCCGGTGAGATGCGAATCCGGACCGAAATTGCGCGCACTCATCGCCAGACGCAGGCTTTTGAAACCGGTGTAATAAACTGTGCCAAAATCCAGCGACCAATTCGTCATGCTTAATTCCGCAATTTTTTGCTGCAACCAGCGCACGCTGCCGCCCATGGCCAACTTATCGGTGATTTTGCGGCCATAGCTCAAGCCCAAAGCCATGTCGCGCGCTGAAAAAAAACTGCCGGTGACGAAGGCGTCTGTACGATTCTCGCTGGGAATCAGACTGTTTATGGTTTCCGGAATATCACCATAATCCAACGTCACAAAGCTGAGCGCAAAAACACCCAGGCCGTCGACATTGGCGGCAAACGCAGCAGATTGATGGGTAATATCCGCGATCCAGCGCACGGTGTTGAATTGCAAATCATATTTCGCCACGCCCGCCAGCGCTGCCGGGTTGCCCAGCACGGCATTGGCATCGCTGCGTGAAATCGCGGTGAACGCGCCGCCCATCGCGGCCTGACTGGGATCCGGATTGATTTTCAAAAACTGCCAGCCCGACTGGCCGACGCGCTCGATATCATTGGGAGGAATGCCGACTTGTGCACGCAGCGGAGAGGCAACATGAATTAAGCAGGAGGCCGCCAACCAAACACAGATTCTTATCGCCTTCGTCATGTATGTTCTCCATTCATTCACCATTCACCATTCACCATTCACCATTCAACATTAACCATTCACCATGCTCTTACAATGATTAATGGCCGGTGAATAGTCGCCA
Source organism: uncultured Cytophagia bacterium (assembly GCA_964457925.1). Classification (GTDB taxonomy): domain Bacteria; phylum Zhuqueibacterota; class Zhuqueibacteria; order Zhuqueibacterales; family Zhuqueibacteraceae; genus Coneutiohabitans. The sequence goes on from CAYWGH010000029.1 coordinate 33,738, forward strand.
AATTTGATTGAATAATAATTGCGAGCGCGATGTTCCTGCGCCATGCCCTCTGTCTCTTCACTTGACAATCGCAAATTTTCCCACATACGATTGCCCCTCCTGGCCGGAGACCTGCGATTCGACATGATAAATATAGACCCCGGGCGCGACGCCCAGCATCCAGCGATTGAGCTGATAATCCAATTGCCGGATGCTGCCCCACGAAGTCGAGCCGCTACCATCATCGTGTTTGATCTCTTGCACCAGATCGCCCGTAAGCGTATAAATTTTGATCACACATTTGGCAGGCAGGCCGATGAATTCCATGCGAAAGCGTTCGCCCTGGCCCAGCAGGCCGCTGTGCTGGCGGAACGGGTTGGGGACAACATAAACGTTGCGGGGAAAGTCCGCATTCGGCGCGCGAAACGGATAAACCGGAAAGCGATTGTTGTTCACTTTGCCGCTTTCATATCCGTCGGTATCATAGCTCGTCACGCAGTAATAATTGCCCACGCCAAAAGGCAAATTGCTATCGACAAATTTCACCTTGCCCTCGGCGATTTGCGCAGACTCTTTTGGAATCTCGGCAATCAGCGTCCAGGGGCCGATGGTGAAGTACGAGGAACGATACACACGGTAGCCGGCGAAATCATTCACGCCTTTGAGCGGATCGCGATAGCTTTCGGGAATCGGCGGCCATGCAATCGTAATCTCTCCGGGTCCGGGCGTCAAGGTCAGGCTGTTCTCCCCGTCGGTCGGCGTCATCGGAGGATGATAAGAAGGCAGATAGAAATTGCGATGCAGCTCGCGCGCCGCGCGCACATTAGCCAGCAGGGAATCGCGCGAGGCGGTTGCCAGCAGGTCGATGTTCTCCACACCGCCTTGCACGATTTTGGCGCGATCCATTTCGCCCATCACTTCGGCGAACACCAGGACAATCGAGGCAAAAGGCGGCAGTTCCAGCGGCCCAACGCTCAACAAAAACTCCGGGCGGCGCTCATATTTGGTTCCGCCCTCTCCGCCGGCAGCGCGCGCCTGATCCCAAGAAAGCCGGGGTTGTTGATGCGTCATCACTTCTTTGAAACGCGGCGCTTCATCCACCCCCTGAATAAACATGATATCTTCACGCGCGGCGCCTTCGGTAACGCCCTGGCCGGTATGCTCCAAAATGTTTTGAAAAACCCGCGCGCCGGAAGAATCCAGCACAATCGCGGCGAAATAGCCTGCGGCATCCAGCTCGGTTTCGCGCGTGCCCGGCGAGCGAATATCCCGTGAGTCAGAAATGTCGCCGCGTTGCGGGCCAACGCCGAAGGTCCATTGCACCGGCGTTTCATTTTGGAAATTGAAACTCTGATGATCGTAAAAATAGAAGAGCTGATGGGCCGCATCCCAGCCGTATTTCTCGTCGCCGCGTGTGCCCGAACGTTGCGTCACACGAACGCCGTAGCGCATGCCAAAATACAAATCGCTGATCGTGGCAAACTCGGTGTTCGTGATCGTAACCTGATGAATGACGAAGTCATCATACTTGGGATAGCTCCATACCATGCTGCGCCGCGAAATGTCGACTTCCAGGCCGTTGACATGGTGGCCGCCGGTGACGATTTCCTCGCCCCACGTGTTGAGATCGGCCAGGTTGTAATTCTTCGTCAATGTTGCTTCTTCAATAGGAAAAACGTTTTCACCGGAGGGAAAAAACCGGGAGTTGAGCGTATAGGCATAGGCGCGGCCGCCGCGCACGCCATAAATCGCATAACCCGCGGCCTCGGCATAGTTCAATGCGTCATTGATGTTCGTGCCTTTCGAATACCCGGGATAATCCAACGTGTGAAAGCCATTTTCCGTTTCCGTGGGATCGCCATATTGCAACGAATTCCACACCGTTGCCCACAGCTTGCCGCGTGTCAGGGTCTGCTTGCCCCAGGTCACTTGCGCGTGAATCACGTCGCCACAAACAAACAGCGCGACCAGCGCTGCAACAATGCCCTGCCCCAACGGCTGCCGCCACAACCCAGTAAAAGGAATCAATGACTTCATAAAGGCTCTCCGCACATCGCAGGTAACAGCAGTTGAATTTAATGCAAACGTTTGCGCCAATTATGCCAGCAACACTACCCGTGCAAGCGCCAAAGTGACTCTAGAATAAGCTAAAACTCTGCCTTGAACTGAAAAAACCATTGCCGTGGCGGCACTTCGTAGGAATACCATTCCCATTCATCGTCTTCGCCCGAAAACCAATTCGGCGGCAAGCGGTCGCGCTCGGGCAAGTCGGGGTTTTGATGCCAGCGCACCAAATCGTCGCCATAAACCAAGCGCAAAAATTTTGAATTGAAGAGATTGCGGACTTCCAAACTCAACTCGGTGTGCAAACCCGCCCATTGAAAACCTTTCGTCGCTTTAATATTGGTTTGATAATAACTGAACCAGCGCCGGTTGTTGGGCCTGGTGGAAATATCGCCGGGGGCGTGATAGGTGTAAGGCTGGCCGCTGCGCCACCAAAAATAAACATTCAAATTAACATCGCTGAGCGGCTTGATGCCGGCGAGTTTTGGGCCGCGCCCCGGCTCGATGTACAAATTTGCCCAACTCTTGATGCGATGAAAGCTGCTCCACGCGCCTTCGCCTTGGCGCAAACCTTTCGGCACATTCACGCGCACCGAACCGGGTTGATGCAATTGGCTAAAGCCGACTTCGCCGTCAAACGACCAGAAAATATCATGACTCGCGCCGAAATTGAGCGGGCCCTGAAAACGCGAGTCCAACTTGGTTTCAATGCCGCGCACGTCGGAATAGCCGGAGTTGCTCAACATCAGCGCTTTGGTGGCGTTGTATTGCGCGGCATACACGCCGGTGATGACGTTGGCCTCCCGGCTGGCGTCTTTGTAATAGCCCGTGAGATCGAGCTTCAAGCGATTGGCGATGTTGTAATCCACCCCCAATTCATATTGAATGGTGCGCTCGAAACTCATCTCGGCATTGCCATACCAGCCCTGCCATTCTTCCATGTAGGTAATTTGATCCGCATAAGGATCCAGCACAGTGTTCATGTCTTCCGTATAATTCACAAACGGAAAACCGAACATTTTCGTCCATGACGGGCGCTGATAAAAATGACCGTACACAAAATGCAACACTGAGTTTGCGCTGATGGGATGCGAGATGCCGAGACGCGGCGAAAACGCCATTTGCAATTTCGTGCGCTCACGCTCGGGATTGCCGGGATAACCCAAGGGCTTGCTCGGATCGTGCCCGGGCGTCGAGGGTTGCATCGCCAGCGGATCGTAACGATTCTTGGGCGCAGAACGGTTTTGATGAAAGAAATCCAAACGCAACCCGGCATTCACCACCAAACCGGGAAACTCCATTTTGTCTTGCGCATACACATTGCCTTCGTAAGGCTTGCCGTCGAACACGTTCAACAAATTCCAGCGATTGCCGCCTTCGTAAACGCCCATAAAATGGCGATAGTTAAAATCAAATTGCCGGAACGCCACACCGGTTTTCAACTGGTGATGCTGCGTGATTTGATTGGTATAATCGGCCTTAATCTGGAAAACTTCACTTTGATTTTTGGTGAACGTATGAAAATAGCCCTGCTCAAGAAAGCGATTAACCATCTTCTGCGTGTCGTCGCGCCGCGACCACAAACTGTCGGGAATGACGTGATCGCGATCGGAACGATCCATCTTGTCGCGCAAATAGCTCAGATTGATTTCATAGAAGGATTTGCTGTTCAGCGCGTGCGTGAAGCGCGCATAGATTTGCGACCACCGGCGCAACTCCGGCCATTGACGATAAATCGCGCCTTCGGGATTATATTTTGCGCGGGCATATTGCTCATCCACCCGCATAGGCGCCAACCAGGCGGATTCCTGCGCCGACTCGATAGTGTTGAAATTGACCGCGGGATAATCCGCGCTTTCGTAGCCGCCATAAAATCCCCCCACGCGCAATTTGAGCGACGGTGAAAATTTATAATTCAAGTAACCTTGAAAATTGAATTCGGGATTGTACGGCAGGGATTGCGGGAATATGCTCACACCTTTTTTGTAACGACCGGAAGCGAGAAAACTCAAATCATTCGTCAGTGATCCGAACAGGGTCGCTTCGATTTCCGGTTCGGCGCGGTCGGCATATTTTGCCAGTGTGCTGTTGGGCGTGATCGACTTGCGCCACGCTGACAGCAATGAATCCGGGTTTCGGCCGTAAAACGGGCCGCTGTTGGGATCTTGCGATTGCTGCGTCCAATAAGCGAGATCGAAAAATTTATAGTCGTAGTTTTCTTTGCTGTAAAAATTTGGGCCAAAATGATACTTGCCTGCCGGGCGCAAACGCGTGATCACGGTGCCGTGCAGCCCCTCTCCGGCTTCCTTGGTAACGATATTGATCACCGCGGAACGCCCCTCGCCATACTCCGCATTGTAGCCGCCGGTAAGCAACGAAATCTGTTCAATGGTCGACGTATTGAATCCGGTATAATTGTCGGAGAGCAATCCGCTATTCACGCTGAGATTATCGAGCATGTACACCGCTTGCACGATGGAACTGCCGCGAATATACGTCTGTGTTTCCCCGCGCGTCCATGCCACCGAGGGCGGCGAATTGATGATGCCGGTTTGAATCTCAATCGCTTCCTTCACCGTGCGCACCCATGATCGCTTCATCTCCTGAATGGTCATCACCTGCTCGCTGGCCGTGAGATCATGCTCAATCGCCGGCCGTTCCGCCGTGACCGTGATCATCTCGCCTTCAATCAACGCCGGTTTGAGTGCAGCTTGTAACTGCGTCGTGCGATCGGCATGCACCAACACTTCAGTTTGCGTTAATTTCTCATATCCAATGTAGGAAAAGGTGACGGCGTAAATGCCGGGGGGAACATTCAAAATGAAAAATTCGCCTTTTTGATTGGTGGAAGCGCCCAAAGTCGTTCCCTCAATGAAAACGATTGCACCAAACAACGGCTCTTGGGTTTGCCGGTCCGTTATCACGCCGGCAATTTTGCCGGTGGTTCCAGCCAAGGCGGTTGTGGGCAAATAGGCGGCCAGGCTGCACGATATGAGAAAAGCAAAACAGCGACGCATGTTTCTTTTCATGGGATACTCCATGCGAATGAAACGGGGCAGCAACTCATGAAGCTTGCCGGATTAAGGCAAGAGAAGATTTGCGCATGACAGAATCCCGCACGATCAAACGCGGCTCCAGCAAAATGCGGCGGCGCTCTCCGTTCGGCGTGCGCAAACGGCGAAAAAGCAATTTTACCGCCATTTCGCCCATTTTTTCCACGGGCTGCGCCACCGTGGTCAAGGCGGGAGAAAGATAAGTGGCAAAACTGGGGTCGTCAAATGTGATGAGAGAAACATCCTGCGGCACACGATAATGATCTTCCCGCAGCGCTTCCAATGCGCCCATGGCAATCAAATCGCCGGCCGTGAAAATCGCGGTGGGCGGCTCTTGCAGCTTGAGCAACAGCTTGGTTTCCAAATAACCGTTGTAATTACGGAAATCATCGCCCACAATCAGGCGCTCGTCGAGTGGAAGATTGCTTTCTTGCAAGGCTTGTTTATAGCCCTGCAAACGGCCTTCATTTACATAGGTCCCGGGCAGGCCTTGAATAAAGGCTATGAGACGATGGCCCTCCCGAATCAAGTATTGCGTGGCGAGATAAGCGCCGCGAAAATTATCGACGCTCACAGCATCTACCGCCAGATGGTCAAAACAGCGATCGACCATCACCCATGGCACGCCGGCGGTTTCGATCTGTTTTAAATGATTCACCTCCTGCCCGACCGAGGCGATAATCAAGCCGTCAACTTTCTTCTCCAACAAAATCTTGATGGATTCCGCCTCGATCGCCGTGTTTTCGTCGGCGTCATAAACAAAAATACTATAGCCGGATTTGCGCAACTCCCCGGCAATGCTTTTGACTAGCGTCGCAAAAAAAGGATTGGAAATATCCGGCACGATCACGCCGATTTCGTGGGTTTGATTGAGGCGCAAGCCGCGCGCGAGCTTGTTTGGCCGGTAGCCCAGTTCCTCTGCGACTTTGCGAATCAATTTTTTGGTTTCAGCGCTGATTTTGTATTTATTGGAATGGTCGTGGAGCACACGTGAGACGGTGGAAACCGAAAATCCCGTTTGTTGCGCAATCTCGAGTAAGCGGGCACTCATGAGGGTGGCCTTATGGTTACGTATGCTCTGCGAGTTGTTTGACGGGCTGCCAAATCAACAACAAATGCAAACGATTGCACTAATAATAGCATTTTGAAACCGCGTTGTCAAGCAGTTTTTTAAAATTCCCTTCTGTTCTTTTGGCATAACGGCTTTTGCTGGGAATTACCTGCGGATATGATTCACCGTATTGGCCTTAGCATCATGCACACCTCGATTGGGCAGTTCAATGAGAAACAAAACAACTTCTATCTGGACTATGTCAGATTCACTGCTAAGAGGCAGATTTCGTTGGGAATTCTAATAAATCTTACTCTGCGATCTCCGCGCCATTGTGGTGATTTTTGGAATGTGACATAGTCGGGCTATAATAGTAACAGCCGCTGACCTCGCCGCGAGGAACTTTTATCAGCCAATCTGCGATTGCAATAAAATACGTCACTTTAAAAGTGACGTCACGCGCCTATGGAACAAAATATTCCTATCGCGATTGTTTGCGGCTCATGGCATTCGTAAAATCGTTACCGCAACTGCTTGTATTCTCGAGAGAGGATCGGAGCTTTCTATGGGAAGGGTGTTAGCCAATATCTGGCATGCCGTTTGACTGTGTGATAATCCATCGTGACGAATCAACCCGAAAGAATACTGTCGCGTGCAACCTTTTAAGATAAGTCATTACACGGTACTTGACCACGAAGCGTAGCGCAGTCAAGGAAGCCGGCGCCGTCGCGCAGAATTGAAGAATGACTGCACTAACAACTTATTAGCCTTGCTATCCCATGACGAGGAATCAAAACAGAATCGGAATACGCCGTGTGCGTGTGGCGCTCGCGCCGGTATTGCTTGCTTTTCTTGGTGCATGCGCAGGCAGCCGGCAAACGCTGTCCGCACCGCCCGTCACCATGCCGGCGTTGGAAAAAACCGGCTATCGCATCGCACCGGGCGACAACTTGATCATTAAACTTTACTATCATCCGGAATTGAATACCGAAGCGTGGGTAAGGCCGGATGGTTTTATCTCCCTCGAATTAGTTGGCGAAATCCACGTGGCCGGACAAACGCCGGCGGAAATCGATTCGGTTTTGGAAACGGAATACGGCCACAAACTTGTCAATCCCGAGGTTGCCGTGATGGTTAAAAATTCCATCACGCTCAAAGTTTTTGTGGGCGGCGAGGTGCAATCCCCCGGACTGGTATCGATTGATGGCGGCATGACGCTCTTGGGCGCGATTTTTCAAGCCGGAGGGTTCAAATCTTCCGCACAACTTTCACAGATTGTTCTGTTGCGCAAAGATGATCGCTCCAACCAGCCTCTCACCCTGACGCTCGACGTGCGCGAGGCCTTGCAGGGAAAGCACGCCCAAACGAACGTAGCGTTGCATCCTTACGATGTCATCTACGTGCCCAAATCGGGAATCGCGCGCGCAAATCAATTCATGGATTCATTTATCGAGGGCTTATTGCCGATGAGCACGCTTTCCGGTTTTGCATGGGTGTATGCCCTGGTAAAATGACGCGTGCTTTGCATCGGCTCGCGTTGAAGCCAGGAGTTTTTTCGCGCGTTGCCGCTATAGATTGAACGGAAATCCATAAATGCTGGAGAAGCCTTCAGATGCTAGTGAACAATTCAAATCTGCTGAGCTTACGGGATGGTCTGCAAGCGATCTTTAAGAATCGCGGCCTGGTGATACTCCTTTTTGTGTTGACGGTGATCCCAGTCGGCATTGCAACATTCACCGCGGAAAAAGTCTATCGCACCACGGCTAAAGTTCTCGTGCGCCGCGAAGATCGCCCGGCGGCGTTGAATCCGTATTATTCACGCCTGAATCAAGAGGAAGACATCCGATCCGAGCTTGAAATTGCGACGAGTCGTCCGGTTTTAGAAAATGTCCTGCGCGCGAGTTGGGCGACGGGCCGGCAGCTTATCCCCAATGATCGACCAGCCGCGACGCCCTTCTTCCCGGGAGATGACACAATCAGCGAAAAAACACTTGACCGATTCCGCGCCTTCATCACGGTTGAAGCGGTGACGGGATCGAATGTTATCGACATCAGCTTTGAAGATACCGACCGCGCCCGCGCCGCCTGGTTTGCCAACGCGCTGACCAATGCCTACATTTCATACAATGCGCAGGTTCATGGCGGCGGCCAGGCGGAAGATTTTCTCAAAGAACGAATCGAAGAAACGCGGGCGCGGCTGGATAGCCTAGAACGCGTACTCAATGCTTACCGGGCGGCAACGGGTTTGGTGGCGCACAGCAAACAGGAAGATTTGATGTATGAAAAGTACCGTTCCGCCGATCAACAGTTCGTGCAATTGCGCGAACAGGTCGAAGTGCTCACGGGAAAAATTCAACGGCTGCAGCAATTGCGCAGCGCTGGTGATTCGCTCATGATTCCGACTGCCGAGATGGACAACCATCCCTCGATCCGCCTGCTCTATACACGGGTGACCGAACTGCGGCTGCAGCGCAACGCGCTTTCGGAAAAATATCAAACCGATCATCGTTTGGTCGCAGATCTCGACAAACAAATTGTCGGCGTCCAAACGGAACTGTTCGCCGAGGTGGAGCGACTGCTGGCCCTGGAAAACGAGCGATTAAATTCTCTGCGGGAAGAAGAGCGTGTTCTGGCGAAAACGCTGGCTCAGGTCAAAAGCGAGATCAAAGCGCTGCCGGAAAAGGAGCGGGTCCTGAATGAGTTGGAAATGGCAAGCGACAACGCACGACGGGTCTATTCGCTGCTCGTCATGCGGCGCGAAGAAATGAGCGTCGAAAAGGCCACAGACCGCCGGCTCTCGCGCATCACGGTGATCAGCCCGGCCGGTGTGCCGGAGGAGCCGATCAGCCCGCGCCCCGCGCGCAATATGATTCTGAGTGTGATCATTGGAACTCTGGTGGGGCTTGCCGGCGCCCTTGTGCGCGAGTATTTTAATGGCACCTTCAAAGCGCCGCACGAAATCGTGCACACCCTGAAGGTTCCGGTGCTCGGTGTAATTTCTGCCGAAAAAAATATCCCGCTCACTTATTCTTTCGACAGCAAGCAAATATGATCGCCCTTAAGAACAACGTCAATACCCGCCGGAACGGCCAGCCCGCCGTAAAAGTCAACCCGCTGCTTCATGATGATCCCGCGGGCTCGAACGCGGCAGAGGAAGCGAGCGAGTCGATCAGCAATTTTCGTACTTTTCAGTATGTGGCGGAACAAGCGTTGCGGGAGCAGAACCCGAGCACGGCCTTGACGCTGACAAATGAAACCGTCACAATGTTTCGTGCCCTGCCGCTGGCGCAGACTGAGATTGAAAAAATTCGCAACGAAATTCAAGTGATGCATCAGCGGCATAGCGGCCCGCTGAGCCTCGGCTTTGCCAGCGCCCACAGTGGCGAGGGCACCTCAACGATTCTCGCGAATCTCTTGCTCGCGTTCAAGAACACAAACTTGCGGATTCTTGCGGTGGATTTGAACGTGCGTCACGCCAACCTTGGCGGCCTGTTCTCCCTTCCCGACAACCCGGGCTTGGTCGATCTTATTTACGCGCGCCGCCGCTTTGCCGATGTGATCCGTGTGATCAAGTCGAATAAGATTTTTCTATTGCCTTTGGGTATGCCCCCCAAAACGGCGCCATTCAATTTCGAAAACGCCGTGCGCGCGATTAACAAAGCCGGCAAGCACAGCAAACACTTCGACCTGCTGTTGTTTGATTTTCCACCGCTCAATGAAGTTCCGCAAGGCCTATTCGTTGCCCGCCAAATCGACGGCCTCATTCAGGTGGTACAAGCCGAGCGCACGCGCGTCGAGGTGGTACGATCCCTGAAGAACAGACTGGATCATTTTGGCATTCCTTTGTTCGGTGTTGTGCTCAATCAACGGCGTTTCTACATCCCGAAAGTTCTCTACCAAAATCTTTAAACCAAAGGAGATGGTTTTTATGAAAGTCGTTATTCTGGCTGGAGCGAGCGGAGCCCGCTTGCTGCCGCTTACGCAAATTATGCCCAAGCCGTTACTGCCCGTGGCCAACACGCCCATGGCGATTCATGTCGTGCAGCACTTAAAACGCTCGGGGTTTACCGATCTGATTTTTTGTTTGGATCGTGAAAATACCGCATTGCTGGAAGTCTTGGGCAACGGCGACCCCTGGGATGTGGTCATTCGCTATGCCGTAGAAGATCGCCCCGCTGGCACCGGCGGCGCGTTGCGCCAGCTTGCCGACCTTCTGGCTGATGAGCCATTCATTGTCATGGGATGCAACGTGCTTTTCAATTTCAATCTGCGCGATCTCGTGAAGCAGCATATTCGCTCACGCGCCGACGCAACGGTATTGGTTTCAAAGTTGCCGGCAGTTTATGATCTGGGCCGCAGCGAAGTGGTGGAGGTATCGGAAAACGGCCGCATGGCGCGCATTAACCGCGGCGATGGCGTAATTCAATCGTCCCGCTTCTTTCCTTTGGGCATTTATTGCTTTCAGCCTTCGGTATTTCAACACTATCAGCCGGGTGAAAGTTTTCTCGACATCAAAGAACAATTGCTGCCTCGGCTGTTGGAAGCCGGACTCAAAGTCAACGCGCAGCAATTAACCGGCGAATGGCAGGATCTCTTCAATCTTGAAGATTACATGAAAATAAACGAAGGCGTGCTCTCCGGCCGCTTCGGCAGCATGACGTATCACCAGCAAATTTCGCCCAACGTTTGGGCCGCTCCCAACGTTCGCGTCGGCAGCCGCGTAAACTTTATTCCGCCGGTCGTCATCGGGGATAATACCGTGATTGACGACGATGTTCAAATCATTGGACCCGTCACGATTGGCGCGGATTGTTTCGTCGGAAAGGGCGCCATTCTGCGCGAAAGCATACTGTGGAACCGCAGCCGCATCGCGGAGGGAAGCTGGATTGAGCGCTCTGTGATAGCCCGCGACAGCACCGTCGGTCCGCGCCAATATCTGAAAGGCGCCGTCGTCGTGAAAAACCAGTTGCACACCGCCACCGTGAATTTGCTGGAGAAGAACTATAACATTACCACGATTGCTTCTGCTCAATCCACGCCTGCGTTAACTGGGCAACATCGCCGCCGGCTTTATGATTTCAGCAAGCGCAGCATCGATCTGTTTTTTGCCTCACTTTTGTTCATGTTGTTTTTGCCGGTCATGGGCGCGCTCGCCCTGGCGATTAAGCTCGACAGCCCGGGGCCCGTATTTTTTCGCCAGCGGCGCTGCGGGCTCGGCGGCCGGGAATTCTTCATGTTCAAGTTTCGTTCGATGGTGCAGGACGCGGCGCAGCGTCAGCACGAGCTGAAACATCTGAATCAAGTCGACGGCCCGATCTTTAAAATCGAAAACGATCCGCGTATGACGCGCGTCGGAAAAATTCTCCGCAAGTTCAGCCTCGATGAAATTCCACAACTGATCAACATTCTGCGTGGTGAGATGAGCTTCGTTGGCCCGAGGCCTTTAGCGCGCAAAGAACTCAAATATGAACCGTCCTGGTCCGAAACCCGCCTGCAAGTCAAGCCCGGGCTTACCGGACTTTGGCAAATCAGCGGCAGAAGTGACTCTTCCTTTCGCGATTGGGTTGCGATGGACAAGTATTACGCCACACATCAGAGCCTGCTCTTGGATATGAAAATCTTATTCAAAACGCCGCTCAACGTGATCTTGGGTGCGGGCGCTTATTAAAAACACGCGTCGCGGCTCATTTTGATTCGTGTTGGGCACAAAATTTATGGCGTTAAACCTGGCCTTGAGTCAAGAATTCATATCATGTCCACAACTCCGGCAGTCATGACTGCGTTCGAAAATGACAACGCCTCAAAATACCTGCGCTGGCTTGTCTGCGGGGCATTGCTATTGGCGTATGCCTCGATTACGTACCGCCTAGCGAGTTTTCCAGATAACTGGCTGGGTGCATTTATCGCACTCTGTATGGGCGTGGTTGCCTTATTGGTAATTAGTAAACGCCATTTGGCGTTGTTGATGGCACTCGTCGTAGCGATCCCGCTCGTGGGTTTTGATTTCAGCCTCTACTTCAATGAAAAACTCGGCGGCGATTATCGCATTGCCGCAAGCCTGCTGGATTTCACCCTAATCGGCTTGTGGTTAAAATACCTGCTTACCGTTCCGCGTGACAAGCGGCAGCCTCTTCAACCGCGCATCCTCAAATGGCTTATGATCGGCCTGTTCATACTCGCGCTGTTCTCTGCGAATTTTGCCAAAGAAGTCGATCGTACGCTGTTCGAAATCATCCGGCTGTTTCGCATGATGGCGCTGGTTTGGATCACGGCAAAAAGCGTGCATCATGCTGCCGCACTCAAACACGTCGTCATGGTTTTGTTTGCCATGACGATACTGGAGGGTTTTTTGAGCTTCGGACAAAAATTCGCCGGCGGCCAATTGGGGATTACCCTGCTCGGCGAACCCGACAAGGTATTGTCTCAGGAATTGAACACGGGCGATACCGCAATTCGCCCCGGAGGAACCTTCGGCCATGCCAATCAATTCGCGCGTTTTCTCGGGTTAGTGCTGCCGCTTGCCCTGGCGGTTACGATTGCGGCGCAGAACAAAACGTATCGGTTGCTTGCGAGTGCAACGTTGGTGATCGGCGGCGGGGCATTGGTCGCCACACTCTCACGCGGCGCATGGATCGGCGTTACATTGGCTAGCGGACTCGTCTTCGCGATCATGATCATGCAACCCGCACTGCGCGTCAGAGCTTTGCAAAGCCTGAAACTTGTGACGCTGCTCATCATTCCCTTTGTATTAGTCAATATCGGCACCTTCATTGCGCGTTTTACCAGCGCAGATGAAGGCTCCTTCGCAACGCGCGAGCCAATGGCGCGCATTGCTGTGAAAATTATCGAGGATCATCCTTGGGGAATCGGTTACGGCAACTATCGTCTGTGGCTGCCGAGATATGGCGACCCGGCGGTGCCGTTTACTTTTCAAGCCAAAGTACACAACATGTATTTGTTGGTTGCTGCGGAATTGGGAGTGGTGAGCATGATTGTGCTCGTGTGCCTATTGTTGGCGGTGTTCCATCATGGCTTCGCCTTGGCGCGACGCGCAACCTCTGACCTAGCCATGGTGGCTGCCGGTATCAGCGGCGGTCTGCTCGCATTCATGATTCACTGCCTGGTCGATTACGAAGAAATCGGCCGCATTCCGATTCTGTGGTTTTATGTCGGGTTGATATGCGCAATTACAAGCCTCTATAAAAAGGGGAATCCACCTCAAGGCATCGTGCTGCACCCCGCAACTCTGGAGAAGAATTGACGTGTCCGGTAAAATTTTTAAAAACGCTTCCTCTCTTCTGCTCGTGCAAGTCCTCAATCCGTTGCTCGGTATGGCCTTTGTGATTGCGTTAGCCCGCATCGACGGCGCCGCGAGTTTGGGCATTTACACCTTCGCTATCACCATGGTCAACATCTTCGAAAACATCGCAGGCCTGGGCCTGCGCGAATATCTGATCCGCGAGGTCGGCAAAGATCCCTCGCAGTGGCGCGCGCTGCATAATGGCGCGATGATCGCCGGGCTTGTCGCGGCTTTGTTCGCGCAATTCGTCATGCTGGCCTTTGCGAAAATCGCCGGCTACGACGCGGAAACCGTAAGCGGGCTTTTCACCGTGAGCTTTTCGCTAGTGCCAGCGGTCATGCTTTATGTTTTCGTATCGTTTCTTTACGCCTTCGATCATATGGCCATTACCAGCGTCATTTTCATCGTCGAAACGATTGTGCGCACCATACTCGGCCTTCTGATCGTCTCCTATGGTTTGGGCATGCATTGGCTTCTCCTCTCGTTCACGTGCAGCCGTATCATTGCTGCAACGCTGGCGGGCTGGGCGCAAACCAAACATCTCGGTTGGGCCGGACGCGTGTGGAATCGTCACGTGCTGCGCGATATGCTCAAAGCCGTCCCGACGTTTGCAGCCATGGCGATTTTAGCCACCGTGTACTGGCGTTTGAATATTGTTATCCTCACAAAAATGTGCGACGTTGAAGCCGTCGGACACTACAGCGCAGGCTATCGTTTGATGGACCTCATCGCGTTTACCGGCGGCAGCTTGCTTACCGCGATTTATCCTGCCATGGCCCGGTTCTTTCATCACCATCGCGAAGATTTCAAACGGCTGCTCGACAAGAGCCTGCAATATACCATTGCAGTTTACTTGCCGATCGCGGTTGCCGTATACGAGCTCAGCCCGAAAATCATCACCCTCTTCTTCGGCGAAAACTTCGCTGCAGCGGTTGAAGCTTTACGGATACTGGCCTGGGTTACATTGCCGTTGATATTGGCGAATTTGTTCGCAAACACTCTCATTATCGCCGGCCGCCAGGACCTTGATCTGCGCATCAACGCGTATCGTCTCGCATGGAACCTCGTCTTAAGCTATGTGCTCATCGCCCAATTCGGCATGATCGGCGCATGCGGGGCAATCTTGTTGTCCACCATCGCAGCAGCTGTCCTGCAATTTTATTACTTACGCGACATCGCGGCGCCGTCGCTCTCGTTTGCACAGCTTTTAAAACCGTGCATCGCTGTGATTGCGATGATGCTCGGATTAAAACTTGCGAACACTTGGGCGCTTCTGCCTCAAATCCTGTTGGCGGCCGCAGCCTATTGCACTGTCTATTTGATGATGAAACCATTCGACATTGAAGACCGCCGGTTATTCCACTCTCTGGGAAGAGTAACTGCGACGGCATGAACGGGATAAAAACGCCATGAAAACAAACATCAAAGTTTCTTTTGTAGTCATTGGGCGCAACGAAGAAAAGCATTTGCCGGCTTGTCTCCAATCGATTCTGCAGGTCAAGTATCCACCGGAACAGAAAGAAATCATTTTTGTTGATAATAATTCTACGGATAATTCCGAGAAAATCGCTCGCCGTTTTCCTGTTCACGTGATCGCGCTGAAACAGCAACCTTCTACACCCGGCTTGGCGCGCAATGCCGGCCTGCGTGCAGCAACCGGGGAGTATGTTCATTTCGTTGACGGAGACATGACCGTCGCCCCGGAATGGTTGCAAGCCGCTTTGCCGGCCTTTGCAGATCCGCGGGTCGCGGCTGTCGTGGGCCGTCTCAAAGAGGTTTATCCACACAAAAGCCTGTACAATCGTTTTTTCGATCTTGGCTGGAAAACCGCGCCGCTCGGTGAGATTGAAAATCCGGGGGGCGGCGGGCTGTTTCGCACCGCAGTTTTGCGCGAACTGGGCGGCTATGATGATTCGTTATTTGGCGCGGAGGAAATCGATCTTGGTTACCGCCTGCGGCAAAAAAAATTTAAAACCCTTCGCATTCCACAGTTGATGGCCTGGCACGATATGGATATGCAATCCTTCCGCCACTTTTGGCGGCGCGGCGTGCGTGACGGTTTCTACGAAATGGAAATGATCAAACGCTACTTCAACTGGTCGCTGCCGTTGCCGCAAGACTATATCTGGAAGATGAATGCGCAACTTCTGGCTTTGCTCGCTTTACTCGTTGGGCTCATTTATCACCCCAACATCATTCTTGCGCAAGCCGTTTGGGCGCTGCCGTTATTTTTCTTTGTGAAAAAAGCGCGTTATTACTATCACGCAACCAACGAACAAAAATTTTGCTGGCTTGCAGCCTTCTTTAATTACTTCAATATGTTTCCAATTATGTGGGGCGAATTGCGCTACCTTTGTCATCAGCCTGCCGCACACGTGAAACGTTTATTCCCGAAACCACTGGCACGCGCGCTCCGTTTCAGCATCTCATAAAAAGCCCGGCAGTTTTGATCTGCCGGGCTTTTTATCAACGCATCATTTTGTTCCAGAAACGGGGTCTCGCTCTATTTTGTTACAAAGAAATGTTGCTATTCCAAACTTAAGCTGCGCCAGGCACGCCATGCCTCATTCACCACTGCGATAACTTAAGCAAATATGTGCGTGCCGCGCCTTTCGCCCTGCCAATCGTGATGGCATCGCCCTTGCTTTGGACCATGATGGCAAGAGAGCGCTTCACTTTATAAAAATAAGATCCACGTTGAGGGAAATATGCCTGGAATTTTTGGAATCGTTCACGCCGGAAACGCTCCGGAGCTTTTGAATCGTTCAACAAAAAATATGGTTGCACCGCTTTTGCATTTTCCATGGTATCAATGGACGGAAAGCCGCCAACCAAACGCAGTGCTTGGCCTCGTCAGTTTGGGGGCATTAACCCCCTCGCCGCATTGCCTGACAAGCGAGGATCAATGTTACCTGCTTGCCTTCGAAGGTGAGCTTTATAACGCCCGTGAATTGCAAAAAGAATTGGGCGGATATGATCTGCAAAACAGCGGCGCAAACCCTCATGCCGCCGTAGCATTCCAGGCCCTCCGGCGATGGGGTGCGGCGGCGCTTGAACGTTTCAACGGGCTTTTCCAATTGGCGTTTTGGGATTCCAGTCTGAAAGAACTCATCGTAAGCGGCGATCGCTGCGGCTTGCGGCCTGTTTATGTCGCACAGCACGAAGATAAATTTGCTTTTGCGCCTGAAGTCAAAGCGTTGCTAACGTTGCCGTGGGTTTCGCGGGCAATCGATTACACCGGTATCCTCAGCTTCATGCGCCATGGCTTTTGTCAAGGCCGTCGCACTTTCTTTCAAGATGTGAACGTTTTACCGGCAGGCACTTTTGCAATATTTCGCCAAGGCCGGTTGCAAATACAGCGCTATTGGGAAATGGCCTTCCAGCCCCGGGCTTCTTATGATGAAAAGGAAACACAACAGCGTTTCATCGAGACCTGGCAAGAAGTCATGCATGCGCAAACCGAAGGCGAACTCCGTCACGGCTTGCTATTGAGCGGCGGCGTCGATTCGCGTTTGATTCTCGCGGCCCTGGCGGCGCAAAAGCGCAACGTATTGACGTTTACTGTCGGCGCTCCCGGCTGCAAAGATGCAGAAGTTGCGAAACGTGTGGCCGAAACCATAGGCTACGCCAATCTTTTTAGCCCGATCGTAGCCAACGAGGCGGCGAGTGGCTTGGAACGCGCCATTTATCTCACCGACGGCATGCAAAGTTGCTTCCGCCTGAACGCACAGCGGCTGTCACCCAGTCTGGCGGAATCCGTAAGCGTGATTTATGATGGCATCACTCCTCTTGATCAATTGCATAACAATGAAGAGCTGTTTTGGCAACCGCTCGCGCGGCAAACCGAGCCGGTGAGCTGGCTGCGCGCGAGAGCAAACCAGAAAAAAATTAACGCCCTTAATCTCTCTACGCACGCTTGCGTCAATCTTTTCTCAGCGGAAGCACAATCACATCTGCAACAGGACCCTGGCATTATTGACGAATTTGTGCAAGCACAACGCATACAAAACGCCAGTGTAGCGGCCAAGAGCGATCACGCTTGCCGGGAATATTTTCAAACAACTTTCGGCCCGCAAATTCTGCGCAGTATCGTCGAGGTGCGCAGCCCGTTTTTTGACAAAAGGATGCTTGATCTCATCGGCACATGGACGCCCATGCAACGCCGTGATCACAAACCTTTGCAACGCGCCGCCATCCATGCTTTAACGCCAGCCTTGTCGCGTATTCCATGGGGCCGGACAGGGTTGGCGTTGACCGCGGGATTCTACAAAACCCAACTGCGCCTCACCACAAATGCCTTGCAACACCGCTTCAACGCTGCATTACGGCGGCAAGCGCGAACCAACAGCACGAAGATGGTCGATTACGATGAAATGATTCGCGTCTCGCCGCGCTTACAACAGAAGATTGCGGCGATCATGATTGACCGCTGGCCGGAGGGGTCGCGCTTGTTCAATCGCCGAAGCTTGCATATGCTACTCGAAAAGCATGTGAATCGCCGGGGCAACTTTGCAGAACTATTCGGGCGAATCATTACCGTGGAAATTTGGTACCGGCTTTTCGTGCGCGACACCGCGCGTCTATCTCACGTCGCGACCAAAACATCGGAACCGATCTATCATATGGCAGCATAGGCGTATTGCCCATCATTACATGCCTGCGGTCTCATGCCAGTGTCTCGCCTGAATGGCGTTCTCGTTTGCGATGCCACAATTCTGGCGCACTCACACTTGCCTGACATTTGCGTTTCAGGTGGCGCGGCTCATTTATGTGAAATCCGATACGTAGATTGCCCAGCACTCCAAGCCAAGGCGCGTCTCGTGAATGTTATGCTCTGGTTTCAATGCTTGCGTCACGGGCTTGTTGTCACTTGCGAAGAACCAGAATAAGAAATGCTTACGTTAATGAAAATTTATTATCGCTCGAGACTGCTTTCTCAAAACTCTCGTGAGGGGAAGAACACAACTCGAGCGTTGCGGCAGATGAGCGGCATCATCAAGCGCAATAGCAACACAGCCGCTTTGCTTTTGATTTTACTGTTGGCTCTCGTGTTGCGCTTGTGGGGCATCGATTTTGGCCTGCCCTATCAGTACCATCAAGACGAGGGACATGAAGTTTACCGCGCCCTGCGCCTGGGTGCTGGTGATTTCGATTTCGACCGCAATTTTAAAGGCGGCTATTTCTACCTGCTTTTCGTCGAGTATACCATTTATTATCTCGTCCTTTTGATCACGGGCCGTATTACCGGCCTTGACGACTTTGCCTTGAAAATTATTTTCGAACCGGCGCCGTTCTGGTTGATCGGACGAATCACGACGGCCCTCATCGGAACACTCAGTGTTTTTGCCCTCTACCGACTGGGCAAGAAAATCTACAATGACAAAGCCGGGCTTTGGGCTGCGCTATTCTTGGCGGTGGCTGTTCTGCACGCCGAGTGCTCGCATTACATCACCGTCGATGTGCCGATGACATTCTTGCTGATTCTGGCATTCTCCGCGCTCGCAGATGTTGTACGCAAAAATTCGCTGCGCTCTTCCTTGAGTGCCGGCCTCTTGCTCGGCGTTGCCATGCTCTTCAAGGCTTCCGCGGCGATGGCGATTTTCCCATTTCTTTTGGCGCACGCTCGATTCAACCGTCATGTTGCAATTAAAACCGCAGGAATGAAAAATGCCGCTTGGGGACTTGTCGTAATGACAATCATCTATCTCGTCGGCAATCCGGGCCTCTGGCTCAATCAGCAAGAAAGTGTAGCGAGTATGCTGAATTTCATTTTCGGGAAGGCTGCTGAGAAAAACGCTGAGATTGATCCTGTTTTTCTGGTGCATTACTCTGACAGCATGGCCTCTCCGTGGCGCTACTATTTCCTCGGGCTGGAAAAAACTTTCGGCGCCGGTATATTGGCGCTGGCGCTGGCGGGATCTCTTCAAGCTTTGTGGCGGCGGCGGCGAACGGAGTGGATGATGCTGAGCTTTCTCATCCCCGGCTTCATCGCCATCTCGGCATCAAAAACACTGACGGGACATCACTATCTGTTACCGTTACTTCCCGGGCTTGCAATTCTAGCAGCACATTTCGCTCTGACGCAATCCGAAAAACTTTCTTCGCAACAGTTGCGTTCGCTGGCGCTGGGAGTTTTGCTATTGCTGGCGATCCTCCCGCTCTATCGCAGCATGACATCCAACGCCCGGTTGACCCGTATCGATACCCGCTCGCTTGCCAAAGAATGGATAGAAACTCATATTCCCGCAGGAACAAAGATCGTCATCGACAAAGGCCGTTATCGCAGCCATTGGGCGCCGCCGTTGGAAGAGTCGGTTGCAACACTGCAACGAATACTTGCCGCAACCGGTGACCCCGGCAAGCGCGAATTTCTGCAGCGAAAGCTGCAACACCTCTCAGGTATTACCTACGATTTGATTTCCACGGAGTGGGGCACGAAAATCGAAAGCCTGGATCACTACAAAGCAATCGGCGTCAAATATTTGGTTATTTCCGAAGATGTTCGCGCTTGTTTTCTCCGGCCGAACGCCCGGCGCCTTTTTCCAGCGGCAGCGGCCTTTTATGAGGCGCTCGACACACGTTCCGACATCGTTCTGCTGCGCACTTTTGATCCGGCACCCACGCAAAGCCCAGGGCCATGCATAAAAATTTATGGCGTTGTTGAATCGTCACCCTTGTCAGCAACCGATCGCATTTGTGTGAATTAGCTACCCAGTTCTCAAGCGTCAACGGACGGCAGCTTCGTTCTGCTTGATCAGCGAGCCGGTAAGGTGTTGCCTTTTTCCACGACAATCGTTCCCGACAAGCTCATAATCGAAAACGCTGGTACGGTAATTTGAAATTTATGCATAGCGAGGCGATAATCGGAAAGCCGCACATGAAACTCATTGGCAGAGGTGCGATAACTTTGCAAAGTCAACAAGGGTAAATTTTTTAGATTGACAGCCGCTTGAAGTGTTTCCGCCGAACGGTTAATGCAAACGATTTGTGCGCTATTTTTTTCTTTGTGATGAAATGCGCTGACCAACAAATCATGATGATCGGATCGCGCCTCAATCCGCACGGCGCCGGCGGGAATATGCGAGAAAAATTGCATGAGCGCATAGAAAATCGGATTGCGCGTGGCATCGGGATTCACAGCATAATCTCTTCCCAAGAGCGCCCACTGATACCCCAAACTGGCGTTACCATGAGTGAGAATGTTATGCCATATTTGCGCACACTCGAACGCCCACGGCCAGGCAGTGTTTGGAATGCGCCACGGCGTGGCGCCTATTTCCGTGTAATAAACCGGCAGACTGCGTGCGGCTGCCAACTCAGCGATTCTCGCGAATCTGATATTCCACTGATCCGGACTGCCCTCAACAAAATAAGTATGATAGGAAATCGCGCTCAAAAACGAAGCTGCAACTGAATCATTCAGTAACGTCGCCACCCAACGTTCGGGGTCAAAATAGGGTGACGACAAATCCGGCGCGACAATTTTGGTTGCGAGGCCTTCACGTTTGAATTTCGTTCCAACCGTTTTGATCAAGTCGCGCAGCTCTTCCGGCGAATACCGCAGAAATGTGCCGTCCGGCTCATTGGCCAAGACAATTTCAGCGACGTCAATGCCGCGACGGTCGCGCGCCCAGAGCAGATAAGCCGAAACCGATTCCGCGAATTCCGCATAGTCCTGGCGCCGCAACTCCCGGTGATCTTTTTGGGCAGGGTCGCTTACCATCCAATCGGGAACGTTCCAAATTCCGATCATCAGCTTTTTCTGAAAGACGTTCGTGATTTTGTCCATCATGGCAAAATCGCTTTGCACTAAACGCCCGCTGTTGTCGTGCTTCATAAAGCGGGAGGCAAAATATTTCCAATTAAAGTGATTTGGATCGCCGTCATCGTTCTCTTGCTCCCAGGAATCGAACTCCGTCACCATGCGTACATGCGTGACGCCCGATTCATTAAAAGCAACGGCATAAACCCGATCATCCCGCCAGCCGTTCCACTTGTTCAAAATCCAACTGTATGTATTGCCCCCCCAACCTTGCACGGTTTGAAATGTGATGTCGCCGTCTATCGTGACGAATACCTGCCCGTGCGCGAACGCCGCCCGGCAGAGGCAGAAACTCGCGCACATAAGCCGCCAGAACGTCCTGGGCGCCATTGTCATGCCTTTCGAGTTATTGTTAAAAGCTGGTGGTTGTGTGGTCCTAAACAGTTGATTGCTTACCTCAGATGCGCATGAATTGCGTAAGCAGATTGGCAGCTTGAGGCGACAAAATCGCTTCGCAAACGCTTATGATATTTCCTTTGATTGTTACGCTTCATTCCACCCCACTCTGGTATTCTAGAATAAAATGTGACGGAAAGCGAATGCGTGTTGGCCCGTGCCCGCAAGCAGGGGTGTTTTTGCCCTAATTCTCAAGATTATGGCGCTGCCGTTCGAACCGCATTATCTCGTCTTTTGGCATTACCCTTGCTTAAACGAAGGCTGTGCCGGCAGGCATGAATCGAAAAAGGAGAGTAACATGATCCGCATAGCGTACATTGTCACGCGTTTTCCGAAATTATCAGAAACGTTCGTGTATCGCGAAGTTCTCGAGTTGCGCAAACAAGGCGCGGAGGTTGAGTGCTTCTCTATACATCCGCCACTGCCAGAATCGCTGCCGCCGGAAGCAGAGGCATTAAAGCACGAGACCACATATTTGTGGCCGCCGCACATGGTGCAATTCCTTTTCGGGATGCTGAAGCTGATTGCAACACGCCCGGGCAAATTCTTCAAACTGCTGCATTTTTTCTTGCAGCAAGCGCCGGCGAATTTGAGCGGCAAACATCGTTTTGCGCTACATTTTCTCGAAGGCGCGTATCTTGCGCATCTCTGCATGCGGCGCGGCATTGAATACATTCATGCGCATTTTGCCAATGGCCCTTCCAGCGTGGCAATGGCCGCGAGCGCCTTGAGCGGCATCCCGTTCGGTTTCACTTGTCACGCGCAAGATATTTATTCCGACCCGCTCATGCTCGACATCAAAATCAACCGTGCGCAACTGCCCTTGACGATCTCGCAGTACAATCGCAATTACATTGCGAACAATTACTCGCCGAAGAATCGAGCCAAGCTGCGCGTGCATCGCGTCGCCATCGATCTTGCGCATTTTCATCCGCGCCGTCGTGAATCTGCCAGCGCATATTCGCCGTTGATTTTAGCAATCGGCCGACTCGTGCCCAAAAAAGGGTTTATTCATCTCATTCATGCCTGTGAACGGCTCGCGCAGCGCGGCATCGATTTCCGTTGCCAAATTATCGGCGACGGCCCGGAACGAACGGCATTGCAGGAAGCCATTACGGCGGGTCAGTTGGCAGAGAAAGTGAGCTTGCTCGGTGCGCAAACGGAAGTAAAAAAATTCTTGCACCAGGCCGATCTCTTCGTGATGCCCTGTGTGCTCGACCAATCCGGCGACCGCGATGGCATACCGACCACGTTGATGGAAGCCATGGCCATGCGAGTGCCCGTAATCTCCACGGAAATTTCCGGCATTCCGGAGTTGGTGCAACATGAGCAAACCGGCATCCTGGTTCCGCCGGCGGATGTGGAAGCACTGACGCAAGCGATTTGCCGCTTGATCGTTGACGAAAAGCTCCGGCAGGAACTGGCCGCTTGCGGCAGGCGCCATATCGAATTGTATCATAATCTCAAAACCAACACTGCCCAGCTTCTGGAAAACATTCTGCGCCACGCCTGCTCACACGACGGTGATGCCGATTTGGGGGATGAAGCGCCGCTCGTGAAAAGCATTGCCAGAGCCAAGCACAGTCATTTTACAGGGAATTTGCAAACATTGTTTGCATGAGAGTTTTTATTCATTTCGACTGAAGCATTCTAAGACGACGACAACCGGGTATGAGCGGTTAGGTTTAAGTCTTGAACGTTAAAGTATTCTGCATGCGCATTGCGGAATAGACATGCAATATTTCGAGGACCAGAACTATGCTGGGCACATACGCCATCATCTCACCGGTGCGCAACGAGGCCAAATACCTCAAGCGCACAATTCAATCTGTTATAAGACAAACGCGGCAGCCGGTGGAGTGGGTGATCGTTGATGACGGCTCTTCTGACGATACGGTTAAAATCGCCGAAGCGGCGGCAGGGCAACACCCATGGATCAAAGTCATACGCCGCGCGAATCGCGGCTTCCGTGAACCCGGGAAGGGCGTCGTTGAAGCATTTAACGAGGGCATGGCGCAGCTCACCCACCGGCAGCCTGATTTCTTATGCAAAATGGACGGCGATTTAGAGTTCGCGGCGGATTATTTTGCGACGCTCCTGCGCGAGTTTGCGTTGCGGCCAAATCTGGGCATGGCAAGCGGTACGACGTTTTTGCAAAAGCCAGACGGTAAAATCATTCAAGAAAAGGTCGCGCCGAATTTCGTGGTCGGTCCTATCAAACTGTATCGCCGCACCTGTTTCGAAGACATCGGCGGCTTGGAGCCGCATCTGGGTTGGGACACCATCGATGTTTATCGCGCGCGCATGCGCGGTTGGGAAACCGCCAACTATCCCGAGCTGGTCGTAATTCATCTGCGCCAAATGGGCACAGCGAAAGGCATTGTCTGGGGGAAGATGAAAACCGGCATGGGCGAACATTATTACGGTTCACATCCACTTTTCGTCGCGGCACGCTGCCTCTATCGCATGAGTGAGCGGCCTTATGGCGTGATCGGATTATCTATTGCCCTGGGTTATTTGAAAGCACTCGTGTCGCGCGAACCGCGCATAAATGATCGAGAATTCATCAAATTTCTGCGCGACGAACAACTGTCGCGTTTGCGGCACATGCTCATGCCCTGGAAGCAAGACACAACTCTCTCCGGCAGAGTACATTTCAGGGCGACGGTTAGGTAGACACAGAAAAGGAATGAAATCATGAAAATCGACATTCTCGGCATCAAGGTGGATCGTGTCGGCATGAACGAAACGATTGCGCGCATCGAACAATTCATCGCCGAGCGTGCGCCGCGCCTGGTCATTACTCCGAACGTCGATCATCTCATCAAGGCGCGCAAGGACAGCGAGTTTAAGCATATTTACGATGATGCCGATCTGTCTGTGCCGGATGGTGTTCCGCTGCTCTGGGCGGCACAATTTCTTGGAACACCGCTGGTCGAACGGGTGAACGGCACCGATCTTTTTGAAGCGCTGTGTGCACGTGCAGCAGAAAAAAATTACCGGCTTTTTTTCCTCGGTGCGGCGCCGGGCATTGCCGCAGCTGCGGCCGCGGAATTGCAACAACGCCATCCACGGCTGAACGTCGTCGGCACTTACTCGCCGCCTTTCGATTTTTTTGACTCCGTCGCGGAAAATCAAAAAATCGAAGATATGATCCGCACCGTTCGGCCGGATATTCTTTTTGTCGGCCTCGGCGCGCCCAAGCAGGAAAAATGGATTAAACGCCACATGCACAGGCTAAACGTGCCGGTGAGCATTGGCATTGGCGCATCGTTTGAATACGTTGCCGGCAGCACGGCGCGGGCGCCTTACTGGATGCAACGAACCGGCTTGGAGTGGCTATATCGTATCATCGAAAACCCCCGGCGGTATTGGCGGCGTTATGCGGAGGACATGGCTTTCTTTCCGCTGGTTTTTTCGCAGCGGCTCAAAGCACTGGCGCAGAAACGCGTACAACGCCCGGCATATTAACAAACGGAAGGCAAACGTATGTGTGGAATTTCGGGAATTTTTCAGTTCAATGGTCCGCATGAGGGAATGGCGAGCCGGATGCATCGCATGACCGATACTATTCGTCATCGCGGACCGGATGACGAGGGCTATTGCTTGATCAACACCAAAGCCGGCACGTGCCGGCTTGCCGCCGGCTCGGATTCGGTCGATGAAATTCGAAACGCACTGCCCATGATCCATGAGTTGGAGCGAGAACATTATGATTTAGCGTTCGGGCATCGCCGTTTTGCCATTCTCGATTTGAGCGTCGGCGGCCATCAACCCTACTTCGATGCCAACCACAAAATCGGCGGCGTGTTTAATGGCCTAATCTACAATTACAAAGAAGTCAGAGCAGACCTGGCAGCCAGCGGCGTGCATTTTTATACCGATTGCGACACGGAAGTGTTGTTCAAGGCATACGCGTTTTGGGGAGAAGAGTGTTTTGCTCGGCTTAACGGCACCTGGGCTGTTGCGCTTTATGATTTCAACAAACGTGAACTGCTGCTGTCTCGTGATCGTCTGGGCAAAAAGCCAATCTACATTCATCGCTCACACAACGTATTGTATTTTGCCTCGGAAATTAAAGCAATACTCAAGGTGAGAGAAACGGTGGCGCCAATCAACGAGCGCGCCGTGTTCGATTACCTCGTCGGCGGCCATCGCGATCTCTCGAATACCACTTTTTATCAGGACATCGAAAGCCTGCCACCGGCTTCATTACTCCGCATTAATGCGCGAGGCGAAACAGTTTCATCGAAGTATTGGGAATTGCATTCCAGGCGCGACGGCGCGCTTGCTGCGGCAACGCCTGCGGAAGCCGCCAAGGAATTGCGACGGCTTTTAGAAGACGCCGTGCGTATTCGACTGCGCGCTGATGTCGGCATCGGCATCGAACTCAGCGGCGGCCTGGATTCTTCCTCGATCGCGGGATTGGCCAGCGCTGTTCATCCCAAGCAGCTTTCCTGCTTCACGGTCGAATATCCACAGACCGAGTGGAACGAAGAACCTTACGCGCGAGAGGTGGCGGCGCGTTTTAACATGGATTATCATGTCGTGCGTTCACCGGAACGCTGGTTTTGGAACGAGGTGAACGACTTTGTCGCGTTGCACGAAGAGCCGTTTCATTCACCAAATCTGCATACGCAACAGGCGGTTTGGCGACTCATGCATGAGGCCGGCATTCGCGTCATTCTCTATGGCGCGGGCGGCGACGAAGTCTTTGCCGGATATCGCAAAGAATACTTCTATCGGCATCTGCGCGATTTATTGAAGCGCGGCGAGATGGCAACATTCATAAAAAATTTTTTAAACTTTTCGGAGCTTTCGGCGCACGAGTTGGTGGTAAAAGCGTGCCAGCAGTTTCTACCCCAAAGCGGCGCCATGCCCGTGCACAATCTGTTCAACAACGGCTTGGCCAAGCTTCCCATACGCACGGCGGGCGGCAGCAGCGTGGCTGCGCAACTGTACTTGAACATGACCGAACTGAAAATGCCGTACTGGCTGCTCTCGAATGACAAGAACTCTTTGGCTATTCCGGTCGAAGTGCGCGCGCCGTTGCTGGATTATCGTTTGGTGGAATTTGCCTTCCAATTGCCGGTGAATCTTCTCATTCGCGATGGTTGGTTGAAATGGATTTTACGGCAAGCCATGGCAGACTTGCTACCGCCAGCAATTACGTGGCGGCGCAAGAAGATGGGCTATCCGTTTCCGTTGCAAAACTGGCTGCAGACTTCACTCAGCACAATCGAAAAGCTCATGACGGAGAGCGACAACCCTTATCTCAATCGCCGTTATGTTCATGATAACCTCCGGCCTTGGATTACGCAACAACCCGAGCTGCTTTGGAGAATTTTAAGCTTGGAATTATGGCATCGCTGTTTTATTCGCAAGGAAAAAATTGCTGATGCGCGCCCTCGAACCATAAACCGACAAGTTGCGAGGGCGGCTGCCTAGACAATTACTTCATTCACATTCCCTCTTCCACTATCATTCATTAACATGCCTGGTATCGTTACTCGATGCCAGGCATTTTTGCATGGGCAGATGCCGCTTTCCCCAAACCGCCATAAGGCGCAGACCATATCGTTTGGCAACTCCTAATTTAAAAATCACTCGTTCGAACAAGCAGAGCAACCCGAAATGAAGCCGTGACAAATCATTCAAAAACGCTGTCACAGAGCTGGAACTGCACCATTTCGTTGCTCTAAATGGCAGAACGCAATATATCGTTACATCCAAATTGCACCAGCATTAAAATTTACGGCCACGAGCAACCGCCTTCGCCCTTATGATTACTTGCATTTATCAATTTGCAAGAATTCATGGCGAAAAACGCGCTCGTGGCGCACGACTTGCAAAAGCCATAAACGAATAAAATAAGACGAGATTGGGATTGTACCCACCCGAATCCTTGGCAACATTATGCAGAAAAAAATTGATACCCCGGAAATATTGTTCTGGCTCATCCTGTTACTGGGCGCCGGGTTGCGTGTCTGGGGTTTACAGGTACAGAGCTTTTCTTCCGACGAGTTGTTAGAGCTTGCTATCGTTCATAAGACGCCCGCGGAGATCATTCTTGAACCCGATGGTTTTCCTCCGCTGTATCACCTTTTGCTGCACGGCTGGTTAAGGGTTTTTGCGAACGATCTAGCCGCACGTTGGCTCTCGTTGGTGTTTGGTTGTCTTGCCATTTTTGTCATGTGGAAACTGGCCCCCTGGCTTGACGATGTAAAGTCACGGTTATGGGCGACTCTCTTGCTTGCGCTTTCGCCCTTTCACATTTGGTATTCGCAAGAGGCGCGCGCCTATCCACTGTACCTCCTGATGGCTTTGCTGGCGCTCGGTTTTTTAGTCCGCGCGGCGCGAACCGATCGTTGGCAGGATTGGGCGGCTTATGGAGTAGCCGCCGCCGCCGGAATCTTTACACACTACTATTTTTCTATATTGATCGCGATTGGGTTCATCTTTCTTCTTCTTCAAAAACGAAACTGGAGCGCTTTAAGTCGGGCGGCTGCGGCGCATGGTGCGCTGGCGCTCTGCATTTTGCCGGCGTTAGGGCTATTGATTGGCGACCTCGCTTTTCAGACGACCACCATCCTGTCGCGCATGCCGTTCTCGTTCGCAGCTTTCGGTTATACGTTCTTTTCGTTTATTGCGGGCTATGCTGCCGGCCCTTCGATTCGTGAATTGCATACAATCACGCCGAGCCAGGCGATCATCACTGCGCTGCCGTGGTTAGTGCTCGTCGCGGGCGCTATTCTCATTCTGCTCTTCAATAGTCGGCACGCATTGAATGATAGCACCTGGCGGCAACGTCTGGCGCTGTGGGTGCTGCTGCCAGTAGTGCTGTGCGGCCTTCTTGCCGAACTGCTGGTAGTCAGTTTTAAATTGCAATATGTTTTGTGGGCCTCGATTCCATTGTTGATCATGCTTGGCCGCGCCATTGCTCTGAGTTTCAATCGACGCGCGACGCAGATTGCGATACTCATGATATGTTTCGTGTTTGGCGCCTCATTGTATAACCGACGTTTCGATACGGCGTATCAGAATGATGACACCAAAACGCTAGCCGGCTATCTGAAATCGCAAGCCGATCAACAAACGCCGATCTTCGTGATGGCATGCTACATGGCCGAGCCGTTACGCTACTATCTTGGTCACGGATGGCGTATTCATCCTCTGCCAGACGTCGGATTTCAGGCGCAATACTTGAATGAGGCATTACAAGTTCTCGAACCTCATTCTGCCAAGCGCACACCTTACTGGCTGGTTTACACGCGTGCTTTTCATGGTGATCCCACCGGGAAATTTAAAGAAGCGATTCTTGACAAAGGGTTGGTGCAAGCCAAAGCCAAGCTTGCCGGCATCGAATTGTATCAAGGAAATTGAGGAGGCTTATGGAATATTTATCCGCAGAGACGGCGCGCGTCAACGAAGCGCGAGCAAAAGATGAAGGAGCGCTGGGCATCGTTCGCTCGGTTTCCAGACGCCCCAAATCATTGCCGCCCGCCCGGCACACGCCGTTGAAGATTGCCGTTGTTTTTGGCACGAGGCCGGAAGTCATCAAGTTTTTTCCAGTGATCCAGCAAATAAAACAACAGCCGCATTTGCAAAGCCTGGTGATTTCGACTTCACAACATCGCGAGATGATCGACGAACTCTTGCCGCTGTTCGACCTCCGGCTCGATCACGATCTCAACATTATACAGCCGAATCAATCACTCGCAGATATTTCAACGCGCGCGCTCTCCGGACTCGACGCCATTTTCAAACAAGAGCGTCCGGACCTGGTTTTGGTACAGGGCGATACGACAACGGCTTTTGCCGGAGCGCTGGCAGCTTTTTATCATAAAATCCCGGCCGGGCACATCGAAGCCGGGCTGCGCTCGCATGACAAG
Source organism: uncultured Cytophagia bacterium (assembly GCA_964457925.1). GTDB lineage: Bacteria > Zhuqueibacterota > Zhuqueibacteria > Zhuqueibacterales > Zhuqueibacteraceae > Coneutiohabitans. Next base: position 63,295 of record CAYWGH010000029.1, read on the forward strand.
AGCAGCCCTTTTCCCGAGGAGATCAACCGCCGCCTCATATCCAACATCGTAGATCTGCATTTTGCGCCAACAGTGAAGAACGCCGCCAATCTGTATCAGGAGGGCGTCCATGTCGAAAATATCTATGTGACGGGCAATACCGTGATCGATGCTCTGCTTCACATCGCTGCGCGCAAACGCGGAATCTTGCGCGATTATCTTCCTGCCGCAGCCCTGCAGGCGCCGCGTATGCTATTGGTGACCGCGCACCGCCGGGAAAACCAGGGCGCTTCATTGGAAAATTTGTGCCACGCCCTAAAAGAAATCGTTCAGCGATACGAAGATATACACGTGGTTTATCCGGTTCATCTCAATCCCAACGTGCGCAAAACCGTCTTTGAAATCCTTGCCGGGCAGGAAAGAATTCATTTGTTGTCACCGCTCTCCTATGAACCGTTTGTCGAGGCCATGTCGCAAGCGCATTTGATCATCACGGACTCTGGCGGCGTGCAGGAAGAGGGCCCCTCCCTGGGCAAGCCGATACTGGTCTTTCGCAATGAAACCGAGCGGCCCGAGGGCGTCGCGGCTGGCGGCGTTAAGCTCGTGGGCACACGTCGAGAGAGCCTCATACAAGAGGCCTCGCGCCTGCTTCACGATGAAACGGCTTATCGGCGAATGAGCGCCGTGTGCAATCCATACGGTGATGGCAAAGCGGCGCAACGTCTAGTGCAGGCGATCCTACATTACTTCGGAATAAATGGCCGGCCCGAGAATTTTTTCTCAGGCACGCGAGGAAAGCAACAAGCGGACAGCCTTTTTGATACGCCGGTTTCCGCAGCGCAAAACCTGGCAATTGCGGCGTGAACTTCGTGCGTCGCCATGCCTCTGCGCTGTCGTTTCATTTTGAATGATTGCCGCGCAAGCCCGATGGAGGCCAGAGCAATAATTGCATTTTCTTATGATCAAGCCCAAAAACAAATGAAAAGTACCTACAAAAATTTTCACGATCCTTTCGGCCTTTTGAAACGCATGTTGTTTTCAAAGGATCGTGCCGCACGCTCAGCATTGTACCGCGCCGCCGCCGAGATGTTCTTGCAGCCGCTCGATCAAATGCTGGAAAAAAGCGAACGCCGGTTCTTGCAAGAAAAAAGCTCCGCTTCGCGCTTGCCCCTCATTTTCATCATCGGCGCGCCGCGCAGCGGCACGACGCTGTTTTATCAAACGCTGGCACGCTTCCTCAGCGTAACCTATTTCACTAATTTGAGTGCCTTGTTTCCTCGCGCCCCGATTACGGCAAGCCGTAAATTCGCCCGCTTGATAGAAAAGAAGCGCTTTGATGATCACAGTTTCTACGGCAACGTCGCCGGTTTGGCGGCGCCGAACGACGGTTTTCACATTTGGAACCGCTGGTTTGGCGCCGATCGCTACCGCGCGCCACAACAAATCCGCGCAGACGCAAAGCACGAGATGAAAATTTTTTTCAACGCCTGGCAGACGGCGTTCGCCAAACCGTTCCTCAACAAAAATAATCGCAATACCGATTGTGTGACTCTGCTCGCCTCGATCTTCGAACATGCCTACTTCCTCGAAGTGCGGCGAGATCCGGTTTATGTCGCACAATCGCTGCTCCTGGCGCGTCTGCGCATCCAGGGCAGCCAAGAGATTGGCTGGGGCCTGCACAGTCCCACCCATGGAGCGCCCGGTAAAAATCATATTGCTCAAGTTTGCGAACAGGTTTTCAGCATTGAAAAAAAACTGCGCGCCGATAGGCAATGTCTCGCACCGGAGCGGTTCATGGAAGTTTCATATGAACGCTTCTGCCACAACCCGGTCGAGATCGTCCAAAAAATCTCACAGAGGTTCTTGAAAAAAAAGTGCGACGAAACCGCATTGCGACAGGAATTGCGGCCTTTTGGAGTAAGCAATGAAATCCGCATAGCGCGCCACGAATTCGAGATGCTACAGGCGCGGATCGGCGAGTTGTACGGCGCAGGCGACGTTTCAGAGTTCAACCACAATTTATCGTTTAACTGAGCGAGGGCACATTCGTCAGCACAGGGTGCGAACGAGAGAAACCACGCGACTTTCACACTTTCAGGAGAAAATTATGCAATTACCCAGTGACGCCAATTACACCGGTAGAAATTTTGGCCAAGAGGAGCTGGCCTGTCTCAAACGCGTGATCGAATCGGGCACGCTCAACTGCACCAAAGGCACGGCTGTGAAAGAATTTGAAGAAAAGTTCGCGCAGAAATATGACGTGAAATTTTGCCGGACCACGACTTCCGGAACTGCCAGCATTCACACCGCTGTCGCAGCGATCAACCCGGAGCCGGGCGATGAGATCATCACCTCACCGATCACCGACATGGGCGCGATCACGCCGATTATCTATCAAACCGCGGTTCCCATTTTTGCCGACGTCGATCCGCAGACGTACAACGTCACCGCGGAAACCATCGCGCCGAAAATCACCAAGCGCACCAAGGCCATTATCGTCACGCATCTTTTCGGCAATCCTTGTGACATGGATCCGATCATGGAACTGGCGCGCCATCACAATATTCCCGTTATCGAAGATGCTTGCCAGAGCTATTTCGCCGAATACAAGGGAAAGTTGCTCGGCACGATTGGCGACATTGGCTGCTTCAGTTTGCAGCAAGGCAAACACATGACGACCGGCGAAGGCGGAATTATTGTTGTCAACAATGATAAGTTTGTGCGCCGCGCCTGGCTGTTTGTCGACAAGGCATGGGGCTACGGCGATCCGAAACCGGATCATTATTTCCTTGCGCTCAATTATCGCATGACCGAGCTGCAAGGCGCTGTGGCGCTGGCGCAATTGGAAAAGGTCGATGATGTGGTTGCCAAGCGCCGCCAAACCGCGCATATGCTGACTGAAATGATTTTGGATGTTCCCGGTGTGCGGCCGCCCAAAATCACGCCGCACGGCAAGCACGTATATTGGAAATATCCGCTGCGCATTGAGGAGGCGATCATCAATGGCGGTGTCGATCAATTTGCCGCGGCGCTCAAAGAAAAGGGAATTTTCTCGGCGCCGCGGTACATTCAAAAACCCGCCTTCATGTGTCAAATTCTGCAGGAACGCAACACCTTCGGCAACAGCCGCTTCCCGTTTGAAGGCGAGTGCCGCAAAAATGACCCGCCGGTGGTTTATAATCCCGAGGAATACCCCGGCACCTTCGCAGCGCTGGCGGGCGTCGTGGTATTGCCGTGGAACGAATTTTATACCGCGGCGCATGTGAATTTCATTGCAGCCAGCATCATTGAAGCAGCGAAAAAACTCAGGAGATAATGCCATGTCTCACATGCAAACGAAAGCGCCTCTAAATCTCGCCTTGATTGGCTGCGGCCGCATCGCAGAGTCACACCTCGAAGCCATCGCACAAAATTCAGCATGCACGCTGTCAAGCGTCGCCGACATGCGGGAAGAGGCGGCGCAAAAAGTCGCCGCCCAATTCGGCTGTCATGCTTTCACGGATTATCGGGAGATTGTGAATCACGAAAACGTCGATGCCGTTATCATTTGCACCCCGCCGGCGACCCACGCTGAGATCGCATTATTTTTTCTCGAGCACGGCATTCATGTCTTGTGCGAGAAGCCATTGGCCGTGTGCCTGGAGGATGCAGTGCTCATGGCGCAAACAGCGGCGCAAAAAGGGTTGATCCTCATGATGGCCTCCAAGTTTCGGTATGTCCAAGACATCGCCACGGCCAAAAGCTTGCTGGCCGCCGGCCTTCTCGGTGAAGTGATTCTCTTTGAAAATGTTTTCAGCGGCAAAGTGGACATGACGCAGCGCTGGAACAGCCAAAAAGAACTTTCCGGCGGCGGAGTGTTAATCGACAATGGTTGCCATTCCGTCGATATTGCGCGCAACCTGTTTGGCCCGATTGTCGAAGTACAGGCGATGGCAGGAAAGCGCGTGCAGCCAATCGAGGTGGAAGACGCGGCGCTGCTTCACCTCCGGACAGCTTCCCACGTTGTGGGAATGATCGATCTCAGTTGGTCGATCCACAAAGAGCGTGAATCTTTCATCGACATTTACGGCACGAAAGGCATCATGCACATCGGCTGGAAAGGTTCGAAATACAAACTCTACGAAAATTCTGCCTGGGTACCATTCGGCGCCGGCTATGACAAGCTGCAAGCGTTCAGCGCACAGCTCGAGAATTTTGCCGGCGCGATCAAGCGCGAAGAGGCGCCGGTAATCGACCTTAACGACGCTGTCGCATCGGTTGAAGTGATCGAAACAGCTTACAAGGCGATGCACATGAACCAATGGTTAAAAATCGAGGGCACGGAGTTCTTGACCGTTTACCGCAAGGCGGCGTAAGGAGTGGCGAGAAAACTAATTCTCCCATCATTAACAGAAAGAGCGGAAACTCCCATCCGGAATACCGAAAGGCAAACAAAAGCTCCCCCTTCTCAAAAATGAAAGAAGCACGACATGATTCATCCAGAACAACTCACAGGGTTAATGGCAACTGTGAACACACGGCGAGCTAGCCGGATTCATCCCACCGCGATCATCGAAGAAGGTGTCAATATCGGCTCCGGCTCCAGCATTTGGGATAATGTTCATATTCGGCATTCAACGCAAATCGGCGAGCAGTGCATCGTCGGTGAAAAAACCTACCTCGCCTATGGCGTCAAAATCGGCAATCGCGTGAAGATCAATGCCTTTGTTTACGTTTGCAACGCCGTGACCATCGAAGACGGCGCGATGATCAGCGCCGGCACGATTTTCACAAATGACCGCTTTCCGCGCGCCACCACCCCGGATTTGAAACAGCTCCGGCCATCTGATCCCGACGAGCATACATTGCCTACGCTCGTGCGGGAAGGCGCGACCATCGGCGCAGGCTGCGTTATCGGCAATGATCTGGTGATTGGAAGATTTGCCATGGTTGGCATGGGCTCATTGGTCACGAAATCCGTGCCGGATTTTCATTTAGCCTTTGGCCACCCGGCGAAATCAATTGGTTGCGTGTGCCGTTGCGGACAATTGCTGCTGCGCTTTACAGAAAACGAAGTCGACGAATCGCGTGAAATCACATGCGCGACGTGCAATTTGAAGTATGCCATCAAGAATAGGACGGTGATGGAGTTGACGCCGCCAAATCGTTAATAGGTAAGGACCATGTATTCAAGCTTGAACATGAGCAGCGACACAAGGACGCCTGCCGCTTCTGCGAAACGCGAGCATTGGGCCGTCATTGGCGGCGGTATGCTCGGCATGACTCTCGCGCACCGGCTGAAACAGCACGGACAGGAAGTGACTCTCTTCGAAGCGGGAAAAAATTTGGGGGGCTTGGCGAGCGCATGGCGTATTGGCAAAATACTCTGGGATCGCTATTATCACGTGATTCTGATGTCGGATACGCATCTGCGCGCCTTGTTATCCGAGTTGGGCTTGGAGCAAGAGATCAATTGGGTCAACACCCGCACGGGTTTTTATACCGGCGGCAAGCTCCATTCGATGTCCAATACGGTGGAGTTTTTGCGCTTCCCGCCGCTGAATCTATTCGACAAGCTGCGCCTGGGCGCAAGCATTGCATATGCTTCGCGAATAAGAGATTGGCAAAAACTAGAAAGCATGCCGGTTACCGACTGGCTCATACGTTTATCCGGCCGCCGCACCTTTGAAAAAATTTGGCTGCCGTTATTGCGCGCGAAATTGGGCGAAACTTATCACAAAGCTTCCGCAGCTTTTATCTGGGCAATCATCGCACGCATGTATGCCGCCCGGCGCACCGGCCTCAAAAAGGAAATGTTCGGTTACGTATCCGGCGGATATGCACGCATCCTCGACCGCTTTGCCGAAGTGCTCGCGCAGGAGAGGGTGCGGATCGCAACCGGATATCTGGCCACGAATATCGCGCCGCATTCTGACGGCCAAATCGGCGTCAGATTTGAAAATGGCCATCATGAATTTTTCGATCACGTGGTAGTGACCGCGCCCGCGCCGGTCATCCCGCGCCTTTGCCCCATGCTGGCCGAGGCCGAAAAACGCCGGCTAAATGGCATTCAATACCTCGGCATTATCTGCGCTTCCCTATTGCTCAAAAAGCCTTTAGCGGATTATTACGTCACCAATATTACGGATTCCGGCCTGCCGTTTACCGCAGTCATTGAAATGTCGGCGTTGGTCGATCGCGAGCGGTTTGAGGGCAACGCGCTGGTTTATTTACCGAAATATCTCACACCTGACGATCCGGCATTTTCACTGAACGATGAGGAAATTGAGGGCGAATTTTTGCAAGGCTTGGAAAGAATGTATCCGCATTTCAAGCGCAGCGATGTGATCAGCTTCCGGGTTTCACGTGCGCGTTATGTGTTTGCGCTTTCGACTTTGAATTATTCGCAAAATTTGCCGCCCATGCAAACTTCGATACCCGGCGTGCATGTCATCAATTCGGCGCATATCGTGAACGGCACGCTGAACGTGAATGAGACCGTGCAACTCGCCGAGAGAGCCTTCCTCGGCATGATGAAAAATCATGAACAGCAGAGAAGCAATGTCGCGGAGATCGCCCGGTAAACGCCAACAGCCGACGCGCCCCGTCTCCCTAACAGGCTCTGCACAGAAAGAAGCGGGCAAGCAGTGTAGTTGATAGTTTGAAAACACGTTTCGAGTTTTGCAAGCCCGACTCACTCTGATTATTTTCGCATTAAGACTTTTCACCGCAATTGAACTCTTAACCATGAAAACCATGAACAGCCCAAAACCCCTTGCCAGCCTTTCGCTCGATCTCGACAATAAATGGTCGTACCTGAAAACCCACGGCGACGCCGGGTGGAAAACGTTCCCAACCTATTTGGACGTTTTCATTCCAAAGGTTTTGTGTGTGCTGGCGCGGCTCGATCTGAAGATCACGTTCTTCGTCGTCGGGCAGGATGCCGCGCTTGACAAGAATGCCGATTATCTGCGGTCAATCACGGAGGCCGGGCACGAGGTCGGCAATCACTCGTTTCATCACGAACCCTGGCTGCAGCTTTATTCCAAAGAAAAAATCAAACGCGAAATTCTAGCAACCGAAGAGCAACTCATGCGCGTCACCGGCCAGAAGCCGTCGGGTTTTCGTGGACCAGGATTTAGCTGGAGCTCTGACCTTCTCACAGTGCTTGAGGAAAATGGCTACCTCTACGATGCTTCGACATTGCCCACCTATCTTGGGCCGCTGGCAAGAGCCTATTATTTTCGTACCGCGAAGCTGACGGCAGCAGAAAAACAACAGCGCCGTGAGCTTTTCGGAAAATTTAGCGAGGGTTTGCGGCCGGTGGCGCCCTACTATTGGCAGCTTTCGAACGGACGAAAATTGCTTGAAATTCCAGTCACGACCATGCCTGTCTTCAAGCTACCATTTCATCTAAGCTATTTGCTTTATTTGAGCCGGGTATCGGAACGCTTGCTATCGTTTTATCTGCAAACTGCTTTACTCTTATGCCGGATAACCAAAACAGAGCCGAGCTTCCTATTGCACCCGCTTGACCTGCTCGGCGGCGATGAGGTGCCGGAATTGGCTTTCTTTCCAGGCATGGATTTGAAGAGCGCGCGCAAGATGGAGTTGTTCGAGTATGTTACCCATATGCTCGCGCAACATTTTGAATTGGTCAGCATGAACACGCACGCGCAAACGATTTGCAGGCGTTTAAAAACCCGGGTGCGCCAGGTTCCGGCAACGGATCGCCGGGCTTCTGCCGTTGACGCTCCGAAAGATTTGCAGGCGTCACCTGAGACCACGGCACTGAGCAACTTGGCGGCAACCGCGTAACTGTTATGATCTTTTTGATTGAAAAATGGAGTTCAGGTTTTAAATCTAAGCAGCGCATGAGGATTCAAAAATCCATGCTCGCTCAAGTATTGGGAGAACTTGATGAACATTGTTAGAGCGCAGAAAATCGAAACCGGGCTAATCCCTGCAGCGGGAACGAAGCACAGGCCTTTGGTTTCAGTCATCGTTCCAGCTTTCAACGAAGCGGACATTCTCGAGAAAAATTTGGCCGTGCTTTGCGCCTATCTCAAATCGCTGGAGCGAGACTATCTTTGGGAACTCATCGTCGTGAATGACGGCAGCACGGATGCAACCGGTGAACTGGCGGAAGCATTTGCTGGCGTCCGAGAAAATGTGCGGGTATTGCATCACGGAGTGAATCTCAATCTCGGGCAGGCGCTGCGCACGGGTTTTCGCCACTGCCGGGGAGACTACGTCGTGACGATGGATGTGGACTTGAGTTATTCGCCGGATCACATTGCGCGGATGTTGCAGAAGCTGCGGGAGAGCAAGTGCGATGTCGTCCTCGCTTCTCCGTATATGGCGGGCGGGCAATGCTCAAACGTGCCGTGGGAACGGGAATTATTAAGCCGTCAGGCGAATCGCTACTTGTCGCGTTTGGCTCCTGGCCATCTCTCCACACTTACCGGAATGGTGCGCGCTTATGAAGGCGGATTTGTCCGGGCGCTGCAATTAAAATCCACAGGAATGGAAATCAACACCGAGATCATTTACAAAGCACAAATCCTGAACGCTCGCATCGCAGAAATCCCCGGCCACCTGAATTGGGAAGCGCAAAAAACCGGAAGCGCGCGCCGCATTTCACATATGAAAATTCTGCGCCATATCGGCCGTTGCTTGTTCTCCGGATTTGTTTTCAGGCCGGCATTTTTTCTGATGTTCCCAGCTCTACTTGCGAGCGTGATTGCATGCCTGGCGCTGGTGAAATTTTTTCTCGCGGCGCTTGCGCAATATCAGGCAAGCTTTGCTTCCACAGGATTAAGGATGATGGAAATATGGCACGCATGCAGCACAGCGTTTCATCAAGCGCCGCACACATTTTGGATCGGCGGCCTCGGCGTATTAGTGGCCGTGCAATTCTTCGGCTTCGGCTTGATGGCGCTGCAGAACAAGTATTATTTTGAGGAACTTTTTTTCTCGGCGCGCGAACTCAAAAAGGATTTATCATAGCGCCAATTTTGCAGGACTTGTGCCTTGGATCCAAAATCGCCTTTTTCAAAAACTTGTCGAGGCTCGCCTCATACTCGGGTTCGTTAATTTCACCGACGATTGTTACAAAAAATTTTCCAGGAATTTCATGCGGTTATTTTGCTGGGTGAGCAGGCGAGGGTCCGGAGACTCGACGATTCTTCCTTCATGCATAACGACAAGACGATGGCTCCATTGTGCGACGAGCGGCAAATCGTGCGAAATAAAAAAATAGGTAAGGCCGAATTGCCTTTGCAGTGAGTCGAACAAGTGCAGAAGCCGGCTTTTGGTCAAGACATCGAGAGAGGAAAACGGTTCATCGGCGGCGATAAACTGAGGCTGCAGCGCCAAAGCCCGGGCGATGACTGCCCGATGGCGTTGGCCGGAACTTAGCTCGCGGGGTAATGCGGAAGAATGGTACTCGCTTAAGCCAACGTGTTGCAGCAACTCGAGCGCACGATGACGGGCCTTTTTTTTATCAAGGCGCCGATGCACGAGGCAAGGCTCGGCGATGGCATCGCCAATGGTGAGACGTGGATTCAAAGCAGTTTCTGCGTCTTGGAAAATGAATTGCGCTTGCCGGCGAAAGTTTTTTAAGTCTTCGCCTTTCATGGCCCAGACCTCTTGCCCTTGAAAATAAATCTTTCCCGCGCTTGGTCTCGTGAGGCGAAAGAGGCAATGTGCCAATGTGGTTTTGCCGCTGCCGGATTCGCCGATTAGCGCCACCTTTTCACCGGGAAGGATTTGCAAATCAACGCCTTGAACGGCATGAACCGGCGCAACAGATTTGGCAAACACGCCGTTTCGGCGAGCGTAACACTTGCTCAGGCCGTGAATGTCGACAAGAGGAGCCGGCATACTACAAGTGCGCGTTTGAGAAATCGTGCAATCTACAACTCCTTTATGCACTTTCGTTTTCAACTTCGCTTGTGTTCAACGGCCATTTCACCGCGATTGGTTGTATCCCGCGTGTCAAAATTGCTCGCGCACTTTTTCAAACGCATTCTTGCTCACCGGCGGTGCAATTGAATTCCGTGGCGGCCTCCAGCAGGCGCTGCGTTTGTGGGTGTTGTGCGCGCGCCAGAACTTCCGCAGTCGTTCCGGCTTCGATGACCTTACCCTCGTGCATAATGGCGAGGCGATCCGCCCATGCGGCAACGAGGTTGAGATTATGTGTGATGAACAGCAGGCTCAACCCATGTTTTTGTTTCAAGTCTTGCAAACATTTCAATACTTCGCGTTGATGCCGAGCATCGAGCGCCGTCGTCGGCTCATCAGCTATGATCAGTTTTGGTTCACATGCCATCGCCATCGCGATCATGACGCGCTGGCGCATACCGCTGCTCAATTCGTGCGGGTACGCGTGAAAACAGCGTTCGAGGTCGGGCAGATCCACGGACTCAAAAAGCTGCAGCGTTTTGCTCTTGGCCGCTTTTTTATTCAACCCCAAATGAAGGCACAACGCTTCCGCCACCTGGCTGCCAACACGACGCAGGGGATTAAGCGCAGAAGCCGGTTCCTGAAAGATTAAGGCGATCTCTTTCCAACGAATTTGACGCAAACGTTTTTCCGGCAACGCCAGAACGTTTTCCTCCCGATAAAAAATTTTTCCGCTGGTGATTTTGCCGGGGGGATCAATCAAGCGTAAAATGGCGCGAGCGACAGTGGTTTTACCGCAACCGGATTCACCAACAAGAGCCAACGTTTCCGCCGGAAATATCTCCACATTGAATGCGCGAACAGCAATACGCTCTGCTTTCTCAAATAAGGTAAAACGAACCTCGAGATTGTCGATGGTAAGCAACGGCTTCATACGTCCATCGCCCTGTGAAAGCCTTCTGCAATCCAATTCAAGGCCATGACGATGAGCATGAGAGCCAAACCGGGAAATGTCGCTATCCACCACGCGCTCGCCAACACGTCGCGTCCATCGCGGATGATGCTACCCCAACTGACCTCCGGGGGCTGTATACCTAATCCAAGAAAACTCAGACTTGATTCGATCAGAACCACGTCGGCAAGGCGCAACGCGGCGAAGGCAATAATCGGAGTCAGCGCGTTCGGCAGGAGATGCCGAAAAACAGTTCTGCGGCGGCCAAACCCAAGCACATGCGCGGCCTTGATGAAGTCGCGTTCTTTGAGCGACATCACCTCGGCGCGCACGAGCCTCGCCAGATCCATCCATGAGGTCAAGCTCATGATCAAAACCAAAATTTCCCAATTCGGCCCAAAGAACGCCGCGCATGTGGCGAGCAAATAGATGAGCGGAAAAGCCAGCAACATATCGACCCCGCGCATGATGAGCGCGTCGAGCGCGCCGCCAATATAGCCTGCTGCAGCTCCGAGCAGCGTGCCAATGAGCAGCGCCAGGGCGGTAACGGACAATCCGAGGTTGAGAGATACGCGCGCCCCCAGCAGCAGCCGGCTCAAAAGGTCGCGTCCGAATTGGTCCGTACCCAAAAGATGATGCCAACTCGGGGGTTGATAGCGTTGCTCGAAATTCAGCGCAATCGGATCATAGGGCGTCAAGTTTGCCGCAAACCTGCCGGCAAGCAGCCAAACGATGACGACAATCATTCCCATACCCGCCAGCTTTTGGCGAGCGAGGCGATTCCGAATCCTGGAGGCGCTAAAACAAAGCATACAGGTTATTCTGCCGCAGTAGAATTAAAGGTTAAAAAGATTTGACCCAAAGCAGATACGTCACCCTAACGTGATTCGGGTTATTTTATTCTGGGATCCGCAAAACGATAGAGCAGGTCTGCGACAAAATTACCGGCAATAACCATGGTAGCGGAAAGCCCGGTGGCCGCGAGAACCACAGGATAATCGCGGCTGAGAATGGCCTCACCGGTGACACGACCCATGCCGGGCCACGCGAAAATGATTTCCGTGAGAAACGCGCCGCCAACTAAAAAAGCCAGGCTCAATCCGAGCAGAGAGACAAGTGGAACAAGGGAATGAGGCAGTGCGTGGCGCGTCATGATTTGCCACGAGCTAAGACCCTTGGCTTTAGCCAATAGCACAAAGTTCGATTCTAATGCGCGGATGAGATTTTCACGCACATGACGGCCCATGATTGCCGTGCCCGGCACAGCGAGTGTGATCATGGGCAACATGAGATGGCGCAAACGATCTTGCAGCACCCTCCAGGCATCCATTTCATCAACAAACAAGGAAGCCGCATGCGAATTGGGCAACCACCCGAGTTTGACCGCAAATATCAATATCAGCATAAGCCCGAGCCAGAAACTTGGCATGCTATAGGCCGCCAGCAAACCGTTGCTCAACAGATGGTCGAGCCAACCGTGGCGATAATACGCTGCCGCCGCGCCCAGTAATAAACCGAACGCCAAATTCAATATGAGAACTGAGATCGTTAATTGAAGCGTCGCAGGAATTGCTTCCGCGAAAATATGCGCAACCGGGCGGTGTTGCGTCAGGGAATAGCCCCAATCGCCGCGCAGCCATTGCTGCAGCCATTTGGCATACTGCACGTGCACGGGTTGATCAAAGCCGAATTGTTGCCGGATTTGCGTCAAGGTTTCTTGAGAAATGCGTGGAGAGAAATAGCGGTCCATGGGGTCGCCGGGACCGGCGTGAATGAAGAAAAACATCAGGGTTAGTACGCCCCAGATTAGAAACAATGCCTGCAATATGCGTTGGAACAGGTAGGCAAGCATAGGTACACCAGCTAATTTTTTGGCCGTGCGGCTCATTCATCCTGGTCTATTGTAATTGAAACGGCTTATGGTTATCTCAAAACCGCATGCGACCCGAATGCTTGGCGAATACCTATGGCTTGTCGCAGCCTCGAACGCGCTGGACAACCGGAATGTTTTATGGCAGCCGTGCTCGAAAAGTCGAACGACTCAATTCTTGAGGGCGCCCGCAGCCTGGAGTTCGTGCAACAATTTCTCCAGTTTTTTGATTTCACGCTGCGCTTTCATCTGCTTGTAATACTCAAGGGCTTTTTGCAAGTGTTTCTGTTCCGACTTCGTGCTGCCCTTGCCATGCCAAAACTCGGCGTAGCTTTTATGAGTCTCAGCCATACCCAATGTGTTGTGATAATGCGAGAAAAGCTGTAATGCTTCGTCGAGGTACTTTTTCGCCAAACCCCAATTCTCTTTTCTAGTATAAACCACGCCAAGCAGGCGGCAGGCATCCGCCTCGCCGGATTTGTGCTCCAGGCCATGAAAAGTACGCAAAGCGATATGACATTGCTTCTCGGCCATCTCCAAATCGTGCATCAGCAGGTAAAGCTCGACGCGATTGAGGCTCACTTGCGCCTCAACCACGACATCACTGGCTTCCCGCGCAAGCTGCAGCCCCTTGGCGTAACACTTTCCGGATTCGTGCCAAAACTCCTTGTCACGATAGGCCGTTGCCATGTTGTTATAGGTTTCCGCCAGGCCGCGGCGGTCTCCCAGCCGTTCAAATAACAACAAGCTTTTTTGCAATGTGGCCAGCGCTTTGTCCCATTGGCCTTGGACATTGTACAACGCGCCCAGGTTGTTGCATACGCACGCCGTCAAATCGTCGTCATTCATTTTCTCGGCCAGGGAAAGCGCATGCTCGCATGCAGTTTCCATTTTACGCCACGCTGCGGTATGGAAATATGCCGCGGCCAGACTGTTCAACGCATAGGCTTCCTCCAGAGGCTCGCCAGTCTCGCGAGAGATTTTATAGCTGTGTTCGAAACAGGCAATTGCTTCCTTCCACTTGCTTTGACGCAACTTGAGATTGCCGAGTTGGCGCAGCGCGCGCGCATGTGATTTCGTATCATGAAGCTCTTTGCTCAGCTTGAGGCACTGCTCATAACTCTCCGCCGCTTCCTCCACCAGCCCGAGCAGGGCAAAGGTTTGCCCGGCACTATAGCACAAATTGAGTTCTTGCGCCTGATCATGCTTGAGTTGGGCAAATTGTCTCAAGTTATTTACCGCCGCTTTAAAGTACTGGGCGCCTTGTTGCGTCCTCTCCTGGGAAAGAAATTTTCGCGCCAACTTTTCCATGTTATAGGTGAGATCAACAAATTCGTCAGAATCCGGCGCAACACTCGTCTCAGCCTGTTTCAACGCTGTCGCTAATTTGGCCAAGATCGGTTTATAGTCATCCGCTTTGCCACGCTTAGGTTGTTTTTGACCGTGCTTGCTCATACTCATTTCTCGTTCGAAATCTATAGCAAGAGCCATACCGCCGTATATCATGGCGTGGGATCGGGCTAAATTCAATGCTAATGGAGTGAAAGGTATGTTGAACGATTCCGATCGTAACCGGCTGCAATGTCTTATTACAGCATGCGGCGTGGCGTTACGATTTTAATATCTTCGAATACCCCAGAGTCAAAAGTTGGGGCGGATGATCAGAGCCGCTTCTGATGATCCATGGAGCCATCAGCGGATTCGTGACAATCATCCGGCGCCGTGCTATCATTCGCGCCATTTTTTTTCTTGTAACGCCGCAAGCGCTATTTGGTCGAAATGGTGTACTGTGTAAAGTGCCAAACTTGCGCGATGATATTTTGCCGCCTCGTATCAACCCGGCTCTCGACTTCGATCCATTGGCCGGCAGTTTCATCATACCAGGACAGCGTAAGCGAATTCTCATCAATGCCGGAAAGGTCGACATTCTTATAAGAGATGGATACTGTCACCGGGCGATTAAACCAGCCGTCCGGGCCGAAATCCACCTGAACGTAATTGCTGGGACTGATCGAGATGGAAGCATGCGCATCCTGCATGAGCGCGCCAGGAGGAAAGTCGATTTTATGGCCGCCGTGCCAAATCTCACCGCCTTCACTCGCGGCCATCCATTTGGTGACCTTTGTGCCGAGAAAATGACTATCATACCCCGCCTGAGCTTCCATGATGACGCGCAAATCTCTTCCAGACAAATACTCGTCCTGCTGAACGGCCTCTTCAACTGCAACGGGAAGCGGCGTGCTGGCGAGTAAAACCGTCTTGAGCAGGGCGGTGGGCACTGCCGGGTCGCGCTGCAAAACCGCCATGAGCACTTCTGAAGACAACGGCGATTCTTTCAACAAAAGAATCCCAAGCTCAACGTTCGAGAGCACCGGTTTCCGATTAATCATCGCAATGAGCTGCTCGTCCGTATAAGCGCCTTTTGCCAATGATTTTACCGGTGCAATCTCATCAGCTTTACGCAGGACAGGCCGAACTTTGCTGATCGTCTGTTGCCGTTGTGTCGACTGCAGGGGCGAGATTGGTCCCGAGGCGGGCTCTTCGCTGCAGCCCACAACAAACAGGGTTGAAGCGCACAAACTGACGGCGAAAGCGAGTTGGCGATAACAACGGAAGCGTTTCATAACGGTCCTCGAAAGTTTGAATGCAAATGTTCTGTCCTTTAGATCATTTAGTCGTGATGCAATACTGCTCACAATGACTCACAACAAGCTGAAGTTGAAACCGCCCTTGGCGTGAAGATTGTCCCGAAAATCCTGTTTCAGGGGAAAGAAAAAAGGTGGGATGGTCAAGCATTCGAAATACAATTCGAAATGAAATAACTTGTCACCTCTGCTTCTTCAAGGAGTATGCCAGGAACACGGCACGGCAACTTGAAGCGAGCGCTCTTGCCAAAACAACTGCTTAACGAATACGTTTCGGTCGGCATGCCTGTCTTCACCGTCATCAATTTATCATATCGGAATGTTTCGTTACACCCGCGATGCCCGCTGGCGCAGAAAAGTGCAATATTACATTGCACCGGCCGCTCTGTATGCGAAAATACGGCTTATGAAAAACAAGAACGATTCCGGCAAAACAATCCTGTGAGCCGCTTTAGTAAAATCAGTTTTGCCGGACAAACTGCCGTTGGTTTGCCTTCGGGCGGTTGAAAGTCGAATGAGCGCTATAATCTTGCATCTGCGTTTAGGAATAAGCGTGAATCTGCGCGCGCGGATCTGCAATCCTGTACTCTTCGATCTTGCGCGCCAACCGCGGTCGTGAAATGCCCAAAATTTGTGATGCCCGAGTCTTGTTCCATTTGGTCAAACGCAAGATTTCTTCAATCAATTTGCACTCGCCGTCTTTCAACGAGAGGCCTTCTGGCGGAATCTCAATGACGCGGCTCCAAAACGAGCCGGCAGTTTCACGCGGTGGCGCGCTTGCCTGAGGTTTCGGCTCTAATCCCAAGGCTTCGTAAATTTCTCGTGCCCCGATTTCCGGACCATCGCCTAGCAGAACAGCGCGCTCAACAACGTGCTGCAATTCCCGTACATTGCCCGGCCAATCGTAGCTCATCAAAACTTCTTCCGCGGCAGGCGCGATTTTTTTCACAGGTGTATTATATTCCACGGCATATTGATGAATAAAATGATGCGCCAGAAGCAGAATATCTTTTCCACGCTCACGCAGCGGCGGCAGCATAAGATTGATGACGTTAAGTCGGTAATACAAATCACGCCGAAAGCGGCCCTCTTGAATGCTTCTTTCCATGTCAGCATGCGTCCCGGCCATGATGCGCGTTTTCACTTCGATGCTCTGCGTACCCCCAAGACGGCGAAAACGTTTTTCTTCAATCGCTTTCAGCAGCTTTGCCTGCAACACCAGGCTCATGTCGCCGATTTCGTCGAGAAACAGCGTGCCGCCTTCGGCCAGTTCAAACAGGCCTTTCTTGTTAAATTTTGCGTCGGTAAACGCCCCCTTTTCGTAACCGAATAATTCAGCCTCGAGCAGGTTCTCCGGAATGGCCGTGCAATTAATCTCCACGAACGGCGCATTTTTAGTTGCTGCGGAGCTGCCGTAATGAATCGCGCGCGCCACCACTTCCTTGCCCGTGCCGGTCTCCCCGCGAATAAGCACCGTGACCCACCGCCGGTTGATAATTTTTTGAATGAGCATGACCACTTGTTGCATTTGAGGGCTTGCGCCAATAATACCCGATACTGAAAAACGTTCATGCTGTTG
Organism: uncultured Cytophagia bacterium; assembly: GCA_964457925.1. Classification (GTDB taxonomy): domain Bacteria; phylum Zhuqueibacterota; class Zhuqueibacteria; order Zhuqueibacterales; family Zhuqueibacteraceae; genus Coneutiohabitans. The sequence goes on from CAYWGH010000029.1 coordinate 80,205, forward strand.
CGCCTGAAATGCTGCACCCTTTTGGTTCTGCTGCCACAGCGAAAAAATTCTTTTAATGATCTCTTGCAGCTTGAAAGCCTCCTTGGGCAACTGCAAAAAATCGCGCGCCCCCAATTGCATGCAGCGCACCACCGTTTCAATCGTTGGCGCCTCCGCGGTCAGCACCACCTCGTAACGTTCACCGGCATCGAAGAGGCTGCCAAGAAAACGCAAAGACTTGAATTGTGGAAAATCAAAATCGACCACAATCAAATCAGTGGGGCGTTTGGCCAGACTTGTTTGCGCCCCCTCCTCATCGCTACAATGGAATATTTCAATTTCTTCACCCTCGGGCAGGCACCGTCGCACCGTCTCGCGCAAACCACGTTCGCCAATGACAAGGATGGCGAAACTGTTATCGCTTGAGTCCTTCAATTGACTCCTCATCTATTTATTCTCAACAACCCAATCTTCAATATTAATGAGATAGCCGCGCACATCCATTTTGACATTCTGCAAACGTTTCTTCGCGATGGCAAGATTGTCCTGATTGTACAAAAAAACGTAGGGGCAATCGGCAACGACCAGTTGCTGAAAAGCATCCCATAACGGCTTGGCCTTGGCGCGGTCCGCTTCCAAACGCGCCGCGCTCAACAATGAATCCACTTGCGCGTTGCGATAGGCTCCGAGATTATAACCATTCTCAATCGCGCGAGAGTGCCAAACTGAGGAGGGATCAACCGCATATCCAGTCTTCCACGACAACAGCACGGCGTCGAAATCATGCCGCTGCAAAACGTCTTCGACCAGCCGGCCAAATTCCAGCAACTCTGGCTTTGCTTTAACGCCGACTTTCGCCAAGTCCGACTGCATCATTACCAGCGCATCGCTGCGCAGCTTATTGTCGGCGTTGGTCTTCATCGTGAATTCCAACACGGCTCCTTCCCGAGCACGCCAACCCTCTTTTGTGCGCGTGTTCCACCCCGCGAGATCGAGCAATTCATTTGCTTTGTCAGGATTAAAAACCTCCACCGGCAATGAGGCGTCATGAGCCCAAAAATAAGGCGGAATCGGACCCGCAACTACCCGGCCTTGACCATTCAGCAGGACATCAACCAGGTTTTGCCGATTGATCGCATTGGTAACAGCCTCACGCACGCGACGGTCATAAAAAACCGGGCGCTTCAAATTTAATGCGAGAAAGCTGTAGCCGCGGTCGGGATAGCGCAGCACTTGCAAAGTCTGATCATGCCCAATCTCGCGCAATTTGTTGGGCGAAACGTACGGCAAGAGATCGATTTCCCCGGAAAGCAAACTCGCCAGCAAAACCGTTTCGTCCGGCACGATGCGAAACACGACACGATCCAATTTAGGCCGTCCGCCAAAGTAGCCCGAGTTCGCTTCAAACACGATACGATCATTCGCGCGCCATTCTTTGAGAACAAAAGGGCCATTGCCTATCGGCTGGCGATTGAAGATCGATTGCCGCAATTGCGCGGGCGGCACATTTTCCAACACATGCTTGGGCAAAATGGGGATCTGCAAATCCAGCATGGCATCGGGATAATTCTCTTTGAAGATGAAACGAATGGTATGCCGGTCAAGCACGGCTACGGTATCGATCTCGGCAAAACGATCACGCCCAGTATATCCAACCTGGGGATGCACAGCCAATTGATAGGTGAGAAGAACATCGACGGCAGTCGTCGGTTTCCCATCCGACCAAAACACATCATCTCGCAGCCTAAAGGTGATTTCTTTGCCGCTAGCGTCGCATTCCCAGGTTCTTGCTAGGCGCGGCTGCAAATTCAACTCCTCGTCTAATTCACACAACGTGAGAAACAGCATCTCCTCGATCACGTGCAGCGCATCGGAATTGGCCGTACCCAATTCCAGCAGCGTATCAAAATCACTGCTCAAGCCGATCACGGCGGTCGTCTGATTTGAATTTGGGCGGTTTGCGGAGTCGTCACGGCAACTGCAAATAACAAAAGCCGTTAACAGAACAAAAAAATGTTTGCCCGTTAGTCGCATGAAATAAAGAAACCTTGAAAAAACTGAATAGACCCACACAAGATCAAGTGTGCGCCCATTGCATTGTTTCAAAAGCCTGCACAACATCCGCTTTGCGAGTAGGCCGTTTTGAAAGTATAAACAGGAGAGGTGTGTCGCACGCCAGCCATTGCGAAAGACACGGAGAGAGGAAACGGTTTTTTCACAGCCAAAGCCGAAATCCTCAGCAGCCCAAAATATATACAGCTGTAGAAGCAAAAAAAATATTTGCGGAAAATTATCTCACCGAGAGACTCTTCCGCAGCCGATTGCATGGGCGTTTATATGCTGTCAACTCAACTAACCCAACTTCGACACTTGACATCGTTAAGTTCAAAATTTACAATGAAAGAATTTCA
>CAYWGH010000030.1:0-82217 GCA_964457925.1 uncultured Cytophagia bacterium
CCGCGGGCGGCGGTTGCGGGGGTCCCGCCGCCACCGCCGCGGTGCTGACCGCCTGAGGTTTGGGCGCAAGCGGGACCAGGCTGTTGAAGGCGTCATAATTGAACTCCGTTGCCCAATTCAGCTCCGGAGAGGCCATCGTAAGCTCGCTGCTGATCTCCCAATCCTTGGCCATGGAGTAACCTTCGAACATGATGGTGAAATTCAACATCTGCAGATCTTTTTCGCTGCGATTGAACGTGACGCTTTTGATTTGATAAAGCAAAGGGTTGTGTGTCATGTACCAGATCAGCGAAAAAATGTCGCGATACCTGCCTTCACCGGTGAGCGTGTAGGAAAACGCCGTCAACTCGGCTTGGGGATTCTTGTCGTTCAAATAAAAATCAAAATCCAAATCCAGATTATGCACTTGAATCAGCCAGTTGATATACGACAGGGAAAACGCCGGCTCTTCGGCATTGAGCAGCTTTTTGGGCGAGCGTTGCCACTGGGCTTGCAGAGAATCGCGCTCCGCTTGCGCAATCACCAATGTTTCCGCCACTTCCAACCCGCCGCGCAGTTGCAAATTCAGTTCTTTGTTCCTGTCCGCCACCAGCTCCAACGCTTGCGCTTCGCGGCGCTGCCAAAAAAATCCCGCACTGCCAATGAGCAGTAAAATAAACAGCAGCGTGATACTGTTGCGTCTGGCATACATCTTTATCGACTCCGTCGTGGCTTATGGCGTTATGAACGAACCCGCCAAAATTTGAATTCCCTGGCTCGCATGTTCTTGTTTCACGCGTGCGCGCACGCTTCGTGAAAGCCGTCCTGGCTCTGCACGAAGACACAACGCTGATGAGCTTCCTACTTTAACATCACAATCCGATAGCTCTTGATAAACATATTGCCGATTTCCGCGGCTTTCTTCTCGGCCGCTTCCCGCGTGGCAAACGTGCCAATCAGCAAACGATAGCGCAGTTGGCTTGATTCGGCGTCCTGATAGGGTTCGACCGTGACCTCCATGCCTTGCCGGCGATACGTCGTCGCGATTTGCTCCGGCGGCTGTTGCAACTCGCTGGTCACGGCTTCGATGGTATAACCTTTTGCTTCCGCATTTTGTCCGGCAGCCGCCATGGCCATCTTCGGCTGCGGCAATTCGCGCTGTATCGTTGTGCGCGGGGTTTGCTTGCTCACCATCACGCGATAAACTTCCATCCCTTGATTCTTGTCATAAAAAGGCACCACAATCGCTTCAATTCCGCGCCGGCGATATCCTGCAGCATACCATTCTGCCAGCTCTTTGGTGTGGCAGGTAATCGCTTCGACTTTATCGCCGTAGTCTTCCTCGCGCAACGGCGCAGCGGGCTTGGCGGTTATTGCTGTGGTTCTGGGCTGATTGACAACATTCTTCTCCACCCGGCTTTCACTTGCGCCCGTTTGCACCATCTTTGTATCAGGCGCTTCTCGCCGGGTCGCAGGAGCGGAATTCTGTTTGCCTATCATCACGCGAAACCATTGCATGCCCTGGTTTTTGTCATAATAAGGCGCAACAATGGCTTCGATGCCGCGCTTGCGATAACCCAAGGCATACCACTCGGCCAACTCCCGGGTATGACACGTCATGGCCTCGACTTTGCCCGGATACTCGTTTTCCGGTGAGGCCGCAGCAACCGGCGCTGCAACTGGCGGGGGGGTTGAACGATTCGCAGAGCCATTGGGCGCACGCGCCGTAGCCACGGCTTGCTTATCGCGTTGCGGCACAACACTTCTCGCAGGTGTTGGCGCAGCATTTTCTGGCTTATTTTTGCGTTCCGGCTGCACCGGCAAAGTTTTGTTCTGGCTTTCTGCAATGCGTTTGCTTTGCGAGTCAAGCTTGCGTTCCTCCGAGACCGGTTTTGGGGTTGTTGCCTTTGCCGCCGCTGCCTTTGCCAGCATACTTCCCAACGTGCCTTCTAGCGGCTTCTGCGCTGTTGTACGTGCCGCCGGCGGAACAACGGTAGATGTTGACGCCGCCGGTTTTGCGGCGACGGACAACGGCGCCTCGGGTTTCGCCGCACTGGCGGGCGCCTGAACAATCTCCGTGGGCGCCGGCGTTTCCACGCCGCGGGCAGCGTTCGTGGTCAACACCAAGCTGCGATCGGCGGCGAGCTGGCTGGCGTCAATGATGCGAATGCCATTCTGCGAAAACTCAACATTATCGCCGGTCTCCCGGCGCTCCAATTCGAAAGCAAACAGTTTGGATTGCGAGGAATCCGCGCGCGTCATGCGGCGCAAATTTGCCCGCTCCAAAAGCTCGGCCAACACCGGCACCTTGGCGCGATTCATCGCGGTGCCGCGCACCGTGAAGCCGTCAGCTTGCTTGACGATTTCATCCACCCAGATGCTGCCCGTTTGCCCAACGCTGGTGTTCAGTTTCTGCAAAAAAACAATCAGCGCATCGTGCTTGCGGCCCAGACTGTCGGCCAATGCCATGTGCTTCTTCAGGCGATTGCTTTCATTTTCAATATCGAGCACACGGTCAACGGTGGACTGATTGCTTTTGATGCGCAGCTCCAACTGCGTGTTTTGCGACTCGATATTTCGTATTTGCCTGCGCGTTTGAATGATTTGCCAAGTGAAAAAGAATGCGGCCAAACCGGTGAGCGCCAACAAAGCATAGCCATAATAGTTGAGCTTGAGCACCTGCTGCTGGTCGATTAAATCTTGCGGCAGCAGATTCAACGGAATAAACGCGGGATGATTCGGCTCCAGCAGCTTCCAGGCCAGCGCGATCGGCACGGCAAACTCGGAAAATGTCTGGCCCTGCAATTCATTGGTCGGGAGATTGCCCAACGCCTGCGAGGTGGAGGCCAGATAACTGACCGTGGCGGTTTCAAAATAAGAGGCAAAAAAATCGCGTGCGTTGATGCGGCTGCTTTTGCCTGCCAGCAAAATCGAAGAGATTTCAGGAATTCCCGCTTCATCCTGCTCATAAAGCAGCTTGCGGTAAATCACCTCCAAATTCTCCGGCGAGGACACGCCTTCGTGAATGATGGAGCTGACGTGAAACAAATCTTTGCCCTGCAAAAAAATCAAACGCGTGAAATCATCTTCGATATTGATAATAACCGTGATTTTGTCGGCTTCCAGCTCGGCATCCGTGCGGGCGAGATTGGCCAGCGCCACCTCGGTGGTATCCATCAACGCCAGAAACAAATTGTTTTTGACAAAGCTGTTCACCTCACGCAAAAGCATCATCGTGGGCGGGCGCTTTTCATACGTGAGCATGATTTCCGAGCCGTCACGCGAACGCAAGCGCTTGACGCCGACCTCCGGATGGATCACTTTATCCTCGGCGGCGTCCGAACCCGGAGCGCCCTCGCGTTGATACGTCACCATCGACAACGGCAAATTGAAAGCGATTTTGACTTTCCGGCTGGTGTATTTTCCCAGCAACTGGTAGAGAATCTCGAGATTGGCGCTATCCTGCTTGTAAGCGCTGTCGCTGGTTTCCTTTTCACCAAAAGTGTCTCTCAAGCCAAAGGCGTCTTTCAAACCAAAGGCGTCTTTCGACTCGACTTCGCCCTCTTTGGGAGTTGTCGTGTCGACGGGCTGCTGCTCCAGCGTAGTCGCCAATTTTGCTCGTTCCAATCCCTCAATCCGAATTTGACCTTTGTTGCTGGTCAAATGGGCCAGGCGAACCTCGGTTCCGCTGACGGCCAGGCCGAGTGCGTGTTTGATATTGAAGCGGTTCATATGTGCAAGGGGTAGCGACGATGCCAGCAACCTTCACGGCAGTCGCGCTCTCTCCATTTAGGAAGACAATAACTTCGCGCAGAGCCGGTGGGCTGCTAACGATCGTACTTGATCAAGTCTTCAAAGCGTTTCTTGTTGTTGGCATTGTTGAGGGCCTCTTCATAGGAAATGATCCGGCTCTTGTACAAGCGGGCCAAATCCTGCTCCATCGTAACCATGCCTTCGTTGCCGCATTGCTGAATGATCTGATAAATTTCTTCCGTATGATTGTTGCGAATAGCGGCGCGCACGGAAACGTTCGCCACCATCACCTCCTTGGCCAGCACGCGTTTGCCGTCCAAACTGCGAATCAGCTTTTGCGAGATTGCACAAGTCAACACGCTCGCCAGACGCTCGCGAATGCGCGGCTGTTCCGGCGGCGGCGATTCGCCTAAAATACGGTCAATACTTTCCACGGCAGATGAGGTATGCAGCGTCGCCATGACTTTATGGCCGCTGTCCGCCGCCTCCAAAACCGTGGCGATGGTATCCGGATCGCGCATTTCACTAATGACGATGATATCCGGATCCTGGCGCAAACCCTGAATCAATCCTTCTTTAAAAGAATGCACGTCCCGGCCCACCTCACGGTGGCGCACCACACATTTTTGCGACACGTGAATAAACTCGATCGGGTCGCCGATGATCAAAATATGCCCGTTCGAGGTGCGATTGTTGGCGTCGATGATCGTGTCGAGCGTCGCACTCTTGCCCGAGCCCGTGATGCCGGTCACCAAAATCAGTCCGCGCTTTTCATATTCCAAATTCATTAAGCGCGCCACTTGCCGGTGAAAGCCCAGCTCCTGAAACGGCCGCAGCTCGGGATTGATGCGGCGCATGCTCAGCGACAGGTGATTCAGCTCCCAATAAATCGAAGAACGAAATCGCCGCCGCCCCAAGGGAGTGACTAGCTGATAGGAAAAATCCAGTTGCCGGTTTTTCCACAGCTCTTCGCGTTCCACCGGCGTCAGCAAGTTGAGCAGCATGATGTTGGTTTCGACGGCGGTGAATTCGCCCATTTCCGGGTGAAACGGCCGTTTAATGCCGTAGACGCGATACCAAACAAAGCCGCTGCTGCCCACCGCGCCGAAATCCATGTCGGAGGCGTCCTTGTTCTCCATGCTAATCATTAAAAACTCTACCGCCTGCCGGAGCTGTTCGCGGATTTCGACCGGCTGGCTATCCAACAGTTGCCCGATGATGGTCATCTGCTCGGCGCCTTCAGCGCGCGCCGGAATATGCGGAATCAAACGGGCAAGTACGGTTTTGGCATTCTGCAGACGTTGATCTAACACGTTGTTCCCTGTAATGACTCAGCCAACTTGAATTAAGGTATTCATACATTGACGCCGCTGCTCGGCGCCGTCACCGCCGCCATCTTATTTCCACGAAATCACACGAATGGGCGCATTGTCCGGCGCATAGTTCTTAATAAACGTGCGCCAAAACTCCGGCTTGTGCTGAACGTTGATCGGATAGCCCACGCCGTCCACTTCGCCCCAGGTCACGATTCCGCCGGTCACCTGGCTCTCAGCCGCTTCGCGGTTGTACACTCTGGAGGTGGCATTGGGCAGATACAACACGCCATTCACCGTGGCATTCTCATTCAACAACACATCGCCTTCAACGATATAAATTCCGTGAATCGTGCGATCGTCGCGAACATGGAGATCGCCGATGACACGAATGACATTGGGCACATTAAGAAGATAATAAAAACTGCCGTTGGGGAAGGTATCACCCGGGTGAAAATGCGATTCGTCATCTTCGTCATACACATGAAACTGCGCCGCGGCGGCGTTCATCAGACCGGTTTTGTTGATCTTGGGCATGAACGGCGCCTTTTGCATGGTCAAATTCGAATTGACATTGCCGAGTGAGTCTTTGGTCACGGTGCTGATGACCGTATCTTTGGACCAGACCGCAAAATTATCAAAGCGGCGGTCGAACGCTACGACTTCGGCTGTACTTGCCGTGTCACCATTAGCGCCGGTTGCACGAATGCGCACGCGATAATTTCCAATGCTGGCGTCATCGCTGGCGTCCTCCACCTGGACATTAACCTGGTTCCCAGCCAGCATGAGATTGCTGTAGCCGGCGCGCCAACTGGAATCCAAATACAGCCGGTTGAGCGCCATGTATGCGCCGCTCGTCGCGGCATTTTTGGAGGAATATCTGGTGAAGCTGTCAACCACGCGGCTGGTGGAGTCGACCAGCCGCTGGTTCTTGCTGAGTGAAAGCACGCCAAACGACATGGCAAAGCCCGTGAGCAGTATCAATAACGTTCTTCCCATATTCGCCTCTATTTCTACTTCAACACATTTGATTTTCTGACCATGAAACACACAAGAAATGCGAAAAACCTTTTCGTGAGATTCGCGTGTTTCGTGGGCAAAAGGTGGAATCTGCCGAAGCAGAACAATATTCTAACTCAAAAGTTGAAATCCTCATGCCAAGTACTTGAGCGCGATTTTCATTTTTGCCTTTACGCCCTCAACACAGCACTACTGTGCGATCAAGCTCGGCGGCGTAAAGCGGCCCAGCCAAACGAATTTCGGATATTGATCGTCAGCGCCGTAATTGCCTTCGATCGTCAGGCTCACCACCAGGGTGCGAATGGTCAACAAACTGCTCGCCGTGTTGCCGGTGGAGTCATAATACAGAATGCGAAACTCGGTCAAGCCGGTTGAAATACATTCCGGTGTGCCGCCGTTGACCACGCGATAGAGCGCCTTATCATTGGGATTGGGCGTGCTTTTCGCAATTTGATCCGTGGTGGCACTCAAATAATACCGCATCGTTTCGATCACCCCGTTGCCGTCGCTGTCGAGATTGTAGCGCACCTCCGAGGCGTTCGCCAGCGTAATCGCGGCTTGCGAGGGGTCATTCAGGCCCAGCCCAATGCGGGAAAAATCACTATCGATCAATTGCACGACGGCATCCATGTCGCCATAAGCGATGTGGTCGAGCGTGTCGAGCTGCAAATCGCGGCTGACATCGTTGTTGAACTGCTGAAAAGAAACCAGCACCATGCCGCCAATCACGATACTCGCAACCAATGTAAGCCAGGATCCCATGCGTAAAATTCCTTCTACCGGCCTAAGCCCGCAATCACATATTCACACCAAAATAACTGAAAACGTGTTTCATCGTAACGTTGGTGCCGCTCGGCAGCCAGGCACTTGTCACCGTCACCGTCATGCGTTTGAGATAGGTTTCGGTGTTGACGGTCGAATCCGGGTTGGCCTCGCTCACGTAGTGCACCTGAATGTTGACGTTGAACGGAATGCCGCTGGTGCCGGTGAGATTGGCGTTGTTGCCGCTGACATAAACCGTGCGGGTCATGTTGTGATAATCATCGACGTCGTTAAGGGCGGGATAATTCTCCGAGGGATTTTTCCCAAGCCCGTTCCAATGAGTAAACCCGTCCGGCATATCCGCCGGATCGATCACGCCCACGTTGGCGTCGAACTTTTTCGCTTTGGCTTCCTCAATGAATTGCTGCGCCACTGAGGCCGCCGCTTGATAGACGCTCAAGTCTTGCAACGCTTCCCGGCCCTCGACATTGTTGCTGTTGATCTGCGTAATCAGCAGCGTCAGCAGCACCGTGCTCACCAACACCAAAAGAAGTTCGCGATATCCCATGGCCTGTATTCACGTTTCTACAACCCAGCATTTTTACACCTTACTCCTTGCACTTTATACAGTGTAAGCTGTAACGTGTATATCTTATTCAACCGTCGCCGACACCACTTCTTCAATGGTCGTGGTTCCCGCTTTGACGCGCTCGCGTCCGGAGGCGCGCAACGTCAACATGCCGCCGCGAATAGCCTCCTGGCGGATCAAATCTTCGTCGATGTTCTCGGCATTTTTCAAGATGATCTGCCGGATCTCCGGAGTGAACAACAACGCTTCCGTGATGCATTGACGCCCGCGGAATCCCTGGTAACACTTGTCACAGCCCACCGGCTGATAAAAAACCGTGTTGCGGATTTCATGCTCGGTAAAGCCGACAAAACGCGCCATGTTCATGTCAATGTTCTTGGTCGCCTGCTTGCAATGCTCGCACAATTTACGTACCAAGCGCTGTGCCATAATCAGGTTGATGGCATTGGCAATGAGGAACGGCTCGACGCCCAGCATGTACAAACGCGAAACCGCGCTGGGCGCATCGTTGGTGTGCAGCGTCGAAAACGTGATATGGCCGGTGTTCGCCAAACTCACGGCGATTTCAGCGGATTTCAAGTCGCGCATTTCACCAACCATCACAATGTCCGGATCGTGGCGCAAAATCGAGCGCAATGCTTGATCAAAATTCAATTTGGGGCCGAGCTTGACCTGACGCGCGCCGCGAATCAAATATTCCACCGGCTCTTCCACCGTCACCACGTTTTTGGTCGGGTCCATGATGCGATGCAACGCCGCCACCAGCGTCGTGCTCTTGCCGCTGCCGGTGGGGCCCGTGATGATGATCACACCTTGCGGCCGGCGAATGGCGGCGTCGAAATCCCGCGCCGCCTGCTCCTGCAAGCCCAAGAGATTCAAATCCGTGATCACCTTGCGGTCATCGAGCACGCGAATGACGATGCTCTCATAACGCCGCTGCGATTCCGAAACCACGATGGGCAACACTGAGACGCGGAAGCGAATGTGATAATTGTCGATCTTGCGCTGGATGTAGCCGTCCTGCGCGATATTGCGATTGAACCGGTCAATGTTGATCGCCCGATCCTTGATAACCGCGGCCACGGCTTCAGGCTTGGCGGTGGACAGCGCATGCCAGAGCTGCAGCTTGCCGTCAATACGGAAATGAAACTCCGTGACGTTGCCCTCTTTCGGAATGATGTGAACGTCACTGGCGCCTTTGCGCGCAGCCTCCACCAGCGTGCCCTCGATCAAGTTGGTGAGCATGCTGCGATTGATTTCCGCGTCGAGCGCCGCCTCGTCGATCTTGTCTTCTTCCTCGGCGTTGACCACTTCCACGTTTTGCAGGGAGGCTTCGAGCTGCTGCAAAAATTCGTTCTTGAACGCAATGACGCGGTCAATCAGCGAGTTGACTTGCTCGTATTGGCAGTAGGCAATTTCGATTTGAGTGTACGGCAAATCCTTGAGCAGCAGGGGAATCTCGCGATCCAACGGGTCGGCGGCAATAACGGTGAGAATATTCTTGTTGTTCGCGCTCAGGCGAAAAGGCAGAATGCGCTTGCTCAGCAGCCTTGAGCGCGCCTCCTCGGTGCAGGTATCAATGGTCTTGCGAATAAAATCCAACTGCGTATCGCCAAGCTTTTCATCCGCCAGGTCGATTTCTTTAAAGGCATAAAGCTCGGCAATCGCGCTGTAAATGCGATGGCGATCGATTTGAAAATCATCCACCAGAATCTGCTGCAGCCGGCGCTGCTTGCCCGGTGGTTCTTGCGTCTGCGACAGAATCGCTTTCTCCAAAATCGTCTGACTGATGATTTTTTTTTGCAGCAAAATTTGCCCGATACGAATGCTCATCGGTTCCATGACAAACCTCGTTTATAGCAATGCCTGATCACGTTTGACAGGCGAAATTGGAAATCTATAAATGTTCTGCCGCGGCGAGTGCTCGGCGACCCACGCCTCCAGTACGCTGGTGCCCGGCTTGTAAAGGTAACTCCTTCGAAAGGCCATTCAATCGAATCTTGTGAAGCATGCAGCCAAGCACGAATTTTCTCGAGATTCTTTCAGAATGACATTCTGGCGTGAATACATTCTTCAGGTCAACAATGTACCAGCTTGATCACCTGAAAAGCTCAACGGACATCACCGGCCGCGCATTTCCGTGCCCGGCATGTTCGGCGAGACGAATCCCACTTCCGACGAAATCAACGTGATGCCGACGATCAAAACCGAGATGAAAATCGAAACAATCAAGTTGATGACGTCAACCACCCGGCCCATTTTGTGGCTGGTTTCTTTTTCATAAAAATTGGCCAGCCGCAGCATGGCCTCGCGCAACGTGCCGGATTCTTCGCCGCTGCGCAGGGTGTAAATGACGTTTTTGGGAAAAACCGCTGAAAGCTCCATCGAGTCGCTCAAACCGCGGCCGTCGCGCAGCATTGACGGAATAACGATGTCCTTGATCTGCTTTTCGATGTAGCGGTTGCCGCACGCCTCCGACGAAATCTTGATGACTTCGATGTTTTCGCCCGAGCCGCTGTACAACGCATGAAAAACCCGCGCAAAAACTTCCAGACTGGTTTTATAAATCAACTTGCCGATCACTGGAATCGAGATCAAAATGCGATGCCAAACCACCCGGCCTTTCTCACTGCGAAAATACGCGACCGTCGCGATGATCGGACTCAGAAAAGCGAGCATGACCCAGATAATGTTGTTTTGAAAAAACTCGCTCACCTGCATGGTCGCTGCCGTCATCGGCGGCACCGCGATGTTGTATTTGAGCAGCATGCCGGCAATCTTGGGGAAAATGTACATCACATAAAAAACCAAAGCCCCGATGGCGGCCAACACCACGAATGCCGGCATGAACAGCGTGCTGCGAATGGCTTTCTTGAACTCCGAAGAGCGCTCGAGAAATTTTGCAGTGTTTTCATAAATCTCCGCCATATTGCCGCTGGTGGAGGCGATGCTGAGCATGTAAACCGTGAATTTTCCCAGCACGTCCGCATGCTTGAGAAAAACCTGGCGGCCCTCCTTGCCCATTTTCAAATCTTTGTGAATCTCCATCACGGTTTCGCGCAACCGGGGATTCTCCATGTCACTCGCCAGCATGGTGAGAATCTCATCGTATGGAAACTGTTCGCGCAGCAAATCCGCGCACAGGCGAATGAACACCACGACTTCCTTTTGCGGCACGCCTAATTTCGGGCGAAAAAAATTGCGTCGAATCTGGACGATCTGATAGCCCATGCGCACCAGGGATTCGCGCACTTCTTCGGGCGTGTAGGCTGTGATTTCGCCGTCGATGATTTTTTGATTGCCGGGCCGCCGCACTTTATACACGAAATGCACGCGTTTGTGCAAGGCCTGCACGCGCACGCGATGCTCGGCCACGATCTCATCGATCTTCTTCCTGGCCGCCAGGCGGTTGGGCGCGAGAATGGTGCCGCGCAGCGGCTTGCCGGCGAGAGTGACGCCTTGATAACGAAATTCGGCCATAATTATTTATTAGATACTGGATTCTGGTTACTCGTTACTCGTTGCTCATTATTTGTCGGTTATCGTTGGTCGTAGGTTGCTGGTTACGGGTTACGCGCCCCTTGCCCCCTGCCTCTTGACCCCTGCTCAGTATACATAAACAAGGGACAAGCTGTCTATCGTGGCAACCTGTCCCTTGCGTGTTCTCTAAGGCGTAATCGTCAAGCTCGTGACACTGTCCGGGGTAATGATAGCCACCACTTGCAACGGCGTTCCATCACCATTTCCATCTTCGACGCCATTTCCTGTGATTGTTGCAGAAGTGCCATTGCCTCCTGTAATGGTATAAGTGCCATTCATATTGCTCGCGGGCCAGTTAATGGGGGCGAGATTGCCGTTGAGGCCGGCAAAGTTTCTTCCGCCTCCGCCCATGGCCACGGGCCGGCGATACCAGGTTTGCGCGCGCGAAGCAATGTTCATGATGTCATGCACCACAGCTTCCTGGTTGGCTTGCGCCGCGCCCTGTCCAAACAAACTGATTCCTAACAAAATAGCGGCGCCCACGATCACAGCAGCAAGAACAAGCAGCAAAAGCTGTTGCTGTCCCACAATGAAATGCTCCGATTAAGGGTTGGCATTCTCCCTGACAGCGAGATTCGTCCTGATATTGTCAAACAAACTTCTGATCAAACCTAAAAGCAGGGGACAGGCAACAATCCGTTCTAGCCTGTCCCTTTAATTTGCCATCTTTACGGGACAATCGACATCGATTGGACACTGTCAGGCCGAATAACGGCAGTAATAGTTGTGTTAGCACCCACGCCATCGCCATTCTCAACACCAACACCAACAACTGTAACCGTGGTTGCGGTGCCAGTCACTGAGTAGCTGCCGTTGGCATTGGATGCTGGGAAGTTGAGATCGGCAAGGTCTATACCTGCAAAGGTACGTCCGCCACCGCCCATTTGCACTGGACGACGATACCACGCTTGCGCGCGTGAACCGATTGTTAAAACATCTTGCATAACCGCTTCCTGGTTGGCTTGCGCCGAGTTTTGGGCAAACATGTTGATGCCCAGGGTGATCGCGACGCCGACGATAACGGCCGCGAGAATAAGCAATAAAAGTTGCTGCTGACCCATAGTGCAGTGCTCCTGTTAAATAAATGGGTGAATACTTGAAAGAATTGACTGATGGTTGTACAAAATCTTGCTCCCGTGTTCCACAATAAATTTGCCTGCCGGTTTACCGATATATTTGCAACTTGCAGGAGGTGGCAAACTAGCATCACTCCCCGGCATAAGCCTCCTTCATTTGATATGGGTTCAGTGTGAAACGTCGAAAGAGTCCGGGTAGACTTCGACGATGATGCTCCAATCGGTATCCGTATGAACGGCGCCGGTGACGCGCAAACTGTGCGGCATGCGATGGGACAGCGTCACGGTGCCGAGCCCGTCATGGGGCTTGAAATGAATCTTCTCAAACGAAAAATCCTCGAATGACCGCCCGCCGCCGCCGAGCACGGCCGGTGTGTGATACCACGCCTGCGCGCGGGTGGCGAGATTGACCACCGTGAGCAGGATTTGATCTTTCTCAGCAGAGTCCGCCTGCTCGGTGAAGCGATTCATCCCGGTTACGATGGCCGCTGCGACCACCAGAGCCGCTAAAACAAGGAGCATCAACTGTTGTTGCGCCATAACATTGCCGCTGTTTGTAACGCTGTCACGAGGCTTGACGGGCTTGTCGCGTCAAGGTTCGAGCCGCGTGTGTAATAGTATGTCCTTGTCCGGCGATTTGCAGATTTTTGCCCGCCTGCTCGGCCCCCAAATAGAAAAACGCCCATTAGAGAATCCCTTCATCAATCCCTAGATGAGCGTTTTAAAATGAAAAGCGGGAAGCATGCCTGACAACGTACCGCCAGCACTGCAAAGGTCATGCTTCACGCTCAACACATGTTACCCACAACGATGCACACCATCCGTTGTATGCGACTCAAGTCCTTTGAGATTCATCTGAATGCCATGTGGGCGAGATGGCGAGATGATAACCCGTCCTTGACATGGAGTAACAAAGACGCCGTCACCATGTATGACTTTTCATTTGACAAATTCCATACCACGCGGGCGTGTTGCTGCAGCTTTATAAGCTTATCCGGAAAGGCTCTTGCAATATCAAGCAATTAGCGTAAAAGCTTTTTCTGGCTCGCGGCCCTCCAGCGGCACCTTTGCCGCACCGGCGCAGCAAACTGCAAAATTCTTTCGCAGCGCTGCGAGGATTTTTAGCAGCGCGATTACAAATCGTGCAGCCGGCATTACGGTTTGGTGAGGGTTGGGATGAACGGAAAAAATGCGCGGAGCAGCTAACATTCGCTGCCATACGAGCAACCAGGTTTCTCCGCAAGCGTAAGCGCTGTGAAGTATTCATTGCAAAATAGCCCCTATTTATATCACCGCCCGGGCGCTTTGTTTTTTGGATAGAGGGACGCAGATGTTGGAAAGCCGACTCATCACCTAAGAATTTACAGTGCCGGAGCGGTATTTTTTAACCGACCTGAGCTGTGATGAAAAACTTAAAAGAGATGCTTTGATTTCGTCTAGATTTATATTATACCATATCAGGCACGATACCAGCGGGGTCAAAACCAATGAAGGAGCATATGAGGTGACTCTATCCGTTATTATTCCCGTTTATAACGAGAAACAAACCATCCGGCAGATTATCGCGCGGGTCATGAACGTGCCATGTGCCAAACAAGTCATTGTGGTTGACGATGGTTCAACCGATGGCACACGAGAAATATTGGAGCAACTGGGGCAATCAAAAAATCTTATCTGTTTATTTCATGCACGCAATCAAGGCAAGGGCCAAGCCATCAAGACAGCGTTATCGGCAGTGCAAGGCGATGTCATTGTCATTCAAGATGCTGATTTGGAATATCATCCGGAAGACTACCCCCAAGCGCTTGCACTAATCGAAGCTGGTTGGGCAGATGCCGTCTATGGCTCGCGGTTTCTGGGGCCACATCGGGTGTTTTTATTTTGGCATTATATGGGCAACAAATTGCTGACGTTTTTGGCCAACGTTATCACCTCGGGCATTTTGACCGATATGGAAACCGGCTTCAAGGTTATCCGCGCGGATGCTTTCAAAGCGCTCGACATCCAATCCTACACCTTCGATTTCGAAGTCGAGGTAACGGTTAAACTCTTCCGCTATGGTTATCGTGTTTATGAGATTCCGATTACTTACACCGGGCGGGACTATGATGAAGGAAAAAAGATTACCTGGCGCGACGGCGTGCGCGCGCTGCGTGCGTTACTGAAGTGGAACCTAATTGTTCGCAGCCGGCCGAGGCCGCCTTTGCCTGCTTTCGTCTCTACCAATAAAACTCAAACAGATGGCCTGGTTACTTTGCCTCCAACAATTGAATATTCGAGCCATCAGCAAGATAATACTCGTAGTCGGGAAACGCTGACATGAGCAAATGATTCTTCTCGCCAAGATCTCTGGCGTAAATGATATCCGTGTCCAACAGAGGAGAATTGGCGGACAGTACATTGCCGTAGTATGACGGTGTAAAAATTATTGCCTTTTTTATTCCTTTTTCCTTTACGGTTTTTAGAATCTCAGCATTTACATTTGCAAAATTATGCCCGTAGTATCGCGTCAGCGACGGGAGGTTACCAATGGCCGCGATCAAGACGCATAGGGCAACAAATGCCGCCGTAGCAGCACTCACGTTTCTCGTCGAAATAGAAACACCCGGAATTTTTCGAAATAATGCGGGAAGCCGCAAAATCCCCCGCGCTGTCAATACGATCAGCGCAGCGGCAGATTCATATAGGAAACGCGGGCCAAAACACCATTGATGAAACCAATAAAAAAAATAGGCCGCTGTGAGCGAGATGAATGCCATCAGCAGCAGGTAGTCCCATTTGTTGCGGCTGAACGAGGCGAATAGTACAAAAACAAAGAGCAACGAAGGTACCGGCCATTCAAACAGAAATTTGTTCAAACCATTCAGATCCATAAGAGTCTTGCGCAACCCAATTGCTGGAGTATGAGCGTCACCCCAAGCCGCATGACCAAAACCCGGCATATGATCAGGTCCATGAAGAGTAATATAGCCGAATAGAAACGGATCGCCGTTCGTCATGAAATTAAACCAGAGGGTGATGCCCACAAAAACAAGAATCATCGTCGCCATTGCCCCCAGCAGCAATAGATGCTCCCGGAATCGCTTCAGCAGGAGGCAGAGGCTGTAAAGGCTGAAAGGAATTGCCAATGCCACCGCAGTCAACGGTCGAATAATTATGATCATTCCTAAAGACGCACCACAGAGAAGAGCATAGCCGATTTTTTTATTACGCATGGCTTTCGCAAAAGAAAACACGCATGATACAAAGAAGAACAAAGTGCTGGCGTGATTCATAAACTCCGATGACATAAAAAAAATGAAAGGCGAGAGCACGCCAAGCACAGCCGTAAGCCGGGCAGTTTTTTCGCCATACAATTCCTTTCCCAAAAAATAAAGCATAACAATGGTCAGCGAACCCAGCAATGGGTTAATGATCCAGGGCGCATCAAATAATACACCCAGCATCAAGAGAAAGGAATGGCCAGGAGGATATTGCGAATACCACTTCCCGTTGTTAATAATCGTGCTCTGATCATAAAGGTTTTTGAGATCAAAAAATTCCCGATGCACGGGCGAAGGAACGGTCAATTTGCCCAGGGCAAAAATCTTGGCGTGAAAGACCTGGGCGATGCTGTCCATCACATGCGGTATGTGTTCAAAAAGAAAATAGGAGGCCAAATTCGTCAGGGTAAAAAAAATCAAAAATAGAACACCCAGAAAAATTGCAGGTTTTGTGCCTAAAAAAACCTGCACCGCTTTGTTCCATGCTCGAATCAGCATTTGCCGCCAATGTTTGCGCTGATTCAGCGCTTGAACCAACGGGCCGAGGCCGTGCAGCAGCAGCCCCAAACAGAGTGATCCCCACAGCAGATAGACCACGGTATACCAGGTAATTTCCCCGCCGATCACAGGCGGCCGCGGAGTTAGCGTAAACAAAAAAATGAATAGCGATACCGTTCCGGCGAGCGCGGCTTTTTTGTTTCTGGCCAGCGCTGCAAGAATCGCCCTGCCGGTGCGCGCACAGAGAAACAGTACAAAAATCAGGGCGAGTAATAATCCGGGAAAGTGATAGGCTGAAACAAAGACGCGATGGTCACTGAAGGGCAGGGTCATGAACAGCATTGGCTTCCCCCCCATGGTCGCGGGGAGAATATTCAACATGGTTTCGAGATTTTGCTGCGGGGTAATGGCAAACAGCATGGCAACGGCCAATGTGACCAGGCCGAGCCGGAAGCAGATGTGGAGGATAAAAATCATTCGACTGGAAATCTTTCGTCAGGGATCTCACTCACGGCTCGTTCAAATCAATCCACAACCGCAAGGTGTCGCCGGAATTGATCGTAATATTCTTTTTCTTCACGCCCTCGAACGGATCATTGATATCAATCTCATGAGTGCCGACCGGCAACGTTAGGAGGGCGCGCATCGGCCCGTCGCCGATCGTCTCGCCGTCGATCAAGACTTCTCCTTCGGAACCGACATGTAAATCAAGATAGCCCCAATTGGCGCTGGTGAACGCGCGCGGCAACGGCGCCGTGACGCTGCCGGACGGGGGTTTGACAAGGGGACCGTAGAAATACTCCTTGAGCCCCTTGATGAAAAGCACGCCTGCCAGAAACATGCTTGCGCTGAGAATCGCAGCCACGCCCCAGCTCAGTGTTGGAATGCGTTGCAAACGCGAACCGGCGATGCGCGCCGCATCCCGCTGCGCCACCGCTTTCAAATCAATGCCTTCGTAGGTTTCCGGCGATTCCAGAAATTGCGCGAGATCACGCTGGTTGGTGCTCAAGCCGTAGCTGCGCCCTAAAAAACTGAGATCGTCCAGCACAACCTTGGCGTTGCCGTAACGCTCGGCGGATTTCTTGGCGAGCAGCTTTTGGCACGTGATGACGAGTTCAGCAGGAGTTTCCGGGCGCAATTTCGAGATGGGTACGGGATCCCAATTCACCACATGAAGCAACGTCGAGGCCAGCGTGCGATTGACAAATGCGACTTCGCCGGTGAGAATCTCATAAAGCACGGCTCCCAGCGAGAACAGATCGCTCGATTCTCCCACCTCCTGCCCCAAAATATATTCGGGCGACATGTAGGCGGGCGTGCCGATGGTCAACGGGCTGACATCCGCCAGCTCGTGCGCGGAACCAAGATCGCCCAGCTTCACCGCGCCGCTCATGGATAAGAAGATATTCTGCGGCTTGATGTCGCGATGCAAAACCTTGCTGCGATGCACCGCGGCAATGGCGCGCGCCAGTTCTTTGGCGATGTAGATGCACAAATCAATCGGCAGTTTTTTGTGCTGCTTGATCAGCTCGGCGAGCGTGGGGCCTTCGACATATTCCAGAACGATGTAGGGTTGATCGGCGAGCGTGCCTGTATGCAGCGTGCGGCGCAGGTTGGGATGATTGAGTTGCGCGCTAATCCGGCTTTCCTGCATGAATTGCGCCCGCCAGTGTTCCTTGATCGCCGCCTCCGCCTGCAGCAATTTGATCAAGACGACTTGATTGCGACGGGTATCGAACGCTTTGAAGACCGTGGTTACCGGCCCGTTTTTCAGCTCGGCAAAAATTTGGTAACCATCAATTCTGTCCATATTGCCACTGTTTCTGTTTGTATTGAATCCAGCGTCGCGATACCCCCAGCCGCTGCGCGGCGTGCGTGACATTGCCGCCCGTTTCCTGCAACGTCTGCTCGACCAGCTTGCGCACGAGCTGCTCCACCGTCATGTTGGAGGCAAGCGCAAGATGGCCGTTGGTCTCGGCCAGGCGCAAATCTTCCACGCCGATCAATGCGCCCTTGGCGTGCACCACCGCGCGCTCGACGGTGTTGCGCAATTCACGGATGTTTCCCGGCCAGTGATAGCGCGTCAAACGATCCAGCGCCGCCGAAGAAAAGCCGTGAATATTCTTGCGGTATTTTTCGGTGAACAATTGCAGAAAATGCTGCACCAACAACGGAATATCTTCGGCGCGCTCGCGCAACGCCGGCAAATAGATATTCATGACATTCAAGCGATAATACAAATCCTCGCGAAACGAGCCGTCTTTGATTTTTTCCTGAAGATTCTTGTTGGTGGCGGTGATGATGCGGACGTCGACCTTGCGCACGTGATTCTCGCCGACGCGCTTGATTTCGCCTTCCTGCAAAACGCGCAAAAGCTGCGTTTGCAGCGTGAGCGAGATATCGCCGATTTCGTCGAGAAAAAACGTGCCGCAATCTGCCGTCTCGAACAAGCCTTTTTTATCGCTGATGGCGCCGGTAAACGCGCCCTTCTTGTGCCCGAACAGTTCGCTTTCGAGCAACGATTCCGGCAGCGCGCCGCAAAACAGGGCGACAAACGTTTTCTCGCGCCGCGCGCCGTGATGGTGCAGCGCGCGCGCGACCAATTCCTTGCCCGTGCCGCTTTCCCCTTGAATCAACACCGGCGCATCGGAATCCAGCAGGCTGTTGATGGTGTCAAAAATCTGCTTCATCTTGTGGCTTTCGCCGATGATGCCGGCAAAGCCGCTGACGCGCTGCACTTCTTTGCGCAACTGGCGGTTTTCTTCCTGAAGCTGCTGGTAAAGCTGGGCATTTTCGATGGCAATGGCGGCCTGATTGGCAAACGTCATCAAGAAGGGAATGCTGGTTTGCGTGAAGCCGCTGCGATGGTTGATGCTGTCGAGATAGAGCGCGCCGATGCGCCGTTCCTTGATTTTCAACGGCACGCAGGCAATCGAGCGAATCTGATACATGACGATGCTGTGCATGTCTTCGAATGCGCCCTCGCTCTCGGTGTCGTAAATCAACACCGCTTCGCCGGTTTGCAACACCTGGCGCACCACGCTGCTGGAGATGCGCGCCACGTCTTGAATTTTTTCTTCCGTGATGTTGCGCGCAATACGCACCTTCAGGGTGCCGGTTTCGTTGTTCAATAAAATAAACCCGCGCTCGGCGCCCACCGTCTCGACCGCGATATCCATGATCTTTTCGAGCAAAACGTCGAACTCTTGCAGCGTATTGATAACCGTGCTGATGCGCGACAGGGCGTCAAGAAGGGCGTCGCCGTTGTGACGTTCTTCGTTTTCCATAATCTCAAACAAGCGCTGTATGATTGCAAACCTGGGGATCAAATGAAAAAAGCGCAAGCTCATCTGCCCTCAACATCGAGAGCCACGTGATTGCGCCTTCGGGCTGTAGGCTTTGCTCCCGCTCGACGAGGCAGGCAAATAACGCGTCTGCATACCGTTGAAGCTTTTCAATCAGCATGAACAAGGCGGCGTTACCGATTCATCAATCAATAAATGAAGTCCTCAAGCCTTTTCTGGTCATACTTTTATACCGTCAGTACAGGAAAATCGCTGAAAATTCCTGCCGGCATAAAATTACGGTTCCGTCACAAACTCAGGCGGGTTCCCACCGGCGTTTCACCGCCGGCAGCAAGGCGAATTTGAGAGGCATGGCATAAAATGACGGCTTGCGCTCCGGCTTGCAAAGCGGCGAAGGACTCGTCCAACTTGGGAATCATGCCCTGAGAGATGATACCGGCTTTGCGCAGTTCATGATAGCGGGCAAGCGTCAGGCGGGGAATAACGCTGTCTTCTTGGGTGGACGCCAAAACCCCCTTTTTGTCGAAGCAATAAATCAAACTCGTTTTAAAATGCAGTAACAATGCGCCGGCCAGCGCCGCGGCAATGGCATCGGCGTTGGTGTTGAGCATCATGCCTTGGCCGTCGTGCGTCAGCGGCGCAAAAACCGGAGAAATGCCAGCATGCAAAAACGACATAATCGTCGCCGTGTTGACGCGCGCAATATCGCCGACAAAGCCGTAATCGAGCGTTGGGTGTTGCCGCTTCTTCGCAGATATGACGTCCGCATCAGCGCCGGTTAAACCCAGGGCATTGCAACCCCGGCTTTGCAGGCCGCTGACAATACTTTTGTTGATCAAACCGGCGTACACCATAGTTACAACCTTGAGTGTTTCCGCATCCGTAATGCGCCGGCCTTCCACCATTTTGGTTTCAATGCCGAGAGTCCTGGCAAGGTCTGTGGCGAGTTTGCCACCACCGTGTACTAAAATTTTCTTGCCCTCAATTTGCGCAAAATCGTCGAGAAAGGCGGCGTAGGCCCCGGGTTGATCGATAACGTTTCCACCGATTTTGATGATGAAGAGTTTTTCCATGGAGGGAAGAGCCGGCTTATAGTGTTTCTTGGAACTCTTGCAGACATTAAATTCAGATGGGATGCGCGGATTCGATAACAGGCATGCTCGCGCCAACGAGCTCCGTAATTTCAAAAACTTTTACAATTTTGGGCTTGCTGACAAACTCGTTTACGACCAAAGCCTCCACAACAACAGCATAATCTGGCGAAGAGATATGCTTCAACGTTTCCTTGAGAAACGGCCAAGTCATCGCTCGAATTGCAGCGTTTGTTCCATAAGCATGACAGCCCGCCAGGAGTATGATTCGATTATTATCATGAAACGGGTTGGGAATGCTGATAATCATGCCATAATCTTTGATAATCGTTTGATTAATGGCAAGCGGCGTGCTGCGCACATTATCTTTGTCGACCAAACTATGTCCATCAAAGCGTACCGGTAGATGAACACGTTCAAACAGGAGCTTGGTTATATCGTTGTGACGTGGCCCTCCCACAAGCAGTAACGGGCCGCCGATCTTGGAAAAGGGAAACTTGCCGGAAGGATAGTGATCAAACTCAATGTTCTTGTAGACCTTTTTAAATTGAGCCAAAAGATCAGATAAGGCCGTAAACTCCGCAGACGGGACTGCCGTGTAAATCTTATGCTCGGAGGTTACAAGCGCTGTTGTGATAAAAGAGAATTTTTCATCGTCTTGGATTAAATTATTCCAAATTTTTCGAATGGGGCGGTTGAGCCTAAAATATCGAATAACAATTGTCGCAAGAATGCTGAGTGCGGCTCCGAGCAGGCTTGAGATAATATTTATGATGATATCTTTCTGCAAAAGCGCCAGTTCCATGATGATTTCCCCGTAGCCAAAAAAATAAATAAAACCCTCTACCTTTACAAAAGCAGGTATTTGATCTTATCATTTATTTCATCGGATTGGCTTTTTCCAGTGCGTGCGGCCATACTGGTGCTTCACTGGATTCCTGCTGAATGACAGAGCTAAAGCGATTTCATCAGCCATCTAATATGCCATGCCGAAGGGACCTGGTGAAGTTGCGGATATAATGTCGTATACTTCACAAGATTCGCCTGAATGGCGGTCTCAGTCAGTTCTGCTACAAATTTTTGTAACACGATTAGCCCTTCACACTTCCCAGAGTCAAACCCGAAATCAGCCAGCGGCTGAGAATGAGAAACAGCGTCACCACGGGAATGCACACCATCACCGCGCCGGCCGCATAAAGCCCCCATTGCGTTTCGAAATTCGATTGAAACTGCTTCAAACCGATGGGCAGCGTGTAGAGCGCTTTGTCATTGATCATGACGGCGGCAACGAGATACTCGCTCCACGCCGTCATGAAACTGAACAGCGCCGTAATCACCAATGCTGGCGCCGCCAGCGGCAGCACGATTTGATAAAACGTGCGGAATTGGCTGCACCCGTCAATGCGCGCGGCTTCTTCCAAACTGTAGGGCACGGTATCGTAATAGCCTTTCATCTGCCAAATCGTAAACGGCAGCGCCGTAGCTGTGTACGCAATGATCAATCCCCAATACGTGTTGTACACTTTCAGCTTGATGAGCATCAAAAACAACGGCAACAACAACATCGTGACCGGAAACATTTGCGTTGTGATCAGCGCGATCAAACTGGCATCGCGGCCCACAAATTTGTAGCGTGAAAACGCATAACCGGCCGTGCTGGCCAACACAACACTCACCATCGTCACCAAAAATGAAACGATCGTGCTGTTCAACAGCCAGCCCACAAAAGGTTTCTCCCGCGTCAAGGCGCGATACGCGCCGAGCAGGCCGTTATTGTGCCAGCCCAAAGCAACCTTGCCGCGCACATTTTTGTCAATGGCAATAAGCTGGCGGTAGGACTCGAATGAAGCATCCTCCGGTATCAACCGCAACGAAGTGGTGTGCAGCATGTCATTGGGCCGCAGCGATACGCCGATCACTTGCAGCACCGGATAAATCGTAAGCGCGGTGACGACAATGAGAACAGCATAGATCAACACATAGGTCGGGGTCGACGTCGTCTTTTCAAGCTTCGGCATGAGGCAGACTCCCAATCATTTCTTCACCAGCTCGGGAATGATATTGATAACAGCGGTTACGATCGCCACGGCTGCGGTGATGAGGGCGCTGACAATTGCGACTTTTTGCGTGGGCGAAAGCGCAGACCAGAAACCGTTTGACTTGCCGGGCGCAGGCTCTGCTTCGGAGTTTTCCGGCGCACCCACCGGAACCGAGGGTTTCATTTCCTCGCGCAGCATGCGACAGAAGTCACGCGCCGAAGCCGGGCGTTGTTTGGGATCAACGCGCAAGCCGGTCAGCAACGCCTGCTTGACGGCTGCCGGCAAATGATGATTGAATTCAACCGGATCGATGACTTTGCCTTCGACTTTTGCGGTGAGCAATTGATAAAGCGGCGCATCGATTTTGAACGGATATTTTCCGGTGAACATCTCATAAGCCACCACGGCAAAAGCATAAATATCCGAGGCCGGAGATTGCCGCGCATATTGAATCTCTTCCGGGCTAAGGTACGTCATGGTGCCGCGATGCTCGGCGGCGGTGGCCGTGGAAATCTTGCCGATCACCGGAAAATATTTGGCCGCGCCAAAATCGGACAAACACGCATGCGTGGCCTGCTGCGGAAATAAAATATTCTCCGGCTTAATGTCGCCGTGCACCAGCCCGTTTTGATGCGCGTAATCGACGGCCAGCGCGATTTGATCGAGAATATTGAACGCGGTGGCGGGCGCAAGAAAATCGCGGCCTTGCATCAAATTGCGCAAACTGCCGCCCTCGCAAAACGGCATCACCAAAAACGGCGCGGCATTAGGCCCCGCATGTTCGCCGTAATCCAGCACCGGCAGAATGTTGGGATGGTTCATCGCCTGTTGCGCCGCGATTTCGCGCGCGAATTCCAGCTTTAACTCGGGGGCTTCGCGAAATACTTTGAGCGCAACTTTTTTGCCAGCGTCATCCGTGCCTGCCAACAGCACACTCACCCGGCCGTAGGCGATGGGGCGGGGATCATCGGTTTGATAGCTGCCGCGTTGGCCGCGATAGATCGTTGCAGACATGGGTTGTTGTTTTCAATTCAATACACCGTTTCCGTCGCCTTCGTTTGTTTGATGAAACGAATGCCGAACACCAGCAGAATGCCGAAAATCACCAGCGACAGCGCCGCCGCAAAGCCGTAGCGATAATAATTGAACACCTGGCGATAAACGTAAGACACCAAGATATGCGTCGAATCTGCGGGCTTGCCGCCGTCGCTGACCAGCCAGATGACGTTGAAGTTGTTGAATGTCCAGATCACGCCCAGCGTGATGGCCGGCACCATCACGGGCTTGAGCAACGGCGCCGTGATGGTCCAGAACTGCCGCCACGAACTCGCGCCATCGACGTCAGCGGCTTCATATAATTCTTTTGGAATCGACTGCAAACCTCCGAGCGCAATCACCATCATGAACGGAAAGCCGAGCCAGATGTTGGTAATCGTCGCAGCGGTGTAGGCCCAGAACGGATCCGACAGCCATTGCACCGGCGCGAGATTGAGGATTTTCTGCATGATGAGATTGATCGAGCCGAACTCATAGTTGAACATGCCGCGCCAGGTCAATGCCGTGATGTATTGCGGCACGGCCCAGGGTAAAATCAACAGCGTGCGGAAAATCGCGCGCCCGGGCAACGGCCGGTGCAGCAACAATGCCAGTGACACGCCGATCGTGACATGAAAAAACAAATTGACCACGGTCCAGGCAATGGTTTTCAAGAACAATACATAGAACTG
Organism: uncultured Cytophagia bacterium; assembly: GCA_964457925.1. GTDB lineage: Bacteria > Zhuqueibacterota > Zhuqueibacteria > Zhuqueibacterales > Zhuqueibacteraceae > Coneutiohabitans. The sequence goes on from CAYWGH010000030.1 coordinate 23,956, forward strand.
CGGCTCCGCAAAAACTTTGACATATTGTTCGAAACCGACGAATTTCCAATCAAGGAAATTGGTCAGGCTCATGTTCGAGAACGATATGATGATGTTGTAGATAAACGGATAGAGAACGACAAAACCCAACACCAGGAACGAAGGCAGGACGTAAAAATATGCGAGCTTGTTCTCACGAAAGTTTTTAGCGAGATCGGCGAGGCTCACGAAAGCTCCGTTTCAGCAGATTGCTTGATTCAAAACGTTTATGCGGAATCATCAACTCACTGCGCAAACATTTCACGAATCAATTTTTCAGCGTCGGTTTGCATTTTAAGCGCAGCCTGTTCCGGCGTCAGGCGGCCGTTGAGCAAACTTTGATACGCCGGCCGCATGGCGTCCCAGATCGCGCGCATCTCAGGATCAATGGGCATGGGCCGGCCGACGGTAATTTGATCCCGCGAGCTGATCAGGATCGGATCTTGCAAGAAGATCGAGTCCTGGCGCGCTTCCAAACGCGACGGAATGGCGCGCAGGGCATAGGTGTATTGCAACTCATTTTCCGGCTCGGTCAGAAAACGCAAAAGCTTCAGGGCCTTTTCCCGGCGCTCGCCGCTGCTGTTCACATTCAAACAAAAGCCGGTGGCGGAAACCATTGGGGTCGGCCACAGGCCGGTTTCACTCACTTGCGGAATGCGCGCCAGGCCAATATCGACGCCGGCGTCGATGTATCCGCCCCAGCTCCACGGGCCATTGATCACCATGGCGGCTTTGCCTTGTTTGAACAGTTGATTGGCGAGATCGAGATCACATTCATACGGGACGATTTTTCTCTCGCGCAACAGGGCAATAAATTGCGAGGCCCGGATCGTGGCTTCGGTGTTGAGCGTCGGACGTGCATTTTCATCCATCACCCAGCCGCCATAACCGCCCAAAAAGGGGATGAAGAAAAATGGTTCAATAAAATTCCACGCCAAAGTATACTTGTCATACTTGCCGTCGCCGTCAGTATCTTGAGAAAGCCGTTCTCCCATCTCGAGAAGTTCATGCGTGGTTTTGGGCGGATGCGGCAAAATTTTCTTGTTGTAAACCAGAGTGAGATGATTGCCGACGCGATCGGCAAGCATGTACAAATGGCCCTTATAGCGCACGCGCGCCATCGGGTCGAAGCCTGCCAATTCGTCTTCACTCAGCAAACTGTCCAGCGGTTGAATTAATTTCATGACGTGCATCGGACCGACCATGTCGGCCGGGCCATAAAGCAAATCCGGGCCGCTGCCGCCAAGACCCGCGATGATGTAATTGCTGCGCAATTCCTCGGTTTCATAATAAATTTGCTTGGCGGTAAGCCCGGGATTCTCACGGCTGAATTTGGCAAGCAAAGAATCCAACACCACCCGGCCGGGAGCAAAATCCTGCGTCCAAATAATCAGTTCATTCGGATCCGGACGCGAGCCGCCAAAAGCCAGATACAGCATGCCCAGGAAAAGGACGCCGAAAATCACCGCGAGCGCAATGTTTCGCATGAGGATAATTCAGAAATTGCAACGTTAAATTTTTGCCCAAATTACGGCGCGAATATAATAAGGCAGGCCCTAAACCGCAAGGGTGAAGGCAGGAAGGTGATCGAATTAAAACTGATGTTTATCAGCGGCTGTTCTTCGGTTCCGGCTCGGACGCGCACTGCTCGCCTGGCATAAAGTGTTTGCGCCGTTTTACATCTTCGCGAGCAATTCTTTGGCTTTTCCCGCAAGCGCGCTTTCGGGATAACTCTGCACGAGACGCTGTAATGTCTGACGCGCCTCGTCCGGACGGCGCACACGCAGCAAGCTGCTGCCAAGCAAAAACAAGGCATCGTCTTGCTTGGCTGACTTCGTTGCCAGCAACACGCGATTGAACGAGACGATTGCTGCCGGATAGTCTTTCAGCTCAAATTGCGCTTTGCCCAGCCAATAATGGCAATTGTGAATCAAGACGTGCGTCGGATAGCTTGTAATCAAGCGGGAGAATTGCTGCGCCGCCGCGGCATACTGTTGCGCATAATAACTCTGCAGGGCTTGTTCATACGCAACGGGGAAACTTGGCGCTTTTGCTCTCGCAGTCGCTGCGGACTTGTCGGTGTTGGATTGCGGTAACAACGCGGTTGCGGTTTTACCGGCTTGGGTAAAATCGGATGTCGAAGCATTGGAAAGTTTATTGCCGCGCGCAGAGGCGGTGTTTGCTGCGAGGGTATTCTTGCTTTCGCCTTCACTTTCACTCGCGCTTTGTTTTTTGGTGCGAGCAGCAGGCTCGACTTCGTTTGATGTGATGCTTGCCGGTTCGGCTCGATTTTCGCGCGCGCGGTTTTTGCTGAAAAGATCTTTCGGAGTATAACCTGCGCCGCCCGTGATAAAAGAAACACCCAGGCGCGCGCTCACAAAGGCATCTTGTTTGCCGTTATTGGCCGCGTCAAGATTGTCACTCGCTTGGAAATTATACGCGAGGCTGGCATTTAGCATCATGTGCGGACGAATCTTCACACGCGCGCCTGCGCCGATCAAGCCTTTGCCGCCGTGCAAGCGCTTGGAATCTGCTACACGAAAGTTGAGATAGCCGGCGCCCAGCATGAAATAAGGACGAAAGAGCATGTGGCTGGTCAGCTCATAATCGAACAATAATTCGCTAGAAAGCAATTGGGTGCGAAGAGCAGAAGTGGCGGTGAAATTCGGCAAGTTCAACTGGAGGCTGAACGGCAGGGTCGCATAGCCAAGCGATAATCCCAAGCCCATACGAGAGGAAAAACGGCGTTCCAGCGAACCGGCAACGCCGAGGCCGTATCCGGCCTGCGCCACCCGGCCGGTGGCGGCATTACCGCTGGAGAGCAGAACGTTGGCAGAATCACTTTGATTGCCAATGAATTTTTGCGTGCTCAAACTAAAACCATAGAGCCAGCGCCCGCTCAAATCTTGGCTGCGCGCCGGCAAACTCATACCAGCCAGGACCACACAACATGCAATGACCGGCAAGCGATTTGATTTCATCCTTGTGATCGCCTCTTCATCGTCCTAATTCAGATTATTCTCAACCGCCTCCGCCTGAGCAGAAAACGGCGGCTATCTTAGCCGAAGTAACGGCCTCGCCCTCAAAGCTTGGCCAGCATTTCCTCTGCGGTTCCGACAAATTCACTGGTGGGATACTCTTGAATCAACTGATTGAACACGCGGCGGGCTTCATCCGTACGATTGAGTTGAACGTAGCTGCGGCCCAAATACAGCAGGGCATTATCTTTTTTCAATGACAGGGAGGATTGCAGCACATTATTGAGCGCGGTAATGGCGGCTTGATAATTGCCCAAATTAAAATAAGCTTCGCCGTTCCAATAATGGCAATGGCTGGCCAACGCATGAGACGGAAAGCGCGTCACCAACTCTGAAAAGATGTTGATGGCATCCTGATAGCGTTTCGCCGTCAGCAGGCTCAAGCCTCTTTCATAAGCCAGCGAGAAGCTTGCCGTCGAGCCGGTCATTGCGCCGGCATCCATGCGAGGTTGGGTCACGCTGCGATCCGCGCCAACGCCGCCGTTGCTTGCGCTTATCTTGCCGCTCTCCAAATCGCTGAGCTTCGTTCTCCGGTCAAACAGGGTTTCTTGCAGGGAGGAAATTTCGCGTTCCTTCAATTCGATGCCTTGCGTCAACTCATCGGACAACGATTTGAGGCGAATGTATTCCTGCATATCCAGATCGGACGCCATGCCCGAATCTGCGCTGTTGGCTGCGAAGGGAGCCGCCTCTTCAGAGGGAGAGACGTCGCCGAAAGCAGCGTCGTCGGAGGGATCGCCGAACGGCGAGGCTTCCTCGCTGCTGAACAAATCTTCGTCCGGAGATTGCGCGCGCGGACTTCCGCCAAAACTATAGCGGAGCCCCAACTGGCCTTCCACGACAAGATAGTTTGCGTCGCCTGTGCCGCCGAGGTTGCCCTGCAAACCGCTGGTATCCTGCCGGCCTTTCAACATGCCATGCAGGCGCGCGAGACTCGTCAGCGCAAAACGATCGTTGAAATGATAATCGAAGCCGAGAGCGCCGCTCAATGAGGGGCTGAGTTGGCTGCGAATGCGTGTGCCGTTGGCAAAGGTGCCGCCACTCGAGGCGCGTAGATCGCGCACATCCCAAAAAATAAACCCGGCGCCGGCATTGACAAAAGGCGAGAAACGCTGGCTCCGAAACGGAAAGATATAAACGTTGCCGTTGAGTGCGATTAAATTCGTTTTGAATGGCAGGGAATTGGCCGAATTGAACATGCTGCCCTGGCCGTTCCAGGCGCGCACCCATCCGCCGGCGGCTTCCACGCCAAACGAGACGCGATCGGTATAGACATAGCGGCTGGAAATTCCGATCCATTGCTCGACCGTCGAGAAATCGACGACGTCCCCAGCCATTTTGATCGGCCCGCCCAAGAGGCCGATCGAAAATTGCCCGACGTTGCTTTGGCTGAAGACATTCGCCCAAAGAACGCCCGCCAACGCCAGAGCTGTCCTAAATAATAATCTCATATTAATGTGCCTCCAAATGGCCTGATGATATGAATCTGTCCTAAGTAGTCCCTCACGAAGTCATTTCACGATCATCGCTGCTGGCGTATTCAGATTTTGTCCCGCAGCTCTTCGGCCTTGGCCACAAATTCACTGCTCGGAAATTCCTGAATCAACCGATCGAAAGCTTCGCGCGCCTCCTGGCGACGATTGAGCTTGGTATAGCATTGGCCCAACATCAGCAAGGCATCATCCCGTTTGAGCGACTTTGAATATTCGAGTACTCTATTGAAGTCAGCCATCGCGGCTTGCGGGTTGCCCATTTGATACTCCGCCTCGCCTCTCCAATAATAGCAATTACTGGCCAGGCTATGATTGGGGAATTGGCTGAGCAACGCCGAAAATTTTTCACTCGCTTCAGCGTATCGCTTGAGATAAAAACTGTTCAGGGCATCCTCATATGCCCGGGAAAAACTGCTGGACGGGGCAGCCGGCGGCGCCGCGGCCGTCATCTTCGGCATTTTCTGCAAATTCTTTTCCAAACCAACGGCCTGATTCTTTTGTGAAACGAGAGCCGCTTGCAGCGACGAAATCTCGCTTTCTTTGCTGTCGATTTCCTGATTGATTTCTTCAACTTGCGATTTCAAGCGGATGTATTCTTCCATATCGTCGCGCCGGGCATTGTCCAGGGTCTCAAGATCAGAGCTTTCACCGTCAGAGCCCTCCAAATCCGCCAGGAGAGTCTGCAAATCGTCGCCGCTGCGCGATGCCTCACGTGCCGCCACTTCCCCGGACGATTCGTCGAATACGCTCAAATCGCTGAAGGTTTCATCAAGCGGGCTTTCGGCGGCAGAACGGCCGAGAAATTTCGTGATGCCGAAACGCATGCTCGCATAATTATCCGGGCCGCCAGGCTGCGTATCGAGATTTTGGCTGGTGGTATAATGAAAAGCGCCGTTGAGGTTCAAGGCCACGGTGGGCGAGACCAGGTAGCGCACACCCAAACCGGCAAGGGCGCTGCCATCATTAATGCGCTTGTTTGTTGCCTGCTGAATGGCGGGCCGGAAGCCTTTGTAATTCATGCCGCCGGCGCCGATCATGAGATAGGGATGCAGCTTGCCGGTATTGACAATTTCATAATCAAACAAAAGCTGTGCATAGAGCAGCGAGGATTTGACTGCAACCGACTGCCGCGTCCCCGCCGAAGTGACGCCGGGGAAATTAAACGGCACCGTGGCGAAGCCCAAAACCAGGCTACCGCCAAAGCGGCTGGAGAAACGCTGACCCAACAGTCCTTCGACGCCGAGACCAAGGCCCGAGCGCTTGTTGTAGGTCACCAGCTTTTGCGTACCCCCGCTCAGCCCGAACAAGAAACCTTGCGGCAAGCTCTGCGCGTCCGCGAGACCCGCGAACATGCTGACGACGGCGGCGGTGAGAATGATATTAAGGCGTGCCCATCTCATAACAGCTCTCCTGAGTAGTGTTGCGTCCTTGCACCAGCATTTTTTTAAGACTCTTGCGATGAAACTCTTGCAACGGCGGTTTGAGAATCGCGCCGGAGTCCTAAAAAGGGCTGTAACTCAACCGGGATGACTTCCGTGATCGTGATATTTTGATTCGAATGAAGGTTATAAGCCCTGACCAGTTCTTCCATTTTAGCTTTAAGCGGCGCGATGCTTTCACAATCGCGCCCTTGTTCCACTTCGCGGCGCAGAGTAACAATGGCATCGCCGATTTGTTCAAAATAATAATTCGACATCGACTGGTTGATCAATCCTTCGACCGAGGCGTTGACGTTTTTCTCCTTGGCCGCCAGTTTGCGCAAGGTGCTTTTCAGATGAAAGAGATTGAGTTCCTTTGCCAGTTGCTGCTCCAGGCCGAGATAGATGAAAAGCGCCGGCTGCTTTTTATAATAATCAGTTTTCAACGCGACATTTGACAGCAGGTATTGCTCGACGAGAACCCGTTCTTCAAACGTAACTTTCCGATGGCTGGCATAGCGCAGCGCATTGGCGTCGGCATGGTATTCCACTCGAATCATCAAATCGGCAAAGGTAAAATAAAAAAGCTCGTTCATGGTCTCTTACTTTCACTGAAACTCTCGTCCATCCTCAAACGCCGCCAACGCATAGCGGATCGCCTCCGCGAGGCAATCTGTCTGCCATTCGGCTGTGAGTGTCGCTTGACCGATGGTTTGCAACATAACCATGCGAATGGCGCCGGCAGCATTTTTTTTATCGCGTGCCATCAGATACTCTATTTCGTCCATAGAAATACCGCCCAATTGTATGGATAGCGGAAGGTTGCGCAGAAATTTATCCAACCGCGCAAACTCCGAATCCGCCAAATATTGCGATTTTGTTGCAATATAGGCTTCTGCCAGCATGCCAATCCAAACTGCTTCGCCGTGGCGCAGGCCGGTAAAACCGTGAGCTGCCTCCAAAGCATGCCCAATCGTGTGACCAAAATTTAACAACCCGCGCAAACCCGCTTCGCGCTCATCCCGGCTGACGATCTCGCTTTTAATTTCACAGCTGCGGCGGATGGCCTCCGTCATCGTTTCCTCCTCCACGGCCATAATGCGGTCCCGCTTGTTTTCCAAAAATTCGAAATAAGGGCGGTCATAAATCAATGCATGTTTGACGATCTCCGCAAAGCCCGCTGCGATTTCATGCGGCGGCAACGTGTGCAACGTTTCGATATCAATCAGCACCAGCCTGGGCTGATGAAACGCGCCGATCATGTTCTTGCCCAGGCGATGATTGACGCCCACTTTGCCTCCAATGCTCGCATCAACTTGCGCCAACAGAGTGGTCGGCATTTGTATAAACGGAGTACCACGCATATAACACGAGGCCGCAAAGCCCGCAAGATCGCCGATCACGCCGCCGCCCAATGCCAGCACCACGGTTTGACGATCACACTGCAGCTCCAACATGCGCCCAATGATGAAATCGATCGTGGTGAGAGACTTCTGAGGCTCGCCGTCAGGAACGCTAATTTTATCCGCGGTTAGTCCTGCGTGGCTTAAGCTCAGCATCACGCGTTCACCATAATACTGATCAACGATTTCATTCGTGATAACTACAAAACGTGAGCCAGCATCAAAGCGCCGCAGGTGTTCCCCGGTTTGCGCCAAAAGTGCCGGCGCGATCAAGATCGGATAACGCCGGGCGCCCAATTCTACGTGCAATGTTATCATAGTGATTTGCCTCGTGTTTAGAAGAGTTGACTGAGGGAACAAGCGAAGGATGGGTTGTTAGACGGAGCAAACGTTTTTCTTCGGGGAGAAAAAAAGAGAAGCATCGCACTCCGTTTGCGATTACAAAATAGTTTGACGATCCTGGCCGACACGACCAGGCGCGGCGACATGAGCTTGCCGACGTGAGGAATGGATTTTGAGTATCTGCAGCGGTTTCACCAGGGCGATGCCTGCAACAAAACCGCCGAGGTGTGCGAACCAAGCCACACCGCCGCCATCGCCCTGCTTCAGCCGAACATATCCATAACCGATCTGCACGGCAAACCAGATGAACATGTAAACCAGGACCGGCTGACGCATCAATCCTAAAAACGGCGTAAAAAACAAAACCGTGCAACGCGGATAGATGACGAGATAAGCGCCCATCACCGCGCTAATCGCGCCGCTTGCGCCGATCATCGCGGCGGACTGGCCATGCCAGATCGAAACGTGTGTCATGGCGGCAATCAGGCCGCCGAGTAGGTAGAAAGCCAGGTACCGGAAATGTCCCAGCGCGCCTTCGATGTTGCCCCCAAAAATCGCCAGCGTCAACATATTCAGAATGATGTGAGGCGTACGGTTGACATCATGCACAAACATCGCGGTCAACACACTCCACCAACTCTCTCCCTGCCATACTTTTTCCGGCACAGCGCCGTATTTCAACACAAGATTAGTCACCTCCTGCCCGGGTAATGCCATCAGATAAAAAAATACCACGAGATTGACCGCAAGCAACAGAGAGTTGACAAGCGGCAAACGGAAACTTGGATTGTAAACCCGAAGAGGAAGCAAACCGCCTCCTGCGCCCGGCGCAGCCGAATACTTTTAAAAAACTATTGCACGGTAAATTTGATTTCCCGCCGTGTGACATTGTCACAGCGATCACGCGCTTGCGCGGCGAGAATATAATTGCCTGGAGTCAAATTCGCCTTGGGACGGTAGGTGAGTAATTTCACCTCCGGATCATACTCGGCAATCACTTTGTTGCCATTCAAACGCATTTCAAGGCTGCGTTCCGACTCAAAACCTGAAACGCTATCATCCACCGTGACGATAAATTTGGGACGGCGATTGGTGATCACGCCATCCGCCGACGGAAATCTTATCTGAACCGTGGGCGCTTGATCGTCACGAATAATCGTATAATCCTGCAAGCTGAAAACTTTGGCAGAAACGGTGCGTTGCTGCACATTCAATCTATTGTCAAGGAATTGCCATTTCTTTTCTTTATCGAGATATGCCACTGCCAGTTGTTTCGGATTTGGCGTGGAATCGGGATAATTTATTTCGATGGTCGCGCCGCTGTTGAGCGGAACATCTTGCGGTTCGATGCGGTAAACGGCGCCGATCGGCCCGGCGGCGGCCGCGATAGTCACTCGGCCATGAATCGGCCAATAAACCGCAGAGGCGTTGAAATGCACGCGCATATTATGATCGTTTGCGCTTAATGTCGTGGCTTGTCGCGGCCGGATTGCGCGATTCGAAAAAACCTCGGTCCATGAAGCGCTGGCGCCGGCATTGTTCTGCGCGGCGACCTGCAGCCGCACGGAATCCGCTGCAATATCCGCAAGCGGCACAAAGCCGAGATAACGTTCCGGTTCTTGCGCAATCAGCGGCGGCGCGATACGGTGATCTCCGGCGGTAAAAACGGCTTGCGGAGGTTGCGCGAATGGTTGCGTGGAGGAGATTTCAAACCGTAAAAACTGCGGTTGAAAATTCTTGTTGACTTCAATTTTGAATGGCCCGGTTGCGACGGTCGATGAATCTATTGTCAAATAAACCGGAAAAGACGAGAAGCCGTGTTGATCGGTTGCTATCAACTTGAGCACACGCGCGCCGCCATGATGAATGAAAATATCCGGTGTGTCAGCGAGGGCGGGCGCGATTTCATCTTGTTCTTGCCAGAATGAGCCGAATTGATTTTCCGGGATTTCAAAATCTTCCGGGCTTGCCAGGGGATCGAATTGGCGGAAAACCGATTCCAAGTCGCGCCATTGCCTGCCCGGGAATAAGCCTGAGGCCGTCACATGATTGATGACATGATCCGGCGCCGTTATCTTGCAAATGACCCGATTCGCTTGAATGGCTTGCAGCTTTGCGGTGATGGCAAAGCGTGTCGCGACCATCAACTTGCCTTCAATAACCCGGTCGTTGCCAAAATAATCTTGCGCCACAATGCGAAAGCGATGTTCACCTTGCGCCAGCCCCTTTCCCGATTGCGAGGTGAAAGGCGGGGCCAGCATGCCCTCCGAATCCGTTAATGCGGATACAGCAACGCTGGGTTCGCCGGCAAGCAAAGCGCCGGCGTTTTCATTTAAAAACGAATAAATGCCGAGCGTGTTGGCAGGATCACGATAGAGCCTGTGCATACGGCCCCAACCCTGCTTGTTCAACCCAAAATCCTGCGCCAATTCGATGAGTGGGTTTTCATCGAACGAGAGCCGGTCAAATTGTGATTGAAACTGCAAACTGTCATCGATGAACAATTGATAACGATACACCCCGAATTGATTGTTTACGCCCGAGACGCGATCAAAAGCGCCCACCGCAAAGCCGACTTTACCGCAGACAGAAATCGGATCAGGAATGACGAAGCGGCCATTGGCATTGAGAGGATGATAAACTTTGGGCAAGAAGTCGCCATCGATCATGGCGCCCGGTTCGAGCGGCGTCAGGGCAATCGTGCTGACGGTTGGCGCCACTTGGTCGAGCACCGGAAAATTTTTCTGCAAGGGATTGAGGGGGCGGCCCTGGCGATCGCGAATCTCAAAATGCAAATGAGGCACGCCGATGCCGGTATCGCCGGTATACGCGATTATCTCGCCCTGCTGTACCGGGAACACGCCGGGCGCAAATGTTTTGTCGATGCGATATTCACCCGCCGCTTCTTGTTCGCGCTCAGCCACGGCTTGCAACTTCTCATTGAAACGTTCGAGATGGGCATATACCGCGCTTTCGCCGGTGTCGAGCCGGACATACAGCGCGCGGCCATAGCCAAACGGTGAAACCACCATGCGTTCAATATAGCCGCTGCGGGTGGCAATCGCTTGATAGCCGGTTTGATTCCAGGTTTTAACATCAATACCCGCGTGAAAACGTCGTGGCCGTGATTCGCCGAAAGATGACGTGAGATAGCGACTCGCGTCTGTGGGCCAGACATAATCTTGCGCGCTCAACGATGAGGCGATCATCAAACCGAACCAAACGCCAAAAAAATTTTTCATGTGTGACGTTTCTTTCCTAACATCCTGCTTAATTCCAAAGGCTCATCGGTGATAATGCCGTCGACGTCCAATGAAATCATCTCGCGAAATTCTGATTTCGTGTTCGCGCCCCAAACCAGCAGATACAAACCGCGCTCCCGGACTTTGTCTACGAATCGTTGATTGACGACGTTGAGATGAACGTGCAGGCCCTGCACGCCGGTAATGCGGCTAAACGGCGCGCCGGTTCTGCCATGCAACCGCGAACCGGTTAAAATCAAACCGGTGGGAATCGCCGGGGCGAGCGTTGAAAGCTTGCGCAAAACCAGCGGGTTGAACGACGACAAAACGCATTTGTTGGCGGCGTTGAATTCATAGAGCAAATCGAGCAAGGCAGCGAGTTTGCGCTTTTGGATGTTGGACATGGCCTTGACTTCGATGTTCAAGAGCAGGCGTCCGCGCGCCATGGCCAGAACTTCGGCGAGCGTCGGAACCGGTTCACGGCGGAACTGTTCGCTGAATTTGATGCCGGCATCGAGGCGGCGAATTTTTTCGAGCGAGGTGATGCGAATATAGCCGCGCCCGTTGGTTGTCCGGCTCAAGCGCTGGTCATGAAAGACCACCCAATCGTGTGAGCCGCACAAGCGAACATCAAACTCGATGCCGTCGGCGCCGTGCGCGAGCGCAGCTTCGAAGGCGGCCAGAGTATTCTCCGGCGCATGGCTGCGTGCGCCGCGATGGGCAATATTCAACGGCCGCGTTTCACGCAAGCGTTGCAAAAATAAATTTCTCATATTTAACAAAGATAACATGAATCAGTGAAAATTCAATCAGAACTTTGGGAAGTTCAATGGCACCCTGTTGGAGCTTGGCGATATCACATGATTAACGATCTTCCAGAGCGCTGCCCTCCGCTTCTACCCCTCGCTCCTTTGTTTGGGGTTGTTTGTCTGTGCCCTTGAATTCGGCGCAACGCCGTCGCGCTAAGCTGGCGCCAAAAAGTTGTTGCAATTTTGGGGTATTTGCATTTGACTTATCATTACTGCACAAAATCAAATCAGTTCCATCATAATCTCTGCCAGGCGTTTTGCCTGCTGTTGCCGCGAGAATTCTAACGGCGGCGGCGCAACCGCCGGCAACGCGCCGACGCGAAACTCTTTATAAAAAGCAAGCAACGCGCGCACAATGGCATCAATCGCATCAAACTCACAATGGCGGGAATGCGCATGCTGCAAGAGAAATTGCGCGCCTTCGATTTTCTCGCCGATCACTAAAATAGGTTTGCCCGTTGCCAGGTATTCGAACGTTTTGCTCGGGATGATGGTCCCGCCGGTGCCGGGATTGGCGAGAAAAACCAACAGATCCGCGGCCCTCATTTCTTGCACGGCGGCAGCATGCGGCAAATAGCCGGCAAGGTCGACATAGGCCTGCGCCTCATGTTGTACAATCCAATCATGCAAATTGCCGGTAAGATCGGCGCCCACGAATTGCAATTTAACTTCAGCGGGAGTGAGTTGTGCGGTTTGAACAAAACCGCGAAAACCGCGCAACAACGGCCGCGGGTCTTGAATGTGAGAAAGCGCGCCGACATAAGAAACGCAAAAACGGCCGTCGCTGCTTCTGGGTTGCCCGGCAAAATCTTCGTGATCATAGCCGTGCGGGATATAATGTGTTGTGCCCTCTGGGCGCCCGCCGGTTTCCTGCAATTGCGCCGCGAGTCCCGGCGAAACAGCGGTGACAGCGTGCGCATTCTTCAAAATGAATCGTTCCATCGCCCGCTGCAAAAGGCGATGAACTTTGGTGGGCGCTTGCGGAAATTCTTCGCGCAGCCAGGTGTCGCGAAAATCGCTGACCCAGCGAATGTTGCACATCCGGGAAAGCAACCATCCGGCAAGATGGCTTGCATGCGGCGGACCGGAGGTTACGATAAAACGAATTTGCTGGCGCCGGATTTCGCGCCAGGCGCGCCAAAGCGCAAACGGAATCCATAAAATGCGCAGATCGGGCAAGAGAAACCAATACAATAAATTGCCCCGGCCGGCGCCGCCGGAATTTTGTGGCGCTCTTTTGCCGCGCAGCAAATAAAGCAGCCGCGCCGGGTCAAGTGAGCCGGTGCGGATGATATGCGTTTCTGCCAATTCATCCAGCAGGCTTTGATCAGAGGCATAGTAAGCGATTGCTTTGACGGTCACAACGCTGACTTGCCAGCCCTCGCGCGTCAAGTATTTGCACCACTTGGCAACACGCTGTGTGCCGGCCATGCCCAACGGCGGGAAATAATACGCGAGGAAAAGCACACGCCGCATGTCCGGTTCATTCATGCTGGCCTGCTGCAATTCTTTAGGGATTGATTTCTTGTTCGGCAATGCTTTTCTCAGCATACGCAGATAGCCGGCGCGCCCACAAGCGTCTGAGCGCCTGCCCTTCTTGTTTCTCAAAAAATCCCAGCGCGAACAGCAACAACGGGAACGAGAGGAGCAAACCCGCGCGCCAAAGAATGCTGGGCGCGAAGAAATAATGCAGCGCATAGATCGCCGCCGTTACGAACACGATCTTGAACAAACGGGCATGCTCATATTGAATGTGATACAACGGTTGCGAGACCCGATAAGAGATCACCGCCATAACCGCATAGGCCGCCACCGTGGCCCATGCTGCGCCGATCATGCCAAACCGCGGAATCAGCAACAAATTCGCCAAGATGTTGACCACTGCGCCGGCGCCGGTGATGAGCGGGAAGTAACCGGTTTTTTCTTTGAGGGTGATACCGACATAAAAATTTTGACCGATGCCATAAAGCCAGTACGCCAGCAGCACGATCGGCACGATGACAGCGCCGCCCCAAAACTCTTTGCCAAACAGAGTCGTGGAACCAAGAGGCAGGCGAATCACATCCTCGATAAAAAGACTCGTCGCCAAAAAAATGGCCGCACAGACAAACATAAAGTAAGTCAGCACACGCGCAAACACTGGGCGGGCATCTTCTTCCCGGGCTGCTTGCTGCAAGAAAAAGGGCACCCAGGCGAAACGAAAAGCCGTGACCATCAGACTCATGAAGGAACCCAGGCGATAACCGGCGCTGTAAATGCCGACTGTCGTGAAATCCGTCATGATTTTTAGCAGCAGCCGGTCGAGTTGATCAATCGCAACCACTGCGAGCGTGGAGGGCAAATAGGGCAGGCCAAAGCGCAGCAACGTGCCGAGCAACGCGCGATCGAAAAACGGCCGCAAATGGCGCAAGCTGATGGGCAGCAGCATGGCAAAAGATAATATTGAAGAAATCAAATTTGCTTCAAAAATGCCCTGCAGGCCGCGGCCGAGCTTGACGAGAAAAACATAGTTCAAGGCAAGATTGAGCGCAACACTGGCAAACCGTTGTGTGATAAAAAGCAGGGAACGTTCTTCAGCGCGCAAGAGTAAAAGTGGCAATATTGACAGCACATCAAAAAAAAGAACGCCGGCGGACAGTCGAACCAAATACGCATAGTCTGCCGTTTCGAAAAGCATCGCTGCCAATGGCCGCGCCGCGAGAAATTCCACCAGGGAAAAACATGCAGCACTTGCAAGAATCGACCAAAACGCCGTGCTAAAAATGCGGTGTCGTTCCGCCACACGCTTTTCAACAATGTAATAACGCAGGAAAGCAGAGTCGATGCCGAAGCCGTACACCGTCATCATAACGGCAATGCTCGAAAAGAGCAAACTGGCCACGCCATAAACCTCGCTCGCAAGAACATTCGTATGCAGGGGAATAAGGAGAAAGCCCAGGGAACGGGCGAGCATGTGCCCAAGGCCATAAACGATGGAATGCTGGGTCAGCCGTCGAATGCTGGCAAACATGAATAATTTTTTTCCGTGGTACCTTTTTGGCAAACGGGAGAACGGCGCGAACACGATTATCCGGCGTGCAATTTATCATAAGACAAACACCGATACAAGCGAATTTTCCAACCAACTGTTGACTACGAATCTACTGGAGGTGAGGCGTATGATCTCCGCTTACGGTCGAGGAAAACTGCGTCAGGAAGATTTGCAATTCATCGTCACATCCTTGTGCCGCGAGGGCGAAAAGGAAGCGACCTTGCTCAAACTGCTGGCCGATCCTGACACGCGCGATGCCATGCTGGATCATCCGCGGCTGCTCGTCTGCTTGCTCGAAAAACAACGCACGGCCTCCCTCTCCCTGTTTCTCTATTTTTACATCCTCGTGCGGCAAGCGCTTAAAACCTACAAAATCGATGATCGCGCCGTATCGGATTATGTGGCCGGTGTGCTGGCGGAATTCGCCAAGGGCAATCGCGCCTATCGCGTCGATTCACATTCCACCAAAGAATATCGTTACCTGGTCGATATCATGCAGGATTTGCTCGCGGCCAATTCCGAGCAAACCTTTCATCTGCGCAGCCATCTGGGCAATTATGCGCTGTTTCTCACCGGCCTCTTCCCGGATTTTGTTTATCATCGCGTCAAGTATCATCCTCCCTCGCCGGATTTTTCTTATTACGAACAAGTGGGCAGCAACAATTTTCAACTCGCCGCGCAACATGCCATGGCGGAACGCTACCGCTTGAGCGAGATTCTGGATCTGCTCGGCCGCCGCTTCCAACGGGTTCGCCTGGCGTTAAATCATATGGCCGATCGTTTTTTGCACATGGATCGCAATCCCGGCGCCACCGACAAAGTCATGCGCCGCGTGGATCACTTCATCGATACCCGTCAGTGAGGCCGCCTTGCGCGAGCTCGGTTCGTTCGTCAAAAACGGCAACCGGTAACCTGAATCGCCCCTGATCACCATGTCTCTCTTAGCCGATATTCAAAAAATCACGGAGCGCACCTA
The DNA here is from genome assembly GCA_964457925.1 of uncultured Cytophagia bacterium. Taxonomy (GTDB): domain Bacteria; phylum Zhuqueibacterota; class Zhuqueibacteria; order Zhuqueibacterales; family Zhuqueibacteraceae; genus Coneutiohabitans. The sequence goes on from CAYWGH010000030.1 coordinate 39,726, forward strand.
TCAGCCGACCGGCGTGAACTTCGAAGAGTTCATCATTCCGCGCGAGCGCTATATTTATTTATCTCAATATGATTTCACCTGCGGCGAGTTGTCGGAGAGCGCGCGTGTTTTCTTTCGCGTGCATGAACGCCGGCTCTATGTCGGGATTTACTATTCGCGCGACTTGATTCGATCCCTGGAAAAGCATGATCCTCGCGCCGGCCTTTCCGAGTGCAACATCTCAGCGTTCTGCGTGTTCATGGAAGAGATCAATCATGCCGTACACGGCGCGTTGAAGTTTATGGAAGGGTTGCCGGATTTCGGACAGGAAAGCTTCTTGCAGGATTTGGAATTGCAGGCCAAGATCGACGCCTATCTCTTGCTCAAATACTTTCTTGCGTTTTTCAACACAAGCAAACAGCTCGAAGCCATGGACCGGCTCTGGCTGCGCCATCATCTTTTTGAACGAGAGGAATTGAATTATGCCTCTTCCGCGCTGGCCGAACGATATCACCAGGCCGTCGTTTTGGGAGAGAAATACACGCGCTTTTTGGATGGTTTGCCCCCGGCCGAGCGCCTGCCGGAGATCCGGCGCTTCCGCCGCATGCCTTATCACACCAAGCGAACGTACATCAACTGCCTGCCGTGACGCCGTGGCTGTCGCCGTTGGCCACGAACATCATTTTGCGCACACGCTCCTTCAACACGTCGATCAAAAAAGGCTTGGCCAGAAATTCCGTAGGTGGCAGTTGCAACGCTGCTTCGATTTTCTCGGAGTCGCGTATGCCGGTCAACAGCAACACTGGAATATGAGCAATGGTTGCGTCGGCGCGAATGGCTTTGAGGGTATCCAGGCCGTTCATCTCCGGCATCACCACATCCATTACGATCAAATCCGGCAATTCCCGGCGGATGATCTCCAGGCCTTCGCGGCCATTGCCGGCTTCGACAATCTCATAACGCTCGCGGCGCAAAGAATGCCGGATGAGGTTGCGAATCGGCGCTTCATCATCGATGGTAATAATTTTCTTCGGCGGCGCGGCCGTCGGTGTTAGGTCTGCGCTATCATTCACGCTCAAATTCTCCTCGTCCCTGAATCATCGTGTGCCGAACACGCTTGCGGCGTGCTTCTATCCATGCCTCTCACGCTACCCCTTCTCAGGAACAACGGGCGATAAAAGTCTGACACTCGATTCGAAAATTTCCGGTGCGCGCAGCAACGCCGCTATTTTCTTTTCGGCGTCCTGCACATCTGCACAATCGTCCGGATCGATGCGGCTGATCCAATGACGATTCTGTTGCAGCCAGCGCGCGGCAATCTCAACTTGCTCAACCTCAAAACGCGCTTCTTTTTCGCTGCTGTTTGCAGCCGAATGCTTTTGCCAAAAGGCCGCCAAAGTTTTATGCAAACGTTTGCCAGGTTTGCGGCGGAGAACAAGCATCAATTTCGTCAGTTTGTGCGGTTTCACAAAATAAATCATTACGCGCTGCGGCGCCGTTACGGCCGGGTCCCGCGGCAGCGGCACGATAAATATACCGCTCTTCTTTTGCGGCTGCGTAGCGTTTTCCGCATGAATCAGGCGCTGGCGATTGAGCGCCGGCTTGAAGCGGCGAATCAACGCCTGCTCGCGCAGCAATGCCTCAAGCTCCGTGTCGTGGACTTCATAATGCAACGTTTTTAATTCCGTTTGTTGCCGCTGCAGCTTTACATCCTCCGGCGTTGGCTGTCGAAAATAATTTTGCACGCGCTTGCGCAAATTTGCCGCTTTTCCGACGTAAATCACTTTGCCTTTGGCGTTTTTCATGAGATAAACGCCGGGCGCTTCGGGCAATTGCCCGACAAAGCGCTCATCAAAATCATAGCTGCCAAAATTCACGCGCGTGTCTTGCCGCGCATAGGTCGCGAGCTGTTCCCACGTTGTCAAGCCTTGCGCTTCACCCCTCCTGACCAGTTCCGTCAAAATCTCGCTTTCTGCGTTGAGACAATCAACCAGCCCGTCATGCCAGGGGCGATGTGCAAACATGCGGGCATAAAGCGCCGGCAGCTTGGGCGCGCGCGGCAATTGAAGCAGATGCTGCGCCAATTTTGGCAAGGCGATGGTTGTCATGGGCAAAAACGGCCGGCGGTTCATTGCGGCGAGGCGGCGCAACGCCAACAAAGAGCTGCGTAGATTCCAAGAAACCAGCACAGCCTGTTGCAGCCGCTCCGACCAAAGTTGCCAGAATTCGCTAACAGTTTTTTCAGAGAACACGGTCTCGGTTGTCATCGCATGCCCGGCGCCAATGTTATATGCGGCGATTTCGCCTGTTTCACCTTGAGGCATATAGCATAAGCCCAAAACCATGCTGCGCGCTTGCTTGATTTCCACCGGTCGCATCGGGGTTTCGATGAGGCAGGCGCTGAGCCGCATGTTATTTTCCGCCGCGCCGTTCACCGGGACCAAATGCCAGTTTCCCAAACCATCATTCCGCACGCGAGCATCATCGCGCAACAGCGGCGTCAAAATTTTTTCCGCTTGCAAAACCGAGGCATGACGCAAGTGAAAAACAGCGCGCGCAATGGCAATCGAAGACGCTTGCCCGCCGCATTGCAACAAAAATGCATGAATCTTATCTCGCATAGCCAACGCGCCGATCTATCAAAGTTCGTGACGCCCGAATCGTTTAGGGATGAAAACGGGTAAACTCCGTCATCCTGCCGCCTAAACAAAAAAGGCGTTCTCCCTAAGCGTGGCCGCAACGTCCGTCGCTAACCGTTCCGTTGTTGCTTCGCCCAAGGAGAACGCCCATCATTCATTATCGCGCTGAACATGCTCAACTCCTGCGTTGCTCTCGGTTTCCTCACAGCTCACTGCATGAGCCGCAAAAACCTCCCCTCGGCAACCCAAAGATAAAACACAATCCCACAGGCAAGTTGATAAATGTGGCGGTAAAATAGACGAAGGGTTACATAAAGTCAAGCGAAAATTCCGTAATCAATGGCCTCCTCTTCGCAAATCTTGAATATGACGGCATTCAAATCTGAAAAAAACGCGGGGGGTCTCCTCGTTTAAAAATTTATACGATGATCAAATCTTGTCACGCCGTCGGAACAAATCACGCCGAGCGTTCGCCGGAAGGCTTTGCCAGCAGCAAATCAGCATAGGAGCCGGAGATCAGATCGTTTTCAGTAATATGAAAGGCTTGCAACAGCACCTGCGCTTCTACCTCGGCAGCGGCAGCAAATTCGTCAGCGTGCGCCAACGCCTCGACTTCCACAAAATCGCCCAGCCCCTCAACTTGATCAAGATGGATGCGAATACTGCCCCCGTTTTTCATGGGTATGAGATAAAGCGTGCGGCGTTTCTTCACGATCACACGCACGCCGAGGGCCAGCGCCAACACCTCGCGCAACATTGCGGCTTCGCCAATCGGAGCGATATGATAATCGCTGCGTTTCACTGCGGCATGATCCGGGCGCTGATAAAAAATCAATTGGCTTTCGGCGCGCTGCGGTACATGGGTTGTTTGAGATTCGTAAACAATTTCACGCAGCTTCAACCGGCCAGAGGAAACATAAAAATAAGTATCGGTTTGCTGCAAGATGCCGGCAGAGCCGGCCGCGCGAGCGAGCAGGACGGACTTGATGTTTGGTAAATCGTGCAAGCGCGCTTTGAATTCAAAATTGGTCATGGCTGCTGCTCCGCAATAATGGCGGCTTCGTTTTTCGGAATAACGGGATTCACCGTTTTCTTTGGCAGTGGCGGCACGACGCGTTTGCGCCATTCTGCAAATTTGGCCTCGCCAAAAATTTTGAGATACTTTTCATAAAACTGGCGGCGCTCTTTCACAAGGTGTATAAAAACGCTTTCATATCCCGACAGCAAGAGCGTGGCAAAGGTCTGCTTTTCCAGCGTCTCATACCTTTCCTTGACCACCTCGAGAAAGACATCACGATCGTGTAAATCGCCGAGCACAGTTTGCAGCTTCTTGAAAAAGCTTAGATTTTCTGCCGCACTCTCGCCAATAGCGAACCCGAGAATCTCCAGGGCATAGCGTAATTTCTTGACCGCAATGCGCAAGTTGTGCAAACCTTCCACATCGTTTTCACCCAAGATGGCCGAGCGAATCTTGAACACCTCCTGCAAACGCGTCATCAACAATGCGCGCGCCAACCGCGCCGCCGTTCGCGGTCCGCGCCGCCGCCAGCCCGGCGTTCGCGCCACTTTTGCAAACGCCACTTCAATCACTGCCGGCAATGCGCCGGCCTTGACTTTTTTGTCCAGGCGTTCTTTCATGCGTTCGCGTTCGCGCCTTTGTTCCTTCACCAACCGGCGCAACAAATCTTCCAGCGCAAAGCGCTCTGTCAGCTCTTGCGCTTGCGCATGATGCGCAGCAAAAAACTCCACGGCAACATCAGCGTTGCGCGCCTGACCAAGCGTTTTCGTCACCTGTCGCACGCGCTCATAAAGCTTGTCATAAATCTTCGGCGGAAAACAGAACGCAAAAATCTCCAACGCTTCACGCAGGCGTCGCGACCAGACGCGCATGTCGTGCAACGCTTCGATATCATCGCCGGCGCGCGTGCCTTCTTCGAAACGAATCATTTCCCGGGCGCGCTCCAGAATGAGCTGCCGCGCGCAGCTCAACGGCGGCGTATCCGGCGTGAGCGCAAGCGGGATGTTTGTGGCGGAGGCGGGTGTCAATGATGGCAATTTGTTTATTCTGTTGTCTGATAAAAACACAAAAATATAATCTAAGATTCTTAAAATTGCAAAGCTTCCCCGACACAAAATAGTCGTCGCAAGCGATATCGCTTGCTAGCGCTGGATCAAGGGGGACACAATTCGGAGTCAATCGTTGCGATCGTTTGATAAAAAAGGCGAAAGTCCGTGGGACTTTCGCCTTGTGATTTTACTCAACCGAGAGAGACAGCCGGAAACTTCAGCTTATTTCAGATGCAATTGTGCTGATTACTTGATCATCTGCATGCTACCCTTGAATACCTTGTCGCCGACGATCAGGCGGTAGAAATACACGCCGCTCGCGACAAAATTGCCGGATCTGTCGCGGCCGTTCCAGCGCGCTTCATGAATGCCGCGCGGCAAATTCCGGTTCACGAGGGTGCGCACTAGCGCTCCGCGAATATCGAAAATTTGCAGACGTACTTCTCTATCCTCAGCCAGGGCAAAACGAATCGTGGTTTCAGGATTGAACGGATTGGGATAGACGCCTGCGCCTTCAACAATTGGTGCATCAGCAACCGTCGGCTGCTCCGACGCACCGGGTTTTGCAGCGCCGGAAACGATGTGATTATACCAAACCGTACCGCCGGTCAAATTCGCTGCTGCCAGCATCATTCCGCTGGCGGCGCTGAACGGCTGTGCGGGCGTGCTCAAATGATCAAAGTTGTCGTTGTTATTCGCAAAGATCGTCGTCACAGCCTTCGCTTCCAACGAGGCTTCCGAGCCAATGCTGCAGAATTTGTATTGGCCTTGATTGGGAGCGCTGGTGCGCATGCCCATCACATACAGGCGATTACTCGAGCCATCAATCGCCAATGCCGGGCTGCGCCATTGCTGCGCACCATTTGCTGTGTTGACTTTGAACTTTGACCAGACGCCATTGCTCGCGCGTTTATACAGCGTGTTGCTCGGATCACTGCCTGACACGTTTGCGTTGACGGTCAAAAGATACACCGTTCCATCACTCGCGGCCAATGCCGAGAGCTTGGAATCCGCCCGCTCGTTGCCAAAAAATGTCAACTCGCTGCTCTCGTCCGTCCACGTGCCGAGGGCGGCATTGTCATCATGCTTCAAGAAGCCGTAGGAGACGCCGCCAGCGGTCGCGTTTACACTATAAAAGACGCCAACATAATCCACGCCGCCGGAGGAGAACACCACGCAATCCGTCATGCCGTCGCTGCTGCCAAGGCTGCTCTTCAGACTGGTATCACTCGACCAAGTGGCGCCGGCATCGGTTGAGCGCAAGACTCTGAGCGCGCCATTATCGATGCGAAAGACCCAAAGATGGCCATTCTTGCCCAGCGCCATCGTCAAGGGCAGATCATTGCTGTCATGCGCAATACCACTGAGCGTCGTTGTAGCCTGCACGGTCCAAGCGCCTGAACTATAGACAGCGCGGCCAACCTTGGAATCATTATCATGTGAAACCAGAAAGAAAAACCGGTTGCTGGCGAGATCGGGCACGAGATCGAGCCGCGCACCGCTGCTGGATTCCAGAAAGATCGTGCGGGTCCAGGCGCCTGCGGCATATTTCCACAGAAACCAATCGCCCTCGGAGCCGTCATAAGCTGCCAGCCACCAAGCGCCGTCATGATAAAAGACTTTGCTCTGGTTGGATTTTTGGAAACGCGCGCCGGCAGTATTAGCATGCACTAACGCACCGGTACCAAGTGGCGGCGGCGGTTCTTCACTGAAGATATTGTAAGTCGGCGAGGCCGCGTCGATCGGCTGCATGCTCGTTTGTACATTAAGAACGTATCCGCCCGCTGCAGTGGGATTTACAATGCCCGCGGCACTGCTGAAGAACAAAGTAACGTTGGAGCTAGCAGCCAGCGCATTGGGAACCGTCACGACAGCGCGTCGCGAGGCAGGCGTGGTTACCACGGCAGCGGCATTGCTGCCATTTACCGACACGTTGCTTATCGCAATGCTTGCGGGTATTTGCGTATCATTGGGCCAGGTGACGGTGATCGTGCCGCTGCCGGCCGCTAATGCGCCATTTACGCCAAGTGTGAACGGAATGTTATAGCTCGCTATCTGACCAATCGAGTCAGGCGTCACGGTAATGTTACTCACGGTAACGGGTACTGGCGCATCAATCGCGTATGACGGCGAGGTTGCATCCACCGGCTGCGCGCTGGTTTGCACGATCAGCGTATAGTTGCCCGCCGTGGTAGGATTCACCAGGCCGGCAGCGCCGTTGAACAACAACGTCACATTCGAGCTGGCGGCCAGATTGCCGGGCACCGTAACCACAGCCTTGCGCGTGCCCGCGTTGGCCGTTACCGCTGTGGCATTGACGCCATTGACAGTGACATTGCTCGTTGACATGCTCGCGGGAACAGTGGTATTATTCGGCCAGGTAACTGTAATGGTGCTGCTCCCACCGGTTAATGCGCCTTTTGTGCCGAGTGTAAACGGAATTTGGTAACTTGCAGCAAAGCTGGTGGTATTCGGATTCACAATGATATTGCCAACCACGACCGGCACCGGGGCTTCGAGATTGTAGCTCGGCGACGTTGCTTGCGACGGCTGCGCGCTGGTTTTTACTTGTAACGTGTAATTACCAACACTGGAGGGATTGACGATGCCTGCAGCAGCCGTGAATGCCAGTGTAACATTGGCGTTGGCCGCGAGGCTGCTCGGCACGGTGATCACGGCAAAACGATTCGCCGTATTTGTTGCAACATTGCTCGCGGCGACACCATTCACCGTAACCGCGCTGTTCGCAATTGCCGCAGGCACGATGGTATTGTTCGGCCATGTCACAGTAATCGTGCCGGCGCCGCCGGTTAATGCACCCGTGCTTCCCAACGTGAGGCCGATGGTATACGCACCAATCGCATTTGTTGTGTTGGGGTCAACGGTTACACTGTTGACTGTCACCGGCGGTGGCGGCGGCACATAACCAAAATAAATCAGGTTGTAATAGATCTGCTTCTCTCCATCATGCTCGACCGTCACCATCAAGCCGGAAGCATTGGTATGATTGTGCTGTGCCGTGGAGAGATTGACAAAAGCATTGACGTCGCCCGAGAAAAGGGTTGCTTGCGCCGTATTCTCAAAATCGCCTTCACTGCCGATTGCGGCCTTTTTGTAATAGCCTAAACGATTGCCTTCCGGCGTGCCGATGGCATAGAGTTCATTGTTGCTCTGATCGATGCTGATGGTCGGTCGTGTCCAGGCGTTGCCGCGATTCACCGGAAACAATTGCCACGAGCCGTTGGTGGCGCGTTTATATAGCCCGTTGTCAACAATGGTTGCACCGCCGCCATCCGTCTTGGTCATAAGATAAACCACACCGTTATTCGTAACGGCCATGTTGATGTGATCATCCGAGACGGTCCCGCTGTATGCGGGCAACGACCCGGTTTCGTCCGTCCACGAGGATTGGCTAGCGCCGTCTTGGTGGCGCAGGAAACCGACGATCGAATTGCCGGTGGAATTTTCGGAGTAACACACGCCCATGTAACTCGTGCCGCCGACCGTAAACGGATGGCAATCCGTGAGCGCGGAACTGTGCAAACCAGATTTGATGATGATGACATTTGACCAGGTTTGGCCTTCATCGGTCGACACGATGCCTTGCACCTGCAAGCTGTTGACACGAAAGCCCCACAACTCACCGTTGTTCGCGCGCGAAAAACTGATCGAGTTCTCACCGGAATGAGAGAAGTTCGAAATCGTTACCGGATAACCGCTATCGATGCTCCAGGCGCCTCCGCTATAACTCAGGCGCAAAAATCTCGACGATGAGGTGCCCGACGCAAAAACATAGAGCTTGTTGCTGGCGTTCACAACAAAGCAGTCCGGGCGATAGGCGCGATCATTCGCAATGACGAGCCCTTGATCGGTCCACGTCGTGCCGTTGAGTTTCCACAGCTTCCATTGATTCTCGCTTTTATTCAGAGCGGTTAGCCACCATTTGCCGTCATGGAAAAATACCCGGCTTTGATGCGGCTTGTCATAGTCACCGCCCGTGCCGGTAATCGGTGTACCGGTGCTCGAGGGCGGCGGATTTGAGGACGGATCAATTGTATAGCCCGGCGAGGCGGCATCCACCGTTTGCTTGCTGGTATGCACGCTTAACGAGTATTCGCCGCTGATGCTGGGATTGGAGATGGAAGCGGCGTTCGTGAAAACCAAACTGATGCTGGCATTGTTGGCAATGGCGTTGGGCACTGTCACGGTTGCCTGGCGCGTGGCGCTGTTCGCGCTGACCGCGAAGGCATTCACGCCGTTCACCGTTACAGCGCTAGTATTAATGCTGCCGGGCACGCTGGTATTGGTCGGCCAAGTAACAGTGATTGTACCGCTCCCGCCCGCAAGGCCGCCGCCAGGCCCAATCGTAACCGGTATCGTATAGCTGCCGATCTCGCCCGCAATATTTGAATTCACAGTGATGTTGCCGACCACAACCGGCGCCTGCGCAGCAATCGTATAGTTCGGCGAATTCGCAATCCCGCTTTGCTTGCTGGTCGCTACTTGCAGCGAATAATTGCCTGCGACGGAGGGATTCGTAATGTTCGCGCCCGCCGCAAAAACCAGCGTGACATTCGCGCCGTTTGCCAGAGCGTTCGGAACCGTCACCGTCGCGAGGCGCAACGCTTGATTCGTGACCACATTGCTTGCGGCGACACCGTCGACCGTCACATTTGCTGCGGCGATCGCGTTCGGCACATTCGTATCATTCGGCCAGGTTACGGTAATCGTACCGCTGCCGCCTGATAAGCCGCCGCGCGGACCGAGTGTAATGGGAATCGTATAACCGCCAACATTAGCGGCTGTGTTTGAGTTTACTGTAACATTGCCCACCACCACCGGCGGCTGGGCGTGAATGGCATAATTGGGAGAGGTTCCCGGAACAACTTCCACACTGGTAAAAACTTCGAGAGTATAATTTCCGGAAACAGGATTGATGATGCCTGCGGTATTTGTGAAAATCAAAGAGACATTTGCGCTTCCTGCAAGCGCTTGGGGCACGGTTACGACTGCCCGGCGCAATACCTGATCCGTCGTAACATTCGCGGCGGCAACGCCATTTACAGTCACATTCGCAGGGGCGATCACTGCAGGAATGAAAGTACCCACGGGCCACGTGACGGTAATCGTGCCGCTGCCGCCGGCCAGGCCACCCGCAGCGCCAAGCGTAAGGGGAATCTCATAAGCAGCGGGATACTCAGCAGTATCCGGGGTTACAGTGATGTTGCCAATCGCAAACGAACCTTGAATCGCATATTGCGGAGAGAGGGCGTTGAGCGGCTGTGCGCTTGTGGCGACTTGCAGTGAATAATTTCCAACGGTGGTCGGGTTGATAATATTCGCAGTGCTACCAAACACCAGCGACACATTCGCACTGTTTGCGAGATTTGCAGGCACGGTTACAGTCGCCGTGCGCGCCGCGGTATTGGTAACAACGGAAGACGCCGCAACGCCATTTACTGTGACTTGCGCGGCAGCGATTGAAGCGGGAACGTTAGTATCGTTCGGCCACGTGACGGTAATCGTGCCGGCTCCGCCGGTCAAAGCGCCGGAAGCGCCAAGAGTGAAATCGATGGCATAATCGCCCGGGGTTGCAAGCGTGCTGGGCGTCACAATGACGGAATTGATGGTCACCGGCGCGCCGCCAGAAACGATATCGATTTTATTGAACCAAATGTCATCAGCAGTCGTGTTATCGCCTGTTATTAGTATGTCGGTTGTGGCATTGAACAAACCCGTGGGCGCGCTAATCTCTTCGAACACCTGTGCCCCATTTGCAAGCAGAGTTTGTATTGCCGCGCTTGCAAGCGTGCTTTCCTGGCCGATGAGGCAAGTTTTGTATTCGACGATATTGCTGCTCATATTCCGGCCAATCGCATAGAGACGGCCATTCTCACCGTCGATGGCGAGCGCTGGAGACTGCCAAGCCACGCCCGATCCCACCGAATTAACGATAAAAGCCGCCCATGTGCCCGCCGCCGCCGAACGTTTGTAGAGAGTATTGCGAGGATCGGTGGACGCGCCGCCAGCCGTGCGCACAAACATATAAACGTTGTTGGTGCCGTCAACCGCCATATTGATGTTGTTTTGGGACTTTTCACTGCCCATTGCGCTCACACTTGTGGACTCATCGGTCCAAACGGTTTCCGCGTCTCCATCCTTGTGATAAAAAAAGCCGAGCTGCCCGGTGCCATTGCTGTTGGGTTGAGCGTAGCCCACCCCAACAAAATCTCCGGCAGCGGTCGAGTAGGTTACCGCGTCGATGGTGCCTTTGGGGTCCGTGAGATTCGAAGTAATCAAAATTGGGCTGCTCCAGTTGACGCCTTTATCCGAGGAGCGCTTCGCCTCCAATTGTTGGTTGTAAACGCGGAACATCCAAAGCTCGCCGTTTTTGGCCATGGTCATCGCGAGCGGATTGCTGTTATCCGAATGCACAAAATCCTGGAAGTTCTGTTTCGGAAAACCGGGATCAATCGCCCACGTGCCCGCCGCGTAGGTATAGCGCCGAAACTTTGGCTTGGTGTGGTGCGAAGCATGAATGTACAACCGCCCGGGGCCATCGGTGGAATCGAGCAGCACGTCTAAATTGTAGTTGATATTTTTTTCCAATTTATTGGTTCGGGTCCAGGAGGCGCCATCTTGCCGCCAAATATACCAGGCGCCCTGGGCCTGATGAAATGCCAATGCCCACCACTTACCATCATGGTAAAAAACTTTGTTCTGATTGGCTTTCCGGTATCCTGCCGTCGTCGTCGATGCGAGGGTTGTGCCGGTTTGCGCCAAAAGGTTGCCGCTACACAAGAAGCTCAACACCAGGCCGAAAAGCCCAACCCGAATTGATCCTGTCATACGATGCATACAAATTTCCCTGTTAAATCGTAACTGTTCAGTTGCAAAAACACAACTCAGTCTGTGGCATCAAAAGATGCATGAATTGCGGGAGGTGAGACCTGCGAGAGTTGCAATCGAAACCCTAAACCTGCCCGAAATCTTGCCACACACACAAAATCAGCGTGTTCCAGAATCTCGAGGCAAGAGAAGCTGGCTAGGCGCTCGCGTTTAACTATTTTACTAAGCAGCGAGACGGGCAAGCAAGTTTGATTAATGGTGGAAACTCTGAAAATTTTAGGAAAACCGTAATGCGTACCAATCACTTTACCCGCGCAGCCGGTTCATGCCGAAGGTGAGCGCAAGCAGCTTGCTATAACACAAACAAAGCCGTTGCAAAGAGATAATCGGAATTGGCAACGTTTTATTTTTGTGAATTCGCAAAGAATTTTATATCAACTATTGTACTTGCTGGCGGCGTGAATGCGTAACTCGAATGATGATAAAAACAAAGCCGGGCATTTGGCGGAGGGAGCTAACAAACAAGGTATGTGAAAGGCAGGATAGTAACGGAGGCTTACTCTTTTCTCATCTGAACAACGATCGGGCGGTAATCGCCGCCGGTTACAATAATTTTTGGGGGGGATTCAATCATTTCATAACCGAAGCTTTTGACGGTCACACGATATTCTCCGGCAATGAGTTTATGGCGCGAACCGTCTGACTTCCACGGCGTTTGAACGTTATCCAGGAAAACTGCACCGAACAATGGATCGCCCGCTTCATCGAAGGCCTGCACACTGATCTCGCCAAACAAGTCAATGACAAACGTTTGCCCGGCGCCTTCCTTCACGAAAATGTCGCGTTTTACCGTGGGATAGGGTTCCAAACGAATCTGCAAATCGTGTCGACCGGGAGTAACCAGCGCTGTTCTTAGCCCGTTGATCGGCGCGCCAAGTCGTTCGCCATCGAGAATAATTTCACCGGGCGGGCGCGTCATAATGGAAATCGATACTTTTGTAACCATCGGCGGAGAAGGAAGCGGGCTTGGTGTGAGCGTTGCCTGCAATAAAGCCGTGCAATCTTGCTGTATCGTGACGAAGCCACTCCATGCTTCATGACCAGGCAAAGTTAATCTCACAGCATAGCGGCTTGGCTTCAAGCTGTCGAAGCGCGCCGGTGTGACATGCTTTTGTTGAATACCATTCCAGTAAATAGCCGCGCCCGGCGGTGTGCTTTCAATGTTTATACTTCCTAACGCCGGCGTTAAAGGCGGCACGGTTGATGTTGCAGTAGATCGCGGCGACTCTAGTTGTGTTTGTGCGTCACGCGGCGACGCGCCAGGCTGGCGGAAGTAATTAAAGAGCGCTACGGACAGGGCGAGGGCGCTCATTCCGACAAACACATAAACAGGAAACAACCTGTTCCCGGTTCGAGACTTTGCCGGCAAAGTTGGTACGGGCGATCGCGACGGCGGCGTCGGAGTTTGCGGCGGGTTGGATCCGGTTTGCGGTTTACGCGTCACCGGGATGGTCGGCAGTGAATAGATATTGATACTTTTGCCGAGAAGATCGCCCGGCAGATTGGCAAGCGCCGCCAAAACTTCAACGGCAGATTGATAACGTTTCTCCGGCGCTTTTTCAAGAAGCTTTAAGATAAATTCATCAACCTCAGACGGCAAATCCGGGTTGAGTGAACGTGGAGCCGGCGGCGGCTCACTGACGTGCTGATGGCAGACTGCCATCAAATCTCCTTTGAACGGCGGCGCGCCGGTGGCACATTCATACAGCAACACCCCAAGCGCGTAAAGATCCGAGCGCGGATCCAGAGTTTTGCCGCGGATTTGTTCGGGTGACATGTAGGTCGGCGTGCCGATCACATTGTCGCCCACAGTCAACCGCGAGATTTCATCCCCGCGCACCAAACCGAAATCCGAGAGCACGGCATTGTGGCTCTGATCCAGCATGACATTTTCAGGTTTAATGTCACGATGCACAAAATTGTTGACGATGGTTTGTGCGTAGGCTAAAGCGGTGGCGAGTTGGCCGGCGACTTGCAAAACAATGTCGAGCGGAAGTGGGCGATTGGGGTGAAAGAGGCTGCGCAGCGTGCGCGGCAGGAAGTTCATCACATAATAGTGAATATAATCTTCCTCGCCATGATCGAAAATCTTGATGATGTTGGGATGGTCAAAACGCGCAACTGCAGCAGCTTCGTTGTGAAATCGCCTGACCAGGCTGTCATCGCGCGAGGAATCCTCGTTTAAAACTTTGATTGCCACATCGCGGTTCAAGTTGAGCTGGCGGCCGCGATAAACTTCGGCGAACGCGCCTTTGCCGTAAAGTTCGACAATTTCATAACGCCCGCTGCCAAGAACCCGACCCACAAGCGATGCCATACGAGTCACCTGAAGTTAAGACCGAAAAAATCCCCGAGCATGGCCTCTGCACGGGGATTTTAGGCTTAATTTTTCACAAGACTAAAACGACAACCGAGAATTCAAAACTTGGGCATTTAGATTTATCAATGCCGTGCAATTATGAAAAACACCAGGGCAAAAAGCAACTACTAAATTGTCAACACTGTAGGGCATAAGCGTCAAGCCAAGCCTATAGTTTTGTATCTTGTTAATGGAGGTATTTCTTTTTGCTTTTTCCCTTGAGACATTGTTTCATAATGAACGCGCCGGCATCTTTAAAAAGTTGCACGTTAAAATTGCTGCTGTGATTTCGGAAAACAATAAGGATGCTGCGGCTTCCCCATTCATGCGCTGCGGCATCACCCGATGGCAATAAACCAAGCAACGGATTTAATGAGGGTATGCCATAACGGCACATGCCAAATGCAAAACGGAAAGAAAAAGATGACCAGGCAATTTCGATTCACGCGCAACAAGGGGCTGCACAACTGATGACAATCATCAGCGCCTTTGGGTACAAAATTCAGGTATAAAATAGAAATCCCGCCAAAAAACTTTTTCACGTTTGCGGGATTTTCATTGTTGTGGGGCGAGCTTGTTCAAGCTGCTCGAAGAACTTCAGATTTGAGCATGGCGTAGCGGCATGAGCCGATGGCCTAGAGCTTTTTTAATAACGATTTCCAGCGTTCCCACGCTTCTGTGCGGGCTTTACGGTTGGCTTCCGTACCTTGCGGATCTTCGCCGCTGCGCATGAACCCATGTCCGGCGCCTTCGTAGGTTACTGGCTCGAACGCCTTGCCCGCTTCCTTCATCGCAGCAGCGGAATTCGGAATGGTGGCGTTGACGCGCGCATCGTTGCCGCCATAAAAACCATAAACCGGGCAAGCAATGCGGGCGACACTCTCTTTGGCTTCCAACCCTCGACCATAAAACACAAAAGCAGCTTTCAAATCAGCGCGCTGCGCCGCGAAATTAAAGCTCTGGCTTCCGCCCCAACAAAAACCCGCCACTACTAATTTGCCGTTGCCCGCCGGTAGTTTGATGACTTCGTCCGCCACTGCATTCAAATCTGACATTACTTGCTCTGGTTTAAGTGCGTACAACGCCTGCGTCGCGCTATCCGCGCTGGCAAAATCGCTGGTCTTGCCGCCCTTCGGCCCCGCGCCTGAAAGCAAATCCGGTGCAATGGCGATATAGCCGGCTTCCGCCAATTGATCTGCAACGCCGCGCACCCAGTCCGTCAAGCCTTTGTTTTCATGAATCACCAACACCGCAGTTGCTTTGTCTTTTACTTCGGGATAGACGATGAAACAGTGAACGTTGCGCTCACCATTTTTGACCACCACCCATTCATGGTGTCGCGAGGAGGTTTCCAAGCGTTGTTTCACATAATCCTGCGCGAATGCTGAAACCGCTAAACCCAAGAACAACGCAGATGCAAACATTTTTTTCATCGAAATTCTCCTCTTCCTGTTAGAAGCGTTTTGGCGGCCACCGCGTTGGGGAAGGCCTGCGAAATTTTCAATGATAAACGAAAACTCCGCACAACGAAGACAATCAACATCCGCGCTCAGGAGGACGGTGTGCGCGTGCCCAGCCAATTGTCACGCTCATCGCTGGGCGAGGCTTTGGTCGACGGCAAGGCGGGCGACTCCGGCTCGGTTGCGGTTTTGTCTTTTTCAAAAAGAACCAATGCCATCAAAATTACCATGCCGATCGAAACGGCGCTGTCGGCAATATTGAACACGGGCCAACGCGTGTTGTTGATGCCAACATCGATGAAATCAATCACGCTGCCATAAGCAAAGCGATCGATAAGATTGCCGATCGCGCCGCCGAGAATGAGCGCAAGCGAGAGCCGCGCCGGCAGCTTTTCCCGGCGAATGCGATAGAGATAAATCATGATGACGACCGTGGCGATTGCGGCGAAAACCGTAAAGAAATATTTGCCGCCGATGCGAATACCAAACGCCATTCCAGGATTCTCGATGTAGGTGAAGCGCAGGACATCGCCCAGCACTTCAATCGATTCGCCCAGAAAGAAACGCCCTTTGACCAGCAGCTTGGTCGCTTGATCGAGCACGACGATAATGGCCGTGATCACCAGCACACCCATGCCCTGCAGAATAGTCATAGTAAAATTTGAAATGAAAAAGCAGGCTCGACGAAAGGCGAGCGTTCGGCTGAACTCACGCCGAAGTCAAGCCTGCCGTGATGAAAATGAAATTGGTTGCACCGTGAATTTTACTGATCCAGCGAAACGCCGCTTTCCTCTTTCATCTTGCAGTTGATGCACAAGCGCGCGTGCGGCACGGCTTCCAGGCGTTCCCATGCAATCAGTTGATTGCAATTATGGCAATGGCCGTATGAGCCGTCTTCGACACGTTCCAGCGCTTGGTCAATATGATAGAGCAAGCGGCCTTCGCGCGTGGCGAAATAATATGCCTTTTCACGCTCCATGTTGTCCGTGCCTTGATCCGCCATGTGATGGGCATAGGAGGTGTTTTCGCCCGAGGCATCCTTTACCGTCGTGGCGCCCTGGCCATTTTTGAAGTGGTCCAGTTCCTTCAACAGCTCGGCGCGCCGCTCCAACAACAGACGCTTGAAATACTGCAAATCTTGAGATTTCATGAACGCCCTCCTGTGGGTTTGACCTTCCAGGCCAACGAGAGGTGAGTCCGTCGCCGGTCACAGGGTTTAATCATTGATGAATTCAATGAACGAGATGAAATTTTTTCTAAATTTACCGCACACCATTTCTTCCCACGCCGCTTTCCGTGAGCTTGTCGTAAGCGATTTTGTTCGGCAGTTGTCACGGAAAAGCGCTTCGACAAGAAATGGCCGGTGTGTCGCTCAAACTCGGGCAACGCTGATAACCACTTTTTCGTCGCCCACAGTCCACGATTCGACGTGAGTCAAATGTTCGCCGGCTTGCGCCCGGCCTAGTCGATCGGCCAATGTTTCTTGCTGGATGTAATGCGCCAATTTTTGAATGGCATCGTGAACGCGGCTCGAGCCTTCATATCGGACGGCAATGCGATCCGTGACTTCGAAGCCCGCGTCTTTTCGCATGTTTTGTACGCGATTGACGAAATCTCTTGCCAAACCTTCGGCAAGCAAATCGTCATTCAATTTGGTATCAAGCGCAATCGTCCAGCCTGCCTCTGTGCTCACCGTCAAGCCTTCGGCTTGCTGGCGCACGAGATTGACATCTTCCGTGGCGAGTTTGATTTTTCCAGTTTCAAAATCGATTTCCAGAACGCCGTGCTGTTCCAATTCTTGCGCCTGCTGCGCACGCAACGCGCGGATGGCGCCGGCCACGGCGTTGGCTTGTTTGCCAAATTTGGGGCCAAGCGATTTGAAGTTCGGTTCTGCCTTGAGCGAGGTCAACTCCGCCGCCGAGGTTACAAACTCAATCGCTTTAACATTCAATTCATCTTGGATAAGCTGGCTGCCGGTGTTAATGGCCGCCCGTTGTTTTTCGTCGTTGGAAACGATAATAATGCGGCTGAGCGGTTGGCGGATTTTGAGATTGCGCTCGGCGCGCAGCGCGCGGCCGGCATTGACCACGGTGCGCACCGCCTCCATCTGCGTTTCCAAATCTTCCTGCCGGAATTGATAGGCCTTGTGCGCGGCGGAGGGAAATTCGCTCAGATGCACGCTGGCGCCCGGTTGCGCCCCCGTCAAACGCAGATAAATCGCCTCCGGAATAAAAGGCGCGAGCGGCGCGGCGCATTTGCAAACCGCCAGCAACGCTTCATAAAGCGTTTCAAAAGCCGCCTGTTTGTCCGATCCCATATCGGATTTCCAGAAGCGGCGGCGGCAGCGCCGTACGTACCAGTTCGACAGATCATCGACGACGAACTCGGCCAGCGCGCGCGCGCCGCGTGTGACGTCATAAACATTGTAATGCTCCTCGACGCGCGCCACCAGGCGATTGAGCGTTGAAACAAGCCAACGATCGATCTCCGGCCGTTGCGCCACCGGAATCGGTTGCGCGGGATATTCGAACTTGTCGATGTTGGCATACATCGCGAAAAAAGCGTAGGTGTTGATCAACGTGCCGAAGAACCGGCTCACAGTTTCTTCCACGCCTTTCGTGTCAAAGCGAGTGGTTTGCCACGGCGGGTTCACCGTCATCATATACCAGCGTGTGGCGTCGGCGCCAAATTTATTGATGACCTGGAAAGGATCGACGACATTGCCCTTGGATTTGGACATCTTCTTGCCGTCTTTGTCCAGCACCATTTCGAGCACGACGCAGTTTTTGAAACAAGGCTTGTCGAACAGCATCGCAGCAATAGCCAGCAGCGAATAGAACCAGCCGCGCGTTTGATCGACCGCTTCACTAATGAAATCTGCCGGAAAACTCCGCGCAAAGACGTCTTTATTTTCAAAAGGATAATGCCACTGCGCCAGCGGCATCGCGCCGCTGTCGAACCAAACATCAATGACTTCCGGCGTGCGGCGCATGAGCTTGCCGTTCTTGGGATTGAGAAACGTGATCTCGTCGACAAACGGCCGGTGCAAGTCAAGCTGCGCCAGATCGCGGCCGGCCAATTCCGCCAATTCGTTCACCGAACCGACGCATTGAAAATTGCCCTCCTCATCAAGCCAAATCGGCAGCGGTGTGCCCCAGAAACGATCACGCGACAGCGCCCAATCGACATTGTTGGCGAGCCATTCACCGAAACGGCCTGCGCCGACTTCCGGGGGATACCAGTTGATTTCCTTGTTCAACTCGACGAAGCGATCTTTGAATTGCGTCGTGCGAATGTACCATGTCTCTTTCGCATAATAAATCAGCGGTGTATCGTCGCGCCAGCAATGCGGATAGGTGTGGCGATATTTCTCAATTTTGTAGAGCCGTCCGCTTTGCTGGAGTGCGGCCACGATGCCAGGGTCGGCCTCCTTGAAAAACTGGCCTTGCCATGCCGTGACTTCCGCAGTGAAGCGGCCACTCTTGTCAATCGGTTGATAGAAAGGCAAATTGTGTTGCATGCCGACTTGGTAATCGTCCTGACCAAACGCGGGCGCCAGATGCACGATGCCGGTGCCGTCGGTCGTCGTAACAAAATCCGCCAGCACAGTATAATGCGAGCGTTTGTCGCTGCGCATAAATGTAAAAATGGGCTGATAGTCGATATTCGCGTAATCGCGGCCCGTTTTGCGCTCGAGGATTTGGTAATCGCCCGTCAGAGCCTCAAGGCGCGGTTCGGCAAGAATCAAATGTTCGCCCTTATGTGAGACTTTGACATAAGTCACATCGGGATGCAATGCGAGCGCGACGTTCGAGATTAGGGTCCACGGCGTCGTCGTCCAAACCAAGAAGGAAGTGGAGGGGTCATTTTGCAACGGCATTTTCACGAAGACGGAAGGGTCTTCGACTTCGTCATAACCTTGTGCAACTTCATGGCTCGACAACGGGGTTTCACAGCGCGGGCAATACGGCACGATCTTGTGGCCGCGATACAAAAGATTGCGATCCCAGAATTGCTTTAAGATCCACCAAACGCTTTCGATGTACTTGTTTTCATATGTCACATAAGGATCGTTGAGATCGACCCAATAGCCCATGCGCTCGGTGAGTTGATCCCACAATTGCTTATATTGCCAAACGCTTTCGCGGCAACGCGCATTAAATTTGTCGATGCCGTAGGCGAGAATCTGATCTTTCTTGGTGAACTTGAGTTGTTTCTCAACTTCGATTTCAACCGGCAAGCCGTGCGTGTCCCAGCCGGCCTTGCGTTCCACGCGATAGCCTTGCATGGTTTTCAGACGGCAGCCAAAATCCTTCATGGTGCGGGCAATGACGTGATGAATGCCGGGCTTGCCATTGGCGGTGGGAGGGCCTTCAAAAAAAACAAAAGGCTTATCGGCCGGGCGAGAGGTAACGCTCTTTTGAAAAATGTT
Source organism: uncultured Cytophagia bacterium (assembly GCA_964457925.1). Lineage (GTDB taxonomy): Bacteria > Zhuqueibacterota > Zhuqueibacteria > Zhuqueibacterales > Zhuqueibacteraceae > Coneutiohabitans. The sequence goes on from CAYWGH010000030.1 coordinate 59,571, forward strand.
CTCGCTCTTCCAATAATGAAGAACTTCTTCTTCGATTGCCGGGAGATTTAATTCCTGGGGAAACGGTTTAAACATCCTGATTTGCCTTATTGATAAAACGTGTTGAGGTGTTTTTCGATCTTAAACCAACCAAGCCGGCATAATTGAACAGCGCTCGCGTCATGAAATCAACCCAGGCCGGGTGAAACGAATTTTTAAATCCGTTCAATCACGCGTTTCATAATCAACGTGAGCTTCGGCTCGGCCTCGCCGGCGGTTTTAATGATCTTGGCAATGTCAACGGGTTCGAGAGCGTCCGGCAGGCATGAATCCGTCACCACCGACAGCCCCAACACCTTCATCCCGCCATGCACCGCGGCGATGACTTCCGGCACTGTGCTCATGCCCACGACATCCGCGCCGATCTGGCGCAGAAAGCGATACTCCGCGCGCGTCTCGAGATTCGGGCCGGAGAGCGCAACATACACGCCTTTCTGGACGCGAATTTTTTCCTCGAGCGCGACTTGTTCGGCTAAGGCAATTAACGCGTGTGTATAAGGCTCAGACATATCCGGGAAACGCGGGCCGAGTGCTTCTTCATTCGGGCCGATCAGCGGATTGTCGCCCAGCAAATTGATATGGTCCGTCATGATCATAATGTCGCCGGGCGCAAAAAGCGGATTCATACCGCCGCAGGCATTGGAGACGACGAGCGTATGGCAACCCAGGGCTTTCATAACGCGCACAGGAAACGTGATCTGCTTCATGGAATAGCCTTCATAATAATGAAAGCGGCCTTGCATCGCCACAACCTGCTTGTTGCCCAGCGTTCCAAAAATCAAACGGCCCGCGTGACTCTCAACTGTTGACAACGGGAAATGGGGCAAATCAGAATAGGAGATGGTCGCCTCGGTTTTGATCTCTTTTGCCAGCGCGCCCAGGCCCGTGCCTAAAATGATGCCGATTTCCGGTCTGGTTTTGGCGTGCTTGCGAATAACGGCAACGGCTTCATCGATCTGCTGCAGTAAGGTAATCATACAAGGCGTTTTCCTTCTCCTGAGTTTAAAAAATGAATTACGGTTTATCTTCCTTCTTCTGTTTATCGCGAATTTGCTCGAGCAGCTTGGCGCGCTCGGCCTCCTGCCGTTTACGCTCATCTTCCAAGCGCTTGCGTTCGGTCGTCAGATTTTCTTGTCTCTGCTGCTCGCTTTTAATCTTCTTATCCAACTCGCGCTGGCGGCTGTCTTTCACGGCCTCAACGGCGAGATTATAATCGCGCACCTTGCCGTTGTGCGCAAAGATCAATGTCCCGATTATTGTGCCCGCGCCTGTCACCGACCAGAGCGCGGCGCGATTTTCACTGTCAACGCTGCGTTCGAGCATCGCGCCGGCAAAAAAGCTCGCGCCAAAACTGAGCGCGCCGCCGCCGATGGTATAAAGCCAAAAATTATTGCTGGTTTTTCTTGCTTCCACCTCGCTGCGTTTAATCGGCTGGCCGGTGTCGTCTTTCAAAGCCATGCGGGAGGCGCAGCCGGTGAAAAGTATTGAACTGATGCATAAACAAACAGCTCCGCAATGCCAAAGAGTCCTCGTTTTCGACATGATGCAGTCCTTAGTTGTAAAGTCAATGGTGAAAAACCTGGCGGGGAATTAACAGCCAGATTGTGCTCAAGTGGTGTCAAATCGGTAGTCGAAAAATATTAATGTGGGTGTCACGTAATGAAGTCTGAGATGCGGGTCTCCTTCTTTTCGCTGTTGGCGCGTCCACCGGGAGTGGTTGCCTCCGTGATGGGGCGGAATTCTTTCGAGCCGCCGGTCAGGGGGCGAGCCGGCGGCCGCCGGGCCTCAGTCGCGGCAGGGATTGTTTTGGCAGGCGGCGCCTCGGGCGTGGCACGGGCGGGCGCTTCCGCTTCGCCAAAACCCAAATCATCGATTTCAAGCACGCCGATCAATTCGAGCTGGCTTTCCAGCAGATGGCGTAAACGCCGCGCAAACGAACTCTTTTGCGCTTTTACGACCATCAGTTCATTCTTCAGTTCTGCCAGCCGGACTTTGGCATCGCGGATGATCTTTTCCGCTTCCATTTCGGCGTCACGCACAACCATCTCCGCCTCGCGCTTGGAGTTTTCGAGCGATTGCAACGCCGTTTCCTGGGTATTCTTCAAAGCGTGCTTGAGCGTGCGCTCCACGTCTTGATAATCCTGCAACTGTGTCCGCAATCTCACAATTTCTTCCGACAGGCGGCTGCGCTCGTGCAAGAGCGCCTCGAATTCTTCCGCGATCATTTCGAGAAAGGTATTGACCTCGTCACGATCGTAGCCGCGCACGACGCGTTTGAATTCTTGTTTTTTTATGTCGAGAGGTGTCAATCGCACAATAATACTCCCTCAATGGATGGAATTTTTAAGTACGCCCGCACCGGGTCGTTTGCGCACATGAGTTTGCAAAAAATGGCCGGGTATCTGTTAGCGATTTCAATTCGTTCGTTCACCAAAAATAGCCCTGCCAATTCGCACGATGGTCGCGCCTTCTTCAATCGCAATTTCAAAATCGTCAGTCATACCCATCGACAAATGCCGCATGTTGGTATTCGGCAGGCGCAGCGCCAGAACTTCTTCAAAAAGCTCACGCAACGTTCGAAAACAATCGCGTATCTTGTCAACGTCCTGCGTCAAAGCGCCTATTGTCATCAAGCCGCCCAAGTGAAGATTGGGAAATGCAGCAATTTCGCGCGCCAATCTCATCGCTTCACCCGGCGCCACACCAAATTTCGAAGCTTCAGCCGAGGTGTTGACTTGCGCGAAAACGTCGAGGCGGCGCTGTAATTTCTCGGCCTGCTTTTGCAGGGCTTCCGCGAGACGCACGGAATCGACCGATTGAATCACATCGAATAATGCTGCTGCATCTTTGGCCTTGTTCGTTTGCAAATGGCCGATGAGATGCCACTCCGCCGCCAAAGCTGCTTCCCGCGCAGCTGTAATTTTAGCGGCCGCCTCTTGCACGCGGTTCTCTCCGAATTTGTGCAGGCCGCTGGCGCTCGCCGCAACGACATCCGCGAATGTCACTGTTTTCGTCACACCGACAAGCGTGACCTCGCTCCGATCACGACCGGCGCGCCGGCATGCGGCGGCTATTCTGTCTTCGACAGCGGCAAGTTGCTGGGCAGAGAACATAATTGAGTAAAAAATATAACCGCAAGGAGCATAAAATGCAATGAATTAATTTGAATAGAATCGACAGATTATTGCATCCCACCCGCGACACTGCCTCCGCCAAACCGTTGTTTCATTGATTTAGCCCAGTCAGTTACCCGGCCGTGCCAGCACCACGGTTGTTTTGGCCGACAACAAGGCTCCCGCATTGGCCGGAATGGCTTGCATAAAAACGAGGTAAACGCCTGAACGCAAAGCGTGACCTTCATCATCGCGGCCATTCCATACGACTTGAAAATCCGAGCCGACGGAGCGATTATTCAACAACCATCGCACCAAACGGCCGCGTAAATCATAAATCTTGAGATGCACGTAAGCGGTTGTCACGGGGAGATTCAAATTAAAAATTGCAAAATCGTCGAATCCGTCTTCGTCCGGGGAAAACGGATTTGGAGAGATGCTTAGCGAAACTGCGCTCGGCAAAATCGAGGTGAAAATGGAGTTTTGCCGTCCAGGCGTTGCACCGGCAAGGTCGACACACGTACTCCAATTACTGCTATCCTGCGCCGGCAATCTGGGATTGATGCGTTCAAGAGAAAAACCTGTGTCGCCTCCCCAGCCCTCGCGAAAGCTCACGCTGTCTTGCAAGCCTTCGTTAAAATCCCACAGGCGAATCCGATCAGCTTCGTTGTTCAACGTCAACCAGTTGCCGACAACGATGCGCTGTCCGGCAGGCGCAAGCAACGGCAAACTGCCTTTCGGTGAAATGACAGCAAACGCGCCGGGCGCAAGCAAAAAGCTGCTGTCCGGAAATGTCGCGGCTACTTCTGACTCTGCATCCTGCCAACGCCAGCGCGCAAGATCAACCGTGGCGTTGCTGCAATTGAACAGTTCAAACCATTCAACCTCGCCGCTGTGCGGTGCATAATAAATTTCATTGATCGCCACCGTGTGCGCTGGATATCCCGCCCACAATTCCGCTGCAATATGATTATTCATCATAACGAGATCCTGCTCCGCGCGAACCTCGGCAATGATAAAATTTTTGCCGGAGGGCGGTTGCGGCCAGACAAGTTTAACCGTGGTGAAATCTTCGGGCGCCAATGCTTGCGTGGCGGCAAAGGCGCCCAATTCTACCAACACTGTCGAATCCTGGCCGCCGATCGGATCATAGAAAAAATGAACGGTATAATTCGATATCACTCGCCGGCCGCGATTCAGAATCACAGCCTGCAATTCCACGTTTTCTCCGTATTGCGGCTGCGCCGGTGTAAAATGCAATTGCTCGAGTTGCAAATCATACTCGCGCGGGCTCACGCTGTTGAATTCTGCCGGCGTTGCGCCATGCGCCGCGGTGCTCGGCAGCCAGTTGCGATGGGTATTGTCGCGTTCGTGCCAAATTTTTTCGATCGACTTGCCCGGCGCGCCCCAGTCGCCTTCATAAAAAATGGAATCAATCACTGCGTCGCTGAAATCGCGCAAGAGAATTAAGTCGCCGGAATTATTCAAGGAAGGGAAGCGCGTGGTGAGAATGACGGCATGTTCAGGCAAATTGAAGAGAGTTGCCATGTCTGCCGAGGCTGTGAGCACACGCAGACTGCGCGGCGGTATGAAAATATTTTTTTCGATGGCGCCGCGGCTGCCGGCTTCATCTTCGATCATCCAATTCAACAACGGTACGCTGAAGGATTGCGGGTTGTAGATTTCAAGCCATTCCGGCTGGCCGCTGGCGGGTGTGAACATGATTTCGTTGATCGTCAAGGTCAAGCGAGGCCAGCTTATCGCCACGGGAATCGCAAGTGTGTCATTGTGCGCATTGGCATCTTCGTCCAACGTGAGTTGGGCATGCAGCAAATACTTCCCCGCGCGCAAGGCAGGTGTCATAAGAGCGGCTTCCATGCTGTCACCCTGCGCCAGCAGTCGCGAGGAAACAAAGCTTCCCAGAAAAATCGTCTCGGAAAATTCCGGGCTTGCCGGCACGAGAGTGAAGTCGACCTGAAAAGTTGCCGCAGGCGCTAAACCGAAGTTGCGCACCAGCACACGAATTGTTGCTGTCATGCCTTCTCGCAACGCGCCCGGCTCGATTTGCAAGCTGCCGGCGGCGAGACCGGCATCCAACAGACTCGGAGTAACAGAGTTTCGCGCGCCCGGCGTGCCATCAACTCGCAAGGCATTTGCCCAGTTTTGAGGAGAATCATCTTCATTCAAGTTGATTTTCTCATCAGAGATGCCGTCGGGATTGCCGAGGGAATAAAAATACTTCGCCACCGTGTCGCCCGCAGCATTGATCAAGATCACGGTTTCTGCTGCGCTGTTTGAGAATCCGCCGCTGCCGAAGGCATTGTCACTAATCGTGAGAATGAGCGCCTCCGGAGGGATGAGGGCATCGTATTGCGTTGAGGAGGTGAAATAACTCGGATCGAGAATCACAGCGAATTGTTGCGGCGCGAGTTTCAAGCCGGATTGCCACGCCACAATGTTTTCCGAAGCGCTTTGATCGCCAATACGCCAGCCCAGCAGCGAGATCGAATCGGCCGTACTGGCATTGAACAACTCGGCGAATTCATTGGAATTTTCATTGCCGCGAGGATTGAACATCACTTCGGAGAGAATGATTTGCGCCCTTGTTTCACTCAACAAGAGAAAAGAAAACAACAGCGCCGCGCATTTCATCGGAGACCCCCTGAGCTGTGTTACTGATGTTCGTTAACGCGCCTAGTAAATATTTCTGGAGAAGGTTCAAGGAAGTTCAGCAGTTTATCGACAGATGAAAGGCGAGAGTGTGAGGAATATGCCTTTTTTGAGATTTTTGCGCAAGTAGAATTTGTTTATTTTGCTCAGACGATTACACCGGAGGGCAACGCCTTTTCTGACGAGTCTGTAAAACGGCAACGCGATTACGCGCAATCGCTTGATCCTCAGGAATTTCTCCTTGCACTTCAGGCCGCGATGCCGTAAGTTTTCATATGAAATCGAAGACACGCTTAAGTCCTTTCTACGATTCGCAAACCATCATCCCCGATTGCCGGCTGTTCACCGGCTACAAGCCGTGCGTGCCGTTCAAGCTCTGCGAAGGCTGTCACGATCGCATTCCGATGGGCACGCGTGTGCTGATCGTGAATCTCGATGCGCTCGGCGCCGTACTTGCGACCACGGCACAATTACCGGCGCTCAAGCGAACCTATCCTGACAGTCACATCACCTGGATTACGCGCAAAAATGCGCTGCCGCTGCTGCTCAACAATCCGCTTATCGATCATCTGGTGGAATGGAACGACGAGAATCGGATGGCGATTTTGCAGCAGAAATTCGAGGTGGCATTGAATGCCGACAAAAGCCGGCCGGCGGCAGCATTCATGAATATCGTGAACGCCGCCAGCAAGCGCGGCTTCGGCTTGAATGAAAATGGCGCAATTGTGCCGTTGAATGCAGGCGCAGAATACAGCTACCGCCTTGGCGTCGATGATCATTTCAAGTTTCGTGTGAATCAACGCACGGGCAATGATATTCTTGCTGAGGCGTGGGAAATTGACTATCGCCGCGATGAATATGTGCTGCGATTGACTCCGGAAGAGCTGGCGGCCGGTGAGCGCTGGAGGCGCGAGCTGGGCTTGCACGCAGCCGAAACCGTAATCGGCTTCAATACCGGTTGTTCGACGCTTTTTGCGCTAAAGAAACTCGAGCTTGAAACACAAGCCGCGGCCATTCGGCAAATTGCTGCGGCAATGCCGGAAGTCAAAATCATCCTGCTTGGCGGCCGCGAAGATACCGAGCGCAATCAACGCCTGGCCGAGCTGTGCGAGGGCGTGGCGATTCCAACGCCGACCACGTTGGGTTTGCGCGAAGGCATCGTGCTGGAGAACCTCGCAGACATTATCGTCAGCGGCGACAGCCTGGGCATGCACATTGCCATCGGTTTGAAGAAACATGTCGTGGCCTGGTTCGGGCTTTCATGCGCAGCCGAAATCGAACTTTACGATCGCGGCGTGAAAATCATTCGCGATCTGCCGTGCGCGCCATGCTGGAAAAAATCATGCGACCTGCCACACGGCCCGATTTGCGTCTCGGAGTTTCAGCCGGAGTGGCTGGTGGAAGCGGTGCAAGACATTCGAAATAAACTCAAACTTGCTACCAATTATTTTGCAAAGACCAACTTGACGATTTAATACCTATCCCAAAACTGCCTTCATTACCATGCCCGAGCGCTTTAATCGGGCATCTATTCAAAATTAAAGCGAGTTTTGGGATAGGCCATCAAATCAAAGTACGCTTACTCATGGATTCGACAACTCTACCATTATCCGAAAGCACAGCGAGTGATCAATACTCCGCATTTAGTGAGAATAGCGCGGCGCGCCTGTCGGCGATCGTGATCACCAAAAACGAGGGCGAGAACATTCATGAGTGCCTGGCCTCTTTGCATTGGGTGCAGGAGATTGTGGTCGTCGATGCCGAAAGCCAGGACAACACCGTTGCGCTGGCCAAGGAATTCACCGACAAAGTTTTCGTGCGGCCCTGGGAGGGTTATGCGGCGGCAAAACAATTTGCGCTGGCGCAATGCACCGGCGATTGGGTGTTGTGGATCGATGCCGACGAACGCGTCACACCCGAGCTGCGCCAGGAAATCTGCGATTTGCTCACGAATGCCCCGGTCTGCGCCGGCTATGAACTTGCCCGTTTGGCCAACTTCCTCGGGCGCTGGATCATGCACGGCGGTTGGTATCCCGGTTATGTGCTGCGTCTCTTCCGGCGCGAAAATGCAACCTTCAACAATCTCAAAGTTCACGAGGGGGTTGAACTCAAAGGCAAAATCGGGCGCCTGGAAAATCATCTTCTGCATTACACCGATCGCGACATTCGACGCTATTTTGAAAAATTCAATCGTTACACCTCGCTGGCTGCCGAGGAATTGCATCGCAAAGGCAGGCGCTGGCAGTGGTGGGATCTGCTGTTCCGCCCGCCCTGGATGTTTTTGCGGATGTATGTTTTCAAAACCGGTTTTCTCGACGGCATGCCGGGTTTCATCCTGGCCTGCTTTTCCGCGACGTACGTGTTTACGAAGTATGCGAAACTGTGGGAAATTGAAAACGCCCAACCCAGCCCTCATTCACCATCGCATTCGGTATGAGGAGAAATAATACGACCCACATCCGGGTAATTCACGATCCCGCGGGAGAAACCTTGACAGTCAATTGGGAAGAATCTCGAACCGAGCTGATTTGTGGGGAGACGGGCGAGGGCGTCTTTTTGATTAAAGACCGTTCCTCTTAAAACGCGATCGGTTTTGAGAAACTGTATTATCCGCCCGGCTGAGCGGGCGCGCGCCAATCACCCTGGAAACAGCCGAAGTCGCATAATGACACCATCCGACCTGCTCTCACAATTTTTCTCCGGCTCGCGCCGCGCTCTGGCTAAAATCATTACGGCGGTTGAAAATGAAAGCCCGGAAGCGCCGGCGCTGCTCGACGCGATTTATGCCAAAACCGGCAAAGCCTATCGCCTCGGCATTACCGGCCCGCCGGGCGCGGGCAAATCCACCACGGTCGACGAGTTGACCAAGCGTTTGCGCCAACACAATTATACCGTCGGCATTGTGGCGGTGGATCCTTCCAGCCCGTTCACCGGCGGCGCCTTGTTGGGCGATCGCGTGCGCATGAACGATATTGCCACGGATGCCGGCGTGTTCATTCGCAGCATGGCGACGCGCGGCTCGCTCGGCGGCCTGTCACAAAAAGCCCAGGAAGCCGGAGACGTGCTCGACGCCTTCGGCAAAGATTTCATTATCTTTGAAACCGTTGGCGTCGGCCAATCGGAATTGGACATTGTTGAAACCGCAGATACGGTGATCGTGATTCTCGTGCCGGAGAGCGGCGATGCGGTGCAAGCGATGAAAGCGGGGCTGATGGAGATTGCGGATATTTTTGTCATGAACAAATCCGATCGTGAGGGCGCCAGCCGCGCGTTGCGCGAGTTAGAGGCCATCTTGCACCTGCGCCCGGCAGCGGAATGGAACCCGCCGGTAATTGCCGCAACCGCCTCTCAAGGCAAGGGCATTGACGAACTCTGGCGAACCATTTCAACACATCGGGCTTTTATTGAACAGCGCGGCCATCTCAAAAGCAAACGCCGGCATCGTCTCGAAAGCATGATCCGCGAGTTGGTCGCCAGAAGATTGAAACATGAATTCTGGGATGAGAAAACCGTGCGCTTGCTGCATGAGCACTTGAATGACTCGCATGCGAATACCCTCTCGCCCTATGCTGTGATGGAAGATCTGGTGCGGAATTTTTTGAAGAACAAAGTCGATCGTGTTTAGATTATTGCGCATGCACGGGAAAATAAATCGATTGATGAGGTTGAAAAGCAGCTTGCCATTTCTGCGTGAAATCGCCACAGATTGTGAATATCAAAAAAACTTCGGGCAGTCCGTGATGATTAATACCGTGGAGAACATTTTATCCCCACAAAAATTTCTTATTGTAACCCATGTTCTCTATGTTTAGACAAATCAATTTAAAATGCCGGACAAATTATTCTCACCTTGAATAATGTGGAGACAAAAGCCTTCTCTACACTTGGCGCTTCTTTTTCCTCCCGATATGGCATAGCCATTGCCAGATTGCTTGGGAGTGAATAATATTTGAAAGAGGCTTTTGAGTGTAGCGGAAGGCAGCACAGCAGGCCGGCATCTATGAACAAATCAACTTCAGTCCATAGAGGCTGTCTTCCGCTTATGTTATTTTATGAAATAGGAGAATAAAACCGATGCGCAATATCATAACTGCTGTTGCGTTTGTTGCCGCCGCCTGTTGGCAGCCGGTGAGCGCGCAGCCGTCCAATGCCGTGCGCGTCGAAATCTGGCCAACGCAAAATCTCGAACAACCTTTGCCTGACGATGCTGTGATCGACATGTTTGTGCGGGTCAGCAGCCGCGGCTATGTTACATTGTATCAAATCAATCCCCGCGGTGGCGTGGAAATTCTCTATCCGAAATCGCATCATTGCTGGCGCGCCCTGGAGCCGAATCGCGCCTATCGTCTTACCGAATTGGCGGAAGATATCCGTTTGGATTATCAAGGCGCCGAGGGTTCAGCTTATGTCGGTGGAGTACTGACTCAGCATGCGATGCATATTGTGCCCTGGCTGCAGCAATCGTTTGCCGCGCACGGTTTGCCTTCTGGCCGCCATGCCTCCGGATCAGATGCGCTTGATATTCCCGGAATCATCGCGGAGGTTGAAAAAGATATTCAGTTTCGTCTCGGCGCGAACGCCAGGCCCGCATTCGCTGTTGCTTCGCTTCGCATTCAATCGCAACAAGCGTTGGCGCGGGAGCAGCGCATGAACCCTCCGGCCTCCGCGCCGGCATCACCGAGGGATAGCCTGATCCCTTCATCATCTTCACCGTCAACGCTGACATTGCAACGCAACCCCTCTGCTGCTGCCAACGCGTTTAGCAATCAGGGCAAGCCCAAGCGCAGCGGGCGCGACAGGGATCGAGATTCTCTCGTCACCCCGTTCAAGGGGCTGCGCAAGCCGCCGGCGCATGCACCGGAAAAACCGAAATTCACGCCTCGCCAAAAACCATCATCTGAAAAGCAATCGTCTCCAAAGACACGCGAGCGTAATTGACGTTTAGGCGATTAATTTTTCAAGCATAAAACAAAATTCCGAAGAATTTTTGCCCACGAAAATGAAATCTCACAGAAAAGGCTTTGTTCTTTTGTGTGAGTTCGACTGTTGTGGGCGAAGTTCCAAAGCTGCTCAAAGAGTTTCGCTTTTCAGCTTGTCTGAAAATCGGCTTAGCCCTTAATAAAAAATCCCGCCGGATGAATTGTTCAAAAATTTTCCTGCGGGATTTTTTGTTCCGCGCAACAACCCGCCTCATGACTCTCCGTTACTCCGCAAGCCAAGATTTTTGAGTTTGGTAAAGACGTGACTGCGATCCATTTGCGCAAATTCTGCGGTTTTGCTCACATTGTGATTAAACCGTTTGAGCACTTGCAGGAAATATGTTTTATCGAACTGTTCTTTAGCGTCTTTATAGGGCAGATCGGCATATTCTGCTTGCGCCTCAGGGATGGGTTGCGCCAGGCGCAGACGAATGACTTCAGGCTGAATGACTTCACTCTCTTCCAGCAAGATTGCGCTGGCAATAATGTTTTCCAGCTCGCGCACATTGCCGGGGAAATGATAATTCTCCAGCAGCTTGAGCGCCGCCGGAGAAATATCTTTGGGCGCTTTCATCCGGCTGCGGCCACAGGTTTTGAGGAAATGCCTGACCAACAAAGGAACATCGCCGTGGCGTTCGCGCAACGGCGGCACTTCAATGGGAAACCGGTTCAAGCGATGATACAATTCCTCGCGGAATTTGCCGAGCGCCACCGCCTCCGCCAACTTCAAGTTGGTTGCCGCGATGATGCGCACATCCACTTCAAGTTGCTCGACGCCGCCCAGACGCTCGAACGTGCGTTCCTGCAAGAAACGAAAAAATTTAATCTGCAGAGGCAGCGGCAACTCGCCGATTTCATCCAGGAACAGGGTGTTTAAATGCGCACGCTCGAACTTGCCTGCGCGCCGCGAAAACGCGCCGGTAAACGCGCCTTTTTCATGGCCGAACAACTCGCTTTCCGCCAAATTTTCCTGCAACGCCGAACAATCGACTATGATGAATGCTTTTTGCTTGCGCGGGCTGGTGAAGTGAATCGCACGCGCCACCAATTCCTTGCCGGTGCCGCTTTCGCCTTGAAGGAGAATTGTCTCTTCGGTTTCCGCCACTTTCCTCATCAGATCAAACATCCGGCGCATCACGTCGCTTTCGCCGATGATATTCTCAAAGCTGTACTGCCGGCGGACTTCTTCCTGTTGATAAAAACTTTCGCGTTGCAGCCGGAATTGCTGAATCGAAGCGTCAATGCGCGTGATCAAGCGTTCGAACTTCAACGGCTGTTTCTCAAAAAAATCGAAGGCGCCGAATTGCCGCGCGCGCGCGGGCGAGTCTTCCGTGCCATAACCGGTCAAGACGATGATACAAATATCCGGATAATCTTCGTGGAGCTTTTGCAGCACCTCGAAGCCATCCAAATCCGGCAGGCGCAGATCCAGCAAAACGGCGTCAAAATTCATGCGGCGCGCCAGAGCGAGCGCGGCATTTCCAGACGCGGCCTCCGAAGTTTTGTATCCGACATCGTTTAACCATTTCGACAATTCCTGACGGATGTCCTCTTCATCATCCACGATCAAAATCTTAGCAGGCGCCATGATACCTTACCCCTTCCCTTTGAATCAGTTTCATTAATGTTGGATGGAATTATAATTTGCCACCAGGCATCGTTGAATCACATCCGGCACACGCTTCCAGAAGGCGTGATTGATTTCCAAAAAAATTTCACAGTTCACTTCAGGAAGGCCGTGGTGATCCAACGAAGCGGAGGTGAGGATGATTTTCGCTGCTGGGGCATTTTGCTTGAGCATGGGAATGAAATCCTGCGCGGTTTGCGTCGGGCTGCGATCCTTGCGCAGATGATAATCGAGCAAAATCGCGTCAAAACGGCGTTGCTGCGTCAACTCGACGGCGCATCCTCCCAGTTCTGTGCTGGTCACACGGTAACCAAGGCTGGAGAGCAGATGCACGATCTTTTCGAGCATATACGTGTCATCGTTCACCACCAAAATATTGCCGTTCTGCGAGGGGGGATCATCTTCTGGCTGCGCTGCCGCGCTGGCCCACTTGCTGATGAATTGTTGGCGCGGCGTTTCATCATTACGGGGCGGGGTGCCCAGATGAATCGGAAGCACCACTTCCACCGTTGTGCCCTGATTCTCCTTGCTGCGCAAACGCAACTTGCCGCCGTGATCGGTTTCCACGATTCGTTTGGTCACGGTAAGACCCAAACCGTAACCTTTCGTCTTGGTGCTGACAAACGCGCTCTGCACTTTGAAAACCATGTCATCCGGAATGCCGCTGCCGTTGTCAGTAAAATTGATCTGCACGTCTTTTGCGCTGCGCACCGCATTGATTTTGAGCTGGCCGCCAGCCGGCATGGCGTCGAGGGCGTTGGTAATGATATTTATAAAAGCGCGCACCAGCCGCCCGGCATCGACATACATGCGCAAATCGAGCGCAATTTCATCGCGCTTGATGTCAACGCCCTGGCGCAAGGCTTTAGGCATGATGACTTGCACGGCCTCGCCGACGACATTGCGCAGATTGCACCATTGCGGCTCGGGCGGCGCCTTGTAGGCGCGGCCTTTCAGGTGATTTGCATATTCCTCGATGCGAATCATATGCTTATTGATGTTGTGAATGGCTTTGTTGACTTCAAAAAAGTCGAGTTGTCCCTCGCGTTCGCGCTTTTCCAGCCATTGTGTTTCACTGGCGATCAACGCGGAAATGTTTTTAATATCATGCGTGAGGCCGGCAATTGTTTCTTCAATCGCGGTCGCTTCCAAAATTTTTGCGAGCCCGATCTGCTCTTTGATGCGCAAGTCGTGCCATTCGCCGATTTTCATGGCCACCGCGGCGTTTTGCGCGATGGCGATCAACGCCTCCTGATCCTGTTCGTCAAAATCGTTGAGTTCGGTGCTCTGCAGATCAAGCACGCCGATCGTTTCATCACGGAAGATGAGCGGCGCGGCGATCTCGGATTTGATGCCGTCATGGGTGGGGCGGTAATAATCGTCTTGCGAAACATCGCGCGCCAGGCGCGGCTGGCTATTTTTAAACACCCACAAAACCAGGCTGGTATCGGACATATTCAATATTCTGCCGAGATATTCGCGGCTATGCACATTGCCGTCGGCTGCCTGCAGAACCAACTTGCGGCGTTCGCTTTCTTTTATCCAAACAAACGCGCTCTTGTTTTCCCACCCCATTAAATTGAGGCATTCGCGCGCGATAAAATTGAGAATTTCTTGCAAGCTGTTTTCATGGCTCAGCGCCTCACTAATGCCGTGCGCCGCGATCACTTGTTGGGTTTTCTTTTCCGCGATATGATAAAGCCGCTTATTGCGCAACGCCAAGGCAACGGCGTCTGCCAGCATATCCAGAAGCTGCCGCAGCGACGGTGAAGGCGGCGGCGCGGCCCCGCCGGCAATCACCAAACACCCCAGCGGCTCTTTTTCATTCAGACAAGGAACGGCCAGCTCCCAACGCATGCCCGGCCAGATTTCAAAATAATGGCCGTCACTGACGGTATTTTCAATAAGATGCGCCTTACCGGTGCGCAAAACCACGGCAGCAATGCCTTCGCCGCGTTCGATCGCCGGACGCGCGCCCATGGTTTCGTGTAAGAATTGAAAATGCCAGTAGCCCGAAGTTGGATCGCGATGAAGAATATAAACGTTCTCGGTATCGCATAATTTCGAGGTGGTGGCGAGAATTTTTTTAAACACCGCCGGCAACTCCTCATGCTGGCCGGCCTCGCGCATAAGGCCGCACGCCTGTTCAACCTGTTTAGCATATCGTTCAAAATCGAGTTTCTGATAAACCTGCTGCAATGCCAGCGAAGCATAAGCGGACATGATATCGAGCATGCGGGTTTCACTCTCGCTGAACTCCCGCGGCTTGCCCAAACACAGGCTGATGACGCCCAAAACCGTTCCCGACACCTTCAACGGCAGGGAGGCCATGGCGCCCAGTTTGTATTTAATTGCCATCTCGCGATAGGCAAAATCCGGGCATTCGATTTCATCGGTAATGTCGCGAATGAAACGTGGGCGGCCCACTTGCGCCACCCAGCCGGCCACGCCCTGCCCCAACTTCAACTCAAACGCTTTTATGTCATCGGCGCTCAATCCAATGGCTTCCACGATGCGCAGCGCGCCCGTTTCCGGATCACGCATAATCAATGAACAATTTTTGGTATGGTCAACCGCGTTCATGAACGCTTCCAGAACCGCGCTCACGCTACTCTCCTGGCCGATTTTGCTGTCAATCGTGCTCATGCTGCCCAGCACGGTGCTCATGGCATTCTGGGCAACCGATTGCTGATGCATCGCCACGGTAAACAATTCGCGCGCGCGCTGGTATTTTTGCTGCGAGAAATAAAGATCGGCCAGCCGCTCCGTCGTAAAATAATCTTGAAAAATCGCTTCGTAAATACGATTGCGCGGCCGGTAAAAGCCGTTTTGCACCGACAGCGCGCCCAGCGCCAACAGCGTCTTCAATTGCGGATCGAATTTCTTGGCGCTGACCGAACCGGCGCGCAGAACCCGCATCAGGCTTTCGATGAGTTGGGTATCCTTTTCAATCTGCGTGATCACCATCTCAATGGTGGTTTCACCTTCTTTGATAATGCTGGTAATGGCGGCTTCGGCGCGCTTCAGCGTCAAAGCCATCGGCTCTTTGCGCACAAATGCGCTTTCCAGCGTGCGATAGCAAATCTTTTGGACAAGATACCCTACGCCGGAGGTATGATCGTAGAGCAGCCGGCCAAACCCCGGTTCGCAGGAAAGCCCCAATTCCCGGCTCACACGCGCGAGCATCACTTCAATATCTTCATATCTAAAATCTTCCAATAATACACGCATCGAATACTCGGAAAACGAATGACCCTGTTCGATTTGGAGATCAATGGTATTCAATACGCCGGTCACAATGAACTGGAAATTCGCGGGCAGCTTTCGCATGGCTTGCGCCTGTTGCAAACTAATCAATCCGCGCAGCGCCTCTTGCGTAATCGCCCGGGGAAAGCTCTCAAAGCTTTCCAGGATGACGATGATTTTTTCGGTTGCACCCAACTGTTGCGCGGCGGCGGACAGGATGTTCTTCACCTCTTCCAAATCAGGAGGCGGCGCCAATCCCTCCGCGGCGTCGATCGCCAGTAATTCTCGCAAGCCTGCGCACAAAGCTTGATAAAGTCCGGGCAGAGTAAGGCCGGGCAACTCTTCCGGCTTGATCGAAATGAAATGATAAGGCAAACCCTTCATACGGCATTCTTCCATCAGCATGGCGAGAAAGGTTGTCTTGCCGATTTTTTTGCCGCCGGAAATCACATACCAATGTCCAAACGCCAGTCCCGAAAGCGTTTTTTCCAGCAAGGCAGTCCGGCCGATCATGACCAAATCATCCCGGCCCGGGTCCAGCGGCTTTTTATAAATAAACGGATTGGGATACATGGATTTTACCGTTCTATTGATGTGACACGCATGAATTAGCTTTCCATATTCACAAACGTCGCAATCACCTTTTCAAAGGCAACCGGTTTCTTCAGATATTCGATCACGCCGAGTTTTTTGATTTTATCCTCGACCACGGGGTTTTCCACGGCGGTCAACACCACGGCTTTGAGCTTGGGATCGCAATTCGGGATTTGTGCCTGGCGGATCAGCTCCAAGAGACGCACACCCGCCCATAAGGTATCGCTCGACACTTCAAAAGCCCGGCCGGGATCGAACATGATATCGAGCGACAACACGTCGATCGTGCCGGATTTCAGCCAGGCGAAGGCCTCGTCGCCGTTCTTTGCAATTGTGCAAGAAAAACCCCGGCGTTCCAACGGACTCACATAGCGGTTAACGCTATGCTGTTCGTCCTCCACAAAAAGAATGTTGCTCATGGTTCATCTCTCCCGATGGATTTTGGGAAGCATAACGGTGAAGGTGGTGAGATAATCCTGAAACGTTTTAATTTTCTCGGGATTCCGGCTGAACGGCACGCTGCAAACGGAGATTGCGCCGCTGTGCTTTTCAAGAATTTCGCGGCAAATTTTCAGGCCCAGACCGGTGCCGGGAATGTAACGCATTTTGTCTTTCACATCGCCGCGCGCAAAGCCCAGGAAAATTGTCTCATACTCGCTCTCCGGAATGCCAAGCCCGCGATCGGTAATTTCGATATAAACCTTGTCGTCGTCTTCCGCGCCTTGAATGTCAATGTAACGGTTGGAATAAGAGTATTTCACGGCATTGTCGATTAAGTTTGTGAAAGCCTGCTCCATCTTGCCGCGGTCGAAGGGCAGACGCGGCAACCGCTTGACGCTGTCGCGGATGCTGATGCGCAACCCGCGCTCCAGGGCGCGCAAACGGTAGGCGTTGGCGCAACTTTCAATCACGTCGCGAACAAAACCCGGCTTGAATTCATACTCGACTTGTTCGCGCGTGCGCTCGCGCAGTAACAGCGTATTATCAACCTGGCGTTTGGCGCGATGAATTTCCTCCTCAATCGCAGCCACGAATTGATCGATATCTTTATCCACCCGGCTCTGTTCAAGAAAATCCTTCAAACCGCCGACTTGCGTCATGATGTTGTGCAACGGGCTGCGAAACTCATGCGCGGTTTCTGCGATATTGGTTTCGAGGCGATCGATGGTCATGAGGGCGCGAATATTGCGAATGGCCACCGCCACTTGCCGCGCAAACGTTTCCACCACTTTCATGCGGCGCCGCAACACGCGCTCATCGCCATTCACCAGGTTCTGGTGATCAGTCAGATCGATTTGCAGTGTGCCCACGGCTTTGTCGTTGACAATCAGCGGAATGACATATTGCGATTTGATGCCCGCTTTTTTGATGCTGTTGAAATTGCATATCGGGTCTTTAATGCAATTCGCGCTCAAGATGGGGACTTTTGCCCGCAACACTTGCGCGAGAATGTCAGTGCCCTTGAGATTTCGCCTGGTTTCGAGAACGATGGCCTTCCAATTATCGCCGGCGGCATACTTGCCTTCGATCATGCCGGTGGCATCATTGACCAGCGAGAGCATCCCCTTGGCATAACCAATGTTTTGCAGGCTAATGAAAATATGCTCAATCACTTCCTTTTCGGTGGTGAAATTAAAGATTTCGAGGCTGGCGTGATTCAGCGCATCAAGTTGCATCTCCAGCATCGTGCGCAAATCAAGCTCTTCTTTCATCAACTTGACGAGGTTGGCCTGTTCCAGGCCGAGGCCGGCAAGATTGGCAATGCGTTGCAAGGTTTCAATTTCATCAGATTCAATGATCGCCTTTTGGGAACGATGATAGCCCGCTTCCAAGGTACCCAACACCTCGCCGCGCGCAAAAATGGGGATGATCGTGCGGACCAACTGCTCATGATGAAAGCGTTCATAGATTTCACGATCGAGCCGATCATCCCAGCCGTCAAGATATTCCGGCATTTTGTGGCGCACTACCCAGGCCTGAATATCTTTGCTATCCAGTGCATGCCAGGCCAATTCCAAAAATTCCGGAGGAACGTTGCGGCCCTTCACCGTGCCGATCATGTCGATCGTCTTGTTGACTTTTGAAATGGTAGCATAATCGAACTCTAAAATATCGACCACCGCATCGAGCACGCTGTCGAAAATGCGATCTTCGTTCAAATCCTTGCCGGTGGCCGCCAATTGCACCTTGTCAAAGGCGCGCAGCTTGGTAATCATGCGATTTTTAGAGGCGATGAGATTGGCGTTTTCCAGCGCCACCGCCGCTTGATTGGCGAGCGTGGAGAGGAAATAAACGTCACTAGGCGAGAAGGCATCCAATTCATTGCTGTCAACGCTGAGCACGCCGAGCTTGCGTGAGGCCCCGGTTTCTTTGTCAATATACGTGATGGGCACAACGATCTTTGATTTGACTCCTTTAAAAATTGCGTTGTAGCGGTCGACGGGCAGCAAATCGACGTTGTTCGTAATCATGGCCTGCTGCGTTTGGAAGACACAGCCTGTCATGCCGCTGTCCTTGGGCGTGGCTCTGACCGGAAAAAAAGCGCCGGCATCTCGCGCGCTCAAAGCACGAAACACCAATTCCTCGGTTTGCTCGTCGTATTGCTTGATATAAGCCCGCGTGCTGTTGGGCAGGCGCAAACAAACCTGAGTAATTTGTTTAAAAATGCTTTCAACATCATGCGTCTGAATCAACGACTGGCCGGCAGCAACCAGAGCCTTGATCTCACGCAAGTCTTTGGCAATGCCGATGGTGCCGGCATCTCTGCCGTTCTCATCGTGCAGGATGCTAACCGAAACGCTCAGCGGAATGGGTTCGTTGTCTTTTCCCAGAAACTGGGTCTCATAATTCTTGATGCGCTTGTCTTTGGATTTCAGCAATTGCCAGCGAATGTCCTGCGCCTTTTCCAGTCCGGTGCTCTGTTCATCTGTGGGGTATCGTTCTGAGACATGGCATCCCACCAAATCGCCGAAGAGGTTTTTCGCCCCGGCGTTCATGTAGGTAATGTAACCAGTTTTCGAATTCATCACCACCGGGTCGGGCGTACTCTCGACGATCAACTCATAATCCCGCAGTTTCTTCAAAAGTCTGGCGTTCTTGATGGAGATGACCAGCTTTGTCGTTAGAATTTTCATTAACGGCTCGTCAAACTCCTTGGAAAAACCGGCGTTTTTGAGGGGCTGGCCATTCGCATCTTTCTTATTATAGGCGAGCAACAAACCGAGCAAGCTACCGTCGTCATCAAGCATGGGGAAAGCCAGTTCCGAGAATACTTTCCGCGAAAAAACAAATTCTGACGGATTTTCCGCTCGGCGCGCGGGATGATGCTCCAGCTCTTCGCCGTAACAGTTGAAGACTTCTTTACGATAAGCAATGTAGCCTGTCATTCCAGGACCATCTTTGATCGGCCACATTACACGTTCCCTGTTACGAACCTTGCCGTCTTGGGCAAAACTCGTTTCTAATATGACATATCCGTCTTTCACCAGCCAAAGGCTGCATAACTCGGCATCCAAGATTTCTGTAGCTTTTTCGACGATATAGTCAAATTTTTCTGTCAGTTTTTTGTTTTCGAATTCTGCCAGTAGAACATTTAGGGCGGATGATATCAAGCGTAATTTGCGAATCATTCGGTAACTACTGGCTAGCTTTTGCGATTCTTCTATTGTTAAAGCACAGAAATCCGCAATCGCTTGCGCGAACACAATATCCTTTTGCTGAAAATAGTCATTCTGATTGGATTCAAAAATCAGGAGGCCGAGAGACTTGTCGTTTGCTCGGCGTAGAGGCACAAGCATTTGAGACGCAGAGCCGCTTACCCCGTTATGCGGTTTTGTGGGGAATTCAATGGATGCAGATATATAGCCGCTGGAATTATGGCCATTAAAAAATTGCCGCAGGCGCGGCGGCGCTTCTTGCAGTGGGACCGCACAGGTTTTGCACTGTGCCTCCGCAAAACAGTGACAATCGGCGCCGGTGCGGCATTCGATGAGATCCGTGACAGGATCATAAAGTAACAAACATCCCCGCTCGGCCTGGGTGAGCGTCACCGCCTTATTGACGATTTCACCCAATAGGTTGTCGTCCAAGCGTGTTCGCGCGTTCTGCTCCATAAACGCCTCCAGCCCAAAATTTTTTCCCGCAACCAGGTTTATTTGTAGGTACGAAATCTATACCTCGTCCTGTTTTTAGTCCATATTGAGGGGCGCACCTCAGTCTTTTGTCGACTTTCGATCCTTAACTTCTTCGATGGCACTTACACATTGTCAGCAAAGGGGCAATAGCAATGTCTAATAAAAACGAAAGTTCAAAAATCATCGCTAGCATTGGGGGAACATTTGATGTGTTGCATCAAGGTCATGAAGACTATATCAAAATGGCATTTGCAAACGCCGATTTTGTTTGGATTTATGTCACCGCTGGTAAATGCGCAGCACGGGTCAAAAAATACGATGTTCGCTCATATCAGTCTCGAGTTGAGCGCCTTAAGACTTTTCTCAAACTAATTGGCATCGAAAAAGATCGCTACAAGATCAAACAAATAAGAACAGAAAATCAGTTAACCCATGAGCTGGCTGTTAAAAAAATTCACAAAGCAATAATTCCTCCTGAGTATCAAAAACTTTTTGATCGAATAAATCAAGAACGTTTAAGCAGTGGGCAAAAAAAAATTGCTGTCTTGATCAAAGAAAGATCCATCGACAAAAACAATATCGATATCTCATCAACGAGCTTTCGCTTTCCAGATTGTATTGAACAATATATTCCGCGTACGACAAAGACTAAGATAGAGAAAAACAAAATTAAAAGTTCTGCGGTTAAAAAGCTACTTCGTAGCTACAATACATTGGCGTTTTGTAAAATGCTACCAATCAAAAACTAAAGTTTTATCTACTCATTCGAGGGGTATAGTATCTTTTCAACCAATTTGCCAACCCATCCAATCCCGGAAACAAAATCCGTTCTGTAACATTGGCCTTATCCAACTTGTCTCGTATCTCCCATTTCAACCTTGCGGGAACAATAATCTTACGAAACAATCTCGGATTCTTACTTAGCCACGCATCCAACAAAGCAGTTGAATTCGATATAGTAGAGAAAAGAGCATATTGATTGATAATACGATTGTCGATTGAGGGCGGATCAAAGAAGACGACAAAATCTTCATCAGCGAGGGCATCAAAGTCAGCCAGAGAAACCACAGTTTCGTTTAGCATTTCTACCGTTAGGTTAAGTGATCCCTCTGCTTCAAGTAGAGTTCGTAGTTTCTTGGGAATGAGTTTTTGCACTTCGATAAAATTGACACACCATATAACACCGTTCACGGCATAGCGTTCTAAATTACTCGTGGCAAAATGTACCGCAACAAATGGAGAAAAAGTCCAATCCAACAATCTTGTGGGTAGGCCATAATGCTGTGCTACAGCCAACCACTTCCAGATAGAATCGTCCTCGACAACGTCGCTAAGCGCATATTTTCTGAAATTTCGCAACAAATGCCTTTCGACACCGGCGTAATTTCCTCCCAGCCGCATTAATCGTGTCGAAAGTTCATAACTTTCGTCAGATAATCCGCGAAAGACATACGGCGAACGATGCCGCATGATTTCAGGATTCCAGGAATCCACGAAAAGCTGCTCCATCAAATCCGACCAGCTCGAGACAATGACTTCGTTCGCGCTCATTAGAAAACCCTCGTATTAAAACGCCAACCTACTATAAGCGTACCAGAATTTTTATCACTTAACTGTCTGTAAACTAAAAATCTTCAAAACCCTTCCCATTAGGATCGTTGCCTTTCCCCCACACCCACCGTTGCCAAAAACCAACTCTATAATTCATTTTTCCTAAAAATTTGGAAGAAGCCCAAGCGCCATCCGGTCAAAAAATAATCACTTTACTTGAAAGAGACCCTATCTACCCGTCTTGAATCTCCTACACTGCTTGTGTTTTTATGCTATGGGATTATGGCAACGATGCTCTGCGCCACATCCTAAAACCGGCATCCTAATCTATTGATATTCAAGAAAAAGGCGCGACGACACTTCATTGGATGATTTCTGGCCTGGCGGTTGCTTTAGCCCACTGTGGCGCCTGTAATTTATCAAGCCGGCTCGCAAAACTCACCTGGTCTGATGGGAGCGTCAAAGATGATCTCTCCGCATGAAAACAAAGCCAGCCGCCCGCCCTCGCTCTGGTCGTTTATTTTGCGCGGCACTAACGCCCGCTCGCTGCGGGATGAACTGATTGAACTTGGCCTCTGCTATCTGCTGAGTTCAAGAGCTTTCTCTAACCTCATAACCGACATGCACGGCTTGCTGCTGGGCTATGTCTTGTTGGAACTGCAAAAGTTGCAGAATTTTATGGGATTGTTCAAAGT
>CAYWGH010000031.1:0-79398 GCA_964457925.1 uncultured Cytophagia bacterium
GCCAAGATACGATTTGATTCCGTTGGAGGAAAGATGTACTTCACCGAGGGGATACTGTGGTAGTGCTCGGCGAGCTGGCGGACGGCGCGCAGATACAACTCCTGCGTGCGTTGGGAGTAGCCGTGGAGCTGCATATCTTGCAGCATGCGGGTTCTGAGTTCGGTCATAATGTACCTCCTTTGTGATAAAGGTTAATTCTTGGTATCGGTATATTATGACCGTGAAAACAAAAAAGCCACCGTTATCGCCATGTGGCTGATCGATAAATCCTGCCCCGCGCAGCGGGGCTCCGTTCAACATTGGCTGGTGCAGATTCGGGGGGTGTGGCATAAATTTCGTTCGGTGGTGAGTGACTTCAACGCGCCGTCTTCGATCAAACACCGTCAGCCCCCGAACCGCACAGCCTGGCGTTATGCGGCTTAGGAGAATCTATGCGTCCGCAAGTTGAGTTCCTGTTGACGACAGGTGTGGTGGTTCTTACTCGGTTTGGGGATGGGCTTAGCACCCATTTGGTTACCCCCGATCTCTCACGCGAGATGAACCCCTTGGCAGCTGGGGGCTGGCCGGCCTTGATTGCTGCCGCTGCCGTAGTGCTCGCGCTTTCGACTGCATTGAACTATTGCTACGTCTTCCGACCCGTCGACAACTTCCCGCAGACATTGGGACTCAGCCTTAAGGCGTTCAAACGACACTACTTCGATCCGCGCGCCAACTCAACCCTCGCAGCCCGCACGGGCCGCGTGCTCGCTTACGTCTTCGGCTACATCGTTCCGCGCACGCTCATCGCGTGGAGCCTGCTGCTGATTGCGAACAATCTTCTCACGGCGTTCGATTTTGAGCCGTACGTTTCGCTCAAGAGAGCCTATCCGGTCTGGATCGCATTCTACTTGATGCTGCCGGTCCTGGCGCTGGGGTTCCTCGAGCGCCTGCAACGTCGGGACTTCGCGCGGTACCAGGCGGCATCATGACCCCGACGAGCAACCGTGGAATGACAGATCGGCAACCTAACATGGGTGCGCCAGCGGGTCCCGAGATGGATCGCTCAATCTCGGCAGAGCGAGCATTGCTGCTGCTGTTCCTGCTTGCGGGGCCGATTGTTCTGGTGGAATGGGTGATCTTCGCGATGGTGTGGGGACGAGCAGCGTTGTGGGATGGCCTCGATGTTGTGCTGACTCTTCGCACCGGTGTGCTTTTGTTTATTGCGGGGCTGCTCGCGCATGAGTTCGTCCACGGTCTGACGTGGAAACTGGTGGGACGCCTTCCTTGGCGGTACATACGGTTCGGCTTTCAACTGAAGACGTTTACGCCATTTGCTCATGTCACCACCCCGCTCCCCGCACGAGCCTATCGGTGGGGCACGGTAATGCCTCTGCTGGCGGTCGGGCTACTGCCATTCCTTTGCGGTCTGGTCTTCGATCAGCCAGTTTGGGCTGCGTTCGGGATGGTCTTCACATTTGTGGCTGGAGGAGACCTCGCTGTTCTCTGGACGCTGCGCGGCGTGTCGGGAAGTGCGCTGGTGCGAGACCACCCTGAGCGCGTCGGATGCTACGTCGCCGCATAAAATGGGTTGCAGCCGACGTTGCTCCGCTGCGCTCCGTATCGCGGCTGAACCCAACCGATCCTATCATAACCCAAACAGTTTTAAGAATACCCGGCTTCGTCAAAGCCGGCGCCATGAGTAATTGTCGCAGAGTGAGGAAAGAGTATGATAAACCAAATTTGTTTCGTCATTTCCCTGCTGCTCGTTTTGAACCGCGCGGCCTGGGCGCAAGAGCCGGTGACGAGCGATACTTCCGCCGCGGTTGCCGAGTTTGACACTTTGCAGCATGTTGCTCAGGAAGCCGGGCCGGTTGCCGTGCTGGAGCCGAGCGAAAAAGCCATGCGCTACTATCACAGCGGAAATGTGTTGTGGTGGGTCAATTTGTTGTGGGGGCTTTTGATTCCGGCTTTGCTTCTCTTTACCGGCTTTTCGGCGCGCATGCGCGATTGGGCGAAAAAAATCGGGCGGAGATGGTTCTTCGTCATTGGCATTTATTTCATCATCTTTTCCGTCATCAATTTCATTATCGATTTGCCCCTGAGTTATTATCAGGATTTTGTGCGGCAGCATGCCTACGATCTCTCCAATCAAACTTTCGGCAAATGGTTCGGTGATGCGCTGAAATCGCTGCTGGTGGGCTTGATGATCGGCGTGTTGTTTTTGTGGGTGCCGTATCTTTTGCTCAAGAAAAGCCCGCAGCGGTGGTGGCTTTTCACCGGCATTCTGATCGTGCCGTTTCTGTTTTTCTTTATGCTCATCAGCCCGATTTGGATTGCGCCGCTGTTCAATAAGTTCGGCCCGATGCAAGACAAAGCGCTGGAGGCCAAAATTCTGGCGCTGGCGGATCGCGCCGGCATCGAGGGCAGCCGGGTTTATGAAGTCAACAAAAGCGTTGATACCAAAGCCGTGAATGCTTACGTCTCCGGCTTTCTCGACACAAAACGCATCGTGTTGTGGGATACCATTATCGCGAAGCTGAACGAGCAAGAACTGCTGTTCGTGATGGGGCACGAAATGGGACATTACGTGCTCGGCCACGTGGTGAAAGGCATTCTGTTTTTTTCGGTTTTGATTTTGCTGACGCTGTATGCCGCGCATCGCGTGTCCGGCGGCCTGTTGCGAAAATATCAAGCGCGCTTCGGTTTCAATCAATTGTCCGATATTGCTTCGTTGCCGCTATTGCTGTTGCTCGTCAACATTTTCTCGTTTATTGTCACGCCGATCGCGCTCACGTTTACGCGCTATCAAGAGCGCGAATCTGATCGTTTCGGCCTGGAGATTTGCCAAAACAATCATGCGGCGGCCACGGCCTTTGTGAAATTGCAGACGGAAAACTTGGGCAATCCGCGGCCCGGCTGGCTTTACAAACTCTGGCGTGCTTCGCATCCCACCATCGGCGAGCGCATTGATTTCTGCAACGAATATCGGCCGTGGGAAAGGGGCGAGCCTTTGAAGTATGGAGACCTCATCCGATAGTTTATAGTTCGGGATGGTTTGAAAAGCCTCAATGCGGGACTTGACCGAGCGAGCTTGATCGGTATCGCCAAGTCCGGGAATTTTTGCCGCGTTTTTCATCCTGATCGTCGGCCGCATTTTGCTCATACGGCCTTGGGGCGCATTATTGATATGTCATGAAACATGATGATCGTCAAACTTTCCGAGGAGGAGCACAATGGTTAAAACTTTTTCGCGCAGATGGTTGGCGATTTTTATTCTGTTTTATGTCTTCCCGGTTGCGATTTTTGCGCAAGAGCCGGAGGTGCATCGTCTCGTAGCCGCGATGCTGGCCGGCTCGCCGCTCGAAAGGGATTTGCAGGAGCTGACTGATGAAATCGGCGGGCGCGCCACCGGCTCCGTGGCAAATCTCAAATCGGTTGAATGGGCGTTGGCAAAGTTTAAGGAAGCGGGAGTCGAGGCGCGCAAAGAAGGTTTTATGATGCCGGCGCTGTGGCAGGAACGTTCTGTGAACGTCGAAATATCGGGTGCAGCGAATTTTTCTCCGGCCGCAGCGTGCATGCCGTTTTCCACCGGAACGCCCGCAAGCGGCCTCACTGCCGCGCTGGTTGATGGCGGCGTTGGCGCGGAAGATGAGTTCAAGAGATTGGGCGCCGCTGCGAAAGGCGCATTTGTTTTGATCGACACGCAAGAATTGCTCGATCTCGACGGCCTTTTCAAAGAATACAACGAAGGCGCCCGCATCGAGCAGCGCGCTTTTGCGGCAGGGGTTGCCGGCGTGGTGTATACCGGTTCGCGGCCGCGCAACGTTCTTTATCGCCATAATGCCTCCCTTGGCGTGAGTAACAAGCATCCTCTGCTGGTGATGGAACGTGACGCCGGATTGCGTTGCCTGCGCTTGCTGCGCGCCGGCAAAAAATTGGAAATGACAGCGACCATCGATGTCGCGTCCGGTCCAGCATACGAGAGTTACAACGTCGTCGGTGAAATTAAGGGCACAAAAAAGCCTGAGGAGTTTGTCGTGATCGGCGCGCATCTTGATTCGTGGGAATTGGGCCAGGGCGCGCTCGACAACGGCTGCAATGTCGCGATGGTGATTGACCTCGCGCGGCAAATCAAGCGCCTCGGCCTCAAACCGCTGCGCACCATTCGCTTTGCTTTATTCAACGGTGAGGAGCAGGGACTCATCGGCTCGTGGGGTTATTGCAAAACGCATGCGGATGAATTGGATCGCACGGTGATGGCGTCATCGTTTGACATCGGCACCGGACGCATTACGGGCTTTTTCACCGGCGGCCGGCCGGAGCTTGCCGCGGCAACGAGTAAGACGCTCGAACCTGTTGCCGGCCTCGGGCCTTTCACGCAAATCGATGTGCCCATCGTCGGCACCGATAATTTCGATTTCATGATGGAAGGCGTGGGCAATCTCGTCGCCAATCAAGAGTCTGCAAATTACGGCCCGAATTATCACGCCGGCTCGGATACCTTCGACAAAGTCGACTTGAAACAATTGCGTCTGAACGCCGCAATTGCCGCAGCCGTCACCTACGGTTTCGCCACCATGGAAGTGAATTGGAAACGCCAAACCCGCGCTGAAATCGAAGCATTAATGAATGCCACAGATCTCGCCGCGCAAATGAAATCGTTCAATGTGTGGAATGATTGGGCGAGCGGCAAGCGCGGGAGGCAGAAGTGAGGGAGGTAGAGAAGAGAAGGGAAGATGATTGATCGGTTGAACGTGAATTGCTAAAATATTCCACCACGGCTTGGCCGTGGCTTGCGTTGCTGTACGATGAATGTCATCCTGCTTAATCCTGAAATCGTGGTTAATCGCAACAATGAAAATGAGGTGATGAGTCATGAAGGCTTCCACTGCATCGGTTTGCATTGCCGGAACATTGCTCGCATTCAATTCTCCTTCGGAGTACGAAAAATATTGGCCGCAATGGCGCGGCCCGGCCGCCAACGGCGTCGCGCGGCATGCCAACCCGCCGCTGGAATGGAGTGAAACCAGGAATATTCGCTGGAAAATCGCCATACCCGGCAAAGGCCTGTCCTCGCCCATCGTTTGGGGCGATCATCTTTTCATCACCACCGCGATTCCAGACGAGCAAAAAACAACGCCGGTCGCGCCCGCAGGTGAAGGAGGGCGTCGCCGCGGCATCGCACCCACGGGCAAAAACAAATTCGTGTTGATGGCGATTAGCCGCCGCGACGGCAAAAGCGTTTGGCAGCGCACCGCAACCGAGCAAGTGCCGCATGAAGGCACGCATCTCGACGGCAGTTGGGCCTCGAATTCACCCATCACTGACGGCGAGCATATCATCGCTTTCTTCGGCTCGCGCGGTTTGTTTTGTTATGACATGCTGGGCAAGCTGATCTGGAAAAAAGATCTCGGCGACATGGCCACACGCAACAGTTTCGGCGAAGGCAGTTCCCCGGCGCTGCACGGCAACACGCTGGTGGTGAATTGGGATCACGAAGAGCAATCGTTTATCGTCGCGCTTGACAAGCGCACAGGCAAGGAATTGTGGCGCGTCAACCGCGATGAGCCCAGTTCCTGGTCCACGCCGCTGGTGGTGACGCATGAAGGCAAGCCGCAAGTCATCGTCAATGCCACCAACCGTGTGCGCAGTTACGATTTGACCAACGGCAAATTGTTGTGGGAATGCAGCGGCATGACACTGAACGTGATTCCCTCGCCCGTGGTTGATGACGGCATTGTCTATGTCACCAGCGGCTTCCGCGGCAGCGCGCTGTTGGCGATCAAGCTCGCCGGCGCAACGGGCGATCTCAATAACACGGCCTCCGTTGTTTGGAAATACGAACAAGACACGCCCTATGTGCCTTCGCCTTTGCTTTACGATAACAAGCTCTATGTTTTGAAAGTCAACAGCGGTATTCTCACCTGTTTCAACGCCAAAACCGGCGAGCCGTTTTACAGCCGCCAGCGGCTCGAAAACGTTCCGAACATTTATGCTTCGCCGGTGGGCGCTGCAGGCCGCGTTTATCTTACCAGCAGAGACGGCATGACGCTGGTGATTAAAAACGCCGAGAGTTTCGAAATTCTTGCCAGCAACAAGCTCGATGATGATGTCGATGCCTCGCTGGCCATCGTTGACAATGAGATTTTCCTGCGCGGGCGGAAATTCTTGTACTGCATTGCAGAGAAATAATGCCTGAAAGTGGCTGGCTTCGGCCGGCCACTATTTTTGGGCTTGCTCGTAGAGTGCCAATTGATTAGATTGGCGGCATGAAAATGGGATGAAAGCATGGATCATTATTCAATTTAAAGTTGAATCAGAGCAATTAACGCAAAGATTTCTCCAACTGATTGAAAAAAACAACTGATAAAGCACCCCGCATCCGTTGTTTTTTTTCTATCCGCTGGAAATTTTTTTGTTGCAGCTCGTTCGCGTTGGGGATATCGTATGGTCGTGATGCCGGTTTTGGAAAATGGTGCACACGCGTCCCGTGCCGGAGGGCACATTTTTCAATCTCATGGCAAATCTCAATGATTTCACATTCCGAGGAGAACATGTCTTCATGCACAAGATGATACCTCTTGTGCCCTCGTTATCGCTTTCGCTTTTCTACGCGCGCGGCCACCATCCTCGCTTTTCCAAGATGCTTTTCTCGCCAACGTTTTCAGCGATTCATCAATATCAAATTGAAAGGATGTTGCCATGTTACGACACGACGCCTGCCTTTTGGTGAGTTTGTTGCTGACGTTACCGATCACTTTTCCCGCGCGAACACAGGAGAAAACCAGCATGAACAAGCTTCGTTTCGCCGTTTCCTTCACTTCTGAAAAGAGCAAAACCCCGCTCGACGGCCGGCTGTTGCTGATGCTTTCGACCAACGAAGAAAAAGAGCCGCGTTTTCAGATCAATGACGATCAAACCACCCAGCAAATCTTTGGCATCGATGTCGATGGCTTGGCGCCCGGTAAAACTGCGTTTTTTGATGCTTCGGTTTTTGGTTATCCCGTAAAAAGTCTCGCCGAGATCAAACCCGGCGAGTATATCGTGCAGGCGCTGCTGCACAAATATGAAACGTTCCATCTTGCCAACGGGCATACCGTGAAACTGCCGATGGACAGGGGAGAAGGGCAGCAATGGAATCGCGCGCCCGGCAACCTCTATAGCACACCGCAAAAGATGATGATCGATCCCGCTAAAAATGCCGTACTCAAAATCAATCTCGATCAGGAAATCCCGCCCATCGAGCCGCCGCATGACACGAAATACATCAAGCATGTCAAGATGCAGAGCGAACGCCTCACCAAGTTTTGGGGCCGCCCGATGGAATTGGGCGCCTGTGTCTTATTGCCGGAAGGTTTTGACGAACATCCCAACGCGCGCTATCCGCTGATGATTTTTCACGGTCATTTCCCCAGCACTTTTGGCGGCTTTCGCGAAGAACCGCCGGATCCCAATCTCGTACCGGAATACAGCGCGCGCTTTCGTCTCGACGGCTATAACAAGATCGTGCAAGAACACGCGCATCAATTTTATAAAGACTGGATTAGCCCGGATTTCCCGCGCGTGATCATCATTGAGATTCAACATGCCAATCCGTATTACGACGACTCGTACGCCGTCAATTCCGCGAATCTCGGACCGTATGGCGATGCCATCACCTATGAGTTGATTCCCTTCGTCGAGAAAAAATTTCGCGGCCTGGGAACCGGGTGGTCGCGGTTTCTCTACGGCGGCTCGACCGGCGGCTGGGAGGCGCTTGCTGCACAGGTTTTTTATCCCGACGAATACAACGGCTGCTATGCGGCATGCCCCGATCCGATTGACTTTCGCGCATACACCGTGGTCAATCTTTATGAGCACAAAAACGCCTACTATGATGAAGGCCCGTTCAAAAAAGTGGCGCGGCCGGGCCGGCGCAATTATCTCGGCGAGGTGAGCACGACGCTCGAGCAGTCCAATCACCGGGAATTGGTGTTGGGCACGAACAGCCGCTCCGGGCAGCAGTGGGATATTTGGGAAGCGGTTTATTCGCCGGTGGGTGAGAATGGCTATCCCAAACGCATTTGGGATAAAATGACGGGAGAGATTGATCACAAAGTTGCGGAGTATTGGCGTGAAAATTATGATCTCGGCCATATTCTCAAGCGCGATTGGGCCACGCTCGGGCCGAAGCTGCAGGGTAAGATTCACATTTATTGCGGCGACATGGATAATTACTATCTCAACAACGCGGTTTATCTCGTCGAAGAAATTTTAAAGAACGTCACGAATCCAACATACGACGGCGAAGTCGATTACGGCGACCGCGCCGAGCATTGCTGGAACGGCGATCACACGCGGCCCAATGCCATCTCGCGGTTGCGGTATCATCAAATGTTCGTGCCGCGCGCCGTCGAGCGCATCCTCAAAACCGCGCCGCCGGGAGCGGATCTCACGAGCTGGAGGTATTAAAAAAATCAACCACGGATTGCACGGATTATCACGGAGGGGCTGAGATGGAATCAAAGCTGCTGTATGGAGATTTGACTTATGCAATAATTGGGGCAGCGATGGAGGTTCACCGTGTTTTGGGGCAAGGCTTTTTGGAATATGTTTATGAAGAAGCCTTGTGTTATGAGCTGGCATCACAGAAAATTCCATTTGAGCGGCAAATGGAGTTAGACATTTATTACAAAGACTATTTGATCCCCAAGAAATATCGGGCCGATTTGTTGGTTGACGGGAAAGTGATCGTCGATAACAAGGCCGCCTCAGGTTTGACCGAAGTCGACGAAGCGCAGCTTTTGAATTACCTCAAGGCAACAAAGATCAGAGTCGGACTCTTACTCAATTTTGGCACACCGTCACTGCAGCATCTTCGTAGGATACTTTGACAGAACAAAAGAGGCAAAAAACAACACAGATTGGTGTATGCATTTCATCCGTGAAAATCCGTGCAATCCGTGGTTCTTTTTTGAAGGGAGCGCAAGATGAGACGCAATCTGCTTTCGGTTATCATGTTTATTTGTTCTTCGGTTCTTTTTTCCCAAAAGCTTCCCACCGGCGCGTTTCATGACAACCGGTCGCGCACATACGACATACATCATTACAAAGCCGAACTGGAATTTGATTTCGAAAATAGAAAAGTGACGGGCACGACCACGATCAAATTCACGCCGCTGCGCGAATTGAATTCCTTCTCTCTCGACGCCATCAGCATGCGCATCCAGAACGTTTCCGGCGTTGCGGGCATGACGTTCAAATCAACACCAACAACCATCGATTTCACATTGCCGCAAAACAAAGGACCGGCAGACACGCTGACCATCGTGGTCAATTACGCATGCAATCCCCAGGGCGGCATGTATTTCCGCCGCAATCAGGATAACCCCAAACTGTTTTACGTTTCCACCTATGGCGAGGGCGGCTTGCACGCCAATTGGTTGCCGATTTACAATGACGTCAACGACAAATTTTCCACAGAAATGATCGTGTCCGTTCCTCCACCGTATGTTGTCATTTCGAACGGTGAGTTGCTCAACCAATCGGCGCGCCGCGACGGCACGGTTGCTTACCATTGGCTGCAAAAATTGCCGCATCCGAATTATCTTATTTCAATTTATGTCGGCGATTTCGAGAAGGGCGATTTAGCGCCGGCTTTCGGCACGATTCCGTTGAGTTATTGGGTGCCGCGCGGCCGTCTCAGGGAAGGCGCGTATGCCTTCCGCAACTCTACAAAAATGATCGAGTATTTTTCCAAGCGCTTCAACTACAAATACCCCTGGGTCAAGTATGATCAAATCGCGGTTCCCGATTACGCCATCGGCGCAATGGAGCATACCGGGGTCACCGGCCATCGCGCCAGCGTGCTGCGCGAGGCCAGCGCGCCTGACGATTTCGGGCCGCCGGCGCTTGAGGAAATTACTTCACCCTGGAGCGCGGAAGCTACTATTTCTCATGAAGCTGCGCATCACTGGTTCGGCAACAACTTGACGTGCCGCAATCTCAGCTACATCTGGCTCAACGAAAGCTTCGCGAGTTACTTGATGATGCTCTGGGATGAAGAATCCCTGGGACAGGATCAACTGCGCTACTCCGTGCTGGTTGCGAAAGATCACTATTTCCGCTTCGTGCGCAACCATTACATGATTCGCGGCCTGGAGCATCATAACTTCGACAACACCAATGCGATTTATAATGAAGAACACACTTACCTCAAGGGCGCGGCGGTGCTGCACATGTTGCGCGCGGTGCTGGGCGATGAACCGTATTTTCGCGCGTTGAGCCATTATCTGCACAAGCACCAGTTTGCGAACGTCATCAGTGAAGATTTGAAAATCGCGATTGAAGAAGCGGCGGGTGAGAACTTGCACTGGTTTTTTGATGATTGGATTGCCAACGGCGGCCATCCGAATTTTGAAGTGCGCTATCGCTATCTTGCCGAAAAGAAATTGATCGACCTCAGCGTGAATCAAGTTCAACCGATTGTCAAAGGCCAGGATTTGTTCAGGCTTCCGGTGAAGATAACGATCGCCACGCCGAGTCGAACCTGGCAGGAACGCGTGTGGGTGGAGAATGAGAGCGAGAGATTCTCATTCCCTTGCGCGGAAAAACCGCTGATGGTAAGTTTTGATGGCGAGGGCGATTTGATTGCCGAGATAAAATGCGATAAGGAAATTGATGAATTGATTTATCAAGCGAAACATGATGCGCTTCCCGGCCGCATTTGGGCCATCCGCGAACTATCCAACCGTTTTCCTGTTGCCACCCGGACCGCGGCCGTATTGTCGGAGATTATCGCGAGCAATGCTTTTTGGGCGGTGCGCGCGGAAGCGGCGCTGCATCTGGGCGCGGTGCGCACACCGGCAGCGCAGCAAGCGCTCGAGCTTGCGTTGCAAGCAAGCGACTATCGCATTCGCAAAGGCGCGGTGTTGGCGTTGCCGAAATTCGGCGCCGTGATTGCCGAGCCGCGGCTGAAACAGGTGATCACGAAAGATACGCATACCGACGTGGTTGCTGCCGCGATTCTTGCGCTGGCACAGGCAAATCCCAAACAAGATCCGTCGTTTATAACAAGGCAACTCGGACGCCAATCGTGGTATGATGAAATCACCATCGCCTGTGTTCGCGCCTTCGGCCTGCTGAAGAATGCCAGCCTGCTGGCGACGATCAAAACTTATACCGATGATCGTTATAATCAAGATGTGCGTCTCGCTGCTGTGCAGGTTTGGTCAGAAATCGCGCCGGCGGATAAGGATTTGCACAAAACACTGCTCGATCTCACCCATTCGCCGGTTTATGCCTTGCAGCAGGCTGCTATCGGCATGCTTGGCAGCTTGCAAGTTGAGGAGGCTGTCACTCGCCTTAAAGCGATTGTTGAAGCCGATGCGGATGCGAATTTAAGCGTTCCGGCGCGTGAGGCGCTGGGAGAAATCGAAAGGGCGCAAAAGCAGTAATGACGATGCTCACTAACGGTTTTCATTAATCAGTTGAGGCTGTCATTCAAACGAATCTTATCAGGCTGGTATCCGGAACTGAATTTCGACAAGATCAGCCTGTGCGATAGCGATTCTTCATCTCAGGCGAAATCTCGACCAAATAGACCTGCGACCAATGTTTCATCCTCGCGTAAAAATCTGTTGCATCAACAGCATTGCCGAAGCGCAACTTGCGATTCGATATGGCGCTTCTGCACTCGGTTTGGTTTCTGAGATGCCGAGCGGCCCGGGTGTGATTTCGGAAGAATTGATTGCCGAAATCGCAGCATATGTTCCGCCGGGCGTATCTTCGTTTTTGCTCACGAGCAAACAAAACGCAAAAGAGATCATCGTGCAGCAACGCCGCGGCGGCGCGAACACAATTCAATTGGTTGATGAATTGCTGGAGGGCAGTTATGCTGATTTGAGAGCCGCCTTGCCGGGCATCAAACTTGTGCAAGTCATACATGTCACCGGAGAAGATTCAATCAAAGAAGCCGAGCAAATCGCGCCGCACGTTGATGCCATTTTGCTGGATTCCGGCAATCCCAATTTGGCGGTGAAGGAACTTGGCGGCACTGGCCGCACGCACAATTGGCGCATCAGCCGCATGATTCGCGAGAGCATAGACGTGCCGTTGTTTCTTGCCGGTGGATTAAACGCCGATAATGTCCGCGCTGCGATTGAAGAAGTCGAGCCATTCGGCCTTGATATTTGCAGCGGTGTGCGCACCAATGGCAGGCTGGATGAAAACAAGTTGGCGAGATTTTTTGAAAGTGTTCGAAATCTGGTGTAGTTTTGCGAGAACTCATTTACACGTCAGCGCATTGATTCTATGGAAATGTTCTTATTCCTGCTGCTTGCCATCCTCGTGCTCGTTTTCATTCGCAAAGTCAACGAGTTGAGCCGCAAGGTTGATTATTTGCAGAGCGAAATTTTGCGCCGGCAGCAAACGGTGACGCCTCCTGCAGCCGTAACCGGAATGCCACAGGCGGCAGAGTCGACGGCAATCCGTTCCGCAAGCACCGCTGGACCTGCGCCAATCTCCGCGAAAGCGCCGGAAGCACAGCCCTCTCCGATTCCCAAACCATTGCCGCCTCCGCTCAAACATTCGCGCACGCGCGCGGAATGGGAAGCGCTGGTCGGCGGCAAGCTGCTCAATCGCATCGGCGCATTTGCCTTGATTCTCGGCGTGGGTTTCTTTTTGAAATATGCCTTTGACAACAATTGGCTGAACGAAACCATACGCGTGCTCATCGGCGCTGTGATTGGCGCGGGTTTGCTGGCGCTGGGCAACCGGTCGCATCACAAAGGCTTGCAGATTTTTTCGCAAGGTTTGATCGGCGCAGGCCTCGCGATTTTTTATCTCAGCGTTTATGCGTCATTCAATTTTTATCATCTCGTGCCGCAAACCGTTGCGCTGGTAATGATGGCAGGCGTCACCGTCCTGGCGTTTTGGCAGGCATTCATTTATGATTCGCTCGCCATCTCCGTGCTCGGGTGGGCCGGCGGATTTCTCACGCCCATCATGCTCAGCACCGGAACGCCGAATGAGGCGGGGCTATTCATCTATGTTGCCTTGCTCAGCGCCGGTTTGCTCGCGGTCACTTTGAAAAAAGAGGCCTGGGTGATATTGGAGCCATTGACGCTGGCCGGCATGTATCTCGTCTATTTCGTTTGGTTCGCGGATTATTATACTGAAAGCGATTTTGGCCTTACGGTGTTTTTTCTCACGATCTTTTGGGGATTGTTTTTTGGCCTCGACCTGTGGCATGCGTTGCGGCCAATGGCCACATTCAAAGTCCCGCGGCAATCCGTTGCCGGTTTTAACGCCGCGCTGTATTATCTCGGGATGGCCGCGCTTTTCGAAGATCGCCATGAAGACTGGACCAGCGCGATGACGCTGGCGCTGGGTGTTGTCTATTTTCTTGCGATGTTGGCAATCAGGCGGCGCGCGTCGAGTGAAACTTTAACGACGATCCGGCTGACGCTCACCGCCGTCATTTTGATGGTGATTGCTAGCGCGATTGAATTCTCCGGATTCAAACTCATCATGTTCTGGTCGCTTGAAGCCCTTGCATTGCTGGCATGCGGCGTGCGGTGGCGGCTGCCTTACGTTTGGCAAGCCGGGCTTGCGTTGATCGCGATTGCGATTTATGTGCTGCTGTTGACTCGCGGCGCGATGGCTTATCAAACGATTTCGGATTTCAAGCTGATTCTCAACCAACGTTTTCTGGCCTTTGCAACTTTAGCCGCGACTTGTTTTATCGCCACACGCTTCCTCAAGGCTATCGCGCACAAGCAAAGCGGATTGCTGCAAATTTGCCTGCACTACGCCTGGTGTGTTTTGGTGTTTATATTGTTCACCGTCGAGACCAATGACACTTTCGCGAAATTGATGCTCGATAAAACCGGACAAGCCCAGGCGCATCTCAGCTCAATACTCGGTTACACGTTTACTACCGTTTGGGCATTTTTTGCGCTGCCCGTAACGCTTGCCGGCTTGCGCCAGAAAATGTTCCCTCTGGTTTACAGCGGTCTCGCCATACTGTCGCTCGCGCTGATTTGGGCGGTGTTGCAGACATTCGGGCAGTTCAAACCGCTGAGTGATTTCGTCGTGCTGCTCAATCATCGCTTTCTTCTGTCGCTGGTGTTGCTCGCCGCAGCGCTTTTCCTGCTGCGTGAGGCGATCCAATTCGATAAGCTCACGGCAAGCCAGGATGTCGAACTGCTTGCGGGCAGAAAGAATCAACGGCCGGTGTGGCTCAAGTGGTTGTTGATCGGCATTCCCACGATCATCGTTTTATTTGTCTTCGGTCTGTTCACCGCAGAAACGCGCGACTATTTCGACCGCGCGATTTTCCTGCTGAATCAGCCGGACACGTCTGCCAGTCTTTCACAAAAAATCGAGCAATTGCGCAATCTCAAACAACTCAGCATCTCAGGCGTTTGGCTGTTCTATTCGATTGCGTTAATGGGGATTGGCATCTGGCGCCGTGAGCAGGGATTGCGCCTGCTCTCGATCGGCATTTTCGGCATTACGATTTTAAAAATTTTCCTGTACGATCTTTCGTTCCTCAGCACGCTTTATCGCATCTTCGCGTTCATCGGTTTGGGGTTGATTCTGTTGCTGGTGTCGTATCTTTATCAAAAATATAAAACCATCATTTTTGACTCGCCGGCAAAGCCGGGGGAGACAGAGTAGGAGCAAAAGTGGATGCAACCACAATGCGCTTAAAATTTCCCTCTTGCCTATTGCACGCTCTCTTTGCATCTTGTCGGCAATGGTTTAGACGTTTATGTATTTCTCAAGGAGGAGCAGTCTCATGAAGTCTCGCCTGGCGGTATTCATTTTGTCTTTGTTTATCTGCGTTCCTTTCGTTTACTCTCAACCAAAATTGAAAATCTACATTTCAGCGGATATGGAAGGCCTGGCCGGCGTGGTTAGCGATGCCCAACTTGGCCCGGAGGGATTCGAATATCAGCGCTTTCGCGAATTCATGACGAATGAAGTGAATGCCGCAATCGAAGCCGCATTTGCTGCGGGCGCAAGCGAGATTCTGGTCAGCGACTCACACGGCAACGGCCAAAATTTGCTCATTGAAAAACTGCCGAAGAACGTGCAAGTCGTGCGTTCCTGGCCGCGGCCGTTGATGATGATGCAAGGCATCGACGAGACGTTTGACGGCGTCATTTTTATCGGTTATCACACCAGCACGACGAATTCTGCGGGCGTGCGCGCGCATTCGTTTTCAAGTGCAAACCTGGCCGATGTTCGGCTCAATAACGTTTCCATGTCGGAGGCGAGTTTCAATGCTGCGATTGCCGGGCACTTTGGCGTGCCGGTGATCATGATTTCCGGCGATGATGCGATTGTGAAAGAGGCCACGGCTCTGCTCGGCAATATCGAAGGCGCCGTGGTGAAATGGGCATACGGTTTTCATTCAGCGAAAAATTTGAACCCCGCCGCCGCCTGTGATTTGATTCGCGAGAAAGTCAAAACCGCGATGAACCGCCTGAAAGAGTTCAAACCCTACAAGCTCACGACGCCGATTCAACTCGACGTTCGTTTCAAAAACTATCGGCCCTCGGAGGTGTTGAGTTATTTATCCATTGTGCAACGCACGGATTCGCACAGTATCAAGTTTACAGGCAAGGACATGGTCGAAACCTCGAAATTCTTCGAATTTCTTGTAACGTATAGCCCGTCGCTGGCGCCGTGAAAAGCATGGAATGGGTGGAGCAATCGCGATTTTTTTAACGCTTTTGAAGAATGCTTTACTGATGATTTGTTTTGGCTAGAGAACAATCATGCAAAGAACGCCGCTAGTTGCCCTCGGGCTATGCTTTGTTTCAACAACCTCAGTATTCAGCCAATCCCCGCCCGGCACTGAAATCTACCTGGTAAAGGCGACTTTTTCTGAGGCTTCTCCCCAATTCGGTGCGCCTCTCAACATTACGATGCGTCGCGGCTATGATAATCAGCCGGCATTTTTGCCGGATGGCAGCGGCTTGCTTTACACCTCGTTTCGTGATGATGGACAAAGCGATATTTACCGCTATCAAATCGCCGATCGCGCGACGCATCAAATCACAAAAACTCGAGAAAGCGAATACTCGCCAACGGTCGTGCCCGGCGGAAGGTATGTTTCTGTTGTGCGAGTCGATGCGGATTCCATGCAGCGGCTCTGGAAGTATCCGCTTGATGGCGGCTCCCTCCCGAGCATGGTTCTGGAAATAGATTCTATCGGCTA
Organism: uncultured Cytophagia bacterium; assembly: GCA_964457925.1. Lineage (GTDB taxonomy): Bacteria > Zhuqueibacterota > Zhuqueibacteria > Zhuqueibacterales > Zhuqueibacteraceae > Coneutiohabitans. The sequence goes on from CAYWGH010000031.1 coordinate 16,190, forward strand.
TCACGCCTGGTTCGATGATCACACGCTGGCGCTTTTCATCCTGGGCAATCCGCCGACGCTGCAACTCGTGGACACACAAAACGCGCAAGCTCAAATCATCGGGACCAAGATTGGCCGTTGTTTACAAAAAATTCCCGGACGCGAGGCCATTGGTTTTGTACACAAGATTTCGCCAAACGAATGGCTCATTAAGCAATTCGATTTGAAAGCGCGGCAGTCCGCGCCGCTGCTACACACGTTGGCAGGCAGCGAAGATTTTGTTTGGACGCCGGTCGCCAGTTTGTTGATGGCGAAAGGTTCGACGTTGTATCAATGGCATCCCAGCCGCGATAACGACTGGCAGGAGGTTGCCGATTTTGCCGAGGCCGGCTTGTCCAACCTCACACGCCTGGCGGTGAGTCCGAAAGGAGATTGGCTGGCATTGGTGGCGGCAGAAATGCACTGAAGCGGGTTGCAGAACGCGTTTTGTCGAGAGAATTATCTTTGTGGAGGTGTCCTTATGTTTTGTAACTAATCATAAGGAGCCATGATGAAAAACACATTTGGGTACCTGATTTTTTCCGTTGCAACTGCCATGCTCAATGCCGGCATTGCGCTCGCTCAAGAAGGTGAATTGCGCGGCAAAATCACCGACAAAGGCTCTGGCCAGCCCGTGTCCGATGCCATCGTCTTTCTTGAAGGTCAAAAACGTCAAGCCGCGACGGCAGCCAGTGGCGAGTTTACGCTTCTGGGCCTTTGGCCGGGAACGTATTCCGTTCGCATCATCTCCGCTGGATATAATGATTTTATCATCCCCGATATTCGGATTCATGCGTTTTCAGGCGCCAAGTTGGAGGTGCAACTCGCAAGCTCTGGAGGAGAGGCCTCAACATTTTCGATGCAAAGGCTCGCTCAAACCGGAACTGTTCATCTTATTTCAAAGGAGTATATTCAAAACACCCCGGTACGTGGGCTGGAAAACTTGCTTGAGCAGGAATCGGGCGTTATTCGACAAAACGGCGAATTGCACGTTCGCGGCGGCGCAGCGGGTGAGCTGTCATTTTTTGTCAACGGCGCAATTGCCACCAATCCGCTCGCAGAAAACGGCGCGATGACGATTGAGGGGATTCCGGAAGCTGTCGAAGAAATCCAGTTCTACAGCGGGGCTTTCGGCGCGGAATTCGGCAACGCGACTTCCGCTTTCACACACACAACTTTGCGTTCCGGTGAGGCAAAATTCAACGCAACATTTGATTATCGCACGGATGATTTTGCCAAACCCGGCGAGCAGTTTCTCGGCACCTCTTCATTTGGTTATCGTCATGTGGTTGCCACCTTGGGAGGCACGCTGGGCGAGAGATTACGGTATTTCATCGCCGGCCAGCATCAATACATGCGCAATCGTACCCCCAGTTTTGTGGCGCCGTTTCGCTTTGACAATCTCACAGATGATGGCTTGGAAGGAAGGCCGGCCGGCGAGCTGCTGCCGGATGCTATTGTTTTTGAGAAAAACTACTTGCCCTATAACTGGCTGCAGAATAATGCGGTGCAGGGCAGCCTCGTTTTTGATGCGGCGCCGATCAGCCTTCGCCTGACCGGCGGGTATGTTCACGATCAGTGCCCGCTGGGAACGGACACCTTTACGCAATCGCTCACAAATTACTTCAACCTCGAACGCAGCCGTGAAAATACCGCGAACACGGGCTTTGTCAGTCTGCGCGCGACACATGCGCTTTCCCCTGCCGCGTTTCTTGCTGTCCAGGCCTCGTATTCGAATCGTTCATTTAACTCAGCGGATCCGGCGTTCGGCAATGATTGGATGAGTTACGCTGACAGCGCGAAAGTTGCGCCGCTAGGCTATTCCGGTTGGGTTGAACGCTACCGTGGCCCGCTGTCGCACAGCATCATCTTAAATTTTCCGATGACTGCCCGCGGCGCGGCCAATAATGGTTTTCTAAAAAATCAGCAATCTCATCTGGGCTTTTCCGCGGACCTGACCGCTATGCCGGCCCCGTTCTGGAAAATCAAGACAGGCGCGCGTTTTGACCGCTGGACACTGCGTTATTATGGTGTTGCCAATATTTCAAACGCCTTGATTCTTCTTTATGGAAGGGATGGCAATACGCCGCGCGAATTCGATTCGCCCGAGCAACGCGCCCTCGAGTTAGCGCGCGCCGGCCTAATCTCCAATATTGGCTACGATGTGGATGGCAACGAAGTTGATTCCGGCGTCGATAAATCGCGGACGCCCGAAGTGCTTGCGTTTTATGTGCAGCATGAATATCGCTTCCGCGGAATGTTGTTAAATGCCGGATTGCGCTATGAACGCATCGCTTCGAAAGCTGTGGTGATGTCGGCCGGTGCTGATCCGATTTTTGATCCGTATGTTTTATCAGATGCGAAACCTACAGATCATTTTCTGCCGCGTTTTGGCTTTACTCTACCATTGCGGGAGCGTACCTCGCTGCATGGCGGTATTGGCAAGTACCTTGAATCTCTCACATTTCAGGCTGAGCCAGGGCGGCAGACAAAATATGAATTCGGTTTGCGGCATGCAATCGCTGATGCTGCGGAGTTGAATGGCGTGTTCTTCTCTCGCGTCGATAAATTGCGAGTCACGGACCCGACCGGCTTTGATGAAGAATTCATCGATGAAACGCACGGCATTGAGTTGAACGTGGGCTTGCGCCCATTCCAGCGCTTGCAGACGGAGATGCAGTATAGTTGGACGGATTTTGTGGACGAGGAGTCACCCGTGACGCGTGTCGTGGCATCTGATGGCACAATCTTATACTACCTGACGGCGAATTGGCTTTCTCGTGTTCCCTTACCTTCGCATCGCGGCATCTTGCGACTTGATTATCGCTTTGCTAAAAATGACGAGACAACGTTTTTACGCGGTTTGGGTATGCACGTGATTTTTTCATTGACGAGCGGCCATGATTACAACAGAAGCGATGCGCCTTTAAGTCTGGGGCAGAGTAACCCTATCAACTTCGGCGTAAGGCCGCTTATGGATTCGCGCTTCGTTGGCCCCACGACCACGGCCCAAACGCCGTCACGCTTTCAAATCGATTTGAGCCTCAACAAAATTGTTGACTTGGGCGGCTTTGACCTTGACGTTTACGTGCATGCACTGAATCTGCTCAACACCAAACACGTGCTCAACGTTTATCCCTACACCGGCAAACCGGATGACGATGGCTGGTTGAGCAGCCCGCTCGCCGAGCCTTATAAGCAACTTCCGAACTACGAGGCTTTCTATCGCGCCATCAATCTTGAAAATCGTTGGGCCTACACGCTGGCGACCGGCAACGATATTTACGGCCAGCCGCGGCAAATACGATTTGGCGCGCGAATGTCGTTTTGAGGTTTGATGTCATGCGATTCTAAATCTGAGGAGGAGCATTGGCAAAACGCCGTTTTTTGGTGAATGAACCCTGGGCCAGAATTTGGCGCGATGAACACGGCGTGCCGCATGTTGAAGGTCGCGAGGAACTCGATCTCTATTGGGGCATGGGATATTGCCATGCGCATGATCGCGGCCTGCAAATGTTGCTCATGCGCATTCTGGGGCGCGGCCAGGCTTCCGAGCATCTGGAAGCCGGCGACGCCATGCTTGATATCGATCTGTTTTTCCGCCGTATGAATTGGGGCGCTAATGCGGCGGATGAGATTGACAAGCTCACGCCGCGCGCAAAAGAGCTTTGTTTGTCGTATTGTCAGGGCGCAAACGAATATTTTGCGCAGAAAACGCCGTGGGAATTCAAGCTGTTGGGGTATCAACCAACGCCCTGGGGTCTCGAAGATATTATTTTGCTCAGCCGCATGATCGGCTATCTCACGCTGGCGCAATCACAAGCCGAGATCGAGCATCTCTTGATTGAAATGGTGCAAGCCGGCGTGAGTCTGACAAAACTGGAAGAGTTGTTTCCCGGCCAATTGAACGGTTTCGAGGACGATTTGATCAAAAACGTTCGGCTCGGCCATCGCCTGGTGCCCGCTGCCGTCAAATGGAACGTTGCGCTTCCTAAAATGATGGCCTCAAACAATTGGGTCATCGCCGGCTCGAAAACCGCGTCCGGCAAACCAATTCTCGCCAATGATCCTCATCTTGAAACCAACCGCTTGCCGAATGTTTGGTATGAAACCGTGCTGACGCACGGTGATCGTTACGCCCTGGGCGCGACCATGCCGGGATTGCCCGGCATTCTCATTGGCCGCACGAATGCTCTCGCCTGGGGCGCTACTTACGCGTTCATGGACTCAATTGATTCGTGGGTTGAACACTGCAAAGACGGCCGTTATTTGCGCAATCGCAACGAATGGGCCCCATTTCGCGAGCGCAAAGAAATCATCCAGCGCAAAAAGAAAACGCCGGTGGAGGTGACATTTTATGAAAATGATCACGGCGTGCTCGATGGCAATCCCAAGCAGGAGGGCTACTATCTGGCGACGCGCTGGTCCGGCGCGCACACCGGCGCCCTCACGCTCAATCACGCTGTGGAGATGTGGCATGCCGCCTCGGTTGAAGAAGGCATGGATCATCTCGGCAAATTCGAAAGTGCGTTCAATTGGGTGCTGGCCGATCGTCATGGTAACATCGGCTATCAAATGTCGGGATTAATGCCGAAACGCCGTGTCGGCGTTTCCGGGCTGGCGCCTTTGCCCGGCTGGAAACCGGAGAATGATTGGGACGGTTTTGTCGACCATCGTGATTTGCCGCGCTGTTTGAATCCCGAGCAGGGTTATCTTGTCACAGCAAACAATGATCTGAATCATTGGGGCAAGGCAAAACCGATCAATATCTCGATGGGGCCGTATCGCGCCGAACGCATCACCGAGCTGATTTCGCAGCAAGCGAGTCTTCGGGTGTACGACATGATGAACATTCATTTCGATGTGTATTCGTTGCAAGCCGAAGAATTCATGCGCGTTTTAGAGCCGCTGTTGCCTAACACTCCGGCAGGCCGCCTGCTGGCGGAGTGGGATTGTTCGTATGCGAATCATTCCGCCGCGGCTTATTTGTTCGAGCAGTTCTATCGTCGCCTGTTGCAAACCGTTTTTGGCCAGCGCGGATTGGGAGAGGAGGTTACCGGCTATCTTGCGCAAGAAACCGGGACGTTTGTTGATTTTTACTCGAATTTCGATCGCATCTTGCTGTCGGAAGAATCTGCCTGGTTTGCGCATGAAAAACGCGACGATATACTTCGCCGTGTCGCAGAAGAAGCCCTGGCCGTCCGGCCAAAACCCTGGGGCGACATGCAAAAGGTGACGCTGCGTCATTTGCTTTTTGGCAACAAGCTGCCCAAACTCATCGGTTTTGATCGCGGCCCAATTACTTTAGCCGGCGGTCGCGCCACCCCGCATCAAGGCCAGATTTACCGCAGCGCGGGACGGCTCACGAGCTTTGCGCCCTCGTTTCGCATGATCACCGATTTCGCAAAAGATGAACTGCACACCAACATGGCCGGCGGCCCTTCGGATCGGCGCTTCTCGAAATGGTATTGTTCGGATTTGAAGTATTGGCTGGAGGGAAAATACAAAATCTTGAAGCCACAATAATTCCGCATCGGCTGTTACATTGTTACCCAGAAAAGTATATCCGCACCGGAATGACATTCTGAATGAAACCTGTGAAAACTCGTTCTTGGCCGCATGCTTCACAAAATACTTTCAGTATGACATTTCGAGGGTTAAAGTAACCGTGTTATAATTCGAATTTTGTTTCAGCAAATTTATCTGAAATCATGGCAAGGTCAGCGTTTTTCAGAATGAGGAGTCGCGAAAATTGACTATTGTTGTGCTCATCGTTTCGTTGCTGCTGATACTCTATGTGGCAGCTTTAATGTTTTGGCAGCGCAAATTTCCCGAACTGCGCTGGGATTGGGACAAGATTGATACGAACGATATAAAATTCCCCTCAAATTTTTTATGGGGCGTTGCGACTGCCGCGCATCAGGTCGAAGGCCATTGCGATAACAACAATTGGAGCGCCTGGGAAAATGCCGTTGACGCCTCCGGCCAGCCGCGCATCAAGCACGGGCAGAAAGCGGGGCTGGCGTGTGATCACTGGAATCGCTATCGCGAAGACATCAAGCTCATGCAGAAGTTGGGCGTGAAGGCTTATCGCTTTTCTGTGGAATGGAGCAAGATCGAGCCGAATGAGGGCGAGTTGAATGCGGCGGCGATGCGGCATTATCGCGAGGTTTGTGAAGAGTTGCAGTCCGCCGGCATCCAGCCAATGATCACGCTGCATCATTTTACCCAACCACTTTGGTTTGAGCGTCTCGGCGCGTTTGAGCAGGAGAAAAATATTCCGTTGTTCGTGCGTTTCTGTGAAAACGTTTTTCAGGCGCTGCATGATCTCACGCCGAACTGGTGCACGATCAATGAACCGGAGGTTTATGCGGCACAGGGTTATTTCACCGGTGTTTTCCCGCCGGGCAAGAAAGACGCGAATGCCGCCGGTCTCGTGCTCAAAAATTTGCTGGAAGCGCATGTGCAAGCGTATCATGCCCTCAAACAGTTGCCGGGCGGCGCGCAAGCGCAAATCGGATTCGCCAAAAACATTTTTCAATTCGATCCCTATCACTATTGGCATCTTGGAGATTGGATATTGAGCCGGCGTCTCAACATGTTATTCAATGATTCAATTTTTGGTTTCTTCAACGCAGGGCATTTCAACTTCCGGATGCCCGGTCTCGTGCATGTCGAACATCATAACTCTGCCGCCGTGAATGTGCTGGATTTCATCGGCTTGAATTATTATTCTCATTTTCATGTGAAGCTGAAGTGGGATCGCAAAACGCCTTTCACGCTTGCATGTCCGCCGAATCGTATTATGACGGACATGCCGTTTACCGTTTATCCCGAAGGTTTTTACCGCGCCGTAAAAGAAATCTCCCGGCTCAACACCCCGATTTATGTGACGGAAAACGGCATTGCCGACGCCAAAGACGATCGCCGCGAGTTGTTTATCCGGCGCTATCTGTACGCGCTTTCGCAGGCCCTCCAAGCCGGCTGCGAGGTGCGCGGCTATTTTTATTGGTCGCTGCTGGATAATTTTGAATGGGTGGAGGGTTACGACATGAAATTTGGTTTGTATGAAGTGGATTTTGCGACGCAGAAAAGACAATTGCGTGAAGGCGCGCGCAGCTTCGTAGAAATTGTCAAAGGTGGCGCTGCTTCTTGAGGGGAATGGTAAGATCAATGGAAAGGGATAGTCTTGACGAAAATCATTCACGCTGAACGCGCCGGCAAATTTGGAAAATTGCGGGTCGGCTGTTGCGCTGTGATTTTTGACGATACGCGCGAGAGGGTGTTATTGGTGCAGCGCCGGGATAACGAGTTATGGTGCTTGCCCGGCGGCGCCATGGAAGCGGGTGAAAGCGTCGTAGAAGCCTGTTCCCGCGAGGTTTTCGAAGAGACCGGTTTGCGTGTGCGTGTTGGAAGACTGATCAGCGTGTTCAGCAATCCTCACCGGCGCGTTGAATATCCTGACGGCGAGCGCGTGCATGTTGTTGCGCTCACGTTTGAGGCCGAACGGCTTGACGGCGAGCTGCAACTCAGCGGGGAAACCCAGGCGTTTGGATATTTTTCATTGGATGAAATTCGCGCCCTGCCGTTGTTGGACAGCCATCTGGAGCGCATCGTAGACGCGTTTGCGCGTCAGGCAGAAGCGTTTGTGCGCTAGTGCCAATGCGGTGACGTCCGCTTCAAATTGCCGCAGGAAAATCTTCCATCAACTCCACTTGCATGCCATCCGGCGCTTCGAAAAAAGCGACTTTGCGCGTGGGAGAGGCCATCAGGTTTTCAACCACGAAAGTTGCGCCGCGGCGCTTGCATTCGGCTACCGCCTCTTCCAAATTGGGAACCAGAAAAGCGAGATGATAAATCCCAAGACGCCGGCGATTTTCCTCAGCATGAGCCTCGGCATCTGCCGGCGCTGGAGAAAGGCAAAACAGGATGTTGCCCACGCGCATCGTTACAATCACGCGGCCATTGTAATCTGTACGCTTGACGATTTCAGCATCAAGCATACGTTGATAGAACGCCACCGCGGCCTCCAAATCGGCGCAGCGGTGGTGGGCATGATCAAAAAGCAGTTCAAGTTTCATTCCTGAGCCATGGTGGTTAGCACAGCCTCGCCGTTTTTTTCCGGCTTCAACTGCAGCGGCAGTTCAGCGCCATTGGCTCTCTCGATCTCCACGAGATATTGGAATTGTCTGCGAAATTCTTCGAGTGAAATGCCGGCGGTGGCGGCATATTTCGCCAACTCGTGGGGATCTTCAAAATCCTCCGCCGACAACCGGATCATGTAGCGCCGGGCGATGTGATAATACTCCGCCGACATATCGACCATGCGAATGCGCGCGCGCCCGGTTTTGGGATCGAGAATGTCCTGAAACGGAATCGGCACGAAGCGGCCGTTTTGAATTGAGACCATAGCGGCATTGCCGCCTTCGAGGATGTAGCGCGCGGCGCAATAACCGAGATCGCGCGTGTATTCCATGTCGAACGGAATCGGGTCGGCGCAGCGCAATTCGTACCCGATGTTTTTCGCCACGATCGTGCTTTTGATGTTGAATTGTTTCAACCGCGCCTGCACTTCGTATTTCAGAATCTCGCCGAAGTTGACTTCCGCCAGGCGAATATTGTCGTGCGCATCGCGCTCGATATTGAGCAGCGCCTGCAAATCTTGCGGATCTAAAATTTCCACCAGGCCCTCGGCGAGAATGACGACGCCGTCGGGCCGGCCGTAGCTCAAGCGTTTGATGATTGATCCCACCAGGATATCAACCAGCACAGATAGTCTCAGCTTTTGTTCACGAAATTCCTCGGGAATGAGCGTCAGCGTCGCGCCTGCAGATTTGCCAATGCCCAACGCGAGATGCCCGGCCTTTCTTCCCATCGTCACCACGAAATACCAGCGCGAGGTGGTGCGGCCATCGACCATGAGATTCTTCACGATGTCGCAGCCCAGATGCCGCGCCGTTTGAAAGCCAAAGGTGTTGATGCCAAGCGGCAGATCAAGATCGTTGTCAATCGTCTTGGGAACGTGGACGACGTGAATGCGATCGTCCGCGAGCTGCGCGAGTTTCATCGCGGAGAATGCCGTGTCGTCGCCGCCGATGGTGATGAGGCGATCAACATTCATGCGCAACAGGGAGGTAACAGTGTTCTCCAGATGCTTGGGATTCTTGGTCGGATTCGCGCGCGAGATGCCGATGTACGAGCCGCCGCGAAAGTGGATGCGGCTGACCCGCTCGATGGTCAGCTCTTTGATTTTATCAATCTGGCCTTCCATGATCCATTTGAAGCCGTCCATAATGCCGATAACTTCTGCACCGCTGATGGCGCCGCGAATGGTCGCCGCGCCGATAACGCTGTTGATGCCGGGCGCTGGGCCGCCGCCCACGAGAATCGCCAATTTTTTGTGGGGTGTACTCATACCGAAAACTCCGCTAATCTGATCTATGGTGTATCAATGAGTTTCCAAGCCAACGTGCTTTCGCAGCATAGCAGCACCAAAAAGACTTTATTGGGGGGAGTTGAAATCTGCGGGCAACTGCTTTTTTGATCTCTTTGAGGCCAAGCTGCATTGACTTTTTAAAAACGCAATGAAATATAATGAGAATTTCATGAGATGCAATCAAAAATCACCTTGCATCGTCGGGCAAAAAAAAGTATTTTGACGCAATAAAATTTGCCGCCTTTTCGTGTCACTCGCCGGCAATCAAACCGTTCTCAGACATGAAAATCACAGGAGAATAAAGCGCATGAACGTGGGCAACGTTAAAAGCGGTTTATTATGGTATTTGCTGGCGCTCGCGCCGCAACTCTTACTTGGCGGTGCGTCGCAACCCCCGGTCAAGGCCAGGCATGGCATGGTCGTTTCCTCCGAACGCCACGCTTCCGAAGTGGGTGTGCAGGTGTTGCGAAGCGGCGGCAATGCGGTGGATGCCGCGATTGCGACCGGCTTTGCGCTGGCGGTGACGCATCCTTCAGCCGGCAATATCGGCGGCGGCGGGTTCATGATTGTCTACACGGCCAAAGGCGGGATTACGGCATTTAATTTTCGCGAGAAAGCGCCGGCCGCAGCTCACGCCAAAATGTACCTTGATCAAAACGGCGTTTACTCCGACCCCATCAACCATGACGGCTATCTTTCCATTGGTGTGCCCGGCACGGTTGCAGGTTTCTTTCTGGCGCATCAAAAACTCGGCAGCAAACCCATGCGGGAGTTGCTCGCGCCGGCAATCAAACTTGCCGAACAAGGCTTTCCGGTGAGTTGGGGGTTGCACGAGGATTTTAGCGATCTGGCTGAAGAATTCAGACGGTATCCCGCCAGCGCGCAGGCGTTTCTAAAAAACGGCAAAGAGGTTTATCAGCCCGGCGAAATTTGGAAACAACCGGATTTGGCCAAGACGCTGCGCCGCATCCAGACAAACGGGCGCGATGGTTTTTATAAAGGTGAAACAGCGCGCTTGTTGGCAACCGCGATGCGCAAACACGGCGGTCTCCTCACCGAAGAAGATTTGGCGAATTACCAAGCGCAAGAGCGCCAGCCGATTCACGGCACCTATCGCGGATATGATATCTACTCGATGTCGCCGCCCAGCTCGGGCGGAACCGCCGTCGTCGAGATGTTGAACATTCTCGAAGGCTTTGATCTGCGCGCCGCCGGTTTTGCTTCGGCGCAACATGTGCATTTGCTCACCGAAGCGATGCGCCGCGCGTTTGCCGATCGCGCGCGCCATCTCGGCGACCCGGATTTCAATCCCGACATGCCGATTGCCAAGCTTACCTCAAAGGAATATGCCGCGCAATTGCGCAAAAGCATCAGCCTGAATCAAGCCTCGCCCAGCGATCCGGTAACGTTCAACGATGCTTATGAATCAACCGAGACGACACACTATTCGGTGGTCGATGCCGCCGGCAATGCTGTCGTGGTAACCTACACGTTAGAATACGGCTACGGCTCGCGCATCGTGGCAGAGGGCACGGGCTTTTTGTTGAATAATGAAATGGGCGATTTCAATCCGCAACCCGGCCGCACAGACAGCACCGGTTTGATTGGAACGCCGCCGAATATCGTTGCACCCGGCAAGCGCATGCTGTCCTCCATGACGCCGACGATTGTCGCGAAAGACGGCAAGCCATTTTTGTTGATCGGATCACCCGGCGGCCGTACGATCATCAACACGGTTTTGCAGGTGATTGTGAATGTGATTGATTTTGACATGGACATCAGCGAAGCCATTGCCGCGCCGCGCATTCATCATCAATGGCTGCCCAACCGGCTGCGCATCGAAGAGTTCGGCATCTCGAAAGACACAGAGCGGCTGTTGCAGATGTTCGGCCATCGCCTCTCCATTTCACGATCCTCGCGCAGCCAGGGCAGCGCGATGGGCATCATCATCGATCCCAAAACCGGCTTGCGTTTGGGCGCTGCGGATCCGCGTGCGAGCGACGGCGCAGCGGTAGGATATTGAAGCCGGTATTGTTAGTACGTTGGCGCCCCAATTTGTAGGAGTAACTCCTTTGTAATGTCATTCAGGCGAATCTTGTGAAGTACCCGGCAATTTGCCTGCGACTTCACCAGCTCCCTGCTGGATGACTTGCAAGGAGGAATAATTTTTTTAAGGTAACAGTTCACTAGTTACCTCGACCTCAATTATCAAGGAATGATTTTATGTGGGACAAGTTTGTTGAGTGGTTGCGTACTCGTGAATTTGATCCGGGCTTTAATCTCTCCCTATTCTTGCTGATTATTTTGCTGGGCATTTGGATTGGCAGCTTGAGCAAGAATATGAATGTCTGGCCGGGCGTGAAAAAGTTTTTCGGTGAATTGATGGGAGGGCTGCTGTTCGGCTTGTTCTTCGGCATGATTTTTTTAAGCGATCTCTACCCCGGAATTGTGTTTCTGGGAGGCCTAACATTGGCGGTTATGAGTTTTTTTAATGTCGAAGCGCAATTCAAACTGCACCGGCTGTTGGGCATAGCGGTAGCGATTGCGCTGGCCTTTTACATGTACTATGCCCAGTGGGGAACACTGAGTTACCTTTTTGAAAATATGCTCATGGATTTTCAATAATGGAAACGCGCATCAACCGCACCACGATAAGATTGTTGGACGCCGATCTCACCGAGATGAACGTCGATGCCATAGTCAATGCCGCGAATGCCGCGCTGCAGCTTGGCGGCGGCGTGGCCGGCGCGATTCGCCGCAAAGGCGGCCCGGCGATTCAACAGGAATGCGATGCCATTGGCGGCACGCCTGTGGGCACGGCAGTGATTACCACCGGCGGTAATTTGAAGGCGAAACACGTCATTCATGCCGTTGGCCCGATGATGGGTGAGGGGGATGAAGATCGCAAGTTGCGCGGCGCAACATTAAGCTCACTCAAAATCGCAGATGAAAATCATCTCAAGAGCATTGCGTTTCCTGCGATTTCCACCGGCATTTTCGGTTATCCCCTCGAGCGCTGCGCGGAGATAATGCTGCGCACGATGCTCGAGTATGCGCAGGGTAAAACAGCGTTGGAAGAGGTTGTCTTTTGCCTGTGGGGGAAGGAAGCGTATGGCGTGTTTGAGAAAGCGTTGCATCGGTTGTCACAAACCGGCGGAAATTAAGGCATGGCAATTCCCGAACTCATTCTCGTCTCAACCTCGCCTTATCGCCGGCAGCTTATGTCGCAAATGGGGTTGAAATTTCGCGCGGTTGCGCCGCGTTTCGCCGAAAATCATCTTCACGATGGCGATCCCGGCAAACTCGCGCTCGAGCTCGCGCAGGGCAAGGCCATGAGTGTCGCAGATGATTTTCCCAACGCGATTCTCATTGGCTCCGATCAAGTCGTGTGGTTTGATGATCATGTGTTGGGCAAACCCGGCACAGCCGAACGCGCATTGCAGGAATTGCAGCGCCTGCGCGGCCGCACGCATGAATTTTACATGGGACTTTATCTGTATCACACGGCTTTGCGTGCCTCGCAGGAATTCATCGTCAAAGGCTCGGCCCAATTGCGCGCCGATCTCAGCGACGCGGAATTGCGCGCTTATGTCATGCTTGACAATCCCATTGACTGTGCCGGCTCCGCGAAAACTGAAGGCCCGGGCTTGATGTTGTTCGAGCGCCTGGATTGCGATGATTGGACGGCAATCATCGGCCTGCCGATGATCAAGCTGACTACGGCGCTGCGGAAGTGGGGGTATCCGGTCTTTGTCCGAAACAACATTGTTAATTGACGAAAGCTGACTGAAATGCTCACGAGTATTCAAATAAAAAACTTCAAGAGATTTGAAAAGGTTGATATTGAGCTCGGTAAAACCGTGGTGCTCATCGGGCCAAACAATTCAGGTAAAACTACAGTTTTGCAAGCGCTTGCGCTTTGGGATATTGGGTTACGACGGTGGAACGAGAAATGGCACGGAAAGACTTCAGCAACCGAACGTCCGGGAGTCGCGATTAACCGTAAAGATCTGTATTCAATACCTGTGCCGGATGCCAACCTCCTATGGCGCGATCTGCACGTGCGAGATGTCAAGCGGGTTGAGGGTAGACCGCAGACACAAAACATTCGCATAGAAATAACTGTCAATGGCGTCACCAATGGAAAAAGCTGGGAATGTGGATTTGAATTTGACTATGCCAACGAAGAGTCATTTTACTGTCGCCCTTTACGATTGACAAATGAGAGACCACTGCAAAGAATGGTTGTCCCCGATGAAGCTGCGGGGGTCAAGGTGGCCTTCCTTCCCCCGATGTCCGGCTTGGCATCCGTTGAACCTAAATGGGAGCCTGGACGGGTCAGCGTGCTACTCGGTGAAGGTCAAACTGCTCAAGTCTTGCGTAATCTGTGCTATCAGATTTATGTTGATAAAGAGACAGGATGGCAAGAACTGACGGATTATATGAAAAGGCTGTTCGGAGTGACGCTGCTGCCGCCGCAATTTGTGAAAGAACGCGGAGAAATCTCAATGGCTTACAAAGAACTGAGCGGCATTGAACTTGATCTTTCTTCCTCTGGGCGTGGTTTGCAACAAACTCTCCTTGTATTGGCCCATCTGTATGCCAATCCTGAAACGGTTCTTTTGCTGGATGAGCCGGATGCCCATCTTGAAGTCTTGAGGCAGCGACAAATCTATCAATTGCTCACAGAAGTAGCCGAGGAACAAGGTTCACAGATCATCGCCGCGAGCCACTCCGAGGTTGTATTGAATGAAGCCGCGGGGCGCGATGTCGTGATTGCATTTGTCGGCAAACCGCATCGTCTTGATAATCGCAGCCGGGATTTCCGTAAATCCTTAACAGATATTGGCTTTGATCAATACTATCAAGCGGAGCAAACCGGGTGGGTGCTTTACCTTGAAGGTTCATCAGATTTAAGAATTTTGCAGGCTTTTGCGGCCACGCTTGGACATCCAGCGGCGCAAATTCTTGAGCGCCCGTTTGTACATTATGTGGCTACGAATCTGCCGCAGAAGGCGCGCGATCATTTTTATGGACTATTCGAAGCAAAAAAAGATTTGGTAGGCGTGGCTCTTTTCGACCGCATCGACAAGGAACTGCAAAAGGGAACACCACTCTGTGAATTGACGTGGAGTCGACGGGAGATTGAGAATTATTTGTGTTATAAAGAAACACTGCTTGCGTATGCCCGCGCCGAGCAACCCGACGATCTCTTCGGTCTGGCAGAAAAACTGCGCCGTGAACAACTGATGCAGGAAACGATTGCTGAGGTTGCTGCGGCGCTCAAAACTCTTGGTTATCCAGACCCTTGGTCATCAGACATAAAAGCCAGCGACGATTTCTTGGCTCCTGTATTTAAGAAATATTTTGAGAAATTGAACCTGCCAAACTTGATGCCAAAAACGAATTACCATATTCTGGCCAGATTCGTTTACAGGGAAAATCTGGATGTTGAGATAATTGAAAAGCTTGATGCCATCGTCGCAATAGCTCAAAAGGCCAAGCCGGCAGCCCAGGAATAGTTTCAAAGGCGAGGTTTTGACTTATCCGTTTTCCTCCACCCCCAACCCCGGCCCCTCGGGCAAAATCAACCGGCCTTGTTGGACTCTTACGCCGCGATACGGATCATTCTTGATCAATAAATTTCCATCCAAATCCGCCCAATCCACCAATGGCGAAAGATGCGCAGCAGCGGTGATGCCAAGCGAGCTTTCGATCATGCAGCCGAGCATAATTTTCAAACCCAAAGCGCGGGCCACATGAATCATGCGCATGGCCTCTTGCAGCCCGCCGGATTTCATGATTTTGATATTGATACCGTGATAAGCCCGCGCCAGCGCAGGAAGATCCACCGTGGTTTTGACGTCCTCATCCGCAATCAACGGCAGGGGAGAGCGTTCACGCAGCCATGCCACATCTTCAAGGCGGTGTGCCGGCAGCGGCTGCTCAACGAATTCGACATTCATTTTCGCGAGCCATTGAATTTTCTCCAAGGCCTCTTGCCGATCTTTCCAGCCTTCGTTGGCATCGACGCGCACGACGCGATCGGTAGCTGCACGCACCGCGGCAATGATGGCCTCATCATTGTCGCTGCCGAGTTTGATTTTGAGAATGGGAAACTCTGCCGCAGCGCGAATTTTTTCTTGCATGATTTCGGGCTTGTCGATGCCGATTGAGTAGCTTGTGACCGGCGTTTTGTCTTTATTCAATCCCCAATACTCATAAAGCGATACTTTAAGGCGTTTTGTGATCCAATCGAGCAACGCACTATCAAGCGCAGCTTTAGCTGCGTTTTGACCATCCTGCCAGTTCAATATCGATTGGCCTAACTCATAAAATTGCTTGTAGTTTGCGCTCTCAAGCAAAGGTTTAAGTCTTAAGAGAAATTCTCGAATACTCTCCAAGCTTTCGCCATAACGAACATTGTGCGCTGCCTCGCCAATCCCGGTGATTCCCTCAGCCTCCAATTGCACGAAGTTGTATTCTTTGTGATCTGCTGAGCCGCGTGCGATTGTCCAGGTTTGTTTAAGCTCAAGACGATGGGTCGTCAACGTCATGCGCATGAAAATAGCCTTTCAGCGTGTTTCGTGGTTCGGGCTACAACTTTGAGTGCAGGTTGGGTAAGCGCCAGGCCTTCGGTCACAACGTTTTCCTCGTAGACCCTTGCCTTTGTGCGGCGGTTTGACTATGCTTTCATCCTCAACAATGAAATTGCACATGCACCAACAATGCCTCATTCACTTACTCTCGAAAAGCTGAAACAGGTTGAAGTCTTTGCCCTGGATTTAGACGGCACCCTTTATTTGGGTGGAGAAATTTTTCCGTTCACCCTGGCGTTTTTGGCCAGGCTGCGCGAGCTGGGCAAGCATTATGTTTTTATCACCAATAATTCCGCCTATAATCAACAGGATTATTTCGACAAGCTGTACCGGTTGAAGATTGCGACCTCGCTGGCGGATATTTACACCTCCGGCCGCGCGACCATTAAATATTTGCTGGAACGCGGCGGACCACAGCCGATTTTTCTGTTGGGCACAGAAAGCCTGCATGAACAATTCCGGCAAGCCGGTTTCGAAACAGGATCACAAAATCCGGAATACGTGGTTCTGGGTTTTGATTTGACTTTCACATGGCAAAAATTCGATGCGGCCTGCCGCTTTATTCGCCGCGGCGCAAAGTTTATCGCTACTCACCCTGATAAAAACTGCCCGGCGCCCAATCATGATTTGCTGCCGGATTGCGGTGCGCTCACGGCGGCGTTCGAAGCAGCCACCGGTGTCACACCGCTGGTCATCGGCAAACCGGAGCCGTTTATTTATCGCGATATTATGCAGCGTTTCTCGATTCGGCCCAATCAACTTGCCATGATGGGAGACCGGCTCGAAACCGACATCGCTGCCGGGCCGAAAAACGGCTTATTCACGATTCTGGTGATGACGGGTGTCACTTCAAAAGAAGAATTGCAAAAATCTACTTTGCAGCCGGATCTCGTGCTCGAGCGCTGTATTGATATTGTATCGTTTCTAACAAAGAAGCCTAGTTGAAGCAGCCTTCATGCGGCGAAACGGCAGCCGATCGAAAATTTATCAACATGGTTTCGAAACGGCAGGATGAGATTGTCTGAAATCCGGGTTAACCTCTTACAAAAGTAACAGCAGAAGTGTGACGAGGAAACTGACAAGTGCGGCGATGAGCACAATGATCGCCAGGACGGCATGGGCGATCCCGGCGAAACCGTCTTTGGCGGAGCGCGCGAGATAAGTAAAAATGCCGCCGGCAAGCAACATGAGCAGCGGTAGAAGGTAGCGCAACAATGAACTGTCGTGTTTTCGCCCAATGAAGAAAACATGGGCAAACGTCAACACCGCCGCAAGGCCGGCAACAAGAACGAAGACGCCGATCAGCCGAGCGTTGGAGCCTTTGGCATAGTGGCGCAGCGCTACTTGAAAAATGTTCATGTAGCTCTCGCTCGCTTGCGTCGTTTTCCTGCTTTCGGGCAGGGTGAAAACGCCGGGTTTCACGCAGTCCTAATGCGGTTGAGCGTTGGCGACCTCATAAACTTCCATCGGCCTGCCAATGGGTTTCACGCAGTCCTAATGCGGTTGAGCGTCTTGCTCATCGCGCTGGCAAAAGTTGAGCTTGTCCCGGACTGATTTTATTTATTGGCCGAGCTTGTTAAAGATTGAGCTTGTCGGTGGCTAAGCAAGTCGCCGACTGATCTTGTCGAAGCCTAAGGCTCGCGCGAAATTTCCTCTTCCAAAAACGTGCGCGCATCTTTGGCCCAGCCGCATAAAGTTTGAATATCCTGGTCGCTGAGCTGCGCATGAGCGGAGTGCAACAGCAAATAAGATTGCAACGGCATTTCGCGCCGCTTCACCAAATCCTCGATTTCTTCGAGTTTGTGGCTCGCCTGTTTTGGCGTATATTTCGCCCAATCGGAGAAATTCAAATGGCGGCGGCCGTCGTCGACGTGATCGATCACGAACCAGGATACCGGCGCAACATGACTGTACCACGGCCACACAGTGTCATGCGAGTGACAATCCGCGCAGGCACGTTTGAGCAGGGTTTGTACCTCCGGCGGCGTGGTTAGATTTGCGGCAAGCGTGCGGCCTTCTTCCACCGGTGGGTTGGTTTTGGCGGGGCCGAAAAACTGCACGATGACGAGCGCTGCAAGCAAAACGATACCTGTTTTCTTAAAAAGTGATCTCATAAGCCATCTCAATTAGCCGTATTTAAAGTTGGTTGTTGTTTCTGTAATTTCCGCGCAATTTTTTCAGTATTCCGGAATACGCGCAACAAATTCCCGCCCCAAATTTTTCGAATATCTTTTTCTGAATATCCCCGGCGCAGCAACTCAACCGTAATGTTGGGCATCTCGCTGACATCGTCGATGCCGGTAAACCCACCGCCGCCGTCAAAGTCCGAGCCGATGCCGATGTGATCGATTCCCATGACTTTTACCATGTGGTCGATGTGATCAATTGCGTCGGTCAAATGCGGGCGATTGGCCGGGAATTTTTGGTTGATCTCCTGAAATTTTGCCATCAGCTCGTTTTGTTCGTCCTCGCTCAGTTCGCCGCGCCGCCAAGCCGCGCGTTTCTCACGGTAAGGTTCGAGCGCCGCCTCGCGTTCGGGATTCGGGGGCAATGTTTTGATGTAATTGCCCAGCAGGCAGACTTGCACCACACCGCCGTTTTTCTTGACCGCTGCCAGCATATCGTCGTTCATGTTGCGCGGATGGTCGCACAAGGCGCGCGCGCTCGAATGTGAGGCAATCACCGGCGCCTGAGTCAGAGCAATGACATCCCAAAACGTCTCGTCATGCACATGCGAAATATCGACCATCATGCCCAAGCGGTTCATTTCCTTCACGGCCGCCTCGCCCAGCGGGCTTAATCCGTTCCACTCGGTTTTTTCATCGGTGGAGGAATCGCCGAGCTCATTGTTGCGCGTGTGTGTGATCGTCATGTAGCGCACACCGAGATCGTAAAACGTTTTGATCAAGCTCAAATCTTTGCCGATGGGGTAGCCGTTTTCCATACCCATAAAAATTGCGCGTTTTCCGGATTTCTCGATACGAACGGCGTCGTCTGGCGTCAAGGCAATTTCCGCGAGATGAGGATAGTCATTCACCATTTTTTTTGTGATCTCAATAAGCTTGAGCGCATGCGCCTGGGCATTGGCGTGGCCCTCGTCCGTGCGGGGCCCCTGCGAGGTGAAGATCGACATGAATACTGCATCCAATCTGCCTTCCTGCATGCGTATCAAATCCCACTGGCCGCTGGCGCGCAAACCCGGCTCATGCCGCTCGCCCGGCGCAAATTCCGGTGAGCGCAGTTGGCGTGAAGGCCAGTCGATGTGGGTATCGATCGTGAGCACGCGTTGATGAAGCAGGGCAGCTTTTTGTTTGAGGGATTCCTCCGATGGTTGGGTAAAGCTTTCCGAAGCAAGGGTAACGAGAAAAATCACCGGAAACATCTGTCGGAAATTTTTTACTTTCACCATGACACCTCCGCGTTAATCATGCAATGATGCGATTGCTGCCGCTCTTCCAAAAAAGCAAGAGGCCGGCCACTAGATTTGCATTTCCGCTAAAATTGGCAAAAAGCATAACGCATTTGCGGTGTAAAAGCAAGGGGATTTTGCCTGCGGCAGGGTGGAATTTCAAGGATTCGATTTGCGTGGGACACGTTTTGAAAATAAGCGATCAGCGCTTCAAAGCTAACTTGACCACGGCAGATTCAACGCGGAGACTCAGCGTTCGCTGAGAATTCACGCAACCGGACTCTACGAACTCCACGACTCTGTGGTGGTTTTTGGAATGTGACCTAGTCAAACCAAAACAAGCTTCTGGAACCATCCCGCTCATGAAAATAAACTCCCGCTAAAAAGCTTTTTGCTTTTTTGCGGGAGTTCAACTTCTGTGGGTAGTTTTGTGCAAGCGCTTGGTCGCGAGGGCGCCTCGGGTTTCGATTTGCATAAACAATCGTTTTGGAGCTTAACTTGGAAAAACTCGGCGCGGGTTTCTACCGGCAATACGCGACTGCGGTTTTCGCAAGAATTTCCGCCAGTACGGCGAGGGATTTCAGATCGACCCATTCGACGTCGGCGTGCGCGCCTGCGCCAATCGGGCCAATGACCACGGTTTCGATGCCGGCAGCCGCGAGCAATGCCGAATCCATCCAAAACGATTGCCCGGTATGTTGCGGTGGCTTGCCCAGAATCGGCGTTGCTGTTTCTGCAAGAATTTTGACCAGTTCTGCTTGCGGCGACACTTCAAACGGCGCGCGCGCCAGAATCGGTTTGGCAGTCGCGTGGTATTTGGGATCTTCGGCAGTCAAATGCGTAATGATTGCTCGGATCTCGCGCATGACTTGCGCTTCGGTTTCGCCCGGGATGGTGCGGCGCTCGATGAAAAGCTTGCAGTTTGCGGCGTAGGTACTCAGGCCACTGCCGCCTTGCAGCATGGCCGCGTGCAAGGAGGGAGGCCCAACCAGCGCATGCGCGGCGCGGCCGCGGAGATCATGCTCGAGCCGTTCCAATCTTGCCAGGAATCTTCCCATTCGCATGTTGGCGTCAATGCCTTCGGCGAAACGGCTGCCGTGCGCGGCGCGGCCAAAGGTTTCGACCTCCAGCCAAACAAAGCCTTTGTGCGCAAGACAAAGCTGCAACTCCGTAGGCTCCGTTACAATTGCGCCATCAACCTTGACCTGCTCAATCACCTCGGCCGTGCCGAGGCTGGCATGTTCTTCATCCGCGACTGCCGCCAAAATGACATCGCCGTTTAACGAAATATCCGCTTCAACCAAGGCTTTTAATGCCGTCAGGCACGCGGCGAGACTGCCTTTCATGTCATAGGCGCCGCGGCCGTACATCTTGCCGTCATGAACCTCCGCAGCGAACGGCGCTGCCATGCCTTCAATGCCGACGGTATCGAGATGCGCATTCAGCATTAACGAACGGCCTTGGCCTTTCCCAGGAAGCCGGCCAATGACGCTCACACGACCGGGTTGCGCCTGGCAAAGCTTGACTTCAAGATCGAGGTGGCGCAGGAAGGCGGCAACAGAATCTGCAATTTCAGCTTCGCCCGGGCTGCCTGAGACGAGCACGGGATTGATTGAATTGATCCGGATCAAATCCCGAAGAGTGCCGGTCAAATAAGCATGATCGATTTTCATGATTGCCCTCACGAGATTTTGCCCTTTTCAAGGTGGAATGGCATTCAAGTCGAAGTCTTGTGAAGTGTCAAGTTAGCAATTGCTTTGAACCGCGTTCCCAAACTTCACAAGGTTCTTGTAGAATGACATCAAAAATGATGTTTGCCAGAACGCCATGTTGTGATCTTCATTCGCGCCCAAAATAAAAACGCCAGCGGAGAGCTGCAACCGATTTGTTTCAAAATTCTTTGGTTGCGCTTTTCTGCCGGCGTTTTTAGAGGAAGGGCGATTTATGGTGTTGAGAAGCCGCCTCACTCGACACGATATAGCGTTATGCCGTAATGTCCGGGATCGTGGGGCGGCGAGGTGTTCCAATCGTTAAACGAATGCGAATCATCAGTCGTGAAAAACAACTCGTATTCGCCGGGTTTCAACAAAATCATGTCATTGAACACGCGATTCTTGTCGTCGCCGCCGGCATGATCAGTCATGCGATACGTCATCTCCCAGACGGTGCGGCCGGATTTTGCATCCTCGATCCAGCCGTAGTCGAACATGGCGCCGTCACGGCCTTCGCCGATGGCATAGACGCGCACCTGTTCGGATTTCTCCAGTTTGAAACTGGCGCGCCGGCGCTCGCCATCGCGCACGCGGATCAACTGGGCGAGGATGTTGCGGTCGCCTTCTTCTTCAAAATCGGCAATATCTTTCGGGCTAAATTTTTCATCTGCGGCATACAACGTCAGGCCCCAACGCTCGCGGTCGAACGGCGCCGAGGAATTCCAATCGCGATAAGAATGCGAGCCGTCGGAAACATAATAGGCCATGTAATTGCCCGGCTCAAAACGAATCACTTCGTCGATCAGGCGGTTCTTGCTGGCGCCGCCGGCATGATCGGTGTCGCGATAAGTCATTTCCCAAACCTTCTTGCCGGTTTTAGCGTCGGTAATCCAGCCGTAATCGAACATTTCGCCGTCGCGGCCTTCACCGATGGCATAGATGCGCACGGGCAGCGCTTTCTTCAGCGTGAACCCTTTGGAATGATAATCATTGTCGCCGACGCGGGTGAATTTGATGATGACATTCGTTTCGGGGGGATCTGCGTATTCGAAGTTTTTTACATACGCTTTCATGCTCGATTCTGTCGGACGAATGACCATGCCCCAGAAGCTGGGATCGTAAGGCGGGGTGGCGTTCCATTCGCGGCTGGAATGCGAGTCGTCCGTTACAAAATAGGCGACATAGTCGCCCGCAGGCAGCGAGATCACATCGTTGAACAGGCGGTTTTTCTTGTCGCCGCCGCCATGTTGGGAATTGCGATAGGAGAATTGCCAGATTTTTTCATGCGTTTTCGCATTCATAATCCAGCCGTAATCATAGCTTTCTTCGAAGCGAATTTCGCCGAGCGCATAGATACGCACGTCCATCGGCCGTTCCAGCGTAAAGCCCTGGCGTTCATACGCTTCGTCGGATAAATTGGTGAGCGTGACGATGGCGTCGCGCATGAGTTCACGATGCCACTCCTCGATAGTCGCGTCGGGCACCGCCCGGCCCGCGCCTTTCACCACGATCATCGCTTCATCGTAGATTTGATCATCGAAGCGATCATCGCGGCGGTTCCAATCAAAAATGTGGTCGAACACATTGCTAATGACATCGCCAAAACCCTTGACATCGTCGGAACTATAGAAGCCGTAATAAAACGAGGAAAAATAGACTTCATATTCGCCTTTGCCGAGGGCGACGGCATCTTGCAATTCCAGCAATTTGCGGCTGCGGCGTCTCTCTTCTCCGCTGCGCGCTTGCCAAACCACCTCGCGCGTTTTGGCGTTGAGAATCCAGGCTGACGTGCCCAGCAGCTTGTGGCCCCGGCCATTGCCCAACGCGCCAACAAGCTCGATCTGAATGGACTGGTCACGATCGAGCACGAAACCCGCGCTGCGCGTTTCAAACATGCGCATGTTGCGGATTTCGGCTAAGGTTTGATCTTGGGCATGAAGGGGAGGAATCGTGCTGAGCGCGCCGGCAAGAATCATGAGACAGGTTTTTTTCATGTGGCCTCCGTTGACTTCGCGTATTCGCAGAATTAGGCAGGTTTAACCACGACGGCGGTGCCGTAACATAACACTTCGGTGACGCCCTGCATGATTTCGTTCGCATCGTAGCGAATGCCAATTACCGCATTGGCGCCGATCTCTTCGGCATGGCGCAACATCATCTCAAAGGCTTCGTTGCGTGTCTTTTCGCAAAGCTCGGTGAACAGCGAAATGTTGCCGCCCACCAGGGTTTGCAGCGAGGCGCCGATGGTGCCGAAGATCGAGCGCGAGCGCACGGTTATGCCGCGCACCACGCCCAGGTTCCTGGTCACTCGATAACCGTCCAAGATGAACGCTGTCGTTGTCATGCTGTGTTGCATCATTGGCTCTACCTCCCTTAAGAATCATCACTGTTAAACGTGCCGCCTTTGGGCATGCTGATACGTCAGACGGGCTGGAAAGGTTACGAAATTTTCCCCCTAACTTCAAAAGTATTTTGAGCGTGCAAGCAGCATCCTGTGGCGGCATATGCTTGGAGAATAGGCCTCAACGGGCTTGCCCGGCGCAACAGTGACCCCGAACCGCAATCGGGAACAAAGTACCATGGGAAAGCGGCGCAAATAAATCTTCATCTGCCGGTGAAAACAAATTAAACATATTTCATCCCAGCTTGTCTATCTCTCTAAATTCCAGACCTGAAACCATTCAAACCCATCTTGAGGAGAACAAACCATGTCGCTTCGTCAATGGAGTTGTTGTTTCATGCTCGCGCTGTTGCTGGGTTTTTCGCTCTCGGTGAGTCATGCGCAGAAGAAACTGACGCTCAGCACCAAGTCGCAAGAGGCGAAGAATCTTTATGCTGAAACCATTAACGGCATCGAATCCTTCCGACAATTCCAGCCGCTGCAACAACTCGCGCAAAACATCGTGAAAGCGGATTCTAATTTTGCCATGGGACACATGCTGGTCGCGGCGTTTTCGCAGCAAGAGGAGCGCACCAAAGCCGCCGAAAAAGCCGTGAAACTCGGAGCCAGGGCTTCGAAAGGGGAGCAGCTCTATCTCGAAGCCACCTCCCTCGCCTATGCCAACAACCGCGAGAAGGCCATCGAGATTTTCACCAGGCTGCACAAGGATTATCCGGGCGAGCGCCGCGTGTGCATGATGCTCGGCCAACTGCACCAGCAGCTCGGCCACTTTGCCCAGGCCATTTCGTTTTACGAAGCCGCAATCAAGCTCGACGCCAGCACGCCGCGCGCCTACTCGATGATCGGCGATTGTTACGTTTTGCAGGATCAATACGCCAAAGGCCGGGAGTATTATCAAACCGCCATCAGCAAAGTCGGACCGGAGGCTTCACCGGCCGGGCTTTTCTTGGGAGCCGCTCTCAGCAATATCTATGAAGGCAAGCCCGATCCCGCGCTCGAAATCGTGAAAGAGTTTCATAACCGCTACAGCCGCAACGGTTCCGCCGAAGGCTTTCCGGACGTTTGGATTTGGAATTACATGGGCCGCGTCAATTTGGAATTTGGCCGGTACGAAGAAGCCTTGAAATGTTACGAGACCGGCTTCAAATCCGTCCCGGGCAGCTCGCTTGACAGTTTGGAAAAGAAAGTTTGGTTCGGCCGTTTGTTTCATGGCAAAGCCAGAACACTCGCGAAGATGGGCCGCCACGGCGAAGCGCAGCAATACGCCGATCAAATCAAGATGATGATCGAAACCGGCGGCAAGGAAGGCGAGCAATATTGGAAAGCTTATCACTATTTGGCGGGTTATCTCAAGCTCGAGAGCGGGGATTACAAAGCCGCCGCCGAGCATCTCGAGAAATCCGATCAGGAGGATCCGTTCCAGAAACTGCTGCTGGCGAAAGCCAATCTCAAGCTCGGCAACAAAAGCTACGCGCTCGACATTTGCAGGGAGATCGTGAAGAACACCAACAACAACCTCGACCGCGCCCTGTCCTACCCCGAAGCCAAGAAGATTTTGGCGTCCGCCGGGACGTTTTGAGAAGTCATCTTGGTTGATTTGAGATCAATCCTGCGGCTGAGGTTTGAGGGGAGGCGGTCGCAGGATTGATTCCCGCTTTCAAAGACTTCTCTCCGCGTTCATCAACTTTTTGTTTAGCGCAGGTTCGTTCTGGCCATAAACTGTTGTGCCAGCCTCTCGAGGCTCATATTCTCCGCAATAGTATCGTGCGGAATGAGAACATATTGCCAGCGCTTGCCGCCGTTTTCCTTTGCATATGCAGTGGCGTGACCGCACCATTTGACCGCGGCATCCTTCTTGGCCAAAACCTCGGGGTCTTCCATCTCATTGTGCGCTTTTGATTCCAACATAAAAATGCGGTCTTCGGTTTCGGCGACGAAGTCCGGCTGATATTCGAGATGATCGACGCCGGACTTGTAGAAAATTTGAAACTGGCCTTTCGCCGGCTTGAACCACTTTTGCGCTTCGCGGTCGATGATAATCGCCAGCTTGCGCTCGGCGTCCGATTGAAACTTTTGCGCCGGATACAGGCAACGCTGGAAGCCGCCGAATAAATAACGCGCCATGTTGCTTTTGTCAGCCGGCGCTTGATGAAAATCCAGCACCGGCTCCTGCGCCGAGGCGCTGTACGCGCTCGGCTTCAGCTCCGTGAAACCCTTGCTGATTTTCACTTCATAGCCGACCGCTTCCTCCCAATAATGCTGTTGCATTTGGACGTGGATGTAGCGCGTAATATCGCGCTGATAGCAGCGCAGCACCTTGCGGGTGTCATCTTCCGGCAAGTAAGCGCGAAAATGCCGCACGGTTTGAGCGGCCAAATCGTAAAGCAGATCCGCGTGATCGTCGTAGGAAATATCGTCAAAATCCACCAGACCACTGACGACGTAATCTTCAAGCCGGCCTTCTTCAATTCCGCCGCGGCCAAGCGCCAGCACTTCTCTCTCATTCGTGCGCAAGTGTTGAATCCAAAGTTCCTCGGAAACCGGAGGATAATTCAGCGCTTTCAAATCAAGGCTAAAAGGCTTGAAGCCGGAACGCACTTCGCCCTTCGGAACCACGAGAATGCGCGGAATGTTGATCGTCTGCTGCGTGATCAGCTCAGAAGTCTTCGCGACGATTGCCGCGATGTCGGGTGATTTGAGCACACCCTCCATCTCGAGCTGGCCGGGACGATACTGCTCACTCACTTCTTTAATGAGTCCCACCTGAATCTCCGGCTTGAAAAGATAGTTGACATGCGGCAGTTTCTGCGGCTGATTTTCCAACTTGCGAATCGCTTCGTAAGCAAGCTGCGCGACTTTTTGCTCTTCCGGATTCGTGAACACCGGCGCAACCGTGGTTCCGGCCACGATGGTGCTGGGCGTGAGGTACTCGGGTTGCAGCCCGAGCTTGGTTGCCAATTGCGGCTGCGAAACCACCGTGACCGTCTTTTGCGCGAGCTGCTCCGGATTCAACACGACTTGCTGCAGGCGAATAGTGGAATCCGGTCTTTTGGCTTCATCCACAATCTCTTGAAACTTGTCGTGCGCCACAATGTTCAAGCGATCCACCGCCGTCACTCCGGTCCGCTTGCCGTACGGCAGACGCAAGCCGCGGCCGATGGATTGCTCGATCAGCGTGCGGGCATTCGCGGCGCGCAACGGGACGATGGTGTAGAGATTCGTCACGTCCCAACCCTCTTTCAACATGTTGACGTGAATCACGATTTCCGTCGGCTCTTTCGCGCTTTCGACGGCGAGAAGGCGTTGGATCATTTCGTCCTCTTCCGCGCCGGTTTTGCTGGAATCAACTTGGATGACTTTATCTTTATAGCGCCCATCGAAAAAGCTTTCCGATTTGATCAACTGCAGCAACTGGCCGGCGTGCGTCGTGTCGCGCGCAATCACCAAAAGAAACGGTTTGACGAAGGCATTGCCGGTTTCGCGCGCAAAGGTTTCCAATTCCACTTTCACGCTCTCGTGCAGCCGAATGCCGTCTTCGAGCTTCATGCGCTCAATCTCCTCGGCGGACATGCCGGCGGGATTGAAATCCTTGCGCGTGACCACGGCCGGCTCTTTGACGAATCCATCCTCCATCGCGCGGCCGAGCGGGTAGTCGTAAATGACGTTCTTGAATGCAACCGGACCGCGGCTGGTTTCCACGAAGGGCGTGGCGGTTAATTCCAGCCCCAGCACCGGCTTCAGCTCGTTGATCGCGCGCACGCCCGCTGAAGCGCGGTAACGATGCGACTCATCCATGATGAGCACGAGATCTTTCAAATCGGCCAAATAATCGAAATAGCTCTCGCCGATATATTCGGAAAGCCGCTTGATGCGCGGCGCTTTGCCGCCGCGGACTTCGGAATTGATCTTGGAGATGTTGAAAATGTTGATGTGCACCGCGGTCTCGAAGAGTTCGCCGCCGCGTATGCCTCTGCCGCTTTCATAATTGTCGCCGGTCACGATCAGCGGCGGCTCGGTGGCAAATTCGGCAATGCCTTTGAAAACATATTTCGGCGTGTTGGGCGTGAAGTCGGTGATGAGCTTGTTGTAAATGGTGAGATTGGGCGCGAGCACGAAGAAGTTGTTGATGCCGTGCGCCAAACGCAGATAGCTGATGAACGCGCCCATCAAGCGCGTCTTGCCCACGCCGGTCGCAAGCGCGAAGCAGAGAGAAGGGAAGTCCCTTTCGAAATCCGTCACGGTTGAAAATTCGCGGCGAATCGTGGCGAGCGCCGTCTCGCGCTCCACGCCTTTGCGCGGCGGAATCATCTCCGTGATGCGGTGCAAAATTTCCAACGACTGGCGTTGTGGTGGCCGAAGGCTCAAGCGTCCTGCAATGGCGTTGACGTGTCGGTTCATGCGGTTTTCCTTGTTGCTATACTCGTTGCGGGTTAAAACTACAGTCATTGCGAGGCGCTTTTTGCCGAAGCAATCTCTTGATTTTTAACAGATTGCTTCGCTGAGAAACGCTCGCAATGACGATACAAAATAACCCAAAACGAGTATAAGTCCTGGTGGTGTCGTCTCGCGATGGTTTGATTTTACCACATTCACGCAGTTGTTGCAGATTTTGCAACAACTGAAAGGATAAGGTTCGTAGTAGCGCCTTCAGGCGCCGGTGTTTATTGGAGCAAAGCGCCTAAAGGCGCAACTACGAACTACTCCAACCCCAACTGCTGCTGCCCTGGCTTCGGCGGCGCTTGCGGCAGGTTTGCCACTTGCAAGCTGTAATCGTCTTTGCCCCATTCGCAGCGCGAGAGCACGGTTTTTGGAATTTTTTTTAATGTGAGATTTGAATAGCGCTCCGGCTTGCTGCGAAAGGCGGTACACATCACCAGCAGCGTGCGGTGCGGCCCGACCTCGTCGCTGAGCTGCTGGAGCTGGTCGTGATTCAAATTTTGCGTGGTCACGTAAATGAAATCCCGCTCCGTCGAATGGCCGTGCTGCCAATAAACCGTGTCGCTCGGCGCGTAGATGAAACCTTCCAGCTTGCAAACC
Source organism: uncultured Cytophagia bacterium (assembly GCA_964457925.1). Classification (GTDB taxonomy): domain Bacteria; phylum Zhuqueibacterota; class Zhuqueibacteria; order Zhuqueibacterales; family Zhuqueibacteraceae; genus Coneutiohabitans. Next base: position 44,802 of record CAYWGH010000031.1, read on the forward strand.
GCTTCGGCCAGCATGGCGGCTTGGTATTGTTTGTTGATCACCCAATTGCCCCACTTGTCCTTTTCCAACAGCGAAGGCGCGAGACGATAGTAGCGAAACCCGCCGCCGCCTTGCCAGTTCACGGCCTTACTGATGCCGCCTTGATCCGTGCCGTCAATCACCTTTTTGAGCCGCGGAATGATGTGCGTGTGGCAATGCTCGCCCAATTCCACCATGATCCAACGCCGCCCCATTTTGTGCGCCACCGCGCCGGTGGTGCCGGAACCGGCGAACGAGTCGAGGACCCAGTCGCCCTTGTTTGTTGCAATTTCTATGACACGGCTGAGTAGCCGCTCCGGTTTCGGGGTTGAAAAAGGTTGTGATTGATTAAAAGCAATGGTTTCACGCTTCGCATCCTGGTTATTGCCCACGTCTTCTTGTTTCCAGACTGTTGTAGGAACAGTTCCTGATCTTACGTCTGTTGGAAAGTTTTTTAGTCTTGGTACGGGATTCTTTCCGTCCTTACCCCACCAAACTAATCCATTTGCTTCATTGCGTGCATGAGAGTCAGGATCGAAGGCCCAAACTCTTATTGGACTTGGCCAGACTTCTGCGCCAGTATATGGATTCTTGATTGGGTAATACAAATTGGGGCGCTCGTCTTTGCTTTTTGCACACGTATAATCAGCAGAACTCCAGGGGCCTCTTGAGTCATTGTCAGGATTTTTGAAGTTTTTTTGTTGTTTTAGACTGCGAGGCAGTAGATTCGGCCGCCACATGCTCTTATCTTTCGCAAATAGAAGTATGTGATCATGATTATTGCTGAGCCATTTCGCGTCATTCTGTGGTGAGAACTTTTTTTCCCACATCACGTTCGCAACAAAATTCATCCGGCCAAAAATCTCGTCACAGACTATTTTTAGATAATGTGCTTCGTTATCATCTATTGTAATCCATATTGATCCATCTTCTGCCAACAACCGTTTAAGGATTTCGAGGCGGTCTCGCATCATAGATAACCAGATGGAGTGTTCGATACCATCGTCGTAATGAGTGAATGCAGAACCCGTATTGTATGGCGGATCAATAAAAATGCACTTAATCTTCCCCGCAAACTCCTGCTCAAGCGCTTTAAGTGCGAGCAGATTGTCGCCGAAGATGAGGCAATTATCAAAGATGTCATTCTCGCTCACGCGGTGCGGGGCGTGGTAGGATTTCTCCGCGTCTTCCAGCAAAATGCGCGGCTCCAGCTTGGGCCGGTTCTCCTTGCCAATCCAGGTGAGCTCGAGCTTTTGTTTCCGATTCATGTTAGCCTGCTTAACAATCATTGCGAAGTTTGAGACGAAAGAGTCTTGGTTTGCTCAATTGAGTTAATCGCGTGCATTACACGATCTGCTAATTGGATTCCATCTGTTTGATTGCGCGAGAGCGCTAAATATCCCTTGGCACCACGAAATTTTTCGGCTTCATTAAATATGAGTGTGGCATACTCGTTAAGCTCACGCGAAAGCACGATCTTATCTTCTTCTGCTAAAATGAGCTCGGGTTTCCGCAAGACTTTCGACTTTCGTGCAAGAATATGAAGGATAAAGAACCGTGCATGGCGATAAAACATGCGTTCTTCATATCGACCTGACCCCCACTCATTTCGTGTAAGAATATTGTCGAGAAAACGGTATGTTCGCACGGCTCGACATACCCAAACTGCAGAAGTGTCGCTTTTAAAAAGTTCTGCATAAATATTTCCTTGGCGGTCTAGAATTTTGCCAATCTCTTTTTTCAAAGTAATGACGATTTCGGTTTTGCCCGAAAAGCAAGCTAGTGCAATAGCGGCCTCTTGAAATATAAATGTACTATCGTCTCTCTGATGGGCATCAAGAGATGGTTTGTAATGGTATGTGATTCCCAAAACCGCCAATTCGCGACGAAGACGTTCTTGGAAAGGATCGAGTGCGACAAAATCGACGAGTCTCACTTGGTTTTGATAATTACGCGCATGAGTTACACGAGTTCCAAAGTCATCCGGCGCTTCTGCAAGTTCGATAAGCGTTATTAGTAATTTCGCTGGTGAAGTTGAGAGATCAGTTGATGAGCTCGCGGTCGCAATAGATCCAACTGTTTGCGCACCGTTTACAATTGAAAACCCTTCAATTACGAAGCTCCCTTTGTCGGGGCTGGCCGTGGGTTTGGGAGTTATCTTGCTGCAGATTGCGGTCAAGCCATTATTCAAATAAAACAAATGCCCAGGTTCGTTCTGAACAGTCTGAGTTATGGCACTGTTTACCGCCGAAGAACCCATAAAGTAACGGATGTTTCGTTCAAATAAGGCCTTGACATGTGTGTGGTATAGTTGCGCCAACTGATTTGCCGAAACCTGCCCATAGAAGGCTTTCAAAGGTGAGCTGACTCGGTACCAGTTTTCTAATGTAAGCTCGATATTGACCGGAACTCGACTATGTTCTTCTACGAGATATGTGTGAATCCGATCTAACGTAAAGTGTTCGAACGACAAGATTTCGGAAAATTTGTTTGTCTCAGTCAATAAGTCATCAATCTCACGCCGAGCGTGTTGACCTAAACTGTTACCGGTATAAGCCAAGACAGCCACGATCTTCAGCTTGGGCTGCTCCAGTGCATCATCAACATCTGTCAGCCTTTCATGAAAGGCCTCATTGAATCGTTCATATCTTTTTGCCAAAAGGTCCCGAATACCGTCAGCAAACTTTTTGGTTTCGCCAAAGTCTGGTTCACCACCATCCTTTTTATACTTTGACTGGACCAAAAAAAGAGAACTGCGATTGCGGTCAAAATAAATTGCATCGACACCATTGTCATCATATCCATCGATAACCGACGAAGCGCCAGTCGAATCGTCCACATCCGCCAATTTTGCCACCGCAAGGGCTGCGAGGCTACGGGATAATCTGTTTTGCTGTCTTTGTTCAGCACTGAGATTGGGCCGATTCATTTCTGGCAAAAATTGAAAGAATCTGGTCTCCAAAATTCCTCGAAGTTGCACCACTTTGTCCTGAACAGGCATTGGCTTTGTCCTATAAACATTTCTGCCAAGTGAATAAATTTCATACAATAACTTTTATCCATCCTTCCTCGATTCCTTTCGCGCATTCATCGTTAGGTTTTTCCCTTGATTTTCGGATATGGCTTTATTCTGCATACCGCAACGCCATAACCCATTGCCCGAATGGTTGTAACGCGATCCAGCAAATCAACCTTGGCAAATGTTGAAAGTGTACCCTTCAGTACTTCGGATGTCGTCGTGGCTTTTGAATCAACGGCATGGGACTTGGTATCATCGAAGATAGCGAAGATAACCTTCATTTCGCGACGATGCCGTTTTTTAAGGTCATGAAGTTTGCCTAAATCGTTTTTTTTCAGAGCTTCATTCCTATACTCCAATTTACCAGTATGAATTTTTGCCCGAAACTCTTCGCTTTCGGAATACAATCTGGCAGAAACAAATCCTTGGGCAAAGAGAGCTCGCAACGCCGCACCGGTTTCACGTTTCACATGAATGAGTTGTATTTCGTCCGGTAAAACTCCAAGCAGGTCGCAGAACTCTATGCCGCCTTTTTCATCTCTTACCTTAACGAGGTTACGATCCATCACGAGCAAATTCTTGTGTGCCGCGTTGAAATCTTTCTCTTCCTGGTATTTGGACCTGTCCCATTCTTTCAACTTGAGCTTTGATGGATCCATACACTCAATATTATCGAGTTCCGCATTCATGATGTTGAGAAATTCGCCACTTGCTCGGTACCACAGTTGGTGATTCAGAAAATAGACATCATTGTTGTATTGAATATCCCCACATATAAAATATGATAACGATCGACTTTCAGTATTTTCATCGTCAAAATAGACGCGTAAATTCATTCGATGAAATGCCTCAACCTTTTCGTCATTCGTATCGAGGCTAGAAATCAAATCTCGTACATGCTCAAAGACTTCGACGAAAGTGTTCGCTTCATATTTTTGACGGTTGTGTAGAAGCTCGTATCGCACGACTCGGTCGGGAAGATAACCAATGTCTTCATTATCCAAAAAAAGCGAGTGGGTTTCATCAGGATTGTAACGAGATAACATCAGCACCAACTGCAATTCTAACTGGTGAAGGAGTGCACTATTGGTCCTTTTGTTGATGTATTCCAGTTGGGGAATAGTGAGTTTCACTTTACCTCGGGCCCACAGGGTATCAACCTGTATGAGAAATTTAATAATATCGTCAAATGTTTTGGAACCATTCACGGTAAGCGCATCGCTGGCTTGAATACTTCTGCCTACCGTTGCTTGGAGCGTATTTGTCTTTTGAAGTGTCCCTCTCACATGGGTTAAGACCCGCTTGAGGTTGTTAATATCTCCCATAGGATTATATGGTCCCCGAAAAATGCGGTCCATCGTGTTGACGATTCCGCTAGTGTCTCTCTGGGCTAAACCACGTAACTCCGGTAACGAAAGTATTCGTTGCGCCAGATCAATTCCAAAGCGAGGCTCGATGGTTAGATGTTTACGCAGATGAAAATGACCAACGCCGCCGGTAACTGCGTAATATGACTTCTTTACCTGAACGATCAGAATAAAACCGGAGGTCATTGATTCAGGTATGTCTTTGGATTTGAGATCAAGCTTCAATGACTTCTGAAACACTGACAGCCATCCAACAGTGTGCGGGCCACTTTTATGAAAAAAAAGGCGATAGTGAAACTTCTCCTGATTCATCTTCCACTTACCGTTGGCGACCTCTTTGAAGGACAGAATTTCGATAGAGTCGAGTACGGCCTGTTTCAGCTTGTAAACGGTTAATTTGTTAATGGCATCCTTGGACATAGTACAGATCCTCCTATATTATCCCAAACTTAGCTGCATCCACCATTGTTTGCAGACACTCCAAGTATCGGTGGATTCCCGTGGGCAGCAACCATTTTGGTGACCTCACAGAAACGATCGTTATTTCGGCGAATTAGCTTTGTTTTGCTCATCTTTCTGCTCTTGGCCGGTCAAACCTTTGGCGTCTTTATCTTCCAATTCCAATTTCGGCGGCGCGCCTTTCAGGCGTTTCTCCACTTGTTTGATATGCTCAGCCGGCGGCAGGTTTTCCGGCATGGTGCCGCCAATGCGTTTGATGGCTTCGCGCACTTCCTTGCCCACTTGCTCGTGGGTTTGAATGGCTTGTTGCTGGTTCTTCACCCGCTCGCGCGCGAGCTTGTCGCGCGTTTGCGTCATGCGAAATTGATTGGCCGCCAGCTCCGTCGTGTCCATTCGATCCATCAATTGCTCTTTGGCCGGAATGCCCTTGCGCGCTTTAATGGCTTCGTTCCCCAAACCGCCGTACAAACCTTTGTAGCCGGCGTCGTGAAACACACCGAACATTTTGCTCTGCACGCCGGCCTCGCGCGCCGCGCCGGAGAGCGCTTTGAATTCCTCGGAAGTTTGCTTGCGCAATTCCAGCCGTTCCAAATCTGCGGCCTGCGCTTCGGAAAGTTCCTGCTTGCGGGTTTGAACGGCAAAATATTTTTGCGCGTTGGCAATCTCCGGCTTGCGGGGGTCGCCGTTTTGCGCGATGAGATAGCAAGCAAAGCGAGAAAGCTGATAATCCGGTACTTCACGAACGGCGCCCTTGGCCAAATCGATCATTTTGCCGGCGCCGGCAAAATGATAGGCCGGATTATTACCCGATTTCTCGCAAGAAATCATCGCGCGCTTAATCGCATCCTCGAAACGGCGCCATTGGCTGTAGCCCAGCATCGGCTGCAATTCGCGGGCATTCCAATATTCCGCGCCGTGCTGGTTGAGATGCTTCAGGTCTTCAAACGATTTTTCGCCCAAAACGGCTATCGCTTTTTTGCTCATCATTATCCCCTTTCTGAGTTTTTTATTCAGGCGAATGCCAATGATCTTGTTGATATGCCAAATTTATTTGAGCTCCCGCGGCTTCTTCGCTTTCAACTTTTTGATGCTATCCGCCGAGGGCAAATCTTCCGGCATCGTGCCGCCAAGCTCTTTGATGGTCTGGCGGACTTTCGCGCCGACCTGGCGATGCGTCAAGTTGGCCTTGTCCTTGCCCTGAATATTTTCACGACGCAATTTTTCTTCCGTTTGCGTGGCGCGAAACAAATTGGCGGCCAACTCCGTGCTGCCCATGTGATCGAGGATTTGCTGGCTCTTTTTCAGGCCCTTGCGCTGATGAATATCCCTGGCCGTCAAACCGCCGTATAATCCCATGTAACCGTGGTTTTGAAAAATGGCGTAGTCAATCGGCTGCACCACACCGGCGCGCTTGGCAGCATCGGCGAGTTTGAGATTGTGCTTTGTCACTTCGTCACGCAGCAGCAGACGGCGTTCGTCCTCGATCATCTGATCGGAAAGCTCCTGCCGGCGCGTTTGCACGGCAAAATAAGTTTGCCCCAGCGCCACAATGTCTTTTTCCGGATCCGCGTTTTGAATGATTAGATAACACGCATACCTGGAAAGATAGATGGTTTTTAACGCGCGTTTTGCGCCGCTGCCAATCTCGACCATTTCGGTGACATCAACGAAATGGTCTTCGAGGCGCTGGCCGCTATTGAAGCACGCAGCGCGCGCCTTCTGGATGACTTGTTCGAAGTTGCGGTAGTCATTGTATTGCAAGACCTGCGCAAAATCTCGGCTCGACCAGTATTCTGCGCCAGCCTCATTGGTTCGCCGGATCTGTTCGAATGGAGAAACATGGCCGGCAGAAGTTTTTTGAATCTCAGTTTTCATCGGTGCCTCCCGTTGTTCAAAATTAAGCGTTAAACTATTGATTTTCTGTTTATCACTGGGCTAATTTTCACGGTTTGGCGCAAAGAAATCAAATTTTAATACAGTAGAATCAATGGCTTGACCATTTCGGTGATCTCACCGAAATGGTCAAGGCTTTGACAATACGGCACTTATATTAGCCTCCACCGGATCGAAAACAACCTCGTCTGTGAGACCCGCTGTTGCAACTTGCCTTCGATATCGCTGATGAGCTGTTCGCGCTGCCGGTCAATCTCATCTTGCGCGTCGAACAAAGAGCGCCGCTTTTGGCTGCGCTGCGCTTCGAGCGCTTTGATTTGTTTTTGTCCGGCCAGCTTTTCATCCAAAGTCAGCGCCGCGGTTGCAGCGCGCCGCGCCTCTTTGATTTGGCGATCCAGCTCTTTGATTTCACGTTCGAGGCCCACTTTCAAATCATCAGCCCAGCCATCCAATTTTTCCGCCTCGGCTTCGAAGAATGCGGCATGGCGCTGCGAGATGTCCCGTTGAATCGCCTTTTGCTGCTGAAGCAAAACCTCTTGCAGTTGGGGCATTTCCTCGCTCGCCGGCAATTCATTCACGACCTGCGCCGGCAAAGAAAACAAGCGCCGCGCGGCATCGGCTTCCAACATTTGCCCGCCATCCGTCATGCCGGCCATGAGCAGATAATCCTCGGCATGGTCGAGCGCCTCGACCGTCAACAGGGCGAGGGTTAAATGGCCGGATTGCGCGAGGAACGGCTCCAGGATGCTGATCTTGCCTTCGTGCCGGCTGAGGTCAAAGACCACTTCCGCCGGCGGCAGCGCGCGGTTTTTGGCCTGCGCCAGGAGGTGCTCTGCCAGCGGATGGTTGAGGCGATACAGGTGCGCCTCGCCGGAGCGCCGCGGCAGCTCGTAAAGTCCGAGCGGAATGTCGCCTGGAAACGGGCACGATTTCAATCGAAACGAGGAGTCGCTGAGAAACTCGGCATGATCATGCAACTCATGCTGAGTGAGCTGCATGAGCAAGCGCTCGAAATGTTTTAAATAGGCGTTGGAATCCGTGTCGCGCACTTTCAGTTTTTCCCGCACTTCGTCGTCGAAATTTTCCATGAGCTGCTGGCGCGTGCGGGTCATCGCCTCGTTGATCTGCGCGCCCAATTCGAGCTGCAATTGATCGAAGGCCGCGTTGATTTCTTCGGGCCGGCGGCAGCGTTGATAGATGTCGGCAATGCGCTTCTCAAAATCGACGCCGGACTCAATCGCGCCGAGCACTTCATCGCTGGCGCCGAAGACGCCTTCGAAGAGCTTGAATTTTTCGGATAAGAGCTGAAAGACGCGCTGGTCGGCCGCGTTGTTGCGATTGAGGAAGTTCACCACCACCACGTCGTGTTTTTGTCCGTAGCGATGGCAGCGGCCGATGCGCTGCTCGATGCGCTGCGGATTCCACGGCAAATCATAATTCACCACCAGCGAGCAGAACTGGAGATTGATGCCTTCGGCGCCGGCCTCGGTGGCAATCATGATCCGGCCGTCTTCCTTGAAATAATCCACCAAAGCCGAGCGCATATCCGCCGAACGCGAGCCGGTGACGCGGTCGGTGCCGGCGTGGCGCTCCAGCCAGCGTTGATAAATCTCACGGGAGCGCGCGTCGGTGTTGGAGCCGTTGAAAAGAACGATGCCGTCATGGTATGCGCTGTCCGCCAACACCCGCAGCAAATAATTTTGCGTGCGCCGGGATTCGGTGAAGATGATGGCCTTGCGCGCCGCGCCCAGTTTTTCGGCTTCCGTGAAGGCGCGTCCCAACGCCACCAACAACGCCTTGCCTTTGGCGTTGTGCTCAATGGAAAGCGCCAGTTGCTGGAATTCTTCGAGGTCGTGAATCTCGCGTTCGAGCGCGGCGCGGTCGGCTTCTGAAAGCGGCTCAGCCGGCTCATCTTCCTGCCATTCTTCCGCGGTTTCATCGAGCGCTTCGTAATCCTCGTTCAGCTCGCTTTCCAACGGTGTCGCGGGTTGGTGCTTTTTGAGCTTGGCTTGCAGGCGCTTGCTCAGCGAATCGAGAGCGCCGGCAATCGCAAAAGTGGAAGAGGCCAGCAGCTTGCGCAGCACCAGCGTCATGAGTGAGCGCTGGCTGCTGGGCAGCGCCTGAAGATTGGGGCGGCGCAGATATTCTGAGACAAGATGGTAAAGGCGATCTTCGCTTTCTTCCGGCGCAAAAGGCTCGACGATGGGGTGGCGTTTCGTGAATGGTATGTAAGGCAGCACCTGGCGCCGGAGCGTGCGGTGGCAAATGGGCTTGAGCCGCGCTTTTAGAGCCTGAAACACTTGCTCCTGGTTGAGATTGGCGAATTGCTCGCGAAAGCTGCGCAGGTCGCCAAAGGCGCGTTCGTCAATGAAGCTGACGAGGCCGAAAAGCTCGAGCAGCGAATTTTGCAGCGGGGTGGCGGTGAGCAAAAGCTTGGGCGCATCTCTCAACGCCAGCTTGAGCGTGTTGGCGATAACATTCGAGGGTTTGTAAACGTTGCGCAGACGATGGGCTTCATCGATCACCACCAAATCCCAACTGATGGCGTTGATGTCCGCCGCTTTGCCGCGCGCGAAATGATAGGAGCAGATGATAATCTCCGGCGCGTCGAATGGCCGGAAATTGCCTTGCTTGATGGCCGCGTTGTATGACTTGGTTTCCAGAATGCGGCAAGCGAGAAAAAATTTCTCGGCGAGCTCTTGATGCCATTGTTTGCGCAAATTCGACGGCGTGATGACCAGAATTTTATGCCGGCGCTCGGCCCATTTTTGCGAGATGACCAAACCCGCCTCAATGGTTTTGCCGAGGCCCACTTCATCGGCAAGCAGCGCGCCTTTGGAGAGCGGCGACTTGAACGCGAACAGCGCCGCCTCAATCTGATGAGGATTCAGGTCGACTTGCGCGTCCACGAGCGCACCGGCGAGTTTTTCCACGTCGTCTGAGGGGCAGCGTCGGGTCAGTTCGTAGGCGAAGAGTTTGGAATGATAGGAGGTGAGATTCATAATTCAGGAGATTTGATGGGTTACGCGGCTAGACCAAACGAATTAGTCCAGGGTCAAATTAAGGCAGGTTTAACGGGATATTTCGCTGGACCGCCAGGTTTGGAGCATGAAATGAGATCAAAATTTGCCCTAATTGCAATGGGATGGAATGTAGGAAAGTCTACTCGTGAAGTCAACGCTCCCGTTCAAATCCCCAAAACTTCCCACCTCCGGCTGACCAATTGCCAATAAGCCGCTTTAACCTCCTCGGACAAAAAGCTATTCCCAATCATTTCCTCCCGCTTGGGAAAACTCTTCTGGAAAGCGGCCACGATGCGATCAATGGATTTCTGCGTGAGATTCATGCGCTCGCGGCCAAGTATTCGAAAAAGTCTTGTGACTGGAGGTTATTTTTCTTGCCGCGCAAGGGCAGGGCCAGCTCCTTTGCCGGCGTTTTCAGCGCGATGGTGGTGTTGACGAGATCGTATGCTGGACTCAGCTCCACTTGGGGAATTTCCGGGAACAGCAAGTTTTGCGGTTTCAAAATAAAATGGCCGCCGGTGTCCACGATTTGGAACATGCTTTTTTGATATCGAAGCGGGCGCTGAGTTTCGGCTGCACGCCCTGGATGGACGTTTTATCGGCGCGTCCGGCAGCCTCTTGCCGTTGTTCTTCTGCGGAGAAGGGAAAGTCGTGCAGGCCTTTCAAACGCGGTGAGAGGCGGTGCAGCCCTTTGAGTAAATATTTTTACTTGCCGCAAAGCTCGTAAGTAATCGGGCAGCGATTCATTTTTCTTCCACCTCAACTCTTCTCCGCCCGCAATTTTTTCGCCGTCTTTTCCACGTCCGACCACACGCGCAGCAAATTCCCCGAACAGATCTTTTCGATGTCTTTGTCGGAATAGCCTTTCTTGAGCAATTCGTAAATGAGATTGGGAAAATCCGCCACGCTTTTTAAGCCGGTGGGGAGGGAGTCGCCCACGCCGTCGAAATCCGAGCCAATACCGACGTGATCAATGCCGACGAGTTTCACCACGTGATCGATGTTCGCGACGACATCGGCAATGTCCGCGTAGGTCAGGTTATGCTCTTCGCGATATTTTTTGACAAACGCCTTGCCCTCTTCGGAGTTGGGGTTGATTTTTTGCTCGACTAAGGCTTTCCACAAACCTTCTTCGGTTTTTTGATATGCGCCGTTCACGAACGAGGAACCGAACGCGATTTGAATGACGCCGCCGTTTTTCGCCAGGGCTTTGATCATGTCGTCGCTCATGTTGCGCTCCCAGCCAGGCGTGAAGTGGCGGCAGGAGGAATGCGAGGCAATCACCGGCGCCTTCGTGAGGCGAATCACTTGATAAAATGCCGAGTCCGACACATGTGAAATATCGACCATGATGCCCAGGCGATTCATCTCTGCCACCACTTCCCTGCCGAACGGGCTCAGGCCATTCCATTGACGATTGGGATCATAGGAAGAATCGCAAATGTGATTGCTTTTGCCGTGCGTCAGCGTGATGTAGCGAATGCCGCGATCATAAAAATGTTTGAGGTTTTCGAGTTTGCCTTCCACCGGCGCGCCGTTCTCCATGCCCATCGGCAAAGAGATCAAGCCTTTTTTGAATTGCGCTCTCACCTCTGCCACTGAAGTTGCAACGGCAAACTTATCCGGCCATTGTTTTTGGAATCCTTCCACCATGTCGATGAGGCTGTCGGCAAGGGCCTTGGCCAGGCCCTTGGGTTCATAATCCGCGGGCACGTAAATCGACATGAACGGCGCGTTGAGGCCGCCTTCTTTGGCGCGTACGTAGTCGAAATCACCGCCGGTGGTGCGCACGGAAATGTCTTCCATCTTCTCGCGCAGGCGATAGGGCACGTCGACGTGAGTATCGACGATGATGAATTTCTGCGCAAGGCGATCGGCCTTTTCGCGCAGCTTCGCGTCGTTTTTGTCATCGGCATAAGCGAACGATGCGCCAATCAACAACCAGAGCAAAACGGTGAGCTTCTTCATGTGACTCCCTTCTTGAATTTTGAAGGATGGACAAGCCGAACCAACTTTTACCACCAAGACACGAAGACCCTAAGTTTTTTTCTTGGTGTCTTCGTGTCTTGGTGGTCAGAAAATCTTTGTTTTTTGCAACGATTCAACTTTGAAGAGACTAACGGCGCGCGATATAATATCTCATCATCGGCCTGGTCTTCGAGCGGCGGGCGCATTCCTGGAATCCCGCCTGGCGAAAGGCGCTGGCCAGGCCCGTCCACATGAACGTGTCCGGTTGCATCTTTTTAGCGCTCGCAGCGGCTGAGCCTGTCGAAGCCGCCTGCGCTGAGCTTGTCGAAGCCGAGCCTGTCGAAGCCGCCTGCGCTGAGCCTGTCGAAGCCGCCTGCGCTGAGCTTGTCGAAGCCGCCTGCGCTGAGCCTGTCGAAGCTGAGCCTGTCGAAGCTGAGCCTGTCGAAGCTGAGCCTGTCGAAGCGGGTTCCACCGGATAACCCTCGAGAATCTTGCCGCCCTGCTTTTTCACGTAGGCAATCGCGGCTTTCAAGAGCTCGACGGTGACGCCTCGCCGGCGATAGCCCTTGGCGATGAAAAAACAGGTTACCGACCACACCGGCTGATCGTCAATCGGCTGCAAGATGCGCGAGCGTTCCAACGCTGAAAATTTCTCGCGCGGGGATACCGAACACCAGCCCACCGGCTCGCCCTGGGCATAAGCGAGCAAGCCGGGCACCTCGTTCAACTTGACCAGCTTTTGCATGGCCTTTTTGTTTTTCAGGCCTTTTTGCTGCTCAAACGTGGCGCGCGGCAATCGCATGAACATGCACCAACATCCGCCGCACGCCCCGCGCTCGCCGAACAATTTTTCAAAATCCGCCCAGCGATCGGGCGTGAGCGGTTGTATTTTTAATTGTAATGCCGTTGATTTTTTGATCATCTTTGCATGCCCGGTTTTTAGGCTTGCAATGCCTGTTCAAAATCTGCCAGCAAATCTTCTGTTGCTTCGATGCCAATTGAGAGGCGAATCAAGCTGTCGGTGATGCCCAAGCGCTTGCGTTCTTCTGCAGACATGCCGACATGGGAGGTGGTGGCAGGCCGGGTTACTAATGTTTCGATGCCGCCCAGGCTCGGAGCTTTAAGAGGAATTTTAACCGCATCAAAGAAGCGCTTGGCGGCGGCCAGCCCTTCTTTCAATTCAAAGCTCATCATTCCGCTGTAGCCGTTGAACAGCTCTTTGGCAAGGTGATGTTGCGGATGCGATTCCAACCCCGGATAATTGACTTGCGCGACGGCGCGATGTGTGCTCAAAAAGCGCGCAATGCGCAACGCGCTTTCATTTTGATGCTGCATGCGCACGGCCAGCGTTTTCATGCCGCGATGGAGCAAAAAACAGGCGTGCGGATCAAGCGAGCCGCCGAGATGATTGAGCTTGCGCCTCACGTTTTCCACCAATCCCGCTCGGCCGATGACGGCGCCCGCAACAATGTCAGAATGGCCGTTGAGATATTTGGTGCAACTGTGCAAGGAGAGATCATAACCCCATTCCGCCGGGCGAAAGTTGACCGGACTCGCAAAGGTGTTGTCGATCATCGAGACCAAACCATGAGCATTGGCAAACGTCACCGCGGCCTTGAGATCCGTCACTTGCAGCATGGGGTTGGACATGGCTTCGACGTAGAGGGCGCGTGTCGTCGGCTTCAGCTTGTGTTTCCAACTCGCGGGATCATTGCCGTTGATGAAATCATACGTAATGCCCAGCGCCGACAAATCTTTGGTGATGAAATCGTGCGTGCCGCCGTAGAGATTGTCCTGCGCGAGCAGGTGATCGCCGCTGGAGAGAAACGTCAACAGGCAGGCCGAAATCGCGGCCATGCCGCTGGCCGCCACCAGCGCAGCCTCGGCGTTTTCCAATGCCGCCAGTTTGTTTTGCACGACAAGGTGATTGGGTGTGTTATTCAAGCGAATATAGCGAATGTCATGATAGCCGGCGCCTTCGCCATCGTATTCGAACATGGCGGTTTGAAAAATCGGCATGCTCACCGCGCCTGCAATACGCGGATCCGGCTCGCCGGCATGAATGATCTTGGTTTCGAGCTTTGGGGAGGAATGAGGCATTGCGTTCTTCTCCGGTTATTGAAGTATTAAAAACCCAATGAAAGTCACCCTAATTTTTATGGCTATTTTCCCCATCATTTGATGAAATCTTGTGAAGCATGTGGCCGGAAAAAAAATTCAAAAGATTCTTTCAGAATGACATTCCGGTGTGGGTACATTTTTCAGGATAACAATGGACCAGCAACCCCTTGCCGTCATCACGTTTCCACGCATACCCGCGCTTCGGTATTTCCCAGTAATTGTGAAGGGGGTTCCCTTTTCAACACCTGCGGCTGAGGCCGGCTTAGTATAATTGCAATCACCGCAGTCACGATGAGCAAGGTCGCAAAAATGGCGCGCGGAGTCAGCGCCTCACCGCCAATCGCCCAACCGAGCAAGACTGCGACAACCGGATTGACAAACGCATACGTCGAGGCGCGCGAGGGCGTGGTCATGCGCAGAAGCCAAATGTAAGCCGTGAACCCGATGAGTGATCCGAAGACAATCAAATAAGCCAGGGCAAGCAATGATTGCAAGGAGATTTGTTCGAGATGTACTTTTTGCCATTCGCCCGAGAGCAGGCCCAACACCAGCAGGGAAGCGCCGCCGCAAAGCATTTGCATGCCGGTCGCGAGCAGGGGAGAGGCGTTCATGCGAGTATGCGTTGAATACAAGGAACCGGCGGCCCAGGAGAACGAGGCGAGGAGCAACACGATCATGCCCAGCGGATCGATTGCGCCGCTGCCCATCAGGCGTTCCGGACCAACCAGCACGGCAATGCCGCTGAGGCCGATGATAATTCCAAAAATCGTTTTGCCGTCAGGCCGGCCACGATTCTGCCACAGCCAGCCCAGAATCACCACCCACATGGGCACAGTGGCGATGAGCACTGCCGTCAAGCCGCTGGGCACATATTGAACGGCCCACACGACGCCACCGTTGCCGCCCAAGAGCAACAATGCCCCGCTAATGCCAGTCACTTTCCACAGCAGCGGCGCGGGTTTCGGGGTTCCACGCATGCGTTCCCAAACATATAACACGCCGCCAGCGGCCAGAAAGCGCATGGCGGCCATGAGAAATGGCGGCAAGGTTGTAATCGCAAAACGCATCGCCAAATACGTTGATCCCCAAATAAAATAAACCGCAGCAAACGCGGCCCAGATTTTCAATTTTACTGAAATGTTGCCGGGCATGTTTTTCTCCTTGTCTCGTTGAGATGAGATAATTCCTGTCTGAGTTTCGCATACAAAAGGAACAAAGTCAAGACCTGAGTTACCACCCGTTTCTTGGCATTCTGAAAATTGCCGCTTGCTCATCTCCCCACAGCATGATATATTGTTGACGGTCATGTTATGCGATTAACTTTTCAAACTCAAAATCCAGCAAGTTTCTCGTCTACAAAGATGAAATCCCCTGGACTTTGTTTTTTGTGGGAGTTCAATTGCGGTGGGCGAGGTTCTCATGAGTTTTGACATTCAAGTTCGGCAATATTCATCGAATAAGGTTGTTCGAAAAAAACTTTAGTTTCAGGTTGTCCGAAATCGGTATAGGATGCCGGAAAAAAAAGTGATAACTCATCTGCTCAATCCCCACTCCCGATCCCGGCTCGCGAACCGGGCCATCACTTCGCCGTTCTCGCCGGAAGTCGCGGCCACCGTTTGCAAATTTCATCGCAGCTTTCCAAATTATTCTCCCACACCGTTGGCAAGGCTCTCTCGTCTGGCGCAACGTTTTGAGCTTGCTGATTTGTGGGTAAAAGACGAATCCCAGCGATTCGGGTTGAATGCCTTTAAAGTTTTGGGCGCAAGTTATGCCATTGCGCATGTGATTGCGCAGAAAAGCCGTAAGCCAGGCAACGAATTGTCATTCGCGCTGTTTCAACAGGCCAGCGTTCGTGCGCACTTGCACGAAACGACGCTCGTCACAGCGACGGACGGCAACCACGGCCGCGCAGTCGCATGGGCGGCGCAACAACTCGGTTGCAAGGCCGTGGTGTACATGCCGCGCGACACCGCTTCTGCACGGGTGGCAGCCGTTGCTGGACATGGCGCGCGAGCGCTGAAAATCGACGGCAGCTACGATGACGCCGTTCATCTCGCCGCGCAACACGCGGAACAGCACGGCTGGATTTTGGTGCAGGATACGGCGTGGCCGGGTTATGAAGAAATTCCAACCCGCATCATGCAAGGCTATTTGACCATTCTGCACGAGGCTTGCGAACAAATGGCTGGAGAAACGCCGACACATGTTTTTCTGCAATGCGGCGTTGGCTCATTTGCCTCGGCCTTGTTGTCATATAGCGTTGAATTGTGGGGCGAGCAGCGGCCGATTTTTGTAGTGGTGGAACCGGCGGTTTGCGCCTGTTATTATCAAGCGATGCGCGAGTATGACGGCCGGCCGAAAACCATCAAATCCTATCCGCAGACTCTCATGGCCGGCTTGTCGTGCGGTGAACCCAGCTCGCTGGCGTGGCCTCTTTTGCGCGATTATGCTGACGTGTTTGCGGCGTGCGAGGATAAAGTCACACAACGCGGCATGCGCATTCTGGGCAATCCGCTGGCCGGAGATGATCGTGTGATTTCAGGCGAATCCGGCGCTGTGACCTTGGGGTTGCTCGCCTACGTGTGCGAAAGCCCGGAATATCGCAATATGAGAGCGGCGTTGCAACTGAACTCGGCTTCGAAAATTTTATTAATTTCCACCGAGGGCGATACCGATCCAATAAATTATCGCAAAATTGCATGGTATGATTAAATTCAATTCTAACTCATGAGGAGGCGGACGGTGAACAAACTCACCAGGTTGTTCATGCTGGCGTGTTTTTTGTGTGGGAATGTTGGAGCCCTGGTTGCACAAACCACACCCTTTCTTTCTGACGATGAAATTCGCATGCTGCAAAATGAGATTTCCGGCGACCGCGCTTTTGAGCATATTCGCTGGCTCTCGCATTGGCATCGCGACTCGGGCATGGAAGGTTATTTCAAGGCGGCGGATTATGTCGTGCAAGCCGCGAAAGAAGCGGGTTTGGAAGATGTGCGTTTCGTGGAACAAGTGCGGCAGGGTCCGAATTACACCGCGCGTTCGGCGGAGTTATGGATGATCGAACCGGTGGAATTGAAACTGGCGGATATGGCCGATCACGCGGTTCACCTCGCAGACGGCAGCAGCGACGCGAATGTTTCCGCAGAGTTGATTTGGATCGGTGATGGTTCTGCGAAGGTTCTCGACAGTCTCGACGTCAAAGGCAAAATTGTGCTGACCAGCGCTTCTCCCGGCGCAGTCGTTCACCGTGCCGTGTGGGACAAAGGTGCGCTCGGCATCGTGAGCTACACCATTGCCGAAAACAAAACGCTGATGGATTATCCCGATCAAATTGCGTGGAGCCGCATTCCCTATGAGCCGCCGGCAGGCAAACCGGGAACATTTGCTTTCTTAATTTCACCGCGCAAAGGCGAAACCCTGCGCAAAATACTCGCAAGCGACGGCATGCAGGATTATTTTGCTTCCGGCAAGCGTACGCGCGGCGGCAAAGTGGTGCTCAAGGCGAAAGTCGATACCGACATCACGCCCAAGCCGGGCCGCACCGGTTTTGTCGAAGGCTGGATACGCGGCACGGCGCATCATGATCAGCAAATCATCATCACGGCGCATTTGCAGGAAGAGCAAGGCTCAGCCAATGACGATGGCAGCGGGTGCGGCAATATTCTCGAGCTGGCGCGGGTGTTCAACAAATTGATCGCCGAAGGCAAAATACCGCGGCCGTTGCGCGACATTCGTTTTTGGTGGACGGATGAAATTTACTCCGAGTATCGCTATTTCCGCGATTTTCCCGAAGAGCCGAAAAAAATGCTGGTGAATCTTCATCAAGATATGTCGGGCGCCAAGCAGTCCATGGGGAATCGCATTCAGCATTTGATTTTTGCGCCGCATTCGCGCACTTCTTATCTCGATGCGCTGTTCGAGAGCATTGGCACGTTCTTAATTCAGACGCATAATTCTTATCTCGCCGCCGGCCGTCAGGGCGGCCTGCCGCATCCCTATTCACGGCCGATGTATTCAACACGCGGCACGCGCGATAATTACAATGCCGCGTTCGTGCCTTATTTTGACGCCTCGGATCATCGCTGTTTTGTGGAAGGCGCCATCGGCGTGCCGGCCGTGGCGTTGATTAATTGGCACGATGATTTTATTCATTCCTCCGATGATGATCTTGACAACATCGATGCCTCACAACTCCGGCGGAACAATTTTCTCATCGGCGCCATGGCCTATTATCTCGCGTATGCCGGTCCCGGCGATGTGCCGCTGCTGGCGAGCGAAACCTTCGCGCAAGGCGCCAAACGTCTGGCAAAAGATGTGCAAGTCGCGCTGAACCTCCTGCAAGAGAATCGCACTGATGGCGCACAGGCGTGGAAAGATGCGACGATTGTGCTGGAACAGGGCATGCAGCGCGAGCGGCGCGCGATGAATTCGATGCAGGTATTTGCCGGCAATGACGCCAATGCCGGCCGCACAATCGCCCAACTCGCGGGGCGCATGAGTTTGAAGGAACGCGAGTTGAAGGCCGATCTTCAGACGTATTACCAGCAACTCTTCGGGGCTAGTCCGCCAGCGATCAAGCTCACGCCGGAAGAGGCAGCAGCCGGCAGAAAGATTCCAGCCAACGCCGCCTCGCTCGACACGTATTTTGATAAACGCAGCAAAGTGTCTTTCAAGAGTGATCTGCATGGCTTGATGGTGGATGAAATCTACAATTTCGTTGATGGCAAACGCAGCTACTATGACATCTATAAGGCCGTGCGCGCCGAGTCGTTGGTGGCCGGCAGTTGGTATTACGGCAGCGTGACGCTTGCGAACGTTGCGGGCCTGCTGGAGGCTGCGGTGGAAGCCGGAGCTTTGGTGATGAAATAGATTTGCCGTTTGTCTATTTTGAAGCGAGAAAAATCTTGATTGAACGCGATTATATCATGCGCCTGGCGCAGCAATTGGCTGCGGTCGTGGCGAGGGTTCTACGCTTGCGCGAGCTGGAAAAATATGATCAAGCGCAGCAAGAGCTGGAACAAGCCTGCGGCGAATTGCTCGGGTTGAATTATGAACTATTGTTGTCGCTTGACGCCGCCACCGCAGCGCAACTGCTGGGTCACGAGGAAAAGATCAAGATTGCCGCGAAGCTGATGCACGAAGAAGGCGAGTTACTCGAACATCAGGGAAGGTTTGAACTAGCGCACGCGCGCCGGCAACGCGCGTTGGAACTTTATCTCGAAGCCGTGGCACTGACGGGATATGCAGAGGCCGAAGATGGCGCAATACTCGCGTCGTTCCGTCAAAAAATTGACGCGGCCGCTTTGCGTGATCGCTATCAAGAAATATTATCGGCGCTCCCGCGCCAAACCGGCTGATTGTTTCCTTGAGTTGTTAAGTGGGGATGAATATCACGGCCTGCGTCGCCTGGCAGAGGCCGCCGCTTTCGCCGGCAGCTTCAAATTTCAACAGATAGCGGCCGCGACTAAGCACGCGCCCACGATCATCACGGCCATCCCATTGCGCGGTGTGCCGTCCGGGAGCATTGATGGTCGACGTGATCAACCTTACGCGCCGGTTGGTGTGATCAAAAAGCTCGAGACTCACCACCGCGTTTTCCGGCAATTCATAGTGCACGATTGCGCCTGCGCCGTTTTCCGTGAAGTGGTAGGGATTCGGTTTTACCGGCTCTAGTATAAATTGATACAGTTTGCGAGGTGATTTGCCATGATACATTTCGAGTTGCAGTGACTCATATTCATTTTTGTTGCGCTCCGTCTCGACAATCGCCACATGCTCGGTTAAAAAATCCATAACAAGTCCAATCTTGTAAAGAAGCCAGAAGTTTTTCGAACTGCGTTGCGTGAATTTGCCGCGCGTAACGCCAGCAAGAAGGATACCAAAGCCGTTTACCCGCAAAACCCGGCCAACGCCGGTCATTTTTGTAAGCTGCGCATGGCAAAATTGAAAGCAACTTACAAAAGAGAAAGCCGCGTGCCGACCTCTAAAGGCGGAGGCGTACGGGTCGAATCGAAAATTGAAAGGTGAACTGCCATGCCCATTTTTACATTGCCAGGCCAGGCGCCATATGTGTTACAGTCCCCCGAGTCTCTTGCGACGCCCCGCCTGCTGGTGTTTCGCGATCGCGTCGAGCGCAATTTGCAGCGCATGCAGGCTTATCTCGAAGAAGTTGCGCCGGCTTCCGGTTACCGGCATTTATGCCCGCATGTGAAAACCAACAAATCTTCCTTGCTGACGAGCTGGCTGCAAAAGGCCGGTGTGAGCTGTTTCAAGGCCACGATGCGCGAAGTCGAGATGACGATTCATGCAGGCGCGCATGATATTTTTGTTGCATATCCCTTGCTGGAGCATGACGCGCGCGAACTTGCGCACCTGGTGCGCAAATTTCGGCAGGTCAAGTTTCACGTTCAGGTCGGTTCGTTCGCGCATGCGGAGATTCTGCGCAGAATCGGCCAGAGCGAACAAGTGACCTGGCATTTTTTCATCGATCTGGACGTCGGCATGCACCGCACCGGTATTGCGCCGGAAGACGCCTTTTCGCTTTATGCGCATTTGGTCAAGCAGAATGAGTTCATCTTCACCGGTTTGCACGGTTATGATGGCCACATTCATCAAGCCACCGCCGCCGAACGCCGCGCCGAATCGCAGCGCGCCATGGAAAAACTGATCACGGTGTTTCAGCATTTCCGGCGGGAACGCGTTCACGTACCGCGCGTTATGGTTGCGGGCACACCGGCCTTTCGTTTTGATTTTGAGATTTTGCAAAAAGCCATCGGCGACGAAACTCTCGTGCAAGTTTCTCCGGGCACCTGGATTTTCTGGGATTCGAACTACGAGAGATTGGCGCCCGGAGAGTTTGAAATTGCCGCCGTCATTTTGGCACAGGTGATGGATATCGGACAACCGCATCGCCTCACGCTCAATTTAGGGCATAAACGCTGGTCGGTGGATAGCGGGCCGGTGCGCTTCTTCAGCCGTCCGGGTTTGAAATTCGTTTCGGTCAGCGAAGAGCACACGGTTTTGGCGCACGAGGGCAAGGAAACGTTTCAAATCGGCGATTATATCCTGCTCGCCCCACATCATGTTTGTCCCACGATTAATCTGTTCGAAGAATTTTCCGTAATCGGCGAACACGGCGAGATTGAAATCCCCGCCTCGCCGGTGGATGGGCGGAATCGCTGAAAGAAGAAGCTTGAATCGCATAAAGGCTTTTGATTGGTGTTCTGCAATAAAACTGCGCCGGTTATGAGTCGAATTATTTTTAAAATCATTTCTCCGATATTCATTTTGCTGGCAATCGTGTTCTTCGTGGTGTTTCGGCCGGATTTAAGACAACATCTGCTGCTGGATTTTTGCGTCGTTTACTATGTGATGATATGGTTTTCCCGCCGGCTCTTCGGCCCGCCCAACACGCCGATTCCCAAGCCGCCGCCCGCCAAGCTGGAGGTGGCGCCCAAGCACGCCAAAGCCCTGCGCGAGATGGCATTGCATGAGTATGAATACATTCGCGAGACCATGGCGCAAGCGATGAATGATCGTCATACCCTGGTGAACTACTTTTTACTGACCACCGGTCTCGTGATCGCCGCCATTGGCGCGGTGTACAGCGATGAAGGCATGCGTTATTCGCCCCACAAAGAACAGATTACGATTGCGATTTGTTTGATCCTGAGCATTGTGGCGTGGCTTTATGTGCTGAAGATTGTGCGTTTGCGCCAGGCCTGGCGCGAGAGCAGCGTGGCGATGAATCGCATCAAACAATTTTTTCTGGTGAATGCCGGCCTCACCGATGAGCACGAAAGCTCGCCGTTTTTGTGGAAGAGCAAAACCATTCCTCGCCCCGGCAGAAAAGGTAATCTCTATCATCTTGCCGTCATTTTAATCAGCCTGATTGCGGCGCTGGCCGTCGGGCTGGCGAGTGTGTTGCTGTTGCCTGACTACGATTGGAAAATAACGTTTTGGGCGCCGATATTATTTTTTGCGCATCATTTTCTGTTGCAGTTGTCCGCCTACGATATTTTCCTGATGGATGAACCGCCAGGACGAAAAAAAAAGCCGCCGAAAACGGGCGCCGCGATGAACTCTTCTGACGGCTCCCCTCTAAACTCAAAAACCCTGAGCGCTCCGGCCCGTCAAGTTATCGTGCATGATCAAAAAACAGTATATCAGAATTTTTTTGAGATTCAAAAAGCCACGGTGCAATACGAAAAATTCGACGGTACCTTGAGCAAGAAAGTGCAACGCTTTAACAGCGAACATGGGCACTCCGCAGCCATTCTGTTGCACGATCCGGCCGCCGGTGAATTGGTTTTGGTGGAACAATTCCGTTATCCGGCCTACGTGTTTAACGCGGAAAATGGCTGGTTGCTTGAGATCATTGCCGGCCTCATCGAAACCGGTGAAAAACCGGTGGAAGTCGCGCGGCGCGAGGTATTGGAAGAAACCGGTTACGAAGTGTTGGACATCGAATTTTTGTGCGAGTTTTTTCTTGCGCCGGGCAGTTCTTCCGAGCGCATGTATATTTTCTTTGGAAAAGTCGGGAAGAAAGCGGCGGCCGGCGGCGGTGTGAGCGGAGAATCCGAAGATATTCGCGTCGTGCGCTTGCCCGTGCATGAAGCCTATCGTTTGGCCGATGAAGGTTATATTCATGATGCCAAAACGTTGGTGGCGTTGTTGTCCGTGCGCGAGCGGTTGGGCGCTTCACCGCGAACGTGAACAGCCTCTTAAAAGTTGAAGCGGCGCAAAAAAGCAAAGATTCTCTGACCGCCAAGACACGAAGACGCCAGGAAAAACTCAGTGCCGTTGCGGCTCGCGCGACTTGAGCTAGTGCGGCCTTCATCAGCCACAAAAGCCTTGAGTTTATTCCCTCGGTTGTCTATCATCATCTTGTTTAATCTTTTCAGCGAACGCAGCAATATCGCATTTTCAAAAGGAGGAACTCATGCGTTGTAAGGTCCTGGTAACTGTCCTGTTGATGCTGGGATGGCAGGGCGGCATGTCAGCGCTATATTCACAAGAAACCCATCCCTTCACGGTGCATGATCTGCTTGCGATGGATCGCATTTCAGAAACGCAAGTTTCGCCGGAGGGCCAGTGGGCGGTATTTACCCTGCGCAAAACCGATCTCGACGCCAATCGCGGCCGCACGGATCTTTGGCTGGTGGGTGTGGATGGCGCCGGCCTGCGGCAACTGACCTCGCATCCCGGCAGTGATTACAGCCCCATGTGGTCGCGCGATGGCAGGAGCATTTGGTTTCTCTCGACGCGCTCCGGCTCGGCGCAAGTGTGGCGCATTGCCATTGACGGCGGCGAAGCCGAGCAAAAAACGAATTTGCCCTTTGATGTCGGCACATTCCAACTCTCACCGGACAATGCCTTGCTCGCGGTTACGATGGAAGTTTTCCCGGAATGTGAAACTCTTGACTGCACGCAGAAACGCGATAAAGAAATCGCGGGCCGCAAAGCCAGCGGGCGCATTTATGACAAGCTCTTCATTCGCCATTGGGACACCTGGAAAGATGGCAAACGCTCGCATCTGTTTGTGCAGCCGGCAGCGGGCGGCCAGGCGATTGATCTGATGAAGGGTATGGACGCCGATTGCCCCTCGAAGCCGTTTGGCGGCAGCGAAGAATACACTTTTACACCCGACAGCAAGGGTCTCATCTTCACCGCGCGCGTTGCCGGCCGTGAAGAAGCCTGGTCGACGAATTTTGATTTGTACTTTACTCCCGCCGATGGCTCGGCCAAGCCTCAAAATCTTACCGAAAGCAATCCCGCGTGGGATACCGCGCCGGTGTTTTCGCCTGACGGCAAAACGCTGGCTTATCTTGCCATGAAGCGTCCGGGCTATGAATCCGATCGCTTTCGCATTGTGTTGAAATCGTGGTCGGCCTCAACAAGCTCGGCCGGCGCAGAGCGCGTATTGACCGAAGCCTGGGATCGTTCACCCGGTGGCGTAACCTGGTCAGCAGATGGTAAAACGATTTACACGATTGCCGGCAATCTCGGCCAGCACTCATTGTTTGCGATTGATGCGGCCTCAGGCAACGTGCGTACCGTGGTGGAAAAGGGCAGTGTTCGTTCCGTTGGCCTCGCCGGCAACCGGCTGCTGTTCGGCATGGACCACCATCGTTCGCCGGTGGAATTGTACTCGGTCGCGCCCAACGGATCAGATGTGCGCGCCGTTACGCGCATCAATGCCGGCGCTTTGGCAAAAGTGCGCATGGGCGAATCAGAACAGTTTACTTTCAAAGGCTGGAATGATGAAACGGTTTATGCCTATGTGATGAAACCGGCAGACTTCGATCCCAACAAAAAGTATCCGGTGGCGTTTTTGATTCATGGCGGGCCGCAGGGGTCATTCGGCAATGATTTTCACTACCGCTGGAATCCGCAAACCTACGCCGGCGCGGGTTACGCTGCGGTGATGGTGGATTTTCACGGCTCAACCGGTTACGGCCAGGCGTTCTGTGACGCCATTCGCGGCGATTGGGGCGGCAAACCGCTGGAAGATTTGCAAAAAGGTTTGGCGGCGGCGCTGGCAAAGTATCCCTGGCTGGACGGCGAACGGGTTGCGGCGCTCGGCGCTTCGTATGGCGGTTACATGATCAATTGGATTGCCGGCAACTGGTCCGATCGCTTTAAGTGTCTGGTGAATCATGATGGCAATCTCGATGAACGGCTGGCGTATTATGACACGGAAGAGCTGTGGTTTCCCGAGTGGGATCATATGGGAAAACCGTGGGAAAATCCTGAAAACTACGAGAAGCACAACCCCGTCAACTTTGTGCAGAATTGGAAAACGCCGATGTTGGTCGTGCACGGCGGCCGCGATTTTCGCGTAGTGGAAACACAGGGCATCTCGACTTTCACCGCATTGCAGCGCCGCGGCATTCCCAGCAAGTTTCTTTATTTCCCCGATGAGAACCATTGGGTACTCAAACCGCAAAACAGCATTCTTTGGCATGAGACCGTGCTGGGCTGGCTGAATCAATGGACGAAGGCGGAAGGCACGAATTGATGGCGCCTGAAGTGTGACGCTTTTCTTTGGCGGAGCATACGCATGTTACCTGATCGTAGAATTGGCCGACTCCTGGCGATTGTTCTGCTGTTGGTGTTCGCGCACGCAGCCGTTGGCCAAGCCCTCAAACCCGGGCCGCAGGTTTTGACGTTCTTTTCGGATGTTGATGACACGGAGCAGCCCTATGGTTTGTATTTGCCGGAAAAATTCAATCCGAAAAAGAAATACCCACTTGTCATCATGTTGCACGGCGCGGGATCGAATCACCGCCTGGCGTTGCGCCGGGTTTTCGGTAAAAGCAATTTGCCCGATGAAACCGATGTGGAAGCCAGCCGCTATTTTCCGGCATGGAAAAACATTGACTACATTGTCGCTGCGCCTTATGCGCGCGGCACCATGGGTTATCAAAGCATCGCTGAAAAAGACGTGTACGACATGCTGGCCGAAGTCAAGCAGCGTTTTCCGATTGATGAGGATCGCGTCTATCTCACCGGGTTGTCGATGGGCGGCGGCGGCACGTTGTGGTTGGGCTTGAGCCGACCGGATATTTGGGCCGCGCTGGCGCCCGTCTGTCCGGCCCCGCCCGACGGCACGGCTGAGCTTGCGCCCAACGCGCTCAATTATCCCGTGCATTTCTTCCACGGCGACGCGGATCCGGTTGTGCCGCCCGCAGGCGTTCGCGAGTGGGTCAAACGTCTCCAAGACTTGGGCGTCAGGGTGGAATATACCGAGTATCCCGGCGTGGGCCACAATAGTTGGGAGAATGCTTATAAAGATCAAGCCATTTTTTCCTGGTTTAGCCAATTCCGACGCAATCGCTTTCCGGAGCGCGTGCGTTTTGCAACCAGCCGGTACAAATACAATGTCGCTTATTGGGTTCGCCTCGATGAATTGACGCCGGGAACATTGGCGAATGTCGACGCAAAGTTTGTCGCGCCCAATCGCCTTGAGATCAACACCTCCGAGGTTGGCGCTGTCACGTTGAAACTGGCCGGCCATCCAAAATTTTCAGCAAAGCGTCCGGTTGAGGTGATGATTGACGGCAAAAACATCTCCGCAACAGTAACGGATTCCCTAGCGCTCTCAAAACGCGACGGCGCTTGGCAGGCTGAAAAACCTGAATGGACGGCACAGAAAAAACGGCCAGGCTCAGAAGGCCCGATTGCGGAAGCGATTGCGTCGCGCCATATTTATGTTTATGGCACCGCTGATAATCCCTCCCCCGAAGAGTGGCAGGCGCGGCGTGCGCAAGCCGATCACGCGGCAAATTGGTCGGTTGATCGCGGCCCATTTCTGCGCCGCGTGATGGCGTTCCCGCGTGTTTTATCCGACAAAGAAGTAAGGCCAAGCGACCTTGCTTCGTCGCATTTGATTTTGTTTGGCACGAAAGAAACCAACGGTATTATCGCAAAATTCAGCGAACAGTTGCCGCTGCACCTCGACACGACTGCCGTTGATCACGGTCTACTCTATATTTTTCCGCGCGGCGAGCATTATGTTCTCATCAATTCCGGTTTGCCGTGGTGGACAGTTGCGGAACGTTCCGGGCCGCCAACTCGCCGCAGCTTCCGCGCGCTGTTTGGTCCGCCCGGCATGCTGATGGATTTGCCGGATTATGTTCTGTTCAAAGAGACGATTGACAATGTCATCGTCGAAGGCCGTTTCGATGCCCATTGGCGCATGCCGGAGGCTGATGCTGAGAAAATGCAGCAAACCGGTGTGATCAAGTTTAATAAGATGACGCACCAAGCCAATTGAATTTTTTGGAGATCACCATGCCGGGGCGACCATACATTTTAGCAGAAACAAACTGGAAAGCGATACAAGCAACGGCTTATGAGGTCGCCATCTTGCCATGGGGCGCAACCGAAGCGCACAATTATCACTTGCCGTACGCCACAGATGTGATTGAAAGCGACCGCATTGCCGGCGAAGCAGCGCGCCTTGCCTGGGAGAAAGGCGCGCGCGTCATCGTTCTTCCCACCGTGCCTTTCGGTGTAAATACCGGGCAGCTCGATATCAAATTGACAATCAACATGAACCCCAGCACGCAGCTTGCAGTGCTCAATGATATTGCCGCGTCGCTGGCGCAGCAACATATTCCCAAGCTGGTTATATTGAACGGTCACGGCGGCAATGATTTCAAGCTAATGCTTCGCGAGCTGGCGCCGCGGCATAATCTGTTTTTGTGCACGCTCGATTGGTTCCGCTGTCTGAATCTCGCAACGTTCTTTGATGAACCCGGGGACCATGCCGGCGAGATGGAAACGAGCCTTATGCAATATCTCGCGCCGGAACTCGTGCTGCCGCTTGCGGAAGCGGGAACCGGCGCGGCGAAGAGATTCAAAGTAGCCGCTTTGCGTGAACGCTGGGCCTGGACGCAGCGCGACTGGATGAAAGTGACATCAGATACGGGCGTGGGAAATCCTCAAGCCGCCACAGCGGAGAAGGGGAAGCGTTACTTCGAAGCCGTAACGCAGAAAATTGCGGGATTTCTGGTTGAGCTTGCCAGTATTGAGGCGAGCGACCTCTACGAAGCCGCTTAACGTACAGAAGCCGCATCACAATGCTTGCGACACAACCTCGTCAAGTCCGCTGCGCGACGGTAGCAACGACGCAACCATGAACTCTCGCCCAACAATCGCGACAGCACTAAAAAAGCATCACAATAGATTACTGGTTCTGCTGGGAGGCCTGTCATTTCTTCTCTACTATTTTCTACGCCAACAAAGCCCTTCGCCGGGCGCGGTTTCAATCAATGCAACCCTGAATCATTTTTTTGCGACTCTCGCGCTGCTGTTTGCATTGCTGCTCGGCGCGGTTACGGTTGTCCGCGCTAGCCTTCCACAAAAAAATACTCTTCGCCTATCGCTTTTCATCATCTTTGCCGGCGCCCTGCTTTTTCGTATGATGTTGGTGGGCCAATCCCCGTGGCTCTCAAATGACATTTTTCGTTATTTGTGGGATGGCCGGCTGCTCGATCACGGCATAAACCCGTACACATTTCCTCCCGTGGCAGATGAACTGGCGCAGGTGCGCGATGACGAGATCTATCCGAATGTCGATCACAAAAGCGTGCACAGCGTTTATCCGCCCGTGCTGCAAATTTTATTTTGGTTGGGATTCAAGATAAGCGAGGTTTTTGCTCTCGCGCCCTTCGCCGGATTAAAACTGCTTTTTGTGCTGGTGGATCTCGGGCTGGTGTTGGTTCTTTTCCGCTTGCTGGCGCAGATGAAGATCGATCCGCGCTGGGCCATTCTTTATGCCTGGCACCCGTTGGCGATTATTGAAATCGCCGGCAGCGGACACACGGATGGTTTGGGGGCCTCGACGCTGATTTTGATGTCAGCCTTTTTCCTGCGGCAGCGCTTTTTGCTGACAGCAGTCTTTTTAGCTTTGGGTTTTTTGATCAAATTTCTCGCCGCGATGTTTTTGCCTTTTGTAATTGTCGCCGCGTGGCAGGAGGGAGGTTTTAAAAAAGCAGCATCAACCATTGCAGTCTTTACGCTGGTCGTCCTGGCGTGCTATGCGCCATTCGCCGGGGCGGGAGAGAATTTGTATGCGGGATTGCTGGTTTATTCAGAAAAGTGGCGGTTCAATGATGGCTTGTTCTCGTTGATCTTCACCCCGGTGCATTGGCTGCTGCCGGATGGGCTGGTGAAATTCTTGATGATCCCAGCGCATTGGGAGATTTCTCCGCAAGTTTATGTCACACGCCGCATCGATCTGGCCTTGATCATCACGAAGTTGATTGTGGCGGCTTTGTTTCTACTTATTTATTTACGGCTTTTTTTGCGCTGGATTAAATCAGGATTTTTGCCGCAGGCCAAGGGGGATTGGTTTGCCATTTTAATGATCATACTCGCGGCGTTTTTTCTGCTTTCCCCGACCTTGCATCCCTGGTATCTCTTGTGGCTGTTGCCGGTGCTCTGCTTTAAAGAAGCGATTCCTGCCAACGCTTCGCCGTCGAGTATCAATCTTCCTTTGTGGATTTTGAGCGCGACTGTTTTTTTGTCCTACACCGTCCTGGCAAATTATCTTCCCGCAGGTTTCTGGCGCGAACCGCAATGGGTGAGATGGGTGGAGTACGGCATTCCATGCGGGGTTTGGTTGTGGGCCATGCGACGAAGCGGGAATGGTAAGTGGATTTTCAAAAATAGCGGATCAGGCAAAGAGTTGTAACCGCTGTATTCGTCAATCCGCTTACGGAATATTTTTGCTGCAATGGCAGGGCGGCTACCTTTACTCGATTATTGCGTCCTTGCCCCAAAGTTCCTGCAGCCGCCGATCGCGGCCGCAGCCGGCGCGATAGGCTTTATAGCGCAGGGGATTCTTTTTATAAAAATCTTGATGGTACTCTTCCGCAGGATAGAACTCCGCAGCGGCAATAATCTCCGTCACGATAGGCTGCTGGAAACGCCCGGCTTCTTCGAGTTGTTGCTTCGTTGCCAGGGCAAGCCGTTGTTGTTCGGCATTGTGATAAAAAATAGCCGAGCGATACTGTGAACCGCTGTCACAGAATTGGCGGTTTGAGGCCAGAGGATCAATGTTCCGCCAGAACACTTGCAACAGTTGCGCATAGCTGATTTGAGTTGAATCATAAGTGACCTGTACGGCTTCGGCATGGCCAGTCGTGCCGGTCGACACTTCCTCATAGCTCGGATTTTTTTTGAATCCGCCGATGTAGCCGGAGATAGTTGATACAACGCCGGGCAAAACGTCGAAGGGCGCTTCCATGCACCAAAAGCAACCGCCGGCAAAAGTGGCGATGGCAAGCTTTTCCGTTTGTACGGAAATCATGCTCACCGGCGCGGGGTTTTGTTCGGCTTGTTCGGAAGCCTGACACGCGAACAGCAAGAAAGGGATAACCAGCGAGATGATAGGCATAAGCAAAAATCTCCTGAAGTTAATTTCTCAGATGCGGAAGTTGTTCTCCCTGTGGCACGAATTTAAGCGCGATGCCGTTGTTGCACCAGCGTTGACCCGTGGGCGGTGGACCGTCGTCGAACACATGCCCTTGATGTCCGCCGCAACGAATGCAATGATATTCTGTCCTCGGCGCGAGTAGTTTATAATCCGTTTTGGTGCCGAGATGTCCGGTGAGCGGCCGGAAAAAACTTGGCCAGCCGGTTCCGCTTTCAAATTTTGCTTCGGAGGAAAACAGCGGGAGATAGCAGGCGGCGCAAATATAAGTGCCTGCGCGTTTTTCCTGATTGAGCGGACTGGAGTGGGGGTATTCCGTGTCTTCTTCAAACAGCACGGCATACTCTTTCGGCGTCAACAGCCGGCGCCATTCATCCTTTGATTTTTCGAGTTTTTTGATGGCGCGGCCGCTATCGCCGGCAGCCATGGCATCATTCATCATTTTGGCTTCTTCTCCCGCGCGCGCGCAAGCCGCATGAGTGCCGGCCAAAATGGCTGAAAGCGTAAACAGCAGTGGTAGAAAATTCTTTTGTGATCTCATGATGTTCTCTCATTTTCTGGTTTCACAGAAGATCCCGTTTTTGACGACAAGCTTGGCAATCGAAGATAGCTGAAACGTTTTGCATTTCCTATACCAACAATCGCGATGTTGATTTTATTTCCCGCGCGCCTGAGAGGCAATGATTTTCTAAACGATCAGGAAGTTGCAATTTAGTCACAGATTGAGTATTCTTGGTTCGCCAAGAACAAAGCGGGTGATAACCTTTAGGGTGAAAGTTATCTTATGCCAGCACAAAAACATATCGAAGTTGCCGCCTTCGCCGGCTTGATTGATCTCGCGGCGGAGCGCTTGGGCGGAGAAGCGCTTTGGGCGAATGATGAATTTTTTGCGCCGAAGGAAAATTTGTTAAAACCCGGCCGCGGCGTTTTTATTCCCGACAAATACACCGAAAACGGCAAATGGATGGATGGCTGGGAAACCCGGCGCAAGCGCGCGCCGGGCCATGATTCGTGCATCATCAAACTCGGCGTTCCGGGAATCATCAAGGGCGTTGACATCGATACCAATCATTTTCTCGGCAATCATCCGCCCTATGCTTCACTGGAGGCGTGCCATGCGGCTGCGGGCGTTGAAAGCAAAACCTTGCGGGAGTCTCAAGAGAAGTGGACTGCAATTCTCGCCAAAGCGCCGTTGAAACCGGGGTCACAGAATTTATTTGCCATAACCGATGAACGTTGTTACACGCATGTGCGGCTCAACATTTTTCCCGATGGCGGAGTTGCGCGTTTGCGGGTTTATGGCGTAGCCACGCCCGATTTCACGCATTTCAAATCAAATGAGTTGATCGATCTCGTCGCGATTGCGAACGGCGGCCTGCCCGTGGCTTGCAGCGACATGTTTTTCAGCCCGATGGAAAATCTCATCATGCCGGGGCGTGCACAGAATATGGGAGATGGTTGGGAAACCCGCCGCCGGCGCGGCCCCGGGCATGATTGGATCATCCTGAAATTGGGCGCGTCCGGAAAAATTCAACGCATTGAAATCGATACCAATCACTTTAAAGGCAATTATCCCGACATGTGTTCGCTTGAGGGTTGCGTGAGCAACGCGCAGGCCGGTGACGATCTCTCCCAAGCGGGGGTAGATTGGATGGAGATTCTTCCGAAAACCAAGCTGCAAGCACACAAACAACATTTTTTTGATAAGGAATTAAGTACGGCCGGTCCGTTTACCCACATCCGTCTGAATATTTTTCCCGATGGCGGCGTCAGCCGCTTGCGGGTTTGGGGAACGCTGGAAAAATGACAGCAACGATCACGCAAACGAGTACCTGATTCGCGCGGCCATCATTCATGATGATCATGCTGCCTGGTTGCATGCAATATCCGTTGCCGTTAATTTGACTATGGCACATTCCCCAAAAAAACACAGCGTCGCGAAGTTCGCAAAGTAAGATTGCGTGAATTCGCAGCGAACGCTGCCTCTTTGCGGTGACTCTGACGTAGTCAAGTCAAGTCGCACATCGAACCGAATTGTTTGAGGAGGAGAGTTGGACGCACCGCCGCTGATTTGTCCAAATTGTGAAACTGCATTGCAAGGGAGTTTTTGCCATAACTGCGGTCAAAAGAAAATTTCCCCGCATGATTATGCGCTCGGACATTTCTTCGCGCATGCCTTGCATGATATTACCCACTTTGATTCCAAAATTTTCCGCAGCCTGCTCCCGCTTTTTTTCAAACCGGGAGTCTTGACGCAAGAATACCTTGCCGGCAAACGCAGCCGCTTCATCAAACCGGTGACGCTTTTTGTGCTGCTTAATTTGTTCTTTTTTCTGGTCGGCTATCGCATGGGCCTGCTCAACTGGAATCTGCGCGGCGTGGCTGCGGGCTGGCACGGTGCCCTGGCCCAACAGCTCATTGCAAAAAAGCAAACGGCGTCTACGCTGTCCGAAGAGGAATTTACCGCGCATTTTAATCAGGTGTTGGCGCAGCATCAGCGCAACATGTTTTTCGTCATTATCCCGCTGTTTGCAGCGGCTCTCAAGCTTTTCTATCTCTCCTCAAGACGCTATTATGTCGAACATTTGATCTACTCGATTCACTTTCACTCCTTTCTGCTGTTTTATTTGATCGCTGGTCTGCTTGTATTCATGTTTCTGCTGGGCGTGATCGATTTGGCGCTCGGCACGGGCTTGGCGCGATTCTTCGGAAGAGATCCCGGCATTCTTTTTCCAATTGCCGGCGGCATTTTGTGGTATATGCTTTTCGCTTTGAAGCGCATCTATGGCCAATCCTGGCTGGTAACCGTCGTGAAAGCCGTTGGTTTGGTTTTTTGTGAATTGGTGATCGTGGCGTTCATCTATCGCCCCATGTTATTTTTTCTGACGTATTTTTCGCTGTGAATTGGCGCAAGGCCACAGGAAATTTATGCCGTGGAATCCCTGGCGTGGCATGGGAGATTTGCCGCGCGACGTTTGGATGCTCTCGTTTGTAACGTTTATCAATCGCGCCGGTTTGATGGCGTTGCCGTTTCTCGTTTTATATCTCACCAAGAAATTGGGCTATTCCGCCACCTCTGCCGGCCTGACGTTGACGCTCTACGGCTTGGGCGCTTTGGTTTCCGCGCCGTTTGCAGGCAAACTCAGCGATCGCATCGGCCCATTTCTGCAAATGAAAATTTCGCTGCTGCTCTCCGGCGCGCTCCTGCTGATTTTTCCGTTGGCCCAAAGCTTTATTGCCATTCTAGGTTTGACTCTGTTGTGGGCCGTTGCCAGCGAGGCCTTTCGTCCGGCAAGCCTGGCAGCAATCGTCGGCATCGTCGCGCCGCCGCAGCGCAAAATGGCTTACTCGCTCAACCGTTTGGCGATCAATCTTGGCATGAGCGTTGGGCCGCTGGCCGGTGGGTTCATTATTATGATTTCATATCCGCTCATTTTTTGGGTGGACGGCGCAACCTCGCTGCTGGCCGGTGTGCTTCTCGTTTTGACCACACGGCATCACGCACGGCATGTTGCGCCCGTTGCTTCCGCCGGTTCGGAAATGCAGCGCTTCAAAGTTTTGTCGGACAAACGTCTGCTTTTTTTCTTATGCGCCATTATTCCGGTCGTCATTGTTTTTTTTCAGCACGAGGGCGCGCTGCCATTGTTTCTCGTGCGTGATATTCATCTGCCCGAATCGGCGTATGGCATATTGTTTACCGTGAATACGCTGCTCATTGTCATCTTCGAAGTGCCGCTCAACATCGCCATGACGCATTGGCCGCATCGCCATGCGCTCGCGCTCGGCGCATTTCTCATTGGCGCCGGCTTTGGCGCCACTGCCGGCGTTTCCGGTTTTTGGAGCGCCGCGTTGGCAGTGGCAATTTGGACGTTCGGCGAAATGGTTTTTCTGCCGGGAGCAGTGGCCTACATGGCGGACGTTGCACCGGAAGAACGCCGCGGCGAGTACATGGGCATGTATCAAATGACGTTCAGCCTGGGCTTCACATTGAGCGGCTGGCTGGGCACGTTTCTGCTGGAAAAGCTCGGCGCGATTGTTTTGTGGGCGATCATGTTCTTGGCGGGCAGCCTTTCTGCGGCGATGCTTTGGCGCATCGATCGTGGCCCTCCCAAAAGCGTTTGATATTATGCGTTTTGTCAATGATAAAGCCGTCGAACACTGGGGGTTGAGCAATGACTATACAATGATGATGCAACTCTGTGTCATTCCGCTGCCCGGGCAGATGCCGGAAAAATAAAAGAATCACTTCTCATGAAAAAATCATTCGCTCACTTGAAGGCCGCTTTCCTCCCGGCTTTCTGTTTTTCAAATGAAGAAGGAGGATGGCTGATGAAGCGGCAATGTGTTCGCGGGTAATCGCTGGTGTAATTTTTTGCGCTTCCACTGTTTGCGCAGGAACCGCCGCCCGCGCCCAACCCAATTGAAGATGCGTTGTGGTCGTCTTTAGATGGTGAATGGGGGGCTGATCAGAAGACGAGATCGGAGTTGACACGCAAGGTCAAAATTCCGAAAAAATCTTAGCGGATACAGCCGCTGTTCTTGCGGCTGATGTGTTGGAGTTCCGAAAGTTCTTCTAAAAAATGAGGCAAAATAACTCGACTAGGTCACATTCCAAAAATCATCGCAGTGGCGCGGAGATCGCAGAGTGAGATTTATTAAAATTCCCTGCGAACTCTGCCTCTCGGCGGTGAATCTGACATATTCAAGATGACTTGCGAGGAGTTATTTTGCCTCACTGCTGTCCGGTTTAAAGTAGTAAAACAAGCTGTGCCGCGTTGTGGGATTT
>CAYWGH010000032.1:0-40279 GCA_964457925.1 uncultured Cytophagia bacterium
CGCGCAGCGTGTCGGTATCAAAATTATTCGCGAGAGTTGTGTCATTGTCCGCAGTGAAATTGGCGAAGCTGATCAGCTCAGTCAGCGTTGGCGGCACACTGGCGGCGAGTTGGACATTGACAGTGATTGAATCTTGAGCGCCGGCATCAATCGCCGGGATTTGCCAAATCAACGAATCGCCGCTTACACTTGAAACCCGCGAAGATGACAAAAACCTCACCGAATCCGGCAGGATTTGCGCGACGCGAATGTTTTGGGCGGCATTCGCGCCAATGTTGTTGAATTTGATTTGATACGAAAACGCTTCACCGGTTCGCGCTTCGCCTGGGACTTGTGTTTGCGAGGATATAGAAAACGCAAGTTCAGTATTATTGAGTGGAGGCGTGAAGATTACACGCACGGTATCCGAAGCCAAATTATTATCCGGCGATGAATCATTTGAAGATGAAAGTCGGGCATTACTGATTAGCTCCGTTAGAGTGTTCGGCGTTTGTGATGACAGTTGCACGCTGACACGAATATCAAAGGTGTTACCCGCTGCCAGCGCCGTAATTTGCCAAAAGAGCGAATCGCCCCGGGCAAATACTGGCGGAGGACTCGCGCTGAGGAAACGCACAGAATCCGGTAGATGCTGTTTGAGATCAAGATTGTTGCCTTCAATCGAGCCAAAATTGCTGAGGCGGAGAAGATATTCGAATGTGTCGCCCGGGCGCGCTGTTTCGGTGTTGGCGGTGAGCGACAGCGCCAGATCGGTCACACGCGAGGAGGATTGATTGGCAACAAAATAATGGCCCAGGCCGCGATCACGATTGCTTAAGGAGCCGCTGGTGACGTCAACGACGCGCCAGGTGTCGTTGCGAATGGGATCGGGCGAAGCATGAGCCATCACATAAAAATTCTGTATAACCACCGCGATCTTTTCATAAATTTCCACCATGTCCGCGGCGGTTTCGGCGCTAAAAAAAAGGCCGCCGGTTTGTTCGGCAATGAGCTGCAAAATATCTTCGCGTGTTTGATCGCCCAGCGCGATGGTAAAGATGGGTATGTTGAATTCTTGCGCCATCGCAATCACGGGACCGGGCGTAGGCTCGGTGAAGGGAAAGTTCTGTCCGTCGGTGTAAATGATAATGCCGCGCCGGGTGGTTTCGTGCCGGATAGCCTCGAGGGCGGCAAGCAGGGCATTTTCAATGGCCGTGCCGGTGCAGGTATCTGCCGCGACAATTTCCCGGCGCAGCGTGGAAAGATCCGAGGAAATCGGAAGGGTGTTCACCACCGAGGCGCAAAATTGAATCAGGCCGGCGCGATCATACGATCGCAATTGATCGAGATAAGCAAGATTGCTGGTCTTGGCTTCCTCGAGTTGCGGCTTCATGCTGCCGCTGATATCCATGACCAGCATTGTGCTGGTGGGAAAGTAGGTTGTGCGCCTCACCTCGGTAAAGGAAGGCTGCGGCGTTTGATTAAAGAGATTTTGATTTGCCGGGAAAGCGGGATTGTCGCGATGGTATTCCAGCAGCGGTTGCCAAATCTGCGAAATCGGCGCACCGATTTCAGCGATGTCTGCCGGGCCGATAAAGCGCGCGGTATCCGCCAGTCCGGTGATGACATTGCCGGCTTGATCCGTCACGGAAATGGTGGAGAGAACGGGATAGGGAAATGCGCCGGTGAGGCCGCGCAAAGAGGTTTCGCCCGCGATCGAGATGTTGTTGACGGAGACGACAACGTTACCGCTTTGGGCAAGCGTTTGCCCGCAGAACAGGCACGTCAGCAGAGCAGCCAATACAGCGGTGGGTGCAGGGCGGTAGAACACGGTTCTGCAAAAACGGTAGAGCATGGAAAAAATCCCGCATAAATATGGAAAACTTGCACGGAAGGCCTGGTGTTTGGCGAGTTGAAAGATCAGAGCCTGCGGCGCGGCAGGCCAATCCTGGAGGCTGGCCTATAATTCAGTACAATTGCAGGAAAAAAAAGTTGGTGGGAATTCCTTTCCGCGGATTGCGCCTGCACATGCTCAAGATTGCCTCCCGTGGCGGTGGCAAGAGAAAGGATGTTGCCAAGATCATAATCAGCGGTTTGTCCAAAAGCAAGGGCTTTTTCAGGCGGGGGCGGGAAGCGGCGAAGGTGAAATGCTGCCAACGCTAGCCGCAACCCAAAATTTCTCTGGACGCAGATAAACGCGGATTAAGGCAGGTTTTTATCTGCGTTCATCTGCGTCCTAGAGTTTTTGCTTTTTGCAACGAGCGAACTTGTAAAAGAAGGGTCATCGCCGCACCCCGGCCAAGCCTGCTTATCGCATCACTGTCAGCTTGCCCGCCTGCGTGCGGCCGCCGCTTTCGAAGCGAATGAAATATACGCCGCTGGTGACATGGGTACCACGATCGTCGCGGCCGTCCCAGCGAATGGTATGTACACCCGCTGTCCTCAATTCATGCAGCAGCTTGCGCACGAGCCGGCCTTGCAGGTTGTAAATCCGCAGGGTTGCGAGACCCGCATTCGGCATCTCGAAACGTATTTGTGTTGCCGGATTGAAGGGGTTGAGATAAGCAGCCAGCGCAAAGCCTTCCGGCGCTTCCGTTACCTGCGCTTCCGGCAAAGCTTTGGGCAGAGGCTCCTTGACAAATTCATAAATATGCCCCAGGCTGGCGATGAGGGAAGGCTTGTTTGCCAGGCCTTTTACTTCTGCTTGCAGGGTGACTTCAGCAGCAGCCAGATTTGAAATGCCGGTTGACAACACCAGCTTTCTCTCTTCCAGATTTCCGCTGGCAGCGGCAAGCACCGGCAACGCGACCGTTGCGCCGTTCTGACCGGAAAGAACGAGGCGAATGTCGATTACGTCTGCCTCATCCCGGAGATCAGATAAATTCTGTCCGCCGAGGCGGTACGTGACAAGCAGGCTTTCCGCCTCCGCCGGCAAGGTTGCCAGCGCAGAAGCCAAATTTGAGAAAGCATTGGCCGGCGTCAATGTCAGCGCATCCTCTTTCGCCGGCGCCAACGGCACAAGCCGTTCTTCGCCGGATTTCGTTTTCACACACACGTTATCAAGACGCAAATCGAGCCAGGCGCCGGTCGCCGTGTCGATCACCGCCACCGAGCGATGATAAGCCACTGCCAGCTCGCCGGCCTTGCTCAACGTTTCGCTGCTCGTCTTGATTCGATAAGGCGAGGCGCTGCCCTCGGTCCAGGCATATTTTGCCGTGGTATGGCCGACAGAGGCAGAAGGACTTCTGCCGGCGCCAATGTATACCGGCGAGCCCCAGGAAGAGCCGTTGTAATGCATCTTGTAGATTTGATTCTGCGTGGCATATTTGAACAGCAGCTCGGCTTTGTCGTTTGCCAGGCCGGTGATGGAAGGCTCTTTTTGCTGCTCATAATAAGTCGCGGAGTACACGTTGGGCTAGGTGTACCAGTCCGTGGCTTTGCGATGGATGATCACATAGTAATTTCCCGTGGTGCCATTGCGGGCTTCCCACACCGCGCGTGCAGCCGCCTATTGCCGGAGGTGCCGCTTGGCGCGATTGCAGGCTTTTGATGACTGTTGTAGGTGCCGGGCACGATTTGCGAGAGATTCTTAGTCGAGCCCCAGCCGGAAGAATCCGGGCCGTTGCGATAGTAGGTGTAATAGATGGCAGCCGGCGAGGATCTGGCGTAAACCAGGCCCGACCTGGAGCTGCCCGAATAAGTCGTCGTTGGCGCCAGGCTGGGTGAATTGTCGTTGCTGCCGGTGGAAGGCACGCTGCCGCTGCTCCAACTGCTGCCGTCATTGGTTGAGAGGCGCGACCCAAAATTGCTGCCCGTGCGATAGATCAGCGTGAGCCGGTCTGTTGCCGGAGTGACGATCACCGGCAGCGGCGCATTCGTGCCGGCATTCGAAGCCGGCTCTGTGGCGTTCGCCCACGTGCTTCCGCCGTTTGTGCTCTTGCGAAAGTGAATGTCGTGCGAGCTGCCATCAAAGCGTTGCCAGGCGACGTATACTCTGCCGCCGCGCTCGGCAATGCCGGGAAACTTGTTGTTGCCGTTGCCCGCGCTCAGGCGCCTCAATCCCAGCCAGTTTCCCGTGCCCGTTGTGGAGTGTTGATAATAAACCTCGCCCTCGCTCTCGTAGACCAGATGATATTTGCCGGAAGAATCCCGCACGAGCTTGCGGGCATTGTTCGAGGCCGTGGCGTCCGTGCTGTTGCTGACCAGATAATTGACATATGCGTCAGCACTGATGCCGTTGCCATTGACGGCGATATTGGTCAACGCAAAACCCGAGCGCGGGCCGTTTCTAATGTTGCTGCTGGGATTGCTCAAGGGTGTGAAAGCCGTGTTGTTCGTGGTGCCCGGGAAAAGGTGCGCATTTTTACCGCTGCCAATATAGGATCCTGCTTCATCGACGCCGTTCGCCTCTACAACGTCAAGGTTCAGATTAGTCGAGGCATGAGGAGTATTGGCGCGATGGAAGATCAACAGGCCGTTCATCATATCGCCGTCAAACGAGCGCTTGCCGCTGGCGAAAGCCGGCCGTCTGTTTTCAATAATGAAATACTCGCCTTCATACCAATTGTTGTGATTCAGGTCATTGACGAAACGAACGAAAATGTTGTCGCTCTCGGTAAACGATGGGAAATTAATGGTTTGATCCGTCGCAATATCGGTATAAGCCGCCCACCCCAATACCAGCTTGCTCCAACCACTGAGCGGCGTGGGCGCGTGATAGCCGCCGAGACTGTTTAGATGATTCCCATCCATGAAACCTTGTTCACCTGCTGCCATCAAGTCAAAACTATCCAAGCCTCGGGGCCATGAAACGCCGTCAACCTGGAGATCGGGCAGCCCGAGAAGGTGAGCAAATTCGTGGCAATGCGATCCTATCCCATAAAAGGTACCGATGGTTTGTGTTCGCCCACGCTGCAGAGGGGTTTTTTCGCCGAGTTGATAAACCAATCCTCCTAGAATACCTGCACCTTGAAGGCCGCCGCCGGCAGCCACGCCAGCATAAAGTACGGCAATCTTATCGTACCCGGTAATGCTGTATCCGCTTGCGGTCAATGCTGCGTTCAACAATGCTTGCGGATTATGGGACTGGCTTACCCAATATGCTTTAGTTTGGGGCAAGGTAACCCATTGCGGCAAAGTGGGATTTAGCGGATCCGTCGGATTGATGATGCCGCTGTTGGCCGTAAAGGTAAATTTGCCATAGGAAATTTCCTCATAAAATTCTTTCACACTGCCGAAGAGTGATTCATCATCATGAGTACGCATCGCCGGCGAACGATAGTTGGCGTTGAAAAAAAGATCGTGATACATTTGGTAGGTGTAGTGGTTGTCTGCATCATCAATCAGACAGTGTCCGCCTCTTGCATCCTCATTTGTCGCCCAATCACTGAACTGAACTAGAATGACGCCGAGTCTGTATGAAGGGGGCGGCGGTGAAGCCGGGCTTCCAGAAGCTCCCATCGGACACAAGACTTCTTGTGCACGGCTATTTTGATGGGTATTCATCAAGCCGAGCAATACGATTGTGAAAACCGTCCATTTCTTTTTCATGATACACTCCTTTC
Source organism: uncultured Cytophagia bacterium (assembly GCA_964457925.1). Lineage (GTDB taxonomy): Bacteria > Zhuqueibacterota > Zhuqueibacteria > Zhuqueibacterales > Zhuqueibacteraceae > Coneutiohabitans. The sequence goes on from CAYWGH010000032.1 coordinate 5,544, forward strand.
GGTTGGGATAATCAGTTAATGAACTAAAGCGAGTTTGCGAACCTGTGCTGCGCCGTCTACGATGAGTTGGCAAAAATAAATTCCGCTGCTCACCTCCTTTCCGCGTTGATCACGTCCATCCCAATTCACGGTATGATTTCCTTCCGCCAACGCCCGTTCAATAAGCCTTATGACCTCCTGGCCGGATAGGTTGACGATTCGCAGCAACACCTGTGACGGCTTGTGCAGAGAGAACTCTATTTTGGTGGCCGGTTGTAGAGGATTGGGAAAAGGGGCGCGAAGAAGAAAGCCGGCCGGCAGATTCCCAGGGTCACCATGCTCTGCAACAGAGGTAATAACCTCCCCCAGCTTGCCATGGGCATTGACTTGCTGTAAGACTAAATTTTGCCATCCCGGGGTTCTTCTTTCACTCGAAACCGCAATAAAGCCGCCTTGACCATCAGTCGTTGCTTCCAAAAAATAAGGCCATTTTTCAATATCGCGATGGCGAATTAAGACACCGTCCATCCCCCAAGCTGCTGCGCCACTCGAATCGACGCGAAAGGCATAAAGATCGCCTTGCGGTGTGTCAAAATCGTTTATGAGCCAGATCATGCTTCCAGATAGATTGCTGAACACGAGCGGTTCGAGTGTGGAATGATACCAGATGCGAAAGCCCGGAGTTTTCCACAGCATCCTGCCATCGTGATCGAAACGCGCCACAAAACGGTGTCGTTTGCCGCCGGTGGTATCGTCCCAAGTTATAAGTGCACCTCCGTTGCCATCTTCGACGAGGAAAGGTATCGTGCGCTCATCAGCATTGTGCGTGAAGATTTTTCCAGCTTCTCCCCACAAGAGCTGCCCAGTTGAATCAATGTGTTGTATTCTGCCTTCGACATCAAAATTAGGAGGCCCTGATGTGAAATATCTTCCAGCAACAATAGCGCCGCCTCCGCCATCACAGGTCATAGCAAATGCTCCTCCGGTATTAACAGCAACGCCTTCCGTTGGCCATGGGAATTCACCTTCTTTAGTGATTTTATCCACCACTGCCGTTTGGTTGACATTTTGACGAAAGCGCGTCATAAGCATTCCGCCTTTGTCATCCGAAACGACACGGCGTCTGGCATTGTTTGCAAAACTTTCAATCGGTACAGGCCGGCCATTCGGTTCAAACGCAACTTGACCGTTTGCATCAATCCGCTGCACATACCATTGCCAGGGCTCGCGCTGATCGAACCAGGAGATCATGAACGTTTGATAATCGTCACTTAAAATCTCAAAATCCCCAATGCCGGCTTTCTCGATTCGCTCTCGAATGATGACGCCGGATGAATCCCAAAGCCTTCGGCCTTGCCGGTCAACGCGCTGCACGTACATCTCGTTTTCCGGATTGTTCGGCACGCCCAATTCAAAGCTTTTGGTGAAATCTTCCCAAACAATAACAGCGCCGCCCAGGCCGTCGGGAATGATGTTGGTCGGCGTGCGAAAGCCGGCCGGCGGAGAAATCGGCACGCCGTTGTTGCCCCATTGACGGAAACCGAACTTATCCACGCGATTGGCAAAGATGCCACGCTCGGAGCCCCACGCCACAATCGCGCCGCCCTCGCCGTCGGTGCAAATTACCGGGGCGCCCTGGTTTTCCCGCTGTTCCCACACCGTGTTCACACGAGGGTCGTTCGACCATTGTGTAAAGGCGAGCGCCGGAAAGGCGATGGTTAGAAAAAATAAAGCTTGTTTCACGATTTCACCTCCTCAAGGTTGCTCCGTCAATGCAGCACCATGATTTTGCGCACGTGTCTCTGCGTTCCTATTGATAATTGGTAGAAGTAGACTCCGCTACTTACAAGACGGCCGAATTGATCCCGGCCATCCCAAATCACTTCATGCTTGCCCTGGATGAGCTGTTGTTTCACGAGTGTGATTACCTCCTTTCCAGATAGATCATAAACCTTGACGAATATCATCTCGTCCTTCGGTGTTTGATACTGCAGGCGAACCGTGCCATTAAATGGATTGGGATAGGCCGGAAACAACGCAAAATTTTCAGGTAATACATTTCGATCTGGAGGATGCTTTACGCTGGTGACTATCCCCAATTTGCCGCTGCCGCTGACTTGCTGCGCCCAAATGCCACGCGAAGGAAGAATTTCAAACCAGACCATTATTGCGCCGCCATTACCATCGGTGACCATGCCATCCCAATCTGCATGTACCTCACGATTGGTATATAACACCTTGGGCCACAGCTCATTGCCGGTGGAATCCAATGCACAGATATACTGCCCTTCATTAGGGCGATAAACATTATACAAAACCCCCTTTTTTTGAGTCGGTAGTAAACATTCCTGAAGATTCCATCCCATGCCATTGAATCGTTCCAAATGCTTTTTGAAAATGACTTTCCCTTCAGGATCGAGATAAATCAAGCTTGAAAACGGGGAGGCTTTACGGAAAGCGAAGAAAGCGCCGCCGGCATCATCAGGCATCCGGCCTACACCTAGTGGATTTGCCAATTGCCCGGCGGAATCGATAATTACGGGCCTTTCACCCCACAAATTTTCGCCGTTACGATTTATTTTTTGGCAACGAATAGTATCTAGCTGGCTAAACTGGTTAAAATCTTGCCATAATAAAATGCATTCACCATCCTGTGCTGAAAATAGGCAAAATGGAGTTAAGCCCGTGTCGATAGGCTTGTCGATGAGAATATGCCCATCTTTGTTGATTCGAATGAAACTGTCCCTTGATAAATTATCATCGAATCGATGATATACAATCAATCCATCTTCCCCGTCTGGATATATCAAGAAATTTTCTTTGATCGAAAACGGCGCATTCATGAACGGGCTGTTTTCCCAGGATATTCGACCATCCGAAGTAACGTGGTTGATATATCTGTCATTACCTTGAGGCCCATAAAAATCGCCCCACATAACATACACCCCACCCTCGCTGTCCGGAACGAGATAATAAATACCTTGCCGCCCTCTCAACGTGTCAACCGGATAGTCGTAGAGTATTATACCCTCTGGGCCAAAGAGTCGTGTTCCCTGGGAATCAAAACGTTGTATTCGCGCGAAACTCGAATAGATAGGCTCCGGCGGCTCTTCGCTGTATCCAACAATTTTCAACGCATTGAATCCGACATAAGCACCGCCAGCGCCATCGGACACCACAACCGCTTCGGATTGTTCGTCACCCGGCGTGGTTACTCGAATGCCGCGCAAGGTTGGGTCCCACAAAATATTGCCGTACTTGTCCACCCGCTGCGCATAAAGCAGCGGGTTAACCGTAAAGCTTTCACCCACTACAATTACACCGCCCTCACCGTCGCTGACAATTTTAGGTTTGATAGAATTGCTGAGAATCTGAAGGTTTTGTGCCGGATCGGTTGACCATTGCGCCGGCGCTTCTGACAAACAAATGAACATGCCGCACATGAACAGCCAGAAAGGGCGGCTGCAGTCGCGAAAAGATTTCATCATTCAAGCTCCGGAATCGATACCAAAACAAAAAGCCCGAGCACACGGTTCAGGGTGTACTCGGGCCTTGAATTTTTTCTCAAAGAAATTGCCAAAGCGAACAGCTAAAACACGCCGCAACATGTTCCACCCCCGTCAGGTGAAAAAATTCTTAATTCCTTAATTCTGGCAGCGCAAGGCAAAAACGTAGATTTTCGGGTCGAACGTCAAGCGAAATATTAAAAATTTTGTCTTGGGTACAATGCGGCGAAGGCGGCGGGCGGCTCACTCTGCTGCAATTCTGCGGCGCAACTCCCGCAATACTTCTGGCGGAAAACCATAAACATTCTGCTCGACCAGCAAGCGCGCACGCTGCCGCGTTTTTTCATCATCGGCATGCCATGCCTGGCGCAAAACTTCGGGATGTTCCTGCAACAACCGCTTCATGCTTTCACGGGGATCGCGATGATAGGCGATCAACATCTCTGCCGCCGCCGCGCTGAGATGGCCATTCTCGCGGAGATTCTCAAAAAACGCCGGACCGATCGCGACGAGATGATGCGGCTGAACGCCGTGATCGCGCAAAACTTTTTCGCCGCCCTGGCCGCGATCGACGACGTTGATCGCCCACCGCAATTCACCTCCGCATTTTTGCAGGGCCGGCAGCCAGGCGCGCACGTAACTCGAGGCTTCCGTGACCAAATCCGCAACGTGCAAAACCCGCGCGCCGGCCAAATTTTTTGTTTCAATGACTTCACGGTCAAAAGCCAGCACACTTTGATCTTTGCAAATGAACAGCGCCGGCTTGCCGAGTTGTTTTGCCGTCATGAATGAGAAGAACCAATCGCGCCGCTCGCCGCCGGAGACGAAGTCAATGTTGTGTACGCCAATTTCATCTTGCGCCTTCGCAACAGCGTTTGCAATTACGGCGCGATAACCCGCATCATCCGCATAATTTTTTTCGACGCGCGCCATTACGCCGTAGAGCAGGGCAGTGCGATCATTTTGATGCCGGTCGATGAACGCCAGCAAGTCTTCCGCTTTCTCGCGGCCGCCATAGAGATAATGCGTGTTGAGATAAAACGGCCCGATCGTGCCCGAGGTATACCAAAACGGCCGGTTCGCTGGCGCGATTTCCAGGGCTTTGGTTTCGAGCAAAAGCCGGAAAAGTTCGGGATTCATGTGAAATTTCCATAAGTTTCAACAGTTGTTTGTTGCATCCGTGTCAATCAGCGTTGATCCGTGGCTCAATCTTTTGGTTGCAGCCCCGAATCGCGCTGTGGCGTCTGGGTCATAACTGAATTTTCACAAGATTCAGCCTGAATGACAAATATAGAATGCTTTTCAAGATAAAAAAACGCGGACGATTTGCCAGAAAAGAAATTTAGCGTTGCCCGCAACCGCGGCAAACAAATTGCTTGCCTCGGGCAGCATGGGTTTCTATATTGCGCCATTTCAAAATAAAAGATGGCCGCCCGGGCGGCAGTCGAACTGAACAATAACGGGTTTTCAGTAATTCGGCAATGTCAACTCTCGCAACATACCATGCCAAACACGCGCAAGATTTCATCGAGCTTGCCGGCGAGAACTGGCCGCGGCGTTATCGCGGTTTGCCGGAAGAATATGCCGCAGCGCAAAACGCGGCGGTGATGGATCGCAGCTTTCTCGGCAAAGTGCGCGTTAGCGGCAAGGATCGCGAAGCGCTTTTACATCGCTTGACCACGAATGAAATGCGCAAGATGGCGGCGGGCGAGAGCCGCGTGAATATCTTTACCAATGCCAAGGGCCGGATTGTCGATCTGGTTGAAATGCTGGCGCAGGAAAACAGCTATCTTCTGCTTACCAGCCCGGGCCGCGCGGCCACGGTGAGTAAATGGATTGACAAATACACCTTCATTGAAGACGTCCAAGCTGCCGATCATACTGCCGGCGATGCGATGTTCTCGCTGCTTGGCGCGCGAGCCGCAGCGCGCGCCAGTGAATGCTTCGCCGGCGATCTTTCGGGGCTGCCGCCCGGAAATTTTATGAAAGTTTTGTGGCATGGCGCAGAGATTCTCGTGCATCATCCGCAGGCCGTTTCGGTGGCGCGTCTCAATGTGATCGCAGCAGCAGAGGTTGCCGCCGATTTGTGGCGGGAGTTGCTCGCACATTTTACCCCAGTCGGCTTTGAGGTTTATGAAATGCTGCGTATCGAACAAGGCCTTCCCGCCGCCGATCATGAGATTGTCGAAGATTATAACCCGCACGAGCTCGGCTTGCTGCCGTTCATTAATTTTGAAAAAGGCTGTTACATCGGGCAGGAAGTTATTGCGCGCCTGGATTCATATCAAAAAGTGCAACGCCAGTTATTCGGCTTGCAATGCGAAGCCGCGCCGGAGAGTGTGGCCGGTGCGGCGATTTTTGCAGGTACGCAGGAAATTGGTAAAGTCACAAGCGCAGCGCGCGCAATAACGGGTGAATATACCCTCGCCTTAGCCGTGATCCGCAGAACGTTTGCTCAAGCTGGTTTGCGCGCCGATGTGCATACGCCAAATGGTCCGGCCGCGGCGGTTCTGAAGGCGTTGCCGTTTGCCGGCGAAACGAAGCAATGATACCCCCGCTTTTATGCAATGGACTCAAACTCGCAAGGATTCGATGATCGCAAAGCCCAAGCTTCGCTTCGTCGAAGCGCTTCCTCTGGAAGAGGCCAATGGCCGGCGGTTCGCATTGCGCGATCCTTCCGGCCTCGTTGAACAGATGGTTGTGGTTTCGCGCGATGCGCTGTTCCTGCTGCAATTTTTTGACGGCAAGCATTCATTGCTGGAAATTCGCAACGAGTATCAGCGCCAATTCGGCGCTTTGCTGGATGAACAGCAGCTGGTGACTCTGGTCACGCAATTGGAGCGCAATTATTTTTTGGAAGGTGAAACCTTTCAAGCATACAAACGCTCGCTGGAAAAGCAGATGCTGGCTTTGCCCGCGCGTCCGGCGGCGCATGCGGGTGTGAGTTATCCCGCTGATCCTGAAGAGCTGCGCAGAAAGCTTGACAGCTTTTACGCGAGCGGCGCGGGGTTACCGTCCGCTCCGCCCGTCGGTGACAAGAACGGTAATGCGTTCGTGGCAGGCGCCGTGGCGCCGCATATCGATTTGCGCGTCGGCGGCGCGTGCTACACGCATGCGTATCGCGCTTTGGCGGAAAGCGCGCCGGCGGATGTCTATGTGATTCTCGGCACCGGTCACAGCGGGCTGGCCAACTGTTATTCGTGCCTGCCGAAAGATTTTGAAACGCCGCTCGGTTTGGTTAAGTACGATGAACGTTTCGTGGCAGAATTGGCGCGCCAACATGCTTTCGAATTGTTCAGCGAGCCGTTGCCGCACCGCACTGAACATACGATTGAGTTTCAAACCCTGTTTTTGCAGCATTTGTTCGGCAAGCGCCGGCCGTTTACCATCGTGCCGATTTTGTGCTCTTATGCGTATTTGATGTTGACGGACGATCGTTTCGCGCATGAACATGCCGTCATTAACGCTTTTATCGCGGCCTTGCGCAAAACCTGCGAGCTTGAGGCCAAGCGCGGCCGCAAAGTTTGTTGCATCGCGAGCGTTGATTTTTCACATGTCGGCCCGCGCTACGGCGATGAAGGCCAGCCCGATCGCGAGTTTCTCCAACAAGTCAGCAGCGCCGATCATCGTTTGCTTCAGGCAATCGAAAAAGTCGATGCCGCGCATTTTGTCGCAGCAAACGAGAGCATTCAAGATCGCTATCGTGTTTGCGGGTTCGCGCCGATTCACACCCTGCTGGCGAGCAGCCCTGCGAAATCCGGCAAGCTGTTGAAATATGAACAAGGCCTGGTGGATGATCGCAAATCCGTGGTGAGTTATGCCAGCGCGGCGCTTTATGAGCAGGCCTGAACTTTCAGCAATGCGAGTCCGCCCGAGGGGAAACGCCGAGGCCAAAAGCCGGTTTCAGGAATTTTTCCCCGAGGCTTACCTCAAGCAATCCCTCAAAATCCTCAAGCTGCTCAGCGAAGAGAGCCGGCTGCGCATCATGCTTTATCTTGCCAAAGAAGGGCCGTGCACCGTCACTGAGATGGTCGAAGCGCTTGATCTCGTGCAAAGCACGTGTTCGCATCATCTCTCCCTGCTGCGCATGGCTGACATGGTCACAACTGCGCGCGACGGTAAAAGTGTTTATTACGATATCAACGAAGCGATGTGGAAGCAAATGGGCCTGCAATTTTTTAAATATCTGCAAAAAGGGCCGCAGATCGATTTCCTGGGAAATTTCGCATTGAAAATGATCGGGCGGGGAGCGCGCGAGGAGGGCAACCCCGCCGGCAAAAAAAACGCTTGACATCGGTCAATTCGTTTGTTATGATGAGCGCATGTTTTTACGGCAAAACGAAAACTTTATCAGATAATGAAAATGAAATTGCGCAATTCCTCCATCACGGTTGCGATTTGCTGGCGGCGCCAGTGGTGGCGCATGCCCGGCCACGATGGGAATTGCCAATCTCACAAGTGATCCGATCTTGTTTTCCAAGCTGAACGACTGCAATAAACCCCATCATGGCATACGCCGGATGGGGTTTTTGATTTCATCGCATTGTGTTAGGGATTTTTTATGAACGCCACGGCCGTATTGTCGTTTGAAGAATTCTCCCGTTGCGCGCGTCGCGGCAACCTGGTGCCGGTGAGCTTGACCATGCTGGCCGATACCTTCACGCCGGTCTCCGCATTTTTGCGGCTCAATCAACAACAGCCTCATGGTTTTTTGCTGGAAAGCATTGCGGGCGGGGAGAAGGTTGCGCGTTATTCGTTTCTGGGATGCGCGCCGGCTTGCGTCGTGCGTTATCATCGTCAAGCTGCAGAAAAACCGCGGCTGCAAATCGAGTCCGCGGCGGAAAGCAGATTTGCCCTGTTGCCCAGCCGTGCAGAGACGGATATTTTTTCCTATCTGCAAACCATGTCAAAAAAATTCCAGCCGGTGATGGTCAAAGGCTTGCCCCGTTTCACCGGCGGTTTTGTGGGATATTTCGGCTATGACACCGTGCGGGATTTGGAAAATATCCGAACCGCAAAACCGTTGCACGCGGCAGAGAAAAATGACGCCGCATTTCCCGACGCGGAATTCGGTTTTTATGATACGATTCTGGCCTTCGATCACGTGCGCCAGGAAATTCTGCTGATCACGCACGTTTTTCTCGAACAGGGTGAATTGAATTTGCGGCGTCGATATGAGGAAGCAATCGAGCGTTTGGAGAAGATCCGCCAGCAGCTTGTTGCGCCGCTAACGCTGCCGGAGGCCGCGTCAACGCCCCGGCCGCGTTTGCCTGAACCGGTATCGAATTTTTTGCAGAAAGATTTTCTCGCCGCCGTCAGCGCCGCGAAAGAGCACATCGCCGCCGGCAATATTTTTCAGGTTGTTTTGTCACAACGTTTTTCATGCGCGCTGACGGTTTCGCCCATTCAAATCTATCGCGCCTTGCGGCAAATCAACCCCTCGCCTTATTTGTTTTTTCTCCGCAACGGCGAGAACACTTTGATTGGCTCCTCGCCGGAAGCGTTGCTGCGCGTGGAAGATCGCGTTGCGGAAATGCGCCCGATTGCAGGCACGCGCCGGCGCGGCCATGATGCGAACGAAGATCAACAACTCGAAGCGGAATTGCGCGCCGACGCCAAGGAATGCGCCGAGCATTTGATGCTGGTGGATCTCAGCCGCAACGATCTTGGCCGCGTCTGTGAATATGCCAGCGTGCAAGTCAACGAGCTGATGGCGGTGGAACATTATTCGCATGTCATGCATTTGGTTTCGAACGTGCGCGGCAAGCTGCGGCCGGAATGCGACGCCATCGATGCGTTGCGCGCATGTTTTCCGGCGGGCACGGTGAGCGGCGCGCCGAAAATCCGCGCGATGGAGATCATTGATGAACTCGAGCCTGCGCCGCGCGGGCCGTATGCCGGAGCCGTCGGCTATTTGGATTTGTACGGCAATCTCGACACCTGCATCACCATCCGCACGATTTGGACGCGCAGCGGCCGGGCATTCTTTCAAGCCGGCGCCGGCATCGTCGCGGATTCCGATCCAAGCCGCGAGTATCAAGAAACCATCGAAAAAGCCCGCGCCGTGTGGAATGCCATCGATTTGGCAGAACGAGGATTATGAGGTATTTACCATTCATCATTAGCCATTAGCCATTAACCATTGGCCATTAGCCATTAGCCATTAACCATTAACCATTAACCATTAACCATTAGCCATTAACCATTATCACATCAAATTAATGCAAAGCAAAAAATATTTTTGCCCAAGAGGTGGTTCGCATGATCCTCATGATCGACAACTTCGATTCGTTTACTTATAATCTGGTGCAATATCTCGGCGAGCTGGGCGCGGAATTGCGGGTGTTTCGCAACGATGCGATTACGCTCGAGCAGATCGCCGAAATGAAGCCTGCCGGCATCGTGATTTCGCCCGGCCCCGGCCGCCCGGAGGATGCGGGGCTTACGATTCCAATCATCGAACGTTTTGCCGGCAAGGTTCCGATACTCGGCGTCTGTTTGGGACATCAGGCCATGGGCGCGGCCTTCGGCGGCGTGGTGGTGCGCGCGCCGGAATTGATGCACGGCAAAGTCTCGCAGATTCATCATGACGGCAACGGTTTGTTTCAAGGCGTGGAAAATCCCTTTAGCGCCACGCGTTATCATTCCCTCATCATCGCTGAAGATTCGTTGCCGGCGTGTCTGGAAGTCACCGCGCGCAGCGAACATGGTTTGATCATGGCTGTGCGCCATCGCGAATTCGTGCTGGAAGGCGTGCAATTCCATCCCGAATCCATCATGACGGTTGCCGGTAAAATCATTTTGAAAAATTTTTTGCAGATGTGCGCCGGCGGTTCCGCCGTTCGGACTCCGCTAAAAAGTGCCGTTCCGGAAAACGCCCCGCCCGTGGAAATGCCTTCGCAACCCTCTCTGCAGCAACCCGGAACTACCGATAAAAGAAATCCCGCACCCCGAACGCTTGCGACCAAGACCGCGGGCAACACCACCATTCAACAAGCCCTGCAGCAGGTTATCGATCAAGTTGATCTCGACCGCCAGCAAGCCTACAGCGTGATGAGTGAGATTATGAGCGGTGCGGCAACGCCGGCGCAGATTTCGGCTCTGCTGATCGCGCTGCGCATGAAAGGCGAGCGCGCGCAGGAAGTTGCGGGTTTCGCCCAGGCGATGCGCGACAAAGCCGCGCCGGTGCGCACGCAGCGCCCGCATCCCATCGACATGTGCGGCACGGGCGGCGACAACAAGGGCACGTTTAACATTTCGACCGTGGCCTCGTTCGTCGTTGCCGGCGGCGAGGTGGCCGTGGCGAAGCACGGCAATCGTTCGGTATCGAGCAAAGCCGGCAGCGCCGATGTGCTGGAAGCATTGGGAATCAATCTCGTTCTCACTGCCGATCACATGAGCCAATGCTTGGACGATGTCGGCATGGCATTTTTATTCGCGCCGGTTTTGCACAGCGCAACGAAGCATGCCGTGGCTCCGCGCAAAGAAATCGGCGCGCGCACGGTTTTCAATATTCTCGGGCCGCTGACCAATCCCGCGGGCGTGAAGCGGCAAGTGTTGGGCGTTTATGATCGCCGCTTGATGCGCCTGATGGCTGAAGTTCTGGCCGAGTTGGGCGCCGAGCATGCGCTGGTCGTGCACAGCGAAGACGGCCTGGATGAAATCTCGGTGCACGGCCCGACGCGCGTAATCGAAGTGAATAACGGCGCTCTTGCCGAACGCACGCTCACCCCCAAGGATTTTGGATTCACGCAATTGTATTACGAAAGTCTCCGCGGCGGTAATGCCGGGGACAATGCCGAGATCGCGCTGCGCGTGCTTAACGGAGAGCCGGGCGTGGCGCGCGATGTGGTGCTGGCCAATGCCGCTTGCGGCTTTTGGGTTGCGGGCAGGGCAAAAGATGTGGCGGAGGGCATTGCATTGGCGCAACAAAGCATTGATTCCGGGGCCGCGCTGGCAAAGCTCGAGGCCCTGCGCCGCCGGACGCAAGAATTCAAAAAATCGAATTGACATGCCGCAGCAATCATTTCTCGCGCGCATTGTCGCGCACAAACAAGAAGAAGTCCGCCGCGCCCAAAAAAAATTCTCGCCCGCTGATTTGGAGCAGCTCGCCAACGCGCAATCACCCGCGCGCAATTTCCGCCAGGCGTTGCTGTCGGGTAGCCATGTTACGGTGATCGCTGAATTGAAAAAAGCCTCGCCTTCTGCCGGAGTTTTGCGCGAAGACTTCGATCCGCAACAGCTCGCGCAGAGTTACGCGGCGAACGGCGCTGCCGCGCTTTCGGTGTTGACGGATGAAAATTTTTTCCAGGGCCATCTCGATTATTTGAATCAAGCACGCGCGGTTTGCGCCTTGCCGGCCTTGCGCAAGGATTTCATCATTGATTCATATCAAATCACCGAAGCGCGCGCCTTCGGCGCAGATGCCGTGCTGCTGATTGTTGCGGTTTTGGATGCCGCGCAACTTGCGGAGTTATTGACTCTCGCGAAAGAACTCGGCATGCACGCGCTGATCGAAGTACATGACGAACATCAAATCGAAACCGCGCTGGCCGCCGGCGCGGAAATCATTGGCGTCAACAATCGCGATTTGCAAACATTTTCGGTGAATTTGGCAACCTCTGAAAAACTGGCAGCGCGGATTCCCGCAAGCTGCGTGCGTGTCGCTGAATCCGGCATTGCCTCGCGCAGCGAAGTTGAGCGCCTGGCCGAATGCGGCATCGACGCCATTCTCATCGGCAGCCATCTCATGCGCCAGCCGGATCCCGGAAAGGCCCTGGCACATTTTGTGGGGGTGCCGCGACGATGATTCCGGCGAAGATTTGCGGCATCACCCGCCTTGCAGATGCGCTCACGGCCGCCGAATTGGGCGTGGCTGCGGTTGGTTTTGTGTTTTATGCGCGCAGTCCGCGCTGTATTGATGGTGCAAAAGCTGCGCGCATCTGCGAAAAGCTTCCGCCTCCCATTGCCCGCGTCGGTGTGTTTGTCAATCCCAGCCTGCAAACCCTGATTTCAACCGCTAAAAATGCCCGTTTGACGCATATCCAATTGCACGGCGAGGAAGATACTGCATTGTGCCAAGAATCGCCGTTACCGGTGATCAAGGCTATTCGCCATCCGGAGGAATTCGACAAGTATAAAGATTTTTCAATGGCGGCTTTTTTGATTGATAGCAAAACTCAAGATCAATTTGGCGGCACCGGCCAATTGTCGGATTGGAATTTTTGCCGGCAGGTGAAAGCGCACGCGCCGGTGATTTTGGCCGGCGGGCTTTCCGCTGATAACATCGCACAGGCGTTCGCAACCGCGCAACCGGATGCCGTCGATCTCTCCAGCTCGGTCGAGCGCGCGCCCGGCATCAAAGATCATGACAAGTTGCGCGAATTTTTTGCGGCGCTGCGGCAAATCGAAATCGCCGAATGGCAATGCCGCAAGATTTTTTCGTAAGCGGATTCTGCGGTAAGCGGATAAAGCAAAAGCAGTATCCGCTTACAAAAAGCTTTTGGGCTGCGGCTCGTTGGGTAGACAACTTCAGAAGATCTTGCAGCGGCAGTACTGAAAGCTTTGCGCCGACCGAAGTGAAATCCCAAAAACAAAGCCTTCGCTCTCTCGTTTCTGTGGGATTTCGATTTCTGTGGCCAAAGATTTTCTCGATTGTTGTTTGATTCATCAAGAATTTTTTGATTCGGCCAATACACGTTGCGGAGAATATGAAATGGATTTTTCCCAGTATCCCGATCAATTTGGCAAATTCGCCGTTCCGGATAAAAATTTCAGCTTTGGCGGCAAATTCGTGCCGGAAGTGTTAATGCCCGCGCTCGAAGAGCTTGAGCAGGCTTATCGCGACCTTAAAGCCGATGCAAGTTTCCAAGCGGAGTTGCTGGAGACGCTGCACAATTATGCGGGACGTCCGACGCCGCTCACCTTCGCGCCGCAGCTTTCCCGGCAAATTGGCGCGCGGATTTTTCTCAAACGCGAAGATTTGACGCACACTGGCGCGCATAAAATCAACAATGCGATCGGGCAAATCCTGCTGGCGCGGCGCATGGGCAAGCAGCGCATCATCGCGGAAACCGGCGCCGGCCAGCATGGCGTTGCCACGGCGACCGTGTGCGCGCGTTATGGTTTGCCGTGCACGATTTACATGGGCGAAACCGACATGCAGCGCCAGCGCTTGAACGTGTTCCGCATGCGTTTGCTCGCTGCGGAAGTCAAACCGGTGACCAGCGGCAGCCGGACGTTGAAAGACGCCATCAATGAAACGATTCGAGATTGGGTGACCAATGTGCAGGATACGTTTTATCTCATCGGCTCCGTTGTCGGCCCGCATCCCTATCCCATGATCGTGCGCGATTTTCAAAGCGTGATCGGAGGGGAAACGCGCGAGCAAAGCCTGGCGCAAATCGGCAGGCTGCCCGATCGCGTGATTGCCTGCGTCGGCGGCGGCAGCAATGCCATCGGCATGTTTCATGCTTTTTTGAATGATGCCGCGGTTCGTCTCATCGGTGTGGAGGCTGCCGGGTGCGGGCTTGATTCCGGCAAGCAGGCGGCCACGCTTTCGCGCGGCAGCCTCGGCGTTTTGCACGGCGCCATGAGTTACGTGCTGCAAAATGATGACGGTCAGATTCAGGAAGCGCATTCGATTTCAGCGGGTTTGGATTATCCCGGCGTCGGGCCGGAGCATAGTTTTTTGAAGGAGATGGGACGCGCGCAATACGAAGCCGTCACCGATGACGAAGCGTTGGCCGCATTGGCGAACCTCGCGCAGCTCGAAGGCATCGTGCCGGCGTTGGAAAGCGCGCATGCGCTGGCCTATTTGCAAAGGTTGAAAAACCGATCTGCAAAAGATGAGGTGATTGTGGTTTGTCTGTCCGGAAGGGGCGATAAGGATGTGGCGGCGGTGGAAGAACACTTGCATCCTCAGTTCAAATTATAATCGTAAAGTTGCAATCATTCTGGGGTGACGATTCAATACCCAAGAGATATTCTATGCGTTTGCCCTTGTCTCAATATCTACAAAGCCAACAGAACAAGCCGCGCAAGCTGCTCTCCCTCTTTCTCACTGCGGGTTTTCCAACTCGCGAGGCGACATTGCCTCTGCTGCAATTGCTCGATCAAGCCGGCGCAGATCTCATCGAGTTGGGCATACCCTTCTCCGATCCCCTGGCGGATGGCCCGACGATTCAACGCACCTCGCAGATAGCCCTGCAAAACGGCGTCACCGTCAAAAATGTTTTGGATATTGCGGCGACCGCCGCGCCGCTGTTGCGCGCGCCGCTAATCCTCATGGGCTACTACAATCCCCTTTTCAAATTTGGCGTGAAGGAATTCATTCACGCTGCGGCGAACGCCGGCGTGCGGGGTTTGATCATCCCGGATTTGCCACCGGAGGAAAGCGGGGCGCTGCGCGAACATGCACAAGCCGCTGGACTCAGCCTCATTTATCTGATTTCGCCCAACACCTCGCGGCCGCGGCTGCAATTGATCGATAGTCTGACGACAAGCTTTGTATACGCTGTGTCGATCACCGGCGTGACCGGTGCGCGCGCAAACGTAGCAGCGCAGGCAAAAGATTTTTTGCAAAGATTACGGCAGCAAATCCGGCGTCCGATACTCGTGGGGTTTGGCGTTGCAAACGCTTCCGATGCGCGTGCGCTTGCTTCCGCTTGCGACGGCGTCATCGTGGGCAGTGCGCTGCTCAATGAAATTGAAAAGCATTGGTCAAGCGAAGCCGGGCACGCAAAAATCACGAGGTTTGTGCAGGCTTTGAGCGAGGGTTTACATGCATGAACGGTTTCGGCTCGAAAAATCTCTGCATCATTTGCTCCATCTCCCCTGCTGCCTTGACTTTTCCGCAAAACTTCGATAGCTTTTCATTGTAGACCGGTCAAGATGAAATTCAACTTGAATGAGGGAGAGGTGCTGATGTCTCGAAGTCTCCAAACAATCGTATTCGCCTCCCTGCTGGCTGGCATTGCCGGAGGCGTGCATGCGCAAACCGATTTGTCCGGCCTCAAAGTTTTCGGTTATTTTCAAATCTCCCTGGAGCATCAAAAAAACCTCAACCGTCCCTATGAAGCCAACTCGTTCAGCGTGCAGCAGCTCAACTTATTTCTGCAAAGAGATATTCTGCAAAAATGGACGGCCTTTGTCAATTTCGAGCTGGTGAATTCCTATTCGTCTTTCCGCAATTGGGGCGCCTTTAGCGTGGAAGAAGCGTGGGTGAATTATCGCGCCAGCAAGCAATTTAAACTCAAGCTCGGTTTGCAGGTGCCCACCTTCAACAATCTTAATGAAATTAAGAATCGTACGCCGCTGCTGCCTTACATCATCCGCCCGCTGGCTTATGAAGCCTCGTTCAATGAAGTGATTTCGATTTATGAATATGTGCCGACGCGCGCGTTCGTGCAGGCTTACGGCTTTATTCCGTGGCGCGAGAAAAAAATCGATTACGCCTTGTTTATCGGCGACAGCCCGAACATCAATCGTGACCCGTTGCAAGGGCAAACGGGCGTGGATACCTCAAAGTCATTTCTCGTGGGCGGGCGTTTCGGCCTGCGCAGCAATAACGTCAAAGTGGGCGTTTCAACCGCGTTTGACGCCTTCGATCTGCACGCCGCGGCCGGCACTCCCAGTTATGCCGTTGCTGATTTCACCAGCGTCCCGCGCATTCGCTTCGGCGGCGATTTTTCATTTCTGCTGGGCAAGTTGTCGTGGGAGTCGGAATTCATTCGCGTCTTTTATGACGACGATTATCCTGAAATTGATCTCGATAAGGATTTCTACTACGGCACACTGGGTTATCAAATTGCGGAACGGCTTTTTGCATATGCCGGCTATTGGGTCACTCATGAAAAGGTTTTGCCGGCGCGGGACCGCAAGCTGATTGCCCCGACCATCGGGCTTGCATATAATTTAAACGACGCCATTTTTTTGAAAGCGCAAGCCGGCCGCCCGCAGTTCAAGTTCACCGTGCCCACCGTACAGCAGGAAGAAGTGTATTACTATTTCCTGGCTATTTCCGCCATGCTTTGAAAGCAGGCACGGGTCCGAAGGAAGATTATGATAAAAGGCGTTATAACGATACTGATTCTGCTGCTGGCTGAAGTACAAACCTCCTCGGCTCAAGTTGCCGTTATCGTTCACAAGGCGGCGCCGGTGGATACCCTCACGCAGGCCGAGTTGTTCGACTATTTTTCGTGCGAAGTCAAAACGTGGAGTAATAAAACGCCGGTGGTGGTATTTGATCTTAAACCGCAGAGCGAGATCAAAGAGGCGTTTTATGAATTCTTGGGCAAATCCCCTTCCCGTATGAAATCCATTTGGATGAAAAAATTGCTGATGGGCGAAGGCGACCCGCCGCAAGCCCTGCTCTCGGAGGAAGAAGTGTTGAAAAAAGTGGCGACGACACCCGGGGCCATCGGATTTGTGAGCAAAGCCAGAGTCCATGAGGGAGTCAAAATCGTTTTGACAATCATCAGCAACGCAAAGTGAAACGGCTGCGGCCCGGTTGCGCATGGGTTGAGTGCAATGACATTTCGTGATCTCAAGCTCAGCATCAAACAAGCCCTCGGCTTCGGTGTGATTCTCGCGATTATGGCGGGGGTTAATATTTTTGCCATTACCAAGATGGGCGCGATTAAAGCGGAGATCGATGAAATCAGCTCCAACCGATTGCCGCGCGCCATCGCGATTTCGGATTTGAATCTCAACACTGCAGCTTTGCGCATCAGCCAGTTGCAGCATGCCTTCACGGCGGAAACCGCGGCGCAGCAGAAACAGAAAAGCATGATGATCGCGCTGATCGATCGCATCAATGAAAACCTCGACACCTATGCCCGGCTCAAGGCCGCGTCGGAAGAGCGCCGGTCCCATTCAAAAACGGAAGACAGCCTCTACACCGCTTTTGACCGCAAATGGGAGGCATATCAGGATTTGAGTTTTACCTTTTTCGATTTTTTGGAGGACGGCAAAACGCAACAAGCCGTCAATTTGTTGAATGGCGAGGCGCAGCAAGTGTTCGACGATTTCAGCGCGGATTTGACCGCGCTGGTGAACATCAACAAGCAGGATTCTTATGCGCTGGCGGTGCGCGCCGAACAAACCTATCAAGCAACGCGCTATATCTCGATTATGTGGCTGATTATCACGGTGCTCGTTTCGGCGTTCATTGCCGCGGGATTGGCGCGTTTGATCGCCATTCCCGTGCGGAATTTGGTGACGGCTGCCGGGCACATTGCGGAAGGCAATCTCGAGGTGCAGTTGCAAAGCCTCAGCAAAGACGAGATCGGCCATCTCTCGCATTCCTTCAACCAGATGACCCTGGCGCTGCGCGAAGCGCGCGAGAACATGCAACGGCAAGCCCGCAAGCTGCAGGAACAGCAGGCAGCGCTGCAAGCCAGCAATCTTGAATTGGAGAAGAAATCTCAAAGTTTGACGCAGCAAAACGCTGAGATCGAGCAAAAGAACCGTGAACTGGAGCGAACCATGCACCAGTTGCGCAAGGCGCAGCAGCAGCTCGTGCAATCCGAGAAGATGGCCTCGCTGGGCCAGCTTACCGCCGGCATCGCGCACGAAATTAACAATCCCATTAACTTCGTTTCATCGAATGTCAATCCGTTGCGCCGGGATCTCGAAGATCTTTTTGCCCTGTTGGCCGAGTATGAGGCCACGATTGAGCGCCAGCACTTGCAGCAAGAATTCACGGCGGCGCGAAAGCTAAAGGATGAGCTCGATTTCAACTTTTTGAAGCAGGAGGTGAACAGCCTGCTCGACGGCATCCGGGAAGGGGCGCATCGCACTTCCGAAATCGTGAAAGGCTTGCGCAATTTTACCCGACTCGACGAGGACGAGCGCAAGCCTGCGAACGTCAACCAATGCCTGGAATCGACCTTGTTGATGTTGAAACATCAGCTCAAAAATCGCGTCGAAGTGATCAAAGATTTCGGCGCGCTTCCCGAGATCATGTGTTTTCCCGGCAAACTCAATCAAGTCTTCACCAACATTCTGTCCAACGCGAGCCAGGCAATCTCGGGCGCCGGGAAGATTTTTATTAAAACCTCTTTTGACGGCGATATTGTGACGATATCAATCAAGGATACCGGTAAAGGCATGACGCCGGAAATCAAGCAGCGCATTTTTGAGCCCTTTTTTACGACAAAAGACGTGGGCGAGGGCACGGGCTTGGGGCTGTCGATCACCTATGGGATTATCGAAGAGCACGACGGCAATATTGAGGTTTATAGCGAACCAGGCAAGGGCAGCGAGTTTGTCATCACCTTGCCGGCGAAATAACCGGAGTTGATCAATGAGTCAGAAAGATTTTTCTATTTTGTATGTCGATGATGAAGAGCATAATCTCATTTCATTCAAAGCCGTTTTTCGCCGGGAGTATGAAATTCACACCGCGACGAGCGGGGAGGAGGGCTTGCACATCATCCGGCAGCACAATATCGATCTCATCATCACCGATCAACGCATGCCGCGCATGACCGGCATCCAATTTTTAGAGCGTATTTTGCCGGAGTATCCCGACACGATTCGCATGATCCTGACCGGTTTCAGCGACATCGAAGCGATTATTGGCGCGATCAACACCGGCCGCGTGTTCCGCTACATCACCAAACCCTGGGATGAGAATGACTTGCGCATGACCATCGAGAATGCGCGCCAATTATCGGATCTGATGAAGCATAACAAGCGCTTGCTCAGCACGCTGCAGCAAAAAGTCGAAGAGCAGGAGAAGACGCTGCGCCTGTTTCGCAAATACGTACCTGAAATGGTCGTCGAGCAAACGCTCAAGGCTTCGGAAGACACACTCTTAACCGGCGAGTTGAAAACGATTGCCATTTTGTTTTGTGACATTCGCGGATTCACGCCGCTGAGCGAACAGCTTTCGCCGCGCGAAGTGGTTTCGTTTCTCAACGATTATTACTCCCTCATGTCGGAGACGATCAAACGGCACAACGGCACCGTAATTCAATATGTCGGCGATGAAATTTTTGCGGCGTTCGGGGCGCCGGTGGCAATTACCGAGATGGAAAAAAGCGCCGTGTTCTGCGCCATCGAGATGATGCGACGCCTCGATCTGCTCAATGCCAAATACCGCGACCGCATCGGGCGCGACACGCCCATCGGCATTGGCTTGAATTATGGCGAGGTGGTCGCCGGCAACCTCGGCTCCGAGCATAAAATCGATTACGCCCTGACCGGCGATACCGTCAACACCGGCAAGCGCATCGAGACCATCACCAAAGACCATCCCAATTCCATTCTCATGAGTGAAGCGGTTTATCAAAAAGTGAAGGATGTGATTGCCGCTCGGGAATTTGCGCCATTAACCGTGAAGGGTAAAAAGGAACCTATTCGCGTCTATCAAGTCGTTCTCAACGAATAATAATCCCATGCTCTTGCTCACGCGATCCCAACGGACACACGCCGTTATCGCTGCCGGCATTTGCTTTTTTTTATGCCGCCCGGCGCTGCTCTTTCCTCAAATTCTGCCGTTTGATCATTACTCCCTTAAAAATGGCCTGCCGTCAACCTGGACGAATTCAATTTTTCAGGATTCCCGCGGATATTTATGGATCGGCGGCGATGAGGGCGTGTCAGTCTACGACGGCGTTCGCTTCAAAAATTATGGTGTGAGCGACGGCTTGCCCGTGAGCCAGATTTGGGGTGTGTATGAAAGCCGGAAGTCGCCAGGCCGAATACTGATCGGCACGCACGGCGCCGGCTTGGTCACGTTCGAACAGGGGCGTTTCACCACGATGAAATTCGACACGCTGCCGGGCAGCAATACCGTGGGCGCGATGCTCGAAGATTACGACGGCGTGCTGTGGTGCGGCACGAATGCCGGTGTTTATCGTGTTCAAAACGGCAGAGCGGCATTTTTTCCGACGGATAGCGTGCGCGGCTGGGTGCCCTTCATCGTTCAAACCAGCGACAGCCTGATTTGGATCAGCACGGAACGAAAACTCTATCGTTATTCTCCGCGCACCGGTGAAACGCAATTGCTCAAACTGCCGGCCGAGCTTGCGCTCCTGGCTTGCATGAAAGAAGACGCGGAGGGCAATATCTGGCTGGGCGGATATACCGGCGAGATTTACCAGATGCGCAACGATCAAATCATCGCCTCGCGACGACTGCCAACGGAAGAACTGTTTGAGGTGATTGATGACGGCGAAGGCTCGCTGTGGTTCGTTGCCATGCATGGGATTTTTAAAGTATCCAAGCATGATTTTACCGGCGCGTTTACCCGTTATACCGTTGAGAACGGATTGCATGAAAACCGGCTGATTTCCTGCTTGCGTGACCGGGAAGATAATTTTTGGTTCGGCGGGCGCACCAAGGGGCTGGCGAAATTGTCCGAGCGCAATCTCGTCACATTTCGCTTCGAAGGCGTGCGGCCGGATGTCATGAACCGCGTGGCCGTTGCCGATGCGCGCGGCCGGTTCTTTCTGCTTTCCGAAAACGGGGTCTGGGAAATTTGGCGGCAGCGCCACGGCAACTGGCAGAAACATTTGCATCAATTGGAACGCGGCAACCTGACGGGCGCCTGGTGGCAGGCGGATTTCGGCGCGGACAGCACGTTGTGGATTTGTTTTGACAAAGGCGGCATGTGCGGGTATCAAATTCACGCGAACGGCGAGCAACCTTCGCGCTTGACGCTCAAACGCATTCTGCAGCCGGGGCGCGATCTGCCCGCCGGTTTTCCCATTGCGTTTTTGGTTGATGATTATGATCAACTCTGGTGCAGCATTCGCGGCGAGGGGATTGCGCATTATGATTTGCGTACCTCAACTCCGCGTGCGTTCTATTCGCCGCAAGAGGACCTGGCCAGCAACACGATTCGCGCGATTTGGCGCGACCGCAATGAAAAGATGTGGTTCGGCAGCTATAATTCGGGCATCTCCATCTTTCGACCGGCAGCCGGCAAATATGTGTTCGAGCGCAAACTAACCATGGCGGAGGGCCTGCCCGACGACGGGATACGCATGATTTTCGAACGCAGCAATGGCGAAATTTGGATCGCGACGCGCTTTGGCGGCGTTGCGATTGCCGATGGTGAGCGTTTACAAACTCTCTCCACCAAAGACGGGCTGCTGAGTGATGCCGTGTGGGGATTTACTGAAGACGCGTTCGGCCGAATCTGGATTGCGACTTCTTTGGGCATGCAATATGTTTTGCCGGACAGTTCCTATCGGCTCGTGACGCCGCAGCGGCTCAGCGGACAGTATTTCGGTTCGATTGGCGCTGCGCCCGGGCAATTGATCTGGGGCGTGGGTTATCATGATCTTGTCGTTTACGAGTACGGCCGCAAAAGCGCTGTGAGCATGCCGCCCCCGATTTATATCACGAATGTGCGCGTTAACGGCAAAAATCGTACTCTGGTCGAGCCTGCCGAGTTTGCCTATGATGAAAATCTTTGTACGATTGAATTCAGCGGCATCAGTTTTAAAGATGAAACCGCCGTGCGTTACCGTCATCGCCTGCTCGGCCTGCATAAGGAATGGCAGGAGCCTAGCGATCAACGCGCGGTGACATTTGCCTCTTTGCGGCCGGGCGCCTACACCTTCGAAGTGATGGCGATCAACGCAGAAGGCGTGGAGAGTGCGGCTCCGGCAGCATTTTCGTTCACGATTCAGCCGCCGTTTTGGCAGCGCTGGTGGTTCATTGCATTGTGCCTCATGCTGCTCGGCGCCGTTTTATATGCGATTCATGTCGTGCGTCTGAATCGTTTGCTGGAGATTGAAAAAATCCGGTCGCGCATCGCGCTTGATTTGCACGATGAAATCGGCGCAGGTCTGACTCACATTGGCCTGCTTTCGCAAGTGGCGTTGCGTAAAAAAAGCGTGAAGCCGTTTTATGATGCCGCCAAGTCGCAGTGGCACAGCCAGCGGCAGGGCGAAACGCAGGAGCCGACGGCGGCGCTTTTTGAATTGGGCGGCGCCCTTGAGCGCGTCGGCGGCATTGCACGCGAGCTGTCGGCGGCAATGAGTGACGTGGTTTGGTCAATCAACCCCAAACACGATTCCGTGGAAGCTCTGCAGCGCCGGCTCAAATCTTTTGCCCATGAAATTTGCCATGCCAAAAATATTGCGCTGAACTTCGATGTTTCCAAGGCGCTGGCGGGAATGAGGCTGCACCCGGAAACGCGCCGCAATTTATTGCTTATCGCCAAAGAAGCGCTGCACAACATGGCCAAGTATTCCGGCAGCCCCTCGGTTGACGTTAAAATCGACGCCGCCAACGAAAAGCTGCGCGTCGTCATTCGTGATCGCGGTAAGGGATTTGATTTGCAGCATTCTTCCACCGGAAATGGCCTGAACAACATGCGCTTGCGGGCGGAAAAATTGGGAGGGACATGCGAGATCGTTTCAGCGCCAGGTCAGGGCACGCAAATTATCGCCAGTGCGCCCTATAAAATTTGATCTTGAGCCGGTGCAAAAGGTTGTGTTGTTGTTGTAGATGTGTTTGACGGTTTTCCGTTTCACGCTCCCCTCCACAATTTCCACTTTTTAAAATCCCACAAAGAATTTTCCAACTTCATTGCCCTGTAAACGTCGAATGGATTGAAAACAGCAGACGCGTTTAAAACCGTAAAATCTATTTCACTGTTTAAATTTTGGAGGTTTATCATGAAACGTTTTTCTGTCTTTTTCGTGACGGCCGTGATGGCCGCGGCATTGTGCACGGATTTATTGCAAGCGCAACCGCGCGGCAATTTCCGCGGCGACCGTGATCGCCCGCAAATGCGCAGGGAGATTGCCGAAGAGTTGGGGCTCTCCGACGAACAAAAGGAAAAAATCCAGCAAATCCGCCTGGAAGCCCGCAAACAAGCCATCGCGCACCGGGCAAAGGTGCAACTGGCGCATATCGAGTTGCAAGAACTGGTGCAAGCGGATACTCCCGACCAGAACAAGATCAATGCGAAGATTTCCGAGGTCAGCAGGCTGCACGAAACCGGCATGCGCAATCGCATCGCAACGCAACTGGAAGTGCAAAAAGTGCTTACCCCGGAACAACGCAAAAAGGCGCAAGAACTGCGGCCGTTTCGCGGCATGCGTGACTTTGACGATTTCGAAGGCCGGCCGGGCCCAGGCATGCACCGCGGGATGAGAATGCAGGGTATGCCCGGCCTTACGCCTTTTGAAGACTAACGCATGCGGTTTGCACGCGGCATGGCATTGCTTGCCTGAATCTGAGCTGAGATGGGCAGGCCAAACAAGTGAGTCGTTATTCTATCACAAACCGCCAGCTTGGCATTTGCGATCAGCAGCAAGCCAGGCTGGCGATTTTCATGGTAGAGCGGAGAAATGTGTGGTATGAAAATACTTCCCCTGCCTAAATCACGAAAGCAGAGGCAGATCATTTTGCGCGGCAAGGCCATTGCGTATATCCTGTCGCTTTTGTTTTTATTCAGTTGTGGAAAATCTGAATGGAACAGCCGGTGGCGAACGCAAGAAATCACGGTTGACGGCAATCAGCAGGATTGGGAGGGCGCGCTGGTTTTTGCAGAGAACGAAAAGATTGCCGTGGGCTTGATGAATGATGGAGATGATTTGTTCGCCTGCCTGGTGGTTGATGATCGCGAGATGCAAGCCTCAATCATGCGGCGTGGATTGATCGTGTGGCTCGATGCCGCGGGCAAAAAGGATAAAACGTTTGGCATTCATTTTCCGCTTTCCCGTTTCAGCTTGCGGCCGCCGATGAGGCCGCGATCCGAGCCGGAAGAACCGCAAATGGATCTTGTCTCCATGCCAAATGAGCTGGAAATTCTTGGCCCGGGGAAAGATGATCGCCAGCGCCTGCCGCTCGATCAGGCCCGGGGCATTGCCCTCAACATAAACCGTGATAATGGCGTCTTGATTTATGAGATTAAAATTCCATTGCGTCACGGCGCTGATCGACCCTACGTCATCGGCGCAAATCCCGGTGATAAGATCGGTATCGGACTAGAAACGCCGGAATTCGATCGTAAAGAAATCAGGGAAAGAATGCGATCCGGCATGGGCGGTGGTCGACCGGGAGGAGGTTTTGGCGGCGGTGGCCGGGGCGGCGGGATGGGCAGACCGGGTGGTCCCGGCGGCCAACGGCCAGGATTGCCAGAATCTCTAAAAGTTTGGACGAAAGTACAGCTTGCAGCCTTACCGGCGCAGTAAGCGTGTTTTAGAAAAAAACTTTTAATATTTTATTCTGAAAAGCCAAGCGCTTAAAACAACAAGCAGGAGATGAACGTGAAGCGATACTCACAAATTTTAAAGCGGGCGTGTTGGTCTCTGCCGGCGCTTTTTCTTTTTGTTGATCTCGGGTTTGCCCAGCCGCCGCAAGGCCGGGGCATGCCCGATTCCACCCAAATCGCTGCAATGGTTGACACACTGGCCAAAAAGCTCTCGCTCACCAGGGAATTGAAAGAGAAAGTCGGCAAGATTTATTTTGCCTCATTTGCCGAAGGCCGGAAAGCCTTCGAGAAAAATCGGGGAGATTGGCAGGCGATGCGCGAAACCCGCATGCAAATCGATGAAAAGCGCGACACCGAGATCAAGGCGTTGCTCAATGACGAGCAGAAAAAGCTGTATGACAAATTTATTCAGGAACAGCGGCAACGGCGGAGGGGAGATTGGCCCCCGCGTCCGAACAATTGATGCGATAGAGTGCTTGCGGATTTGGGTTTCATCTGTTATCTTTGCGCGGAAAAATTGCCGGGTGAGGCGGCATGACGTGTTCGTTCATCCGCATTGAGCAGCGCAAGTGATCGAACGTTAACTCACGAAACAAGTTCGAGGAAGTCTAACACCTGAACCCAACTCACCAACAGGAGGTTACTCGTGAAGTCTGATCATCAAACCCGCCGGGAGTTTTGTATTCGCGTTTGTCAGGCCGCATCTGTGATGGCATGGGGCGGCGCCGTGAGCGCCATTCTGCAAAGTTGTTCCTCCGATGACCCTCTTTCCTCCGGAAGCCAAAATTTGCCTCAAATTCAAGCGACGGCAGTAAACGGCGTCATTACGCTTGCGATTGGCGCCGGCTCGCCGCTGGCAGCCGTCGGCAGCGCGGCCCAGGTGCAACACGCCAGCGGGACTCTGCTGGTTGCCCGCACGGCGCAGGATGAGTTTACTGCACTCACCGCGGTGTGTACGCATCAAGCATGCACCATCACCGGCTATGGCAACCAGATTTATACTTGCCCCTGCCATGGTTCGCAATTCAACACCAACGGCCAGGTCACGCGGGGCCCGGCGACAAGTGCGCTGCGGAAGTATGCCACGCAATTTGCCAATGATCAGTTGACGATTACCTTGTAAGCAATGGACAAAGCAGAATCGCTTCACGTTCCAACCTAAAGCACGCGGATTCGTCTAACGGATTGAAATGCAAACGAAGGGTTCCGAAAGAAACCCGGCGCCGTCAGGACTATCGGAAGCGGAGTTGCTTGCCGGATGCCGCGCCGGCCAACCGCAAGCGCTGGCGGAGCTGATCAAACGTTATCAGCCCGCGGTGCTGCGCGTTTGCATTTCAATCGTTGGCAGCCACGATGTCGATGATCTCGTGCAAGAAATTTTCATCAAAATCTTGCAGCGGCTGGATCGTTTCGAAGGACGTTCGGCTTTGTTCACGTGGATTTATGAAGTCACCGTCAATCACTGCCGCGATGAACTGCGGCGGCGCAAGCGGCGGCGCTGGTTTTCGCTGCAAGCACTGCCGCAAGAAGTTGTTGAAAGGATTCCAGCGGACGAAAAACCTGCGGCCGATCGCCTGGAGAGCGACGAAGTGGAACAACACCTGCACCGCGAGATCAACAAGCTCAAACCCAAATATCGTGAGTTGGTTGTGCTGCGCGATCTCGAAGGTCTGAGTTATGAGGAAATTGCGCAAATCTGCAAGATCGACGTGAAGCTGGTGAAATCACGTTTATTTGAAGCCCGCCGCGTATTGGCTCAAAAGATGAGAATGTTTACGGAGGAAGCGCCGCATGTACAAGCCTGATAACAAAACTTCCCATGTGGATGACCTGACGCTGTGGGCGTGGCGCCGTTCCGAACTGGAAGCCGAGGCCGCGCTCGCCGTGCAAGCCCATGTGGAGGCATGCCCAGCCTGCGGACCGCGCGCTGCGCAAATCGCAAAACTGATCAAGGCAATGCAAGCCCGCCACCATGCGGTGCAGCCCACGCTTGCGCAACAATTGCAATTGCTGCGCGCCGTGCAAGCGCAAACAGCGCCGCCGCCAATGGAAAGCGTCTGGGTGAAAACCAGCGGCCGCCTGGTGCGCTGGCTGGCCCCGGCAGTGGTGGCATTGACTGTTCTCTTCGCCGTGATTCCTCAAAAGGGCAGTTCAACGGCCAGCGACAGGGGGGCGGCGTTTCTCGCAGATACGCCCGAAGCGGCATTATTTTCTGCTCGGACGGAGGAGGAAGTGCAGAGCGCCATGTTGGAGTTGATGTTAAGCTCCGAGCAGGCGCAATGACAACGAAGGTGAGAAGCATGAAACAAACTTTTCTGGTGGCGGCGGCGTTTGTCTTGACTTTTGCAGCGGGCGTATTGACGGGCGGGCTGCTCGTGCGGCAATTTGCCGGCCCGCCGCCCGTGTTTGAGCGTGCGATGAAGCGGCCACCCATGTCGCCGCGCGGCATGTTTGATGTCGATCGTATGCAAAAACATCTTGATCTCAGTGAAGCGCAACGCCAACAAGTCGAGGCGATCGTCGCAAGGTATCGCGATCAAATCCAGCAACACCTGGAGCGCGCCGAGCCGCCGATGCGCGAGTTGATGCGCGGCTTGCGCACCGAGGTCGAACAAGTTTTGACCCCGGAACAACGCGAAAAATTTCAACGCAGCGCCTCGCCGTTTTGGCGCAAATCTCCGCAACGGCGCGAGCGTTTCGAACCCGACAGCATGCCCGGGCCGCCCATGCCCGAGGCCGGGGAACCCATGCCGTAAACGGCCACGTCACGTATGCTTTAAAAACGCAGCGACAAGCAGCTCAAACCGCCGTCCATTTTTTGAAATTCCGACATCGCCAGCGATAGCACGGAGTAACCCAAATCCCGCAACGCGGCTGCAAACGCGGGATATCCCTCCGCGACCAAAACATTATCATTGACCCGCACGCAATTGGCGGCATATTCTTCGTGCGCGGCGGCGGTAACAAGCTCGTACCCTCGCAAAGCTTTCTCCCCGGCCAGCGCCGTGATCACAGCCAAATGCTTCCCGCCCAAATAAGCCAGCCCGCTTTTAAGGTGAAGCATTCCCGCTGCGCCGCGGATATCGATAATCGTTGAAGTATAGCCCGCATGCGCCAGCAATCCGGCCAACTGCCGCGCCCCTTCCGGGTTGGTTCGTTTCGAAATGCCGATAAAAAAATGGCTGCCCGCTTCGCAAACGTCTCCGCCGTCCACCGTGCCCGGCGCGTTTATTGTTTGTATTGCGGGAAAGAATTGCGCCAGCGCCTTGCGCATGGCGGCAACCTCGCCGGCGCGGCTTGGTGCGCCGGGGCGGGTGAGAATGGCGCAATGCGCGGTGAGGATGGCGACATCCTCGACAAATGTGGAATCGGGATGATCCTCGTCGATCGGCAATCGCGTAAGCGCGAGGCCGCAGCGTTCCAGCGCTGCGCAATACTGTTCATGCTGCTGCAGCGCGAGGGCGTAATCCGGCGCGCCCAAAGCAGCAGTGGTCAGCCCGCTTGCAAAATTGGAGCCGGGCGGGCGAACAATGGCGTGTTGAAACATGAGAAGAATCCTTTGGGCTTTGCCGGCACCTGTGCGGCTGAAAAATCAACGCCGCATATTTTCAAACTTTCCTGCTGAAGCGGCGTCGAATGTGTTGAAACGCGTTTGAAAAGATGATTTGTCTCATCGTTTGCCGGCCATTTTTTTTCATAAACCCTCAACCCATTAGGAGTGCCGTATGACTGCATTTCCCAAGATTAAATTCATTCTGCCGTGGCTGGCCCTGGCTGGGCTGCTGGCTTGTCAGCAATCCCTTGATCCCGAAGATCGCCTCGACGCGACCGATTTGAATTCGGAAGCTTTCGCTGTGGCCGGGTTCGATGATTTCATGTCGAACGTGGAAGACGCCACCCTCGAGCGCGAGATGACGGTATCGCCCATGTTTCCCGGCGGCCGTTTTCATCAGCGCAAGCCCGGACATCCTTTTGGCCCCGGCGCGCATATTGGAAAAATTTTGCGCGAGCTGGGCGTTAGCCGGGAGCAAATGCCACAGATTCGCGAGCTGCTCACCGCCCAGCGCGATTGCGCCAAAGAGCCTCTTGATAATCTGCGCGCCGCCAATCAAGATTTGATCGATGCCGCGAATGCGCAACGCCGCGCGGTTTTGGATTCCGTGCGCAGCGGCGAGTTGACGCGCGAACAGGCGCATGAGCGCATGAAAGCAATCAATGCCAGCACACGCGCCGCCATCGAAAGCAATCCCGCCAATGCCCCGTTCTTGCAGGCCCTCTGCGATTGCCGCAACACGTTGTTTGCCGCTGTGCGCGCGCTGCTGACCGAAGAGCAGCAAGCGGGTTGGGATGAATGGGTTGCAAATCTTCCCGAAGACTGGTGCGGTTGAGGCAAGCATAATATGCCAGATTTCTTTAAAGGCCGGATTCATGTCCGGCCTTTTTTATTTCGCCGCTGATTTACGCGATTAGCTTTTCAAACATAGAACTAAATTCTAACTTTTTTCTCCAGCGGATTGAAAAACCCAACTGATACCGTATTTCACCTCCGTTGGGTTTTTCTATCAGTTGGAAAAAATTATTTTCGAATCGCTGCCCGCCGGGCTTCATCCCGACACTTCGGGATCAGCTTGTCTGAAATCTGGCGTAGACTGTTCGACGCGGATTTCATAGATTTTTGTAGAAAGCTGTGTGTGAACAAAAAAATCAGTGAAAATCCCTGTTCCTCCGCGGCTAAAGCAAAAGTGCCCGGCCGGGAACTAAAAAAACAATTCCATTCTGAAAAGCAAGCAGGTCTTGAAAAGCTGCGCCAAAATAAGGATTGCTTCTTTGATGCAAAAAATTAGCTTCACAGCAAAGCAATTTGCTCAAAACGATTCGAGGTGAATCATATGGCCGTCTCCGAACCCGCCATCCGCGTTGCCCTGGTCGATGACGACGAAACCGTGCGCAGCATGATCGCTGCTCTCGTCGAGAACGCCGAGGGCCTGCACTTTGCCGGCGCGTATTCGAGTTGCGACGACGTGTTGGAGAACATGATCGATGTCATCCCCGACGTGGTGTTGATGGATATCAACATGCCGGGCCGTTCCGGCATCGAATGCGTGGAAGCGCTCAAGCTGGAAATCCCGGATTTGAAAATTCTCATGCTCACCAATTACAGCGACGATGAGCGCATTTTTGATTCGCTGCGCGCCGGCGCGGTCGGCTATTTGCTCAAGAATTCTTCGATTGAAAAGCTGTCGGAGTTGATCAAGGAGGCTTATCGCGGCGGCGCGCCCATGTCCGGCGAAGTGGCGCAAAAAGTGCTGGCTTATTTTCAGGGCCAGAAAAAAAACGTGAAATACAGCGCCGAGCTTTCCGGGCGCGAGTTGGAAGTGCTGCGCGCGCTCACCGAGGGCTTGAGCAACAAGGAAATCGCCGCGCAATTGTTTATCAGCCTGCCCACCGTGCGCTTCCACCTCAAAAACATCTACGCCAAGCTCCACGTCAACTCCCGCACCGAAGCGGTAATCAAGGCAATGCAGGAGAAGCTGGCGTGAGGCGGGAGTGCAGACTTTGAGGCTGCTGGGCTTTTTATGCCAATCCTGCAGATTTCTCCGGTTGCAGTTCAGCCTTCTTGCCTGTATATTCTTTTCCACATTAGTTATCACCTGAATTTTGCACGAGGGTTGCGATTCGTCAAAGTTCGACGGTCCGCCACGCACCACTCCTGCGGAGTTGTCAGCAGGCCCTCGGGCAAAATTTTTTGTGCATTACCCAATTGGTAGATTGGCATCCTGATCAAACCCGCACTCGTCGCGGATTCGGTCAAACTTTGTGCAAAATTCAGGTATTACAGGCGCCTGACATTCCTCTTTTTACAAACCAAGACACGATTCATGTCCGCCGAAACCCATTCCCAACTCGCCAACTTCATTTGGAGCATCTGCAATCTTCTGCGCGGGCCGTACAAGCGCAACGAGTATCGCAAAGTCATTCTCCCGCTCACCGTGTTGCGGCGTTTTGATTGCCTGCTCGCGCCCACGAAAGAGAAAGTGCTGAAAGAGTACCCCGCCCTCAAGGGCAAACCTGAAAGCATCATTCTCGGCAAGCTCCGCAGAATCACCGGACGGCCGTTCTACAATTTCTCCAAATTTGATTTTGACAAGCTGCTCAACGATCCCAACCAGCTCGCGCCGAATCTGAATAAGTACATCACCAGTTTCTCGCCGAACGTGCGCGACATCATGGAACGCTTTGCATTCGAACAACAAATCACGCGCATGACGGAGAAGAATTTGCTCTTCGAAGTTATCAAAGCGTTCGGCAAAATCGATCTCTCCCCCGAACGCGTCGATAACGTGCAGATGGGTTACGTCTTCGAAGAGCTGATCCGCATCGGCGCGGAGCAATCCAATGAAGAAGCCGGCGAGCATTTCACCCCGCGCGAGGTGATCAAACTGATGGTTAATCTTCTGCTCTCGCCGGAAAAAGATTTGCGCCGCAGCCACGTGGTGAAAACCATTTACGATCCCGCGTGCGGCACCGGCGGCATGCTCTCGGTTGCGGAAAAATACATTCGTGATCTCAACGCCGAAGCCAGTCCGCATCTCTTCGGCCAGGATTGGAACGACGAAGCCTGGGCGGTGTGCAAATCCGATATGCTCATCAAAGGCGAGGACGCGGATAACATCCGCCTCGGCGACAGCTTTTCGCAGGACAGTTTCGACCGCGACAAGGAGGGCAAGAAGATCACGTTCGATTACATGCTCGCCAATCCGCCATTCGGCGTGGAATGGAAGCAGCAGGCGAACTTCATCGAAAAGGAGCACAAAACGCTCGGCTATCAAGGCCGGTTTGGCGCCGGCTTGCCGCGCATCAACGACGGTTCGCTGCTTTTTCTGCAACACATGCTTTCCAAGATGCGCCAACCCAAGGAGGGCGGCAGCCGCATCGGCATTGTGTTCAACGGCTCGCCGCTGTTCACCGGCGACGCGGGCAGCGGCGAGAGCAACATCCGCCAATGGATTATTGACAACGACTGGCTCGAAGCCGTGGTCGCCTTGCCCGATCAGCTTTTTTATAACACCGGCATTTCGACTTACATTTGGATTCTCACCAACCGCAAAGAAGCGGAACGCAAGGGCAAGATTCAGCTCATCGACGCCCGGCAGTTTTACGTGAAGATGCGCAAGAGTCTCGGCAACAAGCGCAACAAGATCGGCGACCGTGAAGAAGGTGAGCCGGATCAAATCGGCGAGATTGCCAAAATTCACGGCAATTTCCGTGACGGCGAGACGCGCACGTTTGCCATCGACGGCCAACAAAAGAGCCTCGTGGTCAGCAAAATTTTTGATAATGCCGATTTCGGTTTTCACAAGATCACAGTCGAACGTCCGCTGCGGCTGAATTTTCAAGCCAGCGCCGAGCGCATCGAGCGCTTGGAAGATGAAAGCGGCTTTAAAAATCTCGCCACCAGCAACAAGAAAAATGAGAAAGTGCGGCTGCAGGAAATTGCCGAGGGGCAAAAGCGGCAGGAGGAGATCCGCCGCATGCTCCGCGCTTTGGCAGAAGCGAGCGGCGAGAAGCTTTACAAAGATCGCGAGAGATTTCTGGCAGATTTGAAATCAGTTGCCCAGCAGCATGATTTGCGCCTCAGCGCCGCGGAGTTGAAGGCCGTGTTGAGCGCGCTTTCTGAACGCGACGAAACCGCAGAGATTTGCCGCGACAAAGAAGGCAACCCCGAACCCGATCCCGAATTGCGCGACACCGAAACCGTGCCGTTGAAAATGAGCATAGAAGAATATTTCAAGCGCGAAGTGCTGCCGCACGTGCCCGATGCGTGGATCGATCACAGCAAAACCAAAGTGGGCTATGAGATTCCGCTCAATCGCCACTTCTACCGCTACGAGCCGCCGCGGCCGCTGGAGGAGATTGAGGCCGATATTAAAAAGCTTGAAGGTGAAATTCTCGCGTTGCTGAAGGAGGTGACGGCGTGAAAATCCGTCCCGTAGGGACGCTTGAAAATAGAAAAAGAAGAACAGTTTTATCCCAGTCCCGCAAGGGACGAATGAAAAACTCAACGAGGAGACCAAGCCATGGCGCACTCCTACATTTGCAATCATGTGCATTATGTTTTCAGCACCAAACATCGCCAAAAAATTATCACGCCGGAACTTGAAGCGCGGCTGTGGCCGTACATGGGCGGTATCGCCCGTGAGAACAAGATGAAAGCCCTCGCCATCGGCGGGGTCGAAGATCATGCCCATGTGTTTCTATCTTTGCCGGCAACGATCACGATTGCGAAAGCGATTCAACTGGTCAAAGGCGGCTCTTCGAAATGGATATCTGATACTTTTCCTTCTCACCGCGGCTTCGAATGGCAAGAAGGCTACGGCGCGTTTAGCATCAGCATTTCTCACGTTCAGGCCACGATCGCATACATCAACAATCAACACGAGCATCATCGCAAAGAAACATTTGAAGAAGAATATCGGGCCATTTTGAAAAAGCACGGGATTGCATATGATGAAAGATATTGGTTGGGGTAATGATGGCGTTGCGAACCTCGGTTTCATATTGTCCCGAAGGGACATGCGACAATAGCGGGAAATGTATATTCATGAAGATGTAAAAGTCCCGCAGGGACGGTTGAAAAAGACGTTTTCGATTTCATCAACATCCCGGGTTCATTCGTCCCTGGCGGGACTGGGATGGTTCATGGATCCCATTTCCCCGCGATGAATCGCGGGGCTATTTTCACGGTGTCCCTGCGGGACAAGAGGCGGCCTCTGCCGCCGAAAGCCGATGACGATTTTGGCCAAATGATGCGGCAAGAAGAAAAAGGAGATGCGTTGTGAAATACCCGGCCTATCCCAAATACAAACCCAGCGGCGTCGAATGGCTCGGCGAGGTGCCGGAGCATTGGATTGTTCTACGCTCAGATGCAATCCTTGATACAGAACGAAAGCAAGTGCCCACGGAGGTGTTTGCAGGCAAAGAAGTCTTTCATTACTCGATTCCTGCGATTCAAGAGTTTGGTACTGGGATAGTTGAAAATGGCGAGGACGTTGAGAGTGCAAAACAAGCCATTACGGAGCCAGTGGTTTTGGTGTCACGACTAAACCCGAGAAAAGCAACTATCTGCCAAGCAGAGCCCAAAGAGCAGATCACAATAGCTTCAACTGAATTTGTCGCTCTAAAGTCGACGAAATGCCATTTGCGATTCTTGGAGTATCTCGTTTCTTCTGAGAATTTTCGTCAGCGACTCGACTCGTGGGTGCAGTCAGTCACACGCAGCCATCAGCGAGTAAGTCCAGAGAACATTTATCGCTTTTGGAGTGCTTGGCCAGATGTCCCCGAACAACGCGCCATCGCCGATTTTCTTGACCGCGAGACGGCGAAGTTGGACACGCTGGTGGCGAAGAAACGGGAGTTGATCGAGAAGCTGAAGGAAAAGCGCACCGCGCTCATCTCGCGCACGGTCACGCGCGGCCTGCCGCCCGAAGCTGCCCGCGCCGCCGGCCTTGATCCGCATCCCAAGCTCAAACCCTCCGGCATCGAATGGCTCGGCGAGGTGCCGGAGCATTGGGAAGCAAAAAAAATTCGGCATCTTGCTCTGCTAAAGAGTGGCGAAAACATTACATCAGAGGAACTTGAGGATGATGGTGAGTTTCCTGTCTTCGGGGGGAATGGAATAAGAGGTTATTCATCTCGATTTAGCCATGAAGGGCACTATGTCTTGATCGGGAGGCAAGGGGCGTTATGTGGAAATATCAATTACGCTAAAGGCAAATTTTGGGCATCGGAACATGCTGTCGTTGTTTCACCGTTAACAGAACTTGCCACGTTTTGGTTGGGCGAATTGCTGAGATCAATGAATTTGAATCAATACTCGATTTCTGCGGCACAACCGGGACTTTCAGTAGAAATGATAAATAAACTGAAGATACCAGTTCCGCCGCTGTCCGAGCAACGCGCCCTCGCCGACTACCTCGATCGCGAGACCGCGAAGCTCGATCAAATGGCGGCCAAGGTGGAGGAAGCCATTGCCCGCTTGCAAGAATACCGCACCGCGCTCATCACCG
>CAYWGH010000032.1:40379-67398 GCA_964457925.1 uncultured Cytophagia bacterium
AAGCCATTGCCCGCTTGCAAGAATACCGCACCGCGCTCATCACCGCCGCGGTGACCGGAAAGATTGATGTGAGAGAAGCCAAGTGAAGCCGGCAGTTGTGAGCGCTGATTCGCCCAACGCCGGAGGCGTGAAATGTTTATAGCCGGCATGCCAATATCAACGCCAAAACCCCGTCAGGGGTGGCATGTTGGCAAATGCTTTTCACATGTCACCCCTATCGGGGTTCAGACAATGATGATGTTCCCGGTCTATAAACATTTCACCGCTACGCGGTTTATCACAATCTTCATTGACCGAACAACGCACCATCGCCGACTACCTCGACCGCGAGACCGCGAAGATCGATCAAATGGCGGCAAAGGTGGAGGAAGCCATTGCCCGCTTGCAAGAATACCGCACCGCGCTCATCACCGCCGCGGTGACGGGGAAGATTGATGTGAGAAAATATAAAGACGCCGCAGGCGTCCAACACCAAAGCCGAGGGTAGCGCGTCGCGCTACCCTCGGGAAAAGATGAATACAACCACGAACCCTGAAAGGGTTCAACAAAAGGTGGAGCCATCATGCCCCAATCGCTCGTGCAGGTTTATTTGCATATCGTCTTTTCCACCAAGCAGCGCCATCCTTATTTGGGCGACCGGGATTTGCGAGAGAAATTATTCGGCTACATGGCCGGCATCTGCAAAAACCTCGATTGTCCGGCGCTGAAGATTGGCGGCGTTGAGGACCATGTCCATCTTTTAACGCGGCACGCCAAGACCCGGGCGATATCGGATTTCCTGCGCGAGCTGAAACGTTCATCTTCGACATGGATCAAAACGCAGAAAAATGAGTTGTCATCTTTTCATTGGCAAGATGGCTACGGTGCGTTTTCAATTAGCCCCTCGCATGTGGAAGAGGTCGAAAAATATATCGTCAATCAAGAGAGGCACCATGGCAAGGAGTCGTTCCAGGATGAGTTCAGGCGCCTCTGTAAAAAATATGGCGTTGAAATTGATGAACGATATGCCTGGGATTGATCTGTGGCGGTGTGGAACCCCGATGGGGTTCCGGTGAATTGTATCCTTTCGTTCCCAGGGCGCTCAAAAAACGCGCCCTGGGCTTTGGTGTAAAACGCCTTCGGCGTAAATTGTCGGCACATTCAAGGAATTGTTATGACGCAAGCGGGACGCCACTGCCGACTTCTGGACCGCGAGACCGCGAAGATCGATCAAATGGCGGCAAAGGTGGAGGAAGCCATTGCCCGCTTGCAAGAATACCGCACCGCGCTCATCACCGCCGCGGTGACCGGAAAGATTGATGTGAGAGAAGCCAAGTGAAGCCGGCAGTTGTGAGCGCTGATTCGCCCAACGCCGGAGGCGTGAAATGTTTATAGCCGGCATGCCAATATCAACGCCAAAACCCCGTCAGGGGTGGCATGTTGGCAAATGCTTTTCACATGTCACCCCTATCGGGGTTCAGACAATGATGATGTTCCCGGTCTATAAACATTTCACCGCTACGCGGTTTATCACAATCTTCATTGACCGAACAACGCACCATCGCCGACTACCTCGACCGCGAGACCGCGAAGATCGATCAAATGGCGGCAAAGGTGGAGGAAGCCATTGCCCGCTTGCAAGAATACCGCACCGCGCTCATCACCGCCGCGGTGACCGGAAAGATTGATGTGAGAGAAGCCAAGTGAAGCCGGCAGTTGTGAGCGCTGATTCGCCCAACGCCGGAGGCGTGAAATGTTTATAGCCGGCATGCCAATATCAACGCCAAAACCCCGTCAGGGGTGGCATGTTGGCAAATGCTTTTCACATGTCACCCTTCCAGGGTTTAGAAAATGGTGCTGTACCCAATCTATAAACATCGCACCGCTACGCGGTTATCCGGAAAATCCGGAGTACTGCCGGCAACTGGCAAAGCATTTTTGACAGTTCAAGACGCGAACCGGCAACTATTCAAAAAAATCGAATAGTTCAAAACGATCATGAGGCTTGCCATGTCCCAAACCACCGAAAAAGCCTTCGAAACCTACGTTGAATCCATTCTGCTGAATCAATCCGAATGGCAGCCCGGCACCACGGCGGAATGGGACGTGGAAACCGCGCTGTTTCCAGCGCGCATCTTTGCTTTCTTGCAAGAAACGCAAACTAAACTTTGGGAGCAGATGCGCGGCCTGCACCGCGACGCCTTGGAAAGCCTGCTCATCAACGCGCTGGTCAAAGAACTGGAGCTGAAGGGCGCGCTGCACGTTCTGCGGCACGGCTTCAAGTTTTATGGCAAGACGTTCCGCCTCGCCTATTTCAAACCGGCGCACGGCTTGAATTATGACATACTCGCGCTGTTCAATAAAAACCAGTTGACGGTGACGCGGCAGGTGCCGTGCCATCCCGGGAAACACGACACGGTTGATTTGCTGTTGGCGGTGAACGGCGTGCCGGTGGCAACCTGCGAGCTGAAGAATCCCGGCACCGGACAGAATTGGCGTCATGCGGTGAAGCAGTATCAAGACGATCGCGATCCCGCAGCGCCGCTGTTCCAATTCAAGAAACGCGCACTGGTGCATTTTGCGGTTGATCCTGATGAAGTTTACATGACGACGCATCTGCGCAAAGAGGCGACGCATTTTCTGCCGTTCAATCGCGGCAGCCATCCGGGCGAGATTCAATGCGGCGCCGGCAATCCGCAGCACCCTTCCGGCTATCGCACCGGCTACTTTTGGGAAGAGGCGCTGAAGTTCGACAGTTTTCTCGACATTCTCGGCCACTTCATGTTCATTGAGAAAAAAGATGAGAAAGTCGATGATGGCCGCGGGGGGCAAAAGAGAATCACCAAAGAAACGCTGGTCTTTCCGCGCTATCACCAACTCGATGCAGTGCGCAAAATCGTCGCGACTGCCCGGCAGGAAGGCGCCGGCCACAATTATTTGATCCAACATTCTGCCGGCAGCGGCAAGACCAACAGCATCTCGTGGCTCTCGCACCGGCTGGCGAGCTTGCACACGGCGCACGACGAAAAAGTTTTCGATTGCGTTATCGTCATCACGGACCGGCGCGTGCTCGATCAACAACTGCAAGACGCGATTTACCAAATCGAACACGCGCAAGGCGTGGTGAAGGCGATTGACGAAGACGCCAAGCAACTGGCCGCGGCGCTGATCGACGGCACCAAGATCGTGGTCACGACGCTGCAGAAATTTCCCTTTGTGCTGCGCGGCCTGCTTTATGCCGCCGGCGCGGAGAGTCAGGAGAAAGCGACGGAGGAGGAAAAACAAAAGGCGAAAGAATGGGAAGCGGCCATCGCATCGAGAAAATATGCGGTGATCGTGGACGAGGCCCATTCCAGCCAAACCGGCGAAACCGCGCGCGAACTGAAAGGCGTTCTCGGCGCTGGGGCAACGGATGAAGAAGGCGAAGCAGATTGGGAAGATCGCTTGAATCAAGTCATACAATCGCGCGGCCGGCAGCCGAATCTGAGTTTTTTTGCTTTCACGGCCACGCCGAAAGGCAAGACGATTGAGCTTTTCGGCAGAATGGGAAGCAGCGGCAAACCCGAGGCTTTTCACATTTACAGCATGCGCCAGGCGATTGAGGAAAATTTCATTCTCGATGTGCTGACGAATTACACCACGTATGCCACTTATTACAAGCTGCTCAAAGCCGCCGAAGACGATCCCGATCTGCCGATGAAAAAAGCCACGCGCGCGCTGGCCAAGTTCATGAGTTTGCATCCGTACAACCTCGAGCAAAAAACCGAGGTGATGGTCGAGCATTTCCGGCGCAGCGTGCGGCCTCGCCTCGGCGGCCGCGCCAAAGCGATGGTGGTGACGTCCTCGCGTTTGCATGCGGTGCGTTATAAACTCGCGTTTGACGACTACATCAAAGAGAACGGCTACAACGATATTCACACACTCGTGGCGTTCAGCGGAAAGTTGAAAGATCCGGACACCAATCTTGAATACACCGAGCCGGGAATGAATCTTGACATCGTTTCGGGCAAGCCGATCAGCGAATCGCAGCTTCCCGAACGGTTCGAGTCGCCGGATTATCAAATCTTGCTGGTGGCGAACAAGTATCAAACCGGTTTCGACCAGCCGCTGCTGCACACGATGTACGTGGACAAGCGCCTCGACGGCGTGCAGGCGGTGCAAACGCTGTCGCGCTTGAATCGCATGATCCCCGGCAAAGACGCGCCGTTTGTGCTGGATTTTGTGAACGAAGCGGAAGACATCTACCGCGCGTTCAAGCCGTATTACGACACCACCAGTTTGCAGGAGGTTTCAGATCCGTTGAAGTTGGAAACGCTGAAGCACGAATTGGATCAAGTGCAGGTTTATCACTGGAACGAGGTGGAGGCTTTCGCGAAAGTTTTTTATAAGCCGGCGGAGCAGCAGAAAGCGGCGGATCACGCGCAGATGCAACGCCATCTCCAGCCGGCGGTGGATCGTTTCAAAGCCATCGACGATGAGGAAAAGCGGAGAGAATTTCGCGAAAAACTGAATTCTTATGTCAGGCTTTATTCTTTCCTGAGTCAGATCATACCTTATGCCGATGCGGATTTGGAAATGCTCTATAGCTTTGGCCGCTTGCTGTTACCGCATCTGCCGCTTGATCGGGGCGTTGCCATTGTCAAGGTCGGTGATGAAGTGGAATTGCAATACTACCGCATGGAACGGATTTTTTCCGGTGCCATCAAAATTGCCGAAGGCGAAGCGCAATACGTCAAAAGCCCCACCGATGTGGGCACCGGCAAGGCTCAAGATGAGAAGGCGCCGTTGTCAGAGATCATCGAGGTGTTGAACGAACGCTTCGGCACGCAGTTCAACGAAGAAGACCGGCTTTTCTTTCAGCAGATCAAAGAGAAAGCCTGCAAGAATCAGCAGGTGATTCAAACCGCGCTCGCCAATCCGCTGGACAAGTTCGAGCTGGGCATCCGGAAGCTGATCGAGGATTTCATGATCGAGCGGATGGCGGACAACGACAAGATCGTGACGCGCTATATGTCTGAAGGCGATTTTCAAGGTTCGGTTTTGCCAATTTTGGCAAAAGAAATTTTTGCAGCGATACGAAGAAGCTAGCCGGGATCCCATGCGCAGGCTGCACGCCTGGCATAATTTATTTCTATGGTAGAAATTCCCCGGCAATCTTCCCACTTATCTCTTTGTATAGTTCCTCCCAAACCATCCCTTGCGACAGTAGAAAACCCTCGCTTCGCCGCGTATATTAGCGCCCAGTAAGCGGCCGCAGTTTATTTACAAAGCATCAAAAAGACATTTGCAGAAAGGAAAAATCGCTATGAAACGACTGCTGGTTTTTCTGTACGGCGTGGTGTCTTACGCCATTTTTTTCGTAACATTTTGTTACGCTGCCGGTTTCGTCGGCAACATTCTGGTGCCCAAGTCGATTGACTCCGCGCCCACCGCGCCGTTGGCAACGGCCTTACTCGTCAACGCCGCGTTGCTCGGCTTGTTCGCCGTGCAGCACAGCGTGATGGCGCGGCAAAGTTTCAAGCGCATGATTACACGCTTCATTCCCAAAGCCGCGGAGCGCAGCACGTTCGTCTTGCTTGCCAGCCTGTGCCTGATCTTGATGTTCTGGAAATGGGAGCCAATCGGCGGCGTGATTTGGGACGTGCAAAATCCCGCTGGCCGGGCGGTGCTTTACAGCTTGTTTGCCTTCGGCTGGCTGTTGGTGTTGCTTACCACGTTTTTGATCAATCACTTCGATCTGTTTGGCCTGCGCCAGGTGTGGCTGTATTTGCGCGGCAAAGAATACCGGCCGGTTGGATTCGTGATGCCGGTGATCTACAAATATGTGCGCCACCCGCTCTACCTCGGCTTCTTGTTCGGTTTCTGGGCCACGCCGACCATGACGGTTGCGCATCTGGTGTTTGCGCTGGCGACCACCGGCTACATTCTCATCGCAATTCAACTGGAAGAGCGCGATTTGGTGCGCGAGCATGGCGACAGATACGTGAATTATCGCCGCCAGGTGCCGATGCTCATTCCCGCGCTGCAACCCAAAGCGAGTCTCGCTTCGGTTGGCGCAGCGCCTGCGGTTGCTGCATCACAAGCAGAGTAGCATCACGTGGCGATCGTCGGGTTTTATCGCGATAGAGGTCGACACGCGTTTCAAACGGATTCAGCACAACATTTCGGGAAGTCGAATGAAGGCAAAACGCCTTTGCTCGACTTCACCCGGAAAGTTCAACCAAAGAAAATGACGTCTCTCAAAAGTGGAGGACTCGCGTGAGTTCGCGAACCGCCGTGACGCGAAGCGTGCGACAAAGCACGCTGTTTCGCTTGTACCAATACTACATCCTTGATAGCATGCTGATCGTCAAGCAATCCGGATTCAAGGCATTGCTGCGCCAAAGAGGCCCGAAGTTTTTAGCGATTATTTTTGTGTATTATCTCGTGCGCGACACCCTGCTCTACCTCGTTTTGCCCTTTTGTCTCGCGCGGGGTTTGTTCTAATCAGGAGATAACGATGGCCCTGTTCGACAATTTTTTTGAGATACCTGCCGTGGAGTTTACCGAAGAAGATCTGCAGGAGTTGTTTGAGCTGTTCGATCCGGAGAAAGCCGAGCGCAACGAAACGTTGCATGTGGCTGCTTCGCCGGCGGCCCCGACAGTGGAAGCGACGAAGAATACTTTTGCTGAAGCGTTACAGATGCTGAGTTTGTATTGAGCCTGCCGCCGGTTTGCTGTTGTCTTGCGCACATGCGACAATCGTTCAAGATTGACGCGAAACAAGTTTGATTTGAAAGACGCTTATGGAAAGTATGCAGCGCATCAAAATCGCTTTTGAACGCAATGAAAAAGCCTTGCAGCTTCGGCCCGCGCTGGGCAGGAAAACAGCGATTACCAAAATCAGTGTGCGCGACGGATTAATGTGTGAAATTTCCGAAGGCGCGTGGAAAATTGTCACAGACATGGGCGAAAATCGCGGCGGCGCGAATGCCGGCCCCAATCCGGGAATTCTTGGACGCGGCGCCTTGGGCAGTTGCCTGGCCATGGGGTATATGATGTGGGCCGCCAAACTCGGCGTGACGATCACAAATCTCGAAGTCGAGATTCAGGCTGACATGGATGTACGCGGTGAGTACGCCCTGGCGGAGGCGCCGGCGGGTTATCTGGAAGTGCGGTATCTGGTGAATGTCGAAAGTCCGGCTCCGCGAGAAGAGATTTTGCGCGTGTTGGATGTCGCGGATGAACACAGCTCTTATCTCGACATTTTTCGCCGGCCACAACAGATGCGCAGAGAGGTTCGCTTCATCGCAAGTCAAAAGAAATAACGTTTTTGTTCCGGAAAATCCTCTGATACGAAACGCCGTCAGCAAATCCGGCTTGGGAAATTTTTTGAATGGGGAGTTTAAAAAATCAAGCAATAAACCTCACAAAGCCATCTTATGGAACCTAAACTGCAACGGCGGATTCAGCGTTATGGCTGGGACAAAGCCGCCGATTTTTATGAACAGTATTGGCAACAACAATTGCAACCGGCGCAAACCAGGCTGTTGGAGATGGCCGGCTTGCAGCGCGGCGAGGCTGTGCTCGAGGTTGCTTGCGGCACGGGTTTAATCACCTTTCCGGCGGCCGCGCAGGTTGGCGCAGAGGGCAAAGTTGTCGCCACAGATATCTCAGAACAAATGGTGGAATTGGGCCGCGCCCGCGCCGTCGAGCGAGGGTTTTCTCATATTGCCTGGCTGCGCCGCGATGCGGAGGATTTGCAGCTTCCTGAAACCGGATTTGATGCAGCGCTGTGCGGACTCGGCATGATGTATTTCCCGGATCCTTTGCAGGCGCTCAGAGAAATGAAATCCGCATTGAAATCCGGCGGGCGTGCGGTGGCTGCGGTATGGGGCAAGCGCGCGCATTGCGGCTGGGCAGAGATTTTCCCCATCGTTGATGCGCGTGTGCAAAGCGAAGTATGCCCGTTGTTTTTTCAATTGGGAACGGGCGATTTGCTCAAACAAACATTCCTCGCCGCCGGTTTTGAAGAAGTCGTTTTAGAAAGGATTGCCACGCTTTTGCATTATGACTCTTCCGAAGACGCCTGCGGTGCTGCGTTCATCGGCGGGCCGGTTGCATTGGCGCATGCGCGCTTTGACGAACGCACGCGCCAGGAAGCTTATGCCGAGTATTTGGATTCGATTGCAGGATATCGCAACGGGAACGGCTACAACATCCCCGGTGAATTTGTCATCGTAAGAGGGCGCAAACCCTTCGGGGTTAATGCATGAGTGATTGCAGCGCAATCACGAAAGAAAACTGATGCGTGAGCACAAGCGCATCTTGCAGTGTGAGAAGGCCGGCCGGCGCGATAATGAAATTGCTGCCATAGCTGTGCGCATCTGTCATTGCCGCTTCGACAAAGTCGACCCCGGGCTGCCCGGTTCCGATGGTCATCATGCCGGAATAACGGATCTGAAGAGCCGGAAAATCGAGATTGAATCCAATGCTCGGCGTCCATTCTCCCCAAGACTCCTTTTGCGTTCTGCGCGTGGCTGCAATGAAATCGGTTTGTTTGAGGCGGTAGTTGATCAAACGCCCCTGCAGGCCAAGCTGGAAACCGAAATTGTTTTGTTGTCCACTTAGACCCAGACGTACCAGCCAATTTGAAAACCGAAAGTAGTTTTCCACCGTTTTCCCTCCCGCAGGAATATTCTCGCCGCTGCGTGAGATTGTCGGTTCCGCCGCATCGGCCCAGGTGTGGCTCCAGATCGGTTCAAAAATAAAATCAACAGCCATGACGCTCGGCCCTTTTTCATTCGCCAGGCCGGCGCCAAAGTTGAAAGCCCAAGTTGTGCCCGGGTCTCGCGGAATATTCATGATCTCGTAGTTCGGTATCTTCGGATGGGATTTGCGATTGACCGTCAAGATCAAGCCGGCGCGCCCGCCTTCACGCGCCATTGGCGTTGTGATTCCCGCGTGCAGTCCCCA
This sequence comes from uncultured Cytophagia bacterium, assembly GCA_964457925.1. GTDB lineage: Bacteria > Zhuqueibacterota > Zhuqueibacteria > Zhuqueibacterales > Zhuqueibacteraceae > Coneutiohabitans. Next base: position 49,314 of record CAYWGH010000032.1, read on the forward strand.
CGTATTCGTCTGGTCGAGATTTCGCTCCAGTCTTGTGCTAAACTGGGGATTTATAAAATCACCTTCCCAGCTCCAAAACCTGCGATAGAGATCATGCGTCATTTTGACCCGGTTGTGCAGCAGCAATAGCTCAAACGAAGGCTGACCGGGGCCTTCCTGCAACAATCCGAGGCGATAATCCTCCAGGCGGCCATATTGCACGAGTTGAGAATTGAAGGAGTATAAAAAATCGACGCCCTGCATGGCCTCCAATTCTGCCCATGACACGCTGGCCGCGAGGGACAGGTTCGTGCCTGGCAGTTTTTTTCCGATCAAGCCGGCGACATACGTATTAGTTTTGTTATCGTCCGTCAGGATAATGCCGGTGTTCTGCCAAATGTCGTCAGGCCGGACGATTCGAAACTCACCTTGATTGTCCCGATCATTGTGCTTTTGCACGGCGAGATTCAAACCGCCGAACCATTCCTTGGAGCCAACTAAAGCGCCTAACGGCAGGCTGCGAATGCCGCCATTTCCATCTGTAATATTGCTGAAAACCGGCGAGCTGAACAAATAGGCTCCGCGAATGCGCGCGCCCTTCGCAGGGTTGATAAAGGGGTCGAAAGAGGGATCCGGCACGGCAAGCGAGACGCCGCCCATGCCGAGGTTTTGAGAAGGAGCCAACAGAAATTGTTCGGCAGCGGCGACTGGTACAGATCTCACGGAGATGAGCTGGGAATGGGAAACGAGTGGAAAGGATAACAACACGGCCAAAAGACAGGCGGGCTTGTGAAGCAGAATGGGCGCCTTCATTTTCCATCCTCCCGATTTTGAGGGAACGTAAGGCACACGCAAGAAAAAAATGGGTTAGCGCCCATGTCAAAGGGCAAAGCCCATACCAATGCCGCGAGCGGACCAATTGGAATGGCGCTGCTGTAAGCGCTTAAGAATTATCGCGCATTCAGATTATGCAAGCGGGAAAGAGTTTTGCATCCGGCAAAAACACTCAAAGACTTGAGCCTTTAATCAAATTTTTGAGGGAGATGGTGAATTCTCATGCTGAGATGATCTCACAAATCGTCATCCTCTTGATCCTCGCCATTTTGCCGGCGTTCACGCTCGGCTTTATAATTGTTGAAATTGTATTTGAGATTCAACATTACCACCGGCGCTTCGCGTGTGGAATAGCGGTAGTTATAAAAATCCGCGCCCTGTGAGATGGCTTCGCGCTTGGCAGAGTCGAACAAATCTCTCACTTGCAGCGTGGCAGAGAGCAGCTTATCAATAATCTCGAATTTGACAGCGACGTTCGCCGTAAAAAATCCCTCACGCCGGCCCTGTGAAGATACCGAGGGGCTGTCATAAATGCCGTCGAGTTGGAGTTGCAGAGATTTGTTGAATTTGATCGCGTTGCTCATGCGCGTGTTCCAATTAAAACTTTCACGCGCAAAAGTTTCTCCGAAAAGCGCGCCGGTAATGCGATACTGATAAAGATTACCGGTGAGATTGATGTTCCATTTTTTGTGAAGATCGACATTCAAAGCCAGTTCGCCGCCCAGCGCATGATCTTTACCGATATTCGCCTCCGAATGCAGCGTGACATTGTCGGCATAAACGGAACGAACCTCTTCGATGCGATTGTGCGTTTTGCGATAATACGACTCCAGCGAAATCAAGCTCCGGCCCAGATGGGTTTGATAGCCAAGCTCATAGGAGTCGATGTATTCCGGCAGCAGGTCGGGATTGCCGACGTGAACGTTGTAGGCGTCGATCCAGGTTTGAAATGGCTCGAGATCGCCGCCGCCCGGCCGGTCGATGCGACGGGTGTAACTCGCCATGGCCTGCTGCCCCACCGCGAATTGATGTGAAAAATGCAGGGTGGGAAAGTAATCCCAGCGGCCGATGGTGAAGGGCTGCGTTGCGCCGGTTGCATTAGCCCCGGTCGAACCGGTAAAAATGATGGTGCGGCCGGTATATTCCGTGCGCAAACCTCCTTGAAATCCCAGCTTGCCCAATTCGTTCGCGTAGAGCGTGTAAAACGCATGCGTGTCCTCATTGTAGCGCGTGCGATTGCTGAACTGTGGCAGCACCAGATAATCACCCGCCACCGCATCATACTCCGCCAATCCGGTGTTTTCCTCGTCGCGCTCGATTTCGCTATGATAGCCTGCTTCAAATTTTGCCTTTTTGCCCAGAGCCAGCGTGTAATCAAGTTTGGTGCGAACTTCTCGTGAAGGCCCGCCTTCTGTCGAGCGCCGGCCGCTGACTTGCACGGCTTCGCTGGTGAGCAGGCCGTTGGTGGTGGTTTCGTCGCCTTCACGGCTGCTGAAGAATAGTTCTGCCGAAAGCTCATGTCCTTTGGGCGCAAAGTGATGCTGGTAGGATAAATTCAGCGCAAAAAAATCGCGCGTGCGCAAGCGATCATTATTGCTGGTGTAATGCTGTCGTGTGCTTTCCGCGCCCGACCATTCGGCATAATTCAAATCCTCCTCCTGTCGGGAATCGCGAGTGCCGTAACGCCCCCCGGCGCTCAAAAAATCTTTGCGCGAGAGATTCAGCTTGAACTCGCCGCGCATACCCAGCGCAATATTTTTGCGCTGTGAAACGCCGGCGGATTCGAAGAACGACACGCTGCCCTCTCGCCGCGTTTCATTCTGCTCGCGATCGTCTCCGCTGAACAGTCGTTGGTTGTAATCCAGGCCCAGCGTGGCTTGATAACTGTGATTCTTGTAATCATACAAAAAATCGCCGCCATACTTGTCGCCGGTGCCGGCGTTGAGATTCGCGATGCCGCTGCGGCCCTCGCGCCGTTCCTTTTTCAAAACAACATTGATGATGCCGGAGGCGCCCTGAGGATCGTATTTCGCGGAGGGATTGGTAACGATTTCGATGTTTTCAATGGCGCCTGCCGGAATTTGCTGCAAGGCCTCGCTGGGATCCAGCACCGAAGGCCGGCCGTCGATCAACACCGTGAAATTGCCGCTGCCGCGCAAACTGACATTGCCTTCAATATCCACGGTTACCGAAGGCACATTCTCCAAAACGTCCACCGCCGTGCCCGAGAGCGCGGTTGCTTGCCGGCTGACATTGATCACTTTTTTGTCGAGGTGATACGTCATACCTGGCGCTTCGCCCTGCACCTCAACGGTTTCCATGTTCAACGCTGTCTGTTCCAGCAAGATTTTTCCCAGGTTGATCTCCGCTTTTGCCGGTGTGATGGCGAGCTTGCCCAGGTGACGCGTTTTGTAGCCGATAAATTGGATGTTGACGTAGTAATTTCCCGGAGCAAGCGCGGCGATTTTAAATCGGCCGTCTTCTTGAGAGGTTGTCCCTGTGACCATGACGCTGTCGCTTTGGCGAAACAGAATGACATTGGCATATTCAATCGGCTCTTGAGAAGCCGCATCCAAAACCCTGCCCGTAATCACGCCGGGATGTTCCTGCGCCGGAGCGGCGCCCGCCCACGCCGCGAGCAGAATTAATTTTAAGATTGAAACGTTTCGCATTCGAATGGATTCCTATGGTTGCCGTGCAAAAGAAGAAGGTAATTCACCCAGGTTGAAATAAACTGATTTTATACAAACCCGACAATACCGCTCGAAACTGTAGAATTGTTGTAGGTTGTAATGGAGGTGAATGCGAGCGCATGGCAACGAGGTTCAGGCGCGCAACTTTTGCACGCTGAAACAGTGTTGCCCCTCAGCATACCGATATTCTATGCTCAGGTCGTTCAATTCGCAGATTTTTTTAACCAGCGAAAGCCCCAATCCCAAGGAATTTTTCTTATGCCGATGGCTCGAGAAGCGCTCAAAGATTTTGTCAGGCGGGGTGTCCAGCGGCGGCCCGTAGTTGCTGACGGTCAGGCCCTCGGCATCGGTGTGCAAACGGATTGGCCCGGGAGGAACGCCATAACTGATGGCATTGCGCAGTAAATTTTTCAGAACAATGTCGAAGAGAAAAGGATCGATGAACACACGATGCGCGTCCGAAAGATCGGCGGCAATCTCCAACGATTTCAAGCGCGCCAATTCTTCAATGGCCGCAATATGTTTTTCAATGGCCGGGCGCGTCGCCACCTCGACAGCATTGCCGAATTCGCCGTTTTCGATTTTGGTGAGCAGATTCAGCGTATTGCCGAGCTTTGACAAATGATTGGCTTCATCATAGATGATTTTCACCGTTTCAGCATGGTGCTGCATGACGTCTTCCCGGGCGAGCAGGTTTTCCGTTTTGTTGCGAATTACGGCCAACGGCGTCTGCATCTCGTGCGCCATGTTTTCGGTGTATTCCTTCAGATTCCGGTAATCCGCTTCGATGCGGTCGATCATTTGATGATACAAATCCTGCATTTTGCGGAATTCCAGCGTGCTGGTGTCAATTCGTTCTACATTGATTTTTTGCCCGACTTTGTAAGTTTTCATCAGCCCCAGAATTTTGTTGAAGGGCCGGAAGAAATAACCGGACAGGAAGATATTGAACAACACAATCGCGCCGGCCAACAGCACGAATGCTGGAATCAAGGCGCCGAAGATGTCGTCGCGCAGCCCCAAAAAATCTTCGACGGTTTTGAGCATGGTCACCTGATAATGCCGGCCGTTGGCTTCCAGGAAAACGGTTTTTTTGCGGAAACGCTGCATTTGATCTTGCTCGGCGTTGTAAATCAGTGTGTCGCCGATGACCGGCAGGGTTCCGGGGCGCGGGGCTTCGCCCAACACCACGATATGCGTTCCGGAAGACAACTCACTCAAGGGCTTCCCCGCTTCGAGATGCCGTTTGATTCTGTCTGCGGAATTGTGAAAGCGGCTTTCCAAATTCTTTTCAATGAATTCATCCGCCTCTTTCGTGAGAAACAATGCGCTGCTGAAGAAAGCGATGAAGGTGAAAATGAGATAAATAAAAGTTGTTTTGGACAGCAGTTTGAAGGCGCGGGCGTTTTTCATGTTCAGCCGCCTAACTCTCGCTTGAAAATTTGTATCCCATGCCGTACAACGCTTTGATGTAATTCTTGCCGCCGGCGCCGGTGATTTTCTTGCGAAGATTCTTGATGTGATTGTAAATAAAATCGAAGCTGTCAGCCTCGTCGATGTGATCGCCCCACAGGTGTTCCGCAATGCTTTCTTTGGTTAACATGCGATTGGGGTTTTGCAGGAAGTAGAGCAGCAAATCATACTCTTTCTTGGTCAACGTCAGCGGCGTTTCATGAACATAAGCTTGCGAGGCGAGCAAATCGACTTTGACGTCGTCAAACACCAGCACATTGCTGCGGTTGAATTTATTGCGCCGCAGAATGGAGCGAATGCGCGCGTTCAGCTCGGCTTGATGAAACGGCTTGGTCATGTAATCGTCCGCGCCCAGATCCAGGCCCTGCACTTTTTCTTCCAGCGCGTCTTTTGCCGTCAAGATCAGAATGCCGCAATCGAGTTCGGCGGCTTTGATTTCCCGGATGAGCTGCAAGCCGTTGCCGTCCGGCAAGCCGAGATCGACAATGACGAGATCATATTGATAGGCGGAAAACTTCTCGCTGGCCGCTTGCAGCGTCGTCACATGTTCGGTAACGAAGCCGCTGTCCTGCAAAAACTGCTGCATATCGAGCGCCAGATGGAAGTTGTCTTCGACAATTAAGAGCTTCATAACTTGTTCAAAAGTACGTCGGAATGTTGTAGGAATTTTGTTACGGTTTGTTGTCGCCCGGGCAGCAGATTGTACGAAAAATCGCGCGCTTAGGCAAATCGCCGAGTAAAATTCCCGCGCATTGTTGCCTTGATTTTTATGACGATTTTACTCGTCATTTGATGGAATCTTGTGAGGCAGGCAGCCTAAAGCGAATTTTCACAAGATTCCGCCAGAATGACATTCCGGTGTGGAGGTATTTTTCAAAGCCATATTATTTTTGTTTTTGGTGTACGAAGGTTTTATCGGAAATCATAAACGGCACACGACGTTCCTGTTGTCTGCGCGGCCCCAAAACCATCTCTTCGGACAGTGCCAAGCGGCTGCTTAAGAATGTAACTTTCGGCACAATACCAAACCCCATTAACCGGACGTCAGCATGATTCACGGTTTTCGCACAATCATTATTTTTCCTTTTGCATGCGTTTGGCTGCACGACTTTCTTTTGTTCGCGCAGCTACAGAATATTCCCGCGTCTGTCTGGCAGGAAGCCGACGTTCCTTATCTTCAGAACTTCAGCCCAAAGGAATATCAAAATACGCCGCAGAATTGGTGCCCGGCGCCGGACGTTTACGGTTCTTCCCGCTGCGCGATAGTATTCCTGAACCCTATCGCGATTTTCAGGACGTCTGGCGCACGCTGTCATCGGCGAGGCGATCTACTTTCAAACCTTTAACTATCGGTTTCGCTATGCCGGCGGCCAGAAGAAGGTTTGGCGGCCGCAGGATCGTTATCATCTCGCGTTTGCGGTGCACGATACGTTGTTTATGCCAGACCCGGCCTGAACGCCGGCATGATGGTCAAAGTGACGAAAAGCATTTCGATCACATTGAATCACGAAAAGGATTGGATTCGTCTCTTCAAAAAATGGAGTGACGCGCTCACGCGCGTAAATCTCCACCGGCATTACATGGCATTGCAGATGGTGAAGATTAAAGATTGCCGGCTGGAAGTGTGTTCTGCGGGCATGCCGCCATTGTTGCTTTATCGCGCCGCTACGAAAACCGTGGAGAAGATTTCGGTGAAGGCCATGCCGTTGGGCAACCATCATGAATTTCCCTATCGCAAGCATGAAACGCGGCCGGCTTGCGGCGATGTGATTTTGTTATTGAGCAACGGGCTGCCGGAGTTGTTCAATACGCAGGAGGAGATTTTTGATTATGAGCGCGTGAAAGTTGCGTTTGCAGCGGCGGCGGCGTTGTCCCTCGTCGAAATCATTGCGCACCTCGTGCGTGCAGGCGAAGCGTGGGCCGGCAGCCAACAGCAACAAGATGATGTGACATTCTTGGCGTTAAAAGTAAAACACACAAGCATGTCCGCAATGTGAACCCGTTTTCACCTGTTGCACCGGACAACCTTTTGACTTCAAACTGCGTAAAACGCCAGCAAGCATCATCACCCCTGCCATTCTGTTTTTTAAAACCATCCCTTGTGATAGTGGAAAAGGCATGGTTCGCCACGTACATTGCAACATGATGTGAAGCAAATTTCATCAAGCGACTTCGACCTGTTGCTGGCGCAATAGTGTCTGGGTATGTATGCCGCGGAAGCGCAATGGCAGATACAGCACAAATTGTTTTAAATTGATGGATGTTCCCGGGAAATACTGCTCTACGCGCTGCGCGAAGGCGCCTGCGCGGTGCAGGTTTTGGGACGATCACTTCGGTGGACGGCAACAGAATCATTAATTCTCAAATTGCAGGAAAGGATGAATCGTATGACTGATAAGCAAAAAACCGGTTCTTGGCTGTCGATGACGCGCCGAAAAATGCTGGGCGCGACTTTGGCCGGCGCGGGCACACTGCTTACCGGCGTTGGTATGAGCACGCTCGGGCAAAGCGCAAAAGAGAAGGGCAAAATCTTGCTGAAAGGCATGCCGTCAATTCCACGGGGGCTTGAGCTGGCGGTCACCATGCCGCTCATTGAGGCCTTGCATGGCCGGCGCGCGCGGCGGTTCGCGCTCGGCGCGGAGATTCCAGACGGCCCGCTGAAATTCAAATCGCGGCATGCGCCGATGCCGCTCGGCGAATTGGAGCAGATGATGGTGCTCACCGCGGCCGCCGGAAACACGGGATGGTTTTATCTTCATCCCTTCAATCCAAATTATGTGCCGAACATTCCCAATTACGCCAGCGCGGCTGGCGGTCGCACGTTTCCTTCGGCGGCGGGATTTCACACGACGGAGTTTTTTTACACCGACGATAACGGCACTTATTTTCTACCGACGCGCGACGCGCATAATTTGGTCAAGACCGATGAAAACGGCGCCACCGATCTCAACGCGTATTTGCAAGCGCATCGTTCGCGCATCAAAAAGCTGTCGGACAAGCGCATGCACATTCCGCCGAAACCGGCGCACATCGAGATGCACAATCCCTGGTGCGTGAATGTGCCGGGCAGCACGCTCATCATTCCGGTGGCGGATTTGGCCCAGCATCATATTGCCGTGCTCTGTTATCTCGTACAAAACGGCGCGTGCATTTTCGATGACATTAACAAGAATCCGATTCCCGGCATTGAGAAGTTCAGCTCGCTGGTCGATGTGAAGAATCCCTATCCGCTCACGTATGTCGAGCAGTTGTCGCTCGCCGAAGTGACGGCCGAGCTTTCCACTGCGTGCTATGCTGGCGCGTTGATGTTGCAAGCGCTGGGCCTCGGCGGCTGGATGTTCGACGGTATCACGCCGATGAGCGTGCTCGGCGCGAGCGGTGATCCCGAAATGCCGGGATTGGGTTTCCGTTACGATACCGATGAACGCTGGCCGTTGCCGAATGTCACGGGATTGCCCGGTGTGTTCGAGGGCTTTTGCCCGCCACATTTCAAAGACATGCGTGCCGCGGTGGAAGCCTTTGTCAAGCGCAAATTTGGTGAAGGCGGGCCGTTCAATGCCAACACGCCAGGCCCATATCGCGAAAACGCGGCCGTGCGCGGCGCCGGCAAAGTTCACAGCGAGGAGTTTAAAGAATGCGTGACCACCATGGCGCACTACGTGTTCGACAAGTTCGGCAAATTTCCCGGCACCGTGCCGTCGATTTTCATCCTGACGTATTTGCAGGCGCATCATCTCGATCTGGAGTTTTACGACAAGCACTTCACCGCCGGCGCGTATCTGGAAACACATGCGCGGCATCAGGAGGTGTGGCATCGGAGTTGAGGCGGAGGGCATGGCGCAGCGAGCAAGAAAACGCTTTGCGCCGTGCCCATGTACTTTGCTCTCTGCAGCGCATGCCAGCCCGGCTTCGCGCAATGCCCAGAACATGAGGAAGATTAATTATGACCGATGAACCTCTCTTTCACCGCGGAACGACTTACGTTCGCCGCCTGCGCCTGGCCCCGGGTGAAGCCATGCCCTGGCATCGCGATCCTTATCATCGCGTGACCGTCATTTTGCACGGCGACGCGCTCGCCATCGAATACCGCGAGGGTGGGCAGCGCGAGCACTTCGAGGTCAAGCCCGGGCAGGTTGACTGGGACGAGCCGACGGCGCGCGTCCATCGCGGCGTCAATATCGGAACAGAGCCTTATGAGGAAGTCACCATCTTTTTTCTTGACCGTCCGGAGGCGGTGCCGCAACCCAATGAAGATGGTGGTGAAGCTCAGGCAAAAAATTAGCAAGGTGAGCAGGGCCTCCTTCTGGCGAATGTTGCAAAAGATGAAAACAACGAATAAAACCATCGCATGCTATGGCTGCCAGGCCCTAGTGCCGGATATTGACGGCCCGATTCATCCCTATATCGGCGCTGCGCCCGGATGTTGGGCCATTTACGGCGAAGTGCTGGCACGAGAATACGGCGAGTATCGCTATCCCGCCGTGCATCGCCTGACTGTCGATGCCTATGCTGCCCAGCATCCGGGCGTGCTGTCGCGGCAGTCGATTCAATCCGTCGCGATTCATTTGATCAGCTTGTTTCTCATGATTGAGCGCGGCTTCGACTCTGACCAGGCGACCGAGGCGATCCGGCGTACCCTAAAGCAGCGTGACCGTTTTGTGTGGCTCGAGCCGCCGGCATTACGCGAGGACATGACAATTCTCGATGTTCACCGAGCGGGAAATGTGGAAGAGCACGCCACTCTTGTGAGAAAATGGTCGGCAGCGGTGTGGGCGGCGTGGGCGCCGCATCACACCGCCGTCGCGCGCTGGGCAAAAGTGCCGGGGTAGCGGCGCCGTCCTGGCGTTTGAAGGGAAATGCCGGCTGAAAAAATCTTTTCACGTAATTTTGAATTGGAAACACATGCGCGGCATCAGGAGCTGTGGCATCGGAGTTAGGGCGAAAGGCGAAGAGCGAGGGGCGAAGGACGCGCCCATCACCTTTGTTCATCAAATAAAATATGCATGTCTGACTTTACCCCAAGAAATAGAGAGGAGTCAATGACGTTATGAACCAAAACGTAGTCGTTGAATGGGCGCCTTTTGAATTGGCAGCAGGCATCGATGAGAAAGCGCTGCTGCAAGCTTCGGAAGTATTGCAAAGAGATTTCCTCGGCAAGCAAAAAGGATTTATCCGGCGGGAACTCTTGAAGGGAAAAGACAACCACTGGGTTGATCTGGTTTATTGGGAAACCCGGGAAGATGCCGAGCAAGCCGCAAAGAATGCCGCCGAAAGCGCTGTCTGCCGCAGTTATTTTCAATGCATGCTCGCCGCAGATCACGATGATCCGGCCGCCGGCGTTTTGCATTTCGACTGCATTCATACATACGCTGCCTGAGAAATGAAACCAGCAACTCAACAAATTACGCCATGCTGTGGTTGCGCCGCCCTGGTGCCGGATATTGACGGCCCGATTCATCCGTATATTGGCGCATCGCCCGGCTGTTGGGCCATCTACGGCGAGGTGCTGGCGAAAGAATACGGTGAGTATCGCCATCCTTTCGTGCATCGCCTGACTGTCGATGCCTATGCTGCTCAGCATCCGGGTATGCCTTCGCGCCAATCCATTCAATCCGTCGCGATTCATTTGATCAGCTTGTTTCTCATTATCGAGCGCCGATTTGATTTTGCCAAGATAACGGAAGCGATCCGGCGCGCGCTGAAGCATCGCGACCGTTTCGTGTGGCTCGAGCCGCCGGCATCGCTGGGTGACATAACGATTCTCGACGTTCAAAAAGCGAGAAGCTTGAAAGAACACATCAGGCGCGTGCAGAAATGGGCGGAATCGGTTTGGGAGGCGTGGGCGCCGCATCACGCGGCCATTCAGGGGTGGGCAAAATAACCGAAAGGATGGTAACAAAACATGATAAAGAATTCATCAGGCTTACTGGCATCCGGAATTCTGCTCGCCGCCTCTGCCACGGCGCAGATAAATGCTGGCCCAAGCCCGACGGCGATACATGAGCTCGGCAAAACGAATCGCACGGCTTCACCCTTGGCGGGCAAGATGAAAGTTAATGATTTGAATATGTACTATAAACTCGCTGGGGAGGGCGAGCCAGTGGTTTTTATCGCCGGCCTGGCCAGCGATCATCTCGAATGGTTGCCGGCGCATGTGCCCGCGTTTACGGCAGCCGGTTATCAGTGTGTGCTGTTCGACAATCGTGACGCGGGCCAAACGGACGAAAGCCCGGCCGCCGCCTACACGATCAAGCAGCTTGCCGATGATGCGGCCGGATTGCTCAAACAGCTTGGCATTAAACAGGCCCACATTGTGGGCGAATCCATGGGCGGCATGATGGCGCAGGAATTGGCGATCAATCATCCGGAGTTGGTGCGGAGCCTGACGCTGGTCTGTACGTGGGCCCGCAGTGAGCCTTTTCACAAAGCGTTAAGCGCGTCGTGGAAAAATATGCGGCGCAAGCTCTCTTTGGAAGAATCATTCCAAGCATTCGGACTGTGGTTCTTTTCATTGCGATTCTACGAAAATCCGGAAGCTGAGCAAATGTTTCTGGCAGAGATGCGCTCGAACCCACACCCGCAATCGATCGCAGCGTTCGAGCGCCAGTGGGACGCGATCTTGACGCACGACACACTGGATCGGCTCAATCGTATCACCGTGCCGACCCATGTCATCGCAGGCGAGGCGGACATCATGTCGCCGTTCCGGCTCTCGCGTCTGCTGGCGGAGAAAATCCCTGGCGCGAAACTGACGGTGTTTCCTGAATCCGGACATGTGCTCGCGTTTGAAAATTCCGCAGCGTTCAATCCGGTTGCGCTTGATTTCCTCAAGGAATACTAAGAGCCATAAAGGCAAAGACAGAAAAATGGAGGGCAGAAAGAGGCAGTTCATTGTCATCAAAGCAAAATTCATTGTAAAGCAATGAGCCGGCTGTAAAAAAATTTTCTGACGGCCATTTTTCCGTCTTTTTAATTTGGAGAATTTCCATTGCGCCGCTGATGATTCATTTTCGGAGGTTTGGCATGAACATTCCTATGGATGAAAATACCCTCACACGGCTTAAAATAGCGGTTTTACGGATTTTGTTTTTCACAGCCATGGTTGCAAAGCCCCTGCTCGCTCAAAACGAGCCAGGTGAATGGCGCTTTCTTGGTTTGCAAGGAAAAACCGTTCAGACCTTGCGGCTGCACGATCAGCTTCTGTATGCAGCGACCGTGGATGGCCTGTATCGAAAAGATCTTCGTGCGGCGGATACCTCATGGACGCCAATTGGCCTGCAAGGCAAGCGGACCAGAGCGCTGCTCGTTTTCACTGCGGATACCATGCTCGCTTCCACGCAATTCGATACGGTTTCTTTGTATCGAACCACGGATGCGGGCGCAACGTGGGCAACCTATCAAAACGGCTTTGGCGGCGCGTTTTCGGAAACTGTGTTGGCAATCGAGCGCCATCCGCATCAACCGGACATTCTTTTTGCCACCGGCGCCACCGTTTTCGCGAAATCGCTTGATCGCGGCAAGAGCTGGCAGATTAGCCATGGCAATTGGGGCGGGCTGGCCACAGGTCTGAATTTTATTACCGTCGATAACAATGATCCCCAAATAATTTGGACCGGCGGGCAGAATTCGATTGAGGAAGCCTTTCTTTGGAAATCTGAAGATTCCGGCGTAACCTGGCGAGAATGGCCTCGCATCGTCGACGACGTCAGCACGGGAAAAACCGTGGTGATTCATCCGCATGATTCCAAGACTGTCTATGCCGGATTGGAAAGCTACATTCTAAAAACAACCGATGGTGGAGAGACATGGGAAGAAATTTTCGCCGAGGACGGCCGCTTCTTTTTCGGCATTGCGATCAATCCGGCGCGGCCCACGCGCATGTTCGCCGCGTCGTGGTTCAAGACCTCCGATCCGCAGCCGCTCATTCTTTATATCAGCGATGACGGCGGAGAAAGCTGGCGCGAAATCCATGAACGGTCCGCACGATATGGAGGCGCCTGGGAATTGCTGCATATCAACGAGGGTTTGATTGACAAGCTTTATTTGGGATTGGACAAAGGCGGCGTGTATGAATTTGTCACCGATCCGGCCACCGCCGTCGATGATGATCCCATCATCATATCGACGTTCAAGTTGGAGCAAAATTATCCCAATCCTTTCAATCCGGAGACGACCATCTCGTTTTCATTTCCCAGGACGGAATTGGCAACGCTGAAGATTTACGACGCCCTGGGCCGCGAAGTCGCCACTCTGGCGAATGGCGTGATACCGGCGGGCGAGCACCGCATCCGCTGGCGCAGCAATGGCCTGGCCTCCGGCGTTTACTTCTACCGCCTGCGGGCTGGAAATTTTTCCGCCGTCAAAAAAATGCTTGTCCTGCAATGAACTTGAGGAAATCATGAATCTCAAACGACTCGTGATCACATCCGGCGCGATCCTTTTGTTCGCGCTCTTGTGGAACGGACTTGTGCATCTCGTGATCCTTGCCGAGGCAAACTCAGCGTTGAGTCCCATCACAAGACCTGCGGCGGAACGCAGCCTCGGGCTGTCGCTTTTTATCACCGCTGCCCTGGCGTTGTTGGTTGCGTGGAGCTATGCGCACTGCGCCCAACCGGGAGGCCTGAAAGCAGGATTGCGCCACGGACTGTTTTTCGCGCTGCTGGCGGGGATATTGGTGGATTTGAATCAATACCTCATGTATCCCATCCCGGCCTCATTGGCGGCAAAATGGTTTGTGTTTGGAATGATCGAATTTTGTGTTTACGGCCTGTTGGCAGCCTGGCTTTATCCAATCAAAAAAAATATCTGATACCGTAACAGCGACGATGCAAAGTATCGACTACAACAGCATTGCGGAAATTTATGATCTCTACGTCACCGCGGATTATGACGTTCCGTTTTTCCTGTCGGAAATCAAGCCGGTGAAAGGCCCGGTTCTCGAGCTGATGGCCGGAACCGGGCGGTTGTCGCTGCCGTTGATTGAGGCCGGCGCGAAGTTGACTTGCGTGGATAGTTCGAGCGCCATGCTCGAAGTTTTGTCGCGGAAATTGAAGCTAAGCGGATTGCAAGCTGAGGTGGTTTGCGCTGACATCTGTCAATTGAGCTTGCCTTCGGCTTTCGAACTTGCCATTCTGCCTTTTCAATCGTTCATGGAAATCCTTGGCGAGGAAAATCAACGCGCGGCGCTGGCGGCGGTGTTTAAGTGTCTTGCTCCCGGCGGGCGATTTATTTGCACGCTGCACAATCCGGCGATACGCCGTAAACAAGTTGATGGATTGCTGCATTTCGTTGGTCACTTTCCAATTGAAAGCGGGGCGCTGGTGGTATCGGGATTCGAGCAAGGAGGAAATCCGGTGGTTTCACGCCAACAGTTTTTTGAATTCTTTGATGGCGCCGGGCGTCTGCTTGAAAAACGGCTGTTGCAGATGAAATTTGAATTAATAGAGAAGGAAGCGTTCGAGCAAATGGCGCACAGTCAGGGCTTTCGCATCGCCCAACTTTACGGGAACTACGGCCGAGCGCCATTCGATCCGGCGCAAAGCCCGGTGATGATCTGGATCTTGGAAAAACGTGACATTTGAGTTTCACGATGAACCGCAATTCCGAGAATGCTGCAATCCACGACGCTTCATCGGTGAGCCGATTGTCCGGGGCGCAAGCGCATCAGGTCGTTGATGTTTTCTGTGATGCTTTTCAAGATTATCCGGTCATGCGGTACGTTCTCGGGCTGGTTGATGGTGATTATGATCGGCGCTTGCGCACGCTGATAAACTTGTTCGTCATGGCGCGAGTGTGGCGCGAGGAGCCGATCCTGGGCATATTTGGCGGTGATGAGTTGGTCGCAACGGCAATTCTAACGCTGCCCGGCAAACGGCAACCGCCCGCCGAGTTTATCCGGCTTCGTGAGGCAGTCTGGCGTGAGCTGGGCGCGGCGGCGCTGCTGCGCTACGAGGCCTTTGGTGAAGCCACGCGGTCATTTGACATTGGCCGGCCGCATTATCACTTGAATATGATCGGCGTGCGGCGGTCACACGCTGGTCGCGGTCTGGCGCGGCAACTCCTCAATGCCGTGCATGCCATGTCGCAAAGCGATCCGGTTTCGCAAGGTGTAACGCTGACCACGGAGGAGGCGCGGAATGTTTCCTTCTACGAACGCTTCGGTTACAGCGTCGTGGGCCAGACCCGCGTCGCTGCACAACTGGAGACCTGGGGGTTCTTTCGACCGAATCAAAATTCAATTTAGCATATCAAATCGTCAAATCGACTGGGCGTCTTTTAGAACTGAATTCTGCAGCTCGTTTTTGAAAACACGTTTGTACATTCGAGAACACCGAATATGAAAACGAAATTTATCTTCCCGGCAATTCTTCTACTAATGATCTGCAGTGTTCGGGCGCAACAGCAACCGCGTTTGCCTGAAACCGATCGCATTCGCCTGGCCGAAGCTTTTAGAATCGCTGCGGCGTTGGGCAATCGCGTGTGGGAAGATTGGGATAAGGCTCCTTTCGCCGTGTTGTTGGTCACGCCTGAGCGTGAGTTTCTGCTGCGGCATCCCCGGCCCTCGCAGGATTTCACGCTGATGGGGTATGACTCGCTTTTGCAAAGCAATGTCCATTTCCGGAAGCGGACGCAACCAACGCACTTTCTTGCGACATTCCCTGCCGTTGGTGGCATCTCCACCATCGTCGTCGGCCAGGCGGAAAACACCTCGGCAAAGACCTCCACGCCGTGGGTTGTGACCATGCTGCACGAGCATTTTCATCAATTGCAGGAGGCACAGCCGGATTACTACACGGCGGTTGCGGCTCTGAATTTGTCTCGCGGCGATCAGACCGGCATGTGGATGCTGGATTATCCCTTTCCCTATTCCAATGCCGACGTGAGCCGGCAGTTTTCCCGTTTGAGCAAAATGCTTGCAGAAATGATCGGCACTCAAAAACAAGGCGAGATTGCCGGCAGGATTGTCGATTACCGTGAAGCGCGGCGCAAACTCGAGAAGATGATTGGTCGGGATGATTACAAATATCTCTCCTTTCAATTGTGGAAGGAAGGCGTGGCGCGATACACCGAATATCGCATCGCGCGATTGGCGGCGCAGGAATATCAACCGAGCCAAGAGTTCCTGGCGTTGCACGATTATAAATCCTTCGCCGATCACGCCAATGAAATATTCAAAAACATCATCCACGAGCTTGCAACGTTCTCGCTCGCTGAACGCAAGCGGGAATTGTTTTATCCGTTGGGCGCCGCAGAGGCCCTGCTGTTCGACAGAATAAATCCGAATTGGCACAGCCGCTATTTTTTAGAAAAATTCAATCTCGAAATGTATTTTGATGCAGATCGATAAACCATCGCGCCACGGTTGATTGTGTGTTCGTAAATTTGTACAATGCCATTACTCCAGAATGAAATCCGGACTTTGCGCCGGAACATTTGCTGCTGTGGGTTCCGCGCTTCGATGAAACTTCTGCAGGTGCAACAAGCCCGGTTCTGAAAAACTTCGCGCCTTTGGATTGACGCCTCTCAGCGCCGCTTCCCATGAAACACGCGAATTCCAAATGATGATTCAACTCATACCCCGTCAGCTCGAAGCTTTGCGCCGCTGGTTTACACCGGAACGGCCGGGCCCGCTTGTTGGCTTGCATGTTCTGAACACCGGCAATGGCGCGTGTTTTGTTGACCGCTGTCCGAACCCGCGCACGCTCCTGGCGAATGCTGCGGGAAACTATGCGCTCGCCGGCGATCCGGAGACAGCGACTGCGGATGACCTGAAGCTGCGCATTGCCGGTTTTGTCGAGGCCCCGGAGCGATTCGCGCCGCTGCTGCGAGCGGTGTTTCCTGACTTGCGGTTGTGGGATCGTGTCGTTTTTGAATTAAAAGCAAAACCGTTTTTTTCAATGCCGGCGGGAAAACTTATTCGCCGTCTTGAAGCAAAAGACGTTTTTCATCTTCGGGGATTGCGTCCGGAAATCAATTGGATTTGCAATACCTGGGGTGGTCCGGAGCGACTCGCAGCCAGCGGTTATGCGTGGGGCGCATTTGCCAACGAACGCCTCGTTTCGGTCGCCTGCAGCTTCTTTGTGGGAGAGCAGTACGAGGATATTGGCGTCGTCACGGAAAGCGAATTTCGCGGGCTGGGACTCAGTGTAGCTTGCGCAGGAAAACTTTGCGAAGACATTCAAAGCCGGGGAAAGCAGCCGAGTTGGACAACTTCGCCGGACAACCTCGCCAGTGTGCGTGTCGCCGAGAAATTAGGTTTTAGGCTTCATCGCCATGATGTGCTTTATGTCACGGGCGTGTCGATTCCTGAGCCGGCGCGACGAAGCTAAAATTGTTTTGGAGGATAACATGATCGCCAGAATGTGGCACGGCATGACGCCGGCGGCAAAAGCAGATGACTATCTCGAAGTTTTGAAAAAAACCGGCGTCCCGGATTATCAAGCGACCGACGGCAATCAGGGTGTGTTTATTTTGCGGCGGATCGAAGGCGACCGCGCACATTTTCTATTGATCACCCACTGGGATTCTGTTGAAGCCATCAAGAAATTTGCCGGCGAGGATTTTGAGAAGGCTAAATACTATCCCGAGGACGCAGCGTTTTTACTCGAATTCGAATCTCATGTCATTCACTACGAAGTGCTGGTCAAACCCTCAACGTATTGAATACCCAGAACGGAGAAAAATATGCAGGAGTTGTTAAGAGCCGCAGCGGAACGCGCCATCAACTATTTGCAAAATTTGGAAGCACGCAGTGTTGCGCCGAGCGCCGAAGCGATCGCAAATTTGTCCCGCTTCAACCAGCCGTTGCCGGAAGATCCCGTTGATCCGCAAAGTGTGCTGCAAATGCTTGATGAAATTGGTTCACCGGCAACCATGGCGATGGCCGGCCGGCGATTTTATGGCTTCGTCATTGGCGGCTCGCTGCCTGCCACGTTGGCGGCAAATTGGCTCGCTGCAGCATGGGATCAAAACACCGGACTGTACAAAGTAACTCCCGGCGCCGCATATCTTGAAATCATCGCGTTGCGGTGGTTGCTTGAAGTCTTGAAATTGCCGTCGCAAAGCGGCGGCGCATTCGTCACCGGCGCAACGGTTGCCAACTTCAC